>NZ_CP066802.1:0-1282090 GCF_016598775.1 Actinomyces weissii | reverse complement strand
TCACGCAGCGCCCACTCGAAACCGGCCAGGTAGGCGGGCCCCAGGCCGTTCTTCCCGGTGCGGTGCAGCACGTGGACGTGCTCGTCGGCGGCAGCCCGCTGGTCAGCGTAGGCGCCGGTGCCGTCCGGGGAGGCGTCGTCAACCACCAGGACGTGCCCGGAGGGCAGCGCCTGGCGGACGCCGTCCAGGGCCCGGGGCAGGGAGTCGATCTCGTTGAAGGTGGGGATGACTACCAGGGTCTTCACAAAATGGCCTTCCGCAGGGCGGTCAACGACGTCGGGCTCGCCAGCGCTTCCCGAGGTCCCTTACTCCCCCAAGGATACCTGCCGCCGTGAGCAGCCCCGCCCCCAGCTCCAGCAGCAGGCCCGGCCAGGGGCTCAGGCGGTCCGCCCAGGTCAGGGACGTGCGTAGGGGCACCTGCCCCACCAGCGCCGCCTGCGTGTAGGCCCTGGTGGACTGCTCCACCCGCCCCTGCGGGGAGATCAGGGCGGTGATCCCCACCGTGGAGACCTGCACGACGGCGCGGCCGTGGACCACCGCCTGGACCCGCCCCTGCGCCAGCTGCTGGGTGGCCTCCGAGGAGTACAGGAAGCTGGCGTTGTTGGTGGGTACGACGATCAGCTCGCCCCCCTCAAGCACCCCGGCGCGCAGGGCGGAGTCGTAGGCGACCTCAAAGCAGATCCCTACCGCCAACGGCACCTGGCGGGACTGCTCGGCCACCGGCACCTCCAGGGTGTAGCCGCCTGTGCCGGGCAGCAGGTCCACACCTATGCGGTCCACCTGGGTGGTGACCTTGCGGACCAGGTCGCGCCAGGGGATGTACTCGGCGAAAGGCACCGGCTGGTGCTTGCGGTAGTACTCCCCCGGCCCCTGCTCCGGGTCCCACAGCAGCAGGTCGTTGTAGCGGACGCGCGCACCGGTGTGCTCGTCCTGGCCGTAGCGCACCGCCCCGACCAGCACCGGCGCCCCGGCGTCACCGGCCGCCTGCTGCACGAGGCTGGCTGAGCGGGGGTCGTCACGGGGGTCCAGGTCGGCGGAGTTCTCCGGCCAGATCACGACGTCTACGGCGCCGGGGCCGGTGTCCTGCACGAAGCCGCGGGTGCCTTCCAGGTGGTTGGTGGTGACCTCCAGGGCCCGGCCGAAGGCGTCCTCAAAGTCCTCCGCCACGTTTCCCTGCACGGCTGCTACCCGGATGCTGCCTGTCTGTGCCTGGGAGTCCAGGGGCAGGTAGGCGGGGGCCAGCACGGCCAGCCCCGCGCAGGCGGCCACGGGCAGGGCGGCCCGCAGATGGCGTGTGCCCAGCAGCAGGGCCAGCTCGGCCAGGGCCGCGCCCAGGCTGGCCAGGCAGGCGGTCAGGGCGATCGAGCCCCCGTAGGCAGCCACCGGCAGCATGGGGGCGTCGGCGGCTGCGAAGGCCAGCCGTCCGAAGGGCAGGCCGCCCAGGGGCCAGGAGGAGCGCAGCTCCTCCACCCCGCACCACAGGAGGGTGAAGGCTGCCAGCCGCCACAGGCTGGCCCGCCAGCCGGTCTGGCTGCTCAGGGCCGGTAGGCGACTGGTCAGTGCCCAGGCCAGTCCCAGGGCGCTGAGGTAGGCGGCCTCCGTGAGGGTCAGGGCCGTCCAGCCGATCGCGTTGCCCATGGCTACGGCTGCGAAGTGCAGCAGCGGGGTGAAGAGTCCCAGGCCGGACAGCAGCCCCAGCCAGGCGGCCCGCCCGGCCCGCTGCCCCCTAAGCAGGCTGTGGAACAGGGCCGTGCCTAAGGGGGCCAGCCACCAGCTGCCTTGGAGCGGCAGGACCCCGCGCAGGGGCGGGGGGAAGGCCAGGTAGACCACCAGGCCAGCCAGCAGGGCCCCGGCGGACTGGGCCAGCAGCGGGTAGCGCACCTGGGCCAGCAGCGGCTGGTAGTGCCTTAGGGGTACTCCGGCAGCCTTCTTGCCTGCGCCCTGTGCACGCCTACCTGCCCGGTCCTGGCGGCTCATGCCTGCTGGCCGTGGTGACGCTGCGGCAGGAGCCTGTGCACGCCCGTCCACAGGAGGGCCAGCAGGCTGCCGATCACCGCTCCCACCAGGCAGGCCACGGCGGTCTTGGCGACCCAGGACAGCACCGGGTTGGTGAAGAGGTGGCTGGCGTGCTCTATGAACCCGTAGGGGTAGTGCAGACCGAAGTGCTCCAGGTTGTGGGCCAGGATCTCCCCACCCACCCACAGCATCGCCACGGTGCCGATGTAGCCGATGACCTTGAAGGTCCCAGGGGCGATCCGCACGATGCCTCGCCCGAAGGCCTTCCCGAACCGGCTGCGCCCGCTGCGGGCCAGGTGCACCCCCAGGTCGTCGGCCTTGATGAGCAGGGCCACCAGGCCGTAGACGGCGAAGGTGACCAGGAGCGCGATCATGGACAGCACGATCACCCGCCGCAGCTGGGTCTCCTCCACGGAGGCCATGGCCAGCAGGAGGATCTCGGTGGACAGGATGAAGTCCGTGGTGGTGGCGCGCCTGACTATGGCGTCCTCGTCCCCCAGCAGGGCCTCGTCGTCGTGGTCGTGGTGGCCGAGCAGCGGTGCCAGCAGCTTCTCCCCGCCCTCGAAGCACAGGTAGCTGCCGCCCACGATCAGCGCCACCGGCAGCAGGGCCGGGGCGACGGCGGTGAGCAGCAGCCCGAGGGGCAGGATGATCAGGAACTTGTTGCGCAGGGATCCCAGGGCGATGCGCTTGATGATCGGCAGCTCACGGTCGGGGGTGATTCCGGTGACGTACTGGGGGGTGGCGGCGACGTCGTCCACGGCCGCGGCGGAGACCTTGGCGGTGGTCTTGACCGCGATGGAGGCGGTGTCGTCAATGGTGGACAGCGTGAGCTTGGCTAGCGTGGCGATGTCATCGAGCAGGGCGAAGAAGCCGGACACGAGGCACCCTTCCTGGGGATCGGGCCAGGGACGAGGAATGTCTCCCCGGCTGGGAAGAGACTACAGCGAGGACCAGGACACGACTCCGCGCGCCACGTCCAGGCTGGCCTGGGCCGCCAGCACGTTCAGCGGCCGCCTGCCGTCCCTATCAGGCCGGTCCCCGGCGCGCGGGGCCCCCGAGCCGCTCTCAGAGGGCAGTGTCTCGGAGGGCAGGGAGGCGATCTGCGTGAGCACGTCCAGCAGCTGCTTGCACCAGCGTACGAAGTCCCCCGCCGTCAGCTCACTGTCCTCCAGCACCTCGGCCAGGTCGGCGCCCTGGGCCCAGGCGCGGACCGGCCCGGCCAGGGCGGCCTCCGCCCCCGTGGAGTGCTCAAGGCGGGCCAGCGCCTCCAGCTCGTTTATGTGCCGGGAGACGGCCAGCTCGTCGCGCAGTACCTGCCCCAGGCGGGAGCCCGGCGAGACCGGCAGGCCCAGGGTGCTGGCCGTCAGGCGGGGCTCGTAGACGCAGGCGCTGACCGCCGCAGCCAGGTCCGCCGGTCCCAGCCCCTCCCAGGTGCCCCGGCGCAGGCACTCGGCGATCAGCAGGTCGCGCTCCGCGTAGACGCGGGCCAGCATCCGGCCCGCCCAGGTCACCCGCAGGCCGCCCTCCGGCCGCCCCGGGTCCTTCAGCTCCAGGTAGCCCAGGCTCAGCAGCACCTCACAGACGGCGTCAAACTGGCGGGCGATCGTGCCGGTACGGGTCACCACCCGCGCCTGCAGGCGTTCCACCTCGGCCAGGGCCTTGGCCCACTTGCGGCCCGTGCGGGCGTGCTCCTCCCGGTCCGGGCAGGCGTGGCAGGGGTGGTCACGCAGCTGCTGGCGCAGCGCCTCCACCCGCTCTGTGGCCTCCTGCCGGGCCCGGTCCTCCCGGCCGCCACGACGACGTCGACGGCCACCCTGCTGTGTCAGGCTGCCCTCCCGTATGGCGCGGACCAGGCGGCCGACCAGCCGGTCGCGCTCCCGGGGGCGGCGCAGATCCGCACCGGCTGGGATCCGCAGCTCTCCCACCTTGGTCACGCCTTGGGGCGTGGTGTCCGGGCTGAGGGTCTGCACGCGCCCGTCCTCCCCCAGAACCGTCAGGGCCGGGGTGCCGGTACGGTCCTGCCCCACCTCCAGCACCAGGGCGTGCCTGGCGCGCCTTCCCCGCTGGTGGAGCACCACGGCCCCGGGAAGCAGCGCGGACATGCTGCGCCCCGCCTCCGTGCGGCGGCTGGCGGAGGCGTCCCGCCTGAGCTCGGTCTCTGCCGCAGAGAGCTGCTGGCGCAGGCGGGCGTACTCGCGGAAGTCCCCCAGGTGGCAGGCCATCTGCGACTCCAGCCCCGTCAGGCCCTGCCGCTTGCGCCGGGCCTGGGCGGCCAGCTCCACCACGCCCCGGTCCGCCTGGAACTGGGCGAAGGAGGACTCCAGCACCTCCCGGGCCCGCTCCCGGCTGGTGCGAGCCAGCAGGTTCACCGCCATGTTGTAGGTGGGACGGAAGGCGGAGACCAGCGGGTAGGTGCGCCGGGAGGCCAGGGAGGAGACGGTGCTGGGCTCCAGGTCGTCAACCGCCAGGACGACGGCGTGCCCCTCCACGTCAATGCCCCGCCGTCCGGCCCGGCCCGTGAGCTGGGTGTACTCCCCCGGCGTCAGGTTCACGTGGGCGGAGCCGTTCCACTTGCGCAGGGACTCCAGCACCACCGTGCGCGCAGGCATGTTGATGCCCAGCGCCAGGGTCTCGGTGGCGTAGACGACCTTGACCAGCCCGGCGCTGAACAGCTCTTCCACGGTCTCCTTGAAGACCGGCAGCAGGCCGGCGTGGTGCGCCGCCACTCCCCGCTCCAGGGCCCGGGCCCAGGCGTGGAAGCCCAGCACCGCCAGGTCCGCACCGGGCAGGTCGGCGACGCGCCGCTCGATCACCTCCCGGATGCGCTGGGCCTCCGCCTCCGTGGTCAGCTCCACTCCCCCGGCCAGGGACTGGGCCACAGCCTGCTCGCAGCCCGCCCGGGAGAAGACGAAGACGATGGCCGGCAGCAGGTGGGCGTCCTCCAGCGCCCGGATGACCGTGGTCCGGGAGGGCGGGCGCAGCCGGGCCACCCGGGCCCCGCCCTCGCCCCGGCGCGGGGCCCGCGCTCCCCCTGCGGCACGGGAGCCCCGCCGCCAGGGCTGGCGCAGGCCGTGGGCCGCTCCGCCGCGAGCCTCCCGGCCACGGCCTCCTTCTCCCGCCGCCGCCCGCCGGGCCTGCCGCAGGGCGTCTACCAGGTCCGGGTTCAGGGGCGGCTGGGCGCTCAGGGCGGCCTCGGTGGCGGCGTCCTCCACGCGCACGGGTACCGAGTAGAGGGGCATCAGCTTGCGGCCCACCATCATGTGCTGGGTCAGGGGCACCGGCCGGTGCTCCGAGACCACCACCGTGGTCCGCCCGCGCACCTGGTCCAGCCAGTCGCCGAACTCCTCGGCGTTGGACACGGTGGCTGACAAGGAGACCACCTGCACCTGGGGCGGCAGGTGGATGATGACCTCCTCCCAAACCGGCCCTCGGAAGCGGTCAGCCAGGTAGTGGACCTCGTCCATGACCACGAAGCCCAGGCGCTCCAGGTCGCTGGAGCCGGAGTAGAGCATGTTGCGCAGCACCTCCGTGGTCATCACCACCACTGGCGCGTGCGGGTTCAAGGAGGTGTCCCCGGTGAGCAGCCCCACCTGCTCGGTGCCGAAGCGCTGGCACAGGTCCAGGTACTTCTGGTTGGACAGGGCCTTGATCGGGGTGGTGTAGAAGGCCTTGAGCTCCTGGGACAGGGCCAGGTGCACCGCGAACTCCCCCACCACGGTCTTGCCCGCGCCCGTGGGGGCGGCCACCAGCACGCCTTCGCCCCGTTCCAGCGCCTGGCAGCCAGCCTCCTGGAACTCGTCCAGCTCGAAGGACAGGGTGTGGCGGAACCGGGCCAGCTCGGTGCGCAGGGCCTGCTGACGGCGGCGCGCGGCGGCGTAGCGTTCTGCGGGAGCGCTCATGGTCCCAGCCTACGCGGCTGCCCGACCGGCTCGCTGGCAGGGCTCAGGCAGGCAGCAGCACGCTGACCACCTCGGGCACGGCCTCCAGACGCAGGGGCAGGTCCGCCACGGCCTCGCCGTCGGCCATGGGCAGCGGGGGCCGACGCCAGCCAGTCTCCGGCTCCAGGGCCTCAATGGTGAGCACCCGGCTGCGCTCCAGGTGCACCGCCGGGTCGGACAGGTGCCTGCCCTTGAACAGCTGGCCCAGCAGCCGCAGCAGGCGGGGGCGGGAGACAGGGTCCAGCCGCAGCACGTCCAGGAGACCGTCGGTGGCGGAGGCCTGCGGGGACAGGTCCATGCCACCACCGAAGTAGCGGGTGTTGGCGACGGCCAGCAGCAGGGCCGGTCCCTCCCAGGTGCCCGAGTCGGTGGTCAGGCGGTAGCCGTAGGGCGACAGGCGGGCCAGCTCAGCCAGTACCGCCCGCACGTAGCGCCCCTCCCCGGCAGGCCAGCACAGGGTGTTGGCCCGGGCGTTGACGGCAGCGTCCACCCCGGCGGAGAGCACCGCGAAGGACCACTCGTGCTGGTCGGGCACCCGGCTGCCGTCCGGGCGGGTGGCGTGGATGGCGTCCAGGCGCACGCTGCGTCCCCGGCCCTCCAGGGCCTCGGTGATTACGGCGGTGGCGGCCAGCGGGTCACGGGCGGGCAGACCCAGGTGGCGGGCGACGTCGTTGCCGGTACCCACGGCCACGATACCCAGCGGCACCGGCGTCTGGGCCACCACGTCGAGCCCCAGGTGCACCGTGCCGTCGCCCCCTACCACCACCAGGGCGTCCAGGCCCACCCGGTCCTCCAGGAGGGCGGTGGCGCTGCGGCGGGACTCCTCGTAGTCGCCGCCGTAGGCCTCTACGACGTCGTGCCCGGCGGTGACCAGCGCCGTGGTGACCACGCGGGCGGCACCGCCGTGGCGGCCTCGTCCCGAGGTGGGGTTGACGACCAGCCCTACGCGCATGGATGCAGCTCCGTCTGCTTCAGAGAAAGGATCAAAGGTGCCTAGGGCCTACTTGGCCAGGGCCGCGTCCAGGGCGGCCTCCTCCGCCGCCAGGCGCTTGGCGCGCCGCTTGTCGTGCTGGATGGAGATGAAGCAGGCCCCCAGGTACAGTCCCACGATCGGGACGGACATGAAGATCACCGACCAGGGGTCCGGAAGGGGGTTCACGATCGCCATGAACACCACGATCCCGACCACGGCCCAGCGCCAGCCCTTGAGCATGGTGCTGCCCTTGACCAGGCCCAGCTGGTTGATGCCCACCATGACCTCAGGCAGCAGGAAGGCGATCCCGAAGGCCATCACGATCCGCATGACGAAGGACAGGTAGGTGGACACGGACATCACACCGGTTACCGCGATGCTGTTGGGCATGAAGCTGGTCAGCACGATCACGGCGTGGGGGATGATGTAGATCCCCAGGGCGATACCGGCGCTGAACAGCAGCAGGCCCGCCAGGCCGTAGCCCCAGACGAAGCGTTTCTCCCGGCTGGTCATGCCCGGGGCCACAAAGGCCCAGAACTCGTAGGTCCAGATCGGTGCGGAGATCAGCACGCCCAGCCACATGGACAGGCGCAGCTTCAAGTCGAAGGACGACATGACGGTGTCGAAGTTTATGGAGAGGTTCGCCCCCCGGGCGTTGGCCTCAATGATCGGCTGGGTGACCACCGTGTAGGCCCAGTCAGACAGGAAGTAGCCAGCCACGGAGCCCAGGGCCACTGACACGGCCGCGATGACCGCACGGTTGCGCAGCTCGCGCAGGTGGTCCCCGATAGCCATCCGGGCCTCGGGGTTGTCCTTGCGCCTGGATACTGACACCTTCGGCAGACTCGGCACTGCTGGTCCTTTCTCCGGGTTGACCTGCTCCCTGGCGGCACGTGCTCAAGCCAGCGCCGCCAGGGTTGATGAGTGCCCCTGCAGGGGCCGGGGCTCAGGCCTGGGGGGCGGCGCCGTCCTGCGGGCCCACCTGGGGAGCAGCCTGCCCGGGCTGGGTCGGCTGGGTGTAGTAGGTGCCCTGCTGCGGCTGGATCTGCGCGGGGGCCTGGGCGGCGGGGGCGTCCTCGTCCTCACGCAGCTCCTTGACCTCCTTCTTGAAGACCTTCATCGACTTGCCGATGCTGCCAGCCAGCTCAGGCAGCTTGTTGCCACCGAAGACGAGGAGGACGACAACGAGAACGACGATCCAGTGCCAAGGCTTCATGGCTCCCATGTGAGTACCTCTTCCAAGTTTGTGGGCGATAGCGGAACACGGCGAGTCTAGCGTTACCAGCGGCCCGGGCCGTAAACGCGGGCGTGAGGTTCCACGCAAGGCGTACTGGGGCCCTGCCTGCCAGCCCCAGCCGGTCAGGGAAGGTCGGCCACGGTGGGCCCCTCATGTGCCTCGTATGCCCGCAGGGCGGCCTGCGCCAGCTGGGCAGCCTGCTGCCTCAGCGCCTGGGGCTCAACCTGCAGCACGTGCTGCCCCGCGGACAGTACCAGGCGCACCAGCCACTCCTCGTCCCGGCCCCGCACGGTCACGCGCCAGCGGCCGTCGTCCGTCTCCGTGGCGGACTCCCAGGGGATCTCCTCCACCAGCCAGCGTCCGGTGAGGGCGAGCGTAAGCACCGCCCGGGGGCGCTCGTCCGCCGTGGGCCTACGACGTCGGGCAGGTGCCTGGTGGTTGGCGGGAGCCTCCAGCACCCGCGCCTCCAGCACCCGGTCCAGGCGGAAGCTGCGTTCCGCGCCCGCCTCGTGGCACCAGGCGCTCAGGGTCAGGTGGCTGCCGTCGCCCTGCAGCAGCAGGGGGTCCACCTGGCGGCTGGTGCGCTGGTCCGTGGCGGACACGTACTCCAGGTGCAGACGGCGGTGCCGGCGCAGGGCCTGGCGGACGGCCCCCAGCACGGCTGGGTCCACCTCCCCCAGGTGCCGCGGGCCCGACGCCTGCGCCTCGCCTGTGGCACCGGCTGGAGCCAGCGACTGACGCTGGGTGGCAGGGGCCTCCCCCATGGCCTCCAGCAGCGCCTGACGGGTGCGCTCCAGGGTAGCGGCGGCCTGGGGGTCAGCGGCCAGGACCTGCCGCAGGACACCGAGCACCAGCAGCAGGCTGGCGGCCTCGTGGCGCGAGAGCCGCACGGGCAGGTCCAGGCCCAGGCCCTGGGTCAGGTAGAGCTCGCCGTCCTCCTCCAGGGCCGCGAAGTCGAAGTCCACCAGGTCTCCCCCGGCCATGCCGGGCAGCCCCGTCATCCACAGGGTCAGCAGGTCCGCGTGGAGCTGCTGCGGGGGCACGTCAAAGTGCTGGGCGGCCTGGGCCAGGGTGGCACCGGGGTGCGCCCCCACCCAGGCAGGCAGGGCCATAAGCCGGGCCAGGCGCTCGGGGCCGGAGGGTCGGGCCATGCTCACTGCTCCTTAACCGTGCTGGGAGTGCCGGTCGTGGTGGGTGGGACCTCGTCGTGCGGGGCGCCGCCCACCGGGGCCTGATCCGCTGGGCCTGGACCTGCCGGTTCCAGAGCTGCTGGTCGCAGACCTTCTCTGGCCTGGTCTGCCGGGGCCTGATCTGCTACGGCTTGGTCCCTGGGGGGACCCATGTGTGCCGGGTCGGTTGCGCCCCGCGGTCCCAGGCTGGCGACGGCCCGCAGGTGGGTGCGTACCGCCTCCCGCAGGGCAGGCGGCTCCAGCACGAGCACGTCCGGCCCCAGTGAGGCCAGCAGCCCGGCCAGGGAAAGCTGGTCCCGGTCCTGGTAGGTCAGCTCCAGCAGGTCCCGCCCCTGGACCACCGGGCCTGGTGCGGCGGGCAGGTCGGTGGGGCTGAGCGGGCGGCTGGCGGCCCCGCGCAGCGCCAGGCCCTTGCCTGGCCGCAGGGCCAGCAGCGCCCGCCGGTGCTCCGGGGGCGCGGTCGCCGTCCGGGTGGTGAAGGCCCGGGGAGCACTCAGGGGCGTGACCGGGCCACTGATCCGCTCCACCCGGAAGGTGAGCTCCCGGCGGGAGCCGGTCTCTACCGCCAGCAGGTACCAGCGGCCCTCCCGCAGCTCCAGGGCGTGGGGCTCCACGGTGCGGCAGGAGACCCGCCCGGAGGAGGGCGAGGTGTAGTCGAAGGCCACCACCTGCTGCTGGTCTACGGCGTCCACCAGCTCTGTGGGGACGCTCGGGTCCACGCTCAGGCTAAGGTCCTGCGGGCCGCCGGCGTCCTCTGCCGCCTCAGCGACCGCCAGCAGCTTGGTGACGGCCCGGCGGGCCGCGGAGGGGAGCCTGCCTTCCTGCCAGGAGCGTGCCGCCAGCGCCAGCACCTGCGCCTGGGCGGCGTCGAGCCGGAGCGGGGCCAGGGTGTAGCCGCCGTCCTCCACCCGGTAGCGGACCTCCAGGCCCTCGGCAGCCGCCCCCTCCGGCTCGGTGCGGGTAGTGATACCCAGCTCGCGCAGCACGTCCTTGTCACGCTCGAACTTGCGGCGCTGGGAGGGACTGTTGCCCTCGTAGCCCTCCACGCTCTCCAGCAGCTCGACGGCGGTCAGCCCTCGGTGGCTGTGGCGCAGCGCGTGCAGGAGGTTGAGCTGGCGCTGCTCGGCGGGGATCGTGGCAGGGGGCACCGGGGTGGTTGAGGAGCTCACTGGCACAGGCTAGGACCTCGGGCCGGTACCGTGGAGCCATGATGTGGCGCGACGGCGTGGTGCAGGCAGTGCGTAGGTCCTGGGGGCCGGTGGGACGCCGTTGCAGCGAGCTGGAGGTGGAGGTGGCTGCCTGCCCACCGGGAGCCACCCTGCTGAAGGCAGGGGCCCGGCTCCGGGCGGTGGTCTACGAGCAGCTGCACGGGCTGCCGCAGCCGGGCCAGGAGGTGCGCCTGGAGGTGTCGGCCCTGGTGCAGGGCCTGGGCACCGGCGGGCACGCCATGGTCACGGCGGTGCTGGGCCCGCTGGCCGCCGACCAGCGCGCCCCCGGGCACCTGGTCAAGTGCCGCTACACGCCCGACCAGCTGCTGGTTCAGGGGGTGGACGAGCAGGGCACGGAGCACCACCAGGTTCTCAGCGGAGCGCAGGGGCAGCTGAGCCTGGAGGGCATGCCGGTGGTGGTGGCGGACCTGCACTCCTCACTGCCTGCGCTGGTGGCGGGCACGCTCCCGGCCTCCGGTAAGGGCGGGCCCCGGGTGGTGTACGTCATGACCGACGGCGGGGCGCTGCCCCTGGCCTACTCGCGCACCGTGGCGGCCTTGCAGGCAGCCGGGCTGCTGGCGGGCACGGTGACCACGGGGCAGGCCTGGGGCGGTGACGTGGAGGCGGTTTCGCTGCACAACGGCCTGCTGGCGGCCCGCCTGGTGCTGGGGGCCGATATCGCTGTCGTGACGCAGGGGCCGGGCAACCTGGGCACGGACACCCCCTGGGGCTTCTCGGGCACCTCCTGCGGCGAGGCGGTCAACGCGGCCGCGGTGCTGGGGGGCAGGCCGGTGGCCTGCCTGCGGGTCTCGGAGGCGGACAAGCGTTCCCGGCACCGGGGCCTCTCGCACCACTCGCTGACGGCCTACGGGCAGGTGGCCCTGCTGACGGCGGACGTGGTGGTGCCGGTGCTTCCGGGGGTGCTGGGCAAGCAGGTGCGGGAGCAGGCCCAGGCCCTGGGGGCGCCACGCGCTGTGGGGGCCCAGCACCAGCTGGTGGAGGTGGAGACGGCGGGCCTGCGTGCGGCCCTGGAGCAGGTGGAGCGCCTGGCGGGCCTGCGCCTGTCCACCATGGGGCGGGGGCTGGACGACGACGCGGCGGCCTTCCTGTCCGCGGCGGCGGCCGGACGCCACGCGGCCGCGCTGCTTGGCGCCTAGCGGGGCAGCCTGCACAGGGCTGGGTGAGCCTGGCAGCACCAGCGGGGTCGGGGAGAACAAGCAGGCGCTGGCTCGACGTACCAGGCAGGCATGACCATGGTGCCGCCGAGCCGCTTAGTGACACCAGAGCACAAGGTTGGGGCCGGAAGACCAGATCGGGCTAGGCGGGCGGGCTCACGGGGCTGCTAACGCGCTCAGCGAGGCCAGAGCACCGGGTGCGGGGCCGGGAGACCAGCTTGGCTGACTATGCCTGCGCCGCGGCGTCCACCACCTGGGCGGTCACCTGGCTGCGCAGCCGCTCGTAGGTGGGCAGGTCCACCACCCCGGCCACGGGGGTGACCACGGCGGCCACGGAAAGCGCCACCGCCTCCACCAGCGCCCGAGCGCCCAGCACCCCCGGGCTGCGCCACAGCCCGGCGGCCAGGGCCGCCACCGCGGAGTCCCCCGCCCCGGTGGGGTTGACCACCGGCACGTCGGGCGCGTCAGCGTGCCAAGCACCACCGGCGCTGCCACCAGCAAACAGGTACATGCCCCGCGGCCCGTCCGAGACCACCACGGCTCCGGTCCCGTTCTCCAGCAGAGCCTTGGCACCAGCGGCCAGGTCCGTGGTGCCGGTGGCCTGGGACAGCTCCTCCCGGTTGGGCTTTACGACGTCGGCCAGGCCGGAGCAGGCCACCAGCAGGGGCCCGGAGGTGTCCAGGACCGTGCGGGCCCCGCGTTCCCGGGCGGCAGTGAGCAGGGAGGCGAGGTCTTGGCTGCTGGTCCCGGGTGGGCAGGAGCCGGAGACCACCAGCACGTCCTGGGGCGCCAGGGCCTGGCTGACGGTCCTGGTGAGAGCATCCCAGTGGTCTGAGGTGGTGGTGGGACCGGCCTCGTTGAAGACGGTGACGCTGCCGTCGTCGGCGCGTACGGCCACTGAGGAGCGGGTGGGGCAGGCCTCCCCCAGGTCCACCCAGTCCTGGTCCACCGGCCAGTCCCGCACCAGCTCTCGCAGCTCCCCGCCCCCACGGCCGCCCAGGAAGCCGGTGACTCGGCTGCGCACACCGAGCTGGGCCAGCACGGCGGCCACGTTCAGCCCCTTGCCGCCCGCGCGCCGCACGATGCTGCTTACGCGGTGCACCTGGCCCAGACGCGGCTGCGGCACCGCGTAGGTGATGTCGATGGCGGGGTTCGGGGTGGCTACGACGATCTGCGGCATAACCCCATCATGCCCCATGGCGAGCGAATGTGGCGCGTGTGAGGGGCGTTGGCTCACCTTCGTGCATCTTGCCTGGTGGGTGGGGCCGTAGCGGGCCCAGGGCCTTGCCATAGACTCGCCGCGTGAAGACATTCGAGGAGCTCTTTGCTGAGCTGCAGGAGAAGGCCACCACCCGCCCGGAGGGCTCCGGCACCGTCGCCGAGCTCGACCGGGGCGTGCACTTCATCGGCAAGAAGCTGGTGGAGGAGGCGGCAGAGACCTGGATGGCCTGCGAGCACGAGAGCGACGCCGCCGCCTGCGAGGAGATCAGCCAGCTGCTCTACCACACCCAGTGCATGATGGTCGCCAAGGGCTACACCCTCCAGGACGTCTACCGCTTCCTGTGACCGCCCCTCCCCCAACCGAACTGAACAGACAGGCCTGTACCCGTGCTGCGCTTAGCCGTCCCCAACAAGGGCTCCCTCTCCGACCCGGCCATCACCCTGCTCAAGGAGGCCGGGTACCGCACCCGGCGCTCCGGCCGCGAGCTGGTGCTGGTGGACGCCGACAACGACGTCGAGCTGTTCTTCCTGCGGCCCCGCGACATCGCCGTGTACGTGGGCCAGGGCACGGTCCACGCCGGGATCACCGGCCGTGACCTGCTGCTGGACTCCGGGGTGCAGGCCCTGGAGCACCTGCCGCTGGGCTTCGCCCGCTCCACCTTCCGCCTGGCCGCCCCCGCCGGGACCATGTCCAGCCTGGCTGACGTGGCGGGCAAGAGGGTGGCCACCTCCTACGACGTGCTGGTGCGCGGCTACCTGGAGGCCCAGGGGGTGCAGGCCACCACGGTGCACCTGGACGGCGCCGTGGAGTCCTCCGTGCACCTGGGGGTGGCCGACCTGATCGCCGACGTGGTGGAGACCGGCACCACCCTGCGCGCCGCGGGCCTGGAGGTCTTCGGGGAGCCCCTGCTGGTCTCCGAGGCGGTGCTGGTGACCACCGAGCAGTTCCAGCACGAGCCCGCCCTGGCCACGCTGGTGCGCCGCCTGGAGGGCGTGCTGCGGGCCCGCTCCTACGTGCTGGTGGACTACGACGTGCCCATGAACCTGCTGGACCAAGCCAGCGCCCTGACACCGGGGATCGAGTCCCCCACCGTCTCCCCGCTGCAGAACCCGGACTGGGTGGCGGTGCGGGCCATGGTGCCCCGCAAGGACATGAACCGGGTCATGGACGAGCTCTACGCGCTGGGGGCCCGCGCGATCCTGGTCTCCTCGCTGCTGGCCTGCCGGCTCTGAGCCGCCTGCCCCGGCCGGGCGCGGACGTGCAGCCCCCTGCGCTGGCGGGCGCGGAGGCGAACGGCTCCGGACCGGCCTGCACGCACCTGTACCGACCGGTGCGGCCTGCACCGGCGGGTGCGGCCCGGCCGGGGCTGCGGCCGCAGCTGTGGCCCAGCGCCGGCCGGACGCCGTCGACCTGGTTCAGCCGACCGTCAGCAGGGCGTCGCAGACCGTGTCGGTGCTGACGGCAGTGGTCCCCAGCAGCTCGTGGCTGCGCAGGAAGTCGATGGTCTGCCCCACCTGCTCGGGCACCAGGGCACCTACCGTGGTGGCGTCGTCGGGCCGGATGAGGTCGCCGGTGGCCACCGCCACGGCCCGGGCGCGGGAGGACTGCTCGCTGTCCAGCAGGTCCGGCTGGTGCTGCCGGGTGATCTCCACCGCCGCGTCAGGGTCGTCACAGAAGCGGGTCATGCCCTGGGCGCAGGCCACCACCAGGGCCTGCAGCTCGGGGCGGTGCGCCTCCAGGACGCTGCGGCTGGTCACCAGTGAGGCGCCCAGCAGCGGCACCTGCTCACCGATGGCGATCTCACGCACCGGGGTGCCGCCCAGGTTCAGCTGTACGGCGTCGTTGTTGGAGTAGCCGACGACGGCGTCCACCTTGCCGGTGCTCAGCGCCAGCTGCTGGGTGTAGCCGATCTCCTGGACCTGCACGTCCTGCTCGGTCAGGCCGGCGTTGTGCAGGGCCAGCCTGAGGGCGTACCAGTTCTCCCCGAAGCGGCCGGGCAGGCCGATGCTGTGCCCGCGCAGGCTGGGCAGGTCCGTGACCGGGGAGTCCTGCGGCACGATCACGCTGACCGGGTAGCGCTGGTAGAAGCCGCCTACGACCACCAGATCGGCACCGTTGGAGGCCGCCACGATCGCCTCGTCGCCGCCTGCCACCACCAGGTGCTCGGTGCCGGACAGCAGGGCGTCGAACAGCCCCTCCTCCGCGCCGTGGTGGCGCAGCTGGTGGACGCCCAGCAGCCCCTGGTCCTGGGCCAGGTAGAAGGGGGCGAACTGGATGCTGGGCGTGTAGGTCAGGCCGATTGTCAGCGGGGTGCCGCCCCGGGTGCTGGAGCTGGTGCCGGTGGCGGCCTGCTGCGCCCCGGTCCCGCTGGCGCAGGAGGACAGCAGGGCGAGGCCTGGGACCGCCAGTGCGGCCTTGAGCAGGTGGCGGCGGCTGGGGGCGGTGGGGGTCATCTAGGGGCCTTTCTGTATGGGACGGGACGGGGTTAGTGGGACTGCCTGCCGCGGACGTCAGCGACCACGCGGCTGCGCCGCTCCAGCTGGTGCAGGCAGGCGTGGATGCTGGTGGCCAGCAGGCACAGCAGGATGATGGTGGCGAACAGGCCGGTGGTGTCGGCGCTCTGGCGCTGCGAGGCCAGCACCTGGCCCAGCCCGCTACCACCCATGGTCAGCTCTCCGACCACCGCGCCGGTCACGGACAGCGTGAAGCCGGTGCGCATACCAGCCAGTACCGAGGGCAGGGCCATGGGTACCTCCAGGTGCCAGACCAGCTGGAGGCCGTGGGCGCCGTCGAGCCGGGCGGCGTCGATGACGTCCTGGTCCAGGCCACGCAGCCCCACCAGGGTGGTGACCGTGATGGGGAAGAACACCATGAAGGCGCACAGCAGCACCACCGGCCAGGTGCCGTAGCCGAACCAGACCACGAACAGGGGGGCCAGGGCGATCGCGGGGACGGCCTGGGAGGCCGCCACGTAGGGCAGCACTGTGCGGGAGAACAGCTGCCAGTGGGACAGCGCCCAGGCCAGGGGCAGGGCGAGGGCGGCGGCCAGCAGGCAGCCCAGCAGGGCTTCTTGCATGGTGGTGGCCGCTGCGGGCAGGAGGCGGGCCTGCGTAAGTCCCAGCAGCAGGCGGCGGGCCACCGCTACCGGGTCGGGGAGCACGTAGCGGGGCAGGCTGCCGGAGCGGGCGAGCAGCCACCAGGCCAGGAGGATGCCTGCACCGAACAGGAGCGCGGGCAGGGGGCCGCTGCGTGAGGTCGCGCGAGGGCGTCGTGCGGGCTGTGGGCCGCTGTCGCTCACGGCTGCTCCTTCCCCGGTCGGTCCCGGGGAGGTTCCCCGGGCGGCTCCGGGGTGACAGGCTGGCACGCCTGTTCAGCACCTGTGGGCTGGGTCTGGACGGCGTCCGCCGCCTGGCTCGTGGCCCGTAGGTGCCCGTGCTGCCTCCCATCCGGACTTTGACCGTCGGTCCTGGAGTTCCACCAGGTCAGCCGTCCAGGCGCCCCGGCGGGGAGCTGTGGACGGGTCGCGGACTGTTACCGCCGGCTCGGAATTGCACCGACCCCGGAGCACGTGCTCTGGGGCGACGTTAGCGCTTACCAGCCCAGCTGCGCAAACAGGGCGGGTAGGCCGGGCGGCGGGGGCTGGCGGTGCGGCCTCCGGGGAAGAAACCTAATAGTGTCCCTAGTTACACGATCAAGACCCCTGTGGCAGTGAGGTGGTGAACACAATGCTGTCCTTGGGTAAGGCGCTGCTGGTTGGTCTGATTGGTGGAGGAGTGACCTTTCTGGTCGTGGCGCTGCTGAGCGTCGGCAGACCTGGCGATGGGCGTCTTGTTGCGGGCCTGCCAGCGGCAGTCCTGGTTGCCGCCACTTTGACCTTGTTCACCTACCTACGGCAAAGAAGCCGATGAAGGTGTAGGAAGCCGAAGGACGCAAGGCCACTGAGAGCCTGTAGTGGACCCCGCAGGGGATACGGTATTGGAGGTCCGGCTCGTCACAGGCTTGCCAGGCGCTCCGTGTTCGGGTGACCTGGTAGCCGATGCCTGTGTCTGCCTGGTCAATCCGCTTGAATGGCTTTCTAGCGGCTTGAATGGCCAGGGAAGTGACGATGCTGATGCCGCCCGCACTTTGTTCTGTCACTGGCGGAGGATTAGAGAAGGTGTCCGGTGGGGACAGGCGGTGAAGAACCGCATGATTTCAACAGTGGCGGTGATGGTATGGGGCTTACGAACAGTTCTAAGCCTCCGCCAGTGACAAAAGTCTGCAGGTGCGTGCGATACCAGCCAGATCTCAAAGCTCAGCCTCCGCAGCAGACCGCACGCCAATGAGGGCGCAGCAACAGGCTCGGCAACTTAGGCTGACCTAACCGAACTCGCGGGCCATATGTCCCGGTCTCGCGGAGGGGTGGGGTGGGCAGCCTCCTGTGGTCGCTAGTCTCAGCGGCTCCACTCAGGGCGCCACTGCTCCGGACGGGAGTCCAGGCAGGCCATGATAGTTAAAATGATCCTCCCGAAAGGCACAAGAACTAGCAGCAACCACAAGCCGGGGCGTCCCGTGTCATGTAGACGACGGATATACAGCGAGATTCCAGGAACGAGGATCACAAACTGAAAGATCATCAGGAGAGCAGCGAAGACGACCGCGACACTCTCCGCGCTGGCGCCAGCGCCTCCGTCAATAGATAGCAGAGTGCCCATTGGCGCAATCAGCAAGATGTCGATCAGGACATTAACCAGCGTCGCCCACCAGAACTCCGAGCGGGAGGCGTACCCGCTAAAGGTAAAGGCACGCCGGAAGAAGCGCTTGTAAGCCTCCACCATGGAGACCCCGTAGGCCGGGGCCAGGTGCTCTGGAACCATCCGCGCCTCAGCCAGTTCCTGGCTGGAGGGCATAGTCGCCAGAACGGGGTAGGCAGGCAACGCGCTCGCTGCCCCACCCTCATACGGGCTCCCGTACACCCAGCCGTCAGGGGCGCCATAGGCGGACTGGGGCGGGTATCCCGCTGTGCTGGTGCCGTAGGCACCACCGTACGGGGCCCCTGCCCCACCACTCGGCGCAGCATACGCTCCGCCGTAGCCAGCTCCACCGTAGGCCGAGTCAGGCTGGTTACCGGGATGGTTCACAGGAGGTTGCATGGGGTGCCTCTCATCGCTCAGGGAAACAATGCGAGTACAGGCTGCCTGCCCAGACCGCAGCCAGCCCTGTCACCGGGCACCAGGGAAGGCTCGGCTTCAGTCGCTGTACGGCAGACCGCTAGTACCTGCGGGACGCGAGACACACTATAGGTGAGGCCTCCTGCTCAACGGGTCGCGGCCACCGCAGCATCAAACTCCGCGGCCACATCCTCGTGGGGGCGGCCCAGCAGCGAGACGCCAACCGCCACCGTCAGGTTGGCCAGGAAACCAGGCAGGATCTCGTAGAGGTCGAACACACCGCCGTCCAGGTTGCCCCAGAGCATCACGACCACCGCCCCGGCCACCATGCCAGCAACCGCCCCCGTGGCGGTCAGCCGCCGCCAGTACAGGGACAGGATGACAGTCGGCCCAAAGGACGCCCCGAACCCGGCCCAGGCAAAAGCCACCAGCTTCAGGATCGTGTCACTGGGGCTCCAGGCCATCGCAGCCGCCACCAAGGCGATCCCCAGCACGGACAGGCGCGAGTAGGTCACCAGCCGCCGCTGCGGCACCTCCGTCTTAAGCACCTGCTGGTAGAGGTCCTCAATCAGGGCGGAGGAGGTGACCAGCAGCTGGCTGGCCACGGTAGACATGATCGCCGCCAGGATCGCCGCCAGCATCAGCCCGGCAACCAGCGGGTGGAACAGCATCTTGCCCAGCTCGATGAACACCGTCTCCGGGTTGTCCAGCCGCCCCTTGTCCTGCTGGTAGACAGCCACGCCCACCACCGCGGTGGCGGCGGCCCCCAGCACCGCGAACAGCATCCAGGAGATGCCGATCGCCGCTCCCGATACGGCCTCCTTCGGGGAGCGCAGCGCCATAAAGCGCACGATGATGTGCGGCTGGCCAAAGTAGCCCAGCCCCCAGGCAAGGGAGGAGAGGATGCCGATAGCGGAGGTGGTGGGGCCCACCACCTCCCAGTACGCGGGGTCCACCGCGGTCACGGCGTCGACGGTGGCGCCCAGGCCGCCCAGGTGGATGACCCCGGTCACCGGCACCGCCACCAGCGCGGCCACCATCATCAGGCCCTGCACCAGGTCCGTGTAGGAGACCGCCAGGAAGCCACCCACCAGGGTGTACAGCACGGTGATCGCCGCCACCAGCACCAGCCCCAGGCGGTAGTCCAGGCCGAAGGAGGACTCAAAGAAGGTCCCCCCGGAGACCATGCCGGAAGACACGTAGAAGGTGAAGAACACCAGGATGATGACGCCGCTGGCCCAGCGCAGCAGGTGGCGGGAGTCGTGCAGGCGGTTGTCCAGGAAGCTGGGGATAGTGATCGAGTTGGCGGCCACCTCCGTGTAGGTGCGCAGGCGCGGCGCCACCAGCATCCAGTTCAGCAGCGCCCCCACCGTCAGGCCGACGGCGATCCAGCCCTCCACCAGGCCCGAGACGTACAAGGCCCCCGGCAGGCCCATGAGCAGCCAGCCGGACATGTCCGAGGCCCCGGCTGACAGGGCGGTCACGAAGGGCCCCAGCCCCCGCCCGGCCAGCATGTAGTCGTCCAGGCTCTCGTTGCGCCCGTAGGCCCACCAGCCGATGGCGACCATCGCGGCAAAGTAGACGACCATGGCGATCGCCTGGAAGGTGACGTCAGACACTGCTGCTCCTTGGCCTGGGGTGTGGGCGGCACGGGGCCTGCACGTGCCGGGCACGGCAGAACCCTACCTATATCACCACTTCATAGGCCGTGAAGCAAAACTGTATTGCTGGTGGGGCACGCCATGCTCAGCCGCCAGACAGCCCCTCCTCAGCCCACGCCAGAGGCACCACGGGCCAGGCGACGTCGTAGGCAGTCGGCGGCTCAGCCCACTAGGACCTGCTGGCGCTAGCCCCCTAGGACCTGCTGGCGCTTGGCCTCCACCGCCGTCTCCGCCTCCTGGGCCACCTGCTCCAGCGACCGGCCCGTACCGGCGGCCGCATAAGCACCCACCAGGCCCTCCACCAGCGGCGCCGGGCTCAGACGGACCCGGGGTGCCAGCTCAGGGTCCAGCAGCTCCAAGGCAGTCAAGGCGCTGAGCACCCCGCTGCCCAGGTCCGCGAGCACCAGCACTCCCCCGCCGTCGTCAGCCCGGGCCACCGCCTCCGCCACCGCCACGGCGTCCGTGCCCAGCTCGCCACCTTCCAGCCCGGCCGCCAGCTCCACCGGCACCTCCAGGCCCGGCACCAGGCCGCGCGCCAGGTCCAGGGCCGCCTGCGCCAGCGGCAGGGAGTGAGAGACCAGCACGATCCCGGTCATGCGCCACCCCCTGCCACGACCTCGGCCAGGGCCCGCACGATCAGGGCCGTGGAGGCAGCCCCCGGGTCCACGTGCCCGATGGACCTCTCCCCCAGGTAGGAGGCGCGCCCCTTGGTGGCCAGCATCGGCTCGGTGGCGGCCCGTCCGGCCTCGGCTGCCGCCTGGGCGGCCAGGAGACCGGCAGCCAGGTCCGTGCCGCCACGCAGCGCCTCCAGGGCGGGGAACCAGGCGTCCAGCATGGTCTTCTCCCCCGCCTGGGCCTTGCCGCGCTGCACGATGCCGCCGACCCCGGCCTCCACGCCCTGGGCCAAGGTGGCCAGGTCCAGGTGCTCCAGGCCCTTCACGCTGCTGGCCAGGCGCAGGAAGAAGGTGCCGTACAGCGGCCCGGAGGCCCCACCCACCTTGGAGATCAAGGTCATGGCCACCTGCTTGAGCACCGCCTCCGGCGTCTCCAGGCTGCCCCCGTCCAGGGCCTCCACCGCCGCGTTCAGGCCGCGGCGCATATTGGCGCCGTGGTCGGCGTCACCGATGGCGGCGTCCAGGGCTGTCAGCTCGTCCGCGTGCTCCGTGATGAGCGCGGACGCTCGCCGTAGCCAGGCCTGCAGCGCCGCGGCGTCCAGCTGTGTCAAGGCCACGCTCACACCCCCCAGCGCAGAGCCGCGGTGCGTACCGGGGTGTCCCACAGGCGCAGGACCTGCTCATCGGTCCGCAGCAGGGTCAGGGAGCAGCCAGCCATGTCCAGGCTGGTGATGTAGTTGCCCACCAAGGAGCGCTCCACCTTGACCCCGGCCGCCTCCAGCAGCCTGGCTACCTCCGCGTACATGAGGTACAGCTCGATCAGGGGGCTGCCGCCCATGCCGTTGAGGAAGGCGATCACGCCGTGGCCGTCCCCGGCGGGCAGCTCGGCCAGGACCGGCTCCACCAGGCGCTCGGCGATCTCACGGGCGGGCAGGAGCCTCTCCCGGTGGCGGCCCGGCTCACCGTGGATCCCGATGCCGATCTCCATCTCGTCCTCCGGCAGGTCGAAGGAGGGCCTGCCGTTGGCGGGCACGGTGCAGGAGGTCAGGGCCATGCCCATAGAGCGGCCGTTGCTGCTCACCCGCTGGGCGACCTCCGCCACCTGGGCCAGGCTCAGGCCCGCCTCTGCGGCCGCCCCGGCGATCTTCTCCACCAGCACCGTCACCCCCACGCCGCGCCGTCCGGCGGTGTACAGGGAGTCCTCCACGGCGACGTCGTCGGCGGTCACCACGGTGGCCACCTCCGTGCCGCTCTCGGCGGCCACCAGCTCGGCCGCCATCTCAAAGTTCATGACGTCGCCGGTGTAGTTCTTGACGATGTGCAGCACGCCCGCGCCCCGGTCCACGGCGGCGGTGGCGGCCGCGACCTGGTCGGGCACCGGGGAGGTGAAGACCTCGCCCGCGCAGGCGGCGTCCAGCATCCCCGTGCCCACGAAGCCCGCGTGCAGGGGCTCGTGCCCGCTGCCGCCCCCGGAGACCAGGGCCACCTTGCCCGGCTCCTTGGGGACGGCCCGGTAGACGATGTGCTGCTCCACATCAACCTGCAGGGTGTCCGGGTGGGCGGCGGCCATGCCTCTGAGCGAGTCCGTGACTACGTCGTCAACGGCGTTAATCAGCTTTTTCATGCCCCAACGGTAGCTGAGATGAGGTGGCCGTCACAGGCCGGTGGGAGCCGGTTCCAGCCCGGCTGCAACTATGTGCAGGGTCCGCCTGCGGCTCCGCACCACCGTGCGGTCTGGGTGGCTGGCCGGATTGTAGGACGCGGTGGCCCAGACGGGGCCGGACGGCGGCCAGGCAGCCCGTGGGCCAGGAGACTCAGCCCCGGTGGGGTGCCAGCACGATCGCGGCGGCCCAGCCGCCGTCGTGCGTGAGGGAGACCAGCCAGCGGGCGCCGTCGATGGCCCTACTGAGCTAACTAATTGCGCACCTCACCCAGCTGTCAAGAACTCGCACCTGCTCCGCGGTGTGGAACCAGTGCTCGCAGTCCTCCGCCACCGTGAGCTGCGCACCAATGTGCTCCGCGAACTCGGACATTGTCTCTCTGGAGGTGATGTGGTCCTTCCCGCCGTAGAGGATCGACGTGGGGACATTCCAGTGCACCGGGTTCGTCCGCACGTAGCTGAGATACTCCCAAGATAGGGACTGCCCGGATCCTATATTAATAACTTTCTGCCTGCGCAGCTGAGTCTCCGTGACACCCGAACAAGCCATTGCTTCCGTTATCAGCCGCTCCATGTCCACAACCGGAGAGATGAACAGCGCCTGAGAAATCAGTTTATCGGCAAAAGCATGCATGGAAAGGTAAGCACCGATACTGCTGGCGACCAGGACGACAGCATCATGCCCCTGCCTATGCCGGTCATAAAAGTCTGCGAACTCCGTCTTTGCCTGCCACGGGACCTTCGCCTCATAGTCCAGTCCGATTACATCGTCCCCAGTAAAAAAGGACTGATAGTGCATAGCCTCCTCCGGGCTGCCCCCGTTGCCATGCACGTATATGACCAAGGCACTCATTCGGAAGACTCCTCTACAGTACGGAGCTCGATCCGTCCTGTCACTGGGGTTCCGCAGGGTGCCAGCACGATCGCGGCGGCCCAGCCGCCGTCGTGCGTGAGGGAGACCAGCCAGCGGGCGCCGTCTGCGGCATCAGGGCCCAGGGAGGCTGCCACCGCCGCCGCCACCTGGCCGCTGAGGTGCAGGCCCGGACGGCCCCAGCGGTCAGAGACCACCTCGATCTGCTGCCAGTCCACCAGCTCTGGGTCGATTAGCGGGGCCACCGCGGCGCCCGCCACCTGGTTGACGGCCTGCGACCAGGCCTTGATGAAGGCCTCCTTGGCCGCCCAGCGGGCCGCCAGGTGCTCAGCCTGCAGCGAGCCGGTGGCGTCCGAGCGACGCACCGCCTCACGCAGCTCGCGAGGGGTGAAGGCCCGCTCCGCGAACACCGTGCCGGGGATCGTGAGCTGGTGGGCGAAGGCGGGCACGCTGACCAGGTCCAGACCGGCCCCGGTTGGGGGCTCTCCCCGGCCTGGGGGCACCGGTGGCAGCTGTGGCTCGCTCATGCCAGCATTCTCCCCTGCTTCTGCCGTACCGGTCTCGCGAGGTAGCTCCCGGTCTTGCGAGACCAGTGAGGATGACGGAGGAACAGGCGGCGGCTGACGGCGTAAGACGACGGCGGGCGGCGCCAGGCACTGTCAGAAGGGGCACTGCCGGTGCTGGCAGGCTCGAACCACCGCCCGTTACTTAGGATACCCTTGCCGGTCTCGCGAGCCATATGTCCCGGTCTCGCGAGACCGGGACATCGGTACCGCGAGACCGGTAAGGGGCGGTCAGAAGGTGCCGTCGGCGCCCAGGCGGGCGGCCGGGTCGAGCAGCATCGCCGCCTCCACCTCGTGCGGGTCGCGGACCTCCGTGGCCTCCCCCAGACGGCGCGCCTGCACCGGCTCGAAGAACACCTCCCGGCCGATCATCGCGGCCCGGCGACGGCGGGTACCGGCAGCCAGGCGGGCGTTCGCGCTCTCCAGCCAGCGGCTTACCGCCTCCGGCCCGCCCTCCTGGCGCAGTGCCGCCTCAAAGGCCCCCGGGTGCACCAGGGCGATCAGCCCCGACACGTGCCCGAAGCCCAGGCTCGTGAGCAGCCCCGCGCGCACCGGCCCGGCCCCGGGCACCCGACCGCCCTCGCCGCCCCGGCCCGCCAGGCGCATCGGCGTGCGCGGCCAGACCCAGAAGGCGTCCTTGGCCAGGGGCGCGTCCACCACGTCCAGGCTGG
This sequence comes from Actinomyces weissii, assembly GCF_016598775.1. Lineage (NCBI taxonomy): Bacteria > Bacillati > Actinomycetota > Actinomycetes > Actinomycetales > Actinomycetaceae > Actinomyces > Actinomyces weissii. The sequence continues at coordinate 1,257,938 of NZ_CP066802.1, read as the reverse complement.
CGTTGCCCGGCACCACGCCGGTGGCCAGGATCTCGGTCAGCCCGGCCACCTGGAACACGGCGGCACCACCCTTGGCGTGCCCCGTGACGGTCTTCTGGGAGACCGCCACCAGCGGGTTGCCCTCGGTGCGCCCCAGCGCCCGCGCCAGGCGGGTGTGCAGCTCAGACTCGTTGGGGTCGTTGGCCTTGGTGGAGGTGTCGTGCTTGGAGACCACGGCCACGTCGTCGGCCTCCACTCCCAGGTCTGCCAGCGCCCGCGCCAGGCGGGAGCCGCGCCCCCCACGCCCCGCCCCCAGGGCCCCCAGGCCGGGGGCCGGGATGGACGTGTGCGCGCCGTCAGAGTAGGAGGACACGAAGCCCAGCACGCCCGCCACCGGCAGGCCCAGCTCGGCGGCCACGGTGGCCCGCGCCAGCACCACCGTGCCGCCGCCCTCCGCCTCCACGAAGCCCCCGCGACGGCGGTCGTTGGCCCGGGAGAAGTGGCGGGCCGAGATGCCCTGGCGGTACATGGCGGCCGCCTCGGCGGTGGCGTTCATGTCACCGAAGCCCACCACCGACTCGATCGAGATGTCGTCGATAGCCCCGGCCACGACCACGTCGGCCTTGCCCAGCGCGATCTTGTCCCAGCCCTCCTCGATCGAGACCGCGGCGGTGGCGCAGGCCGAGACCGGCTGCACCATGGCGCCGTAGCCGCCGATAAAGGACTGCATGACGTGGGCGGCCACCACGTTGGGCAGCGCCTCCTGCAGGATGTCGCTGGGCCGCTCCTCACCGAGCAGGCGCCCCACGAACATCTTGCGCATGGACTCCATGCCCCCGAAGCCCGTGCCCTGCGTGCAGGCCACGTCGCTGGGGTGCACGGCCCGCAGCAGCTCGGCCGGGCTGAATCCCGCGGACAGGAAGGCGTCCACCGCGGTCACCAGGTTCCAGGCCGCCAGGTTGTCCATGCCCTCCACCATGGAGGCGGGGATACCCCAGCGGGCCGGGTCAAAGTCCTGCGGCAGCTGCCCGCCCACGGTGCGGGACAGGGCGGCGCGCCGCGGCACCCGCACCAGGGAGCCCGCCAGGCGGGTGACCTGCCACTCCCCGGTGGGGCTGCCGTCTACCACCTCGGGGGCCACGCGCGTGCGCTCCGGGTCGGCCTCCTCCAGGGAACGGGCCAGGGCCTCGTCAGCCACCGTGAAGGTGATGTCCCGCTCCAGGTACACGGGCACCTCCTCCTCAGCGACCGGGGCGATCACGCCGTCGTCCACGAACTCGCGGATACCGCAGCGGGCCGCGACCTCGTCTGCGTAGCGCTCAGCGATCTGCGACTCCTCCACCAGCTCGCCGTCGGTGTCGTACCAGCCTGCCTGGGGGCTGTCGTACCAGGTGAGCAGGCCCATGGCCCAGGCCAGCTCCAGGGTTCCGGCGGCGGTCAGGGCGACGGCCTCGCCGCCACTCATGCCCAGCTCGGCCTCCCGTCGGGTGCGGCCCGAGCCCCAGGTGGAGACCTCACCGGTGGAGACCACCACCACCATGTCCTCCAGCCGGGCACGCACCTCGCCCCAGTGCGGGGCGGTGGGCTGGGTGGGCACGGCGGGCGTGGGCAGGGCCTTGATGGTGGGGGCCGGCTCCGCCTGCTCGGGGGCTTCTGCGGCGGCGGAGGCCAGGGCCTCCTCGCGCAGGGACACCAGGTCGACGCCGTCGCCCAGCCCGCCGGTCAGGTCCGCCAGCAGGGGCGTAACGGTCGCCTGGGCGCGGGCCTGCGGGCTGCACAGCGCCAGCAGCTCGCCAGCGATCTCCTGGGTGGACCAGGTGCGCACCCCGGCGGCCTCCACGGCCGCCACCAGCGGGTCGTTGCCGCCCATCAGCCCAGTGCCGCGCACCCAGCCGATACGCGGGTGGGCCAGGGTGACGCGCTGGGCCCAGGCCTTCTCCGCGTGCCAGCGGTTCACGACGGCGTCCAGGGCGGCCTTTACCTCACCATAGGCGCCGTCCCCGCCGAACACGCCCCGGTTGGGCGAGCCCGGCAGCACGACGTGCAGGCGGTGGTCCACGTGCGTGTCCGTGCCGATCGCGCTGAGGGCGGCGATGCTGCGCTCCACGCTCCACAGCAGCAGACGGGTCTGCGACTCGGCTGCCGGCCCGGCGTCCGCCAGGCTGCCCGAGACGCGCGGCGCCGCGAAGGGGAACAGCAGCGTGGGTACCAGGGCCTCCTTGACCAGGGTGGAGACGCCTCCGGCGGTGACCACCTGGTCGTGGCCGATCCAGTCGGCCAGGGCGTCCACGTCCCGGTAGGAGGCCAGGTTGGCGGGCAGGATCCACAGGCGTGCCCCGGCGCTGGCGTGCTGCCGGTACAGGCTGGTGGCGAAGGCCAGGCGCTCGTGGCTCAGCCGGGAGCTGGTGGCCACGACGGTGGCCCCGCCCGCCAGCAGCTCGCCGGTTACGGCGGCGGCGATCGACCCCGGTGCCACTCCGGTGACCACGGCGACCTCCTGCGCCCAGCGGGTGCTGGGCTCCCCGGCGGCAGGCTCCCGCCTGGCGGCCTGGCTGATGGCCTGCGCCAGCTCGGCGCGCTCGGTGGCGTCGGCCAGGCGGCTGGACCGCAGCTGCTGCGCCCACCAGGCGGCCTGGTCGGCCACCGCCTGGCCCAGGCCGGTGAAGCGGGCCGGTTCCAGCCCGGCGCGGGCCTGCTCCAGGCTGGTCTCGCCGTTGCCCAGGCGGGCCAGGTCCTCCCTGGCGCTGGCCCAGCGGTCGTCGATCAGCACGGCCCGCTCCGGGTCGAAGGCGGGGGTCACGGAGGCCAGCCAGCCGCTGCCCAGCTCGGCGTCCACCGCGGCGACCAGCGCCTGGGTGGTGGCGGCCTCGTCCCCGGCCTGCGCGTCCAGGTGGGCGGGCGCGCTCAGCCCCAGGGCCGCCAGCATGGTACGGGCGGTGCGGGCCAGCACGCCGCTCTCCCCGGTGACGGAGGCCGCGAAGGCGTCCAGCGCGGCGGAGTCCACCACACCTCCCCCGCCCCCGCCTGCGGCGCTGGCCTGGGCGACGGCCACGCCCCGGGCGGAGGCGGTGGCCTGGACGGCGGCGTCGATCAGCGCGTCCACGGCGGCGGCGCTGGTGGCGGGCGCGGAGGAGCCCAGGGAGGCCAGGTCCTCACCGCGCATGGAGGAGCCCTCACGGGTGCCCAGCACCAGGGCGGCGGTCACGTGGGAGACCCAGCCCTCCCCCAGTCCCCAGGTGCCCTTGACCCGCTCAGCCACGCGGTTGGCGCGCACCCCGGAGGGGCCCAGGAGGCGGCCCAGGCCGGTGCGCACGACCTCGGTGAGCACCGGGCCGAAGGGCTTGTAGCCGGGGGCCCCCTTGGCGACCGTGGCCGCCAGGGCGGTCATGTCGGCGTCGGCGGCGCCGTCGATGCTGGCCAGCTGCAGCTCGGTGCCCAGGTCCATGAGCAGCTGGTTACGCCGGGAGGAGACGCCGTTGGTGAGGGTCTCGGTGGTGTCGGTGGCACCGATCTGCTCGGGGCGGATGCGGGCGGAGTGCGCCAGCAGGAAGGTCAGGGCGTCGGTGGCCCCGTAGACGATGTCCTCCACCGGGCCGCTGGCTGCGGCTGGACCAGCCGGTGCTGCTTGTGCCGCAGGTACCTCAGGCACCTCGGCAGCACTGTCGGCCACCGGCTCGGGGGCAGATGCAGACGCAGAGGCCGCCTCCTGGGTGGCCTCCGGCTCCGGCGTGGCGGAGGGGCCCTGAGCCACCGGCTCCTCCGCAGGCTCCTCGACGGCGGGGTCGGTGTCGGTGGCCAGCACGCGGGCCTCGTCCCGGCGGGCGTTACGCACCACCACCTGCCGTCCGGCGTGGGCGGGCAGGGCCAGGGTCTGGCTGGCCAGGTTGGCCAGGGTCGGGGAGGCCGCCAGGCCCACCTCCACCACGTGCCGGATGCCCAGGCCGCCCTCAGCGGGCTCCCGGAGAAGCACGTCCTGGGTCTCGATCCAGCGCACCGGGGAGGCGAACTGCCAGGCCAGCAGCTCCACCAGCAGCACCCGGGCCAGCTCCGTGGGGCGGCTGGCCCAGCCGTCCCAGTCGGCCAGCAGCTCCCGCACGGGCTCTGAGGGCACCACCTCCAGGACCGCCTCGGCGAAGTCACGGCTCAGTGCGAAGGGCCGGGCCACCAGGTTGGGCACGTAGCTGCCTACCAGCCGCTCGTGGTCCAGGTCCTGGGGCACCAGGGACAGCAGGCGCTCCCGGAACTCCGGCACGCCGGGACGCAGCACCTCGGAGTGGAAGGGCACGTCTATGCCGGGCACGTACATGAAGGGGTTCTTGCCGCCCCGGGCCTGGGCGCGGGCGCGGGCGTCTGCGGCCAGGGCCTCCAGCCCCTCCACGGTCCCGGCCACGGCGTACTGCACCCCGGCCAGGTTGTGGTTGACGATCTGCAGGAACTCGCCGGTGCGCTGGGAGACCTCGGCCACGTAGCCCTCCACCTGCTCGGCGCTGACCCCCGCCTGGTTGGGGCGCAGGGCGCCCATGCGGTAGCGGGAGGCCCCCTGCTCGTCACGCTCCACCAGGGTGTGCATGGTCGAGCCGCGCTGGAAGACGATGGACAGGGTCGTCTCCACCGGCATGACCCGCCCGTAGGCGGACAGGGCGGTGTACTCGCCCAGGGAGTGCCCGGCGAAGGCCGCCCCCTCCACCAGCGCCCCGGCCTCAGCCAGGCGGGCGGTGGTGGCCAGGGCCACGGTGGCCAGGGCCACCTGGGTGAACTGGGTCAGGTTCAGCAGGCCCTCCGGGTGGCGGTAGGTCACTCCCCGGGCGGTCATCTCCGTGGGGTTGTCGCGCACCAGGGCGATCACGGAGAAGCCCAGCTCAGCGCGGGTGTGGGCGTCGGCCCGCTCCCACACCTCCCGGGCGGCCCTGGACACGTTCATCTCGTCCAGCCCCATGCCCTGGGCCTGGATGCCCTGGCCCGGGTAGAGGTAGGCGGTGGGCTCGCTCTCGGTGACGGCGGTTCCCCGGGATACCACCTCGCCGTCCACCCGGCAGGTCACCTCGATCAGCTGCCCGCCGCCGCGCACCAGTGCGGTGCGCTCCACGGAGACCTCCACCTCGTCCAGCAGCTCCACGGTGCCGTGCATGGTGTAGGTCCACCCAGCCAGGACCGCCCCGGCCCCGCCGTCGGCGGCAGCTGAGGCAGCCACCTGCTGGGCGGTGGCCGACAGCCACATGCCGTGCACCAGGGGGGCCTGCATGCCCGCGACCTTGGCGGCGTGGTAGCTGGTGTGGATCGGGTTGAAGTCACCGGTGACCCGGGCGAAGGCCGTCATGTCCGCCGGGGCGCTGACCCGCACGCGCCGCAGCAGACGACGGGCGGCGGGGACGGTCTCCCGGCCGGTCCCGCCCGCCAGCTCGGGGGCGGAGGGCACTGCCGTGCCCTGGGCGCGTCCCCGGATCGCGAAGCGCTCACGCATCAGGGCCACCAGCTCGCCGGTGGCGGCGTCCGTGAGCTCCAGGCGCACGTCCACCACCCGTCCGGCGCTGGACTCCTCCAGGGCGGACACCCAGCCGTCCACCTGCACCTGGGCCTGGGGCCCGGCCCACTGGACCAGCTGTGCCAGGGGACGGCGCAGGTCGATGGTGTGGTCCAGGTGCACGGCCCCCAGCAGCCCCTCGATCAGGGGCATGCCGTCCTCCACCACACTGCCCAGGGCGGCGTAGACCACGGGCCAGCAGGGGCCCAGCAGCGCGTCCGGCACCAGGGGCGCGGCGCTGAGGCTGGTGGGCAGGGCGTCGGCGGTGACCGCCGCGTGGTCGGCGCCCAGGGTGCTGGCCAGGGTGAAGCGGGCGTGCACCGTGCCGAAGGGCTGGCTGGCCTCCCGCCCACGGGCGTCACGGGCCCCGGGCCGGGCGGGCACCACCTGCGGCAGCCGGGAGACCAGGTCCCCGGTGATGGACACGGCCCCCACGCCGGCGGTGGTGCGCAGCAGCTCGTTCATGGTCTGGGGCACCCGCCCGGGGTCCACCACCGGCACGGCGCCGTCGCTGGCGCGCTGCAGGCGCAGCGGCACCACCAGGCGGCGTACCGCGTGGACCTGCTCCCCGCCGGGGGTGTGGTCCCAGTGGGTGTCCAGGTGGATGTCCAGGTCGTAGGCGTCCGGGGCGACGTCGGGGCGGGGCGTGACCGTGTAGGCACCCGGATCCAGGACGCGGGCCGGGTTGGTGGTCAGGTGCCCGTTCCACAGCACGTGGGGGGCGCAGCGCACCAGCTCCTCGGCGTCGGCCACGGGGCGGCTGCCTGCGGCCACCTGGCAGCCCAGGCGGCTGGCGGCAGGGGTCTCCGGGGCGCCTGCGGCCTGCAGGGCCTCCACGGCGGCAGCCTCAAAGCGGCCCAGCAGCTGTCCCACCGGCTCGTTGACGGTGGTGATACCGGCCACGGAGACGGGTCCGGGGATGATCCGCACCTGGTCGGCGCTGTAGCGCGGGTCCTGGGACTGCCACAGGGAGTCGGTGCCCCACCAGCGCAGGATGTCGGCGTCCACCACGGGCACGAAGGGCACCGGCTTGGGGTGCTTGCGGCACAGGTCCACGAACCAGGCGGCGTCGGCGGGCTCCACCAGCACGGTGGCGGCCTGCGGGTAGGCCTGCTCCAGGGCGGCCAGGGCGGCGTCCGCGTCGATGACGGCGGCGTGGTCGGGGAACAGGGTGGGGATCTCGCCGGTGTCGACGGCGGCCAGGCGGGCCTCCACGCGGTGCAGCAGGTCCAGGAAGCGGTCGTACCAGCCCTCGTCGGCCCAGTCGTCCGCGGTGGCGGGGCGCCCCTGGTGCGGGGCCACGCACAGCCCGGCGTAGCGGGTGGCCCAGGCCAGGTAGGTCATCTTCTCCACGTCACCGAAGTACGGCTTGGCGGTCTTAGCCAGGGCGGCGATCATCTCCTGGCGGCGGGCGCGCATGGCGTCCTCGTCACCGGCGAGCTCCTGTATCAGGCGGGAGGCGCGGGCGGAGGAGTTGTCGATCTCGTACAGGTCGGCGCGCAGGTGGGACAGGCCGGAGGTCATGCCGCCCACGGAGGCGCCGGAGGCCACCCAGCCCCCCTCCCGGTCCGGGTCGGTGCCAGGGGTGTCCACCAGCAGCTGCTTGACGTCCTCGTTGGTCCGGGCCTCCAGGGCGGTCATGGCGGCGGTGCCCACCATGACGCCGTCAACGGGGGCGGCCAGGGCGCCGTGGGCCAGGGCCCAGCGGCCCGTGAGGTAGTCGGCGGCCCGCTCCGGGGTGCCGATGCCGCCGCCGACCACCAGCACCACGTTCTCGCACTGGCGCACGGCGTCGTAGGTGGCCAGCAGCATGGTGTCCAGGTCCTCCCAGGAGTGGTGGCCACCGGCGTGGCCGTCCTCCACCTGCATGATGACCGGGGAGTCCGGCACCGCCTGGGCGATGGCCAGCACCTGGCGGATCTGGTCCACCGTGCCGGGTTTGAAGGCCACGTAGGGGAAGCCCTCCGCCTGCAGGCGCCGCAGCAGCCCGACGGCCTCCTCCAGCTCGGGGACGCCGGCGGAGACGACCACGCCGTCCACCGGGGCCCCCGAGCCGCGGGCCTTGGACAGCAGGCGCTGGGTGCCCAGGTGCAGGTTCCACAGGTAGCGGTCCATGAACATGGCGTTGAAGGCAGCGGTGCGGCCCGGCTCCAGGAGCCGCTGCAGGCCCTGCAGGTTCTGGGCGAGCACGCCCGGGGTGACCTGGCCGCCTCCGGCCAGCTCGGCCCAGTACCCGGCGTTGGCGGCGGCCGCCACGATCTCCGGGTCCACGGTGGTGGGGGTCATGCCGGCCAGCAGTACGGCGGAGCGGCCGGTCAGGCGGGTGAAGGCCGTGTCCAGGCTGAGGCGGCCGTCCGGCAGGCGGGTCAGGCGAGGGGCGAAACGGCTACGGTCCACGGTCGGTTCCGGGGCGGCCCCCTGGCGCAGCAGGTCGTCCAGGGCCGCGGCGGTCCCGGCGGGAACCACGGTGGCCCCGGTTCCGGCCAGGGCGGCCTCGGTCAGGCGGCTCAGGACCGTGCCGGGGCCCAGGTCCACCACCAGGCGGGGCTGGCCGGGAGCCTCCAGCGCGTGCAGGACGGTGGCGGGCCAGTCCACAGGGTCGATCAGGACGGCGGCCGCCAGGTCCTGGGCCAGGCTGGTGTCCAGGCCGCAGCGCCCGGCCCAGCCGACCACGTCCGTGACGGCCTGGCTCAGCAGGCTGCTGTGGAAGGGGACGGACACGGGCAGGTACTCGGTCACCGGGGCCAGCACGGAGCCGCCACGACGCCGTTCCTTGCGGGCCTGGGTGCTGCGCTCCGCCGCCCGCTCCAGCGCCCGGACCACGGTCTCCAGGTCGGCGGGGCGGCCGGACAGTACGTGCGCGGTGCGCCCGTTGGCCACGCCTACGCTCACGCGGGCGGCGGCGGGCAGCTCCGCCAGCACCCGGTCCAGGACCGGGCGGGTGACACCCCGCACGGAGAGCATCGGGGTGGCCGCGCCGACCGCGGCCAGGCCACCGCGGGCGGTGGTGCGGGCGGCGGCCGCCCCGATCAGGCGGGCCAGGGCGTGCACCTGCACCACGGCAGGGGCCGGCTCATCTCCCTCCGGCTCCGCCCCTGCCTGTCCCAGGGCCTCCAGCAGGGCCACGGCCAGCACCCCCTGGGAGTGTCCCACCACCGCGGCGGGGGCGTGCCTGCTGGGCCCCAGGCCCAGCCCCTCCAGGCTGGCCAGCACCGCGTGCTGGGCCAGGAGGATGCCGGGCACGGACACGTCCGTGCCGTCGGCCTGCCGTCTGGCTGACGGCACGGGACTGACCGGCGCCGCGAGGTCGTCAAGCATCCGGGATCCTCGGGGGGTGATGGTCAGCAGCTCGGTGGCCACCGGGGCGAGGACCGCCGCTACCTGCTTGTCTACCTGCACCAGGTGTCCCGCCAGGGACCGGTCGGAGGCGACCAGCTCCTGCAGGGTCTCGCGCCAGGGACTGGCTTGCCCTCTGAAGGCGAGCACATAGGGCTCACCGCTGGTCAGGCGTGTGGCGATCGGGCGGGGGGCGGTCTTGCTAGTCATATACGTCTCCGTGTGGGATTGCGTGGTAGCTACTGGTCTCAGGGGCCTCTAGGCCGTCTACAGGGGCACGTTGTCGTGCTTCTTGCCGGGAGCGGGAACGCCGCCACGCTTGGCTGACAGGGCTGCCAGTGAGTCGACGAGAACCTGGCGGGTCTCCTCCGGGGCGATCACGGCGTCGATCTCCCCGATGGCCACGGCCTTGTCCGGGTTGATGACCGACTCCTCGTACTGCCGGACCAGGCGCTCCTGCTCCACGGCCGCCGCCTCCTCGCCCTGCTCCTGACGCACCTGGGCCAGGTCGCGGCGGTGGATGATGCTGACCGCCCCCTGGGCACCCAGGACCGCGATCTGCGCCCCGGGCCAGCAGAAGTTCAGGTCCGCCCCGATCGCCTTGGAGCCCATCACGATGTACGCCCCGCCGTAGGCCTTGCGCAGCACCACGGTCACCAGGGGAACGGTGGCGGTGGCGTAGGCGTTGATCACCTTCGCACCGCGGCGGATGATGCCCGCGTGCTCCTGCTCGGCCCCAGGACGGTACCCGGGCACGTCCACGAAGGTGACCACCGGCAGGCCGAAGGCGTCACAGAAGCGCACAAAGCGCGCCAGCTTCTCGGAGGCGTCCACGTCCAGCGTCCCGGCGTCCACCAGGGGCTGGTTGGCGGCCACCCCCACGGGGCGCCCTTCCAGGCAGGCGAAGCCCACCACCACGTTGGCGGCGAAGTCCTCCTGCACCTGCACCAGCTCACCGTGGTCCACCAGCGCGGAGACCACCTGCACGACGTCGTAGGGCTGGCGCGGGGAGGCGGGCACCAGGTCCCCCACCCCGGCGGCGCTGCGCTCGTCGGCCACCCGGTCAGCATCGTCGTAGGCGTAGCTGGGGGCCTCCTGCTGGACGCAGGAGGGCAGGTAGGCCAGCAGGGTGCGCACCTGGGCCAGGGCGTCCTCCTCGTCGGCGGCCACGTAGTGCACCACCCCGGACACCGAGCCGTGGATGTCCGCGCCGCCCAGGTCCTCGGCGCTGATGCGCTCACCGGTGACGGCCCGCACCACGTCCGGCCCGGTGACGAACATGTGGGAGGCCTCCCGGGTGGCGATCACGAAGTCCGTCAGGGCGGGGCTGTAGACGGCGCCGCCCGCGCAGGGGCCCAGGATCACGCTGATCTGGGGCACCAGCCCTGAGGCGGCGCAGGTGCGGTTGAAGATACGCCCGTACTGGCGCAGCGCACCCACTCCCTCCTGGATCTTGGCGCCCCCCGAGTCGATCAGGCCGATCACCGGGATACGCAGGCGCAGGGCGTCGTCCAGCAGGCGGACGATCTTGTCCCCCTCCACCTCCCCCAGGGCCCCGCCGGAGACGGAGAAGTCCTGGGAGTACACGGCCACCTGTCGTCCGTCGATCTGCCCGAATCCGGTGACCACGCCGGAGGGACGGGCCTGCTCCCCCGCCCCGGAGCCCGTGTAGCGGCCGATCTCCAGGAAGGTGGAGTCGTCCAGGAGCATGTCGATGCGCTCGCGGGCGGTCTGCTTGCCCTTGGCGTGCTGGCGCGCGGCCGCCTGCTCCTCGCAGGCACGGCCCACCTGCTCCACCCGCTCCCGGAAGGCGCGGGTCTGTACCGACCCCGCCATGGTGGTACCTGCTCCCTGGGTGGCTCGGGCGGGCTGCGGGGCCGCGCCGGGCGTGGGGGTGGCGGTGCTGGTCATGGTCTCAGGCCTCCTGCTGGCTGGTCTCGGACTGGGGGGCGAGGGTCACCAGGGGGTCTCCGGCGCCTACGGTCTGCCCTGCGGTCACCGGGACGGCGGTGACCTGGCCGTCGTGGGGGGCGTGGACGTAGTTCTCCATCTTCATGGACTCCAGGACCACCAGCAGGTCGCCCTGGCGGACCCGGGAGCCTTCCGAGGTGCTGATACGGGTGACGATCGCCTGCATGGGGGCCACGATCGTGCCGTCGGCGTCGCCGGTGGCCCCGGCCGCCCCCGCGGCCTCAGCCGTCCCCCGGGGCAGGCGGGAGGCACGGCCGCGCAGGGGCTGGGGGGCCCGGTGCGGGCGGGCGCCCACGTTGTGGCGGGCGCCCGGGCCGCCGAGGATGCCGTCGGGCAGGGTCAGGGACAGGCGCCGACCGTTGAGCTCGATCACGTAGGTGGAGCGGGTGCGCTGGCCGGGGCCGCTCTGGGGCAGCGGCGGGGTGGGTACGGTGCCCAGGCCGGGTACCTCGCCCTCCGCCGCGGGGGCGGCGAGCACGGGCAGCACCTCCTCCTCGATCCAGCGGGTGGTAACCCCTAGCCCGCCCTGGGCGTCCACCCCGGTCAGCTCAGGCCGGGTCAGGACGTGCTCGTGCAGGGGGGTGCAGACGGTGACGCCCTCCACCACGGTCTCGGCCAGGGCACGGCGGCAGCGGGACAGGGCCTGCTCCCGGCTGCTGCCGGTAACCACGATCTTGGCGAGCAGCGGGTCGAACAGGGGGGTGACCTCGTCCCCCTCGCTGACGCCGGACTCTATCCGGATGCCGGGCCCGGCGGGCCAGCGCAGGCGCGTGATGGCGCCGGTGGCGGGGGCCATCCCCCTAAAGGGGTCCTCGCAGGTGATGCGCAGCTCTATGGAGTGGCCGCGCGGGGCGGGCACCTCCCCCAGGGGGCCGCCTGCGGCGATACGCAGCTGGGTCTCCACCAGGTCGGTGCCGGTGACCTCCTCGGAGACGCAGTGCTCCACCTGCAGGCGGGGGTTGACCTCCAGGAACCACAGCTCCCCGGCGGGCGTCAGCAGGAACTCGCAGGTGGCCACCCCCACGTAGCCCACCGTCTCCAGCAGGCTGCGGGAGGCCTCCACCAGGCGCTCGTGGACGCCGGCGGGCAGGAAGGGGGCAGGTGCCTCCTCCAGGAGCTTCTGGTTGCGGCGCTGCAGGGTGCAGTCCCGGGTGGAGACGACGGCGAAGGCGCCCGCGCCGTCACGGGCGCACTGGGTCTCCACGTGCCGGGCGGCGGTCACGAGCTTCTCCAGCACCAGGGTGGCGCCTCCGGCCTGGGCGGAGTCGAAGGCCGGGGTGCTGCGGGCCTCGTCGTCGCTGTGCAGCACGGTGATACCCCGCCCGCCCCCGCCGTCGGTGCGCTTGAGCACCACCGGGTAGCCGTGCAGGGCCGCGAAGTCGATGACGGTCTGGGGGCTGGTGACAGGGCTGGTGATGCCGGGGACGGGGGCGACGCCGGCCCGCTCGGCCGTGGCCCGGGCGGAGAGCTTGTCCCCCAGGGCCTCCATGGCCACCGGCGAGGGCCCTACCCAGGTGATCCCGGCGGCGATGACCGCCCGGGCGAAGGCGGGGTCCTCCGCCAGGAAGCCGTATCCGGGGTGTATGGCGTCCACGCCCTGGGCCTGGGCGAGCGCGAGCAGGGCGGCGGCGTCGGTGTAGGTGGAGCCTTCCGGGAGGGCGTAGGCCTCGTCGGCCAGCTCGGCGGCGGGGCTGAGGAGGTCCTCCGGGGTGTAGGGCAGGATCGAGGTGGCTCCTAGGTCCCGGACGGTGCGCAGGACACGCAGGGCGATCTCACCACGGTTCGCGATGAGGATCCGGTTGAGCTTGCGGGTGGTCAACGGTGTGCTCCTCAGGTCAGATGGGGGGCGGGAACCGTCCCTGTCTGTTCTCACACCAGCAGTCCGTGTTGTGGTTATGCACTAGACGCTGGCTGGAGCACCTACCAGTTCCGGTGGCCCCGCAAGGCCTCACCAGGCAGGTCGGCCCAGACCGGCCTGCCCTGCGGCACCCGTGTTCATACAAAGCATGGTCAGGGCGCCGGCTGCAGAACCACGCTATTAGGAGCAGTAGCCGGAGACAGCTTGTGAATTCATGACAAAGTCTTGCTACCTGATTGAAATCGGGACCTGTCGCAGCAGAAAGTGGCACCATTCCGTCAAAGTCGGAGCATCAAGAAAGTCAACCCCACCCAATTTGTGGATGTCATACAAACTGGGCGGGACCTGGGCCGGGTGATTCCCTCCGGGACAGGGCCTGACGGCTGTGCTGTCAGCAGTCCGGAGGCGGGTAGCGATCTGGGGCTCAGTGCTGGTGGGCGGAGGCCAGCTCACGCAGGGCCTGGACCTCGGCCAGGGCGTCGTCAGCGCGGTAGACGGCAGAGCCGGCCACGAAGGTGTCTGCCCCGGCCTCGGCGGCCCGCTCAATGGTCTGGCGGGACACGCCGCCGTCGACCTGTAGCCGCACCGACAGGTTCTGCTCGCTGATGAGATTACGAGCCCGCTTGATCTTGGGCAGCATCGCCTCAATGAACTGCTGGCCGCCGAATCCCGGCTCCACGGTCATTACGAGCAGCAGGTCAAGCTCACCGAGCACGGACTCCACCGCCTCCAGGGGCGTGGCGGGGCGCAGCGCCAGGCCCGCCTGGGCCCCGAGCCGGTGGAGCTCGCGCGCCAGGCGCACCGGGGCCTGGGTAGCCTCCACGTGCGGGGTGACCACCTGGCAGCCGGCCTCCGCGTAGGCGGGGGCCCAGCGGTCGGCGGCCTCGATCATCAGGTGGGCGTCCACCGGCAGGCGGGTGGAGCGGACCACTGCCTCAGCCACCGGCAGGCCCCAGGACAGGTTGGGCACGAAGTGGTTGTCCATCACGTCCACGTGCACGCCGTCGGCGTTGGCGATCCGCTCCAGCTCGGTGGCCAGGTGGGCGACGTCGCAGTTGAGGATGGAGGGGGTGATGCTGGCTGGGTGGCTCATGGTGCTCCTGACGGTGGCGGTTGCGGTGGCGGAGTCCTTAGCGGGTCTGGGGAGCAGGCAGGCACCCCTCAGCGGGTACGGCGCAGCAGTGCGCAGAACATGGCGTCGGTGCCGTCCAGGTGGGGCCACAGCTGCAGCAGCTGGCGGTCGGCCCCGGCCGGGGGGCGGGGGGCCACGCGGGTGGCGGCGTCCCCGGCGTGCAGCAGCTCGGTCCCCAGGCCCTCCCGCTCCAGGGCGCGGGTCACGTCCTCCACCACCAGGCGGGTCTCCAGCACGTGGGGCGAGCAGGTCACGTAGGCCACCAGGCCACCCTTGCGCACGGCCTTGAGGGCGGAGACCAGCAGCTCGCGCTGCAGCCCGGCCAGCTCGACGACGTCCTGGGGGCTGCGCCGCCAGCGGGACTCGGGGCGCCGCCTGAGCGAGCCCAGCCCCGAGCAAGGGGCGTCCACCAGCACCCGGTCGTAGGCGCCGGGCTCCTGGGTACCGTAGCTGCGGCCGTCCGCGCAGCGCACCTCCACGGCCTGCTCTGACAGGGCCCGTACGGAGTCGTCCACCAGGTCAGCCCGGTGCGGGGCGACCTCACTGGCCACCAGGTGCGCGCCGCGCTGCTCCGCGCGCGCCCCCAGCAGGGCGGCCTTGCCGCCTGGGCCGGCACACATGTCCAGCCAGCGCTCGTCACGGCCCTGCAGGGGGGTCTCGGACAGGAGCAGGGCCACCAGCTGGCTGCCCTCGTCCTCCACCCCGGCTCGCGACCGCCGCACGGAGGCGATCCGGCCCGGGTCCCCGCCTTCCAGCACCAGGGCGTAGGGGCTCAGGTCCCCGGCCCGGGGCCGCAGACCAGTGGTCCTGAGGACCTCCTTGGCCAGGGCCTGCGGCGTGACCAGGCCGGGACGGGCGCAGAGTGTGACCTGGGGCTCAGCGTTGTCCGCCTCCAGCAGGGCCTCCAGCTCTGCCGGGTCGCGGCCGTTGTCGATCAGGGCCTGGCGCAGGGCCTGCACCACCCACAGCGGGTGGGAACCACGGGTGGCTAGGGCACTGAGAGGGTCGTCCTCCTGTCCCAGCCGGTCCAGCCAGACCTGGGCGTCCTGCTGGCTCACACGCCGCAGGACCGCGTTGACAAAGGTGGCCGCGCCTCTGCCCACCACCAGCCTGCTCAGGTCCACTGTGGCGCTGACGGCGGCGTGGCTGGGCACCCGCATGGACAGCAGCTGGTGGGTGCCCAGGCGCAGCAGGTCCAGGACCCGGGGGTCCACCTGTTGCAGGGGCCGGTCCACGCACTGGGCGATAACCGCGTCGTAGCGGCCCTGCAGGCGCAGGGTGCCGTAAGTCAGGGCGGTGGCGAAGGCGGCGTCACGCTGGTCCAGCCGGTGGGCCTCCACCAGCGGGGGCAGTGCCAGGTTGGCGTAGGCGCCGTCCTCCCGCACCGCGGTGACGGCCTCGTAGGCGCACAGGCGGGCCTGGTCGGTGAAGCGCGGGCCGGGGCCGGAGCGGGCCGGGCGCTGGCGGCCACCGGAGCCGTGCGCGCCCTTCTCCCGCCCCTGGCCGCGACGCTGGGCCCCCGCCTGGTCCCCCTGGGGACGACGACGTGGCTCGCTCCCACCACGGTTGCCTTTGGCTTTGGGGCTGTTCCCGTGGGGGCGTCCCCCGCCCCGGCCTGCGTGGTGGCCTCCGCCTCGCCCGGCTGCGGCGGCCATCAGGCGGCCCCGCCGTCGTGGCTGCTGCCTGTGGTACCTAGCACGGTGGCGGAGAGGCCCTGGGCGCCGCGGGCCCAGGCGGCGGCGTCCATCCACTGCTTGCCTGCGGGCGCCACCCGCCCCAGGCGCACGGCGTGGGAGCCGGTGCCCACCAGTACCTCCCGCTTGGTGGCGCGCACCTGGCCGGGCGTCAGGTCCGTGGTCTCAGGCGCCAGGGTCACCGGCCCCAGGCGCAGGCGGGTGGCGGCGTAGGTGGTGTGGGCCCCGGGGGCGGGGGTGACCCCCCGGATGCGCCGGTCAATGGCCACGGCCGGGTCGCTCCAGCGGATCTCACCGTCCTGGCTGGAGAGGGTCGGGGCGGTGGTGGCCTGGGAGTGGTCCTGCTCCTGGGGGGCTGCCTGCCCGGTCTCCAGGGCGCTCAAGGTGCTGGTGACCAGCTGCACGCCCTCCTGGGAGAGCTCTGCCAGCAGCTCCCCGGCGGTCTGCCGGGCGCCGATGGGACGGCTCAGGCGGGCGTAGACGGGGCCGGTGTCCAGTCCCGCCTCCAGGCGGAACACGCAGGCTCCAGTGACCTGGTCCCCGTTGATCACCGCCCACTGCACCGGGGCGGCCCCCCGCCAGGCGGGCAGCAGGGAGAAGTGGAGGTTGAGCCAGCCGTGGCGGGGCACGTCCAGCAGCTCCGGGGGCACCAGCCGCCCGTAGGCCACGACGACGGCCACGTCCGCGTCCAGGGAGCGCACCCATTCCTGGACCTCCGGGTCCCGCAATGTCCTGGGGGTGCGCACCTCCAGCCCGGCCTCCCGGGCCACGGCAGCCACCGGTGAGGGCTGGAGGCTGTGCCCGCGCCCACGGCGGGCGTCAGCCCGGGTAAGCACACCGACGACCTCATGGGACTGCTCCTGCATGAGGGCTTGCAGGACGGGCAGAGCGACCTCGGGTGTTCCGGCGAAAAGGACTCGCATGGGCTCAGTCTACGGGCGTGATCGGGGGCTGCTGGGCCGGTCCCGTCAGCAGGCCCAGCTCGGTCAGCTCGGCCCGCAGCCTGCCTGCCCCCGTGAACTGCAGTGCCTGCATACCCACGGCCCGGGCGGCCTCCACGTTCTGGGGCGAGTCGTCAATGAACAAGGTGGTGGCGGGGTCCAGGTGGTAGCGCTCCAGGGCGATCCGGTAGAGGCGGTGGTCGGGCTTGACCATGTGCTCCCGGCCAGAGACCACCAGCCCCTGGAAGCGGTCCAGCTCGGGCACGAGCCTGCGGGCGTACTCGAAGGGCTCGACGTCGAAGTTGGACAGCAGGTACAGGGGCACCCCGGCCTCCAGCAGCTCGCGGACCAGGGCGAGCGTGCCGGGCACGTGACCGGTGATCGAGTGCGGGAAGTTCGCCCGGTAGGTCCGCAGTATCCCGGGCCACTGCGGGTGCTCGGGGTGGGCGGCGGCCAGGTCCGCCACGATCGTCTCAAAGTCCTCCCCGGCGTCAGAGCGCAGGTTCAGCTCGTGGAAGCCCGCCCCCTGGGCAAAGGCGTCCCACTCCTCCAGGGGCACCCGGCCGGATACGGCACCTACGGGGTCCCAGGTGATCATGACGTTGCCGTAGTCGAAGACGACGGCCTGGACCGGCTGACCGGGGTGGGTACTGGCACTGCTCATGGGCCGACCCTAGCGCCCTAGGTCCGCCCCCACCCAGGACTGCGGGACCAGAAGGTGTGGCAGGCAGGCCCGGACCGGCGACACCGTTGCCGTCGCCGTAGCCACCTGGACCTCCCTCGCCTCCACTTGTGCATTTCGGCGCGAGTGGTGCCGGAAAACCGCACCACTCGCGCCGAAATGCACAAGTCGGGGGGTGGTAGGCACACCGCCTACCGTGAGATCCACGTGCACCACCAACAGGCCCACCACGCCTACGACGCGCCCCGCACCCTCACCGGCTCACGGCCATGCTCCAGGCACCTCTCACAAGCACACACCACCGCGCCCAAGTCACCCCACACCCCGGCCACACGCCATCTCACCCAGATGACACCCTCTACACCCCCAACCAGCACCCGAACTAGCTGCCACGGCCCGGCCTGCCGACGGCGTAGGCGCGCTCGTCTCTCTCTCTCTCCCCCCCCCGCAGCCCTCATCTTCCTGGTCCTGGACCACCGAGACTGGTCGCAGGGCCCCGCCCTCCTGGCCAAAGACGCCGCCGGGCCCGGCACTCCCCGCACAGGAGGGGGTACCGGGCCCGGCGGGCGGGGAGCTCAGCGGGTCACTTGGCCAGCTCGATCACGTCCGGCTTGCCTTGCTCCCGCTTGACCACCAGCTGGGAGCTGCGGGTGATCCCCGGCACCGCCACCCGCGTGGTGGCTGTGCTGGTCAGGCGGTCCTGCGTCAGCACCGTGGTGCCGCGGCGCAGCGCCAGGGTCTCGTAACCGTTCCCGTTCCAGTCGCCCACCAGCACCTCGTCCGTGCTCCGGCCCAGGGAGATGGAGGCGTAGACGGGAGCGTCCACCTGGTTCTGGTTGTAGAACACCACCCGGCTGCCCACGCGCACCGCCCAGGTCAGTGTGCCGTCGCCGTCCCAGTCACCGGCCAGCAGCCGGCCCTTGCCGGGACCAGCAGCCTCCACCGCCGCCACGTAGGCAGGCTTCGGACCCTGCGGGTCGGGGCGGGGACCGGGCTCGGAGGGGGCAGGCGTCGGGGAGGGGCTGGGTGGGGTCACTGCGGCCCGGGCCGGGGTGCTCAGGCCCACCCGGCTGTTGGCCGTCACCGAGCTGCACGGCTGCGGCGTGGGCGTGGCAGCGCAGTCCACGCCCAGCAGGTCGTTCTCAGCCGCCCGGTCCACCCGCACCAGGCGCAGGTCGTCCACCAGCACCGGCGCGCTGCCCTCACCGGCCGCCACCGTGAAGGTGACCTCGGTGGCCTTACCGGTCACGGTGAAGCGCACCGGCACCCGCTGGAAGAAGCTGTCGTGCTTCTGGTCGGCGGCCACCCAGTTGCGGGCCAGGCTGGTGCCCAGCACCGTGCTGACGGTGCCGCTGGGCCGGGCCTGGGAGGCTGCCGTGACCACCTCCAGGTACCGCTGGCCGATCACCCCGCCGGCGTCGGTGCTGACCGTAACCGCAGCCGGGTCAGCCGTAGCAGGTCCCTCCGGGGAGCCAGGCTGGTCCGGGCCTGCGGGAGCAGGGCTGGTGATCTCGCCGGTCAAGGCGTTGATCTCGGCGATCGCCAGCAGGCCGTCAGGCTGGTCGGACTTGGTCTTGAAGGAGGAGGTCACCTCCAGCCGCACCAGCTTTGCCTCCACCGGGTGGGAGAACACGATCCGCTGCTCCTTGCTGGTGTTGGACAGTGTCCCCTCCGCCACCAGGTTGTTTACGTTGGCGGCGTCCTGGCCGACGTAGACCTTGTAGCCCTCGATCCGCCCGTTTGCCTGCCCGGCGCGCCCGGTCACGGACAGGCCCGAGACCTGGGTGGGGGCCACGGCGGTCACGTCGGTTCCCTCATAGAGCCCCAGCAGCACCGTGGAGGGGTGGGGAAGCAGGTTGATCCAGTCCTTGTCGTAGAAGGTGTCCGGGTCCTTGTCCAGCATGTTGGACGCCGGGTTGCCGCTGTAGGCGGCAGGTGCCTCCACGACCTGTAGCGCACCGGTGTAGGGCTGCAGCTCGGCCCCGGGCGCCGGTCCGTCGGGACCACCCTGGTCTATGGCACCGGTGCCGCAGGCCACCCGGGCAGCGCCCCAGTCTCCGTGGTCGTTGCCGTTGCCGTCACCACCGTCGCCCACGATAAGGCGGATGGTGCGCATACCGGTGACGTCTCCGGTGAGCTCCAGTCCCGGGGAGTCGTGCCGGAGCACCTCGGTCTGCGGCACCACGGTCTCCCAGCTGCTGCCGTCACGTGTGCCCTTGACCTCGAAGGTCACCGTGCCCTTGGCGGTCTGGGCGTCGTCCACGCCGACGGTGGCGGCAAAGGTGTGGCACTGTCCTCCCAGGTCGAAGCCCACGTCAGAGCGGGCGTGCGCCCCCAGGCCTTTGGGGTAGGCCACCCCGTCGACGCGTAGGGCCGGACCGTCTCCCTGCTCCTGCTCACCGTTGCCCAGGTCCCGTTCCACCGGGCCCCAGCCGTTGCGGTTGAAGGCGGGGTTTACCGGCAGGTCGGACAGGAAGGTGACGCCGTTAGGGTTGACCCCGCCCAGCACGGATGCCTTGGTGGTAGCGCTGGTGGTGCGGGGCGTGCCGTCCACGCTGTAGGTGGCCTGGTGGCCCAGGGTGAAGGTCCTGCCTCCGGCCCCCTGGGGGACCGCCACGTCCCAGGTCACCGAGAAGGTCTCTCCGGTACCGACACGGGCGGCGGAGGCCGCGCCCCGTGGGGTGGCGCGCCAGCCCTGGGGCACCACCAGCTGCGAGGTCACGTCCGTGACAGCCGTGGGCTCAGAGTTGGTGACCGTGGTGACCACCTGGCCGGTGCTGCCTTCCTGCAGGGACCCACGCAGGCTCACGGCAGCTGCGGCACAGCCCGGGACCTGCGGGCTGGCACCCAGGTCCTCCACCCGGAAGTTGTCCAGGGTGAGGTCGGCGGCGTCCACCCCGCCGCGCACGCTGCGCAGCCCCACCCAGTAGCTGCCGCAGCCGCCTGCCACCAGCTCCTCGCTGAAGCGGGTGGGGACGGTGGCCTCGGGCAGGTCGGTGGTGTCCAGGGTGACGGCGGTGGCGCCGTCCTGGCCCAGGACGTCGTAGGCGGTCACCCACTGGTAGACGCCGGCCTTGGCGTTCTCGTAGTCGAAGGACACGCGGTAGCGGTGCCCGGCCTTGAGGTCCATGGTCTGCGGCACGGTGCGGTAGACCAGCCCGGCGTTCTCCGAGTGGGACTTCAGCGACCAGTGGCCGCCGATGACGTCGTCGGTGGCCTTGACCCGGCCGTTGGGCGCCGTCCAGCCCTTCTGGGTGTAGGGGCTGTTCAGGGGAGCCAGCACGGTGCGCGGGTCGGTGGAGCCACCGGCGTCGCCCTTGACGAAGGGCCCCCAGCCCTGGGGGACGTGCTCGAAGTCCTCAAAGGCCACGGTCACCGGCTGCTCCGCCGTGGCGGCGGAAGTGTCCTGGCCGGTCTGGGAGCCTGCTGGGCCGAGGCCCTTTCCGGAGACGGACACGCTGACCTCCCGCTGGGCCCGGCCGCCCCCGATCTCCACCCAGGTGGAGCCCTCGTAGGTGCCCGGCTCCAGGGTAAATCCCTGGGCCAGGGAGCCCGCACCGGCGCCGATCTGGGCCACCGGGTCGTTGTGGGCGTCCTTGACGGCGCTGACCGTGCCGGTGGTGGTGTAGGCCTGGAGGTTGCCCGCGTTGAAGCCTGGGTCGGTGAAGACGGTGCCCGCGCCCCACTGGGGGTCCACGGCGGTGGCGGGGGTGGTGGCCGGGTAGAGCACGAAGGCGGTGGAGGCCAGGTCCGTGGCCGGGACCTCCGCGAAGGCGCTGGCGGGGATCGTGACCGCGCCCTCGGTGACCGGCAGGTCAGCGACCTTCACCTTGCCCTGGTCGGTGAGCCGGTAGAGGGTCAGGGAGCCCTGGGAGGCGAAGGCACGGGTCAGCTGCCAGGTGGTCTGCGTCCCGGCCGGGTTGTAGTGGTAAAGGCGCGGGGCCCCTTCCTTGGTGCCGTTGTCGGTCCAGGGCAGCAGGTAGGTGCTCCCCCGCAGCACGGTGGCGCCGTCGTAGCTGATCTCGCGGCTGGCCGCCATGTCGGTGCGGATCTGCTCGGCCACCTGGCTTCCGTGGGAGCGGTTGGTGACGGCGGTGGTGCCGGTGGCCACGGTGCCGTTGGCGGTGGTCCAGGTGTGCTTGGTGGCCGCGTCCGCCGCCTCGGTCTCGTGGCGCATCAGGCGGGAGGCCTGGATGAACTTGGCGGGCAGGTTGTTGCCCCAGACGTTGGCGTAGAAGGCCCGCTGGTCCTGGTGCCCGGTCCAGCCCTCGAACTCGACGACCTGCGGGTAGCCCAGGGCGACGTCCGGGTTCCAGGTGTCCTTGTTGGCGTTGTCGATGAAGCGGATGACCTCAGAGTTCATGCCCTTGAGGGAGGCGCCACCGTAGTTCTCGTCATTGGCCCAGTGGGACCACACGGAGTGGCGCTCGAACTTGTCGGACCACTCGGAGCCGACCTCCCAGCCCTGCTTGTTGAGCTCTTGGCCCAGACGGTCAGCGGTCCAGCCGGAGCCGTAGTAGACGTCGATGTAGATCCAGCGGAAGGCCGGGTAGCTGGCCAGCGGGAACTCGTCGCGCAGCGCCTGGAAGCGACTGGTTACCTTGCCCTTGCCCAGGTCCTGCCGCTGGTTGATGTAGTAGGACTTGCCCAGCCAGTCCCACCCGGCGTTGCCAGCAAGGTCCAGGGTGCTGAAGCTCTGGGCGTCCGGGTATGCCTCGGTGGTGTTGACGTGTATGCCGTAGACGGCGTTGACGTCCCTGGTCGCGTCGAAAAGGGTCTTCAGGTCGGCGGCCCCGCCCGCCCGGTTGTTGACGTTGGAGGCGTAGTCCGGGTGGGCGGAGTCGTGGCCCTCGGAGCCGTAGCCCTTTAGCATGACGCGCTGGCCCAGGCCGTCTGTGGCCAGGCTGACGCGCTTGACGTCGTCGGCGGTGCGCAGGAACGGGTGGGTGGCCTGGGAGGCGAAGTTGAAGGGGATGTGGGTTACCACCCAGTTGGAGTTGTCCTCCGCGCCACGCACCGGCTCAGTGACGTCAGCGTAGGCGACGGCGGCGTCCTGCCAGTCGATCGTGCCGGAGGAGTTGGCGTCGCCTGCGAAGACGAGGGTGGCGTAGGGGCGGGCCTCGTCCCCGACGGCGTCGGTGGCGGCGGCAGAGCGGTAGGTCCACTCACCAGCGCTGGCGGTCAGGGTGGGGGTGCCTGCGGCGTCAGCCACCACCCGCCGGGACCAGCGACCGTTGTTGAACTGTGTGCCTGGTCCGGCCTGGTCGGGGGTGGCGTTCGTCTCCAGGCCCACGGCCACCTCCGCGGTACTGAGCAGCAGGTAAGCCGAGCCTACGGCCTGGTCGTCCAGCGGGGTCGCAGCCGTGATCGTGCCGAAGGTGTCCTGGACCCCGGCCTCGGGGTCCTCGGCGGAGGCCCCCCGGGCGGTGCCGGTGGTGGCTGCGGCGAAGGCGGCCCCGGCGTCGTTGGCGGAGAGCGACACCAGGCTGTGGCCCGGGATCTCGATCGTGTGCCCGCCCCTGAGGCTGGTGACACGGAAGGTGAGCGTGGGGCGGGTGACGTTCCTGGTGCCCTCGGCGTGGGAGGCGACCGTGTCCACCAGGATCTCCGCCGTGAAGCTGGTGCCACCCGCCAGGGAGACCTGGTAGCTGACCTTGGTGGCGTCATCACGCTGGGCGGTGACGCCCTGCACTGCCTGGGGACGGCCGTCGATCAGCACCTCCTGGACGGTGGCGGTGCGGCCACCCAGGTGCTTGCCAGCCAGCTGGTAGCCGATCACCTGCGGGAAGTCGGCCGCGACCGTGGCGGTCAGGCCAGGCACGGAGATCGTGGCGGGGGCGGTTAGGGCCTCAGCCGGGGCCGCCACCGCCGTCACGGCTCCGGTCGCGGCCAAGGGAATGGTCAGTGCCAGCGCCCCGAGCAGGGACAGCGGGCGGGAGAAAGGTAGACGTCGCATCGGGGCTCCTTTGCCTGATGTGGGGAGTGACGCTCCTGGTCCTGCCGATCATCGGTTGGATACCCCTGATTGTCAAGACCTAATTAAAACAAGCATAAATCGCGCAAAATCAATCATTTTAGTGGAGTCTCGGCGACATACTCAAGGGCCCGGGAGCCTGGAGGCCGCCCCGGATACGGTCCGCTGCGGCCGTCACCCGCAGGCAGTCACCACAGCACCGTGGGGTCCATCTCCACCCGCACCGCAGGCAGCTGCTCCAGGGCCCGGCGCACCGTGGTCTGACGCAGCACCTGGGCCAGCTCCCGTCCCCGCTCCACCGGGGTACGCACCAGGGCCCGCCGCAGGCCCTCCGTACCGGGGGCGCTGCCCGGGGTCATCAGGGAGGGACCCAGCGTCTCGAAGCCCGCCCGGCGGGCCTCCTCCAGCACGGACTCCACCGCCGCCCGCTCGCCGTCCAGCCGGGCGGTGCGCCAGGCCGGGGGCAGGTGCAGCTGGTCGCGCTCCCGCAGCTGGGCCCGAGCGAATCCCGGCTGGTCCCAGCGCAGCAGGGCCTGGGCGGTGTCCGGTTCCGGGCGGCCCAGCAGCAGCACCCGGGCGCCCGGCGCCGCCAGTGCGGCCGCGTTCGACCAGCGGCGCAGGGCCTCCGCCTGCGCCCCCAGCTCGGGGCGGGAGGAGAGCACCGCCCCGTCCAGCAGCAGCACCGCCCGGTAGCCGCCCTGGGGCACCGGCTCCGCCCCCGGGGTGGCCACCACCAGGCGGGGGCGGTCGTCCAGCTCACGCACCACCCCGTGGGAGGCCTTGGTGCCCGAGACCAGCACGGCGGCTCCCGGGAAGGCACGGGCCAGCTCCTCCGCGGTACGGGCGGTACCCACCCCCACCATGCGCATGCTCCGGCCGCCGCAGTGCGAGCAGCTCCAGCGGCCCACCGGCCGGGAGCACCAGCGGCAGGCCGCTGCGCCGTCCCCCAGCAGGGACACGGGTCCGCCACAGGTGTTGCAGCGGGCCGCCTGGCGGCAGGACTGGCAGGCGACCACCGGCACGTAGCCGCCCCGCGGCACCTGGACCAGCACGGGCCCTTCCGCCAGGGCGGCGCGCACCAGCCGGTGGGCCAGGGAGGGGATCCGGGCACCCCCGGAGGCACCCTCCGCCTCCAACTCCTGCGGGCCCGGGACCTCCACCCGGGGCCTGTGCTCCAGCTCGCTGCGCCGCCCGGGGCGCAGCTCACGGGCCCAGCCGCGCTCCACCAGGGCCTGGGCCTCCACGGAGGTGGTGTAGCCCGCCACCAGCAGGCCCGCGTCCTCCAACCCCGCCCGCAGGGTCAGCACCTGCCGGGCGTGCGTGTAGGGAGCGCGCCGCTCGTCCAGGCGGTCGTCGCCGTCGTCCCACACCACGGCCAGCCCCAGGCGGGACACCGGCGCGTAGGCCGCCCCCCGGGTGCCGACGGCGACGCGGGCGTGCCCGAGCAGCAGGCGGGTGAAGGCCCGGTAGCGGGCAGCGGGGCCAGCCTCGGCGGTCAGGTGGACCACCGGCTCCCCCGGCAGCAGCCGCTCCAGCTGCGTGGCGGCGTGCTCGGCCTGCTGGTGGGTGGCCAGCACCAGCAGCACACCCCGGCCGGAGGCCAGGGTGGCGCGGGCGGCCCGGGCTACCAGCTCCAGCCAGCCCTCCCCGGAGGGGGCGTGGGGCAGCACGTGCCAGCAGCAGCGGGGGGCGGCCCCGGCTGCCAGCTCCTCCAGCAGCCCGGGACCACCCTGGTAGTCCGCCCAGCCACCGGCCCCGGGCGCCGCCCAGGCAGGCAGGCGCACCGGCCCCCGCTCGCGCTCGGACAGCTCGGTGGCCCGGTGGCGGGCGGGCACGGCCAGGCGCACCACGTCCGCCCGCGACCCGGCGCTGCGCTGGGCCACGGCCTCCACCAGGGCGCGGGTGGCGCCGGTGAGCACCGGCAGGTCGGACACGACCCGGCGGAGGGGGGCCAGCCTGCCGCGGTGGGTGGTCTCCTGGCTGCGCCCCCAGACCCAGCCGTGCGCCTCCTGGCTGCCGAAGCGCACCACCACCCGGGTCCCGACCTGGGCGGCCTCGTCCAGGGCCGGGGGCACCAGGTAGTCGAAGAGCCGGTCCAGCTGGGGAAGCGGCGTGTCCAGCAGCACCTGGGCCACCGGCTGGGCGACCTCCGCGCTGCGGACCGGCCGGGTCACCGGCACAGGAGCAGCGAGCAGCGTCCCCTGCTCACCGGCCGGTGCGCCCATCTCAGATCACGGCGCGCAGGGCGTCCACCCGGTTAGTGGCCTCCCAGGTGAAGCCTGGGCGACCAAAGTGCCCGTAGGCGCTGGTCTCGCGGTAGACGGGACGCAGCAGGTCCAGGTCGCGGATGATGGCGGCCGGACGCAGGTCGAAGACCTCCTGCACCGCGGTGGTGATCCGCTCCACCGGCACCGTGTGGGTGCCGAAGGTCTCCAGGTACAGCCCCACGGGGTGGGCCGCGCCGATGGCGTAGGCCACCTGGATCTCGCAGCGCTGCGCCAGCCCGGCGGCCACCACGTTCTTGGCTACCCAGCGCATGGCGTAGGCGGCGGAGCGGTCCACCTTGGAGGGGTCCTTGCCGCTGAAGGCCCCGCCCCCGTGCCGGGCCACCCCGCCGTAGGTGTCCACGATGATCTTGCGTCCGGTCAGCCCGGCGTCACCTGCCGGCCCGCCAATCACGAACTGGCCGGAGGGGTTGACCAGCAGCTCGGTGTCCCGGGTGTCCAGCTCCACACCTGACTCGGCGGCGGCTTGCAGCACGGGGGCCACGACCTCCTGGGCGATCGCGTCCTGCAGCCAGGCCTGGCTGCGGTCGGGGTCGTGCTGGGTGGAGACCACCAGCCCGGCCAGGGTCACGGGCCGGTCCCCGTCGTAGCCGATGGTGACCTGGGTCTTGCCGTCGGGGCGCAGGCCCTCCACGATCCCCTGGCGGCGCACCGCCGTCAGGCGCTCCGCCAGCCGGTGCGCCAGGTGGATAGGCAGGGGCATCAGCTCGGCGGTGTCCGTGCAGGCGTAGCCGAACATGAGGCCCTGGTCCCCGGCCCCTTGCAGGTCCAGCTCGTCCACCTGCCCGGCGTCGCTGCGCGCCTCCAGCGCCTTGTCCACCCCGGCGGCGATGTCCGGGGACTGCTGGCCGATAGACACGGACACCCCGCAGGAGCGGCCGTCAAAGCAGACCTCGGAGGAGGTGTAGCCGATGCGGGTGATCTCGTCACGCACGATCTGCGGGATCTCCACGTAGGCGCGCTCGGTGGTCACCTCCCCGGCCACGTGCACCAGGCCGGTGGTGACCATGGTCTCCACGGCCACGCGGGCCGCAGGGTCCTGCTCAAGGATGGCGTCGAGGATGGCGTCCGAGATACGGTCGCAGACCTTGTCCGGATGGCCCTCGGTTACGGACTCGGAGGTGAAGAGGCGCAGTGTGGAAGTCACGTGCTGATGGTACCCGTGCACCACTGACAGCCTTACGCACCACCAGTGTGCTCACCTGCACCTTAAGGCTGCTGGCGCTCCGCCAGCCGCGCTGCCACCAGCTCCACCAGCAGCCGCGCCACCTGGGCCTTGGTGCCGCTGGTGCGGGCGACCTCCTGGCCCTGACGGTCCAGCACCACCACCGCGTTGGGCACGTCCCCGAAGCCCAGCCGCTCCCCCACCGCGTTGACGGCCAGCAGGTCCGCCCCTTTGCGGCGGGCCTTGGCCCGGCCGTGGGCCAGCACGTCACCGTGCTCGTCGCCGGTCTCGGCAGCGAAGCCCACCACCACCTGGCCGGGGCGCAGCGGCTGGCGCACCAGGCCCGCCAGCACGTCCGGGTTCTCCACCAGCTCCAGGCTCAGGGGCCCGGCCGGGCCCCCGTCACCGCCCAGCGGGTGCTTCTTGATCTTGGTGCCGCTGGCCTGGGCCGGGCGGAAGTCCGCTACCGCCGCGGTCATCACGACGGCGTCGGCCTGCTGCCCCTCACAGCGCACCGCCGCCTCCAGCTCCAGGGCGGTGCCCACCGCCACCACGCGCACGCCGGACGGCAGGGTGGCGAGCAGCTGCGGCTCAATGTTCGCGGCCACCAGCACGGCGCTGCCTCCCGCCTGGGTGACGGCGGCGGCGATCTCGCAGCCCTGGCGGCCGGTGGAGCGGTTACCCAGGTAGCGCACGGGGTCCAGGGGCTCCCGGGTGCCTCCGGCGGAGACCAGCACCCGGCGCCCGGCCAGCACCGGAGTCGGTACCTGTCCCGCCCCCGGCAGGGTCTCCTCAGCGGCGGGCGGCTCGGCCTGCAGGCGGGCCAGGGCCTGCGCCACCACCCGCTCGGGCCCCGGGAAGCGGCCCGGGCCGGAGTCGGCGCCGGTCAGGCGCCCGGAGTCCGGCTCGATCACGGTCAGGCCCCGCCGTCTAAGGGTGGCCACGTTCTCCTGGGTGACAGCAGCCTGCCACATCTGGGTGTGCATGGCCGGGGCCAGCACCACCGGGGCGGTGGCCGTCAGGATCGTGGCGGTGAGCAGGTCGTCGGCGCGTCCGGCCGCCACCCGGGCCAGCAGGTCGGCTGAAGCGGGGGCCACCAGCACCAGCTCAGCCCACTCGGCGGTGGCCACGTGCTCCACCGCGGCCGGGTCGTCGAACACCCCGGTGGACACTGGTCCCCCGCTCACCGCCGCCAGGGCCGGGGCCCCGATGAAGCGCAGGGCGGACTCGGTGGCCACCACCTTGACCTCGTGCCCCTGGGCGCGCAGCGCGCGGACCACGAAGGGAGCCTTGTAGGCGGCAATCGAGCCGGCCACCCCCACGACGACGCGCCGCGACCTGGACGGGTGCGCGGCGCGTACGGGGCTGTCAGCCAAGGCTGGTGTCCTGGGGACTCAGAACTGGATCTCGCCCAGGTCGACGGCGGGCTCCGCCGTCTCGGAGCCGCTCAGCGGCAGGTCCACGTTGATGTCGGCGAACATGTCAGCCTCGGCGGCGCGGCGGGCCTCCTCCAGCTCGGCACGGCGGGCACGAGCCTCCTCCCCGGAGATGACCTGCAGCTTCTCGGCCACGATCTCACGCAGCGCGATGCCCAGGGGCTTCTCGTCCACCTCGGTCTCCACCAGGGGGCCGAAGAACTCCAGCTGGTTGTCCTCCAGCTGCTGGGTGTAGGTGTTGATCTGGCGGGCCCGCTTGGCGGCCTCCACCACGAGCCCGTACTTGGAGTCCACCTTGTCGAGCAGCTCGTCGATAGGCGGGTTGGTGATGCCCTCGGGCTGGGGTGAGGTTCCGAGCATGTGGTTGGCTCCGCTCCTGGTGTCTCCTGCACGGGCCGGGTGACCGGCTCGTGGCGCTATACATCGGCAGATTCTAGCGTGTCAGGCCGATCAGGCCCTCCAGCTCGTCCGTGGCGCGCGACACTGTGTCGTTGACCACCACGTGGTCGAACTCCGCCTGGGCAGCCATCTCCGTGCGGGCGGTCTCCAGGCGCCGCTGCTGCTCAGCAGGCTGCTCGGTGCCACGCCCCTGGAGCCGCCGCACCAGCTCCTCCCAGCTGGGAGGGGCGATAAAGATCAGCCGGGACTGGGGCATGGAGCCACGCACCTGGCGGGCGCCGTCCAGGTCGATCTCCAGGACGGCGGGCTCACCGGCGGCCAGCCGTGCCTCCACCGGCTGGCGGGGGGTGCCGTAGCGGTACCTGCGGTGCACCAGCGCCCACTCCAGCATCTGCCCCTCGTCCACCAGGCGGTCGAACTCGGCGTCGGAGACGAAGTGGTAGTGCACGCCGTCGACCTCTCCGGGGCGGGGCGCCCGGGTGGTGGCGGAGACGGACACGAAGAGCCCCGGGTGCCGACGGCGCAGCTCGGTCATCAAGGTGCCTTTGCCGACGGCGGTGGGCCCGGCGATGACGGTGAGGCGGGGGGCGGCTGGGCTGTCTGAGGAGGGCATGGAGGCATGATGCCGTATAGCCGCAGCCACCTTCACCTGCCCCCGGCCACCACCCACCCGGCTCAGCCGGTGACTTCCGGCAGACCCAATGCCTTGGTGGCCTCCTGGTAGGAGCCCGCGTCCTGCACGTCCGTGAAGCCGAGCTGCTTCATGCGTTCAGCGGCCTGGGCGGAGCGGCGCCCGGAGCGGCAGTAGAGGGTGTAGCGCCCCGTCTTGTCCAGCTGCCCGACCTGCTCGTCGAAGTCCGGCGCGGACACGTCGATGTTCACCGCCCCCTGCAGGTGCCCCTGGGTGTACTCCTCGGCGGTGCGCACGTCGATCACCGTGCCCGGGCGCTGCGCGTCCACCGGCTGGGCCGGGGAGCCGCAGGCCGCCAGCAGGGCCAGGGGCAGCACGGGCAGGGCCAGGCGGGTGAGCGCACGGCGGCTGAGGGTCAGTGGCATGGGGACTGGCATGGGAGGCCTCCTGTGGTCGGCTTCTGGGTGCTCTGGATGGATTCTGGACAGGTTCTGGATGGTAAGGAAGATCCCGGACGGCGGGAAGCTTCTCGACGGCGGCCCCTGGGCCTGGCTAGTCCCGCAGGGCCGCCCGGACTTCAGCGGTAGCCCGTGCCGCCGCCGCCCGCAGCCCCGGCACGGTGGGACCGGCCTGCAGCACAGCCCGGGAGGTGGAGGCCAGCACGTTGCGCCGGGCAGCCCCAAACACCGCCTCCAGCTCGTTTGCCCCCGCCCCCTGGGCCCCCACCCCCGGAGCCAGCAGGGGGGCGTTAGCGGCCTGCAGGTCAATGCCCAGGCGGGCGACGGCGTCGCCCGTGGTGGCCCCCACCACCAGGCCCACGCTCCCGAGCACGCCAGCGGCCCGGGCCGGGGCGTTCAGCACGGCCACCCCCTCCACCACACTGCGGGCCACGGCCCGCCCGTCCTCCCCGGTGGCGTGCTGCACCTGGGCCCCCTGCGGGTTAGAGGTCAGGGCCAGCACGAACACCCCGCGACAGTTCTGCTCCGCCAGCCCCAGGGCAGGGCTGAGCGAACCCAGCCCCAGGTAGGGGGAGAGCGTGACGGCGTCGGCGGCCAGCGGGGAGCCTTCCTGCAGGTATGCCTGGGCGTAACCGGCCATGGTGGAGCCGATGTCCCCCCGCTTGACGTCCAGCACGGACAAGGTGCCGGACTCCCCCAGCGCCGCCAGCACCTCCTCCAGCACCCCTACCCCGGCGCTGCCGTGGCGCTCAAAGAAGGCGGACTGGGGCTTGACGGCGGCGACCCGGCCAGCCACCGCCTCCACCACCCGTAGGGAGAAGTCCCGCAGCCCCCGAGGGCTGTCCGGCAGGCCCCAGGCCTGCAGCAGCTGCGCGTGGGGGTCGATGCCCACGCACAGCGGGCCCTGCTCCTCCATGGCGGCCGCCAGGCGCACCCCGAAAGGCTGCCCACCCCTGCTGGTCGCCATGCTGGGGCTCATAACCGTACCTCCTTGTGCTGTGCCGCCGCCCGCCGGGCCCGCCGCTCGGCGTCGTGCTCCTGCAGGCTCCGGACCGTGAAGGGCCCGCGCAGCCGGGCCTCCAGGGCCTGGACCGCCGCCTGGAGCTCCTGCACGGTGGTGATTATGGGCCGGTTGGCGCTGGTGGTGGCCGCCCGGATCAAGTAGCCGTCCGCACGGGCCCCCTGGCCCTTGGGGGTGTTGACCACCATGTCGATCAATCCCGCCTCGATCAGCTGGACCACGGTGGGCTCCCCGCTGGCACCCGACCCCTGGCTGACCTTGCGCACCACCCCGGCCGGGATCCCGTTGCGGCGCAGCACCTGGGCGGTACCGGCGGTGGCCAGGACCGTGAAGCCCAGCTCGGCCAGGCGGGCCACGGGCAGGACCACCTGCCGCTTGTCCCGGTCCGCTACCGACACGAATACGGTGCCCTCCAGGGGCAGCCCGCCATAGGCGCTGGCCTGGGACTTGGCGAAGGCCCGCGGGAAGTCGCAGTCGTAGCCCATGACCTCACCGGTGGAACGCATCTCCGGGCCCAGGACCGTGTCCACCACCTGCCCCTGCGGGGTGCGGAAGCGCTTGAAGGGCAGCACCGCCTCCTTCACGGCTATCGGGTCCAGGGGGTCGGAGACGCTGGCGTCCTGCGGCGGCAGGTGCCCGCTGGCCCGCAGCTGGGCGATGCTGCGCCCCGCCATCAGCAGGGCGGCCGCCTGGGCCAGCGCCACCCCGGTGGCCTTGGACACGAAGGGCACGGTGCGGCTGGCCCGGGGATTGGCCTCGATCACGTAGAGGGTGTCGCTGAGCAGGGCGAACTGGATGTTGAGCAGCCCGCGCACCCCCACGCCGCGGGCGATCGCCTCGGTGGAGCGGCGTATGCGGTCGATCTGCGCGTCCGAGAGCGTCATGGGCGGCAGCACGCAGGCGGAGTCGCCCGAGTGGATGCCAGCCTCCTCGATGTGCTCCATGACGCCGCCCAGGAACAGCTCGTTGCCGTCGTAGAGGGCGTCGACGTCGATCTCGATCGCGTCGTCCAGGAAGCGGTCCACCAGCAGCGGCCCGTTGGCGTAGGCCCCGCCCACCTCCCGGCTGGCCCGGTCCAGGTAGCCGAGCAGGCCCGGCTCGTCGTAGACGATCTCCATGCCCCGCCCGCCCAGCACGTAGCTGGGCCGCACCAGCACGGGGAAGCCTATGCTACGGGCCACCGCCAGGGCCTGCTCGTCGCTGCGGGCGGTGCCGTGGGCGGGGGCGGGCAGCCCCGCCTCCTCCAGGACCAGGCCGAAGGCCTGCCGGTCCTCGGCGGCGTCGATCGCCTCCGGGGTGGTGCCCAGTACAGGCACGCCCGCGGCCTTGAGCCGGGCCGCCAGGCGCAACGGGGTCTGCCCGCCCAGCTGCACCACCACCCCCGCCACCGGCCCGGCGGCCCGCTCCGCCTCATAGACCTCCATGACGTCCTCGAAGGTAAGGGGCTCGAAGTAGAGGCGGTCAGAGACGTCGTAGTCGGTGGAGACGGTCTCCGGGTTGCAGTTGACCATGACGGTCTCGTACTGCTCCCCCAGGGCCAGGGCGGCGTGCACGCAGGAGTAGTCGAACTCGATGCCCTGGCCGATCCGGTTGGGGCCGGAGCCCAGGATGATGACCGCCTCCCGCTCCCGGGGCGCCACCTCGGACTGCGTCTCGTAGGTGGAGTACAGGTAGGGGGTGCGGGCGGCGAACTCCGCCGCGCAGGTGTCCACGGTCTTGTAGACGGGGCGCAGGCCGTAGGCGTGGCGGACCTCGCGCACGGTGTCCTCGCCCAGGCCCCGCAGGGAGGCCACCTGCTGGTCGGAGAAGCCGTGCCGCTTGGCCTCCGCCAGCACCGTGGCGCTCAGGGCGGGCGCCTGCCGCACCCACTGCGCCACCTCCTCCAGCAGCAGCACCTGGTCCAGGAACCAGGGGTCGATCCGGGTGGCCTCGTGGAGCTGCTCCAGGGTGGCGCCGCCGCGCACGGCCTGCTGCAGGTCCACCAGCCGGTTCTCGGTGGGCACCCGCAGGGACTCCAGCAGGTCCGGCAGCTGCGCGGCCGTGGGGGCCGGGCCCTCCCAGTGGAAGGTGCTGCCGGGCTTGTCCACGGAGCGCATGGCCTTCTGCAGCGCCTCAGTGAAGCAGCGGCCGATGGCCATGGACTCCCCCACCGACTTCATAGTGGTGGTGAGCGTGGGGTCCGCCCCCCGGAACTTCTCGAAGGCGAAGCGCGGGACCTTTACCACCACGTAGTCCAGGGACGGCTCGAAGGCGGCCGGGGTGGAGCCGGTGATGTCGTTGGGTACCTCGTCCAGGGTGTAGCCCACGGCCAGGCGGGCGGCGATCTTGGCGATCGGGAAGCCGGTGGCCTTGGAGGCCAGGGCGGAGGAGCGCGAGACCCGGGGGTTCATCTCGATCACCACCACGCGCCCGCTGGCGGGGTCCACGGCGAACTGGATGTTGCAGCCGCCGGTGTCAACCCCCACCTCCCGGATGACGGCGATGCCGATGTCCCGCAGGCGCTGGAGCTCCCGGTCGGTGAGGGTCAGGGCCGGGGCCACGGTCACGGAGTCGCCGGTGTGCACGCCCACGGGGTCCAGGTTCTCGATGGAGCAGACCACCACGCAGTTACCGGCCTGGTCCCGCATGAGCTCCAGCTCGTACTCCTTCCAGCCGATGATGGACTCCTCCAGGAGCACCTCGGTACTGCGGGAGGCCGCCAGGCCCTGTCCGGCTATGCGCTCCAGGTCCGCGGCGTCGTAGGCGATGCCGGAGCCCAGGCCCCCCATGGTGAAGGAGGGGCGCACCACCACGGGGTAGCCGCCCAGGGCCGCCACCCCGGCGTGGCACTCGGCCAGGGTGCGGGCGATCACGCTGCGGGCCACCTCGGCGCCGCAGCGCTCCACGACCTGCTTGAAGGCGTCCCGGTCCTCCCCGGCCCTGATGGCGCTGGCGCTGGCGCCGATCAGCTCGACGCCGTAGCGCTCCAGCACCCCGGCCTCCACCAGGCTCATGGCGGCGTTCAGGGCGGTCTGCCCGCCCAGGGTGGGCAGGAGGGCGTCGGGCCGCTCCTTAGCGATGATGGCGGTGAGCACCTCCGTGGTGATGGGCTCCACGTAGGTGGCGTCGGCCACGCCGGGGTCGGTCATGATGGTGGCCGGGTTGGAGTTGACCAGGACCACGCGCAGGCCCTCGTTCCTCAGGACCCGGCAGGCCTGGGTGCCGGAGTAGTCGAACTCGCAGGCCTGGCCGATCACGATCGGCCCGGAGCCGATCACCAGTACGGAGGAGATGTCGGTGCGGCGAGGCATCAGGCTTGCTCCTCCTGCTCGGCGGTGGTGGCTGGCGGCTGCCCGGGCCCGGGCCTAGGCGGGCTCCCTGCCTGCTGGTGCTCCCGCACGAGGCGCAGGAAGCGGTCAAAGAGGTGCTCGGCGTCGTGGGGCCCGGCGGCGGCCTCCGGGTGGTACTGCACGGAGAAGGCTGGCAGGTCCAGGGCCTCCAGGCCCTCGACCACCTGGTCGTTGAGGCACACGTGGCTCACGCGCACCCGGCCGTAGCGGCCGCCGTCGTAGGGGGCCACGGAGTCCTCCCCCACGGGGGCGTCCACCGCGAAGCCGTGGTTGTGGGCGGTGATCTCCACCTTGCCGGTGGCCCGGTCAAGCACCGGCTGGTTCACGCCCCGGTGCCCGTAGGCGAGCTTGTAGGTGCCGTAGCCCAGGGCCCGGCCCAGGACCTGGTTGCCCAGGCAGATGCCGAAGAAGGGCAGGCCCGCGTCCAGCACCCCGCGCAGCAGCTCCACCTCGGTGTCGGCGGTGCCGGGGTCCCCGGGGCCGTTGGAGAAGAACACGCCGTCGGGGCGCAGGGCCAGCAGCTGGGGCAGGGTGGTGCTCTGGGGCAGGACGTGCACGCGCACGCCCCGCTCCGCCAGCTGCCAGGGGGTGCGGGACTTGATGCCCAGGTCCAGGGCGGCCACCACGGCCACCGGCTCGCGGCCCTGGAAGGCCCCGGAGGGCTCCACCACGTAGGCCTGCGGGGTGCTGACCTCCGCGGCCAGCGCCTGCCCTGCCATCAGCGGCTGGGCACGTACGGCGCTGACGCAGATGTCCACGGCGGCCTGGCTGGGGGCCTCCTGGCCACCGCTCAGTGCCCCGGCGGGCAGGGCCTCTCCGGAGAAGATCCCAGCCCGCATGGTGCCGCGCTCGCGCAGGTGGCGGGTGAGCATGCGGGTGTCCACCCCGCAGACCCCCACGACCCCGGCCTGGCGCAGCTCCTCCTCCAGCTCGCGGCGGGCGCGCCAGGAGGAGGCACGGCGGGCGGGCTCACGCACCACGTACCCGGCCACCCAGATGCGGGCGGACTCGGGGTCCTCGTCGTTGACGCCGGTGTTGCCGACGTGCGGGGCGGTCATCACCACGATCTGGCGGTGGTAGGAGGGGTCGGTGAGGGTCTCCTGGTACCCGGTCATCCCGGTGTTGAAGACGATCTCGGCGACGCTGCGGCCGGTGGCCCCGTAGGCCTGGCCCACCAGGGTGGTGCCGTCCTCCAGCACCAGCAGGGCTGGGGGCCGCCCGCTACGGGACGGCCCCCAGGTGGGCTGCGCGGTGCGGCTCACGCCGACGCCTCCGGAGAGGTGCCTACGGGATGCCCGCCCAGCACGGTGGGCCGCCCCCGCAGGAAGGTCGCCTGGACCTGCCCGGGCAGCTCCATGCCCGCGTAGGGGGTGTTGGCGGAGCGGGTCCACTGGGCCCGGGGGTCCACGGTGCGGCGCACCTGGGGGTCCACCAGGGTGAGGTTGGCGGGCTCCCCCACGGCCAGCGGGCGGCCCTGGTCGCTGAGCCGCCCGATGCGGGCGGGGGTCTCGGAGAGCACCCGGGCCACACCCCGCCAGTCCAGGAGCCCAGGCTCCACCATGGTCCGGATGACCACGGACAGGGCGGTCTCCAGGCCGGTCATGCCGAAGGCCCCGGCCTGCCACTCGCAGTCCTTGTCCTCCAGGGGGTGGGGGGCGTGGTCGGTGCCGACGACGTCGATGGTGCCGTCGGCCAGGGCCGCGCGCAGGGCCTCGACGTCCGCCTGGGTGCGCAGGGGCGGGTTGACCTTGTACAGGGGCGAGTAGGTGCGGGCCAGCTCGTCGGTGAGCAGCAGGTGGTGGGGGGTGGCCTCAGCGGTGACGTCGATGCCGCGGGACTTGGCCCACCGGATGATCTCCACGCTGCCGGCGGTGGACAGGTGGCACACGTGCAGGCGGCTGCCGACGTGCTCGGCCAGGAGCACGTCGCGGGCGATGACCGACTCCTCCGCCACGGCGGGCCAGCCGCGCAGGCCGAGCTCGGCGGAGACCCGGCCCTCGTGCATCTGGGAGCCCTCGGTCAGGCGCGGGTCCTGGGCGTGCTGGGCGATCACGCCGTCAAAGGCCTTTACGTACTCCAGGGCGCGGCGCATGAGCACCGGGTCGGAGACGCACCGGCCGTCGTCGGAGAAGACCCGTACCCGAGCGGCGGACTGGGCCATGGCACCCATCTGGGACAGGTGCTGGCCCTCCAGGTTCTCGGAGACGGCGCCGACCGGGTGCACGTCCACCCACCCGGCCTCCTGGCCCAGGCGGTGCACCTGCTCCACCACACCGGCGTTGTCCTGCACCGGGGTGGTGTTGGCCATGGCGAATACGGCGGTGTAGCCACCGACGGCAGCGGCCCGGGTGCCGGTGAAGACGGTCTCGGCGCTCTCCCCGCCGGGCTGGCGCAGGTGGGTGTGGATGTCCACCAGCCCCGGCAGCAGCACCAGGCCCTTGAGCTCACGGTGCACGGTGGCGTCGGCGGGGGCCTGGGCGGCGGCCTGCGGCCCCAGGGCGGCGATCTGGCCGTCACGGAGCAGGACGTCGCAGGGCTCCTCCCCGTAGGGGCGGACGGCGGGCAGGAGGTGGGTGGTGCTCACAGCTGGTTCCCTTCGTCGGCGAGGAGGAGGTAGAGGGCGGCCATGCGCACGCTCACGCCGTTGCTGACCTGCTCGATCACGCGGGAGCGCGGGTCGTCAGCAGCCTCCGCGGTGATCTCCAGGCCCCGGTTCATGGGGCCGGGGTGCATGATGACGGCGTGCTCTGGCATGGCGGCCCGGCGGGCGGCGCCCAGGCCGTAGCGGCGCGAGTACTCCCCGGGGCTGGGGAAGAACCCGCCCCCGGCGGCGCTCATGCGCTCCCGCTGCACGCGCAGCATCATGACGGCGTCCGGCTCTGTCTCCGCGATCGCGGCGTCCAGGTCGTAGGAGACGTGGCAGGGCCAGTCCTCCATGCCGACGGGCAGGAGGGTGGGGGGCGCCACCAGGGTGACGCTGGCTCCCAGGGTGGTCAGCAGGTCCACGTTGGAGCGGGCCACCCGGGAGTGGAGCACGTCGCCCACGATGATGACGCGGGCGCCGTCGAGGTCCTGCCCCTGGGCGGCGGGGCTGCCGTCACGGCCGCGCCGGGGGCCGCTTACCGGTCCGCCCGGCTGGTACCAGCGGCGCAGGGTCATGGCGTCCAGCAGCGCCTGGGTGGGGTGCTGGTGGGTGCCGTCACCGGCGTTGAGCACCGGCACGTTGATCCACCCGGCGTGGGCCAGCAGGTGGGCGGCTCCGCAGGCGCTGTGGCGGATGACCACGGCGTCGGCCCCCATGGCCATGATGGTCTGGGCGGTGTCCTTCAGGGACTCGCCCTTGGAGACGCTGGAGCCCTTGGCGGAGAAGTTGATGACGTCGGCGCTCAGGCGCTTGGCGGCGGCCTCGAAGGAGAGCCGGGTGCGGGTGGAGTCCTCGAAGAAGAGGTTGACCACGGTCTTGCCGCGCAGGGTAGGCAGCTTCTTGACGGCGTGGCGCTGGGTGGCGGCCATGGCCTCAGCGGTGTCCAGGACCATCACCGCCTCGTCGTGGGAGAGGTCCTTAGCGCTCAGCAGGTGCTTCATCGCTGCTCCTTGGGGACGGTGACGGGCACGATGCTCACGCTGTCGTCCTCGGCCCCCAGCTCGGTGAGGGCGACCACGACCTTCTCGGAGCGGGAGGTGGGCAGGTTCTTGCCCACGTAGTCGGCGCGGATGGGCAGCTCGCGGTGCCCTCGGTCCACCAGGACGGCCAGCTGCACGCAGGCGGCGCGCCCCAGGGAGCCCAGGGCGTCCAGGGCGGCCCGGATGGTGCGTCCGGAGTAGAGGACGTCGTCCACCAGGACCACGGTGCGGCCCTCCAGGGAGCCGCCGGGGATGAAGGTGGGCTGGGGCACGCGGATGGGGTGTCGTCCCAGGTCGTCACGGAACATGGTGATGTCCAGGGTGCCGACGGGGACCTCAGGGGCGGGGCTCTTGGTTCCCTCTGCCCGGCCCGGCACGGCGGCTACTGCCAGGGCCTTGGCCAGGCGCTGCGCCAACGGTGCGCCTGCCGAAGGGATCCCGAGGAGGATCAGGTTCTCTACCCCTCGGTTGCGTTCCAGGATCTCATGGGCGATGCGGAACAGGGAGCGGGCGATCTCGGGGGCCCCGAGGATCTGCTTCCCGGTGGACAGTGTTTCGGCCACGACGCGTGGACCTCCTTCTCCGCCTCACAGGACGGGCTTCAAGGATGTCTGACGCCCCCGATACTAGCTCCTCTGCCGGGTGCGTGCGCCACCTGGGTCGCTAGGCCCGCCCGTCTGGGACGCTGTACACGCCTGGGTCCGGCGCGCAGGCACCAGCAGCCACCTGGGTTCCTTTGCCCTGCCTCCACCAGGCACCTGGCAGGAACAGGGTCGTAGGTACATGGGGATCTGTACCTACCCAGAAACCTGCCGGAGGTCGGTACGGGCTGGCATGCTGAGCTGGTGCCCTTGACCTGACAAGGGCAGCACCTGAGTAGGCGGAGGCCAGGGCGGGTCCTGACCGGAAGCGACGGAGCCCGCCCTGGCCTCCCAGGAGGAAGGCAGATAAATGACTATCGTGTCAAGACGCAGTGTCCTGGCTGGCACCGGGGCTCTTGCGGCAGGACTGCTGCTGCCCGCCACCGCGGCAGCAGACAGCCACACCTACCAGTGGAAGCGCACCATCCAGCCCGGGACCACGGTGGAGGAGGTCATCAAGGACTGCCAGGCCGACCAGACCGTCGTCGCCAAGTGGCTCTACGACTACGCCCAGGCTCCTGGATCCCTGTACATCTCCACCGCGCTGCGGCAGGAGGGCAGGACCTGCTACCGGGCGCTGGTACACAACGACAGGACCCATCTCCGTCTCCGGCTGGAGCGCTGCACTCCCGCAGGAACCACCGTGATCGCTGACGGCCCCGCCGTCCCGGTCTCCGACTACTCCGGCCGCCGCGACTGGGTCCTGCGCACAACCGTCAAGGGTGACAGGCTCGAGGCCACGGTCGACGGCGTGCCCGGCATGCGGCTCTCCGCCACGGACGGCGCCATCACCGAGGGCACGCAGGTCAGCCAGACCTACTACCTGTCCAAGCGGGCCCTGTCCGCCACCGACGTGCGTAACAACTCGCTGAAGGTCACCTCCAGCGCACCGACTGCGGGGACCGGCTTCTCCAGGCTGGTGTTCGAGGACACCTTCTCCACCGGCACTGACTTCGATCCGGAGCGCTGGGGAGAGCACCGCCCGGGCTGGAACCCGGGCTACGTCGGGTACGACTGGGGCGTGAACACCACCGACGCCCACAACGTGCGGGACGGCCTGGGCCGGATCCTGTGGCGCAAGCGGGCCACACCGATCACCAGGTGGCCCAATACCAAGGACCAGGAGGCGGGGATCAGCCCCACCGTGCGTGACGTGGACACCGCCAACATCGTCACCCGCGGCAAGTTCGACCTTACCTACGGCAGGGTCGAGGTGCGGGTGCGCTTCCCCCAGTCCCACGCGGGGCTCTGGGGAGGTATCTGGATGCGCCCCAGCGACAACGGCGACGGGGAGATCGACATCGCCGAGTCCTGGGGCGGAGGCGTCAACACGGGGCGGGTCACCGCCGACGTCCACTACACCTACGACCCGGTTCCCCACCGGCACCGGCCGGTGCCGGTGGAGCCCAAGCCCGACCTGACACAGTTCCACGTCTTCGCCATGGAGAAGACCCCGGAACGTATCAGCTTCTTCTTCGACGGACGCAAGTACCACGAGGTCACCAGCCAGGAGTACCCCGACCGCTGGGCCAAGGCATTCGGGCCTGGCAAGCCCTACTACCTGCGCCTGTGCTCGCAGGCCGGGGACTCCTTGGAGACGAAGATCGACACCACGACCTTCACGGAGGCCGCCATGGAGATCGACTACATCCGGGCCTGGGAGATGGACCAGTAGCCGCTACTGCCAGCAGCAGGTAGGTCCCGCGAGCACCTCGGTGGTGCACGGGACCTACCTGTGTCCCAGTGGCGGGGACCGCAGCGCTCCTGCCGCTCTAGCGCAGGGTCTCGGCCAGGTCGCCAATACGGCCCAGCAGCCCGGCCAGGAAGCGCGGGGAGTCGTCAGTGGAGAGTATCCGCGCCAGGGTCAGGGCCTCGTCCACGGCCACGGGGGCGTCGACCTCGTCGTTCCACACGATCTCCCAGGTGGCGACCCGGGCGATGGCCCGGTCCACGGCAGGCATGCGGGAGACCTCCCAGTCCTTGGCGTGGGTCTGCAGGATCTGGTCGACCCGCTCCAGGTGGTCAGCCACCCCCGCCAGGACCTGACGGGTGTAGGCCGGAGCCTCCGTGTGGTTGGCCGAGTGCACGGCACGCTCAGCAGCCAGCTCACGCAGCCTCTCAGCCGCCGCGTCCTGCCCAGCGAGGGCCTCCTCAAAGAGCTCGTCCGGCTGCTGTGCCGCCCGCAGCAGGCCCCGCTGGTCCGCCTCGAAGAGGATCTCGACGGCGCGCCTGCGGGCCTTGGTGCGGGCGGTGACCGGGTGCTTGCTGCTACGGCTGCGCGTGCCGGAGGGCGCGGCCGGGGCCACGCCCTCCAGGGACTGCGCTGCTGGCTGCTCCGCGCTAGTCGGTTCTCCGGTCATGCTCAGTCGGTGACGCGGGAGATGTAGGAGCGGTTGCGGGTGTCCACCTTGACCTTGTCACCCGTGTTCAGGAACAGGGGCACCTGGATCTCGGCGCCGGTCTCCAGGGTGGCGGGCTTGGTGCCGGCGGAGGAGCGGTCACCCTGCAGGCCCGGCTCGGTGTGGGAGACGGTCAGCACCACGGAGGCAGGCAGCTCCACGAAGAGCACGGAGTCCTCGTGGAAGGCGACGATGACCTCCTGACCCTCCAGCATCAGGTCGGCGGCCTCCCCCACGGTGGCGGCGGGCACGTAGGTCTGCTCATAGGACTTGACGTCCATGAAGACGAAGTCGTCGCCGTCCTTGTAGGAGTACTGCATGTCGCGGCGGTCCACGGTGGCGGTCTCCACCTTCAGCCCGGCGTTGAAGGTCTTGTCCACGGTCTTGCCGGACAGGACGTTCTTGATCTTGGTGCGCACGAAGGCCGGGCCCTTGCCGGGCTTGACGTGCTGGAACTCGACAACCTGCCACAGCTGGCCTTCCAGGTTGAGCACGAGGCCGTTCTTCAGGTCGTTCGTCGTTGCCACGGGAGTCTTCCTCACTGTCGGTGAAAGTCTTGACAGCGCAAGACTACCGTGCGCGCTACCGCCGCCGTCCGGCCGCCGGTGTCGCCCCTGTCACGGGCTACCCCGCCCCACCGGGACGGTGTCAGTGGAAGGTCTGGCCCGCGCGGGCGGCCGCGACGGCCCGTCCCCGCGCGGTGTCCCCCAGTGCCGCCAGCTTCTGGAAGCGTTCCTGGGCGTAGGGCAGGGAGACCTCCCGCAGGAACTGCGCCATCTGCGTCTCCCCCTGCCGCTCCAGCTCGGCGGCCAGGCTGATGATGTCGTCGGGGTGGCGGTTCTGGCTCATCTTGGCCTTGCCCCGCACCTCGTCCAGGCTGACCTCCACGGCCACGATCGCCCGGGCCATCCGCTCCAGCTGCTCCTCACCCACAGGGCTGAGCACGTCGCTGTCCTCACTGAGCTCTGTCAGCCTGCGGGCGGCGGCCAGGGCGGCGGCCGGGTCGGGGTCCACCCGCACCTGGCCGCGCACGTGCACGGTCACGTAGTCCCAGGTAGGCACGTTGGCCTTGACGCTGTTGGTTGCGTACCAGAGGGGGGAGACGTAGGTGTCCACCTGGTCCAGCACCACCAGGCCGGGACCGGTCAGGGGCTCACGCGCCTGAGGGTTGTTGCGCACCAGGTGGGTCACCAGCACGTCCCGCAAAGTGTCCAGGTACAGGGGCACCAGGGTGGCCTCCGGGCCGAAGGCGTGGACGGTGACCAGGTTGCCGGTGCGGGGGGTGGCCAGGACCTGGCGCACATGCTCCTCAGAGAGCTGGAAGTGCCCCGGTACGTACATGGGGCGATCCTAGCCGAGTATCAGTGCGGCAGCCTCCTGCGGCGAGGTGTCCGTGGTGTCCACCACCAGGTCGGCCAGCTCGCGGCAGGCCGCCTCCCGCTCCCTAAGCATCAGGGTGAAGCTGTGGTGGACCGTGCCCAGGGCGATGGAGCGCGGCGCGTCCAGCCCGTTGCGCGTCGCCAGGCGGCGCACGGAGGCGAGCAGGGCCACCACCTGGCCGCCGTCGGCCTGTAGCGCCGCCAGCGCGGCGCGCACCTGCGGGTCCTCCAGGCAGCCGGAGCCCAGGGCCAGCACTCCCCCACCCCGGACCAGCCGCTCCAGCAGGCGCAGCGCCACCGCGGTCTCGGCCCGGCGGTAGCGTTCCTCCCCCACGGCCACCAGGGCCAGCTCCGGCTGCGCGCCCAGCTCCTGGGCCACGCTCTGGCCCAGGTCCAGGCAGGGCCCCTGCCCGGCTGCGTCCAGGGCCTGGCCGACGGCGGAGCAGCCTGCCCCGGGCGGCCCCACCAGCACCCGCACGCTCACGCCTGGGGCTCCGCGGTCCAGGCCGTGCCCGCGACCGCCTCATGGGCGGAGCGCAGCACCTCCGGCGCCGGGGTCATGCCCAGGCGGGGCATACCCACCGCCTCCAGCAGCACCATGCGCAGCACCCCGCCGCGCACCTTCTTGTCACTGAGCATCACCTGCTCCAGCTCCTCCCAGCGCCCGGCCCCCGGCGGGAAGGTGCAGGGCAGGCCCACCGCCTGGAAGGCCTCGCGGTGCAGGCGCACGGTGTCGGCGTCCAGCAGCCCGCAACGCCGAGCCACCTTGGCGGCGAAGACGCAGCCCACGGCCACCGCCTCCCCGTGGCGCCACTGGTACCCGGTCAGCTTCTCGACGGCGTGGGCGTAGGTGTGCCCGTAGTTCAGCACCTCCCGCAGCCCGGCCTCCCGCAGGTCGGCGGAGACCACCGCCGCCTTGACGGCCACCGAGCGCTCCACCAGCTCGGCCAGCACCGGGGAGTCCCAGTGCAGGCAGTCGGCGGGGTCGGCCAGGACCCGGTCCAGGATCACCGGGTCGGCGATCAGCCCGCACTTGATGACCTCGGCCAGCCCGCAGCGCAGCTCCTCCACGGGCAGCCCCTTGAGGGTGTCCAGGTCGCAGACCACGGTGGCGGGCGGGTGGAAGGCCCCGACCAGGTTCTTCCCGGCGGCGGTGTCGATGCCGGTCTTGCCGCCCACGGCGGCGTCCACCATGGCGAGCAGGCTGGTGGGCACCTGCACCACCGGCACCCCCCGCAGCCAGGTGGCGGCGGCGAAGCCCGCCAGGTCGGTGGTGGCCCCGCCCCCCAGGCCGACGACGGCACCGTCCCGGCCCAGCCGGAATCCCCCCAGCTGCTCCCAGACCTGCTCCAGCACCGCGGCCTGCTTGGAGGACTCGTTGCCCGCCACCTCGATCCGGGTCACCCGCCGCCCCTCCTCGGCCAGC
Source organism: Actinomyces weissii (assembly GCF_016598775.1). Lineage (NCBI taxonomy): Bacteria > Bacillati > Actinomycetota > Actinomycetes > Actinomycetales > Actinomycetaceae > Actinomyces > Actinomyces weissii. Next base: position 1,214,657 of record NZ_CP066802.1, on the reverse strand, counting down.
TCCTGCTCGATCCGCCGCGCGGCGGTCTGCAGGGGGGCGGCGTGGATGATGGCGACCCCGCCCTCGCCCCCGCCCGGAGCGCGTTTGACAGCGCGGGCGACAGTGGCCTCCAGCCCGTGGCCGATCAGCACCTCGTAGGGGTGCTGGCCGGTGACCTGGATGCTGCGGGGGTTGCCGGGCCAGGAGCGTGGGGAGGGGCCGGGCTGCTCGGCGGCGGCAGCGGCGTCGGCTGCCGCCTGCTGGCGCTGCCAGGTGGACAGGCTGCGGGCCACCGGTCCCGCCTGCCCGCCCAGTCCCACCAGCACCAGGGCGGCGACCTGCTCCGGGGTCAGGCCGTCGGTGGGGACGGTGAGGGTGGCGACCTCCTCGTACAGGGGGCGACGTCGGGCGTCGAACTCACGCATCCGGGCCAGGACGCCCTCAGCGGTGCTCAGGGCCTCCCCACCCGCGGCCGCGTCGGAGTCCGCCTCCCGGCCCATCAGGGGGCGGCCCTCCCCGACGCCGACGTGCTGGGCGGCGGTCTGCGGCTGCGCGTCCAGGAAGACCACGGTTCGTCCGTGCAGCAGCACGCGGTTGGCCTCCCGCTCCACCGCCCCGCCGCCCAGGGCCAGGACGCCCTTGGCGTGGTCCTGCCCCAGGAGCACGTAGCGCAGGGCCCGGGTCTCCCGGTCACGGAAGCCCTCCTCCCCCTCCGCCTGGAAGATCTGGGGCACGGTCATGCGGGCGCGCCGCCGGATCTCGGCGTCGGTGTCCGTGACCTGCACCCCCAGGGCCGTGGCCAGCAGCCTGGCCACCGTGGTCTTTCCGGCTCCGGGCAGGCCCACGAGCACGATGGGTAGCCTGCCTGGCTCCAGCCGCAGCTGCTGGGGGCCTAGTCTGCTGTGGTTGTCGACTGTCACCAGCTGGTCCTTTCCTCGATCCGGGCAAGGTAGGCACGCAGGTTACGGCGGGCCTCAGCGACGCTGTCCCCGCCGGTCTTGTCCAGCAGGGTCCGGGCCAGCACCAGGGCGGTCTCCGCTTGGGCGACGACGGCTCCCGGCACCACCGCGCACACGTCGGAGCGCTGGTGCAGGGCAGTGGCAGCCTCACCGGTGGCCAGGTCGATCGTCCGCAGCGCCCGGGGCACGGTGGAGATGGGCTTGAAGGCGGCCCGGACCCGCACGGGGCTGCCGTTGGAGGTGCCCCCCTCGACGCCCCCGGCGTGGTTGCTGGCCCGGTGGACCTGCCCGCCTTGTACCTGGAGTATCTCGTCGTGGGCGTGGCTGCCGCGCCGGCTGGCGCTGGCGAAGCCGTCGCCAATCTCCACGCCCTTGACGGACTGGATGCTCATGAGGGCGGCCGCCAGCGCGGCGTCCAGACGACGCGAGGCGGAGACGTGGGAGCCCAGGCCCACCGGAACGCCGTAGGCCAGCACCTCCACCACACCGCCCAGGGTGTCTCCGCTCCGGCGGGCCGCGTCCACCTCCGCCACCATCTGCGCCGAGGTCTCCGGGTCGGTACAGCGCACCGGGTCGGCGTCCAGGCGCGGCGTGTCCACGGGCACCGGCCGGGAGGCATCCTCCGGCAGGGCCACCGCGCCGATCCGCACCACGTGGCTGACCAGCTCGATGCCTGCGACCTGCCGCAGCACCGCCTCTGCCACCGCCCCCAGGGCGGTCCGGGCCGCCGTCTCCCGGGCGGAGGCGCGCTCCAGCACCGGTCGGGCCTCGGGCAGGTCGTACTTGAGCATGCCGGGCAGGTCCGCGTGCCCGGGCCGGGGGCGGGTCAGGGGCCGGTTGCGGGCGACCTCCCGCTCGTCCCCGGTGCCGGCGTCCACCAGGAGGCTGGCCGGGTCCACCGGGTCCGGGCTCATGACGGTGCGCCACTTGGGCCACTCCGCGTTGCCGATCTCCAGGGCCACCGGGCTACCGATGGTGCGCCCGTGCCGGACCCCCCCCAGGAGCCGCAGCTCGTCGCGCTCAAAGGCCTGGCGGGCGCCCCGCCCGTAGCCCAGGCGACGACGGGCCAGGGCCTGCACGAGGTCCTGGCTGCTCAGCTCCAGACCGGCGGGCACGCCGTCGATCACCGCTGTCAGGGCCTGGCCGTGCGACTCGCCCGCTGTCATCCAGTTGAGCATGCACAAGATCATCCCATACGCCTCCGGGGCCGGGGCGGTGAAGACGACAGCGACTGCCCCGGATGCTGCCCTGACAGCTCCGCCTCAGGACCGTGGCGAAGCGATTGGCTCCCTCGCCAGGCCCGCAGCCCGCGGGCCGCTCAAACCTGGTCAGGCAGGGGCGGCTAGCCTCTAGCCACGCCGTGCCAGAGCCGCTTGCAGGGCGGCGTCCATCTCTGCGACCGGCGCCTCCCGCCCGGTCATCAGCCCCACCTGCGCCACCGCCTGGTGCAGGAGCATCAGCCAGCCCGGGGCCACCAGCCCCCCACGGCGCTGCCAGGTGGTAGCCAGGGCGGTGGGCCAGGGGTCGTAGACGACGTCGAGCAGCACCGCGCCCGGGCGCAGGGACCCACCTGCCTCCAGCTGCCTGGCCAAGGGGTCGGCGGTGCCAGCAGGCAGGGTGGAGACCACCAGGTCGGCCTCCGCCAGGGCGGCACAGAGCGCATCCCCCTGACCCGGATCCCCCGGCAGCCAGGTGAGGGTGGACAGCTCCAGGCCCATGCGGTGGGCGGCCGCCAGCACCCGGCCGGGGCCGGACAGACGGCGGGCCGCGACGGTTAGGCTGGTAGCCCCCAGCTCGGTCAGGGCGGCCAGGGCGGAGCAGGCGGTGGCCCCGGCCCCCAGCACCACCGCGCGCGCCCCCGCCACCGGCGGGGTGGCGGTGCGCCGGAAGGCCTGGCTGATCCCAGCCACGTCCGTGTTGAAGCCGGTCAGCAGCGCCTCCCCCCGGCCCGCCCGCTGCGCCACCACGGTGTTGACGGCGCCGACCACCTCAGCCAGGGGGTCCACGGCGTCCAGCAGGGGCAGGAGCGTCTGCTTGTGCGGCATGGTCACGGACAGCCCTACGGGCACAGCCGCCCCTGCGGGAACCGGGCTGGAGAGGCGACGCACCAGGCCGGGCATCTCGGCAGCGCTGGTCTCCAGGGCCTCGTAGCGCCAGCCGCTCAGCCCCAGGGCCTGGTAGGCGGCCTGGTGGAGAACCGGGGACAGGGAGTGCCCCACGGGTGAGCCGACCACGGCGCACCAGTGGCTGGGTTCCTCCCCGCTGCCCGCACTGCGGCAGGCGCTAGGGCCGCCTACCGTCCCTGTCCCGCTCAACCGGCTGGGGAGGGGGTGGTGGTGCCGGAACAGATCTCCTGGTTGTTCTGGCAGTACTCCTTCAGACGCTTGACGTTGGTCTCGTGCTCGGTGTGCGAGGAGGCGAACAGCGTCTCCCCCGTGGTCAGGTCCACCGTCACGAAGTAGAGCCAGCTGCCCTCAGCAGGCTGCTTGGCCGCCTCGATGGCCGCCTTGGAGGGGCTGCCGATCGGGGTGGGGGGAAGCCCCTGGTGCACGTAGGTGTTGTACCGGTTCTCGCCGTCGGCCAGCTCTGCGGTGCTGGGGATGCCTCCGACCCGGCCCAGCCCGTACAGGACGGTGGAGTCCATCTGCAGCAGGCCGCGAGTGTCTCCGGCGGTGTCCACCAGACGGTTCTCAATGACCCGGGCGACCTGCGCGTAGTACTTGGGGTCATTGGCCTCCCGCTCGATGATGGAGGCCTTGACCAGGATCGTCTGGTAGTCAGCCTCGGAGATACCGGCCTCGCGCAACTCGTTGATGGTGGTCTCCACCATCTTGGCGATCACGTCCTTGGCGGTGGCGTTCTCCTGCAGGCCATAGGTCTTGGGGGCCAGCCAGCCCTCCACGTCCCCGCCAGCGACCTCAGGCAGGCCGATACCGGCGGCGTCTGCGAAGGCTGCGTCGATATCGGTGTCGGAGAAGTGTCCTACGGTCTTGAGACGCTCGCGTACCTGGTTCTTGGTGAAGCCCTCCGGGATGGTCAGCGTGTGCTCTGACCGGGAGGCAGGGTCCAGCAGGCCGGCCACAGCCTGGGCGGCGGACATGCGGGTCCTCAGGCTGTAGGTGCCCGGCTGGATGTTCCCGGACTTGGAGTTGGCGTCAAAGGCCTCCACGAAGGCCTCCACGGAGGCCACCACGTCAGCGGTCTTGAGGATCTCGCCGATCTGGGTGCCGGTGGAGCCCTCCGGGATGGTGATCGTGACCTCCTGCTCCCCAGGGCCCGGGTAGTCGGTAACCGCGGTTGATGTAGGACTGGCGGCGCGGATCTCCGTGATGGCCTGCCGACCGATGTAGAACACCCCACTAACCAGCACCAGCAGCACCAGGGCGGTCACCACGGCCTGCCTGCGACGCCGCCGCTTGCGGTTGGCGCGCTCAGCCCGCCGGTCACTGCGACGACGGCGGGTGCCGTCGGGGGCCGCTGAGCTGCTCTCATCGGTCAGTCCTACGGCGTCCAGGAGGTCCTGGTCGTGGTCAGTCACGCTTTACCTCTCGTTCTGGGGTGCACGGTTCGGCCCGCTGGGGAGCCGGAGGCCCGCTCAGCGTCCAGGGCCTGGTTGAGGATCACGACCGCCGCAGCCTGGTCGACCACGGAACGGAATGACCTCTCGTCAAGTCCTGCACCGTGCAGCGCCTGGTGGGCGCTCACGGTAGACAGGCGCTCGTCCACAAGCCTCACGGTGACTGGTGCCACCGTGTCCGCCAGGGCCTGGGCCCAGCCTCTTGCGTCCTTGGTAGAGCCTGTGCTTTTTCCCTGAAGGTTGGTTGGGAGTCCAACAACTACTTCTATAGCACGGTACTCCTCCACCAGGTCCGCTGCCTCGTCTACGTCGGCACCGTAACGGTCCCGCTTAATAGTCCGCACAGGTACCGCGAGGATGGCCTCAGCGTCGCAGCGGGCCACACCGACCCGCACCTTACCGACGTCGAAGGCCAGCCGCACCCCCGGCCTGAGACCGGAGCCTGCGCTCACGCGGTGAGCTCCTGGGCGACGGCGGCCAGCGCCTGCGCGACCTTGGTGGGGTCCTGTCCGCCCCCCTGGGCCAGGTCCGGCTTGCCGCCGCCCCCGCCGCCCAGGACCTTGGCGGCCACCCGCACCAGGTCACCAGCCTTGGCGCCGGCCTTGCGGGCGGCGTCGTTGGTGGCCACCACCACCACCGGGCGCCCCCCGGTCACGCCCGCCACCACCACGACGGCAGCCTGGCCCTCACCCAGGCGGGCACGGGCGTCCAGCACCACGGCCCGCAGGGCGTCGGCGTTGGAGACCTCGCCCAGGTTGGCGCTGGCCAGCCGGTAAGCGCCAGCCTGCACGGCCCCGGAGACGATCTCGGCGGTGCGAGCGCCCAGGGCCGCCTGCTCAGCGGCCGCGAGCCTCTTCTCAGCCTCCTTGAGGCGGGCCAGCAGGCCCTCGATGCGCTCCGGCAGCTCGGCGGGGCGGGCCCCCACCATGCTGGACAGCTGCGAGACCAGGGCGTGCTCCTTGTGCTGGAAGCGGTAGGCGCTGTCGGCCACCAGGGCGTCCAGGCGGCGCACCCCCGAGCCGATAGAGCCCTCCCCCAGCAGGGCCACCCGGCCGATGTGCCCGGTGTAGGGCACGTGCGTGCCACCGCAGAGCTCCTTGTCAAAGTTGTCACCGATGGTGACCACGCGCACCTGGGTTCCGTACTTCTCCCCGAACAGGGCGATTGCCCCGGCCTGGCGAGCCTCCTCCAGGCTCATGACCTCGGTGGTCACCGGCAGGTCCTCCGCCAGCTTCTCGTTCACCAGGGACTCGATGCCGTCCACCTGTGAGCCAGTCAGGGCCGAGCCGTGCCGGAAGTCGAAGCGCAGCCGGGCCGGGGAGTTCTCCGAGCCGGCCTGGGTGGCCTCCGGGGAGACGACCTGCCGCAGCCCGGCGTAGACCATGTGGGTGCCGGTGTGCGCCCGGGCGATAGCCAGGCGGCGCACGGAGTCGATCTGGGCGTAGGCGCGGGCGCCCACGGTGGCGGTGCCCTCGGTCAGGGTGCCGCGGTGCACGAACAGGCCCTTGAGGGGCGCCTGCACGTCGTGCACCTCGATCACGGCCCCGTCCGCCAGGCGGATGGTGCCGTGGTCGGCCAGCTGGCCGCCCATCTCGGCGTAGAAGGGGGTGCGGTCCAGGACCACCTCGACCTCTACGGGGGCGGTGACGGCCGGGACAGCCACGCCGTCCACCAGCAGCGCGGCCACGCTGGCGTCGTCCACGGCGTGCTCCGTGTAGCCCAGGAACTCGGAGCCGCCGCCCATCTCCTTGGCGACCTCCTGGAAGACCCGCACGTCGGTGTGCCCGGTCTTCTTGGCGCGGGCGTCGGCGCGGGCGCGCTCCTTCTGCTCGTTCATGAGCGCGATAAAGCCCTGCTCGTCCACGGAGACGCCCTGCTCGGCGGCCATCTCCAGGGTCAGGTCGATCGGGAAGCCGTAGGTGTCGTGCAGGGTGAAGGCGTCCTTGCCGCAGACCACCGCCTGGCTGCCACCCGCCTGCTTGGCCTTGGCGACGGCGGTGTCCAGGATGGTGGTCCCGGCGGCCAGGGTCTTGCGGAAGGCGTCCTCCTCGCCGTAGGCGACGTCGCTGATCTGTGCCCAGCGCTCGTCGAGCTCCGGGTAGGACAGGCGCATGACGTCCTTGGAGGCGGTCAGCAGGGTGGGCAGGGCGGCCTCCTCCACGCCCAGCAGGCGCATGGAGCGCACCGCCCGGCGGATCAGGCGGCGCAGCACGTAGCCACGGCCGTCGTTTCCGGGCCGCACGCCGTCGCCGATCAGCATCAGGGCGCTGCGCACGTGGTCAGCCACCACGCGCATGCGCACGTCGTCCAGGTAGGCGGCCCCGGCGGAGGGACCGGCCGCCCCCAGTCCGTAGGTCTTGCCGCTCATGTCCTGGGCGGCGGCGATGACGGGGAAGACCTCGTCGATCTCGTACATATTGGGCTTGTCCTGCAGCAGGAAGGCGATGCGCTCCAGGCCCGCGCCGGTGTCGATGGCGGTCTGGTCCAGCTTGCCGACCAGCTCGAAGTCGTGGCCCTGGCCCTCACCCCGGATGAACTCGTCGAAGACCAGGTTCCAGATCTCCAGGAAGCGGTCTCCCTGGGTGTCCACGACCGGGCCGCCGTCGGGGCCGTACTGGGGGCCGCGGTCGTAGTGGATCTCGCAGCAGGAGCCTGCCGGGCCCGGCTGCCCGGTGGACCAGGAGATCTCCTCGAAAGGCAGCTTCTGCACGTGGCTGGGGTCCAGGCCGATGTTCCTGGTCAGGTAGTCCCAGGAGACCTGGTCCTGCTCCCAGATGGTCATCCACAGGCGGTCGCCGTCCAGCCCGTAGCCGCCCTGGGACTGGGGGGTGGTGAGCAGCTCCCAGGCGTACTGGATAGCCCCCTCCTTGAAGTAGTCCCCGAAGGAGAAGTTGCCGTTCATCTGGAAGAAGGTCCCGTGCCGGGTGGTCTTGCCGACGTTGTCGATGTCGTTGGTGCGGATGCACTTCTGCACGCTGGCGGCCCGGGGCCAGGGGGCGGGCTCGGTGCCCAGGATGTAGGGGATGAAGGGCACCATCCCGGCCACGGTGAACAGGATAGAGGGCTCTGGGGAGATCAGGGACACGGAGGGGCGGATCTCGTGGTCCTTCGCGGCAAAGAAGTCTAGCCAGCGGGTACGGATCTCTGAGGTGCGCATGTATGTCCTCGGCTTGGGCCCGCTCTTGCGGGGCGGGGGGTGGCTGGTGGTGCCGCGGCGGCGGCTGGGTCCTTCAGGGCTGAGGCTACTACCGCCTCCGGGCGCTGGAACACGTGGCGCCCCGAGCCGGTGACCGGTCGGGGCGCCACGGCGCTTGCTAGGTCAGCGCGAGTAGTACTCGACGACCATCTGCACGTCGCAGGTGACGGGGACCTCAGCCCGCTTAGGACGGCGCACCAGGGTGGCGGTGAGCTTCTCCAGCTCGACCTTCAGGTACTCGGGAACGGGCGGCAGCACGTCACGGTGGGCGCCGGCGGCGGCCACCTGGAAGGGCACCATCACCTGGGAGCGGGGGCGGACCTGGATGGTCTGGCCGGGCTTGACGCGGAAGGAGGGCCGGTCCACGACCTTGCCGTCAACCATGATGTGGCGGTGCACGACGTCCTGGCGGGCCTGGGCGATGGTGCGGGCGAAGCCGGAGCGCAGCACGAGGGCGTCCAGGCGCATCTCCAGCAGCTCGACCAGGGACTCACCGGTCAGGCCCTTCTCGCGGCGGGCCTCCTCGAAGACGCGCTGGAGCTGGGCCTCGCGGATGCCGTACTGGGCGCGCAGGCGCTGCTTCTCCTTGAGACGGATCGCGTAGTCGGACTCGGTGCGGCGGCGGGCGCGGCCGTGCTCACCGGGGCCGTAGGGGCGCTTCTCGAAGTAGCGCACAGCCTTGGGGGTGAGCGGGATGCCGAGGGCGCGGGAGAGGCGGACCGTGCGGCGGGCGCGGGCGTTTGCCATAGCGTTCTTCTTTCCTGTCGGAGTGTTCGCACGCCGCGGGCCTGGTGCACGCGGCGCGGGGTCAGCCTGCTTGGGCCTGGACCCCAGGAGCCACCTGGTCCGGCTGAGCGGGCCCAGGCAACTCGGGAACTGTACCGGCAAGCGTGGTGCCAGGGCGAGCCGCGACGCCCTGGTGTGAGCCGAAACTCACGGCCTCAGGGGGTGGGGACGTGCTGGCTCCGGGCGGCCCGCCGCTCGCGCCGGGCCCGCCGCAGGGTGGAGACGGCCACCCACACCAGGAACAGGCTGAAGAGCCGGCTGCCCTGGACGGGAGTCAGGTAGGTGGCCAGGGCGGTCCCCAGGGGGGCGGTGGCCACCGCGGCAGCCCCTACCAGGACCCCTGCCCGCAGGTCCGCCAGGCCGTGGCGCAGGTTGGTCCAGGTGCCGGTGACCGCGGTGGGGAGCATGACCAGCAGGGAGGTGCCGCGCGACAGCAGGTCGCCCAGGCCCACGGCCAGCTCCAGTCCGGGGACGATGACGCTGCCGCCACCGACCCCCACCAGCCCGGCCATCACGCCCGAGAGCAGCCCCACCCCCACCAGGGCCAGGCCCCGGGGCAGGTCCAGCACCAGGACGGCATCGCGCTCCGGCACGTGCAGCTGCTGGAGCACCACCACGAGCGCCACGAAGCCGATCAGCACCCAGGGCAGCACCCGGCTGCTCAGGCGCCGCAGTAGCCAGGCCCCCGCCTGCGCGCCCAGCAGCGCCCCGGGCACCAGCAGCAGCGCGGAGACCAGGGACACCTGGCCCTGGGCACCGTAGCTGAGGGCGCCGACGGCGGCGGTGACCACGATGGCGGCCAGGGAGGTGGCAGAGGCCCGGCGCTGGTCCATCCGCAGCACGGAGATCAGGGCCGGGACTATCACCAGGCCGCCGCCCACGCCGAAGAGCCCGGAGAGCAGCCCGGCCCCGGCTCCGGTGAGGGCCACCAGCAGGGTGCGCCACCAGCGGGGCCGCCCGGCGTCGTCAGCTGCGGCTACCGTCTCAGCACCCATGAGGCTCGTCCTGGCTGGCGGCGCCCTGACGGGGTTCCTCGGGGCGGGGCGCCGGCCCGCCGGCAGGGGGCGGATCCAGGTGGAGGAGCTCCCGTACCGCCTCCATCCGTTCTGCGAGCCGCCGCTCGTGCCCGTTGCCGCTGGGCTCCCAGTAGCGGGCCCCTTGCAGCCCCTCCGGCAGGTACTCCTGGGCCACGACGCCGTGGGGGTAGTCGTGGGGGTAGAGGTAGCCCACGCCGTGACCCTGCTCCTTGGCGCCGGGGTAGTGGGCGTCGCGCAGGTGCGGGGGCACCGGCCCAGCCTCTCCCGCCTGCACGTGCCGCAGGGCTGCCTCGATGCCCCGGATCACGGAGTTGGACTTGGGTGCCGTGGCCACCGCCAGGGCCGCCTGGGCCAGCACTATGCGGGCCTCGGGCATGCCGATCAGGGCGACGGCCTGCTGGGCGGCCACCGCGGTGCCCAGCACCGTGGGGTCGGCCAGGCCCACGTCCTCGGCGGCCTGGATGGTGATGCGACGGGCCACGAAGCGCGGGTCCTCCCCCGCGGCGAGCATCCGGGCCAGGTAGTGCAAGGTGGCGTCCGGGTCCGAGCCCCGCATGGACTTGATGAAGGCGCTGATGACGTCGTAGTGCTGGTCCCCGGCCCGGTCGTAGCGCACGGCGGCCACGTCCGCGGCCCGCTCCACGTCCTCCAGGGTGACCGGGGCGGGCTCCTGGGACAGCGGGCCCGCGGCCGCCTGAGCGGCCCCGGCGGCCGCCTCCAGGATAGTCAGGGCCTTGCGAGCGTCGGCACCGGCCAGGCGCACGATCTGCTCCCGGACCTGCTCGCCCATACTTACGGCGCCGCCCAGGCCCCGCTCGTCGGCCACGGCCCGCTCCAGGAGGGTACGCACGGCGGCGGGCTCCAGCGGGTGGAGGGTCAGCAGCAGGGAGCGCGACAGCAGGGGCGAGACCACCGAGAAGCTGGGGTTCTCGGTGGTGGCAGCCACCAGGGTCACCCAGCGGTTCTCCACCCCCGGCAGCAGGGAGTCCTGCTGGGTGCGGCTGAAACGGTGCACCTCGTCCACGAACAGGACCGTCTGCTCACCGCTGGACACCAGGCGGCGCCGCGCCTCGGTCACCACCTGCCGGATGTCCTTGACCCCGGCCGTGACCGCGGAGAGCTCCACAAAGCGCCTGCCACTGGCCCGGGCCACCAGGTAGGCCAGGGTCGTCTTGCCGGTGCCGGGAGGGCCCCACAGCACCACGGAGGCGGCTCCGGAGCCAGGCTGCTCGGCGGCGGGCTCCACGAGGCGGCGCAGCGGGGAGCCCGCACCCAGCAGGTGGTCCTGCCCCAGGACCTCCTCCAGGTAGGTGGGCCGCATACGCACCGCCAGAGGGGCGTGCGCGGTACTAGGCACGCCGTGGTCGTCCGTGCCCAGAGACTCAAAAAGGTCCATGCGAGCGAGCCTACCCGGATAGCTGCAACACACCTGTCCAGCAGGTGGGACAATATCCTCATGCTGGCATGGTTGTCGCGTCGTATCGTGAAGGACGCCTGGTACGTCGTCGGGACGTGGGCGGCGGTGACAGCCGTCCTGGCCACCCTCTCCCTGACCGGGGTGGGCGGGGGCGGCCTGTTCGAGCGCCTGCACGCCGGGGACGTGCTGGTCTCCGGCTACTCTAGCGCTGAGGGCCAGCAGGTGCTGGACTCCCTGACCGGCGACGGCGTAGCGGTCACCCTGCTGGTCACCGGGGTGGATATCAGCACCCCGCAGCAGCAGGAGGCGGTGGCCCAGGCCCTGGGTCCCGCCCACAAGGACCTCAAGGAGCTGGTGGGCTCCACGAACGTGCTGGACCCTTTCGTAGTGCCGGGGATGCTGGCCGAGCCGGCGGCGCAGGCGCTGGCCTCCACCGCGCTGGACGGCTTCCTGATCGTGGCCACGGTCAACCCCAACGGGCCGGAGGTGGCCGCGCCGGGTGACCACAAGTACGACAAGGAGGTCGAGCGCCTGGTAGCCAAGGTCTCGGAGCGCCTGAACCAGGTGCCGCAGGACCTGGCCCCGGTGGCCCCGCAGGCCACGGGCACCGTGTCCTACGCCGAGCTGGTGGCCGCTACCTTGAACGAGCAGGTGGAGCAGGACCTGGTGCACGGCGAGGTCGTGTCCCTGCCGCTGGCGCTGCTGGTGATGGTCCTGGTCTTCGGGGGCTTCCTGCTGGCGGGCATGCCCCTGGTGGGGGCGCTGGCCACGATCGGCTGCTCCCTGGGCATCATGCTGTTCCTGAGCCACCCCCTGGACCTCCAGTCCTTCGTGGTCAACATCGTCTCGGTGATCGGACTGGGCCTGTCCATCGACTACAGCCTGCTGATCACCTCACGATTCCGGGAGGAGCTGTGCCGGGAGGAGGGCCCCGGGCAGGCCGGGGCTCCCAGCCCGGGCGGGCCGCGCCGTCGGCGCACGGGCCGCCACGACCCCCGGCTGGCCGCCTGCCTGGAGGCGACCTTGTCCACGGCTGGCCGCACGGTGCTCTTCTCCGCCCTGACCGTGGCGATCTGCCTCCTTGGCCTGCTGCTCCTGCGGCCCCAGGTGCTCCGCTCCATCGGCCTGGCGGGCGTGGCGGTGGTAATGGTCTCGGTGCTGGTGGCCCTGACCCTGGTACCGGCCCTGCTGGCGCTCGCCGGTGACAGGCTGCGGCACCCGAGCCTCCTGTCCCGGGTCCCGGGCCTGGGCGCCTTGCAGCAGCACCTGGGTGACGTGGGTCAGGAGGAGGGGGTCTTCTCCCGGCTGGCGCGGCGGGTGCACACGCACCCGTGGGTGGTACTGGTCAGCTGCCTGGTGCTCCTGGTCCTGATGGCGGCCCCGCTGAGCCACCTGCACCTGCTGTCCTCCAAGGAGGACCTGCTGCCTGCCGGATCCCAGCAGCGCGCCTACCTGGACATCCTGGAGCAGAGCTACCCGGCGGCTCAGCAGCCTGACGCGACCATCGTCCTGGCCGGGGCCGGGGAGAACGTGCTGGCCTTCGTGAACGACTCGCTAGCCTCGGCCCCCGGCGTGACCCGTGTGCTGCAGATCGCTACCGCCGGCAGGTACACGGTGCTCTACCTGGACCTGGAGGGCAGGCCCGGCTCGGTCACTGCGGAGGAGGCGGTGCGCGCGGTGCGCGAGACCACCCCGCCGGTGCAGATGTGGGTCACCGGCCAGGCCGCCAACCAGGTGGACTTCAAGCAGGCCGTGGTCGACGGCGCCCCGCTGGCGATCACCCTGGTGGTCTTGGCCACCTTCCTGCTGCTGTTCTGGATGACGGGATCGCTGCTGGTACCCCTCAAAGCCCTGGTCATCAACGCCATCTCCTTGATGGCCTCCCTGGGCGTGCTCACCTGGGTCTTCCAGGACGGTTACGGTGCCAGCCTGCTGGGCTTCACCCCGATCGGCGGGGTGGAGACCTACGTGGTGGTGACGGCGGTGGCCGTGGGCTTCGGGCTGGCCATGGACTATGAGGTGTTCTTGCTCAGCCGTATCAAGGAGTACTGGGACGCCGGAGCGGACAATGACCAGGCGGTGGAGCTGGGGCTGCAGCGCTCGGGGCGGATCGTGACCTCCGCAGCACTGATCATGGTGCTGGTGTTCGTCGGCTTCGTGTCCGGCGAGCTGCTGGTGGTCAAGCAGATAGGCATGGCTATGGCGATTATCGTGGCCCTGGACGCCACCTTGGTGCGCATGCTGCTGGTGCCCGCGACCATGACCCTGCTGGGCGAGTGGAACTGGTGGGCTCCCGCGCCCCTGCGTGAACTGCACGAGAAGTACGGCCTGAAGCACTGAGCCCAGGGCGCCATCGCCTGGGTTAGGGCGTCCGGGCTATAGGCAGACCACCGCTCAGGCGGGCGTAGCGCAGGCCTCTGCCCCACCTCCCCCACCGGCAGCCGTCCACTGCCCCACGAGCAGCCGCCCGAGCGGGCACGGAACAGGTGTCTGCCTACCCCTCCCCTACCACCGCCCCACGGCCAGCCCTCGGGCAGGTGTGGAGCCAGGGCCTGCAGGCAGGACCTCAGCCAGGGCCAAGCGGCCCGGGGCCTCGGGGCCCGACTGAGGTGTCAGAGCGGCCCGAGGCCTAGGGACTGGCTGTAGGGCTAGAGCAGGCCGACGTCCCCCGCCCCTTGGCGCACGACCTCCGGCAGGTCCGCGGTCAGGTCCACCACGGTCGTGGGCTCGGTGGAGGTCACCGGCCCCTCCACAACGACGTCGATCAGGTGCCCCAGGGAGTCCTCGATCTCCCAGCCGCTGGTCTGCGGCTGCTCGTCGCCAGGGCGCAGGAAGGTGGAGGAGAGGATCGGCCCCCCGAAGCCGGCCAGCAGGGCCTGGCTGATGGTGTGCTGGGGGATGCGCACCCCCAGGGTGTGCTTCTTGGGGTTCAGGCTCATGCGCGGCACCTCCTTGGTGCCCTTGAGGATGAAGGTCCAGGGGCCGGGGGTCAGGCGCTTGATGAGCCGGAAGGCGTTGTTGCCCACGATAGCGATCGGGCCGACCTGCCCGAAGTCCGCGCAGACGTAGGTGAAGTCGTGCTTGTCCGAGAGCTGGCGGATGGCCCGGATACGGTCCAGGCCGGACTTGTTGCCCGGTGCGCAGGCCAGGGCGTAGCCGGAGTCGGTGGGGTAGGCGATCAGTCCGCCGTCGCGCAGGGCGGTCACCACCTTCTCAACAAGACGAGGTTGCGGGTTGTCCGGGTGGATCTCCAGGTAGCGTGACATGCCTCCATTGTGCGCCAGGTCGCAGGCAGTGCGCAGAGATACCGGCCGACGGTTTCTGGCGACCTCCGCGCGTGCGGCCGGTCAGGCACCTGGCCTCGCCGACGGCGCAGCCTCTGGGGCGCCCGCACGGCACCCTCCCCACCCGTGGAGCCCACCTCGGGGCTTGAGGTGATAACGGCTGGTTGCCCCCGCACAGCCCACCTGACGGGCCGGCCCTGCGCCTGGCCCAGCTGGCGGGACGGTTCCACGCCTGCGGTTACCTGCCCCGTCAGGCCACCTCCCGGCGGACACCCAGGTCCCGCGATTCCTGTCCGCGCCGCCAACGCTCCCCGACCGTGGGCCCTGGCCGTGCGCTAGCGCACCAGAGAGCCACAGAACGATTATCAGTTACGTTATCAAATGCATTCGAGAATGATATTCATGCATTCTTCGCAGCACTGAGAAACATTTTCATGTTTGCCAAAAAGTAATACTCGCACCTATTCTTCAAAAGAATCACCTGCCGCCCCGAACTGGGGCAGGAACCCAGAGGAGTGAGCACATGAGCACCACCACGCACCGTCCCGCTGAGGCCCACAGCCACACCCACGGCCCCGACTGCGGGCACCTGGCCGTCATCCACGGCAACCACGTGGACTACATCCACGACGGCCACGCCCACCACGAGGACAACGGCCACTACGACGAGTGCGACACCTGCCAGTGCGCCCACTGCACGGACGCCTGCGCCGTGTGCGACTGCGTGGACTGCAGCTGCCCGACCTGCAACCACAACGTCTGCTCCTGCGAGCACTGCGAGGACAGCTGCTCCTCCTGCAGCTGCGCAGACTGCAGCTGCCAGACCTGCACGCACGCCGCCTGAGTCTCAGCTCCTCTGAGAACCTCCGGGGTCCGGAACCTGCTGGTTCCGGACCCCGTCGTCTTATATGTCTGTCGTCTCTTCCTGCTGGCCCGGTCCGTCCTGGAAGACCACGGGTTATCGGTGTGAATGTGTGTGGTTAGGGTTTGGTAGGGGTTGGTGTGGTCGTGCGGACCGGTGTTGGCTAGGTCGGGTGGGCGGGGGCTGTCCCGGGGGCACTTTGTGGCGCCCGTCTTGGTCTGGTGGGTCTTGTGGTGCCTGGGTGGGCGCGTTTTGTCACTGGTGGAGGCTTAGAGCACTTCCCTGGTTCTGGGGTGGGGGAGCTTTTGGCTTGATTCCGCGGTGGTTGAAGGTTCAGCAGACGATGTCAGGGCTTCTAACCCTCCGCCAGTGACAGCCCCCGCGCTGCCCAGCCCACCAGGGGCGGCCAGGGCCACAGGCCCCGGCGGCGTGTGGGCCGTGATGGGCCCGCCAGGCGGACCAGGCGTTCTAGTGTCGCGTACCGCACAACGCGGCCTGTTAACGCGAGGCAGACTGAACCACATGTCCCAACCCGATAAACTCCGGCCTTCCCCTACTACCTCAACGAAAAAACCCAATCACACACATACACGCCGATAACCCACGACCACGCCGTGGCCGCCAAGCCCCCGCCCCAAGCAGCAGGACCAGCCCGCTGACCCGCGCTATGACTGGTAACGCTGGTGCCCCGGCCCCCCCCTTGCGGGAGTGACCGGGGCACCAGGGGCGCAGCAGGGCTCAGGCCTTGGCGGGCTCAGGCCTGGGCCTTGGTCTCCTCCGGCTTGGCGTCCACACCGGCCTCCTTGCGCTGCTCCGAGGTGATCGGCGCCGGGGCCTCCGTCAGCGGGTCAAAGCCCCCACCGGACTTGGGGAAGGCGATCACGTCGCGGATGGAGTCCGCACGGGTGAGCAGGGAGACGATCCGGTCCCAGCCGAAGGCGATGCCGCCGTGGGGCGGGGCCCCGAACTTGAAGGCGTCCAGCAGGAAGCCGAACTTCTCCTGCGCCTCCTGCTCGCCGATCCCCATGACCTTGAACACCCGCTCCTGCACGTCCCGGCGGTGGATACGTATAGAGCCGCCACCGATCTCGTTGCCGTTGCAGACGATGTCGTAGGCGTAGGCCAGGGCGCTTCCGGGGTCGGTGTCAAAGCTGTCCAGGCACTCCGGCTTGGGCGAGGTGAAGGCGTGGTGCACCGCCGTCCAGGCAGACTTGCCCAGGGCCACGTCGCCGTCGGCCTTGGCCTCCGCCGAGGGCTTGAACAGGGGGGCGTCCACCACCCACACGAAGGACCAGGCGTCCTCGTCAATGAGCCCGCAGCGCTTGCCGATCTCCAGGCGGGCGGCCCCCAGCAGCGCCCGGGAGGCGTCCACGGACCCGGCAGCGAAGAAGATGCAGTCGCCGGGCTGGGCGCCGGCAGCCTGGGCCAGGCCCGCGCGCTCCGCCTCGGTGATGTTCTTGGCCACCGGGCCGCCGAGCTCGCCGTCCTCAGCGACGGTGACGTAGGCCAGGCCCTTGGCACCACGCTGCCTGGCCCACTCCTGCCAGGCATCAAAGGTGCGGCGGGACTGGGAGGCGCCGCCGGGCATGACCACGGCACCCACGTAGGGGTTCTGGAACACCCGGAAGGTGGTGTCCTTGAAGTACTCGGTCAGGTCCACCAGCTGCAGGTCGAAACGCAGGTCGGGCTTGTCGGAGCCGTACCTCTCCATAGCCTCCGCGTAGGTGATGTGCGGGATCGGCGTGTCCAGCTCGTAGCCGATCAGCGCCCACACCTCCTTGAGGACGTCCTCGGCCACCGCGATCACGTCCTCCTGGGTCACGAAGCTCATCTCGATGTCGAGCTGGGTGAACTCAGGCTGCCGGTCGGCACGGAAGTCCTCGTCACGGTAGCAGCGGGCGATCTGGTAGTAGCGCTCCATGCCCGCCACCATGAGCAGCTGCTTGAACAGCTGGGGGCTCTGGGGCAGGGCGTACCAGCAGCCGGGGGCCAGGCGTGCGGGCACCAGGAAGTCACGCGCCCCCTCAGGGGTGGAGCGGGTCAGGGTCGGGGTCTCGATCTCCACGAAGTCGTGCGCACCAAGCACCTTGCGGGCCGCCTGCGAGACCTGGGAGCGCAGCCGGATCGCGTGCTGCATCTTGGAGCGGCGCAGGTCCAGGTAGCGGTACCGCAGGCGCGCCTCCTCCCCCACCTGCCCGGAGTCCTCGGCGTGGTCAGAGACCTGGAAGGGCAAGGGGGCGGCGGTGTTGAGGATCTCCACCTCGGAGACGACGACCTCGATCTCTCCGGTGGGCAGGTTCGGGTTGGCGTTGCCCTCCGGCCGGGCGCAGACCTGGCCCACGACCTTGAGGACGTACTCGGCACGCAGGTCGTGGGCGACCTCCTCCCGGATCACCACCTGGGAGATGCCCGAGGCGTCACGCAGGTCGATGAAGGCGACGCCACCGTGGTCACGACGGCGGTCCACCCAGCCGGTAAGGGTTACTTCCTGGCCGATGTCCGCTGCCCGCAGGGAGCCGGCGGTACGGGTTCGCAGCATGGTGCTGTGTCCTTCCCTTGGGGGCACTGAGCCGGTGCCCGGCGGGGCGCACCGCGAGACGGGCGGGCACCGCAGGCGAGTCTAGCCCGGCGCCGCGCCAGTACTCACCGCTCCCCCGCACCGGGGCTGCGCCCTGACTCAGGACCGGCAGCCGTCCGCCGCCGACGCAGCAGCACGACGGCGAGACCCCCGCCACCGGACAGCAGGACAGCGGCAAGCAGCAGCGCCAGAGGCAGCCCAGGCCCGTGCTCCTCCACCGGCACCGGTGGCGCCGTGGCCGCGTCTGGGAGCCCGCTGGCAGCCGGGCTCCGCTGCCCGGCGGAGGAGCCGATCACGGTGACCTCACCCACCGTGAAGAAAGGAGACTTGTTGCTCACGGGGCCCGCCCCGGGAGGCGCGGTGGAGCTTCCCGGCACCCCTGGCCCAGGCCCCTCCTCCACCGTCCTGGTGCGGAAGCGTAGCCAGTGCGGACCCAGCCCGATCAGCTTGGGCAGCTCCAGGGTGCCGGAGGCGGTGCCGTCCTGGCCGACCACCAGGTTCGTGAGCACCTGCGTGTCGACGTCGTCAAGCAGCACCTCCACCTGTGCCCCGACGGGAAAGCCGCTCAGGGTGTAGCGCAGGGTCCCGCCCCTGGCAACCGTGGAGGGGCTCACGGTGGAGGCTGTGCCCGTGGTGGAGTCCTGCTCCTGGGCCCGGGCTGGCGGCCCCGGCAGGCAGGTGGCCACCACGAGCAGGGAGAACAGGGCGGTCACGGCCAGCGCCGGTAGCCCGCTCGTCATGCGGGCTCGCACAGACGCCCGGTCGAGCCACCTGGGTCCCAGGTGCCGGATGAAGCGCATCGGGCGCAGTTCCCCTCAAAGCCCGCCGACCGCACGCGGGCGGGTGAGGAACACGAAACCACCAGTCCCGGCTACCAGCACCCCGGCGGCGCAAAGCAGCAGCCAGTCACCGCTGCCCATCCCGTTGTCCGGCTCAGCGGCGCCGACCACCGGAGCGAACGCGCCGCCCTCATCTGCCTGGTTCTCCTCGGAGATCTCCAGCTGGGCCCAGCCCAGCAACGCACCAGCGCTGTTGACCACCGCCAGCTTGTAGGAGCCAGCCTCCATGCCGCTGATACTGATGACCACCGAGCGCTCACCGCTGACCTCCAGCCAGCCTGAGTCCTTGGCCTCCGGGTAGGTGAACACGGAGACCCACTCCTTGGGCCTCACCTCGGAGGAGGGGAGGTAGAGAGTAACCTCGTCACCCTGACGCCCCCCAGAGACAGACCCGGCGTTGTCCTTGGTCAGCTGCTCAGCCGAGCTCACTGGGGGCACCGGGGCCTTGGCGGGCCGCCCGTCCGTGCTGGTGGCGGCAGCGGAGGCGCTGGGGCTGCTGCTCGCTGGGTTGCCTGCGCGCACGGGGCGGGAGGCCTCGTCATCGGAGTCGTCCTGCGCCCTAGCCTCCTGCGGTGCAGGCGGTTGCGTCTCGACGGCGACAGGCTGCTGCCCGGAGCCGCTGCCGCCAGGCGCGTCAGCCACGTCCCGGCCGGGGATGACCTGGACGCGCCGGTTACCCGTGGAGCCGGAGGCCGACGGAGCGGAGGGCTCTACAGATGGCGTAGGCACCGGGCCGGTGCCAGGCGGGTCCTGCGGGGCAGGCTCCGTCGTAGCGCCGGGCGTCTCTGAACGACCAGGAGCCTGGCTCTGCGTGGGCGGGGCCGGGTCCTGCGGGACTGCATCACCTTGCTGGACCTCGCTGATCAGCTGCGAAGGCGTATGCGTGTCCTCACCCGCGACCGGATCCAGGTCTCCGGCGAGCACGGTAGCCACAGGGGTGCCAAAGCCATTGGTGGCGTCGGCCGGGGCAGCGACCGCGCCTCCGCTAGCCAGTAGACCAAAAGCGAACAGGCCCACGGCGCCAGCAAGCCGCACCGGACAGCGCAGCCGTCGCGACGGCGTCCGCAGTTCCTCTGTGTAGCTCTGGCCGTTGGGCATATGGGTGACCGTTCTCGTCAGGTACATCTGCCAGATCAGTGTCCGGGAGCGCGTAGCACCGGCACCGTCCTGCGAACATCCTAGCGGCGAAATGCCGTTATGCCCTATCTGTGATGAAACTGATGTCGACCAAGGCATCACCCTGGCAGGTCCCTGGGACCGGGGCCCCGGCCGGAGCGGGCCCGCGCAGGCCCCTACCGGAATGCCCGCACAGTAAGGCCAGCCCTCCTAGGAGTGCAGGCCGAGCCGGTCACGGAAGTCGTTAAATGCCTGGACGCAGTACAGCACGGCGTCCTCAATCTGCAGCTCCAGCTGCTGGTCCGTGACACCTGCCTCCCAGTCCACGGCCAGGTGGGCACCTATTAGGAAGGTCTGCTCAGCGTCCTCGTTGTCCGTCCAGAAGCACTGCGGCCACAGGTGCCCACGGTGCCGCTCGTCGATAGCGAAGCGGGCCTCATCCAGCAGGGACTTGGGGATGGGCTCCATCATCAACCCCGTCACGTTAAGCACCTCGTCCTGCGGTCCACGCAGCATGACGCATATGACGACGTCCTCTTCCACGCGGAACTGGAAGTCTCCGTCGTCATTGTACTGGCCCCGCCAGCCCTCGGAGACGAGCAGCCTAGCCAGACGCTCCCGGCTCAAGGGAGAGGTGCACGGGCCCTGGGGGGGAGCCGGCTGGCAGCGGTCCCCCACCGGCTGCGGGCGTACCAGCCTGCTCAGGGCGGTTACGGCGTGTAAACCAAGACATGATCTGTCCCTTTCAGCGCCCCAGGGCCTGGTCCAGAGAGTCGAAGAGCCCCAGCACCGCCCTTATCACGCTGTCGATCTGATGGAGGATCTGGGTATCCGTGGCGCCGTGCTCATAGTCGACGCCGTGGCTGCCGACCACCCGGATGAGGCCGTTGTCATTTATCCGGTAGAAGCCCTTGTACCAGGGGGAAGCGACGGTTCGAGTCGTCGATGACCTCCCGCACCTTCTCCAGGTGCACCGCGCTCACGGTGCCGGGGTAGTCGGCCCGCACCTCCAGCGCCTCCCGGTCGTCCCCCTGGAGCAGGAAGTAGAAGAACACCCGGTTCCAGTCACCCCCCCCCAGCCGCCTGGCTGAGTCGATGAAGAACACGTCACCGCGCTGCTTGAGCAAGCCCGCGATCCGCTCCACCGACAGCGGCGTGAGCACCTCCGGCCTAGCCGCCGGACCCCCGTCGCCAGTACCAGCCTGATCTTGCCGCATGGCCCTCACCTTCCGCCAAGCAGGCCCAAGTAGCTGTAGGGCCGCCGCAGGCAACCTGGCCGCCAGGCCTAACCGTCAGGACGGGGAGGCCGGGCCTGGGCCCGGTGTCCCGCCACCCGGCGGCCCGGGCCGCCTACTGGCAG
Organism: Actinomyces weissii; assembly: GCF_016598775.1. Taxonomy (NCBI): domain Bacteria; kingdom Bacillati; phylum Actinomycetota; class Actinomycetes; order Actinomycetales; family Actinomycetaceae; genus Actinomyces; species Actinomyces weissii. The sequence continues at coordinate 1,193,667 of NZ_CP066802.1, read as the reverse complement.
GACGGTCCGGGCCTGGGAGACCCATCTCACCTGTGACGCGTTGCGCCAGCGCCCTGCCGCATGCCGCCGTCCCGTAGGCTCCCACCAGGAGCGAACCGCGTCCTAGGAACCCCGTTCGGGTCCCGGCCAGGTCTGTGGCCGGACCCGTGAGTCTGTACGTACAGCCCGCGCACCCACCAAGGTAGCCCGGGCGGGAGTGTGGCGGGGCCGGTGCGGCAAGAGCGGCGGGCGAGAGGCCCGCCCCCACACTCCGCGAGCAGCCCCACCCACGTGCTGGGGCAAGAACGGGAATACCTGAATATGACTAACTCCGCACACGCGTCCGAGCAGGCGGGGCGCCAGGCCGCCGCCCACGACGGCTCCCCCCTGAGCCTGGACGAGCTCTTCAACGCCGAGCTCGGCGCCACCCCCGCCTCCCCCCAGGACTTCAGCACCCCTGAGTCCGCCGACAGCCCCGCCGACCCCGCCGACCTGGAGCACGAGGACGAGGCCGACGACGTCGAGACCAACGCCCCCGAGATGGACCCGGAGGACGAGGACCCGGCCGAGGAGGCCGACGATCTCGACGAGGACACCGACGAGGAGGACGTGGACGGCCACGCCGCCTTCCTGGACGACGGTGAGGAGGACTCCCCCGAGCCCACCCAGCCCGCCGAGCCGACCTTCGCCGACCTGGGCCTGCCCGCCGACCTGCTGCGGGCCGTGACCGACATGGGCTTCACCACCCCCACCCCCATCCAGCGCGAGGCCATCCCGGTGCTCGTCTCCGGCCGTGACGTCGTCGGCGTGGCCCAGACCGGCACCGGCAAGACCGCGGCCTTCGGCCTGCCCCTGCTGGACGCGGTGGAGGCCCGCAACGGTGCCGTGCAGGCCCTGGTGCTCGCCCCCACCCGCGAGCTGGCGCTGCAGAGCGCGGAGGCGATCACGGACATGGCCCAGCGCTCCCGCGGGCTGGACGTGGTGGCCGTCTACGGCGGCGCCCCCTACGGCCCCCAGATCGGGGCCCTGAAGGCTGGTGCCCAGGTGGTCGTGGGCACGCCAGGCCGTGTGATCGACCTGATCGAGAAGGGGGCTCTGAGCCTGGACGAGGTGTGCTTCTTCGTCCTGGACGAGGCCGACGAGATGCTGCGCATGGGATTCGCCGAGGACGTGGAGACCATTGCCGCCTCCCTGCCGCAGGAGCGCCGCACCGCCCTGTTCTCCGCCACCATGCCCCCGGCCATCCAGGCGGTGGCCCGCCAGCACCTGACCGACCCGGTGCACGTGGAGGTCTCCCGCCAGGCCTCCACGGTGGACACCGTCCACCAGACCTATGCCGTGGTGCCCTTCCGTCACAAGATCGGCGCGGTCTCCCGCGTGCTGGCGGTCACGGAGGCCCAGGCCGCGATCGTGTTCGTGCGTACCAAGTCCACCGCTGAGGACGTGGCTATCGAGCTGGCCGGGCGGGGCATCCAGGCCGCGGCCATCTCCGGGGACGTGCCCCAGCGGGAGCGCGAGCGCCTGGTGGAGCGCCTGCGCGCGGGTACGCTGGACGTGCTGGTGGCCACCGACGTGGCCGCCCGCGGCCTGGACGTGGACCGGATCGGCCTGGTGGTCAACTTTGACGTGCCCCGGGAGGCGGAGGCCTACGTGCACCGTATCGGCCGCACGGGCCGGGCGGGCCGCCACGGAGAGGCCGTGACCTTCCTGACCCCCAAGGAGAAGGGCAAGCTCCGCCAGATCGAGCGCCTGACCGGCACCCGGCTGGAGGAGATCACCCTGCCCTCCCCCGCCGACGTCTCCCAGCACCGGGCCCGCAAGCTGCTGGAGCGGGTGACCGCCCGCCTGGAGCGGGGCCGCCTGCAGATGTACACCGAGCTGGTGGCCGCCAAGGCCGAGGAGCTGGAGGTGGAGGTCTCCCAGATCGCCGCCACCCTGCTGGCCCTGGCCGTGGGTGACGAGGGCCCCCGTACCCGGGAGGAGCGCAAGGACGAGCCGCGTCAGCGGGTGCGCCGGGAGGAGACCGTGGACGCGGAGGGGACCTTCGTGTCTGCCTCCTTCGAGGGGGGCCGGGAGCGGCGGGAGCGGCCTGAGGGCAAGCCGGGCGCGGCCCGGGGCGGCCGCCGCCACGAGGACGGCACCGGCACTACCTACCGGGTGGAGGTCGGGCACCGCGACCGGGTGCTGCCGGGCGCGATCGTGGGGGCCATCGCCAACGAGGCGGGTATCTCCGGCTCGGAGATCGGGCGCATCGACATCCTGCAGTCCTTCTCCCTGGTGGAGGTGCACACTCCCTTGAGCCAGGAGCAGCTGGACCGGCTCCGCCACGCCACCTTCGGGGGCCGCGAGCTGCGTATCCGGGTGGACCAGGGTCCGGGTCACGGCGGTGACAACGAGGACAACGCGCCCTCGCAGTTCGCCGGTGAGCGCGCTGGGCGGCCCCGCGGCCAGGGTGGCTTCCGCGGTGAGCGCGACGGCGAGCGCGGCGGCTTCCGCGGCGGCCGCGACGGCGGGCGCGGCAACCGGGGTGACCGGGACTTCGGCGGCGAGCGCGGCGGCCGTGACGGCGGCCGTGACTTTGGTGGCGGCCGGGGTGGTTTCCGCGCTGGTCGCGACGGCGAGCGCGGCGGCTTCCGGGGTGGCCGGGACTTCGGCGGCGCGCGCGATGGTGACCGTGGTGGCTTCCGCGGTGAGCGCGACGGCGGGCGTGGCTTCGGCGGGGATCGTGAGGGCGGCCGGGGCGGCTTCCGCGCTGGTCGCGGCGGCGAGCGCGGCGGCTTCCGCGGCGGCCGTGACGGCGGCGGCGAGCGCGGTGGCTTCCGCGGGAGCCGTGACGGTGGGCGTGACTTTGGTGGCGGCCGGGGCGGCTTCCGTGGCGGTCGTGACGGCGGCCGGGGCTTGCGGGGTGACGGCAAGGGCTTTGGCCGCCCGGGCGGCAACCGGCAGGGCCGCGGCGACCGCTGGTGAGCCGCTCCCCCTGCGCTAAGGGCTAGCAGGCCGTAGCACGCGCGGGCCCCACCTGTTTTCCAAGGTGGGGCCCGCGCCTGTGCCTGCCAGGACTGTCAGCTACGCAGATCCCGGATGGTGCGCACCAGCTCGTCCCAGGCCCGCAGCTCCTCCAGGAGCGGCATGACCACGGTCTGCTCCACGGCCCCGTCCACCGCCTCTCCCAGCCGGGAGCGGATCCGGCGGGACAGGCGCCGTGAGGCCAGCCGGGCCAGCCAGGTGCCGCCCAGGGCCAGTACGGCCCCCAGCAGCAGCCCAGTCCCCAGCAGCAGCGTCGGGTAGGGCAGTCGTCCCAGCACAGGGGGCGCGACCTCGATCAGCAGGTAGCTGCGCACCAGGTGCAGGCCCCCCAGCCAAAGGCCCCCGGTGAGCGCGGTCAGCAGGCAGAGCCACTGCAGGGTGTTGGCCGCTGCCCACCAGCCGGGCCTCCTGCCGCTGTCCAGGTCGGTGCGCACCACGGCGCGGTCCAGGGCGTCAGGCAGCGTCAGGGCCCGCTGGTCGGAACGGGCCACGGCCTCCGCGGCCCAGCTGGCTGGAAGGGGAGCCACCGCTGCGGCGGCGCAGTTGTGGGCGCTGGTACGCAAGGCCCCGGCGGCAGCCGCCGAGGCAGCAGGCAGGGAGGAGCGGCCTACGACGCCGTCGCTCCCCTCCGCCTCTGCGGACCGAGCCGCCCGCAGGTCCGTGAGCAGGTGCAGGGCGCGCAGCGGGTCCTGCCGCAGCCGGGCCAGCCAGCGCAGCGGGATCCAGCCGACCCGGGCCTGGGCGCTGCGGCGGTAGGACCCGCCCACCGCCTGGCTTACCAGGTCCACGGAAGCGGCCACCCGGGCGGCCCGGCGCAGGCTGTCCCACCTGGGGTCGGTGGCCACCTCCGAGGACAGGTCCTGCGGGTTGACCGACACCGTGTCCAGCCCCAGCTCCTGGCTGGTGCGCACCGCCCAGTGGCGCACGTCGGCAGCCAGGCGCTCGTCGCGGGCCTTACGGGCCTGGGACACCTGGGCGATCTGCTCCCGCAGCCGCTCCAGTCCCTCACCGGTGCGGGCACTGACCGCCAGCAGCGGCACCTCGCCCAGGCCCTCGCTGACCAGCAGGCGCCGCAGGTCCGCCAGCACCGGCTCCCGGTCCGCGGGGCTGAGACGGTCCACCTGGTTCAGGACCACCAGGGTGACCCGGGCGTGCTCCCGCAGCTGGGCCAGGAAGCCCTGGTGCACCAGGGCGTCGGCGTACTTCTCGGGGTCCAGCACCCACACCAGCACGTCCACCAGCTGGACCATGCGCTCCACGACGGCCCGGTGCCCGCGGCTGTCTGAGTCCATGTCCGGCATGTCCAGCAGCACCGTGCCCTCCCCCAGGGCGGCGGCGGGCGCGGCGTGGACCTCGGAGCGCTCATGCACCTCCAGCCAGTCCAGCAGGGCGGCAGCCTCCTGCACGGGGATGCCTGAGGTCACCGGCAGGGCGGCCAGGGGCTCGGTGGTGGTGGGCCGGGTGACGGCGGTGCGCGCCACCTGCTGGCCTAGCAGGGCGTTGAGCAGGGAGGACTTGCCGGAACCGGTGGCCCCGAGCAGGGCGGTGACGGTCAGGGACGGGGCCAGGCGCCGACGCTGCCCCGCCCGCTGCGTGATCCTCTGCGCGCCCTCCAGGTGCGGCGCCTCCAGGAGGCCCTGGCCCAGCTCGCTGACGCGGGCCAGCTGCCACAGCGCCCGGTCCAGGCCGGTGGCCGGGGCGGGGAGCGTGGCGCTCTCCGGTCTGGGACGCGCCCCCGAGGGCGACCCCACGGGCAGTACGGTCACGACGCCTCCCAGTCTCTCAGGGCCTCCAGGCCGGCGGTCGCGGCCGCCACGGCCGCGGAGATCTCCTCGCTGCTGGGCGTCACCGGTGGCAGGGCCTCCTGGAACACCGTGCGCTGCTGCTCCAGCAACGTGCTCCAGCGGGCCTGCAGGTCCTTACGTGCCTGCTGCGCCAGGGTACGCATGGCCTGGTCACCGAAGACCGCCTCCAGGACCTTCTGGGCCAGGACCGCGGTACCGCCCGCTATCCCCACCTCCCCGCCGGTGAGCCCACCGGTGTAGGCGAAGACGGTGACCATCAGGGCCACGCCCACGCCGTTGACGCCGTAGGACAGGATCCTCGCGGTCAGGCGCCGCTCAGAGCCCTCTGCACGCACCAAGCCCAGCACGTCGTCCTGCCACTGGCGCACCAGCTCCGCGGCGCTGTCACTGAGGGCCTGCGCACCCGGCAGGCCGGACACGGCCACGGTCAGGGCGTAGGGTGCGGTGGCCTCACGCCGCCAGGCCCGCTCGGTCTCCAGGGCCGCCCGCTGGCACTCCGCCACCACCAGGGCGGCCAGCTGGTCCTCGATGGCGGAGCTGACGGCCTGTGAGGGGGCTGGCCTGCCTCGCAGGGCGTTGCCCAGGCGGTCCCGCAGCCAGCCGACCCGGCTCTCCAGGGCGCGCAGCAGCTCTCCGGTGCCCACGTACTCCTGCCAGCGGGCGAGCACCTCGCCGCGCAGCATAGCGCCGTCGGCCGTGGCAGTCTGCAGCCTCTGGCCCGCCTCCTGGTGGTACTCGGTGGCCAGGTGGGCCAGGTGAGCGGCGGCCCGGTCCTGCTCCGTGACCTGGGCGGCTACCTCCTGGGCGCTGGCCAGGGCGGCGGTAAGCGCCCCCTGGGCGGTGCGCCGGGCCACGGCGTGGCGGGCGGCGGCGTCGGCAGCCAGCTGGTGCAGCCAGCCGCGCAGGGGCGCCACCAGCTGGTCAGGTAGGAAGCCCTGCGTGTCCAGGGTGCTCTCCGCCACCTGGAACACCGGGGCCTGGGCCAGTCCCGCCTCCGCCAGACGACGCCGCAGGTCCGCCTCCACCTCCTGGCCCGCACCGGGCGGCACCCGGTCCAGGACGACGGCCACCAGGATGTCGCGCCGGGCGGCCTCCCGCAGGTGGTCCCAGGGCACGGCGTCGGCGTAGCGGGCGGCGGTGGTCACGAAGACCCACATGTCGGCACTGGCCAGCAGCGTGCCCGCCAGGGCCCGGTTCTCCTCCACCACCGAGTCGACGTCGGGGGCGTCCAGCAGCGCCAGGCCAGCAGGCAGGGCGGAGCAGGGGCGCAGCTCCACCTCCCGGGGCGTGACCTGCCCGGCCGGGGTGGGTGGGGCACCCTCGGGCACGCGGACGCGCGCCAGGGATCCCAGCACCCGGTCGTTGTCGAACCAGGGGGCGTCGTCCGGGGCGTGGAGCAGCAGGGGCCGGCGGGTGGTGGGCCGGATCGCAGAGGAGGCAGCCACGTGCGCGCGTACCAGGGAGGAGACCAGGGTGGACTTGCCTGCCCCGGTGGAACCGCCCACCACCGCCAGCAGGGGGGCGTCCAGGCTGTCCAGGCGGGGCAGCACGTAGTTGGTCAGCTGGTCGGACACGGCCTGGGCACTGGCTCTGGCCTGGGCGGCTGCGGGCAGGGCGTAGGGCAGCCTGGTGGCCGCCAGCAGGTCACGCAGGGCGGCCACCTGTTGGGCGGCGTGGGCTGCCGCCGGAAGCTTCTCAGGGCTCACGTACTATCTCGCTCTTGTCCAGCGCCTCGCGGCGGCTCAGGGGGTCTGGGGACGGGCCCGCAGACGGGGTGCCAGGTCGGTGGGGTCCGCGGGGGTCCAGGTAGCGGCCTCGGCCTCCACCTGCTCGCCGGAGCGGATGTCCTTGACGGAGTCTGCGGCGCCCTCCGGGCCGGGGAACCAGACGAAGGGGATACCACGCTTGTCGGCGAACCTTATCTGCTTACCGAACTTGGCCGCCGTGGGGGCGGTCTCGGCGCTGATCCCCCGGGCGCGCAGCGCGTCGGCCACGGCGTCTGATTGGGAGCGGTGCTCCTCGTCCGTGACGGCCACGAGCACGGCGGTGGGCACCGCGCGGCTCACTTCGACGACGCCGTCGGCGAGCACGCGCGAGAGCAGGCGGGACAGGCCGATGGAGATACCCACGCCCGGGAAGGTGCGTCTGCCGTTGGAGGCCAGGTTGTCGTAGCGGCCCCCGGAGCAGACGCTGCCCAGGTCGTGCGCCCCGGCCATGAAGGACTCGTAGACGGTGCCCGTGTAGTAGTCCAGGCCGCGGGCGATCTTGAGGTCCGCGACCACGGCCCCGGGGCGACGGCGGCCCGCCGTGGCGATCAGGTAGGTGAGCTCGTCCAGCCCGGTGAGGAGCAGCTCGGTGGGCTCGGCACCTTCCAGGGCTGACAGGACGGCGTCACTCACCTGCTGGGGCTCGGTGCCCTGGATGGTGGCCAGGCGCAGGGCGGCGGCTGCCTGCTCCGGGGTGGTGCCCACCGTGTCCACCAGCTCGGCGGTGACGGCCTGGGGGCCAGTCTTGTCCAGCTTGTCCACGGCCCGCAGCACCTCGGCGAGCTGTGCGTCCGGGATCCCGACGGCCTGGTAGAAGCCCTGGGCGACCTTGCGGTTGGACACGTGGATGGTCACAGGCGGCACCGGCAGGGCGCAGAGGGCCTCGTGCATGATGAGCGGCGCCTCCACGTCGTAGTGCAGCGGCAGCCCGCCGTCGCCCACGACGTCGATATCCACCTGGTAGAACTCGCGGAAGCGCCCCTCCTGGGGCCTCTCGCCGCGCCAGACCTTCTGGATCTGGTAGCGCTTGAAGGGGAAGGTGAGTGTGCCGGCGTTGTCCACCACGTAGCGGGTGAAGGGCACGGTCAGGTCGAAGTGCAGGCCCAGCTGCTTGCCCGGGTCGGTCTCGGCGGGCTCGTTCGGGTCGGCCTGCAGGCGGGAGAGCAGGTAGACCTCCTTGGAGGTCTCCCCCTTCTTGGTGAGCTGGCTCAGGGGCTCCACGGCGCGCGTCTCGATCCCGCTGAAGCCGTGCAGCTCGAAGGTGCGGCGCAGGGTGTCAATGAAGTGCTGCTCCACCAGACGGCCTGCGGGGAGCCACTCAGGGAAGCCGGAGAGTGAGGACTGAGCCATGCGTGCCTGTGCCATGTGCCGCATTGTGTCACGTCGGCACGAGCGGGCCACCTGCTGGGAGACAGATCGGGGCGTGCCCCTGGCCACGCTGCCCGCTCCGACCCCACTGCCTGCACTGTTGTCGTTGACTGCTCTGCCGGAGCTGCCCACCCCGCCCCGGTCTCAGCGACGGCGTCGGGCGGCCGCGGCTGCTGGCGGGCCTGCCGCTCAGCCGCGCTCCCCGCCACGCACCTTGGCCTCAGCCAGGTAGGGGTTGCCGTGGTGCTCGTGCTCCATGGTGGTCGCGGCCCCGTGCCCGGGCAGCAGCACCGTGGCCGGGTCCACCACGGAGGCCAGCAGCCGCAGGGTGGCCCACATCTGGTACTGGTCCCCACCGGGCAGGTCGGTGCGGCCCACGCTGCCCTTGAAGAGCACGTCCCCGGACAGGCTCACCAGGTAGTCCCGCTCGGGGACGTTGGCGGGGTCGTCCAGGACCTCGGCCTCGAAGAGCAGGTGGTTGTCCCCCAGGTGGGCGTTGAGGAAGAACATGGTGGAGCCCTCGGAGTGCCCGGGGGCGGCCAGCGCCTGGATGGCCACGCCTGCCACCAGCTCGACCGCCTGCCCGAAGCCCTCCGCCGGGAAGGGGCGCACGTCCTCAGGCCGTAGCCAGGGCGTGCCCGCCATGTCCGCGAAGCCCATGCCGGAGGCGCGGATGCCGGTGGTGGCGTCCGGGTCCTCCAGGCGGTAGAGGTCCGGCTCCGGGATGTACACCGGCACGCGGCTGCTGCCAGGGACCAGGCGGGAGCCGACCGCGACGTCGATGAGGCGCTGGGCGTCCCAGACGTGGTCGGCGTGCCCGTGGGTGAGCAGCACCGCCCCCAGGCTCAGCTGGTTGGAGCGCAGCAGCGCCAGGGCACCGCGGGCCGCCCCGGCACCGGGGTCGACGACGAGGGCAGGCTGGCCGGGCCCGGCGGCCAGGACGTAGCAGTTGGCTCCGAATACGGCGGCGACCGTGCGCTCAAGGATCATGGGGCCAGCCTACCGGTGCCAGCCCGGGCAACGTTTGGGTCACAGGTACCGAACCATGTGTTAACGGCACTGTTCTGGGACCATAACCCTGGTCACGATGGCGGCATGACGATCGCGCTGTCCTCCACCAGAGGCTTCGACCTTCCCTTCGTCGCGCCTGCCAGCCGGGGCCTGAGCCTGCCGGTGCTCAGTCTCAGCCAGGGGCGGCTGCAGCAGTGGGCGCTGGAGGCTGCTGCCGTAGAGCCCACCGACCGGCTGCTGAACCTCGGTTTCGGTGGGGCCGGGGCGGTGCGGCGTATCCTCAGGCTCACCAGCGCCCAGGTCACGGCCTTTGACAGCAGCCCGGCTGCGCGAGAGCTGACCCGGACCCTGAACCGTGCGGCCCTCCGCTCCGGGCGCCTGCGGCTGGCGGAGGGCACGGTGGAGATGCTGCCCTTCCGCTCCCGCAGCTTTGACGTGGTGACGGCCTTCGAGGTCGTCCAGGGCTGGCCCAGCCTGGCCACCGGCCTGCGGGAGGCCCGTAGGGTCCTGGGCAAGGGTGGCCGGCTGGTCATTGCCAACGAGCGCACGCTTGCCACCGGGACGGCCCTGGCGGAGACCGGGCAGGGCCCGCTGCTGCCGGACACTGACGCGCTGATCGCCCTGTGCCAGCGCATCGGCTTCCGCCGGGTGAGCGCTGAGCGCCACGAGCGCAAGGGCTGGCTACGGCTGGTGGCCGTGGGCTGAGGCCCGGGCAGCCTGCCAGCCGACAGCCTGCCCGGACTGCTGCCAGGACCAGGTCACGAGCGGCACTGCCCAGCGAGGACCGGCTGGCTGACGGCTGCCTTGGTGCCGTGTAGCACGTAGACTGACGCCCACCTCCGCCTTCCGGCGGGGGCCACCCACCACCCGGCCAGCAGGCTGGGCGAGAACGGAAAGCGCGTCGGCGCCAACCCCGTCAACCTCGAAGGAGCACACAGTGTCTGAGCAGTCGCAGCACACCCCTGAGGCTCGTACCCTCAATGAGGACGCAGCCAGCACCACCACCCCCACGGACACCCTGACCGAGCAGACCAGCCCGGAGCCCACGGCACAGGCCGCGGAGCCGGTAAGCACCCCAGACGCCGCAGACCAGTCCCCCGCTGGTGAACCCGCCACGGAGCCAGCCGCTGAGGCGCCCGCCCCCGCTCCTTCCGACGCCGCTCCACAGGAGCCTCCCACCGGCCCGACCGCCGTGCAGGAGCCGCTGGCGCCAGAGTCGGCTGACGGCCCCAGCGCCCCGGCTGCCGCAGACGCCGAGGCCGCGCAGCCCGCTGCCCCCGCCGGCGAGAAGGCCCCGGTGCCTACCCCCAGCGCCGTGCCGACCCCGGTGGAGCCCGCCATCGACCCGGAGGAGGCCATGGCGGCCGCCAAGTGGGGCCGGGTGGACGGTGAGGGCAAGGTCTACGTGCAGGACAACGGTGAGGAGCGCGAGGTCGGGCAGTTCCCCGACGCGCCGGTGGCTGAGGCCCTGGCCTTCTACGTGCGCCGCTTCCTGGACCTGAAGGCCACCATCGACCTGTTCGCCACCCGCCTGCCGCAGCTGAGCGTCCGCGAGATCGACACCACGGTGAAGTCCATTGAGGAGTCCCTGGTCGCTCCGGCCGCCGTGGGTGACCTGGACGGCCTGCGCGCCCGTTTCACCGCCCTGCGGGAGGTCGCCGCTGAGCGCCGGGAGGCGGTCTCCGCCGAGCGTGCCGCCGCCAAGGAGCAGGCCCTCAAGGACCGCACCGCTATCGTCGAGCGGGCGGAGGCCATCAGCGAGCAGGACCCGGCCCGCACCCAGTGGAAGACCTCCGGGGCCGAGCTGCGGGACCTGCTGGAGCGCTGGAAGGAGGCCCAGCGTCGTGGACCGCGCCTGGACCGCCCCACTGAGGACGGCCTGTGGAAGCGCTTCTCCCACGCCCGCACCACCTTTGACCGCCACCGCCGCCAGTTCTTCTCCGAGCTGGACTCCAAGCAGGCTCAGGTCAAGGCCGCCAAGGAGGCCCTGATCCGCCGGGCCGAGGAGCTCTCCTCCTCCACCGACTGGGGCACCACCTCCGCCAGGTACCGCGACCTGATGGAGGAGTGGAAGAAGGCCGGACGCGCCTCCCGCAAGGAGGACGACGCCCTGTGGGCCCGCTTCCGGGCGGCCCAGCAGGTGTTCTTCGACGCCCGCCGCGCCAAGGACGAGGCCACCGACGCCGAGTTCGCTGAGAACCTGAAGGTCAAGGAGGCGCTGGTCGCCAAGGCGGAGGCCCTGCTGCCCATCAAGGACGTCAAGGCTGCCAAGAAGGCCATGCGCCCCATCCAGGACGCCTGGGAGGAGGCGGGCCGGGTCCCGCGGGCGGCGGTGCGCCGGATCGAGGGCCGGATGCGGGCCGTCGAGGACGCCATCCGTGAGGCCGAGAACGCCGAGTGGCGCCGCACCGACCCGGAGACCAAGGCCCGGGCGGAGGGGCTGGCCGGACAGCTGGAGGACTCCATCGCCGGCCTGGAGAAGGACCTGGCCGCCGCCCAGGCCGCTGGCAACACCAAGAAGATCGCGGAGGCGGAGGCGGCCCTGACCGCGCGCCGTGCCTGGCTGGAGCAGGTGCGCCAGTCCGCTCGCGCCTGACCCCCCGCCCGCCCCGACCGGCGGGTACGCTGCGCCGTCACCTCACCGGGGTGGCGGCGCAGCGTCTTGCCGCCCCGGTAGCCGAACCGTGGCCCGCTACCGGTACAGCTGGTGCACCAGGTGCTCCACCCGGTCGCGCCCACTCACCTGCGCCCCCACGCAGTGGCTGGCACAGTTGTAAAGCTCCCGCGCCCCCACCCCGGCCGCCTGGGCCGCCAGCAGCGCCGCCACCGCCCGGGCCGGTGGTCCCAGGCGGGCCACGTCCACCGCCGCCCGGGCCAGGGTGCAGCAGGGCACCTTCCCCAGCCGCACGGTATCGCTCTCCGGCAGCCGCCCCTGGTGCACCAGCAGGTCGCGGCGGCGCCCGGTGTGTCCTGGCCAGATGGCCTCCAGGACCTGGGGCGGTGCCTGCCCTGTGTGCACCCACAGGGCGCTGGCGCCGTAGACGGTGGCCCCCGTTGGCAGGCGCGGCCACAGGCAGCGGGCCCGGCCAGCGGGGCTGGACAGCAGGTCCCGGGGCACCATCTTGCCCAGCACCTGGGCGCACAGCCGCTCGTCCAGGCCCCGGCAGCGCAGCAGCGCCAGCTCCTGGTCAGACAGCTGCTCCACCACCGGCTCCAGCGGCCGGGGCTCCAGCCAGGCCAGGGCCGCGCTGGAGAACTGGGGGCGTCGTCGTGTGCTCACCACTACATCGTGGCAGGTGGGCGCGCGCCGTAGGGGGCCTGTGGACAGCTCAGGAACGCTGCTTGCGTGAGGTGGTGGAGGCGCGGTGGGCCTCAAAGACGCCGTCGATACGGCGCAGGTTCGCCAGGGTGTGGTCCAGGTGCCCGGGCTCGGCCAGCTCCACCACGAAACGGCCCACCACCACCCGGTCCCGGCTGGTGCCGATATTGGCACTGACCATGTTCACGTGGTTGTCCGCCATGACCCGGGTGATGTCCGCCAGCAGGCCGCCACGGTCCAGGGCCTCCACCTCGATCTGTACCAGGTAGGCGGCCTGGGCGTGGTCGGCCCAGTGCACGGCGATCATGCGCTCCGGCTCGGCCTGCAGCTGCTCCACGTTCTGGCAGTCGGTGCGGTGCACGGAGATGCCCGAGCCCCGGGTGACGAAGCCGACGATCGGGTCCCCCGGCATAGGGGTGCAGCAGCGGGCCAGCTTTACGTAGAGGTCTCCGGCGTTCATGCCCTCCACCACGACGCCGCTGTCGCCGCTGCGCGCAGCGTGCCGGCTGCTGGGGGTGAAGGTGGGCAGGACCGCCTCCGCCAGGGTCTCCTCGGCCCCGGCCTCGCCACCCATGGTGGCCACCAGGGTCTGAACCACGTGCTGGGCGGAGACGTGCCCCTCCCCCACGGCCGCGTACAGGCCGTCGATATCCCCCTTGTCCAGGGTCTTGGCCACGTTCATCAGGGTCTCGTGGCTCATCAGGCGCTGGATAGGCAGGTCCTTCTTGCGCATGGCACGCGCGATCTGGGCCTTGCCCTCCTCAATGGCCTCCTCCCGCCGCTCCTTGGAGAACCACTGGCGGATCTTGTTGCGGGCCCGCGGGGAGCTGACGAAGGACAGCCAGTCCCGTGAGGGGGCCGCGGACACCGACTTGGAGGTGAAGACCTCCACGGAGTCGCCGGTCTCCAGGTGGGAGTCCAGGGGCACCAGGCGGCCGTTTACCCGCGCCCCCACGGTGCGGTGCCCCACCTCGGTGTGCACGGCGTAGGCGAAGTCCACCGGGGTCGCGCCGGAGGGCAGCACCATGACGTCGCCCTTGGGGGTGAACACGTAGATCTGCGTGCCGGTCATCTCGAAGCGCAGGGACTCCAGGAACTCGGCCGGGTCCTGGGTCTCCCGCTGCCAGTCCACCAGCTGGCGCAGCCAGCCGAGCTCGGCCTTGTCCGCCTTCCCGGTGCCCTGGCCCAGTGGCGAGGGCCCGGAGGCGTTGGGGTCGGCCTTGTACTTCCAGTGGGCGGCTACCCCGTACTCGGCCCGACGGTGCATCTCGTGGGTGCGGATCTGGATCTCCACGGGCTTTCCGCCCGGACCGACCACGGTGGTGTGCAGGGACTGGTACAGGTTGAACTTCGGGACGGCGATGTAGTCCTTGAAGCGTCCGCTCATTGGGGTCCAGCGGGAGTGCAGGGAACCGAGCACGGCGTAGCAGTCCTGGATCGTGTCCACAATGACCCGCACGGCCACCAGGTCGTAGATGTCGTCGAAGTCCTTCCCCCGCACGATCATCTTCTGGTAGATGGAGTAGTAGTGCTTAGGCCGGCCGGTGACCGTGCCCTTGATCTTGTTGACCCGCAGGTCCTCCTCGATCTGCAGGCGCACCTGGCGCAGGTACTCCTCCCGGGCGGGTGCCCGCTCCGCCACCATGTGCTCGATCTCGGCGTAGACGCCGGGGTAGAGCGCCTTGAAGGAGCGGTCCTCCAGCTCCCACTTGATGGTGTTCATGCCCAGGCGGTGGGCCAGAGGGGCGTAGATCTCCAGGGTCTCCTTGGCCTTGCGGGCGGCGTTCTGGGCGGAGACGTACTTCCAGGTGCGGGCATTGTGCAGCCGGTCCCCCAGCTTGATGACCAGCACCCGGATGTCCTTGGACATGGCCACGATCATCTTGCGCACGGTCTCGGCCTGGGCGGCGTCACCGTACTGGAGCTTGTCCAGCTTGGTCACGCCGTCTACCAGCAGGGCGATCTCCTCCCCGAAGTCGGCCCGCAGCCGGTCCAGGGAGTAGCTGGTGTCCTCCACGGTGTCGTGCAGCAGGGCGGCTGCCAGGGTCTGGGAGGTCATGCCCAGCTCGGCCAGGATCGTGGCCACCGCCACCGGGTGGGTGATATAGGGCTCGCCGGACTTGCGCATCTGCCCCTCGTGGGCGGTGCTGGCCACCTCGTAGGCGCGCACGATCAGGCTGGTGTCGGCCTTGGGGTGGTTGGCCCGCACGGCCCGCAGCAGCGGCTCGATAGCCGGAGGCGTGGAGTGCCCGCGGGAGCCGAACCAGGCCAGGCGGCTGCGCACCCTGGACCCAGGAACGACTGTCTCGGCGGTGCCGGTGGTGCTCGTGGAGTCCGTCATTCCCGCATCATATAGCCCGGCCTGCCTGATGTACCCGAGCCGGAACCCACCAGCCGGTGTCTTCCAGGAAAGATGCTGCTCCGGGGCGCAACTCAGGCAGGGCGCCCCGGAGCAGGAGCCGGGCAGGGCTCAGTAGGAGACGACGCAGTCGACCTCTACGTCACCAAGGCGGGCGCGTCCACCGAGCTCCTGGAGCTCCAGCAGCATGCATACTGCAGCCACCTGAGCCCCGGCCTGCTCGATCAGGTCTATGGAGGCGCGGGCGGTGCCCCCGGTGGCCAGCACGTCGTCGATCACCAGCACCCGGGAACCGGGACTGACCGAGTCGGGGCGCAGCTCCATGCGGGCAGTGCCGTACTCCAGGGAGTAGTCCTCACCAATCACCGGGCCCGGCAGCTTACCGCCCTTGCGGATGGTCAGCATGCCGATGCCCAGCCGTACCGCCAGGGGGGCGGCCAGGATGAAGCCGCGCGACTCCAGGCCGGCGACGGCGTCGATACGCCCCTGGTAGCACTCCGCCAGGCCCTCGATCAGGGAGGCGAAGGCCGGGCCGTTGGCCAGCAGCGGGGTGATGTCCCGGAACAGCACCCCCGGCTCGGGGAAGTCGGGGATCTCCCGGATGTTGGCCAGCAACAGCTGGGTCAACCGGGCAGGCAGCCTACGGGGGGCTTGGCTCATGAGCGCTTCTTCTTCCGCTTGGGCTGGGCAGAGACGCCCAGGTGGTGGCCGGGTCGCAGTGGAGCGGCGGCGGGGGCCGCAGCCAGGGCCGCCACAGCCTCCTGGTCGCCGTCCAGCTCGGCAATCCTCCGGGCCCGGGCCCCGGCCACCTGCGCGGCCTGCTCGGTGATGACCTTCTCACGGGAGCGCAGGTCCACCAGCAGCGGGGTGGCCAGGAACACGGAGGACAACGTCCCGGCAATCATACCGATGAACATGGTCAGGGCGATGTCCCGCAGGGTACCCGCCCCCAGGATGATGGCCCCGACGAACAGCAGCGAGGCGACCGGCAGCACACCCACCACGGAGGTGTTGATGGAGCGGACGAAGGTCTGGTTGACCGCCAGGTTGGCCAGCTCTGCGTAGGTGGAGCGGCTCTGGGCCTGGAAGCCAGACGTGTTCTCCCGGATCTTGTCAAAGACCACCACCGTGTCGTACAGCGAGTAGCCCAGGATGGTCAGCACGCCGATTACGGTGGCGGGGGTGACCTCAAAGCCGGAGACCACGTACACGCCCATGGTGATCACCACGTCGTGGCACAGGGCCAGCAGGGCGGCGGCCGCCATCTTCCAGGTGCGGAAGTAGGCCCAGATCAGGCCGCCGACCAGCAGGAAGAAGATCACCAGGCCGCGCACGGCCTTGCTGGTGACGTCCCCTGACCAGGTCGGGCCGATCGTGGTGGCGGAGATCTCGGCGGGGGTGACGCCGTAGGCGGTGGCCAGCTCCTCAGAGAGCTGGTCCAGCTGGGGCTTCTCCAGGGAGCTGGTCTGCACCCGCACCGAGGAGGATCCCATGGTGGTCACGGAGGAGCCAGCCGAGTAGCCGCCCTTGGAGATGACCTGGTTGGCGGGTCCCTCAGAAGGGTTCGCGATGCCGGTGACGGTGACCTCCGAGCCGCCCTTGAAGTCGATACCGGGGTTCAGGCCCACCAGGCCCAGCAGGGCGAAGGAGCCTAGCACCACCAATGAGGCCACGGTGTACCAGATCCGCCTCTTAGCGACGAAGGGGATCGAGGTCTTGCCGGAGTAGAGCTCGTTTCCGAGCGCTGCCAGTGACTTCATGCCTGTGCACCGTCCTTTCCGTTGGCGGAACCGGCCTCTAAGGCGTCGTCCCCTGCCGCGCGCACGGCGGCCCGGCGCTCCTGCGCCTTGCGGCGGGCCAAGGAGCCGGTAACCGCCTCAGCCACGGCCTGGCGGCCCTTGCCGTAGGCCGCAAGGCTGTCCGCCCCCAGGCGCTCCGGGTCCAGGCCGGAGAGGCGGTGCCCCTCCCCGAAGAAGGCGAAGCGCAGGATGAAGACCATCATCGGGTGGGTGAACATGAAGATGACCAGCAGGTCCACCACGGTGGTGACCCCCAGGGTGAAGGCGAAGCCCTGCACCCCACCGACGGCCAGGAAGTACAGCACGACGGCGGCCACCAGGTTGACCGAGTCGGAGACCACGATGGTCTGGCGCGCGTGGCGCCAGCCCTCGTCCACGGAGGCCCGCAGCGTGCGGCCGTGGCGCACCTCGTCACGGATGCGCTCGAAGTAGATGATGAAGGAGTCCATGGTGATACCGATTGACACGATCAGGCCCGCCACGCCCGCCAGGGACAGGCGGTAGCCGATCGACCAGCTCAGCAGCGCGATCACCACGTAGGTGATCAGGGCGGCCACCAGCAAGGAGGCCACGGCCACGACCGCCAGGCCCCGGTACTGCCAGGCCAGGTAGACAATGATCAGCAGGAAGCCGATCAGCCCGGCGATCAGGCCGTTGCGCAGCTGCTCGGTGCCCAGGGTGGCGGAGATCTGCTGCTCCGACTGGACCGTGAAGGTCAGGGGCAGGGAGCCGAAGGACAGCTGGTTGGCCAGGTTGTTGGCCCCGACCTGCTTGAACCCGCCAGAGATCTGCACGCGCCCGTCGGTGATGCCGGTGGTGACCCCCTCGGCGAAGCCGGAGGCCATGATGGTCAGACCGTCCAGGACGATGGCGAACTGGGCCTTCTCACTGCTGTGGCTTGGCGGGACGGCCTGGGGCTGGCCCTGGGCGGACTGGTTCTCGACCTTGGCCTGCTCCCGGAAGGCGACCAACCGCTGGGAGACCTCCGCGAAGGTCTGGGTGCCCTGGTCGTTGAACTCCAGGTTCACGACCCACTTGTTGGTGGTCTGGCCCTGGCTGGTGGTCTCCAGGCCGGACTGGGCGTTCTTGATCTCGGTGCCCGCGATGTCGGCCGGCCCCAGCACGTAGGTGGTGCCGGTGCCCTCCTTGTCGCAGGAGATCACCGCCTTGGTCGGGTCCTGGGTCCCGCCCTTGAGGTTCTCCTCCGCCGTGCAGTCCATCATGTAGGCGTCGTAGAGCAGCTGCTCGGTCAGGGCGGCGTCAGAGGAGCTGTCCTGGCTGGTGGCGGGCAGCGGCGTGTCCGTGACCTGCCCGTCGCCGTCGGCGTCCGCGTACTGGGTGGCGACCTGCTCCGCCGTGAGGGTGGGTACCTCGGTGGGGACGGACGGCGTAGCGGCCGGGTCCACCGCCTGCTCCGTGGCCTGCTCAGCAGGCTGTTCCGTGGCCTCCGCCTCCGCAGCGGCCTCCGGGCTGGCCTCGGACGTGGCCTCCGGGCTGGGAGCCTCGGTGGGCTGAGCGGCACTCTCCGTGGCCGGGGCGCTGGCAGCAGCGGAGGCGGCCTGGGCGGCGAGCTGGTTCTGGGCCTCCGCCACCTGGACGGCCGAGCCGTGCAGGATACGCAGCACGGGGCGGAAGTACAGGACGGCGGAGGTGCGCACCAGCTCCAGGGTCTCCGGGCTCGGCCTGCCGGGCAGGGAGACGACGATGTTCTGCCCGCCCTGCCGGGAGATCTGGGCCTCGGCCACACCGGAGGCGTCCACGCGCTGGCGGATGATGCTGATGGCCTGGTCCACGTCCTTCTCGGAGATCTCCGAGCCGTCGGTGGTGGTGGGCGTCAGGATGATCTGGGTGCCCCCCTCCAGGTCCAGGGCTAGGCCCGGGGTGAAGGAGGTGCGGCTGGTGCTGCTCCCGTAGGCCAGGAGCCCGTAGGCCAGGGCGACCACGATCAGCAGGGCCGTGATCACACGGCCCGGGTACTTCAACTGTTTGGTGGACACGGAGTCCCTTCCTGGTTCTCTTGCGGGCCGGGCCGGTCAGGCCTGCGGCTCGTCGGCCTCAGTGTCTTTGGGGACGTCAGCCTGCTCCAGGCTGCTCGTCTCCTCCTCCTCAGCGGCGGCAAAAGGTGGCTGCTCGGCGCCGAGGAGCGCCCGCTTGTGCCACAGCGTCTCGTCTCCCAAGGGCGTGGCGAGGGTGACGACGTCGCCGTCGACCTCGACCAGCTTGCCGTAGAAGCCGGAGTGGGTGCGCACCCAGGTGCCGGGCACCAGCGCCTCCTGCAGGCGCCGGTCCTGCTCTGCCTGCATCTTCTCCTGCTGGCGCTTGGCCATACGGGTCATGAGGAAGAAACCACCACCCATGACGACTAGCATGACGATAAGCGTGGGATCCATTTTGGGCACACCTCTGGTTGGGAACGTGACGGTTGGAGTCTAGGCCACCTTGGGGCCGCTACTGCTACCACGCCCGTTTTCAGGTGCACACGTAAGGCAAACCACATCCCACCGTGTCCTGGCGCGGCTACCGGCGGGACCGCCCGCAGCGTCTGCACGCACCGGCACAGCGCACCGGGCGGGCGCTCAGCCGAAGAGCATCCCCTCGCGGGGGGCCTCCAGCCCCAGGTGGGCGTAGGCAGCGGGGGAGGCGGCCCGGCCCCGGGGGGTGCGCACCACCAGCCCCTCACGCACCAGGTAGGGCTCAGCCACCGTCTCCACCGTCTCCGGCTCCTCCCCCACGCTCACGGCCAAGGTGGTCAGCCCCACCGGACCACCTCCGAAGCGGGTGCACAGGGCCTCCAGGACCAGCCGGTCCAGCCGGTCCAGCCCCAGGGCGTCCACCTCAAAGACCTCCAGCGCCCCCTGGGTGGCGGCCAGGTCCAGCCTTCCGGGGGCCCCGTGGACCTGTGCCCAGTCCTGGACGCGCCGCAGCAGCCGGTTGGCTATGCGGGGCGTGCCCCGGGAGCGGCGGGCCAGCTCCTGGGCGGCCTGCGGCTCCAGCCCCACCCCCAGCAGCCCGGCCGAGCGGCTCAGGATCCGGGTGAGCTCACCAGGACCGTAGTAGTCCAGGTGGCCGGTGAAGCCGAAGCGGTCGCGCAGCGGTGCAGGCAGCAGGCCCGCCCGGGTGGTTGCCCCCACCACGGTGAAGGGCGGCAGGGTCAGGGGGATAGAGGTGGCGCCCGGTCCCTTACCGACCACGATGTCCACCCGGTAGTCCTCCATGGCCAGGTAGAGCATCTCCTCCGCGGTGCGGGCCAGCCGGTGGATCTCGTCGATGAACAGGACGTCGCCCCCCTCCAGGGAGGAGAGGATGGCGGCCAGGTCCCCGGCGTGCTGGATCGCCGGGCCGCTGGTCAGGCGCAGGGAGCCCTCCACCTCCGCGGCGATGATCATGGCCAGGGTGGTCTTGCCCAGGCCGGGCGGGCCGGACAGCAGCACGTGGTCAGGGGTGGCCCCCCGCGCGATGGCCGCCCGCAGCACCACGGAGAGCTGGCCGCGCACCACCTCCTGGCCGATGAAGTCCTCGAGGCGCTTGGGGCGCAGCGCCGCCTCCGAGGCCCTCTCCGCCTCGTCAGCGCCGGGGCCCACCACCCGCGCCGGAGCCTGCTCCCACTCAGCCACGTCGGCCCCCTCCTAGCAGGCGCAGTGCGGCGCGCAGGAGCTCGGGCACGCCCAGGGTGGAGCCTTCCGCGGTGCCCTCCACCTCAGCCACCGCCTGGGTGGCTGCCGCCTCGCTCCAGCCCAGCTGCACCAGGGCGGCGACGACGTCGGGGTTGGCGCTGCCCGCGGCAGCCTGGTCGGCGGCGGGCACCACCGGGGGCAGCTCGCCGCCACGCACCGCCCCCAGCTTGTCACCGACGTCGATAATCACCCGCTGTGCCCCCTTGGGGCCCAGGCCCGGCACGCGCTTGAGTGCCGCCACGTCCTGGCTGGCGATGATCCGGCGCAGCGAGTCCGGGGTGTGGACCGCCAGCATCGCCAGGGCCAGCTTGGCCCCCACGCCCTTGGCCCCGAGCAGCACCTGGAAGCAGTCACGCTCATCTACCTCAGCGAAGCCGTAGAGGGTCAGGGAGTCCTCCCGGACGATCAGCTCGGTGTAGACCTGGGCCTCCTGCCCCACCTGCAAGCCCGCCAGGGTGGTGGGGGTGGCCAGGACCCGCAGCCCCACACCACCGACCTCGATGACGGCGGCGCTGAGGCTGAGGTCCAGCACCTTGCCACGCAGTGAGGAGATCATGGGTGTCCTTAGCCTTCCAGTTGTGACTGCCAGTGCCTGCCGGTACCTGCGGGCAGGACCCGCCTGGGCCAGCCGCTACTGGGACCGGCGCCAGCCCCACCAGGCACCACCCTAGTCGAACATATGTGCGAACTGTAGCAGGCTCAGGGGCTACGACGGCGGAGACGGCGCGGGTCCACGGCGCCGGTGCGGCGGGCGGCGGCCTGGGCGGCCGCCCACTGCTGCTGGGCGGGGGTGCGGGCGCTCGCGCGCACGGCCCCTCCGGCTGAGACCATCTCCGTGATCCCGTCCGCGCCGGTGCCCCCGCCCCGCCAGCCGTGGCAGATGGCCTGCGCCAGGGCGTCAGCGGCGTCGGCAGGCCGGGGCGGCTCCGTCAGGCCCAGGATCCGCTGGACCATGGCCTGCACCTGGGCCTTGCCCGCGGTGCCGGAGCCGGTCACGGCGGCCTTGGCCTCGGAGGGGGTGTGCTGGGCGACCTCCAGGCCCGCCCGGGCCCCGGCCACCATCACCACGCCCATCACCTGGGCCACGCCGATCACCGAGCGCAGGTTGTCCTGCGCGAAGACCCGCTCCACCGAGACAGCGTTGGGCCCCAGGCGGGCGATCCAGTCCTCCAGGGCCTCGGCCACGGCCAGCAGGCGCAGCTCTGGGCTGGTGTGCGGCGCGGTGCGCACCACCCCGACCTCCACCAGGCGCGCCCGGCGCCGGGAGTCGATGTCCACGCAGCCCAGGCCGCAGCGGGTCAGGCCGGGGTCCACTCCCAGGACCCGCAGCCGGCTCACGGACACACGGCTAGAGGCTGGCACGGCAGCGACCCGGCAGGCTCAGTCCTCCTCGGACTCCAGGGCAGCGGCGACCTCGGCGGAGACTTCCACGGAGGTGAAGACGTTCTGCACGTCGTCCAGGTCCTCCAGGGCGTCGATCAGGCGCATGACCTTCCTGGCGCCCTCCAGGTCCACCTCCACCTTGGTGGCGGCCACGAACTGGGACTCGGCCGACTCGTACTCCATACCGGCCTCGGTGACGGCCTGGCGCACCGCCACCAGGTCCGTGGGCTCGCAGATGACCTCGAAGGACTCCGGGCCCTCCACGACCTCCTCGGCGCCCGCCTCCAGGACCGCCATCAGGATGGTGTCCTCGTCAATGCCCTCCGCCTTGGCGATCTCCACGATGCCCTTGCGGCTGAAGTTGTAGGCCACCGAGCCGGGGTCGGCCAGGTTGCCGCCGGTGCGCGTGAAGGCCACCCGCACGTCAGAGGCCGCCCGGTTGCGGTTGTCGGTCAGGCACTCCACCAGGAAGGCCACCCCGGCTGGCCCGTAGCCCTCGTACATGATGGTCTGCCAGTCGGCGCCACCGGCCTCCTCGCCGGAGCCACGCTTGACGGCACGGGTGATGTTGTCGGCCGGGACGGAGTTCTTCTTGGCCTTCTGGATCGCGTCGAACAGGGTCGGGTTGCCAGCCGGGTCGCCGCCGCCGGTGCGGGCCGCGACCTCGATGTTCTTGATCAGGCGCGCAAAGAGCTTGCCCCGCTTGGCGTCGATCGCGGCCTTCTTGTGCTTGGTGGTGGCCCACTTAGAGTGCCCCGACATATGTCCTCCTGGCTCTAGATCGTCTTGCGCCCGCCCGGGACGCCTCGCTGCCACCGTCGGCCGGGCCCGGCTGACGGAAAACCTCGGCAATCCTAACGCCCGGCTCCGCCCAGGCTAGAACCGCAGCCGCCTGGGCCCCGCCGGGCCGCGAGAGCCTGGACACGTCTCAGTCCTCCTCCACCATCCGGTGCAGCCGCCCGTCCCAGCCCTCCAGCAGCTGGCGGGCCAGGGCAGGCAGGTTCCGGGGGTAGACGGTCAGCCCGGTGGCCACGGCGGCGTCCAGCTCCTCCAGGCTCCACCAGCGCAGGGAGTCCAGCACCTCCCGCTCCTGGGCGGTCCACCCCGAGCGGTCCAGCTGGCCGTCCTCCCCCTGGAGCTCGTCCGCCTGCCGCACGTCCTGGCCCTCCAGGCGCACCAGGTAGTAGAGCTCGTTCTGCCGGCAGGTGACCAGGTTGAACTCGAAGCGTGAGGAGCGCTCCAGCACCGGACCGTGCAGCTGCTCCGGGCGCAGGCCCAGGCCCGTCTCCTCTAACAGCTCCCGGCGGGCCCCTTCCAGGGGGCTCTCTCCGGGCAGCAGGCCCCCACCAGGGGTGAAGGCCCAGCAGTGGGCGGCGTCGCCGAAGTCGTGGCCCTCCACCAGCAGGATCGCGGGCTCCGGGACGGTGCGCAGGGCGATGACCCGGGCGGCCTCCCGCGCGGGCAGGCCCTCATGGTTCAGCCGCCACTCCTGGGGATCCAGGAGCTCGCGCCAGTTGTCGGGCACCCTCCCCGGAACGGCTCCACAGGTCATCTCAGGCCCGTCCCTGGTAGACCTGGCGGGCGTAGACCACCCGGTCCAGCAGGGCGCGCTCTTGTTGCTGGAAGCTGGCCTCAGCGTGTCCCTGCATGGCCCGACGGCGCAGGTTGGCCAGCTCGGAGGCGGCCTTCTGGAAGTCCTGCATCGCCTGCCCCTGGCGTGGCCCCAGCCTGTTGGCCCAGGTGCGGGCCAACCTCCTGCCGCTGAAGGTGGAGAGCATATCGATCTCAGCCGGCACGAACCAGCCAGAGCCGGCGTAGTCCAGCAGGCGCAGCCGCAGGGTCTTGCGCTCCGCGGCGCGCAGGCCCACCACCAGGCCCACGAAGCCGAAGAACAGCGGCACCTCCACGAAGAAGTAGGTGGACAGCGGGTTGGAGGAGACCACCCCGTTCCAGAAGGCGTGCATGCCTATCGCCCCGGCCAGCCCCAGGGGGGTCATCCACACCCAGGCCTGGCGGGAGCGCATGGTGGCGCTAACCCCTAGGGCCAGGCCGGTGCTGGCGGTGAACATGATGTGCGCGAAGGGCGAGGCCACCCCGCGCAGCACGAAGGTCAGCAGGATCGTGTCCTGGTACCTGACGAAGTACAGGATGTTCTCCGCAAAAGCAAAGCCCGCCGCGGTCACCGCCGCGTAGACCACCCCGTCCACCGGGCCGTCAAAGTTGCGCCGCCAGATCAGGAAGATCAGCAGCACCCCCAGGCCCTTGGTGGCCTCCTCGATCACGGGGGCGGAGATCACGGCGGAGAAGGACTGGGCGTCGAAAGGGTCGCCGGTGGCCCCGTAGGCCAAGGCGGAGGCGGTGGTGTTGACCACGATCGAGACCACCGTGCTGACCCCGGCCCCCCACAGGAAGGCGGTCAGCAGCAGCCCGAAGGGCTCCGGCTCCCAGCGGTCCACCCAGATCACGGAGCCCAGCACCACGGCCAGGGGGATCAGGGCCAGCAGGGTGGGCAGCAGCAGCCCCAGCGCCCCACCTGCCTGGGAGGCGATGAGCCACAGCACCCCCAGCAGGCCAGCGCCCCCGAGCAGGGTCAGTCCGTAGCGGGCGTAGTCGCTGCGCCGGGACTGGGCGATGGCCCCGGGCTGTATCCAGGACACTGAGCTCTCGTAGCTGATGCGCTCCGCCTGCGCGGTAGCCAGCCCCAGGGCCTGTCCCTTGGGGGTGTATCCGGGCCGGGGCGCCCAGCCGTCTCCAGGTCTCAACATGCTCATGGTCTCTCCTCAGGCGCAGGGACGCAGCTGGGGGCGGTCTCGTCGTCGACGTCGAAGGTGCCGGGGCTCGGGGCGTGGCCAGCCAGGTGCAGCAGGCGCACGTCCCAGTCCGCGCGGATCCGTATGGTCTCAGACACGTGCGTGTCGTGGAAGCGGCGGGCCAGCATCAGCCGGTAGCAGCTGCGGTCCAGGTTGGCCAGGGCGGCCTCCGCCACCAGGTCCCCGGCCAGCTCGGCGCGGGTCTCGGCGTCCACCACGGTGCGCAGCACCCGGGACAGGTCGGACTCTACCTGGGCCCGGCTGCGGTCCTGGCCCGCGGGGCCGCTGGCGGCGCGCGGCTCCGGGTCCAGCCCGTCGTCGACCACGGGCGCCTCGCAGGACAGCGCCTCGCGGGCGGCCTCCGCCAGCAGCAGGCCGGAGGCCGGGTCCAGGACCCCGGCCCCCACCAGGTCCAGGGCGGCCTGGGCGCGGTGCACCAGCTGGGCCTCCAGGGTGGCCCGGGCCCCCAGGACCTGGCGGTGCAGGCGGTCTACCCGCAGGGCCTTGGCGTACAGCAGCCAGCCCAGCAGGGACAGCGCCAGCACCACGGCGAGGACTACGGCAGCGGTTGTGGAGAGCATGGTGGTCAGTCCTGCCAGGTTTCCCGCAGGCGCCCCAAGGCGGTGCGCTGGCCGGGAGCCAGGCAGACACGGGTGTGGGCGGTGGACAGGGCCATGTCGTAGACGTCCAGCACCGCGTCAGTGACGGCGGACCAGTCGTAGCGTCCCACGACGGCGTCGGCGGCCTCCTTGCGGGCCTGGGAGGCGGGCAGGTCGGTGACGGTCTGGACGATGACGCGCGCCAGGTCGGCGCTGTCCTCGTTGCGGAACAGTGCCCCGTAGCGGCCCTGCCCCAGCACGTCGGAGAAGGCCTTGAGGTCGGAGGCCACCACGAAGGCCCCGGCGGCCATGGCCTCCACCAGCACGATGCCGAAGGACTCTCCCCCGGTCTGGGGGGCCACGTAGCAGGTGGCGGAGGCCAGCAGCGCCGCCTTCTGGGTGTCGGAGACCCCGCCCAGGAAGACCACGTGCTCGCCGTAGCGGGCCAGGGCCTCCCGGCTGCGCTCGGCCTCCCCCCGCCCGGCGATCAGGAAGCGTGCCCCGGGCACCTGCTCCAGGACGGCGGGCACGGCGGCGGCCAGCACGGGCAGGCCCTTGCGCGGCTCGTCCAGGCGGCCTAGGAAGGCGATGGTGGGGGCCTCCGGGCTGCCGGTGAGCGCCGGGTCCACCTGGGCGTCCCGGAAGGGCTGCACGTAGACACCGTTGGGGATGACCACCGCGTCCCCGCCGTGGTACTGGATGAGGGTGCGCCGGGCCTCCTCGGACACGGCGATCCGGGCAGTGAGCTTCTCCATGAGCGGCACGACCGCCGGGGAGAGCAGCTCGCGGGCGTAGGAGCGGTCCATCGCGGCGTGGAAGGTCCCCACCACGGGGCCTACGGCGGCCTGCAGGGCCAGCATCCCGACGCTGGGGATGATGGGCTCGTGTATGTGCAGCAGGTCGAAGTCGCCCTCAGCCAGCCAGCGGCGGGTGGCCCGCATGGCCCGGGTGCCGAAGCTGAGCCGGGCCACGGAGCCGTTGTAGGGGATGGAGACCGAGGCACCGGCGCTGGTGAACCACTGGGGCAGGTCGGCCAGGGCGGACTCGGAGGAGACGGGAGCGAGCACCTGCACCTCGTGCCCACGGCGCCGCAGCTCACCAGCCAGGTCCATGACATGGACCTGCACCCCGCCGGGGGCGTCAAAGGAGTAGGGACAGACGATCCCGATCCTCATACGGCTCCCTCCTGCCGAGGGCCTGCTGCCCCGCTGACGGGGCCAGGGTAGCGGTTGCCGGGGGCCGCCTGCTCCTGGGCGTGGCGGCGGGCCAGCCGCTGCTGGTCCAGGTCGGCGGTGAAGACCGCCTGCAGCATGTGCCAGTCCAGGGGGTGGGCGGCCAGCAGCGGGGACACCACCCGGGCCCAGGCACGGGTGTGGGCAGCCACCTGCTCCCGCCCGCGCAACCCGGCCGGGGCGGGAACTCCCCGGACGGTGAGCACCACGCCCCAAGGGCTGCCCGCCCGCCGACGCCGTTCCCCGGTGAGCCGCTCGTAGTGCATGGTGCCGGTGTACAGGGGCAGGTCCAGCCGCTGGGCCAGGGCAGCGGGTCCGGCGGCACAGCGAGCCGGGTGGCCGCACAGCTCCACCTCCACCCCGGCACTGGACAGGTCGCGGTCAGCGAGCAGGGGGACCACCAGGTGCTCGCCCCGGGAGCGGGCCTGCTGGAGCTCGTGCACCAGCTGGTCGAATACCCGCTGGCCGTGCTGCTGCCCGATGATCCGCACCCCCAGGGACTGCCGGAAGGCCAGGAACTGCGCAAAGAGGTCTGCGGGCTCCAGCTTCTCGGCCACTGTCAGCACGGGGGCGAGCTCCTGGACGGCCCAGGCGGCGGTCAGGTCCCAGTTGCCCGTGTGGGTCAGGGCGACGACGACGCTGCCGCGCCGCAGGTCCTGGCGGAGGTGGGGGTCCAGCTCGGCGCGCAGCCGGTGGCGCAGCTGCTCCGGCTTGAGCGAGGCCAGGGTGAAGGCCTCGTAGAAGTAGCGCAGGTAGGAACGCATGGCGGCCCGTGAGGCGCGGCGCAGGGCGCCGTCGGACTGCGGGGGCATGATGCGTGCCAGGTTGCGTTCCAGCTGGCCCACGCCCGGCTCTCCCCCGCGCAGGCGGTGCAGCGCCCAGGCGGCGTCGGCCCCCAGGTTGAACAGGCCCCGCCCCACGGGCGCGGGCAGCCGCCCCAGGTGCCGCCAGGCCAGGCGGTAGGCGTCCTGGACACCGGGGCGTCTCACCGGGCCGCCTCCTGTGCCGCAGGCGCCTCCGGGGCCTC
The DNA here is from genome assembly GCF_016598775.1 of Actinomyces weissii. Taxonomy (NCBI): domain Bacteria; kingdom Bacillati; phylum Actinomycetota; class Actinomycetes; order Actinomycetales; family Actinomycetaceae; genus Actinomyces; species Actinomyces weissii. The sequence continues at coordinate 1,166,509 of NZ_CP066802.1, read as the reverse complement.
GCGGGCGTCGAGCTGCCGCTTGGTGGTGGCCACCCGCTGGACCACGGTCACCAGCGAGCCCGCAGCCACCAGGCCCAGGGCGGCGGTAAGCACCCAGCTGGGGGCGCCCAGGCCCACCGCCACCACCCCGACGGCGGCCACGACCAGCCGGTCGGTGCGCTCAGCCACCCCTACCGCGGCGCTGGCCCCCAGGGACTCGGCCTTGGCGCGGGTGTAGGAGACCACCTCGGCGAGCACCACGCTGGCCAGGGCCAGGGCCAGGGTGGTGGTGCGCAGCGGGCCCGCCTCCAGGTGCAGGGCCGCCCAGGCGGCCAGGGAGCCGAAGATGGCGCCGTCGGCTACCCGGTCCATGGTGGAGTCCAGGAAGCCACCGAACACCGAGGTCCTGCCGGTGGCCCGGGCCAGGATCCCGTCAAAGGAGTCCCCCGCCACCGCCAGGGCCAGCAGGCCGGTGCCCAGCAGGAAGCGCCCCTGGGGCAGGGTGGCCACAGCGATCGAGACGGTGAGCACCGTCCCGGTGACCGTGAGCATGTTGGGGGTGACCCCCAGCCGGGCCAGGGCCAGGGCGGGCCGGGTGAACAGGGCCTTGGTGAGGCTGCGTCCGTGCTGTCCGAGCATGTTCTGGGATCACCTTCCTCAGGGGGTGCGGGCTCAGTGGCTGCTGCTGGGAGCCTGGTCCCAGGCCTGGGCGAGCAGCTCGCGCTGCTCCCCCAGCAGCTGGGGCACCGGTTTGGTCCTGCCGATCAACGGCATGAAGTTGGCGTCCCCGGTCCACCGGGGCACGACGTGCTGGTGCAGGTGGGCGGAGATACCCGCCCCGGCCACCTCCCCCTGGTTCATGCCCAGGTTGAAGCCGTGGGGGTGGGCCACGTGCCGCACCACCTCCATGGCCCGGGCGGTCAGCACCCCGATCTCGGCGCGCTCCTGCACGGTGGCCTGGGTCCAGTCCGGGAAGTGCCGGTAGGGGCACACCAGCAGGTGGCCGGTGTTGTAGGGGTAGAGGTTCATCAGCACGTAGGCGCTCTCCCCCCGGTGCACCACCAGGGCCTCCTCGTCGGCCCTACCCGGGGCCGCGCAGAACGGGCACTGGGAGACGGAGGCGTCCTTGGGCTTGTCCTGCCCCCCGATGTAGACCATGCGGTGCGGGGTCCACAGGCGGCCGAAAGGCTCCGGGGCCTGCGGGTGCTGGAAGGGCAGCTCCACCCGCACGCCGTCCACCACGGCCCCCTGGAAAGGGGCCGTACCGGCTGCGGGCACGGCACCGGGTGCGGGCTGCTCAGTCACGGCTGAGCTTCTCCCCCGCCGGGTCGTTGACGCGCTCAGCCACCACCCGGGCGATATGGGCCACCGCCTGCGCCACGGGCACCCCGTTGGCCTGGCTGCCGTCACGGAAGCGGAAGGAGACGGCCCCGGCCTCGACGTCCTCCCCGCCCGCGATCAGGGTGAAGGGCACCTTGTCCTTGGCGGCGTTGCGGATCTTCTTGCCGAAGCGGTCGTCGGAGTGGTCGGTCTCCACGCGCAGGCCCTGGGCACGCAGCTGGGCGGCGACCTCGTCCACGTAGCCGTCGAAGGCCTCCGCCACGGGCACCAGGCGCACCTGCACCGGGGCCAGCCAGGCGGGGAAGGCCCCCGCGTAGTGCTCGGTGAGCACGCCGATAAAGCGCTCCAGGGCCCCGAACTTGGCGGCGTGGATCATGACCGGCCGCTGGTGGCTGCCGTCGGCGGCGGTGTACTCCAGGCCGAAACGCTCGGGCTGGTTGAAGTCGTACTGGACGGTGGACATCTGCCAGGTGCGGCCGATCGCGTCCTTGGCCTGGACCGAGATCTTGGGCCCGTAGAAGGCGGCGCCGCCCGGGTCGGCGACCACCTGCAGCCCGTGCTCGGCCGCACACTGCTGCGCGATCTCCTCCAGGATGCGGGTGGCGCTGTCCCACTGCTCGTCGGTGCCGATGAACTTCTCCTTCTTGCGGCCGTCCTCGTCCCGCGTGGAGACCTCCAGGTAAAAGTCGTCCAGGCCGAAGTCCGCCAGGAGGGTCAGCACAAAGCTCAGCAGGTGGCGCACCTCGTCGGGGGCCTGCTCGGGCGTGCAGTAGGAGTGGGAGTCGTCCTGGGTGATGGAGCGCACCCGGGTCAGGCCCTGCAGCACCCCGGACTTCTCGTTGCGGTAGACGGTGCCGAACTCGAAGAAGCGCAGGGGCAGCTCCCGGTAGGAGCGTCCCCGGCTCTTGAAGATCAGGTTGTGCATGGGGCAGTTCATGGCCTTGAGGTAGTAGGCCTGACCGTCGTCGTCCATGGGCGGGAACATGCCATCGGCGTAGTAGGGCAGGTGCCCGGAGGTGTGGAACAGCCCCTCCCGGGAGATGTGGGGGGTGCCCACGTACAGGAAGCCGTTGTCAACGTGGGCCTGGCGCACGTAGTCCTCCATGACCCGCTTGAGCACACCACCCTTGGGGTGGAAGACGGGCAGGCCCGCCCCCAGCTCCTCGGGGAAGGAGAACAGGTCCAGCTCGGCGCCCAGACGGCGGTGGTCGCGGCGCTCGGCCTCCTTGAGGCGCTCCTGGTAGGCCTTGAGGTCCTCCTTGCTGGCCCAGGCGGTGCCGTAGATGCGCTGCAGGGAGTCGCCGTTCTGGTCACCCTTCCAGTAGGCGGAGGAGAACTTGGTCAGGGCAAAGCCCTGGCCGATGTGCCGGGTGGAGGGCAGGTGGGGGCCGCGGCACAGGTCCTTCCAGGCCACGGTGCCGTCGCGGCGCACGTTGTCGTAGATGGTCAGGCCGCCAGCCCCCACCTCCACGCTGGCGGAGGCCTCTGCGCCCTGCCCCTTGGTGGTGATGAGCTCGAGCTTGTAGGGCTGGTCGGCCAGCTCGGCCCGCCCCTCCTGCTCAGAGATGTCGCGCCGCCGGAAGGTCTGGCCCTCCTTGACGATGCGCTTCATGCGCTTCTCGATCTCGCGCAGCAGCTCGGGGGTGACGGCGTCGATCCCCCCGAAGTCGTAGTAGAAGCCGTCGGTGATGAAGGGGCCGATGCCCAGGTTCACCTCCGGGAAGACCTCCTGGACGGCCTGCGCCATCACGTGGGTGCAGGAGTGGCGCAGGATCTCCAGGCCCGTGGGACTGGACAGGGTGATGGGCTCGACGGCGGCCCCGGCCGGCAGCTGCCGGGACAGGTCCCAGGGCTCGCCGTCCACCCGCATGGCCACGACCTCACGGTCGGTCTCAAAGAGCTCGGTCCCGGTGGTGCCCGGCGTGACCTGGCGCGGGACGCCGTCGAGGGTGATGTTCATGCTGGGCTGCTCAGCCATGCGGGTGCTCCTTGTGCTCTTGACCTCCCGGGGCTGTACGGGTGCCCCGGGTCGGCCTGAGTCTACCCGCCTGCTAGCGCCGTCCTGCTCTGCCGCCTGCCCTACCGGCAGGCAGCCAGAGCGCGCTGGCGCCCCGAGCGGCACCGGCCCGGCCTGCGCCTCAGCGCAGCACGCGCTCTCTGAGCCCACGGGCCAGGTCACGGCCCTTCTTGGCGGCCAGCAGGCCCTGGTACAGGGCCGGGCGCACGGGGACGTCCCAGGCGCCGTCGACCTCAGTGGGGTGCTGGGCGTAGCGGCGCTTGTACTGGCCCACCGTGTAGAGCTCGGGCACGCGGGCCGAGTCCGCCCCCATCAGGTCCATGCCGCGGAAGCCCTCCTGGGCCAGCTGGCAGGCCACCCACCAGTCCAGGGCCTCGGCAGCCCGGAACTTGCGGGACTCGTTGGAGGAGGCTCCGTAGGGCACCACCGCGTCCTTGCCCACGGTGGTCACGATGTCCCAGGCGTGGGGCACGCCGTCCTTGCGCAGCACGAACAGGCGGGCGTGCTCGGGTCCCAGGGCGTTCAGGAAGCTCCAGTAGGTCTGCATGGGGTGGGCGCTGAAGCCGTCCCGGCGGGCGGTCTCGGCCAGCACCTCGTATACCTCCGCGAACTCGGCGCGGCTCAGGCCGGTCTCCTCCGCGATGGTGCAGCCCGCCTCCTGCGCGACCCGCTGGGCGCGGCGCACGCCCCGGCGGCCGTCCCGCGGCATGGCGTCACTGATCGCCTCAGGGGTCTTGCCGCTCAGGTCGATCACGTAGGTGCGGTCGTAGGTGATGGTGCTGGCCAGCTCGTGCAGGTCCGGGGCCTGGTAGCGGGCGTGCATGCGGATAAAGACCACGGAGGGCTCGCGGCGGCGGACCTCCTGGACCAGCAGACGGCGCAGGTGGGCCTCCCGCTGCGGGGACTGCTCCCGGAACCAGGTGGGGCCGTGCTTGGCCCACAGGAAGTGGCTGCCGCCCAGCTTGTAGGGGTACAGGGCGATGGTGGCCACCGCCTTCTCCCCCTCCTCGTAGAGGTAGCGGCCCCACACGGGGCGCCCCTGGCTGCGCTCGAAGCGCTCCCAGGCCTCGGTCTGCTCGATCGCCACCGGCGTGCAGCCGGCCGCGATGCGCATCTGCTTGGCGTCCACGCGGCGCAGGGTCTCGGTCCGGTCCGCGGTCTCAGGGTTGGTCCCCACGTCATCCTCCGATGCCTTGGTTCTGGTTCTGTAAGAGCCTAGCGGGCTCGGGCGGCTCAGGCCTGCTGAAGGCGGAGCGCCCTGGGAATGCTGCGGGCGGGTCAGGCCAGCTCGCAGCCGCACTCCAGCACGGTACGGCGTGCCAGGGCGGCCAGGGAGTCCACCACCTGCCCGGAGTCGGCCCCGTACCGGGAGCACAGCACGGACAGCTCGGTGCAGCCGGTGACGACGGCGTCGGCCCCGGCGCCCAGCAGCACCTCCACGCAGGCCATGAGCTCCTGGCGGGGCACCGGCCGCCCCACCTTGACGCCCTCGTAGATCATGGCCATGACCCGGGCCTGGGTGGTCTCGTCCGGCACGAGCACCTCCAGCCCCGCCTGCGCGGCGGCGTCGTGGTAGACGCGCGAGCTGAGCGTGCCGTCGGTGGCCATGAGCCCGATCCGGCGGGCCTGGGGCAGGCGACGGCGCACCTCAGCCAGGGTCTCCTCGACGATCGAGAGCACGGGGATGCTCACGGCCTGCTCGACCGCGCCCAGGAACCTGGAGGCGGTGTTGCAGGGGATGACGATGAACTCCGCCCCGGCCGCCTCCAGCCGCCGGGCGTCCGCCGCCATGACCGGGGCCGGGGAGGGGCCCCGCCCCAGGATGGCGGCGGTGCGGTCCGGGGTGGAGGAGCGCTGGGTGACCACCAGGTCCGCGTGCTCCTGCTCCACCCGGGCCACCGTGCGGGCGGCCACCATGCTCATGAACTCGATGGTGGCCAGCGGACCGAGGCCGCCCAGGACCCCGGCCGTGCGACGCTGCCTGACGCTCACTGCGCCTCCTTCCGCTCCCGACGCGCCTGCCCCAGGGGGTAGAAGCGGTGGAAGCGCCTGTACTGGTTGAGGGTGGACAGGGTCATGTACCAGGCCCGGGCCAGGTCCTGGCGCCGGGCCCCGGCCCAGACCTTGACCAGGGGGTTGCGGACCTGGCCGCTGAGCAGGGAGGCCAGCATGGCCAGGCGCACGCCGTGCCCGTAGGCCAGGGCCAGCGCCACCGGGACCACCAGGTACAGGCCGCGCCGGTCGGTGCGCAGCTCCAGGTGCTGGCCGCCCTCACCGACCCAGTCCTCCACCAGCAGCTCCACGGGGTTGGTGCCCGAGACGTTCAGGTAGTAGTTGGAGCGCCCCAGCCGGGGGTTGAGCTCGAAGACGTGCCCGGCGCCGTCGCGCGGGTCCACCTTGATGTCGAAGTTCGCGTAGCCCACCCAGTCCAGGCGCTCCAGCAGGCGGCCCACCTGCTGCCCGACCTCCCCCGGCTCCAGCCCGGTGCGGATCACGGCGGGGTTGCCGCGCAGGCGCGGGTCGTGCTCCTCGATCACCGAGTGCCCGTAGGAGCACAGGCGCAGGCGGCCGGCAGTGTCCCGGTAGGAGGTGAGGATGCGCATCTGGTTGTCGGAGCCGGGCACGCGCTCCTGGAAGAGGAACTCGCCGGTGAAGCCACACTCCTCTATACGGCGCAGCAGGTCGTCCACCTGCGCCCTCTCCCGCAGGACGAAGACCTTCTCCAGGCCCTCCATCCCGGCGGCCTCCAGCTCGTCGCCGTCTGCCGGCTTGCCGATCAGCGGGTAGCCCAGGGAGTCGATGTCGGGGACCTGGCCGCTGCCCCCCTTGAGCACCAGGGTGCGCGGGTGGGTCATGCCGACCTCCTGGGCCAGGCGGGAGAACTCCACCTTGTTGACGGCGGTGCTGATCGCCTCCGCCGTCGCGTAGGGCACGACGACGTTGCCAGCCAGCCGCTCCCGGTGGGTGGCCAGCTCCACCACGTACTGGTCGAAGGAGGTGGACACCAGCAGGGTGGTGGGGTCCAGGGCGGCTACCTCGTTGACGACACGCACCAGGCCCTCCGCGGTTCCCAGGCCGTCGTCGTAGCGCAGGTCGAACATGGAGGAGCCGGTGTGGTGGGGCGTCACGGCCCGTGCCACGACCGCCGCGGGCACGCCGTAGGCCTCGTAGAAGGAGCGGGCCTGGGACAGGGCCCCGATGTCCCCACCGAGCAGCAGCAGGCGGAAGGGCCTGCCGGAACGGGTACGGGCCACCCGGCGGCCGAACTGGCTGGGCTCGTCAGGGGTCGTGGGGCGGAGCAGCCGACGTAGTCCGTAGGGTCCAGGGTTCATGCGCACCATCCAATATCTTCTGAGCCATTCCTGCACTACGCAGGATAGACATGAAGAAAGGGCCGGACTACCCGAGTCCCGGCCCTGCCACTGGTGGGCGATACTGGGATCGAACCAGTGACCTCTTCCGTGTCAGGGAAGCGCGCTACCGCTGCGCCAATCGCCCGAGCGGATGACGGGACTCGAACCCGCGACCCTCACCTTGGCAAGGTGATGCTCTACCAACTGAGCCACATCCGCAGGCACCCGCTCAACGGGTGCAGGAGGAAGTTAACAGAGATCGTACAGCAGCACAAACCGCTGTCCACCTGCGTCCCATGGCCTCGCTCACAGCCTCGGCCTTTCTGGGTACGGACGCTTTGGGGAGAACCCCGAAACCACGTCGGTCCTATTTGCGGCGTGTGCGCCCTGCACGAAACAACCTTCCCAGATAGCCTGAGCGTTGTGACCACAATCAACCACCAGGAGACAGGCGTCGGCATGACCGATACGCCGGAACGCTTCCAGGAGGTTCTGTCCTCCCTGCGTCACGCCCCACTCCCCCGCCAGATGCACGTCGAGGAAGTTCCCGGCCCGGCACGCATCGCCCCTTTCTCCGCGGCTATCACGGCCAGCACCTTCCACCAGGTAGACGGGCAGGAGGCGGCCAGCGGCCGTTTCGTGGTGCTGCACGACCCCGCCAGCCAGGCCGCCTGGGACGGTGACCTGCGGGTGGTGGTGCAGGTGCGCACCCGCATTGAGGACTCTATGGCCTCCGACGGCGCCCTGGGCCGGGCGGCCTGGTCCTGGCTGACTGACAGCCTGGAGCAGGCCGGGGCCGGCTACCGGGCCCTGGTCGGCACCGTGACCCGGGTCGTCTCGGACACCTTTGGGGGTCTGGAGCTGTCCAGCGCCTCCGCCCAGGCGGAGGTACGCGCCTCCTGGTCACCCAGCACCACTGACCTGGGCCCCCACCTGACTGCCTGGTACGCGACGGTCCACCTGGCCGCCGGCGACTCCCCTGACCTGGCCCTCCCGCTGACCGAGGCTAGGACGGACAGGTGAGCCCGGCCGAGCCCCCGCTGCCCGTGGAGCCGCCGGGCACCACCGACGACCCCGTGCAGGAGGAGGACATCCTGCCGCTGCACCGCCCCCGCGAGGGCGTGCCCCCGGTGGTCGCAGACCCCAGCTCCCTGGCCACCGCCACCGCCAGGCTGGCCCGCGGCCACGGGCCGGTGGCGGTGGACGCCGAGCGCGCCTCCGGCTTCCGCTACGGCCAGGACGCCTACCTGGTGCAGCTGCGCCGGGAGGGCTGCGGCACTGTTCTCATCGACCCGGTCAGCTGCGGCGCCACGGCGGACCTGGCCCGGGCCCTGGACGGGCCCGAGTGGATCCTGCACGCCGCCGACCAGGACCTGCCCTGCCTGGCGGACCTGGGGCTGGTGCCCGCCCGCCTCTTCGACACCGAGCTGGCCGCGCGTCTGCTGGGCCGCCAGCGCGTGGGCCTGGGGGCGGTGCTGGAGGAGACCCTGGGGCTGCGTCTGGCCAAGGACCATGCGGCTGCCGACTGGTCGGTGCGTCCCCTGCCGGAGTCCTGGCTGGTGTACGCGGCCCTGGACGTGGAGCTCCTGGCGGAGCTGCGTGAGGCCTTGGGCGAGGAGCTGGTGACCGCGGGCAAGGCAGAGTGGGCCGAGCAGGAGTTCGAGCACCTGCGCACGCGCCCGCCGCGCCCGGCCAAGACCGACCCCTGGCGCAAGACCCCCCGCGCAGGCAAAGCGATCCGCTCCCAACGGGGCCTGGCGGTGCTGCGCGAGCTGTGGACCACCCGTGAGCGCATCGCCCAGCAGGAGGACCGCACCCCCTCCAAGGTGCTGCCGCACGCCGCCCTGATCGCCGCCGCCCTGGCCCGCCCCACCTCCCGCAGGAAGCTAGCAGCCTTGCGGGAGTTCTCCTCCCGGCAGGCCCGGCTGCACCAGGAGCAGTGGTGGCAGGCGGTGGAGCGGGCCCTGGCCCTGCCTGACTCCGAGCTGCCCGCCGCGCACGCCCCCCTGGGGCCCGGTGAGCTGCCCCAGCCGCGCAGCTGGAGCCGTAACCACGCCCAGGCGGCAGAGCTGCTGACGCCCGTGCGCCAGGCGGTCAAGGACCGGGCTGAGCAGCTGCGGCTGCCCCAGGAGCTGCTGCTGTCCCCGGATACCCAGCGGCACCTGGCGTGGGACCTGGGCGAGGCGGGGCTCATGCACCCCAGCGCCGCCCAGGTCGAGGAGGTCCTGGTGGCCCACCAGGCCCGCCCCTGGCAGGTGGAGCAGGCCGCGCCGCACCTGGCGCAGGCCCTGGCCTGAGACAGGCTGAGACAGGTCGGTCCGGCACCGCCTTGCTGGTGCCGGACCGCTGTGAGGGCTGCCGCCGGGGCGGAGCCACCGCTAGTGCACGGTGAAGCCGTGGGCGCGGAAGATCGCGCGGGTGGACTCCACGAGCTCCGGCTCTGGGGGCCGGGTCTCGCGCAGCTGGTAGTCCAGGCCCAGGCTGTCCCACTTGTCGGTGCCCATCTGGTGGAAGGGCAAGACCTCCACCCGGGTGACGCTGGAGCGCCAGCGCTCGATGATGCGGGCCACCTGCTCCACGTTCTCGGGATCGTCGGTCAGGCCGGGCACCAGCACGAAACGCGCCCAGATCTCGATCCCCTTGGCGGCCAGGCGGTCGCCGAAGGCGATGGTGGGGGCCAGGTCCCGGCCGGTGACCTGCTTGTAGGTGGTCTCGTTGCCGCTCTTGACGTCCAGCAGCACCAGGTCGATGTCGTCAAGCATCTCATCGGTGCAGCTGGCGCCCAGGAAGCCGGAGGTGTCGATGCAGGTGTGGATCCCCATCTCCTTGGCCCCCCGCAGCAGCCGGGCCGCGAAGGCGGGCTGCATCAGCACCTCGCCGCCGGAGAGGGTGATGCCGCCGCCGGAGGCGCGGAACACGCCCCGGTAGCGCTTCATGCGCCGCAGCAGCTCCTCGGCGGAGACGGGCTCGCCGTCCTTCATGAGGAAGGTGTCCGGGTTGTGGCAGTACAGGCAGCGCAGCGGGCAGCCGTTGAGGAACACGGTCATCCGGGTACCTGGCCCGTCCACCGCGGTCACCAGCTCCCAGGAGTGGATCGAGCCGAGGCTGCCCTCACGCATACGCACCAGGCGCTCGGAGCGCTCAAGGTCCGTGAGCTCCTCCAGCCCGCCTGTGCCGGCCCCGCGCAGGCGGGCGGCCGGGGCCAGGAAGTCCTGGTCCCGGCCGCCCGTCACGTCGGGGGTGATGGTCCCAGTCATCTGAGTCCAAACACCCTTACGGCTCAGGCGCCGGCGTGGAAGGTGCGGTTTAGGACGTCAAGCTGCTGCTCGCGCGTGAGCTTGACGAAGTTGACCGCGTAGCCGGAGACACGGACCGTCAGGTTCGGGTAGTTCTCCGGGTGCTCCATCGCGTCCTCCAGGGTGGTGCGGTCGAGCACGTTGATGTTGGCGTGGTACAGGCCCTTGACGCCGCCGTTGTCCGCGCGCTGCGCCTTCATCGACGCCAGGCGCTCTTCGTAGGTGGTAGCCATGATGGCACCCTTTCTGGTTGTGTGAATCTAGATGTGACAGATGGTCCGTGGAGGACTCAGACGTCGGCGGACTCGTCAGGGACGAAGCCGGCGTCGAGGATGCCCACCAGGTTGGAGACGCGCTCCTCGAGCGTGCGACCCAGCCCCTGGGGGGTGATGGTGTTGGTCAGGGAGATCCCGTCCAGGGCGTCGTTGTAGTCGAGCTTGCCCACGGACAGCATGGAGGCGACCATGCCGTGGGTGTCCATGCCGTTCTCCGGGTTGGCGCCCGGGGAGAAGGGGGTGCCCTTCTGGTGGCCGGAGGGGAAGGAGCCCGTGGCCTTGCCGTAGACGACGTTGGAGGTGATGGTCAGCACCGACTGGGTCGGGATGGCGTCCCGGTAGAAGGGCTGGGCCTTGATCTTGGACATGATGGTGTGCACCACGGTGGCGGCGATCTCGTCGGCGCGGTCGTCGTCGTTGCCGTAGATCGGGAACTCACCCTCAGTGACGTAGTCCACCACCAGGCCGGTCTCGTCCCGCACCGGGGTGACCTTGGCGTACTTGATGGCCGACAGGGAGTCCGCCACGATCGACAGGCCCGCGATACCGCAGCCCATGGTGCGGATGATCTCGGAGTCGTGCAGCGCCATCTCGATGGACTCGTAGGCGTAGCGGTCGTGGCAGTAGTGGATGATGTTGAGCGCCTCGACGTAGGTGCCCACCACCCAGTCCAGCATGTCCTCGTACTTGGCCCAGACCTCGTCGAAGTCCAGGGGGCCGTCGCCCTCGATACCGGGCAGTCCGGTAACCACCTGCTTGCCGGTCATCTCGTCACGGCCGCCGTTGATGGCGTACAGCAGGGCCTTAGCGGAGTTGACGCGAGCCCCGAAGAACTGCATCTGCTTGCCCACGCGCATGGGGGACACGCAGCAGGCGATGGCGGCGTCGTCGCCCCAGTGGTCACGGATCTGCTCGTCGGCCTCGTACTGGATGGAGGAGGTCGTGATGGAGATCAGGGCGCAGAAGTCCTTGTAGCCCTTGGGCAGCTTCTCGTCCCAGAAGATGGTGATGTTCGGCTCCGGGGCGGGTCCCAGGTTGCGCAGGGTCTGCAGCAGGCGGAAGGAGGTCTTGGTGACCAACGAGCGGCCGTCCTCACCGAAGCCCGCGTCGGACCAGGTGGCCCAGTAGGGGTCGCCGGAGAAGATCTGGTCGTAGTCGGTGGTGCGCAGGAAGCGGGTGATGCGCAGCTTCATGACCATGTTGTCGATGAGCTCCTGGGCACGGGTCTCGTCGATGACCCCGGCCTTCAGGTCGCGCTCGAAGTAGATGTCCAGGAAGCCGGACAGGCGGCCGATGGACATGGCGGCACCGTCCTGGGACTTGACCGAGGCCAGGTAGGCGAAGTAGGTCCACTGCACGGCCTCGTGGGCGTCCTTGGCGGGCCCGGAGATGTCGAAGCCGTAGGACTCGGCCATGACCTTGAGCTTCTTGAGGGCCTTGATCTGCTCGGAGTGCTCCTCACGGTAGCGGGCCCAGTGCTCGGAGAAGCCCTGCGCGGCCACGGCGTCCTTGGAGCGCTCCTTCTCGGCGATCAGGAAGTCGACGCCGTACAGGGCCACGCGACGGTAGTCGCCGATGATACGGCCGCGCCCGTAGGCGTCCGGCAGGCCGGTGATGATGTGGGAGGAGCGGGCGGCGCGGATGCGCGGGGTGTAGATGTCGAAGACGGCGTCGTTGTGGGTCTTGCGGTACTTGGTGAAGATCTTCTTGACCTCGGGGTTGACCTCCTTGCCCGCCTCCTTGATCGCCTGCTCCACCATGCGCCAGCCGCCGTTGGGCATCATGGCGCGCTTGAGCGGGGAGTCGGTCTGCAGGCCGACGACCACGTCGTCATCCGGGGAGATGTAGCCCGGCTTGAAGGCGTCGATGTCCGAGGGGGTGTCGGTGTCGACGTCGAGGATGCGGACCTTGCGCTCCTCCTTGAGGTAGTTGTCCTCAAGGGTCTGCCACAGCCCCAGGGTCTTGCTGGTGGCGTCGGCCAGGAAGGAGGCGTCACCGTCGTAGGGGGTGTAGTTGCGCTGGATGAAGTCGCGGACGTCGATGTCCTCGGCCCACGGGCCCTTGACGAAGCCCTCCCAGGCGTCCTCGCGGGTGCTGCTGCGCTCCGCGCTGGCGGAAGCTGTGACCTCAGTGGTCATCCGTGCCCTCCATGTTGTGGGTGGCGATCCGGCCACCCGTTGCCTTGTCGCCCTTGTGGGGCCCACCAGCGCTCCGACGCGCTGACAGCACAAGCCTATGCGGGCCCTTGGTCCGCGTACCGCTAACTGGCCACCCTATCCGGTGTTCTCACTCACAGCCCCTCAAGGGAGCCCCTCCCCTAGGACCAAGGTCCCTACCAGGGTCCCGGACCGTCCAGCAGACGCTCAGCAGGCTGTCCACCGGCGCACAGACTCACGCACCGCCTCCGCCACCCCCGGCACGTCCATGCCCAGCTCCGCCATGAGCCGCCCCCTGGAGGAGGTCTCCAGGAAGCGTCCGGGGACACCCACCCGCCGCAGCACCCGCCGACAGCCGCGGCCCGGCACCGGCTCCAGCCCGTCCAGGGCGTCACGCAGGGCGGAGCCCGCCCCGCCGTCGGCCAGGCCGTCCTCCACGACCACCACCACGTCGTGCTCCGCCGCCAGGTGGAGCAGGGTCTGCGAAACCGGCAGCACCCAGCGCGGGTCGGCCACGGTCACCCGCAGCCCCTCACCCTCCAGCTCACGGGCGGCCTCCAGGGCCACGCAGGCCATGGCCCCCACGCCCACCAGCAGGACCTGGGGCTGGCCCTCCGCCGCCCCGCCCTCCGGCTCCAGGAGCAGGTCCACCCGCTCGAAGGGAGCGGCCCCGGGCCCATCCGCCTCACCGGTCAGCACCCGGCAGGCAGGCAGCGGCTCGGGCAGCGAGCCCTTGGGGTAGCGCACCACCGTGGGCCCGTCCTGCACCGCGAAGGCCTCGCGCAGCTGCTCCCGCATGCTCTGCTCGTCCCGGGGCGCGGCCAGGCGCAGCCCCGGTACCCGCGCCAGCATGGCGATGTCCCACATGCCGTTGTGGCTGGCCCCGTCGGCCCCGGTCAGACCGGCCCGGTCCAGGGCGATCGTGACCCCGGCCCTGTGCAGGGCCACGTCCATCAGCACCTGGTCGAAGGCCCGGTTCAGGAAGGTCGCGTACAGGGCAACCACCGGGTGCAGCCCCGCGAAGGCCATGCCGGCACTGGCCGTCAGGGCGTGCTGCTCAGCGATCCCGACGTCGATCACCCGCCCCGGCAGCGCCTCGGCCATAGGCTGCAGCCCCACCGGCGCCTGCATGGCCGCGGTCACCCCCACCAGGCGCTCGTCAGCCCGGGCCGCGGCGAGCACCTCCTCCGCGAACACCGTCGTCCAGCCGAAACGGGAGGGCACCACCGGCAGCCCGGTCTCCGGGTGGATCCGCCCCACCGCGTGGAAGCGGTCCGCCAGGTCCTCCTCGGCCGGGGTGTAGCCCCGGCCCTTCTGGGTGATCACGTGCACGATCACCGGCTCGGCGTACTCACGCGCCCGGGTCAGGGCGAACTCCAGGGCGGTGATGTCGTGCCCGTCCACCGGGCCGGTGTACTTGATGCCCAGGTCCTCGAAGAAGGCCGAGGGCACCAGCACGTCCTTGAGCCCCCGCTTGAGCCCGTGCAGCGCCTCGAAGGCGGCCTTGCCCGGCGCCCCCTGGGACAGCAGGCGCCGCTTCACCCCCGACAGCACCCGCTCGTAGCCGGGGTTGGTACGCAGCGCGTCCAGGTGGTGGGCCAGTCCCCCGATGGTGGGAGCGTAGGAGCGGCCGTTGTCGTTGACGACGATCACCAGGTGCCTGTCGTCGGAGTCGGCGATATTGTCCAGCGCCTCCCAGGCCATCCCGCCGGTCATGGCGCCGTCGCCGATCACCGCCACCACGTGCTGGTCCTGGCGGCCCAGGACCCGGTTAGCGCGGGCGATGCCGTCAGCCCAGGACAGGGCGGTGGAGGCGTGGGAGTTCTCCACCACGTCGTGCACGGACTCCGCCCGGCTCGGGTAGCCGGACAGTCCGCCGCTCTCCCGCAGGCGGCTGAAGTCGCGCCTGCCGGTAAGCAGCTTGTGCACGTACGCCTGGTGCCCGGTGTCGAAGATGATGGCGTCACGCGGGGACCTGAAGGTGCGGTGCAGCGCGATGGTCAGCTCCACCACCCCCAGGTTCGGGCCCAGGTGCCCGCCGGTGCGGGCCACGGAGTCCACCAGGTAGGCGCGGATCTCAGCGGCCAGGTCAACCAGCTCGGAGCTGGTGAGCCGGGCCAGGTCGCTGGGGCCGTCCACCAGGTCGAGCAGCGGGTGGGCGGTACCGTCCTGGCGTGGGCTGCCCGTCGTCGTCATCGGGTGCTCCTCCGTTCTGCTGGTGAGGCCAGCAGGCTCCCTGGGACTGGCTGGCTGCTGACGGCGCCCCGCAAGCAGGCGCCGGGCAAGCATAGGCTGACTGGCCCCTTCCGTGGGTGGTGAGTGCGGTCGCGCCGGGGCAGGCCGTAGGCTTAGTGACCGAACCCAGCCCGGCGCCCTCCGCGGGCGCCGCCCAGCCCCGCACCAGGAGGAAGCATGACCGTCAAGGCCCCCTACGGAAGCTGGCCCTCCCCCATCACCCCCGGCACGCTCACCAGCCGCACGGTCCGCCTGTCCCAGGTGCGCGTGGACGGGGCGGACACCTACTGGGTGGAGCAGCGCGCCTCACAGGCCGGCCGCCAGGTGCTGCTGCGCCGTGACGGGGCGGGCCAGGTGGGTGAGGTGCTGCCGCTGACCCCCTCCGACGAGCTGGTGGACACCCGCACCCGGGTGCACGAGTACGGTGGGCGGGCCTACGCGGTGGACAGCGGCATCATCGTCACCTCCCACGCCGGCGACTCCCGGCTGTACCGCTACGACGTGGCCCACCGCATGCGCGGCCTGGTGCCCCTGACGGTCTTCGGGGACGTGCGCCACGGGGACCTGGAGATCGACACCGCGCGCGGCTTCGTCTACGCCGTGCGGGAGGACCACCGGGGCCCAGGAGAGCCGGTGAGCTCCCTGGTGGCTATCCCCCTGGACGGCTCCGCGGCACGTGACGACGACGCCGTGGTCACCATCGCCTCAGGGACTGACTTCGTCTCCTCCCCCACCCTGTCCCCCGACGGCGAGCACCTGGCCTGGATCACCTGGGACCACCCCGCCATGCCCTGGACCTCCACCCGCCTGCACGTGGCCGACCTCAGCCGGGAGGGGGTGCTGGGCGAGCAGGTGGTGGTGGCCGGGGGCGAGGGCGTCTCCGTGGCCGAGCCCCGCTGGACCGAGGAGTGCGAGCTGGTGCACGTCTCCAACGAGTCCGGCTTCTGGAACCTCTACCGCACCGAGGGCTTCCCCCGGCGCGGCACCAACCGGGAGGGCTGGACCTCCCGCCTGCGCACCCGCCCGCTGCACCCTAAGCAGGCCACCTTCTCCACCCCGGCCTGGAACCTGGGCCCCCACTCCTACGACGTGCTGGACGGGGAGCACCTGATCGCCTCCTGGGCCGCCGACGCCGTCTGGCACCTGGGCACCGTGCGCCTGGCCAACGGCGAGCTGGAGGAGTGGCCCACCGCCTGGCAGCCGATCGGGAACGTGGCCTCCTCCTCTACCGGGCGCGTGGTGATGCTGGCAGGCTCGGAGGTCTGCCTGCCCGCCATCGTGGAGGTCCAGGACGGCCAGGTGGAGGTGCTGCGGGGCTCGGGCGAGTTCCACCCTGAGCACACCGGGGTCTCCTTCCCGGAGCCCATGGAGTGGCCCACCTCCGACGGGCATAAGGCCTACGGCTTCTTCTACCCGCCAGCCTCCTGCACGCACGAGGGCCCGGAGGGCGAGCTGCCCCCGCTGGTGGTCAACGTTCACGGCGGCCCCACCGCAAACGCCCGGCCCGGCTACGACCTGGTGATCCAGTACTGGACCAGCCGGGGCTTCGCCGTCCTGGACGTGAACTACCGGGGCTCCACCGGCTACGGCTCCGACTACCGCCGGGCGCTGGACGGGCGCTGGGGCGTGGTCGACGCCGACGACTGCGCCGACGGGGCCCGCCACCTGATCTCCCTGGGGCTGGTGGACCCGGCACGCGTCGCCATCCGTGGCTCCTCCGCCGGGGGCCTGACGGTGCTGTCCGCCCTGGCCCGCACGGACCTGTTCTCGGCGGCCACCTCCCGCTACGGCGTCACCGACCTGGCACTGCTGGCCCGCACCACCCACAAGTTCGAGTCCCGCTACGTGCAGACCCTGGTAGGGGCCCAGGACCTGGACGACCCGGTGCTGGCCGAACGCAGCCCCATCAACCACGTGGACCAGATCCACGCCCCGCTGCTGCTGCTGCAGGGCAGCGAGGACCCCATCGTCCCCCAGCAGCAGGCCACGGCCATGCTGGAGGCCCTGCGGGCCAAGGGCCTGCCGGTGGCGATCGAGGTCTTCCACGGCGAGGGCCACGGCTTCCGCCTGGCAGCCAACATCCGCCGGGCCATGGAGGCTGAGCTGAGCTTCTACTGCCAGGTCTGGGGCATCACCCCGGCTGACGAGGACCTGACCCCCGTCACCGTGGAGAACCTGCACCCATGAGTCGGGCGGGGACGGCGCTGCTGGCACTGTTCCGGCACCACCGCTCCGGCCTGACTCTCCTGGCCGTGGTGGTCGGCCTGCTCTCCGGCCTGGCCGCGGTGGCCTTCCGGTGGGCTATAGACACCTGGAGCGAGCTGCTGACCGGGGCGGAGGACTACACCCTGTCCCTGGGGCCCTCAGTAGGTCTGCTCAGCCCCTTCGGCAACTGGTTCGTGGTACCCGGGCTGCTGGCCTCGGCGCTGCTGGTGGGTGCTCTGATGCGCTGGTTCGGGGCCACCGGCACCGGCCACGGGGTCAGCGGGGTGATGTGGTCCTCCCGCCACGGGGACGGCACCATGCGCCTGGCCCCCGCCCTGGCCGTGACCGGCTCCTCGGCGCTGAGCATCGGGGCGGGCGGCTCGGTGGGGCCGGAGGGCCCGATCGCCGAGCTGGGGGCCGCCGTGGGCTCAAAGGTGGGCGGCTTGGTAGGGGTGCCGCACCACTGGGTGCGGGTCCTGGCGGCTGCGGGCACGGCGGCGGGTATCGCCTCGGCCTTTGACGCGCCCCTGGCCGGAGCCTTCTTCGCCATGGAGGTCATACTGCTGGACTTCACGGCGGAGACCTTCGGCTACGTGGTGGTGGCCTGCGTGTCCTCCACGGTGCTCTCCCACCACCTGCTGGGCACCTCGCTGTCACTGTCCCTGCCCTACCTGGACCTCAGCGACGACCTGCAGCTGGTCTGGGTGGTGGTGCTGGGCCTGCTGGGCGGCCTGGTGGGCACCTTGTTCACGCGCGCGACCGTGTTGGCTCGCGAGCTGGTCCACCGCCTGTGGCGGGGTCCCCGGTGGCTGCTGCCGGTGGTCGGCGCCCTGCCCCTGGCCGGGCTGCTGCTGGTGGTGCCGGAGATGTACGGGGAGTCGGGCGCCGTGCTGGACCGGGCCCTGGACGCCCGGTACACGGCGACGGCGCTGCTGGGGCTGATGCTGGTCAAGGTCCTGGCCACCTCCTCCACGCTGGCCCTGGGCTTCCAGGGCGGGGTGTTCGCGCCCTCCCTGTTCATCGGGGGGATGCTGGGGGCCTGGCTGGGGACGCTGGTCGCCCCGGGAGAGGCCACCACCGTGGCCGCCTTCGGGGTGCTGGGCATGGGCGCCGTCTTCACGGGCTCGGCCCGTGCGCCGATCACCGGGGTGGTGCTGATCGTGGAGATGACCCGCCAGTACAGCCTGCTGCTGCCCCTGATGCTGGTGATCGCCCTGGCCACCGCCATGAGCCGTTTCCTGACCCGTACCACGATCTACACCGAGGAGCTGCGCAAGCGGGGCGACGACGTGGAGGACCCGGTCTCCGCCACGCTCATGGGCCGCACCCGCGCCTGGCAGCTGATGACGCAGCCGCCCGCCGTGCTCGATGAGCTCACCAGCCTGCAGGAGGCGGTACGCACCGTCTCACGCACGGGGGCCAGCAGCCTGCCGGTGGTGGCAGGCGAGGCGCGGCACCCTCTGGCGCCCTCCCCCAGCGGCGGCGGCGACCTGGACCGCCCGCAGGACGTCCCCGAGATCGGGGTGCTGCTGGGGACGGTCTCTGCCGCTGGCCTGGCCCAGGCGGCCCTGGGTGGAGGCGCTGAGCGTCCGGTGGCCTCCGTGCTGCTGGCCAGCGACCACGTGGACTACCTGGCGGGTTCTGCCGAGGTACTGGCCACCATGGTGGAGGCCCGGCTGGACGGGCTGCCGGTGACCCGCACCAGGCCTGGCGGCGAGCTGGAGCTGGTCGGCTGGATCACGGAGGACTCACTGGTGCGCCGCGTCTACCGCCAGCAGCGCCGGGCCCTGCAGGAGGCGCAGGCCCGCAGCTCCTTTGGCTCGCGTGCCCGCAAGTGGTGGACGCAACGTGGCCAGGTCCGCCCCTGAGGCTATCCGGCCAGCACCAGGACTAAATCTAATAACACTAGCCTCTGCGACCCACACATTACTATTACAGTTAACCCACCCTTAGTGTGCACTATTTTTCGCATAGCACGCAATATAGGCAACAAAGGAGCCGAGAATGAGAACACGAGGATGTATTCATTCTGACTATGTTGGAAATTGGTCATGGCTGTCTAGGGGAGCGTCGCGCCGCTTCGACTACGGTGAGGCCCGCTTCGGGGTATCGAGCAACAACAGCTGGGTGGCGTACCGGGGATGAGTAGTCAGCTGAGGCAGGAGCCGGTGCTGCGCCTGGAGGAGGTCTCCAGACGCTATGGCCGGGCACAAGCGCTTGCGCCCCTATCGCTAGAACTGCGTGCCGGTGAGGTACTCGGACTGGTGGGCCCCAACGGTGCAGGCAAAAGCACCTTGATGGACATCATGGGGTGTACCGCCCCGCCTAGTGCCGGGACGGTGACGGTAGAGGGGCACCGCGTCACCGATCTGCGCTCCGCCCGCCAGGCCCGGCGCGGCATCGGCTACCTGCCTCAGCACTCCGCCCTGCTCACCCGGTTCACCGCCCGGGAGACCCTGGAGTATGCGGCCTGGCTAGGCGAGGTCCCCCGCGACCAGCGGCGGTCCCGCGCCCAGGCCTGCCTGGAGACCGTCTCCTTGGCAGACCGGGCTGATACACCGGTGCGTAAGCTGTCCGGCGGCATGGCCCAACGTCTCAGCCTGGCCACCGCGCTGGTCAGGCGCCCACGCCTGCTGCTGCTGGACGAGCCCACCGTGGGGCTGGACCCGGTGGAACGAGACCGCTTCCGTAAGCTGCTGCGCTCCTCGGCGCAGATGGCGGTGGTCATCTCCTCCCACCTCATAGAGGACATCGCCGCCGTGGCCACTCGCCTGCTGCTGCTGGACCAGGGGCGGGTGCGTCTGGAGGCGGAGACCGCCGCCCTCGTTCGCAGCCCCAGCACGGCCTCAGCCGATCTGGAAGCCGCCTACCTAGAGGTTATGGGCAGCTGATGACTGTTGCGCTGACCGTTCTCAGGCGCACACCGATGCGTTGGTTCGCCCTGCTCATGGCCTCTATCCAGGTAGCCATGATGCTGACCGACTTCCACTCCTGGCGCCTGGTGCTCTCCCAGGCCTCAGCAGCGGTGACCACACCGTGGCTGTTCCTGGCCCCCTTGGCCGCAGCGGGCGCCGCCTGGACCACCCGGCACCTCCTCCCTAAAGGCGACCAAGACACCTTCTCTGGCCTCACCCCATGGCACCGCAGCCTGTACCTTCAGTGCCTGCTCACCAACGGCCTGCTGTCCTGCGGCGTGGTGCTGCTAGGGGCCCTGACCGCCCGTACAGGCTGCTTGCTTGGTGGGGCCCCGGCCGGGCCGCTGTGGTGGTCCTACCTGTTCATGGCCATCAGCATCGCCTGGTCCGCCGCTGCCTTCGGCACGCTCCTGTCCCTGCTGGGTTCAACTAGCTGGTTCTCCGCCTTGCTCGCCGCGCTGCTGGTGTTCGGGCGCCTGTTCTGGATCAGCGAGACAAGTGCGCTGACGCGCTCCTTCCTGGACGGGTCCCCAGACAGTCAGCTCAGCTCAGCGGGTCTGGCCTCTGCTGCGGCAGAGATGATCGGCATGACTGTGCTCGCGCTGGGCCTACCTGCTCTCCTGCGCCGTCTGCGCCCTGGGGGGACCGCACTGTGGCCTCAAGGCACCGGCTCGCGGCTCCGGCTGCTGGCCGCCAGTACCGGCGCACTGTCCTTGCTGATTACTGCCAGCCTGCTCGGCCCCGTTACCACCGCCAGGCCTGCCCCCACCCAGCCGCTTTGCGTCGGCAGCCAGGTAAGCGTGTGCCTGTGGCCGGAGGAGTCGGCTTACCTGGCGGAAGTCTCCGCCCTGTCCAGCAGTGCCGCCCAGGTGGCTCAGGAGCACGGCATAACCGATGACCTGGTCCTCTATGAGGTGGGTCTGGAAGGAGTGCCCAGGCTTGGGGACTTCCAGCTGGTGAATGGTTCCACCCGTTTCCTGGCCGCAGATATCTCCACAGCTCTGGCCGTAAGGCTCTTCACTCACTTCCCCGACAGCTGCCTGAGCTCTGATGACAGGCTCCACCAGGAGGCACAGCAGCAGCACTTCCTCCTGCTGAGTGAGGTTGCGGCCGCCCTCGAGCTGGCAGTCACCGGCGAGCCCCGCCCCGCAGGCATGCATGACACCACGGGGGTGGACTGGGAGCAGGTCGTGCACAGTCTTGGCTCAGCCACCACCGCTGAGCGGATCGACTGGGTTGAGCAGCGCCGGACCCAGGCGCAGGAGCTCATCCACCGGACCTGTGCCCCATGAGCCTGTACCTGCGCAGCCGCAGAGTCCTGTGGACGCTCCTGGCCCTGGTGACGCTGGCGCTGGTGCACACCCTGGCTGGAGAGGGACGGCTGCTGCTGTCCGTCACTGGCACGGTGGTGCTGCCCTACCGCTACGTGCTCGTCGTCTTCGGCAGTGCCGTGGCGGTGGCCTCAACCGCTTCCCCCACTCCTCGGCTCGACGCGACCGACTGCGGCCCGCTGGCCCGGGCCCGGGCCCTGCACCTGCTAGCTGGTGCCTGCCTGGGCGCCGCCTGCTTCGCCCTGGGGACCGCCTTGACGGGCGGGGCGGTACTCGTGACCCTGCGCTCCTTCACCTGCTGGTTCTGCCTGTGCGTGGTATCCGCCAGCCTGCTGGGGCGCCAGCTGGCCTGGGTGGTCCCCCTGCTGGTCCTGGTGCCGCTGGTCAGGTGGGGAAGCAGGGAGCAGGTCCTAGCGGCCTGGAACTGGTCCGAGGCCCCAGGCACCTCCCCGCAGTCCGCAGCCCTCACGCTCTGCCTGCTGGTGGCAGCGGGCCTGGCACTGCTGCGGCTCCGCCGCCAGCCCTGAGGCCCAAGGCGACCTGCACCAGGAGGCTACGCAGGCATACAGCTCCTA
Organism: Actinomyces weissii; assembly: GCF_016598775.1. Classification (NCBI taxonomy): domain Bacteria; kingdom Bacillati; phylum Actinomycetota; class Actinomycetes; order Actinomycetales; family Actinomycetaceae; genus Actinomyces; species Actinomyces weissii. The sequence continues at coordinate 1,144,831 of NZ_CP066802.1, read as the reverse complement.
GGGACGCGCCCAGCAGGGGTGGGGCACCGGCACAGCTGAGCGCACAGCCGCCCTAGTCGCGGCGCCCCTTGGTGCGACGCTCCGCCAGGCTGTCAGACAGGTCCGTCATCCGTTCCGCGTTGACCACGATCCGGCGCGGGTCACTGAGCCACATCCACACCACCGCCACCACCGGCAGCAGCAGTGGCAGGAAGCCACGCGGCTTACCGCCCACAGCCCACACGCTGTCGCCGAGCTCAGGTGAGGTACCCGTCACGGTCAGCAGGCCAATGAGCAGCGCCGCAGTCAGCAGGGCGGAGAGCGTCATCCAGCCGATCATCCGCATGCGGCGCCCGTTGTGCGCTAGGCAGACCGCGAGCAGCAGGTAGAGCAGGCCGCCGGTCAGCTCAAGCGCCCCCACGACGGAGGAGTGTCCCGGGGAGCGGATCAGCGAGACCAGGGCGGGGCCCGTCAGAACCAGCCCGAAGACCGCGTAGACCCCTATGAGAATGCGGCTCCATCCGCGCGCAGGGCGACGGTTGTCCGCCACCGTCGAGACCTTTGGTCCCTCTGTCATGCTCTGGTGCCTCCGGGTACGTGCTCACGCTGGGCAGGTGAGGATCAGGACCTGCCTTGGCGAAGGCCAGGGCAGAACCGGACAGCCGCCGAGGCTACCATTCGTCGGGTGACTGTAGCTGCACTGACCTCCGAACAGAACTCCGTACCTTCCGCAGAAGTGATCGTCCTGGGGGCGGCACCTGCCAGCGGTCCAGAAGGCACACCCACGCTGCTGCTGCCTGAGGGCGGCTTGCAGGGTCTTGACGCTGCCGCCGCGGGCACGCTGCTGCAAGGCCTTGGCTTTGCGGCCGGTACTGATGAGCTGGTGCGCCTGCCTGCCGCCTCCGTGCTGGCCGAAAGCCACCGGGAGGACGCTTCCGTGCTGGTGGTTGGCACCGGTGCCGACTGGGACCGGGCCCAGGACCAGCGTCGGGACGTGGCCGCCCTGGGAACCACGCGGGACCAGGTGCTGCGTCGCCTGGCGGGGCGTGCGGTCCGCGCCCTGGCTGGCTGCCAGGACGCCTGCCTGGCGCTGCCTGCTGAGTCCACGAGCGCGCTCAGCGCCGTGCTTGAGGGCGCTCTGATCGGTGGCTATACCTGGACCGCCGCCTCCAAGGCACCGAAGGCGCCTTTGGCCAGGGTCACGGTGCTGAGTCCTCTCGCGGGAACCGCGCATGCGCAGCGGCTGGCCCGGCGCGCTCAGGTAGTGGCCGACGCCGTGGCCCTGACCCGCGACCTGGTCAACGAGCCCCCGAACCGCCTGAACCCGGCGACCTTCGCGCAGCGGGCGGAGGAGATCGGACAGGCCGATGGCCTAAAGGTCCTGGTGCGGGACGAGGCCCAGCTGGCCGCCGAGGGCTTCGGCGGGATCCTGGGGGTAGGCCAGGGCTCCCCCACCCCGCCGCGACTGGTGCGCGTGGCCTGGGAGCCTGCCGACGCTGGCACGGACACGCCCCACGTGGCACTGATAGGCAAGGGCATCACCTTTGACTCCGGTGGCCTGTCTCTCAAGCCCCCAGCCGCCATGCCGGAGATGAAGTCAGACATGGCGGGGGCCGCCACCGTGCTGGCGGTGGTGCGAGCAGCCGCACACCTTGCCCTGTCAGTCAAGGTAACTGCATGGCTGGCCTTGGCGGAGAACATGCCGGGTTCGAGCGCCCAGCGCCCCAGCGACGTCGTCACCATGGTCAACGGCACCACCGTGGAGATCACCAACACCGACGCCGAGGGCCGCCTGGTGATGGCCGACGCGCTGGCGCAGGCAGTCACCGAGGAGCCGAGCCTGGTGCTCGACGTCGCCACCCTCACCGGCGCGCAGCTGGTGGCGCTAGGTGAGCGGGTCACCGCAGTGATGGGCACGCCGTCGTTGCGGGACCGCGTAGTGGCCTGCGCGCAGGCTGCTGGTGAGGCAGCCTGGCCGATGCCCCTGCCTGAGGAGCTCCGCTCCAAGCTGGAGTCTCCCTACGCCGACCTGCGCAACTCCGCCGTGGGCTCACGCTGGGGCGGGATGCTGGTGGCAGGCCTGTTCCTGCGAGAGTTCGTGGGCGAGACGGACTGGGCGCACCTGGACATCGCAGGCCCGGCCTTCAACGACGGCTCCCCCTGGGGCCTGACCACCACCGGCGGGACCGGAGCCGGCGTGGCCACGCTGCTGAGTCTGCTGGAGCGCTGCACGGAGCCGGGTGCCCTGCCCGACCAGCAAGACAACCTATAGGCACCACCAATCAGATAAGCCACCCCTAACTTCGTGTCCCATATCACAGACGATCAGGGACTGTAGTCCCTCTGCTCTGCGCAGATCAGCCCCGACGTCTGGGTGCGAGTGAAACAATGACCCCGTGCTGAGCCGACCCGCCAGGGGCCGGAGATCTACACCCAAGGAGTATTCAGTGACTGAACCCGTGTACGACATGGTCATCCTGGGAGCAGGGTCCGGCGGCTACGCCGCGGCCCTGCGCGGCGCCCAGCTCGGACTAAAGGTCGCCCTGGTGGAGAGCGACAAGGTGGGAGGCACCTGCCTGCACCGCGGCTGCGTGCCCACCAAGGCCCTCCTGCACGCCGCCGAGACCGCCGACGCCGTCCGCGAGGCCTCCGCCCTAGGCATCAAGGCCGCCTTCGAGGGGATCGACATGCCCGCCGTCCAGGCCTACAAGGACGGCATCATCTCCCGCATGTACAAGGGCCTGCAGGGCCTGGTCTCCTCGCGCGGCATCGAGCTGGTCCAGGGTTGGGGCAGGCTGGTGGCCAAGGACACCGTGGAGGTGGACGGCCGCCGCCTGACCGGCCGCCACGTCGTGCTGGCCTCCGGCTCCTACTCCAAGACCATCGGCCAGGAGGTCTCCGGGCCCGTCATGACCAGCGAGCAGGCCCTGGAGCTGGACCACGTGCCCGGCTCGGCCGTGATCCTGGGCGGTGGCGTGATCGGCGTGGAGTTCGCCTCCGCCTGGGCCTCCATGGGCTGCCAGGTCACCATCGTGGAGGGCCTGCCCCACCTGGTGCCCAACGAGGACGAGGCCGTCTCCAAGCACCTGGAGCGCGTGTTCCGCAAGCGCAAGATCGCCTTCAAGACCAACACCATGTTCGACCACGTGGACCGCCACGACGGCGGCGTCACCGTCCACACCAAGGACGGCGGCGTCCTGGAGGCCGAGGTCCTGCTCATCGCCGTCGGCCGCGGACCGGCGACCGCCAACCTCGGCTACGAGGAGGTGGGCGTGGCCATGGACCGGGGCTTCGTCCTGGCTGACGAGTACGGCCGCACGAACGTCGAGGGCGTGTGGGCCGTGGGCGACATCGTCCCCGGCGTCCAGCTGGCCCACCGCGGCTTCGCCCAGGGCATCGTGGTGGCCGAGAAGATCGCCGGGCTGGACCCCACCCCGGTGGACGACGTCCTGGTGCCCAAGGTGACCTTCTGCGAGCCGGAGATCGCCTCCGTGGGCCTGAGCGAGGCCAAGGCCAAGGAGGTCCACGGCGCCGAGAACGTCACCACCGCCGAGTTCAACGTCGCGGGCAACGCCAAGAGCCAGATCCTGGGCACCACCGGCTTCGTGAAGCTGGTATCCCTCAAGGACGGGCCGATCGTCGGCTTCCACGCCATCGGCACCCGCATGGGCGAGCAGGTCGGCGAGGGGCAGCTGATGGTCTCCTGGGAGGCTGACGCGAACGACCTGGCCTCCCTGGTGCACGCCCACCCCACCCAGAACGAGACCCTCGGTGAGGCCGCCCTGGCCCTTGCCGGCAAGCCGCTGCACAACCACGGCTGACCCAGACCCACGAGTAGAGAAAGCGCTGTTTCATGTCTGAGAACGTGTTGATGCCCGCCCTGGGCGAGTCCGTGACCGAGGGCACCGTCTCCTCCTGGCTCAAGTCCGTGGGCGACACCGTCACCGCCGACGAGCCCCTGCTGGAGGTCGCCACCGACAAGGTGGACACCGAGGTCCCCTCCCCCGCCTCCGGCACCATCCTGGAGATCCGCGTGGCCGAGGACGAGACCGTGGCCGTGGGCACCGTACTGGCAGTCATCGGCGACCCCTCCGAGGCTGGCGCGGCCCCGGCGGCCCCGGCCGCCGCCCCTGAGGCCGCCCCCGCTGCCGAGGCCCCGGCCCCGGCCCCGGAGGCCTCCGCCCCGGCACCTGCTTCCGCTACTGGCACCGAGGTGACCATGCCCGCCCTGGGCGAGTCCGTGACCGAGGGCACCGTCTCCTCCTGGCTCAAGTCCGTGGGCGACACCGTCACCGCCGACGAGCCCCTGCTGGAGGTCGCCACCGACAAGGTGGACACCGAGGTCCCCTCCCCCGCCTCCGGCACCATCCTGGAGATCCGCGTGGCCGAGGACGAGACCGTGGCCGTGGGCACCGTGCTCGCGATCATCGGCGACGCCGCCGCGGTGCCTGCCGCCCCGGCTGCCGCGCCCGCAGCTCCAGCGCCCGCCCCCGCGCCTGCGACCCCGGCCCCGGAGGCACCCGCCCCGGCCCCCGCGCCTGCGGCTCCGGCGGCGCCGTCCGCGGCTGCGGTGGCTGCCGCCGCCTACGTCACCCCGATCGTGCGCAAGCTGGCCCGGGACAAGGGCGTGGACCTGACCACGGTCAAGGGAACCGGCGTGGGCGGACGGATCCGCAAGCAGGACGTGGAGGCGGCAGCCGCCGCCCTGGAGGCTGCCAAGGCCGCTGCGCCCACCCCGGCCGCTGCGGCTCCGGCCGCCCCGGCCAAGGCCGCCGTCGCGGTGGACACCGAGCTGCGCGGCACCACGCAGAAGATGAGCCGCCTGCGCCAGGTCATCTCCGAGCGCATGATCGACTCGCTGCAGACCTCCGCCCAGCTCACGACCGTGGTGGAGGTGGACGTCACCCGGGTGGCGGCCCTGCGGGCCCGCGCCAAGGACGCCTTCGCGGCCAAGAACGGCACCAAGCTGACCTTCCTGCCCTTCTTCGTGCAGGCGGCGACCGAGGCTCTCAAGGCCCACCCGAAGATCAACGCCTCCATCAACGGCAAGGAGGTCACCTACCACGACGTCGAGCACGTGGGTATCGCGGTGGACACGCCGCGCGGCCTTCTGGTGCCGGTGGTCAAGGACGCCGGGGACCTGAACATCCCCGGCCTGGCCAAGCGCATCAACGACCTGGCGGCCCGCACCCGCGACAACAAGGTGAACCCCGACGAGCTGTCCGGCTCGACCTTCACCATCACCAACACCGGCTCCGGTGGCGCCCTGTTCGACACGCCGATCATCAACCAGCCTGAGGTGGCCATCCTCGGCCTGGGGGCGATCGTCAAGCAGCCCCGCGTGGTTAAGGACGCCGACGGCAACGAGGTAATCGCCATCCGCTCGGTGTGCTACCTGGCGCTGTCCTACGACCACCGCCTGGTGGACGGCGCGGACGCCGCCCGCTACCTCATGACCGTCAAGAAGCGGCTGGAGGACGGCGACTTCGCGGGTGAGCTCGGCCTGTGAGGCGCTAGCACCTGACCAGTATCCGGCTGGAGGTGAGGGGTCCCGCCCACTTGGGCGGGACCCCTCACCTTGTCTGCGGCTGCTGTCTGCGGCTGCGTCCCTGGCAGACCCACCTGCGTCGTCTGTAAGTCCAGCCTATCTGGGCCGCCTGGCCGCCCAGCCTGCCCGCACCCCAGGTAGGCTGACCGCCGCGGGCTGCGCACCCCAACCACCCGTTACGGGCCTGACGGCGCAGCCCGGCCCGGCCGCCTCTAGCCCTGCTGCTCGTCCGCAGCCAGGGCGGCCAGCATGGTCAGCTGGTTGCACGCCGCCAGGCGGGTCAGGCGGTGGAGTACAGGTGCCACCAGCCAGCCCAGCCGTCCGAAGCCCCGGGTCACCCGGGTGAGCTCCACCAGGGTCCCGCCCGGCGCCGGAGCCAGCCGCAGGCTGTGCGCAGCGACCAGCGCTCCGCGGTAGCGGCCACCGCGCGCGTGCTGCTCCCAGGTCAGCACCTCCGGCTGCTCCTGGCGCAGCCGCAGCTCCAGCTGGCCCCGCGACCGGCCCCGCCGTCCGAAGAGGCTGACGACCAGCCGCCCCTCTCCCGCCTCGCTGACCTGGCTGTCTCCCAGGAACCACTGGGGCAGCACCTCCGGCCGGGACACCAGCTCCCGCAGCAGCTGCGGCGGGGCGGAGACGAAGCGGCGGCAACGCAGGGCCCGCTGCAGGCCCTGCTCCTGGTAGGCCTGCGGCACCGGCAGGTCCTGCACCACCTGGTCCTGGCGCTGAGGCGGCTGCTCCAGCGCCGCCAGCAGCTCCGCGGCCGGCACCCCCAGGTGCTCCAGCAGCCGGGCAGTGGCGGAGCTAGGCGGGTTCAGCAGGCTCCGCAGCACCATCCTCTCGGAGCGGACCTGGCCCTGGCGCTCGAAGACGATCTGCGCAGCGGCCTCCGACAGGTCCAGGTCCACCTCCTGCCCGGCGACGGCCGCGGCCCCGCGCAGGCGGGCGGGCCGCAGCCCCGGCGCCACCTTGATGCCGACGGCGGCCAGGTCGGCGTCGTCGAGCTCGGCGGCGGCCTGCCGGGCCCGGGCCAGGCTGACACCGTGGGCCCCTAGCACCTGGGCGATCTCCCCGCCCTGGGCGAGCAGGCCCAGGAAGAGGTCAAGCTCCTCGATCTGCAGGTGGCGGGCCAGCAGCGCCTCGCTGCGGGCGGCTGCCAGCCAGGTCACGACGTGGGGGTAGAAGCTCATGGGTTCCTCCTGCTGCGGGGGGTAGCCGGGTGCGGGACGCGCTTGGCGTACTTCTTGTGGACGGCCTGGCGGGTCACGCCGAGCTGCTGAGCGATCTGCGCCCAGCCCAGGCCGGCCTGCAGCGCCGCCTCCACCTGGGCCAGCTCCAGGGAGTCTGTCAGGCGGCGCAGGGCCGCTACGGCCCTTAGCCCGGCCTGGGGGTCGGCGGTGTCAGCCGCGGCGGCGGCGATGGTGACGGCGTCCATAGGAGCAACTATGGTTGACACACACAGGTTTGTCAACCAAGGTTGCTAGATCTCGTCCTCCACCTCCAGGACCTCCAGCACCCGCCAGGGCTCCGGCACCAGCACGAGCACCACCTGACGCGGGCGCTGCACCGGCACGGTCCAGTCACCCGCGTCTGCGTGCCGCTGGTGGGACGCCTGGCTCAAGGTGGCCCGCACCGCCCGCGCCCCGGCCGGGGCAGGCGCGCTCAGCGGCAGGCCCGCCACCGGCACCTCCACCACCCCCTGAAGATCGGTGCGCAGCCCCGTCACCGTCTGGCCACTGCCCTGCAGGGACTCCAGCAGCCGCTGGTCGGCGCTGGCGGCGCCCGAGCCCGGGACCGTGGTGCTGGCCAGCGCCTGCGCGTCCCCCGCCTCCAGGGCCGCGTCACGCGACCGCGCCAGGCTGACCACCGCTCCTAGCAGGTCGTCATCAGCTGGCCCGGCAGAGGCCGGGGCACCGGCTCCCGCAGCCGACGGCGTCGGGGGCCGCGCTGCTCCCGGCTCCGGCCCCGCCGTCGCCCCGGATGCGGCCCCGGTAGTGGCGGTAGCTGCTGCCGGACTGGTCCCTCCGGCCGCCTGGACACCGCCTCCGCCGCCGTCCCCGGTGGCCCACAGCCGGGCGGCTGGGCTCCAGGCGGGCGTCAGCAGCGGCACCAGCACCGCTATCAGTGCCAGCAGCAGGCCCAGCTCGACGGGCGCCCCCGCCCAGGGCCACCCCCGGCGCCGCCGTCTAGCAGCACCGCCCAGGCCAGCACCGGCCTGGGCAGAGTCCTGCCACCCCCCTGCCCGGCCTTGCCGTCGGCTGTGCCGCCCAGCCTGTCGGGGACGAACAGCCTGCCGCAGGCTCCCAGGCCGTCTCAGAGCCAGCCCCTCGCTCTCCGCCGACGCCACCGCGGCAGGCTCCTTGCGCACCAGAGCCTCCAGGTCGGCCCGCCCGGCCGCCGCCAGCCGTACGCCCCCACGCCCCTCAGAGCCGCTCCCCCAACCCCGGAAACGGCGCTCTCGGCTTCGCCGGAGTCTACGGTCACGGCCACCGCCACGGCGTCGCCACCAGGGCCGCGGGGCCCTCCTGGTGGGCACCTGGGCGCAGGCGCGCAGCATCCCGGCCGCCAGCCCGGCGGACTGCGGCAGGCTGACCGGCACCGGCGCGGCCAGACGCTGCGCCCGTTCCGCCAGCTCCCGGGCCGTGGGCCGCGCGCCCGGGTCCTCACTGAGGGCGTCCGCCAGCAGCGCCAGCCCACCCGCCGCCGTCTGGCTGGCCGCCACCGCCTGCTCCACCAGGGCCGCGAGCGCGTAAACGTCCGCGGCCGCGCTGGGCTCCTCACCCTGGAGCCGCTCGGGAGCCGCCACCCCGGGGGTCCCCAGCTCCCCGGCACCCCCCAGCAGATCGATCAGCACCGCGTGCCCCTCCGGCGTGATGACCGTGTTGGCGGCGGACACGTCCCCGTGCACCAGGCCCTGCTCGTGCAGGTGGGCCAGGGCCTGCCCCAGGTCGGCCAGCAGCTGGGCGGCCTCGTCGCGGCGTAGCCGCCCCCGGGCCCCCAGCACCACCGCCAGGTCGGCGCCCTCCACGAACTGGCAGGCGGCAGCCAGCACCCCGCCGGGCAGCTCGTGCAGGGCCTCCAGCCGGGCCAGGCCCGGGTGGCGCAACCGTCGCAGCTCGTTCAGGCGCTGAAGCCTCCTGGCGCGCTGCGTCCCGGTGGGCAGCTCCAGCAGCCGGAGCCGCACCGGCTGGCCCGCCGGGTCCAGGGCCTGCCAGCAGCCTCCCTCCAGGTCCTCCGTCTCATCCAGCAGGTAGCCGAGGTCCTCCAGGACACTCAGCTGCTCCGGGCTCAGGGGGTCGGGCTGGGGCTGGCTGTGTACGCGCATGGCTACATGGTTGTGCCTGGGCCCCCGGTCTGGGGGGCCGGGCCGGTTCCTGTGGATAACTCGGGCCGTGGGGGGCCTATGGTGGGAGGGTGGAGCACCTTCTGTACGACCTGGGGCGCGCCCTGGTCCCCTACACCCAGGGCCGCGAGCTGCAGGCGCAGGTGCACGAGCAGGTGGCCCAGGGCCAGCGCCCCGCCACCCTGATCGCCTTGGAGCACGAGCCGGTGTACACGGTAGGGCGGCGGGCCCGTTCCTGGGAGCGCCCATCTGGCGAGTTCGTGGAGCCGGGGCACGTGCCGGTGGTGGCGGTGGACCGGGGCGGCAAGACCACCTGGCACGGGCCGGGCCAGCTGACCGTCTACCCGGTACTGCGTCTGCGGCCCCCGCTTGACGTGATCGCCTACGTGCGCGCCCTGGAGGAGGCGGTGATAGGGCTGTGCACGGAGCTGGGCCTGGAGACCGTGCGGGTCCCGGGGCGTTCCGGGGTGTGGGTGCCTGCGGGTGCGGGCCGGGGCGGCGCCGTGGAGCGGAAGGTCTGCGCCCTGGGGGTGCGGGTGGCCCGGGGGGTCACCATGCACGGCATCGGCCTGAACGTGTGCCCTGACCTGTCGGCCTTCTGCCTGGACCGGATCATCCCCTGCGGGATCGACGACGCCGGGGTCACCTCCTTGGTCGCGGAGACCGGAGCGGCGCTGTCCGTGGCAGGTGTGGCGCCGACGCTGCTGGAGCACCTGGAGCGGCAGCTGGCCCCGATGGTGGCTGACGCCACTTGACCGCAGCCAGTTCTTCTGGGCCTTCAGTCCCACCCGGCTGCTGCGTCGTCCTAGAATCATCCAGAGCGCCGCGCGGGAGGCTGTCCGTGCGGGGCCTGATCTTGAAGGGATGAACGTGGCTAGCACCGTCACACCGGAAGGCCGTCGTCTGCTGCGGGTGGAGGCCCGCAACGCCGAGACCCCTATCGAGTCCAAGCCCGCCTGGCTCAGGACCCGGGCCGTGGTCACCGACACCTACGAGCAGGTGCGGGGGCTGGTGCGGCAGAAGAAGCTCCACACGGTCTGCGCAGAGGCCAACTGCCCCAATATCTACGAGTGCTGGAACGACCGGGAGGCCTCCTTCCTGATCGCCGGGGAGATCTGCACGCGCCGCTGCGACTTCTGTGACATCGCCACCGGCCGCCCCACCGACTTCGACCAGGACGAGCCCCGGCGGGTGGCGGCCTCCATCGCCCAGATGCAGCTGCGCTACGCCACGGTCACCGGGGTGGCGCGGGACGACCTGCCCGACGGCGGCGCCTGGCTGTACGCGGAGACCGCCCGGCAGGTGCACCTGCAGGCTCCCGGCTGCGGCATCGAGCTGCTGGTGCCGGACTTCAAGGGTGACCCGCAGGCCATTGACGAGGTCGTCTCCGCGGCCCCGGAGGTCTACGCCCACAACCTGGAGACGGTGCCCCGGATCTTCAGGAAGATCCGCCCGGCCTTCTCCTACGAGCGCTCCCTGGGCGTGCTGCGGCGGGTCTCCGACGCCGGGGTGCTGACCAAGTCGAACCTGATCCTGGGCATGGGCGAGACCCGCCAGGAGGTGGAGACCGCCATCAAGGACCTGGTCAGTGCGGGCTGCGACATCCTGACCATCACCCAGTACATGCGCCCCTCCAAGCTGCACCACCCGATCGACCGCTGGGTCAAGCCCGAGGAGTTCGTCGAGCTGGCCGCCCTGGCGGAGGAGGCGGGTGTGCCCGCGGTCATGAGCGGGCCCCTGGTGCGCTCCTCCTACCGCTCCGGGATGCTCTGGGGGCGGGCCCTGCGCGCCAAGGGACGCCCGGTGCCAGCCGGGATGGAGGAGGCGGCGGCCCCGGCCACGGCCCGCCAGGAGGCCTCCTCGCTGCTGGTCCCCCAGACGGCAGGGCAGAGCTGAGGGTGACGGCGCAGCGTGCGGTGGTGCGTCGTCTATCCTGGGGCCTGTGAGCAAGACTGAGGCCCCCGCCCCCAAGAAGAAGAACCGGGTCGTGCAGCTGGCGTCCAACCTGAAGGACTCCTACACGATCTCCAAGCGCACCTACCCCTGGATCGGCTGGGCCCTCCTGGGGGTCTTCGCCGCTGCTACGGCCTTGGCCGTGCTGCTCTCCTTGGTCACCGGGCAGCCCCTTTGGTACTGGCTGCTGCTGGTGGTGATGGTCGCGCTGGTGGCTGACCTGGCGCTGCTGTCCTGGGCGGTGCGCCGCGCCTCCTACTCCCAGATCGAGGGCACCCCCGGTGCCGCCAAGGCGGTCCTGGACCAGATCCGCCGCGGCTGGAGCGTTGAGCAGAACCCGGTCTTCCTGGACCCCAAGACCCATGACCTGGTGTGGCGGGCCGTGGGGCGGCCCGGCGTCGTGCTGATCGTGGAGGGGCCCCTGGGGCGCACGCGCCGCACCGCCGAGGACGAGGCGCACCGGATCAACCGGATCCTGCGCAACGTGCCGGTGCACAAGATCTTCGTGGGCTCCGGGGAGGGCCAGACCCCGCTGCTGGAGCTGGAACGCACCATGCGCAAGCTGCCCACCAAGCCTACGGCCCTGACCGACGCCGAGGTCGCGGAGGTCGCCAAGCGGCTGCGCTCCCTGGGCGCCAAGGGGCTGCCGGTCCCCAAGGGCATCGACCCGTCCAAGGTGCGTCCTGACCGGCGGGCCCTGCGCGGCCGCTGAGCCGACAGACCTCGGCGGGCAGCCTGCAGGCAGGCTCCGTAGGCACAGAAGCGCGGCACCCAGAAAGACCGGGGTACCGCGCTTCCTGCTACCTGCCGGGAAACAATGCCGACACACCCCCGGCACCACGGTGTCACGCCTATGCCACTAGCCTTGGTCCTGCCGCCAGCCGGCCCCAGATCACCGCAGACAGGCACCAGACCGTGCCACGGAGGACAAGCACCGATGTTCAAGGACGCAGACGAGGCGCTGGAGTTCATCGACCGGGAGGGGGTCCAGCTGATCGACGTGCGCTTCTGCGACCTGCCGGGCGTCATGCAGCACTTCTCGATCCCGGTGACCGCCTTCCGGGAGGACGCCCTGACCGAGGGGCTCATGTTCGACGGCTCCTCCATCCGGGGCTTCACCGCGATCCACGAGTCGGACATGAAGCTGGTGCCGGACGTCTCCACCGCCTACCTGGACCCTTTCCGCGTGGAGAAGACCCTGATCATCAACTTCTCGATCGTGGACCCCTTCACTGACGAGGTCTTCTCCCGAGACCCGCGCTCGATCGCCACCAAGGCGGAGGCCTACCTGCGCTCCACCGGGATCGCCGACACCTGCTACATCGGCGCGGAGGCGGAGTTCTACCTCTTTGACTCCATCGAGTACGAGACCACACCGTCCTGCACGCGCTACGCCATCGACTCGGTGGAGGCCGCCTGGAACACCGGACGCCGGGAGGAGGGCGGCAACAAGGGCTACAAGACCTCCTTCCAGGGCGGCTACTTCCCGGTGTCCCCCAACGACCAGATGGCGGACATCCGTGACGCCATGGTGCGCACCTGCCTGGAGTCCGGGCTGCAGATCGAGCGCGCCCACCACGAGGTCGGCACCGGCGGGCAGCAGGAGATCAACTACCGCTTCGCCTCCCTGCTGGCCGCGGGCGACGACATGATGAAGTTCAAGTACATCGTCAAGAACGAGGCCTGGCGGCACGGCAAGACCGCTACCTTCATGCCCAAGCCGATCTTCGGGGAGGCCGGCTCGGGCATGCACACCCACCACTCCCTGTGGAAGGACGGCAGGCCGCTGTTCTTCGACGAGCGGGGCTACGGCCAGCTCTCGGACCTGGCCCGCTGGTACATCGGCGGCATCCTGGCCCACGCCCCCAGCCTGCTGGCCTTCACCAACCCCTCCGTGAACTCCTACCGCCGCCTGGTGCCGGGCTTCGAGGCCCCGGTGAACCTCGTGTACTCGGCGCGCAACCGCTCGGCCTGCATCCGCATCCCGGTGACAGGCTCCTCGGCCAGGGCCAAGCGGGTGGAGTACCGGGTACCGGACCCCTCCTCCAACCCCTACCTGGCCTTCTCCGCCGTGCTGATGGCAGGTATTGACGGCATCCGCAACCGGATCGAGCCGCGCGAGCCGATCGACAAGGACCTCTACGAGCTGGCCCCGGAGGAGTTCCACGACATCGAGAAGCTGCCCACCAGCCTGGAGGCGGCGCTGGACTGCCTGGAGGCGGACCACGACTACCTCACGGAGGGTGGGGTCTTCACCGCGGACCTGATCCGCACCTGGGTCCGGTACAAGCGGGACAATGAGGTGGTGCCGATGCGCCTGCGTCCCCATCCCTACGAGTTCGAGATGTACTACGACATGTGACACCCGGCCAAGGCTTGTCGCTACATACCTCAGGACCCTGCGTGCAGGCAGACGGCCCCGGCAGCCTCAGTGGCTCCGGGGCCGCTGTGTCCGGCGCAACACTCACACACCACCCCCAACTTGCATACTTATGCACTCAATTGACTATTGTTCCTACCAGGGCTGGCCGACCAGACGGTCAGCAGCAGTCACCAGGAGCACACCATGAAGCGCACCCCCATCGCCTTGGCCAGCGTCGTCACCGCCGCACTGGCCCTGTCCGCCTGTACCTCGGCCGCGGACCTGGAGGCCAAGAACGGCTCCAGCCAGGGCCCCGGCACCGGGGCCGTCACCATCCCCGTCTACGACAGCTCCAAGATCACCGAGCAGCCGGAGATATCCGCACTGCTGCCAGACTCCGTGAAGGCTGACGGCAAGCTCACCATCGGCGCCTCCACCGACTACGCCCCCGCCGAGTTCCTGGACCCGGCAGGCAACGCCGTAGGCTACGACGTGGACCTGGCCAAGGCCCTGGGCAAGGTGCTGGGCCTGGAGGTAGAGGTCACCACCGCCCAGTTCGACTCGATCATCCCCGCCGTGGGCACCAAGTACGACCTGGGCATCTCCTCCTTCACCATCACCAAGGAGCGGCAGGAGTCCGCGACCCTGATCTCCTACATCAACGTCGGCTCCCAGTTCAACGTGCCCAAGGGCAACCCCAAGCAGCTCGACGTCTCCAGCAGCGTGAACCTGTGCGGCCTGACCATCGGCGTACAGACCGGCACCGCCCAGGAGGAGACGCTTAACGGCTACAGCCAAGGCTGCCAGTCCACCGGCCACAAGCCCATCCAGGTCAAGTCCTACGCCGCCCACTCCGACGCCGCCACCGCCCTGGCCGGAGGAGCCCTGGACGCCACCTTCTCCGACTCCACCGTCGCCGGCTACGCCCAGCTGCAGACCGGCGGCCAGGTGGAGACCGCTGGCGAGGTCGTGGACTCCGCGCCTCAGGGCGTGGTGGTCTCCGCCGACGACCCCGCCACCGCCGAGGCTGTCCAGAAGGCCCTGCAGTACCTCATGGACGAAGGCATGTGGTCGGAAATCCTCACGACCTGGGGGATCGACGAGTCCCAGGCCCTCAACATCGCCGAGATCAACCCCGTCGTCTGAGCCGCGGCTGGGGCACCAGGTGCCCGCCTGGTGCCCCAGCGCCGTCAGCGTTAAGGAAGGCCCATGTCCAAGCAAGCACACCCCGCCCCGGACCCCGCAGCCGGGATCGAGCTCAACCACCTGCGCCCGGTACCCCACCCCGGCCGGTGGATCTCCGCGGCCGTCGTCGCGGTGCTGGCCGCCATGCTCCTGCACGGCCTGGTCACCAACGAGAAGCTGCGCTGGGACCTGGTGGTCTTCTACCTGCGCTACGACCTGATCGTCGGCGCCGTGGGCTGGACCCTGGCCCTGACGGTCGCAGCCATGCTGATCGGCATCACCCTGGCGGTGCTCACCGCCGTCATGCGCCAGAGCGAGAACCCCATCCTGCGCGGGGTCGCCTACGCCTACGTCTGGTTCTTCCGGGGCACCCCGATCTACACCCAGCTGGTCTTCTGGGGGCTGCTACCAGCGCTCTACACCCACCTGAGCCTGGGGGTGCCCTTCGGGCCCGAGCTGCTGGTCTTCGAGACCAGGACGGTGTTCACCGGGGCGGTCTGCGCGATCGTGGGCCTGGGCCTGAACGAAGGTGCCTACCTATCCGAGATCGTCCGCTCCGGCCTGAACTCGGTGGACCCCGGACAGCGTGAGGCGGCCAGCGCCCTGGGCATGAGCAACCAGCAGATCCTGCGGCGCGTGGTCATGCCCCAGGCCATGCGGGTGATCGTGCCGCCCACCGGCAACGAGACCATCTCCATGCTCAAGACCACCTCCCTGGTCACCGCCGTGCCCGTCTCCCTGGAGCTGACCTTCGTGGCCAGCCAGGAGGGCTCCCGCCTCTTCCAGCCGATCCCCCTGCTGATCGTGGCCTCCCTGTGGTACCTGCTGATCACCACCGTCCTGATGGTGGGCCAGCACTACCTGGAGCGCTACTACGGGCGCGGCTTCTCCAGCGACAGCGCCCAGCCCAACCGGCCCCGGCGGGGCATGTCCCGCCGTCAGCAGGCGATCCTGGCTGCCGGAACCACCAAGGACGACCCGATGATCGAGTACACCCCATGAACGCACAGAACCAGCCCACCAGCTCCCCCAGGCCCCCGATGGTCAGTATCCAGGGGGTGCACAAGCTCTTCGGCCACCTGCACGTCCTCAAGGGCGTGGACCTGGAGATCTCCCCCGGCGAGGTCTGCTGCGTGATCGGCCCCTCCGGCTCCGGCAAGTCCACCCTGCTGCGCTGCGTCAATGAGCTGGAGACGGTCTCCGCAGGCCGCGTCTACGTGGACGGCGAGCTCATGGGTATGCGCGAGGAGGTCAAGGCCGACGGAAAGGTGGTGCTCCACGACCTGCCCAACAAGGTCAAGGCCCGTCAGCGCAGCCGCATCGGCATGGTCTTCCAGCGCTTCAACCTGTTCCCCCACATGACCGCCCTGGGCAACGTGATGGAGGCCCAGGTCCAGGTCCTGGGCCGCTCCAAGGAGCAGGCCCGCCAGGTCGCCGTCGAGCAGCTCACCCGGGTGGGGCTGGCCGACCGCCTGGACCACTACCCCTCCCAGCTCTCCGGCGGCCAGCAGCAGCGGGTGGCGATCGCCCGCGCCCTGGCCATGGACCCGGAGATCATGCTCTTTGACGAGCCCACCTCCGCCCTGGACCCGGAGCTGGTCGGAGAGGTGCTGCAGGTCATGAAGGACCTGGCGGCGGCGGGCATGACCATGCTGGTGGTGACCCACGAGATCGGTTTCGCCCGGGACGTGGCCGACACGGTGGTCTTTATGGACCAGGGCGTGGTCTGTGAGATGGGGCCGCCCTCCCAGGTGCTGGAGAACCCCGAGCAGGAGCGCACCCGCGCCTTCCTGTCCTCGGTGCGCTGAGGCCCGGGAACCGGCCGGGGCGGACTCCAGCGGTGTCCGGCGCTCCTGGCCGGTAGGGCCGCGCGGCCGGGCCCTGGGCACGTCCGGCTGCAGGTGGCGCCGACGACGCAGGGGCTACCGGCCTCCGCTAGGGCCGCGGCACCCACTCGCCGTCGTTCCAGCCCGCCAGGAACCACCCCTCCTGGGGACTGCCCTCGACGCCGCTCAGCGCCGTGTTGCCCATCGGGTGCTCCGCGATCCAGGCGGAGGTGGCGCCCGTGGCCGCGGCGGCCCGCTGCGCGGTCCACAGCCGCAGCACCGTGCCGTGGGCCAGCAGCAGCGCGGTGCCGCCCGGGTCCTGGGCCGCCGTCTTCTGCCAGATCTCCTCGACCACGGCGTCGAAGCGTGCCAGGGTCTGGGCCCCGTCCTCCGGGGAGCCGGGCAGGCGGCAGCGGGTGCGGCCCACCATCCAGGAACGGGTGGTGTCCGTCCAGCAGCCTATAGCGGCCGGGTCCTGGGCCATCTCCAGGTCACCGGCCCGCACCTCCCGCAGCCCCTCACGGACCTGGGCCTGCTGGCCCAGCGCCTGCTCCAGCGGGGCGATGCTCTGGCGGGCCCGCAACAGCGGGGAGACCCACAAGGAGCTGATGGTCTCCAGGAGGCCCTGCTCCCCCAGGGTGCTTACGAGCGCCTGGGCCTGGACCTGCCCGGTCTCGTCCAGGGGCGCCCCCGGGAAGGCGGTGTCCAGGGCTGACAGGGTGTTGGACGAGGTGTGTCCGTGGCGCACTAGCAGGAGTCTCACGGAGGACAGTCTGCCAGTCCCACAGGACGCGGCGGCACGTCAAAGGTGCTGTGGTGAGGCGGGCCCCGGCCGAGTGGGAAGGGGCGGCCGGGCCCTCAGCTCCAGGGGTAGGGGCCGGTGCCGAGCCCGGGCCGCCGTCTGCCGGGAGGCGAGGCCGTCCACTGTGGTCCCGCCGCCGCTGCACCAGTCCCAGGCCGCCGGTCCGCCCCGTCCCGTCCTGGCGACGGCGCAGGGGTGCCGGTGGACCTGGTTGTCCCGACGGAGCTGGCGGACCCGGTGGAGCTGGCGGGCGCGGTGGGCTGGCTGCCGGGGCACGGCTCCCCAGAACCCCCCTGGGGCTCCTCCTGCGCTCCTGGGCCTGCCGGGCGCCCGGCGTCGCCGTTGCGCAGCACCTTCTCCACCACGGCCCGGGCCCGCCGGGCCGCCCGCAGGTAGCGGTCCTCACAGGCCTGCGGGTCAGGCGCCCCCAGCAGGGCGGCCACCATCCGGGCCTCGCGCAGGTTGGCGGGGAACACGTCCAGGCGGCCACCGGTGGTGCGGCCGGTTCCCAGCACCAGGGCGGAACGGATCTGGCCTGCCAGCGTCCAGGAGGTCTCCAGGCGCTCCGCCTCCTGGGCGGTGAGCAGGCCGCATTCGGTGGCGGCCTCCAAGGCCCGCAGGGTGGAGGGGCTGCGCAGCTGCGGGACCTGGCCCGCGTGGGCCAGCTGGAGCACCTGCACGGTCCACTCCACGTCACTCAGCCCCCCGGGCCCCAGCTTGAGGTGGTGGGCTGGGCGCACCCCCTGGGGCAGGCGCTCAGTCTCCATGCGGGCCTTCAGACGGCGGATCTCCCGCAGCTCGGCCCGGCTGAGCCCCTGCGGGCGCCAGCGCACCGAGTCGATCAGCTCCATGAGCTCCCGACCCAGGCCCGGGTCCCCGGCGGCCAGCCGTGCCCGCACCAGGGCCTGGCGCTCCCACACCGCGGCCCACTGGGCGTAGTACTCCCGGTAGGAGTCCAAGGAGCGGGACAGGACCCCCTGCCTGCCCTCGGGGCGCAGGTCCGGGTCCACCACCAGCGGGTGCGGCTGGGCCTGCGCGAGCAGGCGGATGGTGTGGCGGGCCACCGACTCCGCCTCCCGGGCGGCGGCAGCTGGGTCCGCCCCCGCCCTGGGCCGGTGGGCGAACAGCACGTCGGCGTCGGAGACGTAGCTGGTCTCCGCCCCGCCCAGGCGCCCCAGGGCCACCACCACGTGCTCCGCCAGGGGCTCCAGCCCGGTCACGCCAGGTCCGCCAGCATGACCGTCCGCCTCCCCCGGCGGCTCGTCCCCCACCGGGCCGCCGCTCCCGGCGGTCTCCAGGCGCTCACGCACGGCCAGCACGGTGGCCACCTCCAGGGCGGCCCCCAGCACCGCGTCCACGGCGTCGCTCAGGACCCGGCCCGTGCGGGCCACGTCCACGCCGTTGATGGCGTCCGCCAGGGCCGCCCGCACCAGCTCGCGGTGGCGCACCCCCATCACCGCCTGGACGGCCTCCGCCGCGGCCTGCTCCAGCCGCTCCCCCGCCAGGGCGCGCAGGGGACGGCGGCTGAGCACCCGCCTGACCTCGTCGGCCACAGCCCCCGGCGGGCGGGGCCGTAGCTCGGCGTCATCGTCCAGCCAGGCGATGGTCTCCGGCATCTCACGCAGCAGCTCGGTGGTCCAGCGGGAGCCGGACAGGACCCGGGCCAGACGGCGGGCGGCCACCGGGGAGTCACGCAGCATGCCCAGGTACCAGTGGGTGCGCCCAGCCGTCTCGGAGAGCAGCCGGAAGGACAGCAGCCCCAGGTCCGGGTCGGGCCCGTCCCCGATCCAGCCGATCATCACCGGCAGCAGCTGGCGCTGGATCGCGGCCGCCCGGGAGACCCCCTCCGTCAGGGCCTGCAGGTGGCGCAGGGCGCCGTCCGGGTCCAGGTAGCCGCTGGCCGCCAGGCGCTCCCGGGCCGCCTGGGGGCTCAGCCGCATCTCCTCCGTGGACAGGTCCGCCACCGCCCCCAGCAGCGGACGGTAGTAGATCTCCTCGTGCAGGGCCCGCACCCGACGGCGGACCGCGGTAAAGGCCCGCTTGACCTCCTCCGGGTCACTCTGGCCGCGCCCCAGCCCCCGGGCCAGGCGCCGCAGGTCGCGGTCCCGGGTGGGCAGCGTGTGGGTGCGGCGCAGGCGGAACAGCTGGCTGCGGTGCTCCAGCAGCCGCAGCTCCCGGTAGCCTGCCGCGAGCGCGGCGGCGTCCTCCCGCCCCACGTAGCCGCCAGCGGTAAGGGCCTCCAGGGCCTCCAGGGTGCCGCGCCCGCGCAGGCTCTCGTCGCTGCGCCCGTGGACCAGCTGCAGCAGCTGGACGGTGAACTCCACGTCCCGCAGCCCTCCTGGGCCGAGTTTGAGGCGCAGGTCCTCGCCGGGGCGCTGCGAGTCGTGCTCCACCCGGCGGCGCATGTCCCGGGCGTCCTGCACGAAGTGCTCCCGCCCGGCGGCGTTCCACACCAGGGGTGCGATGGCCTGCTCGTAGGCGGCGCCGAGCTCACGGTCCCCGGCGCAGGTGCGGGCCTTGAGCAGGGCCTGGAACTCCCAGGAGGCGGCCCAGCGCTCGTAGTAGTTCAGGTGGGAGGAGACGGTGCGCACCAGGGCCCCGTCCTTGCCCTCGGGGCGCAGGGCGGTGTCCAGGGGCCACAGGGCGGGCTCGTCCGCAGGCCCGGCCACCACACGGGCCAGCTCGGCGGCCAGGACCGTGCCCTGGGCGACCAGCTGCTCCTCGGGCACGGGGGGCCTGCCCGGGGCCGGTCCGACCACGTGCACGACGTCGACGTCGGAGACGTAGTTGAGCTCGCGAGCGCCGCACTTGCCCAGCGCGATGACTGCCAGGGACACGTCTGGGCAGTGCTGGCCGTGCACCTGCTGGGCCAGCAGCAGGGCGGCCTGGAGGGCGGCGTCGGCCAGGTCCGTCAGGCGCCGCCAGGCCACGCTGACGTGCGCCTGGGGGTCGGGGCTGAGCAGATCGTCAGCGGCCAGGACGAGCAGCCGCTGGTAGTAGGCCCGCCGTAGGGCGTTGACGGCGGCGCGCCGCCGGGTCCCGGGCTCCGGCCCACCGTCTGCCAGCGCCGCCTGCACCGCCTCCGTGAGGACCTGGGTGGCGGGCGGCTGGCCGGGGGCGTCCCAGGCACGGGCGGGGGCGAGCTCCTCCAGGTGCTCGGGATGGGCCACCAGGAAGTCCCCCAGGGCCTGGGAGGCGCCCAGTACCGCGAAGAGCCGCGCCCGGTGGGCCTGTGCCTGCGCGTGAGGCGGCTGCCCAGCGGGGGCGCTGAGCAGCTCCTGGAGCCGGGTGGCGGCTGCCGGGGCCGCCTGCTGGCCCGGCGGGGAGGGCTGGGCGGGTGAGGCGTCAAGGCTGGCCTGGGCCAGGCGGGTCAGGCAGAGCAGGGCCAGGTCAGGGTCGGCGGTCTCCCCCAGGTCCTGGGCCAGGGCCAGGAGCGCGGCGGGCGGCTCCGGCTCCTGCTCCTGGGCCGGGGCGGGCAGGCCGTCGAGCTGTTGGGGGCGGATGGGCTGGCGCCAGCCGGTCAGGCCCAGGAGCTGGTTGAGCAGCGGGTCGGCGAGCAGCCGCAGGGCCCGGCCGGTGTCCACGAAGCCTGCGCGCAGCAGCCGCGCGCGGGGGCTGACCCGGCCCAGGCGCGGCGGCTCGGTGCTCTCAGGGGCGGCCATGGCCGGGGCTCACAGGCGCGGGAAGAACTGCTGGAGCTCGAAGTCGGTGACCTGGGCGTCGTAGGCCTCGTACTCGCGCTGCTTGTTGGAGCGGAAGAACTCGAAGGCCCCCTCCCCCAGGGTCTCAGCCACCAGCTCGGAGTCCTTCATGGCCCGGATGGCGCTCTTCAAGGAGCTGGGTAGCTCGGTGATGCCCAGGGCGGAGCGCTCCACCTCGGTGAGGGACCAGACGTCGTCCTCAGCCTCCGGGGGCAGCTCGTAGCCCTCCTCAATGCCTTTCATCCCGGCTGCCAGCACGACGGCGTAGGCCAGGTAGGGGTTGGCGGAGGAGTCTATGCCCCGGTACTCCACGCGCACGGACTGGGCCTTGCCAGGCTTGTGCATGGGCACGCGCACCAGGGCCGAGCGGTTGTTGCGCCCCCAGCAGACGTAGCTGGGGGCCTCGTCCCCGCCCCACAGGCGCTTGTAGGAGTTGACGTGCTGGTTGGTGACGGCGGTGATCTCGGCGGCGTGGCGCAGCAGCCCGGCAATGAAGGAGCGGCCGGTGGCGGAGAGCTGGTACTGCCCGGCCGGGTCGAAGAAGGCGTTGCGCTCCCCCTCGAACAGGGAGAAGTGGGTGTGCATGCCGGAGCCGGGGTGCCCCACGAAGGGCTTGGGCATGAAGGTGGCGTGGCTGCCCTCCTGCAGGGCGACCTCCTGGACCACGGCCCGGAAGGTCATGATGTTGTCCGCCATGGACAGGGCGTCGGCGAAGCGCAGGTCGATCTCGTTCTGGCCGGGGCCGCCCTCGTGGTGGGAGAACTCCACGGAGACGCCCATCTGCTCCAGCATGAGGATCGCGCGGCGACGGAAGTCGTGGGCGGTGCCGCCGGGCACGTGGTCGAAGTACCCGGCGTGGTCGGTGGGGTGCACCGAGCCGTCAGGCCGGTGGTCCACCAGGTAGAACTCGATCTCCGGGTGCACGTAGCAGGTGAAGCCGGCATCGGCCACGCGGGCCAGCTGCCGCTCCAGGACGGCGCGCGGGTCGGTGCGGGCGGGCAGGCCGTCGGGGGTGAGGATGTCGCAGAACATGCGGGCCACGCCTTCACGCCAGGGCAGCATCTGGAAGCTGGCCGGGTCGGGGGCCAGGAGCATGTCGGACTCGTAGACGCGGGTCAGGCCCTCCACGGCGGAGCCGTCAAAGCCGATCCCCTCCTCGAAGGCGCCCTCGATCTCGGCGGGGGCCACGGCCACCGACTTGAGCTGGCCCAGCACGTCGGTGAACCACAGGCGCACGAAGCGGATGTCGCGCTCCTCGATCGTGCGCAGTACGAACTCCTGCTGCTTGTCCACCGCGGTGCTCCCTCCTGCCCCGCCGAGGGGGCGACGTCGCCAGGCTGTGCCCCAGCCCGGGCCATTGTGCCCTGCCTGAGGCCTGGGTTGAAGCGCCCGCACCGTCGTCGGGCGACGGCGGGGCGGGCCGCCGTCGACCTGGCCATCGACCGGCTGCCTGGGTGGCTGCGGGCCGGGCGACGGCGGGGCTGGGTAGGCTGTGGGCATGAGTGAGCGCGTAAGCAACCACGCCAGTCCCCTGCCGGGCGACGCCGCCGCGACCCGCGGGAAGGGGGGCCCGACCGCCCCTGCGGCAGGCGCTGCCAGCCAGTCCCCCCGCAAGCCCTTCCGGGTGCAGCACATAGCCCAGGCCAAGGAGCGGGGCGAGAAGCTGGTGATGCTCACCGCCTACGACGCCGTCACCTCCCGCCTCCTGGACGAGGCAGGCTGCGACATGCTGCTGGTGGGCGACTCGGTGGGCAACGTGATGCTCGGCCTGGACTCCACCCTGCCGGTGGAGCTTGACGAGATGGTGGTGTGCACCCGCTCGGTGGCCCGGGGCCGCCAGTACGCGATGGTGGTGGCGGACCTGCCTTTCGGCTCCTATGAGGCGGGACCCAAGCAGGCGCTGGCCAGTGCGGCCCGCCTGATGAAGGCGGGGGCGAACGCCGTCAAGCTGGAGGGCGGGCGTCCCCGCGCCAAGTCGGTGCGGGCCCTGACCCAGGCGGGCGTCCCGGTGGTGGGCCACCTGGGCTTCACCCCCCAGTCCGTGAACATGCTCGGCGGCTTTAGGGTCCAGGGCCGGGGTGAGCAGGCTGCCGAGACGCTGCTGCGGGACGCCCTGGCGCTGGCTGAGGCCGGGGCGGTGGCGGTGGTGCTGGAGATGGTGCCCGAGCCGGTGGCGGCCCGGGTGACACAGGAGTGCCCGGTGGCCACGATCGGTATCGGCGCCGGGGCCCGCTGTGACGGCCAGGTGCTCGTGTGGACGGACATGGCGGGCATGACCGGCTGGAAGCCGCGTTTCGCCAAGCAGTTCGGACAGGTCGGGGCGGCGCTGACGCAGGCGGCCACCGACTACGCCCAGGCGGTGCGCACCGGGGCCTTCCCCACCGCCGAGCACTGGTTCGAGGCCTGAGACGGCACGGTCGCAGGAGGTGAGCATGGCAGGCAAGAGGCTGGTGAGCCTGCGCAGCGGGCTGGGTGCCCTAGTGGCTGGCCTGGTGGTGGATGCACTGCGCGACCCGGAGAACGTCACCCGGCTGCTGGCCGTGGTGGAGCGGCTGGGCCTGCCGGAACGGGCCCGACGCCTGGGCCCCCGGCTGCCGCGCCCCGGCGCCTCCCGCTCCCCGGCCGTCCTGGCGCAGCGTCTGGCTGCCCTGGAGCTGCTGCTGGAGCAGCGTGGGGACCTGTTCCCGCCCCAGGCCCCGGTGGCGCGCTGGCGCCTGTCGGTCTCCCGCCTGGGCTCCGCCCTGGAGCTGGTCTCGGCGGGTGGCAGCAGGCAACGGCGAGCCCGGCTAAAGGAGCTGGTAGGGCTCGTGAACTCCCTGCAGGACGAGGTGCTGGCGGCCATGCTCGACCAGGCGCAGGAGCAGCCCCCGGAGCCTGGTCCCGCACGCCCCGCAGCCGGTGGCGGCGAGACCGCCTGACGCTCCTATGCTGGCACCATGAGCATCCCCACCACCGCGCTGGCAGACCGCGCTCCCCGAGGCACCCTGACCAAGGGCCGGCTGAGCCCGGAGCGCCATGTGCCCAGCAGCATCGCCCGCCCGGAGTACCTGTTCCACGACGGCCCTGAGCGCGTGACCGCCTCAGACGTCAAGGACCCGGAGACCGTGGAGCGCATCCGGGCTGCCGGGCGCTTGGCGGCCCGGGCCCTGGAGCAGGCCGCCCAGGCGATCGTGCCCGGGGTGACCACGGACAGGCTGGACCAGATCGCGCACGAGTACCTGTGCGACCACGGCGCCTACCCCTCCTGCCTGGGGTACATGGGCTTCCCCAAGTCGATCTGCACCTCGGTCAACGAGGTCATCTGCCACGGCATCCCGGACTCCACGGTCCTGCAGGAGGGCGACCTGGTCAACCTGGACGTCACCGCCTACCTGGACGGCGTGCACGGTGATACCAACGCCACCTACGCCGTCGGGCAGGTGGACCCGCAGACGGAGCTGCTGATCGAGCGCACCCGTGAGGCTATGGAGCGGGGCATCAAGGCGGTGCGCCCGGGCCGGGAGGTCAACGTGATCGGCCGGGTGATCGAGCGGTACGCCAAGCGCTTCAGCTACGGGGTGGTGCGGGACTACACGGGCCACGGGGTGGGTGAGGCCTTCCACTCCGGGCTCATCATCCCCCACTACGACGCCGCCCCGCTGCACGCCGAGCTCATGGAGGTGGGGATGGTCTTCACCATCGAGCCGATGCTGACCCTGGGCACTGAGGAGTGGGAGCAGTGGGAGGACGGCTGGACGGTGGTCACCCGGGACCGTGCCCGCACCGCGCAGTTCGAGCACACCCTGGTGGTCACTGAGGACGGCGCCGATATACTCACCCTGCCCTGACCCCACAGGTACCCCGCAGACCCGCGCACGAGCCGGCAACAGGGGACTCCTCCCCTGTACCAGCCGTTCCCGGGGCCAGCCCGGCCAGCACCCTGGCGTGTAGATTGGGGTTACCGGTACAAACTTAGACACCCCACCCTAGACGGAGGTTCTTCATGGCCCTGCGCTTTAACCCGCCACCTAACTGGCCCGCCCCGCCGGAGGGGTTCGTGCCACCGGCTGGATGGCAGCCAGACCCCGCCTGGGGGCCAGCCCCTGAGGGCTGGCAGCTCTGGGTCGACGACTCCATCCCAGAGGGCGACGGCACCGGCCTGGCGCCTACCCAGGTCGTCTCCACGGGCTCCCCCGTGGTGAACCCGTCTTCTCCCTCTATCGGCTCCGCCCCTGGCTTCGGCGCCCCGGACCCGACGACGGGTGCGGCCCCCGCCTTCGGCGCCCCGGACCCGACGACGGGTGCGGCCCCCGCCTTCGGCTCCCCGGAGCCCGTGGTCGGCTCGGCCCCCGCCTTCGGCGCCTCCGCCCCCTCAGTGGGTTCCGCCCCGGCCCCTGGTTCCACCACCCCCATGCCTGCCATGGCGTCCTCGGTCGGCTCTGCCCCCTCCGCCAGCCCCTACGCCGCTAACCTGGACTACGCCCAGGCACCGACCCCTTACCACTCCTCCCCGTCCCAGCCTGCTGGCTGGCAGCCGGTGGACGTGGCCGGCGCCGCCCCGGCGAGCAGCACCCCGGTCACCAAGCAGTGGTGGTTCTGGGCGATCATCGTCGCCGTCGTAGTGGCCCTCATCGCGGTGATCGCCTTGGCGCTGTCCCTGAGCGGCGACGACAAGGAGACCTCTGAGCCCGCAGCCGCCGCCACCTCGGCTACCACCGAGGACCCCAAGCCTGAGCCCACCGGCTCGGACGGCTCCGCGGACACGACGAAGCCTAAGCCGCAGCCGACTGGTGGCGCTGCTGCTCCTTCTGCCCCCTCCTCGAAGAAGGCTGAGGGTGAGGCAGGGACCACCCGCAGCAACCCGATCGACCCGGCGTCCAACAGCCTGACCTTCAAGGCTGACAAGTTCGCCAATGACCCCGACGCCTCCATTGACGTGACCTTCGGGGCGGTGAAGTGGAACGCCAACGACGAGCTCAAGGAAGCCGCGAAGTTCTCCTACAAGGACCCCGGTGCGGACAAGGTCTACATCCGGCTGCCTGTGACGGTCACCTACCACGGCAAGGGGCAGATGCGCTACTTCGACGTCCGTGTCGACTACGTGGCAGATAACGGCTCCAGCTACGAGAAGGAGTTCGTGTTCGCCAAGGACGAGTTCGACAGCGTCGACATGCCTCGTGACGGCGGTACCGCGACTGGCTACTTCACTTTCGTGATCCCGACCTCCGAGGTCAACAAGGGCGTGTTCGCCGTCAAGGGCTTCCACAACCCCGACGAGGTCTACGTCCAGGCCAAGTGAGCTAGGCCTGTAAACGGCGCAAGGGCCCCACCGGGACGATCCTGGTGGGGCCCTTACCTTGTAGCTACGGCTGGGTGCGCAGGCTGACGCTGGTGCGTCAGTGGTGTGCTGGTGGGCGGACGAGCCGACCTGTACGCCGGGTTCTGTTACCGCCGGGCCTCACGACCTGGCGGCGGCGACCATCCATCTTGGACCACCGTTGCCGGTGGCCTCACGCGACCTACCCGCAGGCTCGGGCGAGCAGCCCTCGGACGTCTGCTGTGCGGTCTTGCTCCGGGCGGGGTTTACCTAGCCGCCGCAGTCACCTGCAGCGCTGGTGGGCTCTTACCCCACCGTTTCACCCTTACCATCGGCAGGCCGACGGCGGTCTGTTCTCTGTGGCACTGTCCCGCGGGTCACCCCGGGTGGCCGTTAGCCACCGCCCTGCTCTGTGGAGCCCGGACGTTCCTCAGCCCCCCGGCCTGGCCGGAGGTACCGCGGCCGCCCGGTCGGCTCGTCCGCGCCCGCGAGTATACCGGCCCGCTCCACCGCAGCGGGCTCCAGGGCGCGCTGGGGGCTGAGGCGCCGTCGTCCTCCCTATGATTGCTGACGTGCCGATACTCCTGCCGCCCTCAGAGGGCAAGACGACGCCCCAGGAGGGGCCTGTCCTGGACCTGTCCGCCCTGGCCTTCGCCGCGGAGCTGACTGCCGCCAGGCAGACGGTTATGGCCGAGCTGGCGCAGGTGAGCGCCACCGACCAGGCTGCCCAGGTACTGGGACTGGGCCCCCGGTCCGCGGCGGACGCCGCCTTGAACACGGTGCTGCCCACTGCCCCCTGCGCCCCCGCCTACCGGCTGTACACGGGGGTTCTCTTTGAGGCCGCTGGCTTGGCGCAGCACTTTGCCTCCGCCCTCACGGCGCAGGTCGCCAACCGCGAGGTGCTGGTGCTCTCCGGGCTGTGGGGGGTGCTGCGGTCGGGTGACCTGGTGCCGGACCACCGGGCCGCCATGGGGGTCCGGCTGCCGCGGCTGGGCCGCCTGGCGGGCTTCTGGCGCCCGCAGCTGGCCGGGCTGCTGGACCGGCACTGTGCTGACCAGGTGGTGGTGGACTGCCGCTCAGCCGACTATGCCGCCGCCTGGCAGCCCTCCCAAGGGGTCTGCGAGCTGCTGCGGGTGCGGGTGGTCACGGAGCAGGACGGGAGGCGCAAGGTGGTCTCGCACCACGCCAAGCACAGCCGCGGCCTGCTGGCGGGGGCGCTGCTGACGGCCCTGGAGCGGGGCGAGGGCGCCCTGGACAGCCCCCAGGCGGTAGCCCAGGTGGCGACGGGCCTGGAGGCTGTAAGCGGGGTGGAGCTGGGGCGGCCGGACCGGCAGGGTCGGCAGGACCTGACCCTGGTGCTGGCTTAGCGGGCTGAGTGCCGCTGGCCTAACAGGCTGCCTTGGCTGGAGCTGACCCGGCTGGCTGCTGCTTAGCTGCTTACCCGACCGCTGGGGCCGTCCAGGCGGCCGGGCCCAGGTGATTGAGGGACCGGGCGCAGCTGCACGGCTGGGCCCAGCGGGGCTCAGGCCTGGGGGTCCTCCATGCGCACGATGATGACGTCGTTCTCCTCAGCGTGCAGCAGCTGGTCCGCAGGCGCCGCCAGGATGCGGGCCAGCTCCTGGGGGCTGATCTCCAGGGCCGCCTCCAGGCGCTTGCCGTAGAGGGCCACGGCCCCCAGCCCGCCGGTGCGGGACCGCACCCGCTCGTACTCGGCGAGCAGCCCACCGTCCAGGTCTGCGGCCAGGTCCGCGCGCCGCTGCTCCAGGTCGGCGCGCTCGGCGTCGATCCGCGCCATCTCCTTGTCCCGCACGGCGGTGAAGCCCCGGCCCTGCTCACGGATGCGCTGCTCGGCGGCGTCCAGCTCTGCGAGCGCGGCCTGGATCTGCTCCACCGCCTCCAAGGCCGTCAGCTGGCGTTCCTCCAGGTCTGCCTGGCGGCGTCCGAGCTGGTCGATCTCGCTCTGCAGGGCAGGCAGGTCCCGCGCGCCCGCCGCCCCGGAGTGCAGGCGCTCCCGCAGGGTGCTGGCGCGCCTGGTGACCTGGGTCAGCTCGTCCTCCAGGCGGGTGAGCTCGTGCTTGGCGTCCGCGAGCGCCCCCTGGGAGACTACGGCGTCGCGGCGGTTGGCCTTCAGGGAGGCCACGGTCCTGGCGATGGACTCCAGTACGGGCAGGTGGGAGCGCTCGTGGGCCAGGCGGGCCAGGCTGGAGTCGAGCTCCTGGAGCTCGATGAGGCGGCGCTGCTGGGCTATGGGGGCGCTCGTCACGGTGTCTCTCCTGTGGTGCTGCGTTTGCGTGTGCGTTCTGCCTCAGCCGCGGGGGCCGGTCGGCAGGCGGACCGCCCAGGGGTCGGTGACGGCCTGGGAGACGGTCACGCTAAGCCTATGCCCCTGCTTGCTGGCCAGCTCCTCAAGACGGCGGGCCAGGGGCGGCAGCCCCACCCACTCGGTGGCCCAGTGGGTGCCGCACAGCAGGAAGGGGCGGCCCGCCTCCAGGTGCTCGCTGGCCGGGTGGTGGCGCAGGTCGGCGGTGAGGAAGACGTCGGCCCCGGCCTGGCGGGCCAGGCCCAGCAGGGAGTCCCCGGAGCCGCCGGAGACGGCGACGCGGGTGACCTGAGCGTCCAGGTCGCCTCCGACCAGCAGCCCGGGGGCGGAGTCGGGTAGGGCCGCGGCCGCCTTCTGGGCGAGCTCGCGCAGGGTGGTGGGCTCCTCCAGGTCGGCTACCCGGCCGATGCCCTGCTGGGGATCCGCCGTGGAGGGGCTGAGCACGCGGGCGCCGGTCAGGCCCACCGCCCGTGCCAGGGCGTCCGCCACGCCACCGTGGGCGGAGTCGAGGCTGGTGTGGGCGTTGGCCAGGGCCACTCCGGCCCGGATGAGGCGGTGGACCAGGCGCCCCTTGGGGTCTGCCGCGCTGACCTGGTCGGTACCGCGCAGGTAGAGGGGGTGGTGGGTGATGAGCATCTGCACGCCGCGTTCCAGGGCCTCGTCGACGACGGCCGCCACCGGGTCCACGGCCAGCAGCACGGAGCTGACGGGTTCTGCGGGGTCGCCGCAGATGAGCCGGTTGGAGTCCCAGGACTCGGCCAGGTCGTTGGGGGCGACCTGGCGCAGCAGCTCCTCCACCTGGCCGACTGTCAGCGGGGTGCTGGGGGCGGGGCGGGGACTGGCGGGCGCGGTGCTGGTCATGGCCCCAGGCTAGCGGCAGGGCCCGGGCCGGGGATGCGCTGGGGCGGGTGGACCGCGCTGGTTGCTGTGCCTGACCGGTGCCCCCGACGGGGCTCGAACCCGTACGCCTTGCGGCAGCGGCTTTTAAGGCCGCGGTGTCTACCAGTTCCACCACAGGGGCTGTGCCCGGCTATCCGGGCGCGGTACCCCCGCTGGGATTCGAACCCAGGACCATGTGCTTATCAGGCACTCACGAGGTATAAGCTCGCTGCTCTAACCGCTGAGCTACGGGGGCAGGCTGCCACGCGGCGGGGCGGGGCAGCAGCGCACACAGAGTACAGTTCCTCGCGGCTGTGCGCACACCGCAGCCCCAGCTCCTGCTCTCCGGCTCCCCCAGGCTGTGGACGCACTAGGATGGTGCCGCGAGACGGAGGGGCAAGTCCTGTCTGACGCGGCTTCCCTGCCGACCTAGTGCCAGCCCTGGCCAACTAGCAGACCTCACCTCAGCAAGGAGACTCCATGACGCCAAGCACCAGCAGCCAGTGGCCCGCGCTCCGGGTGGACGACTGGACCGACACCCGTGACACGCTCCACATGTGGCTCCAGATCATCGGCAAGATCCGCATGAGCTACGCCCCCCTGGTAAACCACTGGTGGCAGGTGACCACCTACGTCAGCCCCCGGGGCCTGTGCACCTCGGCCATCCCCTTCGAAGGCGGCATCTTCGACATAGAGCTGGACTTCCACGACCACCAGATCCGGTTCTGCCGCTCCAACGGCATGCGCGCCTCCTTCCCCCTAGAGGCGATGAGCGTCGCGGACTTCTACAACCGCACTCGCAGCGCCCTGGAGTCCATTGGTGTACCCATGGAGATCAACGACACGCCTAACGAGGTCGACCCGGCGATCCCCTTCCCCCAGGACACCACACACCACTCCTACGACAAGCAGGCCGCCAACCTGTTCTGGCGGCAGCTGACCAAGGCCCACCTCGCCATCGAGGAGTTCCGCTCGGAGTTCATGGGCAAGGTCAGCCCGGTGCACTTCTTCTGGGGCTCGATGGACCTGGCCTGCACCCGCTTCTCGGGCAGGCTGGCCCCGCGCCACCCCGGGGGCGCGCCCAACTGCGGCGACTGGGTGATGGTCGAGGGCTACTCCCACCAGCTCTCCAGCTGCGGCTTCTGGGCCGGTGGCGGCGAGGAGGGCGCGTTCTACTCCTACACCTACCCTGTGCCTGAGGGGTTCTCAGCGGCTCGGATCGAGCCGGCTGAGGCCTTCTACAGCGAGGAGTACCAGCAGTTCCTACTGCCCTACGAGGCGGTACGGCAGGCGGAGAACCCGGAGGAGAAGGTACGCCAGTTCCTGCAGAGCACCTACGCGGCCGCCGCCGACCTGGGCGGCTGGGACCGTAAGGCCCTGGAGTCCACTCCCCACGAGCGCCTGGCCAGCTACCAGGCAGGGGAGGCTCCTGGGTTCTGAGCCGACGCGAGGACCTCACGCAGGGCAGGGGCCGCAGCCACGACAGGCTGCGGCCCCTGCGTCTGGTGGACCCGGCCGGGCTCGAACCGACGACCTACGCGGTGTAAACGCGTTGCTCTACCAGCTGAGCTACAGGTCCCCGAGGGCGGCGCACGGCCACCGGCACAGATACTAGCGCCCCCGGCTGGTGACCCGGATACCGCTCCAGCGCTCTCCCACCGAGGCGGCCGAGGTGGCGTGCATGCCAGCGGTGCTCACGGCCTCCTCGACGTCGGAGGCAGGCACCTACCTTGGCCGTCCCGGCGTGTAGCCCAGCACCAGGCGCCGCCTGCAGCCGACCGGCCGGGACCTGCCTTGCCGGGTCCCACCGCAGCCCGCCGTGCCACCGTGCCAGCATGACGCAGAACACCGTCATCTCTTGCGGTTCCTGGCCCGTCTAGTAGATGACACGTGGTCACCTCTCAGGTACACTAATTACACACCCCAATCGGACCTGAATCGGAGATAACTTATGCCTAACGAACCCATGGGCTGCCCCGTCAGCCACCTGACGACCGACTTCGGCGCCCCGGTGACCACCAACCGCCACAGCCTGACTGCCGGCCCGCGCGGCCCCCTGCTCGCCCAGGACGTCTGGCTGAATGAGAAGCTCGCCTCCTTCGTCCGCGAGGTCATCCCCGAGCGACGCATGCACGCCAAGGGATCAGGCGCCTACGGCACCTTCACCGTCACCCACGACATCACCAGGTACACGCGCGCCAAGATCTTCTCCGAGGTCGGCAAGAAGACTGAGATGTTCGCCCGCTTCACCACCGTGGCCGGTGAGCGCGGCGCGGCCGACGCCGAGCGCGACATCCGCGGCTTCGCCCTGAAGTTCTACACGGAGGAGGGCAACTGGGACATGGTGGGGAACAACACCCCCGTGTTCTTCATCCGTGACCCCCGCCAGTTCCCGGACCTGAACAAGGCCGTCAAGCGCGACCCGCACACCAACATGCGCTCCGCCACCAACAACTGGGACTACTGGACCCTGCTGCCGGAGGCCCTGCACCAGGTCACCGTCGTCATGTCCGATCGGGGCATCCCGGCCTCCTACCGGCACATGCACGGCTTCGGCTCCCACACCTACTCCTTCTGGAACGCCGAGGGTGAGCGCTTCTGGGTCAAGTTCCACTTCCGCACCCAGCAGGGCATCAAGAACCTGACCGACGAGGAGGCCGAGGCCCTCGTAGGCAAGGACCGCGAGTCACACCAGCGCGACCTGTTCGAGGCCATCAACCGGGGCGACTTCCCCAAGTGGACCATGTACATCCAGGTCATGCCGGAGGAGGAGGCCGAGAAGGTCCCCTACCACCCCTTCGACCTGACCAAGGTCTGGCCGCACGCCGACTACCCGCTGATCGAGGTCGGCGAGTTCGAGCTCAACCGCAACCCGGAGAACTTCTTCGCCGAGGTGGAGCAGTCCGCCTTCGCCCCCTCCAACCTGGTTCCCGGTATCGGCGTCAGCCCGGACAAGATGCTCCAGGCCCGCCTGGTGAACTACGCCGACGCCCAGCGCTACCGCCTGGGTGGCAACTACCACCAGATCCCGGTCAACGCCGCTAAGTGCCCGGTGAGCTCCAACCACCGCGACGGCTACGGTCGCGTGGACGGCAACTACGGCGCCGCGCCCCACTACGAGCCCAACAGCTTCGGCCAGTGGGCCGCCCAGCCGGAGTTCATGGAGCCGCCGCTGCGCATCAACGGTGACGCCGCCTTCTGGGACATGCACGCCGACGACGCGAACTACTTCGAGCAGCCCGGCAATCTCTTCCGCCTGCTGCCCTCGGACGAGAAGGAGCGGCTCTTCGCCAACACCGCCCGCGCCATGGGCGACGCGCCGCAGTTCGTGAAGTTCCGTCACATCCGTAACTGCAACGCCGCCGACCCGGCCTACGGTGCCGGGGTGGCCAAGGCCCTGGGTCTGGACCTGGAGGAGGCCCTGGCCTCCAAGGAGGCCGACCCGATGTTCGGCAACCCGCTGGTCGCGCTGCCTGTCTAACCCATTAGCAGGTAGCAGCGGTGGGGCGCCGGAGCTATCCGGCGCCCCACCGTCCTCCTGGGCGGGCTTCAGGCACGGGGCAGATTTCAGTAACAGGGCTTTCTGCAGCAGGACAGCCGACGACGCCGCGCCGCCCCTGACGCTTCGTAGCCAGGCCGCCCCGGCCGTTATGCGCCCGGCAGGGACCCGGCCCCCTGAGGCAGCAGAGAGGCAGGCCCAGTCCGGGCTCGTCTCAGTCGGCCAGGCTGCGGCTCAGCAGGCCGTCGGTGGCGGTGAAGCCCTGCTGCTCGAAGTAGCGCTGGTCCTGCACCGCGCTGGCAGCCACCACCAGCTGGCGCACCCCGCCCTCCCGGATCGAATGGTCCGCGTAGAGGGCCCGCCCGGGCTTGAGGTCACGGAAACGGTCGGTGACGTAGTCCAGGAGCACGTGCCCCACGCTGCCGCGCTGCTCGTAGGCGAACAGGCCCACCACCTCGTCGCCGCACAGGGTCAGGAAGCTGCGCGCCCCCGCCAGGGACTCGGGATCGAAACCCGGGAAGGCCTGGCTGATACCGGCCCCGTGCCGCTGCACGAAGCGTCCCACCAGGGCAAAGCCAGGCTCCGCCGGGCACACCGCGTAGACCTGCTGCTCGCCTCCCCGGCGCAGCCGCAGCAGCCAGTAGGCGTCGATCAGGGTGATGGCGGCGTTCATGGCGGCGTAGGGCCAGATCGCGAAGACCAGGTTGTAGACGGTGGCTATCAGGCTGCCACTAAGGTTCAGCACCCGGAAGCGCCACACGCTGGGCACCACCAGGGAGAGCACTACCAGCGCCGAGCCGGTCCATCCCAGGACCTCCCACCAGGACATCACAGTTCTCCTACCTGAGCCCTCACGGCCCCTGCTCGCGAGCGCGCGCCTTTGCCAGCACGCCTGGCAGCGATGATGAGTGGACCCGGCCGGGCTCGAACCGACGACCTACGCGGTGTAAACGCGTTGCTCTACCAGCTGAGCTACAGGTCCCTGAGGGCGGCGCACGGCCACCGGCACAGATACTAGCGCCCCCGGCTGGTGACCCGGATACCGCTCCAGCGCTCTCCCACCGAGGCGGCCGAGGTGGCGTGCATGCCAGCGGTGCTCACGGCCTCCTCGACGTCGGAGGCGGGCACGGCGCCCTTGGTGCGTGCCTTGGGCGTAAGCACCCAGATCACGCCCGCGCCGTCCAGGTTGGCCTGGGCGTCCACCAGCAGGTCTGTGAGATCATCCACATCACCGTCGTCCGCGCGCCACCACACGACGGCGCCGTCGGCCACGTCCCCGTAGTCCTCGTCCACGAGCTCGGTGCCCGTGGCCGCCTCAACCGCTGCGCGCAGGGCCTCGTCTACGTCCTCGTCCCAGCAGAACTCCTGGACGACCTGCCCCGAGGTGAAGCCCAAAGCCGCACCTGCCGTGCTAGCCACTGCCCGCACCATCCTTCCGAGCCCACCGGCTCCAACTGGGCGGGCGCTGACCGGTTGTTGCCCGCATAGGACAAGCCCACCGCATCAGGTGCCGCACGCGCAAGTGCCTCAGCCGCTCCCGTAGGCGCCATCTGCTGCCCTCCAGCAAGGCTCCGTGAGTCAGAACACACGTGAGGTAGGACCTTCTTCCTGACGACTTCTCCACACTCCCCCAGCACAGGCCGTAGATTTGGCCCTGTCATAGCCAGCGCCCCAGCCGGGCCATCCACCGCACCGACGCGAGGAACGAGGAACCCGTGAGCCCCACCAGTGACTCCACTCCGCTTATTGACGGCCTCCTGAGCAAGGTCACCGACAACGACCCCGAGGAGACCAAGGAGTGGCGCGACTCGCTAGACGCCCTGATCAAGGAGAAGGGCGCCCCCCGCGCCCGCTTCATCCTGCTGTCCATGCTGGCTGACGCGCGCCGCAAGAACGTCGCCGTCCCGGCCCAGACCGCCACCCCCTACGTCAACACCATCAGCGTGGAGGACGAGCCCTACTTCCCCGGTGACGAGGCCACCGAGCGCACCTACCGCCGCTGGCTGCGCTGGAACGCGGCCGTGATGGTCACCCGCGCCCAGCGCCCCGGCGTCGCCGTGGGCGGGCACATCTCCTCCTACGCCTCCACCGCCACCCTCTACGAGGTGGGCATGAACCACTTCTTCCGGGGCAAGGACCACCCCGGCGGCGGTGACCACGTGTTCTTCCAGGGCCACGCCTCCCCCGGCAACTACGCCCGCGCCTTCCTGGAGGGGCGGCTGACCGAGGCGGACCTGGACGGCTTCCGCCAGGAGTACTCCCACCCCAAGGAGGGTCGGGGCCTGCCCTCCTACCCGCACCCGCGCCGCATGGAGGACTTCTGGGAGTTCCCCACCGTCTCCATGGGCCTGGGCCCGGCGGAGGCCATCTACCAGGCCTGGTTCGACAAGTACCTGCAGGGCGCTGGTATCAAGGACACCTCCCAGCAGCACACCTGGGCCTTCCTGGGCGACGGCGAGATGGACGAGCCCGAGTCCCGCGGCATGATCCAGCTGGCCGCCAACCAGCAGCTGGACAACCTGACCTTCGTGGTCAACTGCAACCTGCAGCGCCTCGACGGCCCCGTGCGCGGCAACGGCAAGATCGTCCAGGAGCTGGAGGCCCAGTTCAAGGGCGCGGGCTGGAACGTCATCAAGGTCCTGTGGGGCCGCGGCTGGGACCAGCTCCTGGCGGCTGACAAGGACCATGCCCTGGAGCACCTGATGATGGAGACCCTGGACGGCGACTACCAGGCCTTCAAGGCCAATGACGGCGCCTACGTGCGTGAGCACTTCTTCGGGCGCGACCCCCGCACCGCGGCCCTGGTCAAGGACTGGACCGACGAGGAGATCTGGGCCCTGCAGCGTGGCGGCAACGACTACCGCAAGGTCTACGCCGCCTACAAGGCGGCCATGGAGCACAAGGGCCAGCCCACCCTGATCCTGGCCCACACGGTCAAGGGCTACATGCTGGGCACGCACTTCGCGGGGCGCAACGCCACCCACCAGATGAAGAAGCTCACCCTGGAGGACCTCAAGGGCCTGCGCGACCGGCTGCACATCCCGGTCACGGACGAGCAGCTGGAGGCCAACCCCAAGATGCCGCCCTACTACCGTCCGGCAGCCGACGACCCGGCGCTGCTGTACATGCTGGAGCGGCGTCGCCAGCTCGGTGGCTTCGTACCCGAGCGCCGCGACCACGGCAAGGAGCTGGAGCTGCCCGGAGACAAGGCCTACGACATCCTCAAGTCCGGCTCCGGCAAGCAGGAGGTCGCCACCACCATGGCCTTCGTGCGCCTGCTCAAGGAGCTGCTCAAGGAGAAGGGCGTCGGACGGCGCATCGTGCCGATCATCCCGGACGAGTCGCGGACCTTCGGCATGGAGTCGCTGTTCCCCACCAAGAAGATCTACAACACCCTGGGGCAGAACTACACGCCGGTGGACGCCGACATGATGCTGTCCTACCGGGAGTCCACCTCCGGCCAGCTCATGCACACCGGCATCAACGAGGCGGGCTCCGCGGCCCTGTTCCAGGTGGTTGGCACCAGCTACGCCACCCACGGCGAGCCGATGATCCCCGTGTACATCTTCTACTCGATGTTCGGCTTCCAGCGCACCGCGGACCAGTTCTGGGCCGCCGGTGACCAGCTGGCCCGCGGCTTCATCATGGGCGCCACCGCCGGGCGCACCACGCTGGCCGGTGAGGGCACCCAGCACATGGACGGCCACTCGCCGCTCATCTCCGGGACCAACGAGGCCGTGGTCACCTACGACCCCGCCTACGCCTACGAGATCCGGCACATCGTGCGTGACGCCCTGGAGCGCTGGTACGGACCCGACTCGGGCCGCAACCGCGACATCATGTACTACCTGACCGTCTACAACGAGCCCATCGTCCAGCCCGCCGAGCCGGAGGGCGTGGACGTGGAGGGCATCATCAAGGGCCTGTACAAGCTCGACGACGCCCCCGCCGGTGAGGGCCCAGAGGTCACCCTGCTGGCCTCCGGCGTGGGTGTGCCGTGGATCCGTGAGGCCCGCGACATCCTGCTGCAGGACTGGGGCGTGCGCGCCTCCACCTGGTCCGTGACCAGCTGGAACGAGCTGCGCCGTGAGGCCCTGGCCGCTGAGAAGGCCAACTTCCTCTCTGGTGACACCGCCGGGCAGGTCCCCTACCTGACCCGCAGGCTCTCGGAGGTGCAGGGGCCCTACATCGCCACGAGCGACTTCGACCACCTGGTGCAGGACCAGATCCGTGCCTGGGTGCCGGGCGACTTCCACACCCTGGGTGCGGACGGCTTCGGCTTCTCCGACACGCGTGCCGCAGCCCGCCGCTTCTTCCTGATCGACGCGCACTCGGTGGTGGTCAAGGCCCTGCAGGCGCTGGTGCGTCAGGGCAGGCTGGACCGTTCGGTGCTGGACCAGGCGCTGAGCCTCTACGAGCTGGAGAACGTACACGCGGGCACCTCCGGCTCAACCGGTGGTGAGGCCTGAGCAGCAGCCAGGCACGGGCGCTCCTGAAGGGAGCCGCCCGCCCCGCAGGCCCGGGTCGGCTGCCGTCACTGACGGTACCGGCACCGGGCCTGCGGGCTGCCCGGCCACGGGCAGGCCCTCTGCTGGCAGCCGCGGTACCTGGTGGCAGCCAGGGCTTTTCTGCCGCGGGCCTGCCCCCAGGCCCGTGCCCTGCTCGCAGGCCCGCCCCCCGACAGGACCTCGGCCTGCCTGCCCCGGAAGAAGAGCTGCCTATAGGATTCAGACGTGCTTACCCTGACACCTCTGCCCCCGGCCCGCCGCGCCCTGGCCACGGCCCTGGTTCTGGTCCTGCCCCTGCTCGGCGCCTGTACCCCTGGCCGCCCCGCGCAGACGCCCGCCGTCGACGCCGTGCCCACCCCCGCCAGCGGTGACGGCGCACAGGCAGGGGGCCAGGAAGCCGAGCCGGAGGCACCTGAGGACCCCGCAGCCCCAGAGGACCTGGACGGCGCCGCCCCGGCAGAGCAGCAGGTGGAACGCGGCCCCCACTGCACGGCGGCGGACCTCAGGCAGCCCGTCTCCCCGGAAGACCTCTCCCCCGAGACCAGCCGGGAGCTGGCCCTGAGCATGGTCGGCAAGACCGTCCCGGCCGCCCCGCACACCACGGTTGAGGACAGCTTTGACAACACCAGCGCCTACATAGTGCGGGTGGAGGCCGGTGCACAGACGGTCGAGGT
Organism: Actinomyces weissii; assembly: GCF_016598775.1. Taxonomy (NCBI): domain Bacteria; kingdom Bacillati; phylum Actinomycetota; class Actinomycetes; order Actinomycetales; family Actinomycetaceae; genus Actinomyces; species Actinomyces weissii. The sequence goes on along the minus strand of NZ_CP066802.1, from coordinate 1,106,959 downwards.
CAACGCGGGCGGCACCGTCGTCATCGTCGAGGGAGACATTGACACCCTGATCGTCAACGGCCTGGCTACCACCGTCTGGGTGGACAACGTGGACCACGTCAGGCTCGGCCCGCAGGCCGCCGGCAGCTACGTCCTGTGGACGGGCACCAAGCCCGACCTGCAGGACCAGGGCCTGGGCAACACGGTGGCCCGCGCCGAGTACGCCGTCCACGTCCACAACTACTGCTGAGCCGCCGCGGAGGCGGGCAGGCACGTACGCCGCAGGCGGCGCAGCTGACCCCAGCGGCGTCGTGACAACACCCCGCTTCCTGACACTTTGGGTATTCCTACAAGCCGCCGCGTACCATCGGCTCATGGCCGACCTCAGCGCCCCCGTAGTAGCCGCCTTGCGCAAGGCGCAGCACCAGATCGTCGAGCACTCCCTGGACCGTGTCAGCGCGGTCCACCCCTGGTACCGCACCCTGCCGGAGACCTCCCGCCGCCAGATCGAGGCGGTCTCCCGGATGGGCGTGACCATGTTCGTGGACTCCGTGGAGGACCCGGAGAACGCCACCAAGCCCTCTCAGATCTTCTCCGTGGCCCCGGCTGCCCTGACCGGCACGATCTCCCTGGAGCAGACCCTGTCCCTGGTGCGCACCGTGGTCAGCGTGGTGGAGGAGGAGTTCCCCGAGGTCGTGCCCGCCCAGGACCGGGACTCCGTGCGCATCCTGGTGCTGCGCTTCGGCCGGGACATCGGCTTCGCCGCCGCCCAGGTGTACGCCCGGGCCGCAGAGGCGCGCGGGGCCTGGGACGCGCGGCTGGAGTCGGTGGCGGTGGACGCCATGCTGCACGACTCCCCCCAGGACGCTGAGACCCGGGCCGGGACCGCGGGCTGGCACGGGACCGGCCCCGCCGTCGGGATCGCCGCCCGCACCGCCCTGGACGCCCTGGCCGTGTCCCACCTGCGCCGCCAGTGCCGTGTGCTGGCCGAGGACTGCCTGGTCTCCGTGCGCGGCGACTCGGTGCTGGTGGTGCTGGGCGGCCCCAGGTCGGCCACCGACGCCGCCCGCACCGACCTGAGCCTGGAGGCCCACCTGGACCAGGCCGCTGTGGCCCTGGGTGCTGAGCTCGGGCAGACAGCGGTGGTCGGGCCGGTGGTCGCCGGGGTGGCGGCGGCCGGGGTGTCGCTGCGCTCGGCCATGGCCGGGCTGCGGGCCCTGCCGGGCTGGCCGGAGGCCAGCTGCCCGCTGCGGGCCGACGAGCTGCTGCCGGAGCGGCTGCTGTCCGGTGACCCCCTGGCCCCCGCCCAGCTGCTGGCACTGGTGCATGCCCCGCTGCGTGAGATGGGGGAGCCTTTTGAGGAGACAGTAGCCACCTACCTGTCCCACGGGCGCAGCCTGGAGGCCACCGCCCGCGCCCTGTTCGTGCACGCCAACACGGTGCGCTACCGGCTGGGGCGGGTCACGGAGCAGGTCGGCTGGGACCCCACCGACCCCCGGGACGGGCTGCTGCTGCACGTGGCGATCATCATCGGGCGTCTTGACGCCGCCGGGAGCTGAGGTGCTGGCGCTGCTGTGCCCCGGGCAGGGCTCCCAGAAGCCGGGGATGCTCTCCCCCTGGCTGGGCACCGGAGAGCCGGGGCCGGGCGAGCAGGTGCTGGCGCTGGCCCGGGCGGCCAGCGAGGCCACCGGCCTGGACCTGCTGCGCCTGGGCACCCAGGCCCCCGCTGAGGAGATCCGTGACACCGCTGTGGCCCAGCCCCTGATCGTGCTGGTCTCCCTGGCCAGCGCCCTGCACCACGACCTGCTGGCTGCGCCAGACCCAGCCGGGAGCGGTGACGGAAACGGCGTGGTTGGTGGTGCTGCCGTGGGGGCTGGCACCGCCGTAGTGGGTGGTGGTGCTGCTGTAAGGCCTGGCGGGCACAGCGAGGTGGTGGCCGGGCACTCCCTGGGGGCCCTGACCGCCCTGGCCCTGGCCGGGGCCCTGAGCCCGCTGGAGGCGGTGCGGCTGGCCGCCGTCCGCGGCCAGGCCATGGCCCGGTGCTGCCAGGACCCGGCCGAGGAGCCCAGCGGGATGACCGCCCTGCTGGGGGGCGAGCGGGAGGCCGTGGTGGCCGCCGCCCAGACGGCGGGGCTGTGCCTGGCCAACGTCAACTGCTCCACCCAGGCGGTGGTGGCTGGCCCCCTCAGCGCCCTCAGGTCCCTGAAGCTGCCTGCGGGCACCCGGGCGGTGACCCTGGAGGTGGCCGGGGCCTTCCACACCCCCCTGATGGCCCCCGCAGCACCTGCACTGGCCCAGGCCGTCTCCGAGCTGCCCGACCGGCCCCTGCAACGCGCGGTGGTGGACGAGGCCACCGGCGCCCTGCACCCGGCAGGCGGGTCCAGCGCCCGCCTGCTCACCGATCTGGTGGCGCACCTGACCGCGCCGGTGCGCTGGGACCTGGTGCAGCAGCGGCTGGCCGACCTGGAGGTGACCCAGGCTGTGGAGCTGGCACCGGCCGGGACGCTGGCTGGGTTCGCCCGCCGCGACCTGCCGCAGGTCGCCGTCACGCGCCTGCGGGCCCCCGCCGCCTGAGGAACGGCCCTACGGCGAAGCAGCCCCCTTACCAGAGGCAGGCCCGCCCCAGGCGACCAGCAGCACCAGCTCGCCAGGTGCTCGAGGCCGGGCGCGGATGAGGGACAATGCTCCCGTGCCCGCCGGGCACCACCGCAGCCACCCACCCAAGGAGCCCCCATGCCTGCCGACCCCACCGAGGTCCTGACCGTCGTCACCGAGATCCTGGCGGAGGAGGCTGGCGTGGAGGCCTCAACCATCACCCGGGACACTGACCTGGCCCAGGACCTGGACATCGACTCCCTGGGGCTGCTGACCGTGGCCACCCAGATCGAGGAGCGCTACCCGATCACCCTGGAGGACTCCCTGCTCACCAAGCTGGGCACGGTCGGCCAGCTGGTCGACCTGGTCTGCGACGCCCAGGCCTGAGCCCGTGGCAGCCGCCGAGGTCGTCGTCACCGGGCTGGGCACCGTCAACCCCCTGGGGGCGGACGTACCCAGCACCTGGCAGGCCCTGCGGGAGGGGCGCTGCGCCGTGCGGCCCCTGGACGCTGCCTGGGTCCAGGAGCACGCCCTGCCGGTACAGCTGGGAGCCCCCCTGGCCCGTGACCCGGCTGAGCTGCTGAGCGCCAAGGAGCTGCGCCGTCTGGACCGCTCCAGCCAGTGCGCCCTGCTCGCCGCCCGCCAGGCCTGGGCGCAGGCCGGTGCCCCCGCGGTTGACGGCCAGCGCCTGGCGGTCAGCGTCTCTCCCGGCATGGGGCCGGTACTCAGCGTGATGCAGGCCTGGGACGCCCTGCGGGACAGGGGGCCCCGGCGGGTGCTGCCCACCGCGGTGCCCGCCCTCATGCCCAACGCGCCCGCGGTGGCCGTCAGCCTGGAGCTGGGCGCGCGCGGCGGCTGCCACGCCCCCGTCTCAGCCTGCGCCTCCGGAGGGGAGGCCATCGCCTACGCGGCGGACCTGATCGCCCTGGGCCGGGCTGACGTGGTGGTGGCCGGGGGCACCGACGCCGCCCTGCACCCCATGAGCATCGCCGCCTTCGCCGCCATGCGGGCGCTGTCCACCCGCCAGGAGCAGCCCTGCACCGCCTCCCGGCCCTTCGCCCCCGACCGGGACGGCTTCGTCATGGGTGAGGGTGCCGGGGTGCTGGTGCTGGAGTCCGCCGAGCACGCGGCTGCCCGGGGCGCCACCGTGCTGGCCCGCCTGGCCGGAGCGGCCGTGACCGCGGACGGCTACGACGTCGCCCGCCCCGACCCGCAGGGCCACGAGCAGGAGCGGGCCCTGCGACTGGCCCTGGAGCGCGGCGGCCTGGAGCCCCGGCAGGTGGGGCACGTCAACGCCCACGCGACCTCCACCCCGGCGGGCGACATCGTGGAGGCGCAGGTGCTGGCCCGTACCGTGCCCGGTGCCGCCGTCAGCGCCACCAAGTCCGCCACCGGGCACCTGCTGGGTGGGGCGGGCGGCCTGGAGGCGGTCCTAACGGTCATGGCCCTGCAGGAGGGCTGGCTGCCGCCCACCCTGCTGCCCGGCGGGATCGACCCGCAGGTGCTGGCCACCGGCCTGGACGTCGTCGGCCCAGGAGGCCGGGAGGCGCCGGGGCTGCAGGCGGCCGTAAGCACCTCCTTCGGCTTCGGTGGGCACAACGTGGCCCTGGCCTTCAGTCGTTGAGGTGGCCCGGCGCCAGCCTGACCGCCTGCTGGTGCCTGCCGAGGTGAACGGGCTGGCTGGGCCGTCAGCGCTCCTGGGTGCGGGCCATGCGGTGCCAGGTGTGGCGCCGCCCCCGGATCGCCAGGGAGTAGGCGTAGATGTTCTCCGGCGGGGCGATCCCGAAGTAGCCCGAGTCCCCGATGTGGTGCACGTCCGCGCCCGAGGCCTTGGAGTCCATGCCGATGCGCTCGATGACGCCCCGGCTGGCGCCCTCCTGGGAGGTGCCGATGGAGTTCCACACCAGCAGGCCACGGGCCTGAGCGAGCTCCACCCGCTCCGTGGTGGCTTGCATGGAGGAGCCGGGAGTGGTGCCGGGGGCTGGCTGGAGCACGCCGTGGGCGCCGGCGTCAGCCAGGCGCCGGACGTGGTCGGCGGTCATAACGGCCTCACCGGCGCCCGCCGCGTGCATGCGCCCGGCGAAGAGCACCAGACGGTCGCCGGTGGCGGACCGGATCTGGGAGGTGGCCTGCACGATCGCGTCCATGGTCACGCCGGTGCCAGGGTTGCCGGTGATCACGGCCACCGCCCCACCCTGTTCGGCCAGGGCCAGGGCGTTGTCCACGGTCGCGCGCCTGCCCGCCGGGAAGCTGGCGCGGGCCGGGTCCACCGGTTCCAGGTTGACGGCCACGACCCGTCCGGTGCGGCGGGCGACGTCGCCTGCGGTGCGGCCTCTGCCAGCAGGGAACCCCCCAAAATCGGTGGGGGCGGCCGCCGGCGTGCCAGCGTCGGGCAGGCCCCAGACCTGCGGGCTGGTGACGTCGTAGAGGTTCAGGCAGATGATGTCCGCGCCGAAGGCCGCCGCAAGCTCGGGGTTGGAGCAGCCGTCCTGGAGGGGCGGCACGGCGGTGATGGTCTCGGCGGCGACGGTGCGGCCCTCAGCCTGGCGGACGGCGTCCACCAGCTCCGTGCCGCGCAGGGCGGCCAGGGTGGCCGGGCCCAGGTCCAGGATGCGTGTCATAGCCGCGGCGTCTTTCTGCGGTTGGGCCGACGCGCGTCAGCCGACGCGGTGGAGCCAGCGCACCGGGGCGCCGGAGCCGGCGTAGCGGAAGGGCTCCAGCTCGTCGTCCCAGGCCTGCCCCAGGGCCAGGTCCAGGGCGCGACGCATGGCGAGCATGTCGGTGCCGTGCTCCAGGGCGGCCCGCACCCGGTCCTCAGGAACGACGACGTTGCCGTGGGCGTCCGTCTGGGCGTGGAAGATGCCCAGGTCAGGGGTGTGGGACCAGCGGCTGCCGTCGACACCCTGGCTGGCCTCCTCCGTGACCTCGTAGCGGAGGTTCGCCCAGCCGCGCAGGGCGGAGGCAAGCTTGGAGCCGGTGCCGACGCGCCCCACCCAGGAGCACTCGCCGCGCAGCATGCCCGGGGCGGCAGGCTGGTCGATCCAGTCCAGGTGGACACGACTGCCTAGCACCTCCGCAGCAGCCCACTCGACATGCGGGCAAAGCGCGGGAGGTGCTGAGTGCACGAAAAGTACACCGCGGGTGTAGGCACCGTTCATGAAGATCGCCTCCTGGTCGGTTTGAGGGTCGTCTTCCCCAACGTCCTCATTACCGGCTGGGCTGCCTGCATGACGCTCGCGGCGTGCAGGGACATTGTGCCTGCCATTCCCCCACAGGTCCAGCACCCCCTCCCCTAACACCCCCCTCCTTTACCGCGAGACCGGGACATATGTACCGCGAGACCGGTAAGGGGACCCTAAGTTAGGACCACCGGCGCCGTCGTCAAGCTTGAGCCTGGGCCACCAGCTGCCCTACGGGAAGCTCCTATAACCAGCCCACCGCCTACTTCCTGCGCCTGCCACCCCCTTTTACCCTCCCGGGCAGGCAGGCCCCAGATCAGGAGCCCCTGCCCCCAAAAGCTCTACTCGCGCCGGAGGCCAGCAAAGCCCCACTTGCACTCACGAGGCCCCGCACCCCAACATCCGCCAGAGACTTTCCCTTGCAATTACAGGTTTCCAGGCACGACACCCTTCTTCCCGACAAACACTCAGGCCCCCGTTAGACCTGCAACGGCGCCCCCGGCGCACACAGGGCGCCGCCATCGCCAGCACCATGAATCCAGAACCGTTGGAGCTCCAACGTCCCGCACGCTAGCCAGCACTCTCGTGCGCGCAACACGCGACTACCAGGACGCGAAGGCCACTACGCGGCCGCGCACACCACAGCTCTCAGCACATCTGCAACAGCCAAGGCACGAAGGTTTCGCGCCCACAACCCGCACCACCTGGCCACGAGCCCGCACTCCACCTAAGCAAGGCAACCCTTACCGATCTCGTGAGCCATATGTCCCGGTCTCGCGGTATATATGTCCCGGTCTCGCGGTACATATGTCCCGGTCTCGCGAATAAAGGAGGGAAAGAAAAGACCAGAGCCCCGGCGGGCGGGCCGGGGCTCTGGGTGGCTCCCGCGAGTGGACTCGAACCACTAACCGTCCGATTAACAGTCGGATGCTCTGCCATTGAGCTACGCGGGAATGCGTCTTGGCGCGGGTTGAACTCTAGCAAGCCCGCCGCCCGCCGTCGAATCGCGCACAGCCAAGAAAACACCGTGTTCGCAACGCAAAGTCACTCTGTGGGCAGGCCCACACCGTCGCGGACCCGCCTTTCGAGCTCCTCAAGCACCTTCCGGTCGGCCTCGGAGAGGCTCTCCGCACGCACCCCGCTGACCGCCGTGAGCAGCTCCCCGTCCCGGCCGCGCCGCACGCTGACGCTCACCACCCCCACACCCGGCAGCTCGCCGCTGACCCGGTGCACCACCACGGACTCCACCCGCTCCCGCAGCACCCGGGCAAATGGGTTGGGGTCGACGTCGACCTGCTCCCCCGAAAGCTCCAGCACCTCTGGCACCACCAGGACCAGCTCCGCCTGCTCCGGGTCCAGCCAGCGCAGGGTGAAGGCGCGTTCCGTCCCCTCCCACTTGGCCCGGTCCACCTGGTGCCAGTCCCAGGCTTGCAGGCGCTCCCCCTCCACCAGCGCCAGCGAGCCGGTCAGGGCCAGCGCCCAGCGCGTCCTGTCGGGGGACACCGGCACGGCGGCCAGCACCTTCTGACCGGCCTCAACCAGCGCCAGGACCTCGGCGGGTACACGGGCCTGACGACGACGGGGGCCCCGGCGTCGGGGAAGCAAGGAGGAAAGTGGCACGGCTCAACGCTATCTGCTGCGCCACCGGACGCAAGAGCCGCCGCGGGCGTGAAAGGATGTGACCATGGCTTACCGCGAGATCCGCATCATCGGCGACCCAGTTCTGCGTACCCCCTGCGAGTGGGTGAAGGATATCGACGACACCGTCAAGTCCCTGGTCGAGGACCTGCTGGAGACCGTGGACGAGGACGGCCGCGCCGGCCTGGCCGCCAACCAGATCGGGGTGGGTCTGCGAGCCTTCTCCTGGAACATCGACGGCGAGATCGGCTACGTCATCAACCCCCGCCTGGTGGAGGTCTCCCAGGACGAGTACCAGGACGGCGACGAGGGCTGCCTGTCAGTGCCCGGACTCTGGTTCCCCACCGAGCGCGCCTGGTACGCGCGCGCTGAGGGCATAGACCTGGACGGCAAGCCGGTCGTCCTGGAGGGCGAGGAGCTGATGGCCCGCTGCATCCAGCACGAGTGCGACCACCTGGAGGGACACCTCTACCTGGACCGCCTGGACCGCAAGAACCGCGCCAAGGCCATGAAGGAGCTGCGCGCCCAGGGCCTCTGAGCGCCAGGGTCAGCCTCACCCTAGCCAGGCGTTCCTGACGACGGCAGACGACGCCGCTGGCAGGAGCGCCCCAGGTCTAGCCACCCCAGCGACGCCGAAGGCGGTCGGCAGCCAGCCCGGTCCGTACCTCCCGGGTGCGGTGGGCTGAAGTGGGGGCCGCAGGCGTGGCGGGGCTGGCGGGAGCGCGGTGCGGAACGAACGGTGCGGATGGTAGCCAAGGACCCCACCCCGGCCCGCCACCTCCCGTTAGACAACCGCCAGCGCCGTCAGTCCCGCTCTGAGAGGGCGGCCCGCTGCGCCTCCAGGGCCACGACCCGTTCAAAGATCTCCCGGTTGCGCTCGCTGCCCGGGTCGGTGCGCCGCTGCTCGCTGCGCAGGGCCGCCAGCGCCCGGGTGACGCTGACTCGCTGGAAGGAGCGCACCACGCCGCGGGCGTAGGCCTCCTCCGCCCCCCGGTCCGCCTCCAGCAGGGCCGGGTTGGTCCTGGAGGGGCGCGCCGCGATAGGCAGGGCCACCACGGCCAGCTCGGTGACCGCCTGGTCCACCTCACCGACGGCCCCGGCCCGGATGGTCTTGAGCCAGTGGTTGATGACCGTCATGGTCAGCCGCTCCTTGGGCACCCCGGCCTCCTGGGCCTGGGCGGTGAGCAGGCGGACCTGGCTGACTCCCCCGGCGGCGAGGACGGCCTCGAACACGGCCCGGTGGACCGGCTGGGTGAAGCCCTCCGGGTCCAGGTCGTCCGCACCAGCGTCCTCGGCGTGCCCTGGCATCTGCAGCATGACCGCCAGCACGTCGCGCTCCATGCGGATCACGGGGTCGGCGGCGTCGGGCAGCACCGAGCCGCGCGGGACCTCCCCGGGCTCCGGGGCCCCCCGCTGCTGCTCCCCGATCCGCCCTCCGCCAGCCCGGGCCCCGGGCCGCCCAGCGTGCTGCTGGGCGTAACGCACCTCCATGACGACGTCGCGCTCGGGCATCCCCAGCCAGCCTGCCAGGGCGCGCGTGTACTCACGGCGCAGGGCGAAGTCACGGATGCCCGCCACCACGGGAGCGGCGGCGTGCAGGCCCCGGACCCGCCCCTCGGGGGTGGAGAGGTTCAGGTCGGCCAGGGCGGTACGGATCACGAACTCGAACAGGGGCTGGCGGGACTCGATGAGGGCGGGGATAGCCTCCTCCCCGTGGGCCAGGCGCAGGTCACAGGGGTCCATCCCCGACTCGGCCACCGCCACGAAGGTCTGGGTGGCGAAGTTCTGGTCCTCCGCGAATGCCCGCATGGCGGCCTTCTGCCCGGCCGCGTCGCCGTCGAAGGTGAAGATGACCTCCCCGCCGCGCGCCCGGGCCCCGGTGAGGATGACCCCGGCAGCCGGGTCGGCGCTGTCCCCCAGCAGACGGCGGACGATGCGCGTGTGCCCCTCCCCAAAGGCCGTGCCGCAGGTGGCCACGGCCGTGGTGACCCCGGAGGCGTGGGCGGCCATGACGTCGGTGTAGCCCTCCACCACCACCACCCGGTGCTGCTCGGCGATCGCGTGCCTGGCCAGGTCGAGCCCGTAGAGCACCTGGCCCTTGTGGAAGATCGGGGTCTCCGGGGTGTTGAGGTACTTGGGCCCCTGGTCATCCTCGGACATGCGCCGGGCCCCGAAGCCCACGGTGGCACCCGTGATGTCCCGGATCGGCCAGATGAGGCGGTCGCGGAAGCGGTCGTAGACGCGGTTGGCGCTGCGCCCGGTGCTGGCCAGGCCGGAGTCCACCAGCTCGGCCTCCGTGTAGCCCTTGGAGCGCAGGAAGCTGCACAGCTGGTCCCAGCCGGGTGGGGCGTAGCCCAGGCGGTAGCGGGCGGCGTGGGACTGGGTGAAGCCCCGGGAGGTCAGGAAGTCGCGTCCGGCCTGGCCGGCCGGGCTGGCCAGCTGCTCGTGGAACCAGGCCTCGGCGAGCCGGTTGGCGTCCAGCAGGCGCTGGCGGGTGCCCGGCTCGATGCCTCTGGTGACCTGCCCGCCCTCCTCGTAGCGCAGCTGGACGCCGGTGCGGCCCGCCAGCAGCTCCACGGCCTCGGAGAAGGACAGGTGGTTGACGCGCTGCACGAAGTCGATGACGTCCCCGCCCTCGCCGCAGCCGAAGCAGTGCCACAGGCCCAGCTGGGGGCGGACGTTGAAGGAGGGGGTGCGCTCGTCGTGGAAGGGGCACAGGCCCTTGAGGGAGCCGACGCCCGCGCTCTTGAGCGTCAGGTGCTCCCCGACGACGTCCTCGATGCGCGCGCGCTCGCGGACCGCCTCGATGTCCTCCCGCTTGATCCTTCCGGCCACGGGCCCATACTAGGCGAGGCGCCGGCGCCGCCCGGCCGGAGTCAGACCTGGGAGAAGAGCCCGCACAGGCGGGCGTGCCACTGCTGGGCAGAGGTGTCGGTCAGGGAGGCGATCTGGTCGATGACGGCGCGGCGCCGCCCGGCCTCGCCGTCGGCCTGCTCCCACAGCTCGCGGAACACCGGGTCCAGGTCGCGGCCGCGGTTGTCCATGAGGGCGTCGGCCAGGTCGAAGAGCAGGGTGCGTTGGCGCAGGTAGGTGGGCTCGTGCTCACGGGGCGCCATGACATAGCGCACGGCCGCGCCCTTGAGCACCAGGATCTCGGCGGCGGTCTGCTCCGGGACCACCAGCTCGGCCTCGTAGCGGGTCAGGGGGCCCTGCCCGTAGGCCTGCCGGGTGGCGGCGGCGACGGCGGAGACGAAGCGCCCGATGACCTGGCTGGTGAGGTTCTTGAGGCGGGCCTGGTCCGCCAGGGAGCCGTCAAAGCTGCTGATCCAGGCGGGGTCCGCCATGAGCCGCTGCCAGGCAGCCCCCAGCTCGTCGCGGCTGGTGCAGGGCTTGTACCAACCTTGCAGGTCGTCCAGCAGGGCCTCGACCTCAGCGTCCCGGGTCAGGGCGGCGGGGTCCATGCGCCCCAGGGCGATGGCGTCCTCCACGTCGTGCACGGAGTAGCCGACGTCGTCGGAGAAGTCCATGATCTGGGCCTCCACGCAGGCGCGGCCCCAGGGGGCTCCCTGCCGCATCCAGGTGAAGACCTCGGCGTCGGCGTCGTAGACGGAGTACTTGCGGGCGCTCTTGCCCTGGGGCCCGCCTGGCCCCTGGCCCTGCCGCCAGGGGTACTTGCAGGTCGCGTCCAGGCTCGCGCGGGTCAGGTTCAGCCCCACGGAGCGACCCTGGGGGTCCAGGGTCTTGGGCTCCAGGCGGGTGAGCAGGCGGAAGGTCTGGGCGTTGCCCTCGAAGCCGCCGATGTCCTGGCTCAGGGCGTCCAGCGCCTTCTCCCCGTTGTGGCCGAAGGGCGGGTGGCCCAGGTCGTGGGAGAGGCAGGCGGCGTCGACGACGTCCGGGTCGCAGCCCAGGGCGTGCCCCAGGGCCCGTCCCACCTGGGCCACCTCCAGGGAGTGGGTCAGTCGGGTGCGCACGAAGTCGTCGGCCCCGGGCCCTAGCACCTGGGTCTTGGCGCCGAGCCTGCGCAGGGCCGAGGAGTACAGGACACGGGCCCGGTCCCGCTCGAAGGGGGTGCGGCTGACGGACTTGGGGGGCTCGGGCTGGAAGCGGGCCACGTCGGCGGGGCCGTAGCCGCGCAGGGAGTCAGCGGGCTCGTTAGCCAGCTCGTCCATGGGCCCGGTGGGGTACAGCCCGGCTGGTGGGCAGGTCTCCGGCATGGGCTCACCGTACCGCAGGCAGCGGCCTGCACCGGTTTCACCACGGGCCCGCAAGACACGTCAGGATCTTGCATCTCACCGTGCCGCCCTGCAAACAGCTCTGAGCACCCCGCTATCTCCTCACAAGCAGGACAAGCCTTTCTGGCGCTACCGCCCTCCCCGGAGCCGCCGTCGTTAACAACGACTGCAAACACCACCCCATTTCTTTGCAGGCTTTGCAGGAGCGCGTTACATTAAAAGGTATAAGCACCCGTGGGAGGCGTGCCGTGCGCTAACCGTTCACGGCACCTGGCAGAGCGGCTACCGCCCGCGCGCCGCCGGTGCCGCTTCTGGGAGGAGAACTTAAGGATGCCGCAGCGGATCACGCTCTCTGACATCGCGGCGCAGGCAGGCGTCTCCACCGCCACCGTCTCCCGCGTGCTCAATGGCAAGTCCAACGTCGCCTACGCCACCCGCCAGCAGGTGTTCGTGGCCCTGGACCTGCTGGGCTACGAGCGGCCCGCCAGCCTGCAGGACACCTCCCGCGGCCTGGTGGGCCTGATAATCCCGGAGCTGTCCAACCCGATCTTCCCGATCTTCGCCCAACGGATCGAGCAGATCCTGGCCGCCGACGGGCACACCCCCCTGCTGTGCACCCAGCACCCGGGAGCCACCAGCGAGGACGAGTACATAGCCATGCTCATGGAGCGGTCGGTCGCCGGGATCATCTTCGTCTCCGGACGCCACGCGGACACCACTGCCGACCTGACCCGCTACGAGCGCCTGCGCGAGCGAGGCATCCCGATCGTCACCGTCAACGGCAACACCGCCGGCCTGCGCTCCCCCGGCTTCACCACTGACGACGCCGCCGCCGCGAGCATGGGGGTGCGCCACCTGTTCTCCCTGGGGCACCGGCGTATCGGCCTGGCCATGGGGGCCAACCGGATGGTCCCGGCCAAGCGCAAGCTGGAGGGATACACGCGCACCATGTGCGAGCTGCTCCCCGACGAGCCGCTGCGTACCGTGGAGAGCCTGTTCACCTACGAGTCAGGGGTCAGTGCCGCCCAGCAGCTGCTGGACGCGGGCTGCACCGGCATAATCTGCGGCTCGGACGTACTGGCCCTGGGCATCATCCAGGGGGCCCGCTCCCGGGGACTGTCCGTGCCGGAGGACGTCTCCGTGATCGGCTACGACGACTCCCCGCTGATCCCGATGATGAACCCGCCCCTGACCACGGTGCGCCAGCCGGTGGACGCGATCTCCCGGGCCGCCGTCGCCTGCCTGATGGCGCAGGTCAGCGGGGAGAAGGTGGAGGAAACCGAGCTGTTCTTCCAACCTGACCTGGTGGTGCGCGGCTCCACCACGGTCGCCCCCAAGGACTGAGGGACGGCGCGCCTCAGCGCGACCAGCTGCGGGCCAGGCGCCCACCCAGCTGCTGCAGACGCTGCTCCAGCACCCCTGTGCCCAGACGCTCCCACGGGACCGGCGGCTGCAGCCCCGGCAGGGACTCCAGCTCGTAGACGCTGACGACGCCGCCCTCGGCCAGCTCGGTGCGGGGTACCCGGCAGCGGCCCGCCACCAGCACCAACGGCAGCGCCTGCTGCTGGGCCAGCTGCCCCAGCAGCACCGTGGTAGGGCTGGAACCCAGGGTGTACAGGCTGCCGGTAGCCGCCAGGCACAGGTCCTGGTTCTCGACGGCGGCCCCCAGTCCGCACAGCCGGCCCAGTACCTGGGCCCCGGGCGCCGCACTGGCACCGGCCAGGCGCAGGGCCAGGGCCGCGCCCCCGGCAGCCCCCGTGCCCCAGCTGGTGGCGGACAGCGGCTGCGGGCGCTGCCCGGCCACCGGCAGCAGGCGGCCGGGCTGCTGGTCCTGCTGGCGGCACAGGGCCCGGGCCAGGGCCCCGCAGCGCCGGTCCAGCTCCTGGGCCTGCGCCTGGTCCAGGTCGGTGACCTGCGGGAGGCTGGCCCCCGCCCCGGACAGGCCCCCCAGGGGCAGCTCGTCGCCCAGGGCCAGGACCACGTGGCAGCGCCGCAGATGCTCCCGGGCCTGTGGCAGGCCGCCCAGGGCCTCCAGCAGGCCGGCACCGCCGTCGTGCAGGGCCGTGCGGGTCAGCCCCACCACCAGGGTGGCACCGGAACCGGCCTGCTCCAGGGCCTGCAGCAGCAGTTCCCCCAGCCCCCGGCTGCTGCCCTGGCGGGCATGGCGCCCTGCCAGGGACCGGTCGGCGGGCAGGGCCGTGAGGCTGGCGGCGTCCAGGAACCACACCGGGGCCTGGGCCCCGCCGTAGCGGTGGACCGGCAGCCCAGGGCCGACCGGCAGCCCGGCACCTGCCGGGCCGGGGGCCCGCAGACGCAGCAGGGAGACCTCCTGCGCCCGCCCCAACGGGTCGGCCGCCCGCAGCCACAGACGGTCCTCCACCAGGTTGGCGGGCAGGGTGGCGGCGCTGCCGGGGCCGCCGTCACCCAGGGGCAGGAGGGTGAGCTCGTCAGCCGGGCGGGCCTCATGCCAGCCTACGGCCAGCGCCTGCGCTACCGCTGGCGCCGCCAGTCCCGGCACCGCGCCCACCAGCGGGGTCCCGCCCGGCTCGGGCCACAGCGGCCCCGGGGCCAGCAGGACCCTCACTGGGCCGGGACAGCGCCACCCAGGCGGGCCAGCAGCAGGGTCTCGCCGACAACCACCCGCTCCAGGTCCCCCAGGTGCATGGACTCGTCCTCGCTGTGGGCACGGGTGTCAGGGTCCTCCATACCGGTCACCAGCACCTCGGCGTGGGGGAAGACCTCCTGGAGGGTAGAGATGAAGGGGATGGAACCACCCTGGCCGATCTCCACGCAGCCGGTGCCGAAGGCCTCGCTCAGCGCCCAGTGGGCGGCCTGGCCGGCCGGGCCGCTGGCGGAGCCGTCAAAGGCAGGTCCGGCCTCCCCCTCGCTGACGGTGATACGGGCCCCGAAGGGCACGTGGGCCTCCAGGTGGCGGGTCAGGGCCTCCAGGGCGGCGCGCGGGTCCTGCCCCGGGGCGACCCTCATGGACAGGCGCGCGGTGCAGCTGGGGGCCAGCACGTTGCCCGCCAGGCTCAAAGGGGTCACGTCCATGCCGATCACGGTCAGCGTGGGCTTGGTCCACAGGCGGGCGGTGAGGTCACCGGTGCCCACCAGCTCCACGCCGTCCAGCACCCCGGCATCGGCCCGGAAGTCAGCCTCCGGGTACTCCGGGAAGTCCGCACTGGCCTGCGGGCGGGACACCAGGCCGGGTACGGTGACGTCCCCGGCCTCGTCATGGAGGGTGGCCACCAGGCGGCACATGGAGGTCACGGCGTCCAGCACGGGGCCGCCGTACTGGCCCGAGTGCAGGGCGTGGTCCAGCACGTCCAGGCGCACGTCCACCTGCACCACGCCGCGCAGGGAGGTGGTCAGGGCGGGCACCCCCACCTTCCAGTTGGAGGAGTCAGCCACGATGATGACGTCGCAGTCCAGGCGCTCCCGGTAGGTGTGCAGGAAGCTCTCGAAGGAGGGGGAGCCGACCTCCTCCTCCCCCTCAATGAACACGGTCACGGAGCAGGGCAGCTCGCCCTCGCCCAGCTCGTCCAGCAGCCGCAGGGCGTGCACGTGGGTGATGACTCCCGCGCCGTCGTCCGAGACACCGCGCCCGAACAGGCGCTCACCGCGCTGCACGGCGGTGAAGGGGTCAGGCTGGCGCCACTTGCCGGGGTCACCCACCGGCTGGACGTCGTGGTGCGCGTACAGCAGCACGCGGGGGGCGCCTGCGGGACCCTCCCGGTGGGCCAGGACCGCCGGGCGTCCAGGGACACCGTCCGGGCCGGGGACGCTGAGCACCTCCGCCTCCAGGCCGGAGTCACGCAGCAGGGCGGCCACGTGCTCGGCGGAGCGGGCCACCTCAGCCTGGTCGTGGCTGGCGGCGGACACGGAGGGGATGGCCACCAGCTCGGTCAGGTCAGCGACGATGCTGGGAAAACGGTCTTGGACGGCGGCACGCACGCTCTGCACGGTGATCATGGTTTTCAGGGTAGCGCGCCCGGCCCCTTACACTCACCCCGTGAGCTGGTTGAAGCGCGATTCCTCCAAAGGCACTGAAGACACTGCCGCCCCCGCCCCTGAGCAGGCCCCCGTCAAGGGTGGCCGCAAGGGCCGTCCCACGCCCAAGCGCCGCGACGCCGAGGCCGCCCGCCTGCGTCCCGTGGTGCCCGCCGACCGCAAGGCCGCCAAGCAGGCCGCCCGGGCCAAGCGGGACGAGGCCTGGCGCCGCCAGCAGGACGCCCTGGCCACCGGCGACGAGCGCTACTACCCGCTCAAGGACCGCGGCCCGGTCAAGCGCTACATGCGAGACTACATCGACGCCCGCTACTCGATCGGGGAGATATTCGTGCCCGCCTCCTTCCTGCTGCTGACCTTCAGCCTGGCGCTGTCCTTCGTGCGGCAGGCCGCGGTGGCCAACGCCGTCGTGCTGGTGGCGATCTACGTGGTCTTCCTGTCCTCGATCATCGACGCGGTGGTCTGCTCCCTGCGCCTGCGCCGCAGGCTGGAGGCCAAGTTCGGCAAGGACAAGGTGCGGGCTGAGGGCTCCGTGTTCTGGTACAGCTTCATGCGCTGCTTCAACCTGCGCCGGTGGCGCTCCCCCAAGGCCATGGTCGCGCGGGGCGAGTACCCGAAGTGAGCCTGCCCAGGCTCCTGGACCCCCCGCCTAGACAGGGCCCCGGCCTAGGGCCGCCGCCATCCGCCTAGGGCCGGCGGCGCACCCGCGACAGGGCCCGGTTCAGGCGCCCCGGCCAGGCCGGGCCGTTGTAGATGAAGGCGGTGTAGGCCTGCAGCAGGTCCGCGCCCGCGTCCAGCATCAGCTCGGCGTCCAGGATCGAAGAGATCCCGCCCACACCGATGATCGTGGGCCACTCCCCCAGGCGGTTGCGCAGGCGGCGCACCACCTCCAGGGAGCGGGGCAGCAGCGGCGCCCCGGACAGGCCCCCCTCCCCCAGGTCGTGGTCAATGGTGGTGTTGGTGGCCACCACCCCGTCCAGGCCCAGGTCCAGTACCAGGTCGGCGACGGCGTCCACGTCCTGGTCGCTCAGGTCGGGGGAGATCTTCACCAGCAGCGGGACGTGACGGCGGGCGGCGCGGTCCGCGGCGGCCCGCACCGCCAGCAGGATCGGACGCAGGGTCTCCACCGCCTGCAGGCTGCGCAGGCCCGGGGTGTTGGGGCTGGAGACATTGACCACCAGGTAGTCCACCCAGCGGGCCACCTGGGCGGCGGAGTACTCGTAGTCCGCCACCGCCTCGGTCAGCGGGGTCACCTTGGTCTTGCCGATGTTGGCGCCCACCACGATGGACCGGCCCCGCCTGGTGGAGCGCAGGGCGCGCAGGCGGGCAGCGGCGGCGTCCGCCCCGGAGTTGTTGAAGCCCATGCGGTTGCGGATGGCCCGGGTGCGCGGGTAGCGCCACATGCGGGGCCTGTCGTTGCCGGGCTGGGGGCGGGCCGTGAAGGTACCCACCTCCACGAAGCCGAAGCCCAGCATGTCCAGGCCCTCGATGGCGCGCCCTTCCTTGTCCACACCCGCGGCCAGGCCCAGGACGCCGGGCACCGGCCGGGCGAAGGGCCCGCCCTGGTTCTCGGAGGGCACCGGGATCGAGGGACGGCGCCCCACGGCCTGGCGCACCACGTCCCGCAGGAGGGGCACCTTGGCGCTGTACTCGATCACGCCCATGGCCAGGTCGTGGATGAGCTCGGGGTCCAGGCGGGTGAAGACGGTCTTGTACACCAGGTCGTAGATCACGGGGCACACGGTACCTGCCTGGCCTGTCGGCTGCGCGCCCTGTCTGCGGCTAGTCTGGTGCCCAGGCCCTGTCCGCCGCAGGCCCTGCCGCGCCACGGCCTGCTGACCACGACCACCTGACCTGCCCGCCTGAGCGTGATCACCTGAATAAGGCCTCCTGGCCGAAGACCCGGCCCCAGGCTCCTCCTGCACCACAGACACCCAGAGGTTCCAATGTCCTTCAACAACCGAGTCCAGCTCGACCCTGACCGGGTGCGTACCCGCTCCACCGGGGGCCGTGGCGCCGCCATCGGGGGCGGCTCCGTGCTGATGCTGATCGCCGCCATGGTCCTGTCCCAGATGACCGGCGTGGACCTGACCGGCCTGGTGTCCGGTCCCACCCAGCAGGGAGCCCAGCAGACCACCTCCGGGATCGACACCTCCATGTGCACCACGGGGGCCTCGGCCAACAAGTACACCCAGTGCCGCATGATCGCCGCCGCCGAGTCCCTGGACGCCGTCTGGCGCACGCAGCTGCCCGCGCAGGCGGGCACCGCCTACCAGCAGCCCGACTTCGTGCTGTGGGACGGCTCCCACGTGAGCAGCGCCTGCGGCAACGCCTCCGCGGCGGTGGGCCCCTTCTACTGCCCGGCCGACTCCACGGTCTACCTGGACATGAGCTTCTTCTCCCAGATGGAAGGCACCCTGGGAGCCAAGGACTCGCCGCTGGCTGAGGAGTACATCGTGGCCCACGAGTTCGGCCACCACATCCAGAACCAGCTCGGGGTCATGAGCCGCACCAACCGCTCCCGCAGCGGCGCAGACTCCGACTCGGTGCGCACCGAGCTGCAGGCGGACTGCTACGCCGGGGTGTGGGTGCACTACGCCTCCTCCACCCCGGACGCAGAGACCGGTGAGCCCTTCCTGGTCAAGCCCAACCAGCAGGAGATCCAGACCGCCCTGGACGCGGCGGCCGCCGTCGGTGACGACCACATCCAGAAGCGCTCCACCGGACGGATCGACGCCGACTCCTGGACCCACGGCTCCTCCGAGCAGCGGGTGCGCTGGTTCACCCAGGGCATGGAGCACGGCGACCTGCTCCAGTGCGACACCTTCTCGGTGGATGCCCGCGACCTGTGAGCCGGGCCCCCGCGAGCTGAGCTGATCCAGCCGCCCCAGCCAGCGCCCGCTGCCCAGAGCCCTACGGCGGCCTCAGGCGCTCAGTAGTAGCGCCACTGGCGCATGTCCTCGTTGTAGACCTGCACCACCCGGGGACGCAGCAGGGTCGAGGGCTCGGCCGGCGGCAGCACCGGGGGCCTGTCCAGCATCTCCAGGCGCAGCCGCTCCAGGGTCTGGTAGCGCTGCCCCTGCGGCAGGCTGTGGCTGAGCACCTGCCCCCGGTCCCGGGTGGCCAGCACGAAGCCCCACTCACCGAAGGAGGGCACGTTCACCGTGAAGGGCAGGACGGAGGCGTCGGGCATGGCGGCGGCCACGCTGGAGGCGACCACCGCGAAGGCGTTGGGGGAGAAGAAGGAGGAGGTCGCCTGGGTGACCAGCACTCCCCCGGGCCGCAGCAGACGGTCCACCTGCTGGTACATCTCCACCGAGTAGAGCTTGGCCAGGCGCTCGTTGGAGGGGTCCACCAGGTCGATCAGCACCACGTCGTAGGCCTGCGCGCCCTGCGCCGTCATGGTGAAGGCGTCCTCGTTGCGCACCTGCACCCGGGGGTCGTCCAGGGAGCCCCCGTTGAGCTCACGCACCGGCGGGCTGGAGCGGGCCAGCTGGGTGACCGCCGGGTCTATGTCCACCACGGTCACCGTCTCCACCTCCGGCCAGCGCAGCAGCTCGCGCGCC
Source organism: Actinomyces weissii (assembly GCF_016598775.1). Classification (NCBI taxonomy): domain Bacteria; kingdom Bacillati; phylum Actinomycetota; class Actinomycetes; order Actinomycetales; family Actinomycetaceae; genus Actinomyces; species Actinomyces weissii. Next base: position 1,087,762 of record NZ_CP066802.1, on the reverse strand, counting down.
AGCAGGCCGTCCCCGCCGCCGAGGACCAGCACGTCCCGGGGACGGGCCACGGAGGACAGGGCCGCACCGGCCAGGGTCTCGTGGTAGCGGGCCTCGTCCAGGCTGGAGAACTGGAGCTGGCCGTTGAGGTACAGGCGCAGGTCCTGGTGGTAGCGGGTCAGCACGATCTGCTGGTAGGCGCTCTGCTGGTAGTGGATCACCGGGTCCTGGTAGGCCATGGAGCCGACCTGCCGCTCCAGCTGGGAGGCCCCGGTGAACAGTCCCACCAGCAGGGCCGCCGCCAGCGCCGCAGCCACCAGCACCCGACGTCGGGCCCGCACCTGCGCCAGCACCACCAGGGCCACGACGACGTTTACCGCCCCCACCAGGTAGGTGCCGCGTACCAGACCCAGTTCCGGCAGCAGCACCAGGGGGAAGACCAGCGCGGCCACCAGCGCGCCAAAGTAGTCCAGAGCCAGCACCTGGCTGAGGAGCCTCACGCTGGAAGGGCGGCCCAGCTGGTCGAAGGTGCGCAGCAGCAGGGGGATCTCCAGCCCGATCAGCACCCCTATCACCAGGCTGACCGCCCCGAACACCAGCCAGTAGGACTGCGGGCGGGCGTAGGCCACGTAGAGCAGCAGCACGCAGTTTCCGCCGAGCAGGCCCAGCAGGATCTCGTTGACGGCGAAGGCCGTTGCGGGCTCCCACCGCAGGCGCGGCGCCAGCAAGGAACCCAGGCCCATGCCGAACAGGGTGATGCCGGTGGCCAGGGAGAAGCTCAGCACGGAGTCTCCCACCAGGTAGGAGGCGGCCGTGCCCAGGACCAGCTCGTAGACCAGGCCGCCTACCGCTGCCAGCAGGGCGGCCGTGAACAGGGCCGCGTTCTCCCGCCGCTTGGAGATCTGGGCCCTAGGCACAGGCCCTCACCCCCGGCACCCGGTGTGCCAGGGGGACCGCGTACGGCACGTCCTCAGCCGACAATCGTGGCGGCGATAATGATGGCGATGGCCACCGCCACCCCGGCGAAGGCGGTGCCCAGGCCCGGGTTGTTCTCCTCCACCAGCTCGCGGCGCAGGTCCAGGCGCAGCAGCACCGAGGCCAGCACCGCGAAGACCAGCAGCAGCACCATGCCCAGCACGGCGTAGACCACCGTCGCCAGGATGGTGGTGGCGTCCAGTCCTCCGCCTGCGCTAGCAGACATAACCATGTTCAGCATCAGCTCGGCTCCCTTCACAGCCTTACTTTCCTACTCCTCGGCCGCCACCGCCGTAGACCGGACGCGGGCGGTAGCTCGTTCCTCCGCTGCCGCTGCCGCTGCCAGTGCCGGAGCTGGTGCTGGAGCCTGAGGGGGGCCTCCTCGGCCCGGAGAAGAGCCTCCGCAGCAGCGCAGGCACCACATGCAGCGTAAGAAAGAGAACCAGCACGATGATGAAGCCCGTACGGTTCACCTTGAGCCTCCCGGACCGGGGACGGCGGATGACCTGGCCCAGCAGCGCCTTCTGCTCCGCCGCGCCCAGCCGCCGCCTGCGGTAGACCACCGTGTCGGCCAGGCGGTGGCTGTCAACCGTGGCCTTGAAGCTCTTGCCGTCAGCGGTGCGCACCTTCACCTCGGCGTAGCCCATGGTCTCGCCTGGACGCAGGCTGCAGGTGGTCTGCCCCTGTGACTCCACCAGGACCCCCTGGCTCATGGACTTCACCTTGAGCGAGACCGGCCCGGTGGGTGAGCTGAGCTCAAAGACCCGGCCGGGGGCCATGATGGCCGGGTTAAGTCCGGGTGCTAGCGGCAACGGCTCGTAGAGGACGACGTCACCGCTGTAGTGGTCGAGCTCCAGCCACAGCTCGTTGCCTGCGGCCCCCTGGAGCTGCCACTCCTCCCACATGTAGAAGCGTTCGTCCTCCTGGTCCCACTCCTTGAACAGGAGGTAGCCGCGCACGTGCAGGGGGCCTTGCTCGCCCTCGACGACGCTGCCGACCTGCAGCTTGGCCTTGACCCCGCTCACAGACGCACCTGCTCCGTGCGCACCCGGCCGCCCAGGGCCGCCGTCACCAGGCTCTCGACCGTGCTGACCGCCTCTGCCCCGAGCGGGCCGCAGGTGGTCAGGGTCAGGTAGGCGCCAGCCTCCTCCGGCCAGGTGTGCACCGCCACGTGGGACTCCGCGAGCAGCAGCACGGCGCTGAGACCCTGCGGCGTGAAACGGTGGCTCGTGCTGGCCACCACGTGCAGCCCTACCGCCTGCGCGATCTCCAGGAGCAGACGCTCAACCAGCTCGGCGTCGTCCAGGGAGGCGGGGTCTGCCTGCTCCAGGTGGAGCACCAGGGTACTGACAGACAAGTTGCTCACGGCCAGAGCATAACAGCGCCGCGTAGAAGCCCCGGTAGGCCCTCGGCCTGCCTCCGCAGGCCCGGGCCGGGGCCCCGGCGGGCGGTGGCTGCCTGCCCTCCGGTCCAGCGCCAGCCCGCCCTGGTCCAGCACCTCAACGCTCCCAGTGGCGCACGACCTGGCGCAGCAGCACCCCGAACAGCAGCCCGCTGCCCACCAGGTAGGCCCCGAAGTGCTGGCGTACCAGGTTCCCCAGGGGCTTTTCCGCCACCACCAGGACGGCGGTGGAGGCGGCCATGCGGGCGGCCCGCTCCCCCGCCGCGTGGGCCAGCACCGGGCCCAGCGGCAGCCCGCGCCGACCCGACTCGGCAGCAAAGAGCTTGACGGGGACGCCGGTCAGGGCCTGCTGCCAGTAGCCGCGCGGCCCGTCCGCCAGGTAGCGGCTGACCGCCTGGCGCATGGCGGGGGTGGTCCAGGGGGCGGGCAGCCGCACCCCGCCGGCTGCCAGCAGGTGCCCCAGTGCCACCCCGGTGACAGAGCCCGCCACCACGGCCGCCCCACGCCGCCACAGCAGGCGCGGCTGGGTCACCCCCAGCCAGACCTGGCTCATCTCCGCCATCACCGGGAAGGACAGCGCCTCCGCCAGGCCCCAGGTGAACATGACGGCGTCGCCGCGCCAGCCCGCCAGGGCCTGGGCGGCCACGGTGTGCACGTCCGAGACCGGGAAGGGACGGCGGGGCCGGTCCAGCAGGGCCTGTACCTGCGCCTGGGCCGCCTGGGTCACTGCCTCCACGTCGGCGTCCGGGGCGATCGGCTCGCCCACCCGTACCTCCACCGGCGAGTAGCGGGGCAGGCTGCCTTTCTTGGGCAGAAGCTCCCGGCTGCCCACCAGGGCCACCGGCAGCACCGGGATCCCGAAGTCCCGGGCCAGGCGGGCCGCGCCCGTGTGGAAGCGGCCCAGCTGCCCGTCGCGGCTGCGGGTGCCCTCAGGGAAGATCAGCACGCTCATGGACTCGGCCACCCGGTTGGCCAGCTCCCCGCGCAGCTCCTCGTAGGCCCCCTCGCCGTCGCGGCGCACCGGGTAGGCACCTAGTAGGCCCCGGGCCACCAGGCGGCGCGAGCGGCGGGTGAACCAGTAGTCCTGGGCGGCCACCGTCACCACCCGCATGATGGTGGGCGAGGCGCTCATCATGGCGATCGTGTCCGCGTGCGAGCCGTGGTTGGCCACCACCACGTAGGGCCCGGCGTCGTCGAACTCCCCCTCCACGCGCACCCCGCCGAAGGGCCAGATCACGGCGGACCAGATCCACTGGCGGGCCACCGCCCGCCAGGTCACCTTGGCGGGCGTGCGCACCACCGAGCGCAGCGCCCGCCCTGCCCGGCCCAGCTCGCTGCTGAGGGTGCCGACCAGTCCCCCTGGTGCAGGGCCTGCCTGCGCCGCCGGTCCGGCCTCAGTGTCCACGGTCCTGTCACCCATCTGGTCTCCTATGTTTCTCAGCCCAGCACAGCGGCTAGGGGCAGTACGAGCAGCAGTGAGTCGATACGGTCCAGCAGCCCCCCGAAGCCCGGCAGCCAGCTGCCTGCGTCCTTGACCCCGCTAGTGCGCTTGACCAGCGACTCCAGCAGGTCGCCCAGCACCCCGCCCAAGGCCACCGCGACGGCGTAGCCGGGGCTCAGGTGCCCGAGCAGCAGCAGCACCGCCATCCCGCCGACAACCGCCCCCACCAGGCCCCCTACGGTCTTGTTCGGGGACAGGGGGGACAGCGGCCGCCGGGCCCAGGAGAAACGGCGCAGGCCGGTGCCGCCGCACCAGGCCGCCACGTCCGCGGCGGAGGCGGCGAAGGCGATCAGGAAGGCGTCCTGCCACAGCACCACCAGGTGCGACAGGGACCAGGCGATCCACACCGAGGCGAAGCCGGTCAGGCTGGCCCGCCGCAGGCCGTCGGCCACGTCCCCGGCCAGAACGGCTGGCAGGGCGCAGACCAGCACCAGCACGGGGGCCAGGGACAGCAGGCCAGGCCGCAGCCAGGCAGCCAGCGGGTAGGCCACCGCCAGGAGGTAGAGCAGCAGGGTCTCGGGCCGCGGCAGGCGGACCATGGCCGCCAGCTCCCGCACCGCCTGCAGCGCCAGCAGGGCCGCCAGCACCGCCGTCGTGCCCCTGCCTACCCAGATGGGTATGCCGACGGCGGGGATGATGACCGCCCAGGTGGTCCAGCGCCGTCGCAGCTCGGTGCTGCCGGAGGCGGCCACGCCGATGCCCGCCAGGAGCAGCACGGCCAGGGCCACCGCCGCCAGGAACACCGCCCGCCCGGTCAGCACCAGGTCCAGCACGGGCAGGCGCAGGGTCCAGTCCCGCTGCCCGGAGAGCAGCCAGTCCAGCAGTCCGGCAGGCACAACGGCAGTCACGGTCTCTCCTCAGCGGGCTGCGGGGGCGGTCCCGGCCGGGGTGGCCTGAGGGCTGGCGCCGCCCGGGGCGGCCAGGGCCGCCCGGGTGCGCAGCAGGCGCACGGTGGCGGTCAGCAGGGAGCCGACGATAATCACCCAGCCGATCACCAGCAGCCAGGCGGGCTGGGCCGCGGCCAACACGGCCAGCAGGCAGCGCTCGGTCTTGCCCACCGGCCCGCCGTTCAGGCGCGGGGCCCCGGCCCCGGCGGCGCTGAGGGACACGAAGGTGGGCAGGGTGGCGGCCACCGTAGCCACCAGCAGCAGCACCGGGGAACCGGCGGGGCCGGAGCGCCAGGCCAGGCACACCAGGCCCGCCATCATCAGCAGGTCCGAGAGGCGGTCACCGAGCTCGTTGAGCACGAAGCCGAAGGGGCGGGAGACGCCCCGGGCGCGGGCCACGGCGCCGTCGAGGTTCGCCCCGCCCAGGCGGGCAGCCAGCAGGACGAAGGCGGCGGGCCACCAGCCCAGGGCCACGGCCCCGGCCCCCAGCGCCCCGGCGGCCACCCCGACGACCGTCCACAGGTCCGGGCTGATCCCACGGCGCACGGAGGCCTGCACCAGGAAGCCGAGACGGCGCGTGTACCAGTGCTTCAAGCCATAGAGCGAGCGCATAGGACCACGCTAGCAACGGCCCGTAAGCACAGACTCAGATTCAGGGGGGCAGTGCTGACCATCCGCGGTACCGCAAGGCCGCAAGACGGCCGCCACTGCCGGTCCCGGGGGTGGAGGGCACGGCGGTCAAGGGGGGTGGAAGGGGTGGCCTGGGAGGCGGCCCGCAGCCGCCAGCCGGTCCTGGGGGTCAGTGGGCCGGTCCCGCCGCAGGCCTCCTGCGCGCCCCGCGCCCAGCCCGAACGCACCCGTCTAGGTGCCCGTCGCCAGCTGCCGCCCCCAGGCACGGGCCTCCTGGGCCTGACCGCTGGCAGGCCCCTGGGGGCTGACCAGGAAGCTGCGGGTGGCGGCGGCAGGACCAGCGCCCTTGCGGGACAGGGCCTTAGCCACCCGCTGGGCCGCTGAGCCAGCGAACCAGCTGCGCCCAGAGATGGTGTCGAAGGCGACGACCGGCGTCCCCGAGGGAAGCGTCACCGCCTCCAGCCACTCACGGATGCCACGCTGGACGGCCCGACCGCCCCTGCTCACCGCCTGCTGGCGGGATGCGGGCGTGGACAGGCCCCGGTTGTGGGTGGGGGCGCCCAGGACCAGCAGCTGCAGCCCCGGGGGCAGGCTGGTGGGGGCCTCATCGCTGTCCTCCAGCGCCACGGCCGCCCCCTCCTGCTGCAGCCCGGCGGCGACCTGCTCAGCCAGGGCGCGAGTGCCCCCGAAGCAGGACTCGACGATCACCAGTGCTGTCATCTGTGCCTTCGTCATCTCCGTGACCTCCTTCTCCCCCGTGCTCATACCTCGATGCTCCGGTGTGACGTGGCGTCACACGCAAGCCAGGTGCGCCACGGCCCGCCGCCCCGAGGGCGGAACGGGACCGACCGGGACGCCTCCACGCGCCGAGTGCTCAGGCCGACCGCCAGCGCCTGATCGCGTCCAGCAGCGCGGCCTCCATAGCCCGGGCCAGGCGTGCGTCGAAAGGCTGCAGCACATCAGTCAGCCGGAAGAAGGAGCGCACGGCCTCCTCGTCGACACTACGGGCCAGCTCGGTCAGCCGCCTGGCCCCCAGCTGCTTCTCCAGGCGCGCCACGTTGCTCCGCGCCTGGGCCCTGACCTGCTCGTCGGTCAGCTCCTGGGGCTGGCTGCCGTAGGCCCTCAGGACCTCCTGCAGGTCCTGCTCGTCAAGGTCACCGAAAAGGGCCTCCGCCTCCGGGGGGATCTGCCCGCGGTAGCAGGCCAGGTCGACGACGTCGCGCTCGCGGCGCACCGCCGCCCGCGTCCGCTCGTCGGTGGCCGCCTGCTCCAGGCGGTCGAAGAAGGCCGCCATGGTGGTGGGCATGGGCGAGACCGTACAGCCCTGCTCGGCCCGGGCCAGCAGCGCGCGCAGCCTGTCCCGCTGGGCGGTGACCTCAGCCAGGTGCTCCTCGGCCGCCCCCAGGGCAGCGGTCAGGTCCGCTACAACAGTGGCTGCTCCCGGCGGCGGCGCGTCGTCGTCCAGCTGGCTGCGGCGTGCAGCCACCTGGGACTGGTCAGGGGTTACCTGGCTGGCGGGAGCGCTCGCCCCGTCCAGGACGCGGGCCACCGCGCTCAGGGGCAGCCCGGCACGCACCAGCCAGCGGATACGTGAGAGGCGGGCGACGTGCGCCAGCTCGTAGTCGCGCCACCCTCCCCGCTCCGCAGGCACAGGCAGCAGCCCCAGGGAGTGGTAGTAGCGGACGGTGCGGACGGTCGTCCCGGTCAGCGCCGCGATCTCGGAGGCACGCACAGCCCGCAGTGTGGCACAACCGGGCGCGTGGAGCGGCAGGTGGCGGGACGGTGGCTGCGGCGGACGGGACCGCAGCACGCGGCAGGCTCAGACGTTGAAGCCCAGGGCCCGCAGCTGCTCGCGGCCCTCCGGGGTGATCTTGTCCGGGCCCCACGGCGGCAGCCAGACCCACTGGACCCGCACGTCGTGGGAGAAGGCGGCCAGCGCCTGCTGGGCCTGCTCCTCGATCACGTCGGTCAGCGGGCAGGCGGCGGTGGTCAGGGTCATGTCCAGCACGATGGCGCCGTCGGGCTCGATGTTGACGCCGTACAGCAGGCCCAGGTCCACCACGTTGATGCCGAGCTCAGGGTCGATCACGTCCCGCAGGGCCTCCTCCACCTCGGCGACGTCGACGGCGGTGGCGGCGGCCCCGGTGGCGGGCAGGTGCTGGGCGGCCATAGGGTTGACGGCCTCCCCCTCGGCGGGCGGCTGCGGGTTCTGGCTCATGCTTCTCCTTGTGTCGGTGCGGTCAGGCAGTGGCACGGCGGCAGGCCCAGGTTAGCGCCTGCCGGGTGCGGTACCGGGGTCTTACGCCCCAGGCCGTCAGTCCTGTTCCTGGGCCGGGGGCAGGGCGATCCCTGCCTTGGCCAGGGCGTCCTTCAGGGCCATCCAGCCCAGCAGGGCGCACTTGACCCGGTTCGGGTACTTTGACACGCCCTCAAAGGCGGCGGCGTCCTCCAGCTCGTCCAGGACCCTGTCCTCCACCCCGCGTCCGCGCGAGTGCATGAGGGTGTGGAAGTCCCGCTCCAGACGGGCGATGGTGGCCAGGTCGGCGCCGTCGACCAGGTCGTGCATCACGGAGACGGAGGCCTGGGAGATGGAGCAGCCCTGCCCCTGCCAGCCCACGGCCACCAGCCTGCCGTCCTGCACCTGCACGGCCAGGTCGACCTCGTCCCCGCAGGTGGGGTTGACCTGGTGGCTGGATCCCTGGGGGGAGTCAGGCAGGCCCTCGCCGTGCCGCTCCCGGGAGTGGTCCAGGATCACCTGCTGGTAGAGCTGGTCGAGGTCGTTCATCTCATCTCCTGAAGTAGTCGCGCACGCCTGAGACCGCCTCCAGGAAGCGCTCCACCTCCACGGTGGTGGTGCAGGGCCCGAAGGACACCCGGGAGGAGGCGTGGACCCCGAAGTACCGGTGCAGGGGCTGGGCGCAGTGGTGGCCGGTGCGTACCGCCACCCCGGCGGCGTCAAGCACCTGTCCTACGTCGTGAGGGTGCACGCCGTCAATGGTGAAGGCCGCCACGCCCAGGCGGTCGGTGGTCTCCGCCGGGCCCAGCAGGCGCAGGCCGGGAACCTGGGCCATCCCGTCCAGGAGCCGCCCCAGCAGCAGGTGCTCAGTGGCCTGCAGCCGCTCCAGCCCCACCCCGGTGAGCCAGTCGACGGCGGCGTGCCAGGCCACGGCCTGCGCCAGGGCCTGGGTCCCGGCCTCGAAGCGGGCCGGGCCGCTCATGTAGGTGGAGGACTCCATGGTTACCACCTCGATCATGGAGCCACCGGTAAGCACCGGCGGCATGGCCTCCAGCAGCGCGGTGGTGGCCACCAGGGCGCCGATGCCGCTGGGCCCGCACATCTTGTGGGCCGACAGCACCAGGGCGTCCACCCCGGCCAGGCTTAGGGCCTGGAAGTCCAGGGGCATGTGCGCGCTGGACTGGCAGGTGTCCAGCACCACCAGGGCGCCCGCCTCCCGGGCGCGGGGCAGGAAGGCCTCCAGGGGGGTGACGGCCCCGGTGACGTTGGAGGCGTGGGTCAGGGCCAGCACCCGGCAGCGCTCCGTGATGACCGTGGCGGTGCCGGGGTCCAGGCGTCCGTCCGGGGTCAGGTCCAGCCAGCGCAGGCGGGCACCGGTGCGGGCCGCCAGCTCCTGCCAGGGCACCAGGTTGGCGTGGTGCTCGGCCCGGGTGACCACGATCTCGTCCCCGGGGGCCAGACGCAGGCGCTCGGCCGGGTCCGTGCGGTCCCCGGCCGAACGGCTGGCGCCCCCGTGGCTGGCGGGGCGCCCCAGGCTGGCGTGGCCGACGGCCAGGGCCACCAGGTTCAGGGCCTCGGTGGCGTTCTTGGTGAGCACCAGGTTCTCGGCACGCGCCCCCACGAAGGCGGCGACGGCGTCGCGAGCGTCCTCCAGGGCCTGGGTGGAGTCGTCAGCGAGCTGGTAGGTGGAGCGTCCGGCGGCACCGTAGTGCAGGCGGTAGAAGGTCTCCTCCGCAGCTATCACGCTGGCGGGCTTCTGGGCGGTGGCCGCCCAGTCCAGGTAGGTGACCTGGCTGCCGTCGCGGGCTGGCCGCTGCAGGTAGGGGAAGTCGGCGCGCAGGTCCTGCACCTCGGCCTCACTGAGCGGCTGGGCGTTGCTGCGCGGGCTCATCCTCATCCTCCTGCTGTCCTGCGGTCCGCTGGTCCTTGTACGGTCACGGCCCGGGGCGGGCCGCCTGGGCCGGGCGGGCGGGGTCGTGGGCCACCCGCCCGCCGCGGGCTCAGGCCAGGAAGCGGTCGTAGCCCTCCTCCTCCAGGCGCTCGGCCAGGTCCGGGCCGCCCTGCTCGGCCACGCGCCCGTCCACGAACACGTGCACGTGGCTGGGCCTGATGTAGCGCAGGATGCGCGTGTAGTGGGTGATGAGCAGGAAGCCGGCGTCGGTCTCCGCGTGCAGGCGGTTGACGCCCTCGGAGACGATGCGCAGGGCGTCCACGTCCAGGCCGGAGTCGGTCTCGTCAAGCACCGCGAAACGGGGCTTGAGCAGCTCCATCTGCAGGATCTCGAAGCGCTTCTTCTCGCCGCCGGAGAAGCCGGTGTTGACGTCGCGCTGGTTGAACTCGGGGGCCATGCGCAGCCTCTCCATGGCGGAGTTGACCTCCCCCACCCACTGGCGGACCTTGGGGGCCTGGCCGTCGATGGCGGTCTTGGCGGTGCGCAGGAAGTTGGCCACGGACACGCCCGGGACCTCCACGGGGTACTGCATGGCCAGGAACAGTCCCGCACGGGCGCGCTCGTCCACGCTCATCTCCAGCAGGTTGACGCCGTCCAGCAGGACCTCGCCCTCGGTGACCTCGTAGTCGGGGTGACCGGCGATCGAGTAGGCCAGGGTGGACTTGCCGGAGCCGTTGGGGCCCATGACGGCGTGGACCTCGCCGGAGGCGATGGTCAGGTCCACGCCCTTGAGGATGGGCTTGGGGCCGTCGTTGGTGGCGACCTCTACGTGAAGGTTCTTGATCTCAAGAGTGCTCATTGGGTTTCTTTCCGCGTCTTGCTCTGTGTGTGTCTGTAAGGGGCCCGGGTCGGCTCAGGCCTGGGGCTGCTCGCTGCCGGTCTGCGGCTCGGTGCGGGCGGAGACCAGGCCGGTCAGGGCCAGCTCGCGCTCGATGGCCGCCATGAGGGTCTCCTCGACCTCGGCCACCCCGATCTCGGCGACGATCTCGTTGAAGAAGCCCAGCACCACCAGGCGGCGGGCCTCCGTCTCGGTGATGCCGCGGGAGCGCAGGTAGAACAGCTGGGAGTCGTCGAAGCGGCCGGTGGCGCTGGCGTGCCCGGCCCCCTCGATGTTGCCGTTCTCGATCTCCAGGTTGGGCACCGAGTCGGCCTTGGCCCCCTCGGTCAGCACCAGGTTGCGGTTGAGCTCGTAGGTGTCGGTGCCGCGGGCGGCAGCGCCGATCAGGCAGTCCCCTACCCAGACGGCGTGGGCGCCGTCGCCCTGCAGCGCCCCCTTGTAGGTGACGCGGGAGTAGCAGTGCGGCTCGGTGTGGGCCACATAGGGGCGGTGCTCCTGGTGCTGCCCGGCGTCGGTGAAGTAGACGCCGTAGGAGTCCACGCGCCCGCCCTCCCCGGAGTAGCCGAAGTCGGAGCAGATGCGCACGTCCCCGCCCAGGGAGACCACCACGTGCTTGAGGCTGCCGCGGCCCTCCACCCGCACCCGGTGGTTGGAGGCGTGCACGGAAGGGGCCTGCCAGTCCTGGACCGTGACCAGGGTCAGCTCAGCGCCCTCCGCGACGACGACCTCCACGGTCTGGGTCAGGGCCGCGGTGCCACGGTGCTCCAGCAGCACGGTGCCCTTGGAGCCCTTCTCGGCGCGCACCAGCAGGTGCTGGGCGGTGGGGGCCGACCAGGTGCCTTCCGTGAGGCTGTCACCGCCGGTTACGCCTACCCGCAGGGCCTGCGCCAGCTGGGCACCAGGCTCCAGGGTGATTACGGTGGCCTCCTGGCAGGCGGCCCAGGCGACGACGCCGGTGCGGTCCCCGGGGGCCCCGACCGTGCCCACCTGCTGGTCGTCACGGGGGCAGGTACGTACGGTGGCTCCGGCCACGGGGGAGGCGCTCAGCGTCAGGGCGCCGCCCTGGGCGGTGGCGGCCTGCACGGCCTCCAGGTTGAACAGGGGGGCGAAGCGCCGCATGGGCGTGAAGCGCCACTCCTCCTCGCGGCCACCGGGCACGGGGATGTCCTGGGGGTCGAAGGAGGTGGGACGGTCGGCGCGGGAGGAGACGTAGGCGCGCTGGCCGTGGGAGTGGGCGCCGCTGAGCGCCGCCTCCGAGTGGTCGGTCTTGAGTTCAGGCATGGGTGCTCCTGTGCCGGGTCTCCGGCTCTGGTTGGGTAGGTGGTCTAGTTGCGCGGGCCCGGGCGGGCGGCGGCGCAGGGCTCAGCCGACGGAGTTCTCCATCTGCAGCTCGATCAGGCGGTTGAGCTCCAGGGCGTACTCCATGGGCAGCTCGCGGGCGATCGGCTCCACGAAGCCGCGCACGATGGTGGCCATGGCCTCGGTCTCGGTGAGCCCCCGCTGCATGAGGTAGAAGAGCTGGTCGGCGCTTACCTTGGAGACGGTGGCCTCGTGGCCCATCTCCACGTCGTCGGTGCGCACGTCCACGTAGGGGTAGGTGTCGGAGCGGGAGATCTCGTCCACCAGCAGCGCGTCGCACAGCACGTTGGACTTGGAGTGGCGGGCATTCTTCATGACCTGCACCAGACCCCGGTAGCCGGAGCGGCCCCCGTGGCGGGCGATCGACTTGGAGACGATGTGGCTGGAGGTGTGGGGCGCCATGTGGACCATCTTGGCGCCGGTGTCCTGGTGCTGCCCGGCCCCGGCGAAGGCGATCGACAGCGCCTCCCCACGGGCGTGGGGGCCCATGAGGAAGACCGCCGGGTACTTCATGTTGCGCTTGGAGCCGATGTTCCCGTCGATCCACTCCATCGTGGCGCCCTCCTCGCAGGTGGCGCGCTGGGTGACCAGGTTGTAGACGTTGTTGGACCAGTTCTGGATCGTGGTGTAACGGACGCGGGCGTTCTTCTTGATGACGATCTCCACGATGGCCGAGTGCAGGGAGTCGGAGGAGTAGATGGGGGCGGTGCAGCCCTCGACGTAGTGCACGTAGGAGCCCTCGTCGGCGATGATCAGGGTGCGCTCGAACTGCCCCATGTTCTCCGTGTTGATGCGGAAGTAGGCCTGCAGCGGGATCTCCACGTGCACGCCCTTGGGGACGTAGATGAAGGAGCCTCCGGACCAGACGGCGGTGTTGAGGGCCGCGAACTTGTTGTCCCCGGCGGGCACCACGGAGCCGAAGTACTCGCGCATGAGCTCGGGCTGCTCCTTGAGCGCGGTGTCGGTGTCCAGGAAGATGACGCCCTGCTCCGCCAGGTCCTCCCGGATCTGGTGGTAGACCACCTCGGACTCGTACTGGGCAGCGACCCCGGCCACCAGGCGCTCCCGCTCGGCCTCGGGGATACCGATCCGGTCGTAGGTGGCCTTGATGTCCTCCGGCAGGTCGTCCCAGGAGCTGGCGGGCCGGTCGGTGGCCCGCACGTAGTACTTGACGGCGTCCATGTCGAGCTGGGAGAGGTCCACGCCCCAGCTGGGCATGGGCTTGCGCTCGAAGATCTCGTAGGCCTTGAGCCGCTTGGCGAGCATCCACTCGGGCTCACCCTTGATGGCGGAGATCTCCCTGACGACGCTCTCGTCCAGTCCGCGCCTGGCCTTGGAGCCGGCCTCGTCAGAGTCGTGCCAGCCGAAGTCGTAGGTGGCCGAGATCGACTCGATGATCTCGTCGTCGCTGCGCGCGGCCTCTGTCGTGGGTGAGGTCATCAGTTTCCTTCCGTTCTGGGGGCCCGGGCGGCCCTGTTCTCGGCCACGACCCTGGCAGCACGCTTGCGCAGCCGGGGCATGGCGATAGGTACGTGGGTGGTGCAGACGTGCTCCCCTCCGGCCAGGGTGGCCAGGCGCTGCACGGGGACGCCCAGCAGCCGGGAGAAGGCCCCGGTCTCGGCGTCGCAGAGCTCGTGGAACTGGCCCGCGACCTCCCGCACCGGACAGTGCCCCTGGCAGAGCTGGATAGCGAAGGTCCCGTCGCCGACGTCACGGATGGTGGCGGCGTAGCCGTCCAGGCTCAGGGCGTCAGCCAGGGCCCGGGCCCGGTCCGCCGGGTGCGGCCCGGCGGCCTCCACGATGGCGGTGTAGCGGCGCTCCAGGTCCCGGCCCCGCGCGGCGGCGAAGGAGTCCACGGCCTTCTCCCCCGCCACCTGGGACAGGTAGGCCAGGGCCCGGTTGGCGAGCTCGGAGTACCCCTCCCCCAGGTTGGTACGGGCCGCGGAGGTGGCCACGTAGTGCCGGGCCGGGCGGCCGCGGCCACGCTTGCCGCCAGCGGCGCTCTGGTGGACCTGGATCTCACCGCCGCCCTCCAGCGCCGTGATGTGACGGCGCACGGCAGCCGGGGTCAGGGAGAGGACCTTGGCAAGCTGGGCAGCAGAGACGGGCCCCTTCTCGACAATGAGCTCCAGCACCCTGGCGCGGGTAGAGGCCTCGTCGGCAGCACTCGTCACTGCTCCCCCTTCCCTCGCTGGGCCAGGTGCCGCCTGCGGGCACAGCAGGCCGGTCACACAGAGGTCACTTTAGCGAAGATTGCCGTGCCGTATTAGTGGCGCGCAGCCCCAAGTCGCCTAGCGGCGCGTGTTGTAGCGCACGCAACACATATATTCAAGGCACTTATCTAGGTTAGCCTACACTTAGTTCCTGAAGGCTACAGGTGAGGTGAGCCACGGCGAGTCCGCCTCCCGCAGCCCTTCCCACCCACGGCTGCGGCACCTCTCCGCGGCCAGGATCCCCGCTACCGTGGAGCAGTTGTGCAGCTGTCCGGCCAGGGCCGCCTGCACGGCCTGCTCCAGCGGCACCCAGGTAGGCACGAGCTCAGCCTCCTCCGCCTCCCGGACGACCCGCTGATCCAGGGGCAGCTCGTAGACCTCCCGGGCCAGGAACACGCGCACGGCCTCCGTGCAGAAGCCGGGCGAGGCGTACACGTCCACCAGCACGTCCCACCGGCGGGCTCCCAGGTCGGTCTCCTCCGCCAGCTCCCGGCGCGCGGCCTCCACCGCGGGCTCCCCCACCACGTCCTGCAGGCCCGCCGGAACCTCCCACAGGCAGGCACGCACGGGGTGGCGGTACTGGCGGATCATCAGCACCTCAGGGGCGCCCCCGGGCTGCGAGGACCCGGCTCCCTCACGCAGGGCCACCACGGCCACCGCGTTGTCGTGCGCCACCACCTGGCGGGCCACTGGCTGGGAGCGGGGGTCCAGGCGCACCAGGTCGGCGTCGACGGCGAAGACCGGGCCGCTCCAGACCCGCTCGGTGCCGGTGACCTCCCGGCTGAGGTCCTGCTGGTCACGCAACTCACCCATCAAGCACGCCGCCTCTCTAGGCGGGGCCCCTCCCCACCCTGCCTGAACCCTAAGGGACGAGCAGCCTGTCAGCCCAGGGACAGGGCCGTCACCAGCTGCTGGCGCAGCTGCTCCTCCCCCGGCAGTCCGGCTGCCGCCTGCTGGGCCCGCTGCCGCAGGGTGTCTAGGGCCTGCGGGTCGCGCAGCAGGCCGCTGGCCCGCTCAGCCAGCTCTGGGGCCTGTGGCGGGGCCAGCAGCGCCGCCCCCCGGGCGGTGTAGGCGGTGCCGCCGACGTCGGTGGCCAGCACGGCGGCCCCGGCCCGCAGCGCCTCCTGGACAGTCAGCGGCTGCCCCTCCCACAGGCTGGTCTGCACCACCAGATCAGCCTGGCGCATGAGGGTGTCGGTGTCCTCGCGGCGTCCTAGCAGCCGCACCGGCAGCCCCTCGGCCTGGATGCGCTCCTGAGCCCCCTGCCTGCCAGGCCCCTCCCCGGCCACCAACCACAGCAGGGGCGGCAGACGCCGGGCCGCCACCTCCTGCGACAGCAGCGCCGCCGTGTCCAGCAACAGGTCCAGCCCCTTCTGCGGAGCCAGGCGGGCCACCGTCAGCAACCTGCCGACCCCCTGGGGCCAGGGGGTCGCAGCGGCATCGGGGTCCGGGCCGGGGGACCGCTGCGGGGAGGGCACCACCGCCAGCTCCACCTGGGGGCAGCCCGCCTGCCGGGCCCGCTCAGCCAGGTCGGGGCTCACGGCCAGCACCAGGTCGGCGTGGGTGCACACTACGGCGTGCAGGCGCTCCCCGACCCACCTGGTCAGGCGGCCCCCCACGGGCAGGTTGTGGAGCGTGACCACCAACCGGGCCCGGCCCGCGCGCCTGCGTCCCAGCGCCAGGGCCGCCGCCGCGCCTGCCCGCAGGCCGTGGGCGTGGACCACGGCTGCCTCCCGCCCCAGGCGGTGGAGGCGGGCCAGCACCAGCAGGTCGCCGGGGCCGGGCCGGTCCCCCAGCTCCAGGGCCTCGGCGCGGGCGCCCCCCAGGTCCAGGCCCTCCAGCAGCCGGGCGGGGGCCTCCACGATGACGTCGTGCCCCGCCTGGGCCAGCAGCCGGGCGCACTGCCCCAGGTGGGCGCGCACCCCGCCGGCGGCGGAGCCGGATACCTCCAGCACCCGACGGCGCCCGCCTGCGGGCGCGTCCTGCGGCTCCCGTTCCTGTGCCTCGCTCATGCTTCTTCTCCTGTCTTCTGGACCGACTGGCCCTCACGGGGTCCTCCCCCAGGGGCCAGCACCGCCAGCAGCCCCGGCTGGGTCAGGTGCCCGGCCCCCAGCACCAGGGCGGCGGCCAGCAGGGCCCCTGCCGCCGAGAGCAGGACCTGCCCCCAGCCGCCCCCCGCCTGCAGGGCCAGCAGCCGCAGCAGCAGGCCGCTGCCAGCCGCCACAGGCACGCACACCAGCAGGCAGCGCCCTACCGGCCGCAGCGCCCGGGCGCCGGTGTAGCTGCCCAGGAGCGCGAGCAGCGCCGCGGCCGCCACCAGCATCCCGGCGCTCTGCCCCAGGGACAGGGCCAGGAGGGTGGCTGCTCCCTGCCCGCCCCCGGGGGCCAGCCGGTGCACCGCCAGCACCGTGGCCAGACTGACCACCAGCCAGCCCAGGCTGGTGGCCAGGGCTGCAGAACGGGAACGGTCCGCCGCCAGCAGCACCCGGCTCACCTGGTAGAGCAGGCTCATGCCCAGCACCGCCGGGGCCAGGGCCACCAGGGCCCGCTCCATGCCCGCCACCTGTGTGAGCCGGGTGAAGAAGGCCTCCGCACCTGGGGCGGCAGCCACCAGCAGGCCGGCCCCGGCGCAGGCCACCACCGTCACCAGGGCGGTCGAGCGCGCCGCCAGCGCGGCGGCCTCGGCCTGTGCCCGGTGGCCGCCCCCGGCGCAGGCCGCCGCCACCCGGGGGTAGAGGACCGTGGCCACCGGCACCGCCAGCACCGCGTAAGGCAGCAGGAAGACCGCCTGGGTGTACTGGTAGACCGCCACCGTCCCGGCCTCCCCGCCTGCGCGGGCCAGGGCCAGTACCACCAGCACGCTGGCCTGCTGCGCCAGCAGGCTCCAGGTGCCGGCCCCCGCCAGGCGCAGCGCCCGGCGGCGCTCCGGGCGAGGCAGCCCCAGTGCGGGCCGCAGCCGTACCCCCAGGCGCCGCACCGGCAGGAGCAGGGGCAGGCTCAGGGCCGCCACCCCGGCGGTCGTCCCCCAACCGAGCACCAGCAACGCCGTCTGCGGCTCCGTATCCCGCAGCAGGGCGTAGCAGCCGTAGGTCACCATCACCACCAGGCTGGAGAGCACCGGGGCCAGGGCGGGCCAGGTGAAGGAGCCGTGAGCCTGCAGCACCCCGCTAAGCACCACCCCTAGCCCGTACAGAGGTACCTGGACCGCAAACATCCGCAGGAAGGAGGCCACCAGCTGGCGCTGCAGCCCCGGGTCGGTGCCTGCCGAGACCGGCAGGAGGCTGGCCAAGGGCTCCGCCGCCACGGCCAGCAGGGCGGACGCCGGGACCAGCACCAGCAGCACGGCGCCCAGCAGCCCGGAGGCCAGACGGCCGCTGCGCTCGACGTCGGCCCCCCGGGCGGAGGAGGCCAGCAGGGGCACCACGGTGGCGGCCAGGGCCCCACCCACCACCACCTCGTAGAGGACGTTGGGGACCTGGTTGGCGGTGGCGTAGGCCCCGGCCACGGTCCCCGCCCCCACCGTGGTGGCCTGCACCACCCAGCGCAGGAAGCCCAGGAGGCGGGAGACCAGGGTCAGTCCGGCCACCGCCCCCGCGGCCGAGCCACCCGGCACCACCAGCCGGTGCAGCCGACCCCGCCTTCCGCTCATGCTGGCAGGCGGCCCAGCTGGTCCAGGGCGGACAGCCAGCGGTTGGTGGCTATCACCTGGCTGAAGGAGACCTTCTCGCTGGCCAGCACCAGCCCCACCCCGGTGGCGCAGGCGGTGGCCCGCAGCGCCGGGCAGGGGTGGGCGGCCAGGCTGGCCCCCAGCAGGGCTCCCAGCGCGTTCGCGCCGGTGTCACCGAGCATGGTGCGCTCCGCCAGGTCCCCTGGCAGGCTGACGGCGGCCACGGCCAGCACCCCGGTGGACAGCAGCCGGGAGGGAGCCGCACCTGCACCGCCCGCGGCGGCCACCCCCAGGGCGACCAGGCCACAGGCCTTGAGCGCCCGCCCCGGACGCAGGTCCAGCAGGTTGGCCAGGTTGGCCCAGGACGCGATCAGGGTGGTCCGGCCGGCGGCGTCGACCAGGAGCGGCAGCCGGTTCCGGCCCGGCCCACTGTGGCTGGCGGCCTGCAGGGCCAGCGCGCTGCCCGCCACCAGGGCGCCCCCACCGATCACTACGATCTTGAGGACCCCGGTGGTCACCTGCCCGCACGCCAGGGCGCCCAGGTGCCCGTGCAGCCCCTTGGCGGGAGCCTGCCCGTCATGGCTGCCCGCGTCCAGGTCGTCCACCAGTCCGGCGGCGGTGGCGCACAGGACGGCGGTGGCTGCGGCTGCCGCGGGCCCGCCCGGCTTCTGCTGACGGCGCAGGGCCCGGCCCGCCGCCAGGCTGGCGGCCAGGGCACCCAGGCCCGCGCCCACGCCGCCACGCAGGCTGACCTCCCGGTCGTGGAAGTTATGTCTAAGCAGGCTGCTGGCTCCCGTCAAGGAGGTGGCTCCCAGCCAGCTGCAGGCCGCAGACGCGGCAGCCACCTCCACGGCTGGGCGCAGGTACCTGGTCATCTGGCTCAGCCCTCGGTCTGGGCGTCTGCGGGCTGGGTGCCGGCGCCAGGGTCCTCACCGGGAGAGGCAGGCACGGCGGGGACAAGCGGGACAGGCACCGGCGGCACCTCCGGCATCACCGAGTCCGCTCCCTTGTCGAAGCCGTAGTGCTGCACGCTGCCACGGGACACGGCCGCCAGGGCCAGCGCCGTGGACACGGAGGCGGAGACCTGCCCCACGGAGTCCACAGTGCTCACCGGCGTCTGCTCCTTGCGCAGCAGGCTGACCAGGCCCGTGGGGGTGGCCGCCTCCCCCAGGACCACGGCGGGCGCCTTGGTGGACAGGCCGTGCACCGCCAGCACCCACTGTCCGGGGTCGTTGCCAGGGGTGGCCGGGGCCGTCGGGGCCACAGGCTGCTCCTGCGCCCGTGGCCCCAGCACCACCACCATGGTGGCCGGGGAAGCGGGCTGGGTCTCCACCGTGACCAGCGGCTCCTTGGTGGCGGTGAGCAGGTCCATAAGGGTGCTCGCCTCCTCCCCCTGGCTGGTCAGGGCCTTGCCCAGGGCCGCCCCCAGCACGGAGTTGCCGCTGCTCAAGGACAGCCCCGGCAGGTAGGCGGCGAGCTGCCCGGCGTAGGTGGAGCGGTAGGAGTCCTTACCCGGGTCGGTCCAGGCCGTCGTCAGGGCCACCTGCCCCACGACCTCGGCCCCGGCGTCGCCCAGCTGCTTGCTCAGCGAGTCGACGTCCTGGTCGTCAACCTCCGGCAGACGGACCAGGGCCACCTTCTGCCCGCTCAGGGTGCCCGGCAGCATGGCGGCCGCGGCCTGCGCTATGTAGGAGTCCCGTTCGTTGACGGCCTGGTCAATGGTCTCCAGGCGGGTCTGCATGGCCTGGCGGTCCTGGCGCAGCTGGGTGACCTGGTCGTTGAGCGCCGTCCCCAGGGAGTTCTGCAAGGGCCCGGCCCCCAGCACCACCCCCACGGCGAGGGCCAGGAACACGGAGATGAGGGAGACCAGGTGGTAACGGAAGTCGATCATGAGATGGGTTCCTTGCTGCTTGCTGGGCTCGGGAGGGTACCGCTCAGACCGAGGGCGGTGCGGGGGCCAGGCCCACCAGGCCCCGCAGGAAGTTGACCAGGTCGTCCCACACAGCCCCGGACAGACCCAGGAAGGTCTGTCCCGCCGGGGTGGAGGCTAGCGCCACCCACAGCGCCACCAGGCCGGAGAGCGCCAGCAGCGCCAGCTGCCAGCTGGAGATGCGGGTCTTGTACAGGTGGGAAACGCCTTTGGCGTCCACGAGCTTGGAGCCGACCTTCAGGCGGGTCAGGAAGGTGGAGCTCATACCAGCGCGCCCCTTGTCCAGGAACTCCAGGAGGGTCACGTGGGTGCCCACGGCCACGATCAGCCGGGCGCCCGCCTCGTCCGCCATCAGCATGGCGATGTCCTCGCTGGTGCCGGTGGCGGAGAAGACCAGGTGCTCCACCCCCAGGGCCTCCACCCGCTCCCGGCCCGGTGCCCGCCCGTCCCGGTAGGCGTGCACCACGATCTCAGCGCCGCAGGCCAGGGCCTTGTCGGAGACGGAGTCCATGTCCCCCACGATCATGTCCGGCTTGGCGCCCAGCTCCAGCAGGGCGTCCGCGCCGCCGTCCACCCCGATCAGCACGGGCTTGTAGTCGCGGATGTAGGGCCTTAGGACCTTGAGGTCCTCCTTGTAGGAGTAGCCGCGCACCACCACCAGCACGTGCCGCCCCGCCATCTGGGTCCTTATCTGCGGCATCCCGACGCCGTTGAGCAGCAGGTCGCGCTCGGCACGCATGTACTCCATGGTGTTGGTGGTGAAGGCCTCCAGCTGGGTGGCCAGGCCCTTGCGGGCCTCCTCCATGAGCCGCTCCACGCTGTCGTGGTCCTGGAGCTCGCCCTCGGCCAGCAGCCGGGTGCCGTCAGCCGAGCGCACCTCCGCACCGCGTACCTGCACCTCCTGACCGTCCTTGAGGCGCATCACGTCCGGGCCCAGGTCGTCCAGCAGGGGGATGCCCGCCTCCACCAGGATGCCCGGCCCCAGGTTGGGGTAGCGGCCGGACACGGAGGGGGCCGCGTTGAGGACGGCCAGCGGCTGGCGCTCCACCAGAGCCTCCGCGGCCACCCGGTCCAGGTCGCTGTGGTCAATGACGGCGATGTCCCCGGGGCGCAGACGCTTGGTCAGCCGCTTGGTGCGCGCGTCCACCCGCACCGGGCCAGTGAGCGGCCCTGTCTCAGCGGTGTCTGGGCGGCGGCGTAAAGAGATCCTCACGCCTGGGATTGTGCCATGCTAGCTTCGGCCAAGAGCTCAGCGGCATGTCGTCTGGCGGCCTGGGAGTCCTCGTGCCCGGAGAGCATGCGGGCGAGCTCGCGCTCCCGCTCCTGGCCCGTTACGGCGTGCACCTGGGTGCGGGCCCCCACCACCTGCTGGCCCCGGCCTGCCAGTACCTCCTCCTTGCGCACCACCAGGTGGGTGTCGGCCCAGGCGGCGACCTGGGCCAGGTGGGTGACCACGATGACCTGGTGGCTGCGGGCCAGGCGGGCCAGACGGCGGCCGATCTCGCGGGCGGCCCGACCGCCTACGCCGGCGTCGATCTCGTCAAAGACCAGGGTGCGGGCGTGGTCCCGCCCGGCTGCGGCGGCGGCACCACGGGCTCCGGCCAGCACCACCTCCAGGGCCAGCATCACCCGGGACAGCTCTCCCCCGGAGGCCCCTTTGCCCAGGGGCAGGGCGGGGGCGCCCGGGTGGGAGACCAGCAGCAGCCCCACGCCCTCGGCCCCGGTGGGGCCGGGCTCCTCCAGCGGGCTGAGCTCGACCACCAGCTGGGAGCCTTTCATCTCCAAGCCAGTCAGCTCGTCGGTGACCCGCTGCTGCAGGGTGTCGGCCAGCTGGCGGCGCGCCGCGCTGAGCTGCTGGGCAAGCTGGGTGAGCTGTGCCTGGGACGCCTGCAGCTCCTCCTCCAGGTCCGCCTGGGTTCCTTCAGGCCCGTCGATCTCCGCCAGGCGGGCAGCGGCCTGGGCGCCCCAGGCCAGCAGGGCGTCAACGTCCGCCAGCACGGTGGTGGCCCCGCCGGTCTCCTGGCAGGCACGGGCCAGCCGGGCGCGCCGGTCCTGGACGGCAGACAGGCGGGCCGGGTCCGCGTCCACCCGGGCCAGGTGGTCGCCCAGCTCGGCGGCCGCGTCCGCCGCCAGGTAGCTGAGCTCCTGCAGGCGGGTAGCGAGCCCTTGGAGGACCGGGTCGATACCGGTCACGGGCTCCAGCGCCCGCAGGGCGGCGGCCAGCAGGCTGGTGACGTCAGCCTCCTCCATGCCTGCTCCCGCCTCCTCGTCGGCGACCAGGGCGTTGCGGGCCCCCAGGGCCGCCCGCCGCAGGTCCTCAGCGTAGTCCAGGCGCTGGGCCTCAGCCACCAGGGCGTGGTCCTCCCCCGGCTGCGGGTCCAGCTCCTCCAGCTGCCCCAGCCAGTGGCGCAGGGACTCCGCCTCCTCGGCCCGCTGCTGGGTGCCCGCCTCCCAGGCGGCCAGGGCCTGGGAGGCCTGCTGGTGACGCCGGTAGGCGCTGGCGTACTCCCGGCACAGGGCGGCGTGGCGGCTCCCGCCCAGGGAGTCCAGGGCGGCGCGCTGGGCGGCGGCTGAGCGCAGCCGCAGCTGGTCAGCCTGCCCGTGCACGGACACCAGTGAGCTGCCGACGTCGGCCAGCACCGCCGAGGGCACCGAGGCCCCGCCCAGGTGGGCGCGGGAGCGCCCCTGGGCGGGCACCGTGCGCCGGGCGATCAGCAGGTCCTCGTCCAGCACCGCCCCGGCGTCGCCCGCCCGCTGAGCGGCCCGGGACCCGGGGGCCAGCAGCCAGGCCCCTTCCACCCGGGCGGCGGCGGCGCCGCTGCGGACCACCGAGGTCTCCGCCCGCTGCCCCAGCAGCAGCCCCAGGGAGGTCAGGACCATGGTCTTCCCGGCCCCGGTCTCGCCGGTCAGCGCGGTCAGGCCGGGGCCGAACACCAGCTCGGCCTGCTCGATCACCCCCAGGTCTCTGATCTGCAGTGACTCGATCATGCCGGGGCCTCGGCCGTGGAGCAGCTGGGGCTGACGGCGGGCACGCCGGTGCGCCAGCCCTCAACCGGCAGCTTGAGCTTGGCCACGAGCCGCTGGGAGAAGGGCGCGTCATTGAGCCGGGCCAGCCGCACCGGCTGCACGGCAGGGGTCACCCGCAGGCGGGATCCGGGCGGGACCGTCAGGTGGCGGCGCCCGTCGCACCAGACCTCCGCGCCGTCGCGGCCCGCATGCTGCACCACGATCTCCAGGCAGGAGCCGGGGCCGACCACCAGGGGGCGGGTGAACAGGGCGTGCGCGGCTATGGGCACCAGCAGCATGGCGGAGACGTCCGGCCACACGATCGGGCCCCCGCCGGAGAAGGCGTAGGCGGTGGAGCCGGTGGGGGTGGACACGACCAGGCCGTCACAGCCGAAGGAGGACACCGCCTGCCCGTCCACACCGATAGCGACCTCCAGCATCCGAGCCCGGTCAGCCTTCTCCAAGGCGGCCTCGTTCAGGGCCCAGGAGCGCTGCAGGCTGCCGTCGGGGCGCTGCACCTCGACGTCCACGACCATGCGGGTCTCCACGGTGTAGTCCCCGGCTACCACCCTTTCCACCACGGTCTCCACGGCCTCCGGGTCAGCCTCCGCCAGGAAGCCGACGTGCCCGGTGTTCACGCCGATCAGGGGGACGTCGTACTGGCGGGCTATCTCCAGGGCCCGCAGGATCGTGCCGTCCCCGCCGATAACCAGCACGAAGTCGATCGGCTCGGCCCCGGCCCCGGCCTGCACCTGGGTCTGCCCGGTCTCGTCCACCTGCAGGGGCAGGTCGTCCAGGCCAATGGCCTCTACCCTCTGGGCGGCCAGGAGCCGCCGTACCCGCTCAGCCGTGGCGGTGGTGGGGGTGGCGGCGCGGGCGTGCGGCGCCTCCCCCTCCACGCCTTCCTCCCGGCCTACCACCAGGACGCGCCGGACGCCTAGGCCGGGCCGGGCCGGGCCGGGGCGCTGCTGGCCACAGCTTGCGCTGCCGCCCCGGTCCTGGGCGGGCGGGTCCAGCGGCAGCGGGGACGTCTCAGGCATGGTCTCTCCTTCCCTGGCCGCAGCCAGCGGGTCCCTCCTGGACGGCGCGGCGCACCTCTGCGCGCAGGGACTCGCCGTCAAGGTCCGTGGGCCCACCGGCCTGGCCAGCGTGCATGGACAGGAAGTACTCGACGTTCCCGGCGGGGCCGGGCAGGGGTGAGGCGGTGACGGCGTCGATGCCCAGCCCCAGGGCGTGGGCCTGGGCCGCTACCGCCAGCACGCAGTCCTCGTGCAGCCGGGGGTCACGCACCACCCCGCCGTGGCCGAGCCGCTCCTTACCCACCTCGAACTGCGGCTTGACCATGAGCAGCAGGTCGGCCTGCGGGGCGGCGGCAGCCACCAGCGCAGGCAGCACCAGCCCCAGGGAGATGAAGGAGAGGTCGCCCACCACCAGCTCGGGGGCGGGTGCTACCGCCGCCGGGTCCAGCGTGCGCACGTTGGTGCGGTCCATGACGGTGACACGGGGGTCTGACTGCAGGGACCAGGCCAGCTGGCCGTAGCCGACGTCCACGGCCACCACGTGGGCGGCCCCCCGGCGCAGCAGCACGTCGGTGAAGCCCCCGGTGGAGGCCCCTGCGTCCAGGCAGCGGCGACCCGTGACCTGCGGGGCCAGGCCCCGCTCCTCCAGGGCGTCCAGGGCCCCGGCCAGCTTGTGCGCGCCCCGGGAGACGTAGTCCTGCCCGGCGGGGGTGATGACCTCGATGGCCTGGGCGGGGTTGACCTGCCGGGCAGCCTTGGTGGCGGTCATCCCGTCCAGGGTGACGTGTCCCTGGCTGATGAGCTCGGCGGCGTGGGCGCGGGAGCGGGCCAGGCCGCGACGCACCAGCTCGGAGTCCAGGCGGATCAGGCGGGCCACGGCTCAGCCCTCCGCCTCACGCAGGATGCGGGACAGCTCCGCGTGGACGCTGGCCAGCACCTCGCCGTGCTCCTCCAAGGGCAGCTGGGGCAGCTGCTCCAGGGAGGCGGTGTGGTCCGTGAGCACGGCCGGGGCCTGCCCTCGAGGGGCGGTGGGGACCGGGTGTGCCGGCGTGCTGCCGGGCACCGGGCCACCGGGCTGGCCCGCAGGCATAGCAGCAGGCAGAGACGAGGGAGTCCCTGCCGCGCGTCTCGTCGCGGCCAGGGCCTCCTGGACCGTATGAGGCTGGTGTGGCTGTGAGGGAGGCTGGGACTGGTTCCTAGCAGCCGTGCTGGCCAAGGTTGCAGGCGAGGGGACGGCAGGCGCCTTAGACACCTGGTCCTGGGACTCACGCTGCCGCCGTCGCTTCCTGCTCACGGGGCCACCACGGTGAGCTCAGGGACCTGCAAGGGCACGCTGCCGCCTGTGTCGGCGTGGGCCCAGGCGGCGCTGGCCAGGGCCCGGTAGGCGTCCAGGCTGATGCGGGCGGGAGCGCGCAGGGGGCCGACGCCGTCGAGCACCAGGTGGTCGCCCTCGGTGCGGGCACGGGCCTGCCCCACCACCCAGGCGCCGTCTGCCTGCACCTGGGGCTCAGGCTGGGGCTCCAGCAGGCCGCGCAGGTCCGTGTGCAGGTAGGCGGGCCGCTCGTCCGGCGGCGCCAGCACGACGTCCCGAGCAGTGTTCACGCCGGTGAGCACGTGCAGGCCGGGGATGCCAGCTTCCCGGGCCCCGACGTGGTCCGTGTTGAGCCGGTCCCCCACGGCCAGGGGGGCCTGCGCCCCACCGGCCTTGGCCAGGGCCCGCTGGTAGATGCCCGGGAAGGGCTTACCGCCTGCCAGGGGCCGGGAGCCGGTGGCGTGTGACAGGGCCTGTACCAGGGAGCCGTTGCCCAGGGCGAAGCCCCGCTCGGTAGGCAGGGTGGCGTCCAGGTTGGTGGCCACGTGCAGGGCCCCGGCGGCGATCGCGTAGGCACCCTCAGACAGCAGGGCCCAGTCGACGGCGGGGTCCCAGCCCTGCAGGACCGCTGCGGGTTGGTCGGTGGCGGTGCTGGTGACCCGGAAGCCCTCGTCCAGCAGGGCCTGGCGCAGGCCGTCACCGCCGACCACCAGCACGAGCGCCCCCGGCTCCAGGTGCTCCCGCAGCAGGGCGGCGCCGTCCATGGCGGCGGTGAACACCTCCTGGGCGACGGCGTCGATACCGTTGGCCGCCAGCTTGTCGACAACGGCCTGGGGCGCCCGGGAGGCGTTGTTGGTGACGAAGCAGGGACGCAGGCCCTGCTGGCGCGCCTGGTTCAGGGACTGGGCCGCGTGGGCTACCGGCGCCGCCCCGGAGAAGCAGACGCCGTCCAGGTCCACCAGGGCGACGTCGTGCGCGGTGGCCAGGGGCTGGGGGCAGCCACGCAGCCCGGCAGGCAGGGGGACCGGCTGGGGCGGGGTCACTGGTCCTGCTCCGGGCCAGACTCAGGGGCCGGGGCGTCGGCGGTGCCGCTGCGGGGGTCGATGCCCGCCTCCGCCAGGATCTCGTTGAGCTCGTCCTCGACCCGCTGCGCAAAGCCGGGCCTGCTGCTGGGGTCGGGGCCATCCTGCGGCTGCACCAGGGCGCCGGGCCCTGAGGGGCTGGGCTCGGGCGTGCTGGCGGCCTGGGGCTCAAGGTCCGCGGGGGCGGCGGCTCCGGGCTCCGGCTCCTCCTGCTCCCGGTGGTCCAGGCCCTTAGGGGAAGGGGCGGTGTCAGGCTCGTGCCCGTGCGTCTCGGGCTCCGGGTGCTCCAGGGTCGGTGCGGGGGTCTCCGCCGCGGTCTCGACACCTGCCTCCTGGCCTTCTGTCTGGCTGCTGGCTGCCGGAGCGGTGGCCTGGGACCGTGCCTGGTCCGACTGCGGCTGCTGCTCCTGCTCGGGCTCGTAGTCCTCCTCCAGGTCGTAGGCGACGATCTCCTCCTCGGGCTCGGGAGCCTCCTCGTCCTCTCCCTCCGGGGTAATGCCTATGCGGGCGCGGATCCTGTCCGCCTCCTGCTCCCGGCCCAGCTCCGTGAGGCGGTCCGCACGCACGGAGTGCATACGCCGCAGGGTCTCTCGGTCTCCGCGGAACAGGCGGATAGCGTCCTCGATCACCACCAGGCCGAGCTCAGGCTGGCCCTTCTCCGCACGCACGCCGGAGACGACCATGGCGATCTCGGCCTCCTCCAGGTCGTCCAGCTGCTTGGCGCTGGCGGCGGCAGCGACCTTGAGCGCCTGGTCCAGCCGGCCCAGGGCCCGCTCACAGTCCGCCTCGATGGCGTGGTGCAGGTCCAGCCCGGACAGGCGCCGTGCGGCCCGGATGTGGCTCAGGGCCTCCTGGTAGTGCCCGGCCAGGTAGGCGGCGATACCGGCGGACTCGCGTACCACCGCGACCCGCCCCGCGTGGGAGGAGGCGTAGCGGGCATGCTGGTAGGCCTGCTCCGGGTCGGACTCCAGCAGGCGCTGGAGCATGACCAGGTGGCGGGCAACGTTCTCGGCGTTGGCCCGGCCCAGGGCCCGCAGCTCGCGGCGGGCGGAGGCCTCCAGCATGGAAGGCTCGACGTCCTGGGGCACGCGGGGCTCGGGGATCCGCGCGTGCTGCGGGGCGCGGCTGGGGCGCCTGCCGTCCCGGTCGAAGCGTCCGCCACGGCCACCGCTCCGCTGCCGGTCCGTGGGGCGGCCACCACGTGCCGGGCGCTCGCGCCGGTCATAGCGGTCACCGCCGTCCCGCTGGCTGCGGGAGTGGTAGCCGTCCTCACGACGGGGGCGGTCCTGGCCGCCCTGGTAGCCCTCACGCTCCCGCCAGCTGCGACGCTGCCCGCGGGGGGCCCAGTCGCCCTGGTCCTGACGGTCATCCTCGCGGGGGCCGCTGTCCCGGAAACCGCGGGGCTGGTAGCCGTCCTCGCGACGGGGGCGGTCCTGGCCGCCCTGGTAGCCCTCACGCTCCCGCCAGCTGCGCCGCTGCCCGCGGGGGGCCCAATCACGCTGCTGCTGACGGCCATCCTCGCGGGGGCCGCGGGGCTGGTAGCCGTCCTCGCGGCGGGGGCGGTCCTGGCCGCCCTGGTAGCCCTCGCGCTCCCGCCAGCTGCGCCGCTGCCCGTTACCACCCTGGCCACCTGAGGAACCACGAGCGGAGAAACCGTGCCGGTTGCCAGCGCGGCGGGAGCCGCCTTGGTCGTTGTGCCGTTGGTAAGGCATCGTCTGTTCCTCTTTATCGCTCTGGTGGCTGTGTGCTGGTGCCAGGGTAGCGTGTCTGGGGTGGCCGTAGGCCCCCAGCCTGTTGGTTGGGGGCCTGCGGTGTGGTTTGTGCTCGGCGGTGTCCTACTCTCCCACACCCTGGCGGGTGCAGTACCATTGGCGCTGGGAGTCTTAGCTTCCGGGTTCGGAATGGGGCCGGGCGTTGCCTTCCCGCTGTGACCACCGAGACGTTGTGTGGGGTGTTTGTGGTGCTCGTGGTTGGTGCTTGTGGGTTGGTTGGTTGTGGGCCGTATAGTGGACGCTTGCGTTGGTGTTCCTGCCCCCCTTGGTGTGTTGTTGGGGGTTGTGTGTTGTTTGTGTTGGCCTATTAGTACCGGTCGGCTGCGGCCCTTGCGGGTCTTGCACCTCCGGCCTATCTACCCAGTGGTCTGCTGGGGGCCTTCCACCCGTGTGGGTGTGGATACCTTGTCTTGAAGGTGGTTTCCCGCTTAGATGCTTTCAGCGGTTACCCTTTCCGAACGTGGCTAACCAGCCGTGCCCCGGGCGGGACAACTGGCACACTAGAGGTTCGTCCGTCCCGGTCCTCTCGTACTAGGGACAGGTCTTCTCAAGTATCCTGCGCGCGCAGAGGATAGGGACCGAACTGTCTCACGACGTTCTAAACCCAGCTCGCGTACCGCTTTAATGGGCGAACAGCCCAACCCTTGGGACCTGCTCCAGCCCCAGGATGCGACGAGCCGACATCGAGGTGCCAAACCATGCCGTCGATATGGACTCTTGGGCAGGATCAGCCTGTTATCCCCGGGGTACCTTTTATCCGTTGAGCGACGACCCACCCACTCGGGATCGCCGGATCACTAGTTCCTGCTTTCGCACCTGCTTGACCTGTCGGTCTCGCAGTCAAGCCCCCTTGTGCACTTGCACTCGACACCTGGTTGCCGACCAGGCTGAGGGGACCTTTGAGCGCCTCCGTTACTTTTTAGGAGGCAACCGCCCCAGTTAAACTACCCACCAGGCACTGTCCCTGGCCCGGGTCACGGGCCGAGGTTCAGGCGCACGCCATGGCCAGAGTGGTATTTCAACGACGACTCCACCACCACTGGCGTGGCGGTTTCACGGTCTCCCACCTATCCTGCACAAGCCAGGGCGGGCGCCAATACCAAGCTGTAGTAAAGGTCCCGGGGTCTTTCCGTCCTTCTGCGCGTAACGAGCATCTTTACTCGTAGTGCAATTTCGCCGAGCTCATGGTGGAGACAGTAGAGAAGTCGTTACGCCATTCGTGCAGGTCGGAACTTACCCGACAAGGAATTTCGCTACCTTAGGATGGTTATAGTTACCACCGCCGTTTACTGGGGCTTGAATTCACCGCTTCACCCCGGTAGGGGGTTGACGGTTCCTCTTAACCTTCCAGCACCGGGCAGGCGTCAGTCCGTATACATCGCGTTGCGGCTTCGCACGGACCTGTGTTTTTAGTAAACAGTCGCTTCTCCCTGGTCTCTGCGGCCCTCACCCCTAGCCCGCGTGGGGCTTCAGGGCCTGGGCCCCCCTTCTCCCTAGGTTACGGGGGCATTTTGCCGAGTTCCTTCACCATGATTATCTCGTGCGCCTAGGCATACTCTGCCCGACCACCTGTGTCGGTTTAGGGTACGGGCGGCTGGCACCATCGCGTCGAGGCTTTTCTTGGCACCACAGGATCACCTTGCTTCCCCCACCCCTTGGGTGGGTTCCCCATCACGCCTGGCCTGTGCCGTTGAGGGCAGGTACCCGGATTTGCCTGGGTACCAGGCTGCGCGCTTAGACGGGCCAAGCCATTAGGCCCGCGAGGCTACCACTGTGCGTCACCCCTGTTAATACGCTTGCCTACCTGCGCGGAGGGTCCCCAGACCCCGTGGCACCAGTCCAGAGCCTACCGAAGCAGGCTGCCGGGCTGATTGTGCTACAGGGCGTGGGTCAGCACCCGCGCGTCAGCATGGGCGGTGCTTCGCCGGTACGGGAATATCGACCCGTTGTCCATCGACTACGCCTGTCGGCCTCGCCTTAGGTCCCGACTCACCCAGGGCGGACTAGCCTGGCCCTGGAACCCTTGGTCATTCGGCGCCAGGGTTTCTCACCCTGGTATCGCTACTCATGCCTGCATTCTCACTCCCGCACCGTCCACCCCTGGGTCACCCCGAGGCTTCTGCCGGTGCGGGACGCTCCCCTACCACCTGCCACCCCTGCCAAGGGGGGTCAAGCCCCCCGGAAGGAACACGTGGCAGGCCCGCGGCTTCGGCGGTGTGCTTGAGCCCCGCTACATTGTCGGCGCACGATCACTTGACCAGTGAGCTATTACGCACTCTTTCAAGGGTGGCTGCTTCTAAGCCAACCTCCTGGTTGTCTGCGCGACCGCACATCCTTTCCCACTTAGCACACGCTTAGGGGCCTTAGCCGGCGATCTGGGCTGTTTCCCTCTCGACCACGGAGCTTATCCCCCGCGGTCTCACTGCCCCGCTGCACCCGACGGCATTCGGAGTTTGGCTGACGTCAGTAACCCTGTGGGGCCCATCAGCCACCCAGTAGCTCTACCTCCGCCGGGCAGCACGGGACGCTGCACCTAAATGCATTTCGGGGAGAACCAGCTATCACGGAGTTTGATTGGCCTTTCACCCCTACCCACAGCTCATCCCTCCATTTTCAACTGAAGTGGGTTCGGTCCTCCACACGCTCTTACACGTGCTTCAACCTGGCCATGGGTAGATCACCCCGCTTCGGGTCCAGACCGTGCCACTCATAGGCGCCCTTTCGGACTCGCTTTCGCTACGGCTCCCCCTACCAGGTTAACCTCGCGACACGGCACTGACTCGCAGGCTCATTCTTCAAAAGGCACGCCATCACCCCTCAAGGCTCTGACGGCTTGTAAGCGCCCGGTTTCAGGTACTGTTTCACTCCCCTCCCGGGGTACTTTTCACCATTCCCTCACGGTACTGATCCGCTATCGGTCATCAGGAAGTATTCAGGCAGCCAAGTGGTCTTGGCAGATTCAACAGGATTCCACGGGCCCCGTGCTACTCGGGGTCGTGCCCGCACGGCCCGGCCAGTTTAGCCTACGGGGCTCTCACCCTCTACGGCCCCCCTTCCCAGAGGGTTCGGCTACCAGCCAGGTTTGTCACCGCGCCCACCACCGGCAGATGGCAGAAGAACACCCCACAACCCCACGACCGCAACCCCTGCCGGGTATCACACGACCGTGGTTTAACCATCATCCGCGTTCGCTCGCCACTACTAACGGAATATCTTCTCCTGCGGGTACTGAGATGTTTCACTTCCCGCGTCACCCCCCGCACCCTATGAATTCAGGTACGGGTGACACGACATGACTCGTGCCGGGTCCCCCCATTCGGACACCCTCGGATCACAGCCCGTCAGCCGGCTCCCCGAGGCTTATCGCAGGCCACCACGTCCTTCATCGGCCCCTGATGCCAAGGCATCCACCGAACGCTCATAAAAACAAACAAAACACAAGACCACCAGCACCAACAGTGCTAGCAGCCCACAAAGAACAAAGATGCTCGCGTCCACTATACAGTTCACAACCAACCCACCCACACCCCCAGACCCACCCCCCACCAGGAGGACAGGCCCAAGGGCCAGGCACCGAGGCGAGCTGCCCCAGGCCCCGACAGCGTGCCACGCCCCCACAGGCAGGAACCCGCAGGGGCCGCCCCCGCACGACAACGCGCAGGAGACGGCTTCCTATGCCACAGCGTCCCGAGTAAGGACGCACCCAAACCCTGTAGCCGGGCCCCCCGCCCCCAGGACGGGGACGGTACATCAGGCACCCGGCGGGCGGGCGCACAACAACATGTTGCTCCTTAGAAAGGAGGTGATCCAGCCGCACCTTCCGGTACGGCTACCTTGTTACGACTTCGTCCCAATCACCAGCCCCACCTTCGACCGCTCCCCGTAAGGCCACGGGCTTCGGGTGTTGCCAGCTTTCATGACGTGACGGGCGGTGTGTACAAGGCCCGAGAACGTATTCACCGCAGCGTTGCTGATCTGCGATTACTAGCGACTCCAACTTCACGGTGTCGAGTTGCAGACACCGATCCGAACTGAGACCGGCTTTAAGGGATTCGCTCCACCTCACGGTATCGCAGCCCTCTGTACCGGCCATTGTAGCATGCGTGAAGCCCAAGACATAAGGGGCATGATGATTTGACGTCATCCCCACCTTCCTCCGAGTTGACCCCGGCAGTCTCCCGCGAGTCCCACCACTACGTGCTGGCAACACGGGACAAGGGTTGCGCTCGTTGCGGGACTTAACCCAACATCTCACGACACGAGCTGACGACAACCATGCACCACCTGTGAGGGCGCCCCGAAGGGAAGGACCGTCTCCGGCCCCGCCACCCCCATGTCAAGCCTTGGTAAGGTTCTTCGCGTTGCATCGAATTAATCCGCATGCTCCGCCGCTTGTGCGGGCCCCCGTCAATTCCTTTGAGTTTTAGCCTTGCGGCCGTACTCCCCAGGCGGGGCACTTAATGCGTTAGCTACGGCGCGGAGACCCCGGAAAGAGCCCCCACACCTAGTGCCCAACGTTTACGGCGTGGACTACCAGGGTATCTAATCCTGTTCGCTCCCCACGCTTTCGCTCCTCAGCGTCAGTAACGGCCCAGAGACCCGCCTTCGCCACCGGTGTTCCTCCTGATATCTGCGCATTCCACCGCTACCAGGAATTCCAGTCTCCCCTACCGCACTCAAGCCGGCCCGTACCCACCGCAAGCCCCCGGTTAAGCCAGAGGATTTCACGACAGACGCGACCAGCCGCCTACGAGCTCTTTACGCCCAATAATTCCGGACAACGCTCGCGCCCTACGTATTACCGCGGCTGCTGGCACGTAGTTAGCCGGCGCTTCTTATCCAGCTACCGTCAACCACCCCCCAAGGAGGCGGCCTGCTTCACTGGCGAAAGAGGTTCACAACCCGAAGGCCTACATCCCTCACGCGGCGTCGCTGCATCAGGCTTGCGCCCATTGTGCAATATTCCCCACTGCTGCCTCCCGTAGGAGTCTGGGCCGTGTCTCAGTCCCAGTGTGGCCGTCCACCCTCTCAGGCCGGCTACCCGTCAAAGCCTTGGTAGGCCATCACCCCACCAACAAGCTGATAGGCCGCGAGCCCA
This sequence comes from Actinomyces weissii, assembly GCF_016598775.1. Lineage (NCBI taxonomy): Bacteria > Bacillati > Actinomycetota > Actinomycetes > Actinomycetales > Actinomycetaceae > Actinomyces > Actinomyces weissii. Next base: position 1,054,905 of record NZ_CP066802.1, on the reverse strand, counting down.
TCCCCCACCAGAAACAAACCTTTCCAGACCCACCCATGCGAGCAGGCCAGAATATCCCGTATTAGCCACCCTTTCAGGCGGTTATCCAGAAGAAGGGGGCAGGTTACTCACGTGTTACTCACCCGTTCGCCACTCATCCACCCAGCAAAAGCCAGGCATCACCGTTCGACTTGCATGTGTTAAGCACGCCGCCAGCGTTCGTCCTGAGCCAGGATCAAACTCTCCAAAAAAATCATCCAACCCATAAACCAGCCAACACCCCCAGACCCACACAGAGCCCAGAACCACCAACCAGCAAACAAGCCAAGACAACCAAACAGAGAAAAAACTCCAGGCCCAACCCACCCCCAACAAAAGAAAGGGGCAAGCAAAACCAAAACAAAACAAGACAACCAACCCCCAGAACCACAAAAGATCCCAAGAACCAGCCATCCCACTATGGCATAAAAAACATGACACACTATCGAGTTCTCAAACAACACACCCATTCGGATCCTACGGAACCTTGCGTTCCCGCCACCCCCGAAGGCGCCTGAGAAACTTTAAGGAATCATTTTCCAGATCTCAAATCCGTGGCCCATGAGCCCGCTCTCAACCTGCTTGATCCTCTTTAGTTCTCATTCCCTTGACGGCTCGGATCTCTCCGGTCCGTCTCGGGCCGGGAGGAACATTACGCAGACCTCCAGCCGAGGGTCAAACGAAATGGCGGTGACGGTGCACACAAAGCACCGTCACCGCCATAACCTCCTGCAAACAGGCCGTTCCAGGCCCCGGCTGCGCTGCCGCAGGCCCTCAGGCCTGCCGGGCCACCGCCAGGTTCCGGCGCCCCTTGCGCACCAGCACCACGCCCCCCGCCAGCAGCTGCTCCGCCGTCACCGGCGCCGCCTCGTCCAGCACCTTCACGTTGTTCAGGTAGGCGCCGCCCCCGGCCACGGTCTTACGGGCCGCGTTGCGTCCCTTCTCCAGGCCGGTGGACACCAGCAGGTCCACGATGGTCGACTCCCCCACCACCAGCTCCCCAGCAGGCAGGTCCGCGGTGGCGGAGGCCAGCGTGGGCTCGTCCAGCTCTGTCAGGTCCCCCTTGCCCCACAGGGCGGCGGTAGCGGCCTGCGCCTGGGCCACCGCCTCGGGCCCGTGGACCCAGGTGGTCACCTCCCGGGCCAGTACCTGCTGGGCCTCACGGGCCTTGGGGTTGGCCGCCGTCGCCGCCTCCAGGCGCTCGATCTCCGCCCGGTCCAGGAAGGTGAAGACCTTCAGGAAGCGCACCACGTCGGCGTCGTCGACCTGCAGCCAGAACTGGTAGAAGCCGTAGGGGCTGAGCATCTGGGGATTCAGCCAGATGGCCCCACCCTCGGTCTTGCCGAACTTGGTGCCGTCCGCCTTGGTGATCAAGGGGTTGGTCAGCACGTGCACGGAGGCGCCCTCAACCTTGTGAATCAGGTCCATTCCGCCCACGAGGTTGCCCCACTGGTCGTTGCCCCCAACCTCCAGGGTGCAGCCGTAGCGGCGGTACAGCTCCAGGTAGTCGTTGGCCTGCAGCACCTGATAGCTGAACTCGGTGTAGGAGATCCCCTCGTCGCTGGCCAGACGGCGCGCCACGATGTCCTTGGCGAGCATGGTGCCCATGCGGAAGTGCTTGCCCAGGTCCCGCAGGAAGTCCACCGCGCTCATGGAGGCGGTCCAGTCCAGGTTGTTGACGATCCGTGCCGGGTTGCTGCCCTCGAAGTCCAGCAGGTGCTCCAGCTGGGCCTGCAGGCTCTTGGCCCAGCCCGCCACCACCTCCTTGGTGTTGAGGGTCCGCTCTCCCTTGGCCCGCGGGTCACCGATCAGCCCGGTGGCACCACCCACCAGGGCCAGCGGGTGGTGTCCCGCCAGCTGCAGGTGCCGCATCACCTTCACGGCCACCAGGTGCCCGTGGTGCAGGGAGGGGGCGGTGGGGTCAAAGCCGCAGTAGAAGGTGAGCTGGTCCTCAGTGAGCGCCTGGCGCAGCGCGTCGATATCGGTGTGCTGGGCGATAAGGCCACGCCACTGCAGCTCGTCCAGGATGTCGGTCACGGTCCTGTGCCTCCCATAGCTCCTCCCGGCGTCTGGCGCCTGGGGCCGGAACGGCCTCCGGCGCCGCTAGTCTGCCACGACGGCGGCCCGGCGCCACTCCCCCTGGAGGCGGGCGCCACGGCCTCCCCTAGTCCCGCCTGGAGGGGGACAGGACCGTAAGGCCCATGCCCCGGGCCGTCTCAGCCAGCCGCGGGTCGTAGGTCAGCACACAGGTGGCTCCGCACCTCAGGGCGGCGACGACGTGCAGGGCGTCCACCAGCCGCACCGCCGCCCCACCCACCAGGCCGGCCTCCACGAACACCGAACGGGGCATCTCGTACAAAGGCACGCCCTCCAGGAAGGCGGTCACGGCAGCCTGCGTGAGCACCTCGCTGCGGCTGGCCGCCAGCCGCAGCTCCGTCTCCAGCAGGACCGTGCCCACAAGCTACGGCCTCTGCTTGACCACCAGCTCCACGAGCGCGGCAGACTCCGGCTCGTCCAGCAGCAGCCGCAGGGCGGCGGAGGTGTCCAGGTACCACCTCATCGCTCCTCCCGCAGGGCCTCCAGCAGGTCCTGGCTGCTGCGGGCCGCCTTGGGCCGCTGCCACGAGGCCGCCCGCAGCTCTTGCAAGGCGGGCTTGACGCAGCGCAGGTCGCCGTCATGAAAGTGTCTGTGCCCCGCGATCAGTGGCTGGCACCCCAGCCACAGGCTCTCCTCCTGCTCCGCCCGGAGCGGCGCTACCTGCAGGTCAGGCCACGGCTCACGCGGCGCGGCTGAGGCGGTAGACATGCCGTAAAACTAGCATTTTCCCGCACGAAACGGCGGTTTCCGGGGTTCGGGGAGCCGCCTTGCGGACTACCTGCGGTGGTCCCACTTTCCGTACCGGCAGACGCCACTGACCGGCCCGCCGGCGCCCAGCGCCCTCAGCGCTCCCGACGCCGTCGCCCGGTGGCCGCCTTGTAGGGGGAGACCGTCGGGTCGCCGTCGATCCAGAAGCGCCACGGGAAGGCGGTGCCGTCCCCGCCGGGACCGGACACGCCGGTGCGGGGGCCGGTACGTATCCGCCCCGCCGCCACCGGCACCGCGGGCAGCTCCAGGCGCATCCGGCCCCCGGCCTCCCCCAGGCGGGCGCCGTCGTCGGCCCGGGTCAAGGCCAGCGCCTGGCACAGACGCCCCGGACCGCTGGCCAGCTGTACGTCCTGCCGGGACTGGGGACGACGGCTACGAGCCAGCTCCAGGCCCGCCACCACCTCACCGGCGCGCAGCAGCACCGCCCGGCTGAGCCCTGGCGGCCCGCAGACGATGTTCGCGCAGTGGTGCATCCCGTAGGTCAGGTACACGTACACGGCGCCGGCCGCCGCGAACATGGTGGCGTTGCGCCTGGTCTGGCCCTTGAAGGCGTGCGAGCCCGGGTCCTCCTCGCCCCGGTAGGCCTCCACCTCCGTTATCCGCAGAGCCACCTCCCCCTGGTCGCTGCCCACCCGCAGCACCGCGCCGAGCAGGCGGGGGCAGACCTCCAGGGGGTCGGCCGCCAGCAGTGCCAGCACCGGGTCCGTGGCCGCCTGCTCCCCCGCCGCCACCGTCTCAGTCCTCCAGGTCAGGGTAGGGCTCGCCCGCGGCGGGATCGACGCCCTCCGGGCCGGTGGGGCCGTCCAGCAGCGAGCCCTCCCAGGCGAAGACCCGCAGCCGGGCGCTGGCCGCGACCGCCCGGGCCAGCTGCTCGACCACCCGCACCGGGGCGGTGCCGCCGTGCCCGCAGCGGGCCGCCACGGAGCCCTCCGCCGAAAGCACCTCCCGCACCCCTGGCTCCAGGCGCGGGTCCAGGCGCTGGAAGTCGGCGTCACTGAGCTCCCACAGCTCAATGCCGCGGCTCTCGCACTCGCGCACGCAGGCCCCGGAGACCTCGTGCGCCTCCCGGAAGGGCACTCCCTGCTTGACCAGCCACTCAGCCAGGTCTGTGGCCAGGGAGAAGCCCTGGGGCGCGAGCTCCGCCATGCGTTCATAGTGCAGGACCATGGTGGAGACCATGCCTGAGACGGCCGGGAGCAGCACCGCCAGGGTGTCCACGGCGTCGAATACCGGCTCCTTGTCCTCCTGCAGGTCACGGTTGTAGGCCAGCGGCAGGGCCTTGAGGGTGGCCAGCAGCCCCGTGAGGTCACCGATCAGGCGCCCCGCCTTGCCCCGGGCCAGCTCGGCCACGTCCGGGTTCTTCTTCTGCGGCATGATCGAGGAGCCGGTGGAGAAGGCGTCGTCCAGGGTCACGAAGCCGAGCTCCTTGGTGTTCCAGATGATGACCTCCTCGCTCAGGCGCGAGACGTCAACCGCCACCAGCGCCAGCACGAAGCTGAGCTCCGCCACCACGTCACGGGAGGCGGTGCCGTCGATGGAGTTCTCGACGGCGGCCTCAAAGCCCAGCTCGCCAGCCACCGTACAGGGGTCCAGTCCCAGCGTGTTGCCTGCCAGGGCGCCGGAGCCGTAGGGGCTGACGGCGGCCCGGGCGTCCCAGTCCACCAGGCGCTCGACGTCGCGCAGCAGCGGCCAGGCGTGGGCCAGCAGGTGGTGGGCCACGAGCACCGGCTGGGCGTGCTGCATATGGGTGCGCCCCGGCATGATCCGCTCCCCCGCCACGGCGGCCTGGTCGATCAGCGCGTCCACGAGGTCCAGGACGAGCCCGGCCAGGTGGCGGGACTGGTCGCGCAGGTACATGCGGATCAGGGTGGCGATCTGGTCGTTGCGGGAGCGTCCGGCGCGCAGGCGGCCTCCCAGCTCCGCTCCCGCGCGCTCCATGAGCCCCCGCTCCAGGGCGGTGTGGACGTCCTCGTCCGCCGGTGCCGGGGTGAAGGCGCCGGAGACGACGTCGTCCTCCAGGCGGTCCAGGGCCGCCAGCATGCCAGCCAGCTGGGTGGCGTCCAGCAGCCCCGCGCGGGCCAGGGCGCGGGCGTGGGCCCGGGACCCGGTGATGTCGTAGCGGGCCAGCCGCCAGTCGAAGTGGGTGGACACGCTCAGGGCCTCCAGGGCCTGCGCGGGACCGCCGCTGAAGCGTCCGCCCCACAGGCTGATGCCTGCCGGGGTGTGGCTGCTGGGGGTGGCTTCGTGGTGGCTGTGGCTGCTCATGGGCCCATCATGGCCTATGGGCCGGGGCTCCGCGGACACCCGCCTGCCCCACCACTGCCGGCGGGCTGTCTCCCGGCTCAGTCCTGGCTGGGCTGCGGGGTCTTCTCCAGGTTGCGCAGCCGTGTGAGGCTGAAGCGGCTGCGCCGGGCCGGGCGGGCCGGGGTCAGGGCGTGGTCGGCCCCGGGGGCCTGGCTCTGCTCCACCAGGCGGTGCAGCCCCAGCCAGGTACCCAGGGCGCAGAGCACCACCCAGTTGCCCTCACTGAGCAGGCGGGACTCCGTGAAGGACTGGGACACCAGCGCCGTCATGAGCAGCGCGGGCAGCACCACGGAGGCGTCAGAGTTCAGGTGCCGTCCCGCCAGGCGGAAGGAGCGGTGCACCAGCACGCAGACGATCACCACCAACAGCGCCCCACCGACCACACCGGTCTGGAACAGCGCCTCGATGTAGGCGTTGTGGGCGTTCATGGTGGGGGTGCCGTCGGGACGGATGAGGATCGTGGAGAACACGGGGATCCAGGGCACCCAGTACATGATCCAGCCCCAACCCAGGATGGTGTGCTCCTGCCACAGGGTGAGCACCGCCTTCCAGATCTCCCAGCGCACGCTCATGGACTCGCTGCGGCCCAGCAGGTCGATCAGCTGGTTGTACCAGCCCAGGCAGGCGGCAGCCAGGGCCACCACCACCCCCACGGCCCCGGAGACCACGTAGGGGCGCGCCGCCACCGGCACGTGGCGCATGAGCCACAGGTAGCCCATGACCGCCACGCACACCACCGTGGAGACCCAGACGGTCACGGAGCTGGTGAGCACCAGCACCAGCACGGACAAGGAGGTCCACACCACCACCCCCAGCGGCCGCACCCGCCGGTCGGCCCAGCGCACCGCCAGGCACAGGAGGGTCAGCAGGGCGATGAAGGCCAGCGGGTTGCGGTTACCGACGATCCCCTGGATGGGACCGCCGTTGAAGAGGTCGCCGTTGACCCAGTAGTAGGAGGTGGGCACGTGGTCCCAGCCCCGCATGTACAGGGGCGCCAGGGGGTGCTTGAGCACGAGGGCCACGTAGAGCTCCAGCAGCAGGCTGAGGACCAGCACCGCCTCCAGGGAGCGGCTCAGGGCGTCGGTCATCTGCCGCAGGGACATGCCGCAGGCCAGCAGCACCCCGACGGCGGTGGTGGCGACCATGAGCATGGTGGCCAGTGCCGTCTCCGCCGGGTAGGCGGACCACAGGATGGACAGGGCGCACAGCACCACGTACAGGCCGATCACGGTGGGCACGGCCCGCCACTTGATCCGGTGCCCCTCCCGCAGGAAGACCAGCAGCAGCAGGATCCCGCTGACGGCGGCGATCAGCCCGAAGGCCTTCCAGCCAACCAGGTTGCGCACGGACTGCCCGGCGAAGGTCAGGAAGAAGGCCCAGGTGCTCATAGCGGGCATCAGCTGGAGACGGGGCGGCGACTTGGGTACCAGACGCCGCAGAGGCCCAAGGGTCTCACTCATAAGCTCAAGTTAGCACCGCGGGGGCAGCCTGTTTCCGGCTCCCACCCAGCCTTGCGACACCGCACGGAAACACGGCGGTACGCAAGCGGCACGCAAGAGCCAGGGGTGGTGACGGGGACCGCAGCAGCCGGTCCCGGCGGTCCACCACCCCTGGCTCAGCCAGCAGGCAGCCAGTAGGCAGCCAGCGTCCGCACCCGGCTCAGTAGCCCGTGCTCAGGCCCAGGCGGATGTCGCGGGCCGCCGCCAGCTTGGACTGCATGCCGTAGATCTCGATGAACCCGCGAGAGGAGGACTGGTCGAAGGTGTCCCCGGTCTCGTAGGTGGCCAAGTTGAAGTCGTACAGGCCGGTGTCGGTCCTGCGGCCGTTGACCGTGGCGCGCCCGCCGTGCAGCACCATCCGGATGTCGCCGGTGACCAGGCGCTGGGTGTCCTCGATAAAGGCGTCCATGGACCTCTTCAGGGGCGAGTACCACTGGGCCTCGTAGACCAGCTCCGCCCAGGTCTGCTCCATCTGGCGCTTGTAGCGGCGCTGCATCCGCTCCAGGCACACCGCCTCCAGCGCCTGGTGGGCCTCAATCAGGGCGACCGCCCCGGGGGCCTCGTAGATCTCCCGCGACTTGATGCCAACCAGCCGGTCCTCTACGACGTCGATCCGCCCCACGCCCTGGGCCCCGGCTCGCCGGTTGAGCTCCTGGACGGCCTGCAGGGGGGTGACGTCCTTGCCGTCGATCCTGGTGGGGACACCGGCCTCGAAGTGGATGACGACCTCGTCAGGCAGGGGCGGGTAGGTGGGGTCGTCGGTGTAGGTGTAGACGTCCTTGGTGGGGGCGTTCCACAGGTCCTCCAGGAAGCCGGTCTCGATGGCCCGGCCCCACACGTTCTGGTCGATCGAGAAGGGGTTGTGCTTGGTGGTCTCGATCGGCAGGCTGTGCTTCTCGGCGTACTCGATGGCGACGTCGCGGGTCAGGGCCAGGTCGCGCACCGGCGAGAGGCAGTCCATGTCCGGGGCCATGGAGGTGATGGCCACCTCGAAGCGCACCTGGTCGTTACCCTTGCCGGTGCAGCCGTGGGCGACGGTGCTGGCCCCGAACTCCCGGGCAGCCTTGACCAGGTGCTTGGCGATCACCGGCCGGGACAGGGCGGATACCAGCGGGTAGCGGCCCTCGTACAGGGCGTTGGCCTTCAGCGCGGGCATGCAGTAGTCCTGCGCGAACTCGTCGCGCGCGTCCGCCACGTACGCCTCCACGGCGCCGCAGTCCAGGGCCCGCTGGCGGATGACCTCCAGGTCCTCGCCCCCCTGACCGACGTCGACCGCCACCGTGACGACCTCACGGCCGGTCTGCTCACCGATCCAGCCGATAGCCACGGAGGTGTCCAGACCACCGGAGTAGGCCAGTACGACGCGGTCCTTGTGCTTGCTCATCTGTTCTCTTTTCCTTTTTGGGTGTGTGCGCCGGGGACTGGGGACTCCCCGTCGCCTTACTGGCGGTTGTGGTCTGCCAGGGCCAGGAGCTTGTCGGCTACCTCGGTAGCGACCTCCCCGGAGCGGGTGACGACCAGTACGGTGTCGTCCCCGGCGATACAGCCGAGCACCCCGGGCAGCATGGAGTCGTCCAGGGCCCCGGCCAGCAGCTGGGCCGCACCGGCTGGGGTCCGCAGGATCACCTGGTTGCCCGCCCACTCGGCGGTCACCAGCAGGTCGGCGCACCAGCGGGCCAGCCGGGGGGTCACGTGCTGGGACAGGGGGACGTCGTCCTCGACCGGCGCGGAGGCGCCCTGCACCTGCCCAGGGGCGCCGGCCTGGGGCACGGCGTAGACCTGGCCGCCGCTCGCGGAGCGGACCTTGGTGGCCCGCAGCTCCACCAGGTCTCGGGAGAGCGTGGCCTGGGTGGTCTGCAGACCCCGTTCCGCCAGTGCCTGGCGCAGCTCGGCCTGGGAGCGGATGCGCTCCTTGCCCAGGACCTGGGCTATCAGGGCGTGCCGTGCCGCCTTGGTGGCAGGCACGCTGGCGCTGCCTTCAGGCGCGTTCGGGGCGCTGGCGGTCATGAGTCTGCTCCTGGATCTCGTGGGACGAGCGCGACGGCCAGGACCGCTTCCAGGACCTGTGAGGCAGCACCCCGGTGGCACTGCCCGCCAGGCCCGTGACCGGCTCCAACGGCGGTCGCGAGATCGTCATTCACGCACACAACATACAGCCGACTGCATAGAGATACGAAATGTGTCGTGTCACGACGGCGCAGCCTCGCTCAGGCAGCCACCCCGGCTGCTGCGGCCCTAGGCACAGGCAGGGCCAGCAGGCCAGGGCGCAGGCTGGGCTGATAGGCCGGTAGCAGCGCCACCAGTCCGGACGCGAACCTGCGCGGCCCGCCAGAGCCGCTCAGGAGGCGCTGAGCGCCGCCAGGATGGACCGGGCCCAGGTGCGGACCTCGTCCCAGTCACGGAAGTCACCCTCGGAGGCGCCCCCGACCTTGGCGATGGTCCGCTCCCGCAGGCTCAGCCTGCTGGGGTCGAAACGCCCCGCGAAGGTCACGTGCTCCTCCGGGTCCAGGGACAGCAGCACCGGCCCCACCCGCCGGGGGTCCGTGACCTTGCCGTGAGGCAGGCCGGACAGGCCCACCGAGAAGGCCCACACCGGCTTGCTGGCCAGCGCGTCCCGGAAGCGGCGCGTGAAGTCCACCGCCTCCTCGGTCCAGCTGGTCATGTACACCGCGGAGCCGACCACGAAGGCGTCATACCCCTCCACCGAGGAGACCTCCTGGGGGCGCACCACCTCCAGGTCGTGCCCGCCCTGACGGAGCTCAGTGGCGATCACGTCGGCGACCTCCTCCGTGGAGCCGTGCCGGGACGAGGCCGTAAGCAGGATCTTCATGGGGGCAAGTATGGTCCAAGGGAAAAACCGAGGCGGATAGTCCTGACAACTGTAGCCACGCTCACAGGCCAGGCCTGCCGCTGCTGGGCCCCCTGCCCCGGAGCTCCCCCGCGTTCCAGTCCTGGCAGGCCGTCACCGCCAGCAGACGGCGCCCGCCCCGGCAGGGGTACAGCCGGGGCGGGTTGCTGCTACGGCCGCCGCCCCGCGCCCGCCACCAGGCAGGGCGGGAGGGCGGGGCGGAAACGGGTTCAGGCCCGCAGCTCGGCCCCCAGCAGCTTGGCGGCCTGCTTGACGACACGCTTACGCACCTCCGCCGTCTCCTGGGCCGTGAGCGTGCGGTCAGCCGCCCGCAGACGCAGCGAGAAGGCCAGGGACTTGCGCCCCTGCCCCAGCTGCGGACCCCGGAACACGTCAAAGAGCCGCACCTCCTCCAGCAGGGCCCCGGCGCCACGCCGCAGCACCTGCTCCACCTGGGCGGCCGTGACCTGCTCGTCCACCACGAAGGCCAGGTCCTCCTTGGCGGCCGGGAAGGTGGACACCGCCTGGACCTGCAGCACCCCGGCGGCCTCCACGGCGTCCAGCAGCGGCTCCAGGTCCATCTCGACGGCGCAGGCGCGCTCCGGCAGCCCCAGGGCGCGGCACACGCGCGGGTGCAGCTCACCGGCGTGCGCCACCAGGGCGCCCGCCACCAGCTCCTTGCCCCGCCTCACGGAGGCCAGGCGCAGCTCGGCGGTGCGGCCCGGGTGCCAGGGGGCCACCGGCTCCGCGGGGGCGCCTACCTCCACCGCCACGCCCAGGGCCGCGGCCACCTGCCGCACCACCTGCACGGCGTCGGCCCAGTCCCAGGGCTGGGCGGCCCCGAGCACGCCAGCGCGCTGCCGCTCCCCCACCAGCACCACGCCCACGTGGGTGGGCTGGGCGGGGATACCGGCCTCCAGGGCGGCGACCTGCTCGTCAGTGGGGCGGCGGTCCACGCCCACGATGGGGGCGGGCACGGTCCCGGCCGGGTGAGTGACCGCACCGACCTCAAAGACGGCCACGTCAGGCAGCCCGCGGGACACGTTGCGGCGGGCCACCTCCACCAGGGAGTCCAGCACACTGGTGCGCAGCGCCGGGGCGTCCTCGGCCAGGGGGTTGGCCAGGCGCACGGCCTGACGGCGGGGGTCGTCCTCGGGCAGGCCCAGCAGGTCGTGCACCTCCCCGATGAAGGGGTAGGAGAGCACCTGGGTGAGCCCGGCGGCGACCAGGGCGCGCACGGCCTCGCGGCGGGCCTGCTGGCGCGCCGTCAGGCCGGTGCCGGCCGGGGCGGTGGGCAGCACCACGGGGATGTTGTCGTAGCCGTCCAGGCGGGCGACCTCCTCCGCGAAGTGCGCGGGCCCCACCAGGTCAGGCCGCCAGGTGGGGGCGGTGACACGCAGCAGCTCCTGGCCCTGCTCGTCACGGCCCGCCGGCTCCACGGTGCAGCCGATGGCCTCCAGCAGCTCGGTGACGCGCGCGGTGCCGTAGGGCACGCCCGTGAGGCGCTCGGCGGCGTCGGCGCGCAGCAGCTGCGGCTGGGGGGCGGTGGTGCGGTCCAGGTCGGTGGCCACAGGGTCGGCGGTGCCGCCGCCGTACTCGACCAGCAGGTCCACGGCCCGCTGGGCGGCCACGGGCGCCAGCCGGGTGTCCACGCCGCGCTCATTGCGCTTGGAGGACTCGGTGGGCAGCTTGTGGCGGCGGGCGGAGCGGGCCACGGAGACGGCGTCGAAGTGCGCGGCCTCGATCAGCAGGTCGGTGGTGCGCTCGTCCACCTCGGTCTCGGCCCCGCCGAACACCCCTGCCAGCACCAGGGGCCGGGAGCCCTCCCCAGCCGGTGAGTCGGAGATGACCAGGTCCTCGGGGTCCAGGGTGCGGGTGACCTCGTCCAGGAAGGTCAGCTGCTCCCCGGCCTGGGCGCGGCGCACCACCACGGGGGCGTGCAGCTTGCCCAGGTCGAAGGCGTGCAGCGGCTGGCCCAGGTCCAGCATCACGTAGTTGGTGACGTCCACGGCCAGGCTGATGGGGCGCATCCCGGCGGCGGTGAGGCGGTCGCGCATCCACTTGGGGGTGGGGGCGGTGGGGTCCAGGCCGCGCACCACCCGGGCCACGTAGCGGTCGCAGCCGGGGCGGCCGTGCACGGGGGCGGGGTCGGCGGCGATCTTGACGGCGTAGCCGCCGTCTCCTGCCGGGGCCAGCCCGTGGGGGTACAGGCCCGCGTTGGTGGCGTCGGCCGGGTCGGTGAACTGGGCGCCGGTGGCGTGGGAGTACTCGCGGGCCACTCCCCGCATGGAGAAGCAGTAGCCGCGGTCAGGGGTGATGTTGATCTCCAGCACCTCCTCCCCCAGTCCCAGCAGGGGCAGGGCGTTGGTGCCGGGGGCGGGCAGCTCCTCGCCCTCGTGCCCGTGGGCGGCCAGCCACTGGTCCAGCACGATGATGCCGTCGTGATCCTCCCCCAGGCCCAGCTCGCGGGCGGAGCAGATCATGCCGTCGGAGACGTGCCCGTAGGTCTTGCGGGCGGCGATAGCGAAGCCACCAGGCAGGACGGCACCGGGCAGGCTGACCACGACGCTGTCTCCGGCGTCGAAGTTGCGCGCCCCGCAGACGATGCCGCGGCTGGGCAGCTCGGAGGGCTCCTTGCCGCTGCCGGGGGCGTCGTTGTGCTCGGGGCCCACGTCCACCCGGCAGTAGCTGATGACCTTGCCGTTGGACTGCTCCTTGGCCTCACGGGTGAGGACCTTGCCGACCACCAGGGGGCCGGTGACGGCGGGGGGGACGATCCGCTCCTCCTCCAGGCCCACCCGCACCAGGTCCTGGGCGAGCTGGGCGGCGGTGGTGCCGGTGGGTACCGAGACGTGCTCGCGCAGCCACTCAAGGGGTACGTATGGCATGTCAGTGGCCCTTTCCGGTGGTGCCGAACTGCTGGGAGAAGCGGATGTCGCCCTCGACGATGTCGTGCATGTCAGCGATGCCGTGGCGCAGCATGAGGGTGCGCTCCAGGCCCATGCCGAAGGCGAAGCCGGTGTAGACCTGCGGGTCGATGCCGCAGGCGGTCAGGACCTTGGGGTTGACCATGCCGCAGCCGCCCCACTCGATCCAGCCGGGGCCACCCTTCTTCTGAGGGAACCACAGGTCCATCTCGGCGCTGGGCTCGGTGAAGGGGAAGAAGGAGGGGCGCAGGCGGGTGCGGGCCTCGGGGCCGAACATGGCGCGGGCGAAGTGGTCCAGGACCCCCTTGAGGTGCGCCATGGTCAGGCCCTTGTCCACGGCCAGGCCCTCCACCTGGTGGAAGACGGGGGTGTGGGTGGCGTCCAGCTCGTCGGAGCGGAAGACCTTGCCGGGGCAGGCGATGTAGATCGGGGGCTGGCTCTCCAGCATCACGTGGGCCTGCACCGGGGAGGTGTGGGTGCGCATGACCAGGTTGGCGGCCTGCCCGGGGGCGGCCCCCACGGAGGCGCCGTCGATGTAGAAGGTGTCCTGCATCTGGCGGGCGGGGTGGTCGGCGTCGAAGTTCAGGGCATCGAAGTCGAACCACTCGTGCTCCACCTCCGGGCCCTCGGCCACGGACCAGCCCATGGAGGTGAAGAAGTCGCTGACCTCGTCCACCAGGACGTCCAGGGGGTGGCGGGCGCCGGTGGTGGTGCGGGCGGTGGGCACGGTGACGTCCACGGCCTCGTTGGCGAGCATGGCGGCCTCCGCCTGGGCCTCCAGCAGGGCCTGGCGCTCGGCCAGGGCCTTGCTGACACGAGCGCGCGCGGCCCCCAGGAGCCTGCCCGCGGTGGGCTTGTCCGCCTTGTCCAGCCTGCCGATGGCCCGGTTGGCCAGGGCGAGCGCAGAGGTGTCACCGGTGTAGGCCAGGCGTGCCTCCTTGAGTGCGGCCAGGCCCTTGGTGGCGCCGATGGCGGCCACGGCCTCCTCCACGAGGGCCTTGAGCCCGCCCTCGTCCAGCGGCGACAGCGCGCCGGGTGCGTCAGTCATCTGCGAACCTTCCGTGCTAGGTGCTCCAGGCACAGGTTAGTCCGCCCGGCGCGGCCTTCCTAAATCATTCCTGGATCCGGCTGACGTGCAGGCGCGTGCCTGTCAGCCCCTCAAGCGGCCCGGTCAGGGGCCAGGGGCCACCTGGGCCAGCGGTGGTCCGTATGTTGGTTTGCCCCTGTCTAATCTGAATGATCCGGGGGGTCACCTGGCTCGGCGGCGGTCGGAATGATGCCTTACCCCTGTCTGACTGAATGATCCGGGGAGTCATCGACCGCCGCGCGGCGACGGGTGGGCACTGATAAAGGGAACGGCCCGCTTGAGGTCTCTCGCACACGTGGGGGGTGAGCGCTACTCAAGGCAACACCCCGGGCGAGCACACCTCCCTCGCCTCCACCGGTGCATTTCGGCGCGAGTGGTGCGGTTTTCCGGCACCACTCGCGCCGAAATGCACAAGTCGGGATGGGGTGGGCACAGGTCAGGGTGGGGTGGGCACGCCCTGCCACACCCAGGCCACCCCAGTGCCGGACCCCTTCCACGCAATCCACCTGGCAGGTGATGCACTGGAGCGGTGCCGACGCCGCGTCCAGCAGCAGCCGCACGGCCACCAGGCCTAGCCAGTGAACCGCTTTACCAGGAGCGACGCCTGCTGCGTAACGGCACTTACCGCTCACCGGCCGCCAGCGCGTCCGCCTCCAGGCCCTGTTCGCCGGTGACGACCGCGTGGACGTGGAAGCACCTGGGGTATCTACCCCAAAATGGTCGCCGCCCACCGCCAGCCCGCCCCCGGACACGGCAAGGCCATGATTAGGCAGGCCATCACGGCTATCAGCAGTGGCCGACCAAGGCACTTCCCGAACTGGGAGCGCCCGGCCGGGGGACGTGGCACCAGCACAGGGCCGCGGGCCGGGCGCGTTGGCGTCCGGAGCCCAGGCAGCAGAATGTACCCTAGGTCACAGTGGGTCCTGTTGCCGGGCAGCGCCGCCCGGGGTCCACCTGGCTACGCCGTCGCCAGCTGACTGCCTGCGCAGCCGCCCACCGCTCCTGCCCCCTGAACAGGAAGGTCCGCCCATGTCCGCTACCGCCAGCACCAGCCCAGCCGCCAGCGCACCGGTAACAGGTACGGCCACCGACAGGCCCACCAGCACTGCCACCGCCCCCGCCCGCCGCGGCTCCGGCTCCACCTTCAAGCTCCTGCAGCGGCTCGGCAAGGCCTTCATTCTGCCTATCGCGATCCTGCCTGCCGCGGGCCTGCTGCTTGGCATCGGGGGTGCCCTGTCCACCCCCGCCACCGTGGCCGCCTACCCCGCCCTGGACAACCGCCTCCTGCAAGGGGTGTTCATCGTCATGGCCCAGGCGGGCGCCGCCGTCTTCGCCAACCTGGCCATGCTGCTGTCCATCGGCCTGTGCATCGGCCTGGCCAAGCGCGACAAGGGCACCGCCGCCCTGGCCGGGATCGTCGGCTACCTGGTCATGGTGGCCACCATCAAGGGCCTGATCGAGGTCTTCTACCCCGGCAACCCGGACATGAGCATCGACACCGGCGTCGTGGGCTCCCTGGTGGTCGGCGGCGTGGCCGTGTGGCTGCACAACCGCTACCACAGCATCCGCCTGCCCCAGGTGCTGGGGTTCTTCGGCGGCTCACGCTTCGTGCCGATCGTGACCTCCTTCGCCGCGATCCTGGTCGGGGCCGTGTTCTTCCTGGTCTGGCCTACCTTCCAGGGCTGGCTCACCCAGGCGGGCAACAGCATCGCCTCCCTGGGGGTGGTGGGAACCTTCCTGTACGGCCTGGTCATGCGGCTGTCCGGGGCCGTGGGCCTGCACCACATCATCTACCCGATGTTCTGGTACACCGAGCTCGGCGGCACCGAGGTAGTGGCCGGTGAGAGCGTGGTGGGTGCCCAGAGGATCTTCTTCGCCCAGCTGGCCGACCCGGGCCACACCGGCCTGTACACCCACGGCACCCGCTTCTTCGCCGGGCGCTTCGACACCATGATCTTTGGTCTGCCCGGCGCTGCGCTGGCCATGTACCACTCGGTGCCCAGGGCCCGCCGCAAGGCCTACCTGGGCCTGTTCCTGGGTGTGTCCCTGACCTCGATCCTCACCGGCATCACCGAGCCGCTGGAGTACATGTTCCTGTTCGTGGCCCCCGAGCTCTACGTGATCCACTGCGTCTACGACGGGCTGTCCTTCCTGGTGGCGGACCTGCTGAGCGTGCGCATCGGCAACACCTTCTCCGGCGGGCTGATCGACTTCACCCTCTTTGGGATCCTCCAGGGCAACGACTCCACCAACTGGGTGCGGGTCATCCCGGTGGGGATCCTCTGGTTCGGCCTGTACTACGTGACCTTCCGCCTGTGGATCTCCTTCCGCGACGTGATGACGCCGGGGCGCGGCGAGGACTCCGAGTCCCCCGGCGCCGACATCGCCGCCAGCCTGCGCGAGCCCGCCCTGGCGACGGCGTCGGCTGGTGCTGGGGCCCCGGACGGTGCAGGGGCTGGTCCGGGGGCCCGGACCGGTGCGGAGGCTGCGGCCACCAGTTCCCTGCAGGCTGGGGCGGGGCACAGCGACGGCGCGCAGCGGCACGCCCTGGAGCTCAACGCCCTGGACATCATCGAGGCCCTGGGCGGGGCACAGAACATTGAGGACGTGGACGCCTGTATCACCCGCCTGCGCGTGTCAGTGCTGGACCCGGCCAAGGTGGACAAGGATGCCTTCACCCTGCGCCTGGGGGCCACCGCGGTCTTCTCCGTGCAGGGCGGCGTGCAGGCCGTCTACGGCGGCGACGCCATCATCTACAAGGGCATCATCAACGAGCACCTGGGCCTGGACGACTGAGGCGTCGGAGGCCTGGACGGCCAAGCAGCCGGGGCCTGGAACATCCGCACGCCGTCGGCCTGCTGGCCTGGTACCGCCGGGTGCGGGTCCTGGCACCTGGACCCGCACGTCTGCGCCCGGTGGTGGTGCCCCGTGCAGCCCCTCAGTTCTGGGCGCCCAGGCGCTGGGCGCGGGCGGAGGCGTAGAGGCAGACGGTCGCGGCAGCCGCCACGTTCAACGACTCTGCCTGCCCGTAGATCGGGATGGCGACGACGGCGTCGGCGGCGGCCACCGCCTGCCCGCTCAGGCCGTGCGCCTCGTTGCCCAGCAGCCAGGCCGCCGGGCCGCTGAGCATTGCCTCAGCGTCGAAGAGCGGCACGCTCCCTCGCCCGTCAGCAGCCAGCACGGCCAGCCCGGCGGCGCGCAGGGCGGCGGTGGTCTCCTCCAGGCTCACCCCGGTGACCACCGGCAGGTGGAACAGGGAGCCTGCCGTGGAGCGCACCACCTTGGGGCTGGTCGCCTCCACGCTGCCCTTGACCAGCACCACGGCGTCGGCACCGGCGGCGTCGGCCACCCTGATGATCGTGCCCGCGTTGCCCGGGTCCTGTGCCTCCGTGAGCACCGCCACGAGCCGGGCCCCCGCCAGGGCTTCGGCCAGCGCCTGCGGCCCCCGCAGCCGTGGCAGGTCCGCCACCGCCAGGACCCCCTGGGCGTCGGTGCTCATGACCGCCATGACCTCCTCGGAGACCAGGTGCCGGTACAGGCCCCGCTCCCCCGCCTCCTGCCAGATCTCCGGGTGGCGCTGGGCGGCCGCCGGGGTCAGGTAGAGGTCGCGCACGGCGTCGCTCGCGTGGCGGACCGCCTCACGCACCCCCTGCGGCCCCTCCACCAGGAAGCGTCCGTACTTGGCGCGGGCCTGACGGCGGGCCAGGGCGGCCACCCGGCTCACCCGCTCCGCACCAGGGTTGGTCAGGGTGGGCTCCAGGTCGGGCTGTGGCAGCGTCATGCCTGGCAGCCTACGGCAGGGGCGGCTCAGGCCTCCATCTCGTGCCTGCGGGCCACGTAACGGGCGCAACCGGCTACGGTGAAGGCCACCTGCCCGCGCTGGGGCGCGTAGACGAGCCCCATGCTCATCAGGTTGGCCCGCGCCGGTCCTAGCGAGTCCAGGGGCTTGCCCAGGTGCGCGGCCACCACCGTGGAGGAGCAGGCTTCCTCCCCCGGGGCGGCCATGAGAGACCACTTTGCTCGCTGCTTGGCTGGCCGCAGGCAGACGACGACGCCGCCCCCGGGGCGGGAGGCGGCGTCGTCACGGTGCTAGGCGCTCGGCCCAGCAGCAGCTGTTCAGGCCTTGGGCGCGTTGACGTCCTCGGGGAGGGCCTTCTTGGCGACCTCCACCACGGCCTTGAAGCTCGCGGGCTCGTTGACGGCCAGCTCAGCCAGCATACGGCGGTCGATCTCCACCCCGGCCAGGACCAGGCCCTGGACGAAGCGGTTGTAGGTCAGGCCCTCGGCGCGGGCGGCGGCGTTGATGCGCTGGATCCACAGACGGCGCATCTCACCCTTGCGGGCGCGGCGGTCACGGAAGGCGTAGACGCCGGAGTGGGTGACCTGCTCCTTGGCCTTGCGGTACAGGCGCGAGCGCTGGCCGCGGTAGCCGGAGGCCTGCTCGAGGACGGAACGACGCTTCTTGTGGGCGTTGACAGCCCGCTTCACACGTGCCATGTGATGACTCCTTGGTGGTTTGGGCGGTCAGCGACCGAGCAGCTTCTTGACCTGACGCTGGTCAGCCTTGTCGACCAGCTGGTCCTGGGACAGCTTGCGCTTGCGGCGCGAGGACTTGACCTCCAGCAGGTGGCGCTTGTTGGCCTGCTCACGCATGAGCTTGCCGCTGCCGGTGACCCGGAAGCGCTTCTTGGCACCAGAGTGCGTCTTGTTCTTCGGCATCTTGTTTCCTCTTAGTCGGCCCGTGACCGGGTAGCCCGGGCTGCTTACCCCGCAGACGGTGGCCAGGGGGTGGGGTCTGGGTGGATAAGGCTCAGGCCTTCTCCTTGCTAGGGGCCGCCGGCTTGGCGGGCTTGGCCGCCGCGGCCTTGGCAGGAGCCGCGGGCTTGGCCGCCTTGCTGGCCGTCGGCTTGGCCGGGGCGGCCTTGCTCGCAGCGGGCTTGGGCGCAGCCGCGGGCTTGGGCGCAGCCGCGGGCTTGGCCGGAGCCTCGGTCTTGGGGGCCGGAGCCTTTGGGGACTCGGTCCGGGGTGCCTCCGCCTTGGGGGCCTCCACGGCAGCGGGCGCGGCCGGGGGCTCAGCGGGCGCCGGGGGCTGCTTGGGGCTCTTCTCCGCAGCCTCCACCTTGCCCTGGCGGCGGGCCGCCCGGGCCTCCTCACGACGACGGCGCTGGTCGGACTTGACCTCCGCCTTGCGGCGGGTGGGGGCCAGCACCATCACCATGTTGCGGCCGTCCTGGCGCGGGTGGGACTCGATGGTGGCGAGCTCACCGACCTGCTCAGCCACACGCTGCAGCAGGCGGATGCCCAGCTCAGGGCGGGACTGCTCCCGCCCTCGGAAGCGGACGATGCACTTGACCTTGTCGCCACCCTCCAGGAAGCGCTTCACGTGCCCCATCTTGGTGGTGTAGTCGTGCTCGTCGATCTTGGGCCGGAACTGGATCTCCTTGAGCTGCGTGTTCGCCTGGTTGCGCCGGGCGTCACGCGCCTTCATGGCCGACTCGTACTTGAACTTGCCATAGTCCATGAGCTTGCACACCGGGGGGCGTGCGTCAGGCGCGACCTCAACCAGGTCAAGGTCCGCCTCCTCGGCGAGACGCAGGGCGTCCTCCACCCGGACGACACCGACCTGCTCGCCGCTAGGTCCGACGAGGCGCACCTCGGGGACGCGGATCCGTTCGTTGATACGGGGCTCGCTGATGGCTGTTCCTCACTCTGAGAGATCTCACTGACGGAACAGGGAAGGCCCCCGTTCCTGCACGCGGTACGGAGGCCTCACAGACATGCTTCCCCGGCCGACGCCAGGCGCCGTCCAGAGTAACCAGGGCACTGCCCTGACGCACTACCCGGCCCCCGGTACAGGGACCCAGGTGGGATTCCTCCGCTTGCGTACCGGGGACGTGCCCCGGTCGGTCGCCAAGCATGCTATCAGAGGCCGGGCCGTAACAGTCTGGTGCGCACCAGCACCTCAGGGTGTTCCTCCTCACCCGCCCCTCCTTGCGCGATCACCCGGGCAGCCAGCCCCGACAGCCCTCCTGCCGTTCTCCACCCAGCCGCCTCGCACGGGTCCCGGCAGCGTCTCTGCCTGCCTCACCGGCGCCTCCTTCCCCGCAGGCCGCTGCCCCGGGCCCCGCCGTCAGGCTGGCAGCGGGCACAGCTCCACGGTGTCGATCAGCTCACCCCAGGCCGGGTTCACCATCACGTGCTGGCAGGCCTCCAGGGCCTGCGCCACCGCCGGCATGCCCCCGCTGGCGTCCAGGCGCAGGAAGACGCGCAGCTCCGCCTGCTCCCCCGGGGCGAAGGCGACGGCGCTGACGCCCTCCACCTGCTCCAGCTGCGAGGCCACCTCCTCCTGCACGGCCTGGTTGCGCCAGGAGGGCACCCAGTCCTCCCCGCCCGCGAAGGCCACCACCGCGGGGCGCGGCAGCCGCAGGTCCAGGCTGCCGGGGTCCAGCACCCACAACTGGTCCGTGGCGGTGCAGGCCACCTGGGCGGCCTGCTGGCAGTCCACCGGCACCGGGCGCACGTCCTGGCGCCAGGCCCGCATCGCCGCCACCGAGGTGAACACCGGCAGGGCGCGGTGCCCGTCAGGCAGATGCACCGCCAGGGTGGCGGCGTCCTCGCAGGCGGTGGCCGTGTGCGGCTCGTGGGAGGACTGCCCGGGCAGGGCGTGGGCGGCCACCGGAACCAGCACGCGCGAGCCCCGCAAGGCGGCCAGCAGTCCGTCCAGGTACTCGTGCCGGGGCAGGTGTCGCGCCGCCAAGGCCGCAGTGACGGCAGGGGCGGCGGCGCCGTCGTCGCCTGCGAAGGGGGTGGGGGCGGCCAGCAGGCGCTCCAGCTTGGCACGGGCAGCCAGGGCCCGGGCCACCTGCGGGTCCTGGTCGCCCGCCGGGTCCGCGGCCTGGCTCATGCCTCCAGTCCCCGGTGCGCGTCCTGCCCGCTGGTCACCGCCAGGGCCTGCTCCAGGGTGAAGGCCCCGGAGTACAGGGCCTTGCCGATCACCACGGAGTCCAGCCCCAGGGGCTCCAGCTCGGCCAGCTCCCGCAGGTCGTCCAGGTGGGAGATTCCCCCGGAGGCCGTCACCGGGGCCGTGGTGGCCTGGCAGACCTGCCGCAGCAGCTGCGTGTTGGGTCCCGAGAGCGTGCCGTCCTTGGTGACGTCCGTGACCACGTAGCGCGCGCAGCCCGCCGCGTCCAGGCGCTCCAGGGTCTCCCACAGGTCCCCGGCGTCCTTGGTCCAGCCGTGGGCAGCCAGGGTGCTGCCGCGCACGTCCAGGCCCACGGCGATCTTCTCCCCGTGCTCGGCGATCACCCGCTCGGTCCACCGGGGGTCCTCCAGGGCGGCTGTGCCCAGGTTGACCCGGGCGGCCCCGGCGTCCAGCGCCCGCTGCAGGGAGGCGTCGTCACGGATACCGCCCGACAGCTCTACCTGCACCCCCAGCTCCCCCACGATCCGGGCCAGCAGGGGCGCGTTGGAGCCCCGACCGAAGGCGGCGTCCAGGTCCACCAGGTGGATCCACTGCGCCCCGGCCCGCACCCAGTCCCGGGCAGCGTCCACCGGGCAGCCGTAGTCGGTCTCGCTGCCCGCCTCCCCCCGCAGCAGGCGGACGGCTTTACCGCCCGCGACGTCAACGGCTGGCAGAAGCGTGAGCATAGGGTCTCCTACAGGTAGGTGGGGTGGTTGGCGGTCACCGCAGCGACGGCGAGGTACGGGGCCCGGAGGTAGTTAAGCGGGGCTCAGAGGGTGGCGAGCCAGTTGCGCAGGAGCTGTATGCCTGCCTCCCCGGACTTCTCCGGGTGGAATTGGGTGGCGGACAGGGCCCCGTTCTCCACCGCGGCCAGGAAGTCGACGCCGTGGGTGGCCCAGGTAGCCAGGGGCGGGGTGGTGGGCCCCGGCCCCAGCAGCTCAGCCGGGTCGCGCAGGGCCGCGTAGGAGTGGACGAAGTAGAAGCGCTGCCCGGCCAGGCCGTCAAAGAGTACGCTGCCCGCCGGGACCCGGACCTTAGACCAGCCCATGTGCGGTACCACCGGGGCCTGCAGGCGCTCCACGCTCCCGGGCCACTGCCCCAGGCCCGACTCAGTGGTGCCGTGCTCCGTGGAGGACTCGAACATGACCTGCATGCCCACGCAGACCCCCAGCACCGGTCTGCCCCCGGCCAGGCGCCGGTCGATCAGGCGAGGCGCCCCCACGGCCCGCAGCTGCTGCATAACCGCCCCGAAGGCGCCCACGCCCGGCACCAGCAGGCCGTCCGCCTCCTCCACCGCGGTGGGCTCAGCCGTGAGCTCCACCGCCGCCCCGGCCCGCTCCAGGGCACGGACGGCGGAGTGGACGTTCCCGCTCCCGTATGACAGGACGACGACGCGCGGCTGGCTCATCGCGCCAGGTTACCGGTTCCTGCCTGCCACAGCGCCACCTGTGGACAGCCCGGGCCTTAGCGGCTCGTCCCGAGCGGTGACGGCGGCCGTGACACCGGCCTGGGGACGCCCACCCCCTGGGCATCTTTCGAACCACCGACCCAGAAGGGTCACAATAGGCTTGTGAGAAGCTCCCGGCGCGCCCTGCTGGGTGCAGGCCTGCTCGCGGCCGCGAGCGCCTGCACCCCCTCCTCCCCTACCTCCTCCGCCACCGGCGGCGGGTCTGCCTCCGCCGCCCCCGGGGCGCAGTCTGCCATCACGGGCAGTGCCGCAGGCAGCACCCAGGTCCCCCCGCCCAGCGCTCCGGCACTAAGCCCTACCGCGAGCGCCGCCCCCTCCCCCAGCCCCACGCCTGGACCGGCGGCGGTGCCGGACCGGGAGCAGGTGTCCAGCCGCTACACCGGCCGCGCCCCGGCCTGGTTCGCCCTGGAAGGTGAGGGGATCGTCTCCAGCACCGCGGCCGAGGGCGTGTGCCTGACCTTTGACGCCTGCGGCGGGCCGGGCGGCTCTGGGGTCGACGCCGCCCTGCTGGACTTCCTGCTGGACCAGCAGGTGCCTTTCACGGCCTTTCTCAACGCCCGCTGGATCGAGGCGAACCCCCGTGACACGCAGCGGCTGGCCCAGGCGGCGGCCGCGGGGCGGGTGGAGCTGGGCAACCACGGCACCGCGCACCGGCCCCTGTCGGTGACCGGCCAGTCCGCCTACCAGATTCCCGGCACCGCCAGCCCCGCTGAGGTCTACGACGAGATCATGGGCTGCCAGCAGCTCCTGGAGCAGGTGGCTGGGACCCGCGCCCGCTGGTTCCGTCCTGGCACGGCCCACTGGGACGACGTCGCCGTCGCTATTGCCGCTGACCTAGGGCTGCGGGCCGCAGGCTTCAGCCTGAACGCCGACGGCGGGGCCACCTTCAGCCGCCGGGCCGTGGCCCAGGCGGTGGGGGGCGTGCAGAACGGGGACGTGGTGATAGCCCACCTGAACCAGCCGACGGCTGCCACCGGGGCGGGGATGCTGGAGGCGCTTCCGCCCCTGCTTGCTGCCGGGACCCGCTTCCTGACCTTGAGCGCCGCCGCCGGGGCCTGAGCCAGGCGGCGCAGCGCCCGTAGGACCCGGAGCCGGTCCGCGCCACCTGCACCACCTAAGCCAGCCTGCGCCGCTCCCGGGACCGGGCCGGTACGGCTGCTGTACCGCTGCACCGCCCTGTTGCTGGCACCACCTCCCGGGAACGGGTGATGATGTGCCCGTGAGCAGCGTCCCTACCGGCTTCCCTTCCCCTGCCGAGCCTCCCTACCAGCCTCAGGGTCCGGCCAGCCCCACCACCATGCCCGCTATCCCTGGCGTGCGCCTGGAGGAGGTGATCGGCCGCGGGGGCTTTGCCACGGTCTACGGCGGCGTGCAGGAGTCCGTGCAGCGGCCCGTGGCGGTGAAGGTGGACTCCCGCCCCCTGGACGAGGAGCGCAACCGCCGCCGCTACCTGCGCGAGGTCCAGGCCACGGGCCGGATCAGCGGCCACCCGCACGTGGTCTCCCTGGTGGACACCGGGGTGCTGCGTGACGGCCGCCCCTACATCGTCATGGAACGCTGCGACGGCGGCTCCCTGGACAACCTGGCGGCTCTGGGCCCGCTGCCCGCCCCGGACGCGGTGCGCCTGGTGCTGGCGGCGGCATCCGCCCTGGGGGCCGCCCACGCCGCCGGGATCCTGCACCGGGACGTCAAGCCCGCCAACATCCTCCTGGACTCCTACGGCTCACCGCGCCTGACCGACTTCGGTATCGCCGCGGTGGTGCGCGAGCAGCAGGACCCGACGGTCACCCTGGAGTGCCTGACCCCGGACTTCGCACCCCCGGAGGCCTTTGAGCTCCAGCCCCCGACGCCTGCCGGGGACGTGTGGTCCATGGGGGCCACG
The DNA here is from genome assembly GCF_016598775.1 of Actinomyces weissii. Taxonomy (NCBI): domain Bacteria; kingdom Bacillati; phylum Actinomycetota; class Actinomycetes; order Actinomycetales; family Actinomycetaceae; genus Actinomyces; species Actinomyces weissii. The sequence continues at coordinate 1,031,046 of NZ_CP066802.1, read as the reverse complement.
CTCTTCTACCTGCTCACGGGCCGGGGGCCGCGGCGGGGGCCCGAGGGCCAGCCCCTGTCCCTGCCACAGATCGTGCGGGAGCTCGACACGCCAGTGGACCTGTCGGCAGCCACCATCCCCCAGGAGCTGCGGCCCCTGCTGTCCCAGGCGATGCACCGCGACCCGCGCCAGCGCTTCCCCGACGGCACCGCCCTGTCCGAGGCCCTGGCGCAGGTCGCCCCGCTGCTAGGTGACGGCGGCCTGACGGTGGCGGGCCCCGGGGTGGCGGTGCGCCTGGCGCAGGCCGGGTGGGAGCACGGGGCCTTCAACGCCCCGCCCGGCTCAGCCCGGTTCGGGCAGGTGCCTGCCGCCCGGCGGCCTGCGGCCAAGGGCGTGGTAGCGGCCGCGGCTGCCGTGGGCCTGCTGGCGGGCCTGTCCCTGGGCTCCGGCGGCACCCTGGCCCTGAGCCGTTTCGTGGGTAGCGCCTGGGCCTCCGGGAAGGCCCCGGCCACTGCCCCCGCCAGCACCCCAGCCAGCGCCCCGGGAGCGGTGGCTCCCACCGGGGCGGCCACAGTTGGTCCGGCCGACCAGCAGCCCGGCAGCCCGGCAGGCGGCGCAGCTGGTAGCAGCCCGGCGCCCACCACGGAGGCGGTGGCGGCCCCTCAGGCCGACGCCGGAGCTGACGCCCCCTTCCAGGTCGGCACCTGTCTCAACGGGCTGGTGTCCATCTCCGGCGTGACCACGACGCGGGAGCTTCCCTGCTCAGAGCACCACTCCTGGGAAGTGTTCGCCACGGGCACCCTCAGCGACAAGACCACCAGATTCCATCCGGACATGCTGAACGACGACCCACAGGTTGACGCCGTGTGCTCCCTGGAAGCGGCCATGGCCTACGGTGAGCCCTCCCCCAGCATCAAAGTGCTCGGTCCCAACGAGGACGAGTGGAACGCCGGGGTGCGTGGCTTCTCCTGCGTCGTGTCCCCCACGCTGGGCGGGGGCCGCGTCGGCTCCTACGCGGACGGCTGAGGCGGTGGCGCTCCGCGGGGCGCGCCCTAGCCCCGGCTGGCGGCGAGCCGCACAGGCCGGTCCTCACAAAGCAAGACGCACAGGCCAGACCGCACAAGCCGGGACGCCGGGCCGCGCCGACCAGACCACACAGGCCGGTCTCACAAAGCAGGTCTCACATGGGGGCCGGGCCCTTGCCCATCCCCATGCCCCGGCCCATCCAGCGGCCCAGGGGTCCAAGCTTGACCTCCTTGGAACGCAGTACCCCCGGCAGGTCCTCGGGCTTGCTGACCCCCAGCAGCAGGTCCTCCACCACCGGGTCCACGGAGGCGAGCACCAGACCGGCGGACATGTCCGGGCCGCCCTCGCCGCGCTCGTAACCGCGCGCGGTGACGCTGCCTGACAGCCCCTTTTCGATCCCGACGTCGGTAGCCAGGTCGGCGGTGAGCAGGATGGTGCCCCCGCGGGCCAGGTGGGACAGGCGCCCCGCCAGCTCAGCGGCCTCAGCGGGCTCGGTCTCCACCCCGCCGAGCAACTCAGACACGTCCCACTCGCTGTGGGCGGAGACGAACTCCTTAACGGCGACGGCACCGGTGCGGGTGGGCAGCACCAGGCAGTCCAGCCCGCTCATGGCGCACAGCTGGGCCAGGGCCTCGGCATTGGCCAGGGGGGTGAGCACCACGGCGATCTTCACGGCCTGCGGCAACTCGGTCTGCCCCGGCTGCTCCGTCTTGCCCGGCTGGTCCTGGGAGCGGGTGGGAAGGGAGAGCGCCGGTGGGGCGTCCAGGGTGTCGTCGTCGGGACGGCCGTGGTGGGAGCCGCCAGCACCAGCGGGACCGTCCCCCGCGGCGGCGGCGTCCAGCGCCTCCAGGTCCGCACGCGTGTCCTCGGGGACCTCCAGACCCTCCATCATGGCGGCGAAGGCGGCGTCCAGGTCGTCGTGGTCGGCGGCGCTGCTGCTGTGCTTGTCACTCATTACAGGGATCCCTTCGTGGAGGGGACGCCGTCCACCCGGGGGTCCGGCTCCAAGGCGGTCCGCAGGGCACGGGCCAGCGCCTTGAACTCAGCCTCCGCAATATGGTGGGGGTCCCGGCCCGAGACTACCCGCATGTGCAGGCAGATTCCGGCGTGGTAGGACAGCGACTCCAGGACGTGGCGCACCATGGAGCCGGTGAAGTGCCCGCCAATCAGGTGGTGCACGAACTGCTCGGACTCCCCCTCGTGCACCAGGTAGGGGCGGCCTGACAGGTCCACCACCGCCTGGGCCAGGGCCTCGTCCAAGGGCACGAGGGCGTCACCAAAACGACGGATACCGCGCTTGTCCCCCAGGGCCTGCCGCAGGGCCTGCCCCAGGCAGATCGCGGTGTCCTCCACGGTGTGGTGCACGTCAATATGCGTGTCCCCGCTGGCCTGGACCCGCAGGTCCACCAGCGAGTGCTTGCCCAGGGCGGTGAGCAGGTGGTCGTAGAAGGGCACGGTGGTAGAGACCTCGGTCCTGCCGCTGCCGTCAAGGTCGATCTCGACGACGACGCTGGACTCGCTGGTGGTCCGCTCGATCCGGGCGGTGCGGCTCATCCTTGCTCCTTGGTGGTGGCTGACAGGGCGTCGCGGAACTGCTTCATCTCGTCGGGGGTGCCGACACTGACTCGAAGGTACCCGTCGGGGCCCACCACCCGAATCAGGACACCCCGCTCCAGCAGGGCCTGCCAGGTGGCCTCCCGGTCCGGGAAGGGCCCAAAGAGCACGAAGTTGGCGTCAGAGTCCCAGGCCGTGTACCCCGCCTGCCGCAGCCAGGCCACCAGCTGGTCGCGCTCAGAGCGCAGGGAGGCCACCTGGCTCATCAGCTCCTCGCGGTGGGACAGGGCGGCCAGGGCGGCCGCCTGGGTCAGGGCCGAGAGGTGGTAGGGCAGGCGCACCACGCGCAGCGCGTCCACCAGCTCCGGGCTGGCCGCCAGGTAGCCCAGGCGCAGCCCGGCCATCCCGAAGGCCTTGCTCATGGTGCGGCACACGGCCAGGTTGGGGTGCTCCGCCAGCAGCTCCAGGGCGCTGGGCACGCCGGGGCGGCGGAACTCACCGTAGGCCTCGTCCACCACCACCACGGCGTCAGTGGGCTGGCCACCGGTGGTGGCGGGGCCGTGCCCGCGGGCGGCCTCCAGCAGGAGCCGCACCTGTTCCAGGGGCAAGGCGGTGCCGGTGGGGTTGTTGGGGCTGGCCAGCACGACCACGGCCGGGTGCTCCTGCCTGATGGCCTCCACGGCGGCCGTCGTGTCCAGGGTGAAGTCCGGGCGACGCGGCAGGGTGCGGTACCCGGTCAGGGTGTCGCGCGCGTACTCGGGGTACATGGAGTAGGTGGGGGTGAAGGACAGGCAGGTGCGGCCCGGCCCCCCGAAGGCCTGCAGCAGGTGCAGCATGACCTCGTTGGAGCCGTTGGCCGCCCAGAGCTGCTCCTTGGCCAGGCGCACCCCGGACTCCACTGCCAGGTAGTCCGCCAGGGCCTGACGCAGGGCGGGGAAGTCGCGGTCCGGGTAGCGGTTGAGCCCGCTGGCCGCCTGGGCCACCGCCTGCGCGATGTCGGCGACGACGTCGCTGGCCGGCGGATAGGGGTTCTCGTTGACGTTCAGGCGCACCGGCACGTCCAGCTCGGGGGCGCCGTAGGGCACCTCGTGCTCAATACCGGCACGTAACGGAAGCTTGCTCACGCCTGAGATTCTACGGGCCGTGCGAGCACACCTCCCTCGCCTCCACTTGTGCATTTCGGCGCGAGTGGTGCGGTATTCCGGCACCACTCGCGCCGAAATGCACAAGTCAGGGCGGGACGGGCACAAGTCAGGGTGGGGGCGGGCACAAGTCAGGGCGGGGCGGGCACAAGTCAGGGCGGGGCGGGCACAAGTCAGGGCGGGGCGGGCACAAGTCAGGGCGGGGCGGGCACGCCTCGCCGTCGGGTGGGGCCAGCCGCTCAGTGGTGTGCGGCCAGCATGACCTCCTCGGCGTCCAGCCGGTCCAGGGCGTACTGCAGGGTGGTGGAGGAGAACACGCCCTCGTCACGGGCCTCCAGCAGGGCCTCCCGCTGGGCGTGGATCGCCTCCACGGCCAGGTAGCGCAGCTGGGAGGGGCTCAGGCCGTGGGGCAGGCTACCGGGTGAGTTGGCCGCCAGGGCCCTACCCACTGTGGAGAAGGACCTGGTCAGGCCCCGGGTGTCGTCCAGCCCCTGGTCCCGCAGGGCCTCAGCCAGGGCGGACTCCTTGACGGCGTTGCGCATGACCTTCAGCACCCGCCGCTTCTCCTCCTCGTCCTCCCCCTCAACCGCCATAAGCGGCTTGACCAGCCGGATCACCAGGGACAGGGTCAGTCCCTGGACCACCAGTGAGCCCACCGCCACCAGCAGGGCCACCAGCAGCAGCAGCGGTCGCAGGGGGGCGCTGAGCGGCAGGGTCTGGGCCGCTGCCAGGGTCACCGCCCCCCGCATACCTGCCCACACGATCACGGTCCCCTCGCGGGGCCCCAGGGTGGCGGCAGTGAAGTAGGCCATGTCATTGGTGGCCCGCTTCTGGCGGCGGCGTCCCTTGTCCAGCCGGGAGTGCCAGCGGTTAAGTGCCTTCAGCCAGTCCTCTGGGCTCAGGTCCCGGGAGGCCAGCAGCTCCTCGTCCACGTCGCAGGCGTGCGAGAGGCGCTCCTCGAACCTGGCGATGCGCTCGGCCTGGGCGCTTAGTCGGCGGTGGTTACGCCGTCTCGCCGAGCGCAGCCACCACAGGATCGCCGCCACGAACACCGCCCGCACCACCATCACCAAGGCTCCTGAGAGCACGGCCAGCAGAACGGCGTGGCCCACGGTGGGGGTGCTGGGGTCCAGGCGCAGCTCGTTGACGATGCCGTAGGCCTGGATCCCCACCACCAGGAACACGGCCCCCTCCAGCACCAGCTCCAGCGTGCGCCAGTTGGCGTGGGCGGCCCGGCGGTTGCCGGGGGGCAGCATCTGCGGGCCGTGGAAGGACACCACGAGTCCTGCGACCACCGCCGCGACCAGGCCGGAGCCACCCAGGTACTCGGTGGGGATAGAGGCCAGGAACGGCACGGTGAAGGAGATTACGGTGTCCACGGCGGAGTCGGTGACCCGCGAGCGCACCCGGATGGTGGCCTCACCCACCAGCCAGCCGACCACCACCGCCACCGCCAGGGCCATGACGAAGCCGGTTGCCAGGCTCATGGGCCGTAGGGCCCCGGCGTCCGTGTTCAGGCCTGCGGCTACCGCGGCGGACAGCAGCACCAGGGCGGAGGCGTCGTTGAGCAGGCCCTCCCCCTCCAGCACGGTGATGATGCGGTGGTTGACCCCCTGCCCGCGGGCGATCGCCACGGCGACGGCGTCGGTGGGGCTGAGCACGGCGCCCAGGGCCACCGCCCAGGGCAGGGAGACCGCAGGCAGCAGCAGGTGGATCATCAGGCCCAGCAGCAGGGCGGAGGCCACCACCAGGCCGATAGCCAGGGCCGCCACGCTGCGCAGCTCCCGGCGGAAGTCCATGACGGGCATAGCCACGGCGGTAGCGAAGAGCAGCGGAGGCAGGACGCCCTCCAGGATCAGCTCGGGAGCCACCTCCACCCCCTGGACCCACGGCAGCAGGCCCACGCCGATGCCCAGGGTCAGCAGGACCAGGGGTGAGGCCAGCCCCACCTTGGGGGCCAGCTGGTTGCCTGCGGCGATGACCAGCAGGGCGAGTACCGCGATTGCCAGTGGATCCATGTGCACAGGTTAAGCGCTGGGCGGCGCGGTGCCCGCAGCCGTCCCACCGGGAGGCTGCCAGGGGCTCAGCCTGGTAGGGCACGGTCCGCGTACGGACATGGGCGGTGTCACGGCCACGGGCCGCAACGGGGCGCCAGGCTCAGCCCAGGCGGGCGCGGGCCGCCTCCCCGTGGGCGGGCAGGTCCTCCGCCTCCGCCAGGGCGGTCAGGGCGGGGGTCAGGGCGGCCAGGGCCGCGGCGTCGTACTCGATGACCTGCACCGGCTTGATGTAGGCCATGACTGACAGCCCGGCGGCGAAGCGGGCGGTGCCGCCGGTGGGCAGCACGTGGTTGGAGCCGGCCAGGTAGTCGCCCAGCGGCACCGGGCTGTAGGGGCCCACGAATACCGCCCCGGCGTTGCGCACACGGCGGGCGACGGCGGGGGCCTGCGCGGTGAGCACCTCCAGGTGCTCGGCGGCGTAGGCGTTGGCCACGGCGATCCCCTGCTCCAGGTCACGCACCAGCACGGTGCCGGACTGGGGGCCGCTCAGGGCGGTGGTGGCCCGCTGGGCGTGCCTGGTGGCCGCCAGGCGCCGGGCCAGGGCAGCGTCGACGGCGTCTGCCAGGCTGGTGGAGTCGGTGATCAGCACGCTGCCCGCGTGGGGGTCGTGCTCGGCCTGGGAGAGCAGGTCCGCGGCCACCAGCTCGGGGTCGGCGGTGCCGCCAGCCAGCACCGCGATCTCGGTGGGTCCTGCCTCGGCGTCGATACCCACCACGGCCCGCACCGCCCGCTTGGCGGCCGCCACGTAGACGTTGCCGGGACCGGTGATGACGTCAACCGGCTCGCACAGCTGCTCCCCGCTGAGCCCGGCGGCCGCCAGGTCGGCCCGGTCGGTGTCGTCCTCCACCTGGGCGCCGTAGGCGAGCATGGCTACGGCCTGGGCCCCACCGACGGCGTAGACCTCGGTGACGCCCAGCAGGGCGCAGGCCGCCAGGATGGTGGGGTGGGGCAGGCCCCCGAAGTCCTTCTGGGGCGGGGAGGCCAGGGCGATCTGCTCCACGCCCGCAACCTGGGCCGCCACCGTGTTCATGACCACGGAGCTGGGGTAGACGGCCAGGCCGCCGGGCACGTACAGGCCCACCCTGCGCACCGGCACCCAGCGCTGGGTGACACGGCCCCCGGGGACGATCTCGGTCTCCTTCTCCACCGGCAGCTGGGCCTGGTGCCCGGCCCGGTTGTGGGCCGCGCACAGCTCCAGGGCCTGGCGCACCTGGGGGTCCAGCTGCTCCAGGGCCTCCTGGAGGGCGGACTGGGGCACCCGCAGGTGCTGGGGGCGTACCTGGTCGAAGCGCTGGGCGGCGTCCCGCAGGGCGGCGGCCCCCCGGGCCCGCACGTCCGCGATCACAGGGGCGACGGCGTCCAGGGCCGCGGTGACGTCCAGCACGGCGCGGGGCATGACCTCGGCCAGCTGCCGGGTGGTGAGCTGGGTACCTCGCAGGTCCAGGCGTCTGAGCATGTGGGAAGCCTACCCAGGCGCAGCGGCGGGCGCCCGCCGCGACCACGGGGTGGCCGTGGTGGGGGTATGCGCCTGGGAGAGGGCCGTGCGCGCCCGCAGCGACCACGCTCTGCGCCCGCCCGGCCCGAGCAGGCCCTGGCGGCTAGCACCGGCTGGCACCGGCTGGTCCGCAGGGGAGCCAGCACGCCCAGGCCCACGGTCAGCTCCCCCTGCCCAGGGCCCGCCGTTCGCGCCCCTGGCCGGGCGGGGGCGGCTCAGCGGCTCGCCTCCGCCACGGAGCGCAGCACCGAGGACACCGGGCCGCCAGGGGCCCCAGGTAGCTCGTCCTCCAGGTAGTACCACCAGAAGGGGGCGCCCCAGGCATCTGCCCGCCCCAGGGCGACGCTGGTCAGGTGGGCGGCCACGGTCGAGCGGGCCCGGACCAGGTCGGTCGGCGAGCCGAACCACCAGGGCCCGGCGGACAGGTCCTGCGCCCCGTACCCCAGCTCGGTGACCGCCAACCGCTTGCCCGGGAAGGCGGTGGCCAGGGCGTCCAGCACCCGGTTGGCGGATACCCCCAGGGGGTGCCACTGGGGGTAGACGGACAGGCCCACGACGTCGGTCAGGGCGCGCAGCTCCGCACCGACCTGCGTGCGGGCCCAGCTGATGACTGAGCGCTCCGCCGTGTCCTGGCCGAGCTGGTAGTAGAGGGTCAGGACCCGGGTGGCCTGGGAGGTGTGGGACTGGGTGCTCAGGAGCCGGGCCGTCTCCAGGGCGCGCTGGACCGCCTGCGGCCCCGCCCAGTCGCCGCCCAGCTCGTTGCCGGTCTCCCAGGCGTCGGCCGCCCCCAGCTCCTGGACCAGGACCTGCAGACGACGCCGCCAGGCCCGGTCGTCCAGCCCGGCGACCGTCTGGGAGTCACAGACCTGTACCAGGGCGCTCGCCCCGGCCTGCTGCAGCTCGGAGATGACCTCCCGCCACCGGGATACCTCCTGGGCGTCCTCGTGGTCCTCCACCACCAGGCGGGCGGCGAGCCGGCGGGACTGGGACAGGGCGCTGAGCGCCGTCATCTCCGCAGGGGTGGGCGGACGGGTCAGGGTGACCCCCAGGTAGGCGTCAGCGGGGGTGAGCACCGTGCAGGCCCCGTCCAGCTCCAGCTGGGCCTGGGCGGCAGCCTCCAGGGCCGCGTTGCCCAGCCGGGCGCGCGCCGCGGGCCCCGCGGCGACGGCGCAGGCCTCCAGGGCGGCACCGGTGGTCTGGCGCAGTGCCTGGACGTTGGCAGCCTCCTGCGCTGCCGCCTGCTCCAGCTCGTTCAGGCGCTCCTCCTGGCGGTGGTGCAGGCCCAGGGCCGCCAGCTCCGTCAGGCTGTAGCGGCCCGGGCCGGGCAGGTCCGCCAGCAGGGTGGAGTAGCCGTGGCTGGTGGGCCAGGACAGGGACAGGGTGCAGGCGCGGCCTGCCGGAAGCCGGAGAGCGGCGGTCGCCCCGGCAGGCCCCTCGTCCGCATGCAGGGGGGCGTGCGCCACCACCTCCAGGGTGCGGGCGTCCAGGAGCTGGTCGTCCAGCCCCTGCTCCCCCGCACCGTTGGACTGCAGGGCACGCATCTGTGACAGGTCCAGCAGCCGACCGGAGGCGTCGGCGACGTCAAGCAGCACCTGCCCCCCTGGCTGTCCGGAGTCGCGCGAGCAGCTGCTGAGCAGGCCGGGCAGGAGCAGCGCTCCCGCAGCGGCGGCCAGGGCCTGGCGCCGGGGCAGCGGCTCCCGCCGTGCCAGCGCCTGCAGGGTGCTCACCCTAGCCCCTTCCGCCCGGGGGCGCTCCCGCCACCAGTGGTGCGGTCCCGCCCCCGGGCACGACGCAGGACGGTCACCTGAGCTGGGTGGCCGGTACGAAGGTGTAGCCCTCCGCCTTGATACCGTCAATGATCTCGGCCAGCACGGCTGCGTCGTAGTAGGGGTGGAAGAAGAAGCTCGCGTTGGCGTGCGTGACGACCTTGTTGGCCCGGGCGGCCGCGATGATGTCCGCAGGCATCCGCGCCGGGTGCTGGCTGAAGGTCTCGGGCTCGTAGTTGCCCAGGTTCTCTGGCAGCACGTAGGTGCCGTAGGGGTCGGTCACGGTGTAGGGGAAGAACTGGCCGATGTAGTCTCGGTCCCCGCCCTGCCGTCCGGTCAGCAGGCCCGCGTGGAACAGGCCCCGCTCGTAACGGGTGCCGTAGTGCTGGGCCATGCCGCGGTAGGAGGCGTCAGAGGCCGCGTAGTGCGGCGTCTCGAAGACGGTCGGCACCGGCAGCCCGACCTCGGCGATGATCTGGCGCCCCTCGGCGACCCGCTGGGCCGCCCACTCCTGCGAGTCCTCCGGCAGGCGGCCGCCGATCTGCACGAAGGTGTCCTTGGTGCAGGCGACCTGCGGGGCCTTGGGGTCAGGTACGGCGGTGCACCAGGAGCGGATGAACTCGAAGTCGTCAGTGCTGGTACCCGAGTACGGGTTGGTCAGCTGCCCGTACTGGTGGGTGGTGCCGTGCTGGATGAGCGTGCCCCCGTGGTCCACCGCGTACTTGAGCACCTCCACCAGGCGGGGGGTGTCGGCCAGGGTAAGGCGCCGGGGCTGGCCGTCGTTGTAGTAGCCGTTGGGGTCGGTGTACACCGGCACCAGGGCGATCTGGAAGGGCACTCCCCGGGAGACCATGACGTCGATGCTCGCCTGGAGCTCGTCCGGGTCCGTGTCGGGGCTGACGTCCTCCAGGCGCACCGCGGCGGTGCGGGAGGTCTGGGCCTGTGGGTCCACCAGCTCCAGCACCAGGTCCGCCAGGGCCAGGTAGCGGTCCTTCTCCCCCATGTAGGCCAGGGGGATCTCCCCGATGTAGGTCAGGTTGCCGGAGCGCACCGCCCAGGGGAAGGTGCTGCCGGTGGTCTGGGCGATGGGGGCGCAGTCCTGCGCCACGCCCTCGCTGGAGGAGCACTGGGCGGTGCCCAGCACCTGCACGGTCTCAGGCTTGACGACGTGCGGCGCCACTATCCCGGCCTTGTTCAGCTTGTGGCGGGCCAGGTCCTGGCCCTCGTAGCGCACGGTGGTTACGGTGTCGGCGGAGTCGATGTAGGAGGTGGCGGCGTCCCAGCCGTAGCGGCCGGTGAAGGCGGCGCGGTCAGTGTCGGTGGCGGCGAGCCTCCAGATGTTGAAGCCGATCCACAGCACCGGGACGTTGCCGGTGAGCACGTCGTCGACGAAGGCGCGCGGCAGCGGCTCGTCATAGGTGGAACCGGTGTATATCACGCCGGTGTAGGAGCCTGCCAGGCCAGCCACGTACTTGGAGACGGGCATGACGGTCACCCGTCCGCTGTGGGAGGCGAGTACCCCCATCTCGGTGGCGTAGTACTCGCTCAGGAACTGGTAGGGGGACTCCTGCGGGGTGTCGTAGAGGACCAGCGTGGAGGCGCTGCCCCCCTCCTTCCCGAAGGTGACGGCCTCGGCAGGCAGGGCTGCGGGCTGGGCAGCGGCCGGCGCGGCCAGGTCGCGCACCTGCGGTTCCGCTGGTGCCTGCCGTAGGGCCTCCTCCGCGGGGACGTCCAGGTCCACGGCCGCGCCGCCTTCCAGCGCCAGGGGCAGGGCCTGGGCCTTGGCGGCCTCCGGCTCGGGCACGCCCAGGACCTGGTCCGTCTGCAGGTCCGCGGCCTCCAGCCGCAGCTCGTTGCCCGGAGGCGCTGGCAGGGGGCTGGGCTCCTCGGCAGTGGCTGAGGCGGCGCTGGCTGGCGCGACCGCCAGGGCTACGAGAGCCAGGCTGGTGAGGATGCCGCGTGACGTCCTACGTAGTGGGTGGTACCGGTTCTGGCCCGCTGCTGTTCTCACTGTTACTCCTTCGGTTGGGCGGTGTAGTTAAAGTCGGGCAGCCGCTGGCCGCGGTCGAAGGTGGCCGCCAGGGCCGCCAGGATCCGCTCGCAGGCCCGCCCGTCCCCGTAGGGGTTGGTGGCGCGGGCCATGCGGTGGTAGGCCTCCGGGTCGTCCAGGAGGGTGGAGACACTGCGGACTATGCGCTCCTCGTCCGTGCCCACCAGCTGGGCCACCCCAGCGGCCACGGCCTCGGGACGCTCGGTGTTCTCCCGCATTACGAGCACCGGCTTGGACAGGGCGGGGGCCTCCTCCTGGACGCCACCGGAGTCCGTGAGAACCAGGTCCGCGCGGTTCATGAGGGCGCAGAACTGGGCGTACTCCAGCGGCTCGGTGACGACGACGTTGGGCAGGTCCTGCACCTGGGGCAGCAGCGCCTCCCGGACGACGGGGTTGCGGTGGGCGGGCAGGACGAAGGTGGTGCCGGGCCGGTCGCTGGCCAGCCGGGCCACGGCCCGGCCCACGCGGCGCATGGGCTCCCCCCAGGACTCGCGACGGTGGGCGGTCACCAGCACCACGCGCGGCCCCGGGTCCTGGACCAGTCGCTCCAGGGCCGGGTCCGTCAGGTGCACCGGGCGGGAGACGGTCTCCAGGAGCGCGTCGATCACGGTGTTGCCGGTGACCACGAGGCTGTGCGGGTCGAAGCCGTCCCGCAGCAGGTTGTCCCGGCTGGAGGCGGTCGGACACAGGTTGATGCTGGCGACCTGGCCGATGAGCCGCCGGTTGCCCTCCTCCGGGAAGGGGGAGGCGATGGTGCCGCTGCGCAGCCCCGCCTCCACGTGCGCCACCGGCACCTGGTGGTAGAAGGCCGCCAGGGCGCCCGCGAAGGCGGAGGTGGTGTCCCCCTGCACGACGACGACGTCGGGGCGGTGGGCGGCGATCTGCTCCCCCGCCCCCGCCAGGACCTTGGTGGTCACCTCGGTCAGGGTCTGTCCGGGGCGGTGCACGTCCAGGTCACAGTCCGGGGTGATGCCGAAGAAGGTGTTGACCTGGTCGAGCATCTCGCGGTGCTGGCCGGTGACCACCACCACCGGTGTGAAGCGGCTGTCCGCCTCCAGGGCCCGCACCAGCGGGGCGAGCTTGATGGCTTCCGGCCTGGTCCCGTAGACCAGCATGACCTTGACGGGCGGCTTGGATGACGGGCTCGGTTCGTGCATGTCTCCTCGATCCTGTTGTCTTACTGGGTCTGGTCGGGGGTCTGGGGCGCTGGCACTCTGGTAAGGGGCCCGAAGGTCGCGTCCGCGTCCTCGCTGTAGGCCGCGACCTGCCCGGAGGGATAGGGGTCCTGGTCGTCGGTGGCGGTGACCAGCGGCTGCCCGTCGACGCTGACGCTCATCTGCGTGGCGCCTGGCTGGGAGACCACGGTGACCTCCACCTGGTAGCTGGTACCGGTGGGGAAGGTGGGCTCGCTGGAGCTGGCCAGGAAGCGCTGGGCTCCCGGGTAGGCCGGGTCCTCCTTGGACAGCTCCCAGCCGTTGGGCTTGAGTACCAGGGCGTAGAAGTGGAGGTCGTCGGTGTAGCACCACAGCAGCCAGGCCACCTCCCAGGGGTTGGGGTCGGAGCCGCGCCGCAGCTGGGAGGTGGTCAGCACGCTCGTGCTGAAGGAGGTGGTGCCACCTTCCTGGACGACGACGCCGGTGTGGATGGCCAGCGCCGCGTGGGTCTCCTCCGGGACGGAGGGGGCCTGGGGCACCAGGCGCACCTGCTCGGCCGCGCAGGTGACCGCGCCGTAGCCGTCGTGGACGGTGGTCCAGGCACAGTCCTCCACCCGGTACCTGGCCAGCAGGCCCCCGGCCGCCACGAGGATCGTCGTGGCCGCCCCCGCGGCCACGAACTCCCTCCTCCTGGCGCTCCAGGACAGGCCCGGCTCGGTCACGCGACCGCCTTCTGGTCCAGGGTGACGTCAGCGCTGCCCGAGGGCACGGCTAGCGGTGGGGAGCCGACTGCCCGGGGCCCCTCCGCCTCGCGGGCGGTCTTGGCCCAGCCTGTGCGGCCTATCAGCGCCCGTCCCAGGGCCCGCCAGCCGATTATGCAGGGCATCAGCCCGTAGACCACGAACAGGTGGGCGTAGAGCAGCGAGCGCCACAGGCGCAGCCCCTCAGCGCGTTCCACCTTCCAGTAGATGACGCCGAAGACCAGGGCAGGCCCGGCCGCCAGGAGGTAGGCGCCCAGCAGCCAGGCCCAGGACTGGGGCTCACCGCGCACCGCCGCGACCCCGGCCTCAACCAGGCTCAGGAAGAACGACAGCACCAGGAAGGTACCGGCCAGGAGCGTGTAGGGCGTGAGGACCTGCCAGATGCTGTCCAGCCGTGACAGGCCCCGGCCGGTGCGGGCGATCCGGGTCAGCAGGTTGCTCGCCTGCAGGTTGCCCTGGAACCAGCGGGTGCGCTGCCGCACCAGCCGCTTGAGGCTGGTGACGCCTTGCTGGTGCACGGCCGCCGCACCGTCGTACTCGTTGCGCCAGGCGGTGGTGTTAAGCCGCAGCCCCAGGTCGAAGTCCTCGGTCAGGGAGCGGGTCCAGGGACGGGGCCCTAAGGCGTTGAGGGCCGACAGCCGGGTGAACTGGGCGTTGCCGCCCATGCCCACGCTGCCCAGGTAGCGCCGTCCCTCCTGGAACACCGAGGTGAAGATGACGAACTCCATGTCCTGCATACGCGCCAGCAAGGAGCGGAAGCGGTTGTTGATACGCACCCCCAGCTGCAGGGCACCCACCTGGGGGTCGGAGAAGACCGCCCGCACCCGCTCCACCGCCCAGGGGTCCAGGCGCCCGTCCGCGTCGATGATGCCCACCACCACCTGTGAGTCGGGCAGGCGGGCGGAGGCGCGCCGCACCCGGTCGAGCGCGTCGTTCAGGGCCTCCCCCTTGCCCTTGCGGGCGTTGGGCAGACGGCGGCGCAGCACGTGCAGACGGCGGTCACGGATACCCACCAGCGACCTGGTGGTCCCGTCGTCGCTGCCGTCGTCGATGACGATGACGTGCAGCCCCCGGTCGGGGATGCTCAGAAGGCGGTTGACCGAGGCGCGGATAACCTTGGCCTCGTTGAGGCAGGGCATGAGGATGATGACCTGCAGGTCCGGGTCCGCCGCTGCGGGCCCAGGCAGCGGGCGCCGTCTGCTACGGGACAGGACCACCAGCAGGAAGGTGTAGGCCAGGACCAGCAGGACCATAGCCAGGGCCGCACCCGCCGTCACCTGGTCCGCTGCGACGAACACCGGAGGGATCTGGTCTAGCACCAGGGAGCGTGCGGAACTCATGATGACCTCTTGTCCTGGACGCCCCCGGCGCGCCCGGGTGGCTGCTTGTCTGCCTGCGGGGCTGGTCGCGCGGGCTGGAACAGCCGGCCCAGCAGGACCAGGAGCACCAGCAGGACCAGGATGGAGATAAAAAGAGCCCCTGCCATATCGAGCAGCAGTCTCGAGGCAGGGGCGGCGCCCAGGGCTTTGCGGGGCTGGCGGTCGATAGCAGTACCTGCCGTCTCGGCCCGGCCTGAGGACTGGCTGAGCCCAGCGGCTGCTCCTGCGTCCGCCGCCCCGCTGGCCGTGGCCTGCTCCGCACCGGTCTGCTCCGGTGCGCCCGCGGCAGTGGCACCGGTCGCCGACGCAGCGGCCCCCTCCTGGCGGTCCGCCTGCCAGGAGGCGGTCCCCCAGGCCACGTTGAACAGGGCGCCCCGGTCGACCACCGTGCGCTCCTCCAGGCCCAGGGCCTTGGCGGTGTCCCCGAAGACCGCCTTGCCCGTCCCCCGGGCCGGGGAGTCCTCCCGCAGGCGGAAGTCGGAGGCGGCGTAGTCACGGGGATTGCGGGACTCCCGGACCACCAGCGGGTTGGCCCCGCGCGGGCCCAGCAGCTCCCAGCCGTTCTGCTCCCGCTCGTTGGCGGTCACAGCCGGGTCGTTGGTCAGCCCCTCCAGGGTCTGCGGCGTGATGCTGCGGCCCTGGTCCACCTGCCACAGGACGGCGAAGCTCGGCTGGTCCTCCGCGGCCGGCTGGCGGTAGTAGACGTTGTAGTCCATGCCTAGGACCATGTCGTTGGCCCCGACCGCGGTGCCGTCCCAGTTGCCGCCCGCGAGCACGCCCGCGTGCCAGGAGAAGCGCCAGGGGTCCTGCGGCAGCCGGGCGGTCTGCTTGGAGGTGAATATGTTGTTGAAGACCTCCGTGTCGGTCTGGTCCCAGGTCAGCTCGTGCTGCACGGACCAGGGCTCCTCCTCCACGCAGGTGCCGTCCTGGGTACGGGCGTTGCAGCCGTCGGTGCGCGCGTCCTCCCGGATCACCAGCGGCTCGAGGGCGTAGGCCACCGTGTTGTTCCAGATGCGGGCACGCTCCGAGCCGGAGCTGAGGATCCCCGTGCCCGCGCCGTTGATGACGTTCGAGGCGATCACCGTGTTCAGGGAGATCTCGTTGAACACCGCTACCGGCGTGTTCACGAAGTAGTTGCCCACCACCGTCGAGTTCGCCACGCCCTCGTCCAGCCAGACCCCAACCTGCCGGTTGGTGCTGTAGAGCAGGGGGTCGGCGGCGTCAGCCTCCCGGTCCGCGTAGTCCAAGGTATTGAGCTCGAAGCGCAGCCCTGCGGAGTGGGTGATCTTGAAGTCCGCCAGGTAGCAGTAGGCGCCGCAGGTCTCCGCGCTGTCGAAGCCGTTGGCGTTGTTGCCGGTGAAGTAGCTGCGGGACACCAGCAGGTTGTAGGTCTCGTTGGCCATCATCCCGGCCCCCGCGTTGTCCATGACCTTGGAGGAGGTAAGCGACTGCCCGGAGCCGTTGGTGAAGTGCAGGGCGCTGCCGGAGGTGGCCTGGCGCAGGACGGTGGACTCGATGCTCACGTCGTCACCCATGACCAGCACCATGGTCCCGGAACCCTGGGTGCCGATCTGCGGGTCCTGCAGGCCCCACATCTGCGTGGGCGCGTACTTCTCGATGGTCAGGTTGGCCACCGCCGCGCCGTTGCCCGCCACCGTCAGGGCCCGGGCGTGCTGCACCACCTCCACCTGGTGCCCGCTGGGGTCCGAGCCCAGCAGGTAGTGGGCGGTCCGGGAACCGGTCACCCGGCCGATCCGGTCGATCCCGCCCCCTTCGAACTCCACCGGCAGGCGGTCAACGAAGAAGGTCCCCTCCACGACCTCCTCCCGGCTGGCCACCTGCCGCAGCGCCACCCCGTCCAGGTAGACCTGCTCGGGGTAGCCTCGCACGCCGTCGTAGCCCGGATCCGGGTTGAAGGTGCACTCCTGGCAGAAACGGACCAGCTCGTCGCGGGAGCGCCACACGCTGCCCTCAGCCACCCAGTCCTGCACCACCTGCGCCCCGGAGAGAACCACCTTCTCCCCACGGCCCGCCTCCAGCCGCACCCGGTTAGGCATGATCAGCTCACCCTCCCGGTAGGTGCCGGCGGCCAGGCGCACCGTGTCGCCGTCCACGGCGAGGTCCAGGGCGCGGTGGACCGTGGCCAGCGGGGCCGCGGAGCTGCCGGAGGCGGTGTCGTCACCAGTGGGCGACACGTGGATGACCCGGCCGCCCCCGCCTCGGCTGAGAACGCAGATCAGCACCAGCAGACCAGCCACCACAGTGGTCAGCACCAGGGTAAAGACCACGCGGCGACGTGTCACGGTAAGGCCTCCAGGGAGAAGCTGTTGTGAGGACACAGGGATCCTCAGCGGTCCTTTCGACCATAACCTTTGACCCGGATAAATTCCAGAAGGTTAATAGTTTCTCCAACAACGGTATAGAGCCGTTGCGGATACCTAGACGAACAGGCGGGGATGTGGTACCTCAGCGCCGGGCCAGGCAGCCCGGCCCCAGCAGGGCCTTGATGTCCGAGTAGAAGGCCGGGGTCGGATCGACCCGCAAGGCCGCCTCCAGCTGGGTGCGCACCTCCCGGCCCGGGCTGGTCAGGGTCAGGCGCACCTCGCTGACGCCCGGGTGCTTCATGAGCACGGAACGCAGCCGCTCCACCAGCGCCGTCGTGCAGCGGCTGGCCGGTAGGGCCAGGTGCACCGACTCGTGAGCGGCGTTGGACACGTCCGGCAGGCTCAGCTCCTGCGCGTACAAAGCCACCTGGCCGTCACGCCGGTTCAGCCGCCCCCGCACCGTGACCACCGTGTCCGGGGCGAGCATGGTGGAGACCGTCTGGTAGGTGGCGGGGAAGAACAGCGCCTCCACGCTGCCCCCCAGGTCCTCGATCTGGGCGATGGCCCACAGGTTGCCCTGCTTGGTGGTCTTGCGGGTGAGGCTGGTGATCAGTCCGGCGATAGTCACCATGGTGCCGTCCTCCCGCTCCTCGTTGGCCACCAGCTCGGCGATCTCCGTGTCCGCCAGCTTTCCCAGCACCCCCTCCAGGCCCAGCAGCGGGTGGTCGGAGACGTACAGGCCCAGCATCTCCCGCTCATAGGCCAGCTTCATCTTCTTGTCCCACTCCGGCAGGTCAGGCACCTCCGAGGAGAAGACGGGGCCCTTGGCGAAGGCGGAGTCCTCCCCCTCCAGCGACCCGCCCATGAGGGAGCCAAACAGGTCGAACTGGCCCGCCGCCTCGTTGCGCTTGACCCCGATCACCTCGTCCACGAAGTCCTCGTGGCAGGCCTGCAGGGAGCGGCGGGTCCGGCCCAGGGTGTCAAAGGCCCCCGCCTTGATCAGCGAGTCGATCGTGCGCTTGTTGCACACCACCGCCGGCACCTTGTCCAGGAAGTCCTCGAAGCTGGTGAACTCCCCCTTGTCCTCGCGCGCCTGCTCAATGGCCTCAACCACGTTCAGGCCCACGTTGCGCACCGCCGCCAGGCCGAAGCGGATGTCCTCCCCTACCGCGGAGAACTGGGCACGGGAGGCGTTCACGTCCGGGGGCAGCACCCGGATGCCCAGGTGGCGGCACTCCCCCAGGTAGACCGCCAGCTTGTCCTTGTTGTCCTTCTGGCTGGTGAGCAGCGCCGCCATGTACTCGGTGGGGTAGTGGCACTTGAGGTAGGCGGTCCAGTAGGAGACCACCCCGTAGGCCGCCGAGTGGGCCTTGTTGAAGGCGTAGGCGGAGAAGGGAACCACGATGTCCCACAGGGTCTGGATCGACTCCTCCGAGTAGCCGTTCCTGAGCATCCCATCCTTGAAGCCCACGAACTCCTTGGCCAGGATCTCGGGCTTCTTCTTGCCCATGGCCTTGCGGAGCTTGTCGGCCTTGCCCAGGGAGAAGCCCGCCAGCTCCTGGGCGATCTTCATGACCTGCTCCTGGTAGACGATCAGGCCGTAGGTGGTGCCCAGGATCGGCTCCAGCACCTCCTTGAGCTCGGGGTGGATCGGCACGATCTCCTGCACCCCGTTCTTGCGCAGGGCGTAGTTGGTGTGGGAGTCCGCCCCCATGGGGCCGGGCCGGTAGAGCGCGCCGACGGCGGAGATGTCCTCGAAGTTGTCCGGCTTCATCAGGCGCAGCAGGGTGCGCATACCGCCGCCGTCCAGCTGGAAGACCCCCAGTGTCTCGCCCCGGGAGAGCATCTCGTAGGTGGCGGCGTCGTCCAGCGGCGTGTTGTCGATGTCCAGGGCGGGCTTGCCGTTGGCGACGATGTTCTCCTGCGCGTCAGAGATGACGGTCAGGTTGCGCAGGCCCAGGAAGTCCATCTTGAGCAGCCCCAGGTGCTCGCAGGTGGGGTAGTCGAACTGGGTGATGCTGGCCCCGTCCTGCAGGCGCTGCATCATGGGGATGACCTCGGTCAGGGCTTTGGAGGACATGATGACGGCGCAGGCGTGCACGCCCCACTGCCGGGTCATGCCCTCCAGGCCCTTGGCCAGCTCCACGATCTTCTGGGCGTCGGGGTCCTCCGCGTGCAGCTTGCGGAACTCCTCCGCCTCCCCGTAGCGCTTGTCCGTGGGGTCGAACATGCCCTTGATGGTGATGTCCTTGCCCTGCACCGTAGGCGGCATGGCCTTGGTGAGCCTGTCCCCCACGGCGTAGGGGTAGCCCATCACCCGGCTGGAGTCCTTCAGGGACTGCTTGGCCTTGATGACGCCGTAGGTGACCACCTGGCTGACCTTGTCGGAGCCGTACTTCTCCCGGACGTACTCGATCACCTCGTCGCGGCGGCGCTCGTCGAAGTCGACGTCGATATCCGGCATGGAGATGCGCTCCGGGTTCAGGAAGCGCTCGAAGATCAGCCCGTGGGCCAGCGGGTTCAGCTCGGTGATGCCCATGGCGTAGGCGACGATGCTGCCCGCCCCGGAGCCGCGTCCGGGCCCCACGCGGATGCCGTGCTCCTTGGCCCAGTTGATGTAGTCGGCCACCACCAGGAAGTACCCGGGGAAGCCCATCTGCACGATCACGTCGATCTCGTACTCGGCCTGCTTGCGGCAGTCCTCGGGGATGTCCCCGTGGAAGCGGCGCTCCATGCCGCGCCAGCACTCCTTGACGAACCAGCTGTCCATGGTCTCCCCCTCAGGTACGGGGAAGACCGGCATGAAGGAGGCGCCCTCGTCGACGGTCTGGAAGGAGACCTCGCACTGCTCGGCCACCAGCAGGGTGTTGTCGCAGGCCTCCGGCAGCTCCTTGAACAGCGAACGCATCTCCGCGCCGGGGCGCAGGTAGTAGGTGTCGCCGTCAAACTTGAAACGGTCCGGGTCTGTTAGCACGGAGCCGGAGTTGATGCACAGCATCGCGTCCTGGACGGTACGGTCCTCGGGGCGGACGTAGTGGGAGTCGTTGGTGGCCAGCAGCGGCGCGTCCAGGGTCTTTGACAGGCGCAGGAGGTCCTGGGTGACACGCCGCTCGATCTCCAGGCCGTGGTCCATCAGCTCCACGTAGAAGAAGTCCTTGCCGAAGATGTCCTGCAGCTCCCCGGCCGCCCGCAGCGCCTCGTCCCACTGGCCCAGGCGCAGGCGGGTCTGTACCTCGGAGGAGGGGCAGCCGGTGGAGGAGATCAGGCCGTTCGCGTAGCGGGAGATCAACTCGCGGTCCATGCGCGGGGCCTTGCCCCACTGGCCCTCCAGGGAGGCGTAGGAGTCCAGGCGCATGAGGTTGTGCAGGCCCTCGTTGTTGCGGGAGAGCAGGGTCATGTGGGTGTAGGAGCCGCGGGCGGAGACGTCGTCGCTGCGCTGGGACTCGTCGCCCCAGAACACGCGGGTCTTGTCAAAGCGGGAGGTGCCGGGAGTCAGGTATGCCTCTACCCCGATGATCGGCTTGACGCCGGCCTTTACGCACTCGGCGTAGAACTCGTAGGCGCCGAACATGTAGCCGTGGTCGGTGATGGCCAGGGCCCGCTGGCCCAGCCGCTTGGCCTCCGCGACGTAGTCCTTGATCTTCCCGGCACCGTCCAGCATGGAGTAGTCGGTGTGGACGTGCAGGTGCACGAAGTCGTCGTAGGGGCCCTCGTCCGGGCTGACCGCGCTGCTGGTTTCCGCCATGGGCCCATCCTAGGGCCGTGGCGCACGGCCAGGAGAAGACCGGTACGCCACGGAGCAGGCACCCCAGGCGCTTAGGTCGACCTTGCCGGTCTCGCGGTACGTATGTCCCAGCCTGCGGGGGACGGTGCGGGTCAGGCCGGGCACAGCAGCCGGGCCATGTCCTGGTGCCAGATACCGGCGTCCAGGTAGCGGCGCCCGCTCACTGTCTGGTAGCCGCAGCGCTCATAGAAGCCCAGCGCCTGCTCCTGGGCGGAGAGCAGCACCACGACGCCGTAGGTACCTGCTGGTACCCCGCCCCAGGCTGCGGCCTGTGGTCCCAGCCGGGCCGTGGCGCGGGCCAGCGCCTCCTGCTCCACGGCCGTGACCAGGCGGGCTCCCAGACCGGTACCACGGGCGTGCCGCCGCACGGCCAGGCGGCCCAGGTGGACCTGGCCGGGGTGCTCGGGCTCCAGCAGCAGGCGGGCGGCACCAAGTGGCTCTCCACCTTGCCCACGAACCAGCAGGTGGATGGTGGTGGGCTGGTCGTCGCGGGCGTCCATCTCCAGGCTCAGGGGCACCTGCTGCTCCTGGACGAAGACCTCCAGGCGCACGGTGGCCACTGCCTGGCGCACCTGGTCGGCCCGGGTGCCGCGCTCGTCCCCACGCACGCTCTCCCAGCCCGGCGCCTTCGGCGGCCGGGGCCTGCCTGCCTGCTGCGGGCCTGCTGCGCCGGTTCCACCCATCTGCTGCTCCTTGCTGCTTGCGGCACGGGAAGGCTCCCAGCCTAGGTGCGGGAGCGCCACCGGGAGGCCTGCCGCTGCCAGGACTTGCCGCTGCTGTGCTGAGGAGGTCCGCTGGCAGGAGGCCGCTTGGCCTCGGCAAAGATATCCACAGGCTTAGGGTGACCTAACCGAACTCGCGGTACATATGTCCCGGTCTCGCGGAAGAGGGGTGGTTAGGAGAGGCGCAGCACGTCCAGGGCGTGGCTCAGGTCGGCGGGGTAGCTGGAGGTGAAGGTCATCCACTCCCCCGTCACCGGGTGGGCCAGGCCCAGCTCTACCGCGTGGAGCCACTGGCGGCGCAGACCGGTGCGCTCGGTCAGGCGCGGGTCCGCCCCGTAGGTCTCGTCCCCCACGCAGGGGTGGCCGACGGCGGCCATGTGCACGCGGATCTGGTGGGTGCGCCCGGTCTCCAGGTCCACCTGCGCCAGGCAGGCCGCGGGCATGACCTCAATGACGTCGTAGTGCGTCACGGACTCCCGCCCGCCGTCGATAATCGCCATCTTCCACTCACGGCTGGGGTGGCGGCCGATGGGCGCGTCGATGGTGCCGCGCAGCGGGTCCAGGTGCCCTTGGACCAGGGCGTGGTAGGTCTTGGAGACGGCGTGCTCCCGGAAGGCGCGCTTGAGCACCGAGTAGGCCCGCTCCCCCTTAGCCACCACCATGGCGCCGGAGGTGCCTACGTCCAGGCGGGAGACGATGCCCTGGCGCTCAGCCGCCCCGGAGGTGGCTACCTGAACCTGCATGGCCTTGAGGGCACCCAGCACGTCCGGGCCGTCCCAGCCCATGGAGGGGTGCGCGGCCACCCCCGCAGGCTTGTCTACCACCACGATGTCGGCGTCCTCGTAGAGCAGCTCCAGGCCCTCCACCGGCGTGGCCACGGGCCCTGAGGGCCGCGGGTCGGGCAGGTCCACCTCCAGCAGCTGCCCGGCCTGCAGGCGGTCGGACTTGCCCAGGGCTCGGCCCTCCAGCCGCACCGCCCCGGCGGCGCAGAGCTCACCAGCCCGGGAGCGGCTCAGCCCGGTCATGCGGGCCAGGGCGGCGTCGACGCGCTCCCCCACCAGGCCGTCAGGGACCGGCAGGACCCGCAGGCTCATGCCTGGCGCCCCTGCTTCAGGGCCCCTCGTGCCTGTGCCTCCTGCGCCTGCGTACCTGACGTCCCGCTCTCCCGGGCCTCCGCCCGGGCCTGGCCGGGAGCCTCGCCCGCGGCCTCGCGGCCCGTCCCTGCCGCCGAGGCTGCCGCCTCACCCTCCAGCTCCCGGCCGGTCACGGACAGCCACATGATCAGGGCTGCCGCCACCACGATGGCGATGTCGGCAACGTTGCCCACGAACACCCCGTAGTCGATAAAGTCGACGACGTGCCCGCGCCCCACCCCGGGGGCCCGCAGCAGCCGGTCCACCAGGTTGCCCGACGCACCCCCCAGCACCAGGGCCAGGGCCACCGTCCAGGCCCGCGAGCCCAGCCTGCGGGAGACACGCAGCACGAAGACCACCACCGCCAGCGCGACCACGGTGAGCAGCCAGGTCTGGCTGTTGGCGAAGGAGAAGGCGGCACCGGGGTTGAAGACCAGGCGCAGGCCCAGCACTGATCCCAGCAGTGCCCGCCTGGTGCCGTCGGCCAGCGCCTCCAGCGCCCAGACCTTAGTGAGCTGGTCAAGGAGCAGCACCGCCGCAGCCAGTACCCACAGCAGCCGCAGGTACCGTCCTCTGCCTGGCTGCAGGCGACGGCCGGTAGGAGCCGCGGAGGTCTGGGCGCTCATGTTCCTGTCCTTGTCATGCGGGTGCACGGCCCGGAGTCTCTCACTGCCTCAGGTGCTTTGGGAAACCAGCAGGGGTACAGGACCCCATGAACATGAGGGCGACGACCGGAAAGGTCGTCGCCCTCAGGCTCAGCGCCATGGCTGCGTGGACACGGTGAGGCTCAGAGGTTGACGCCCTCGACAGAGGTGCCGCCGCCGTCAACCGTGTTGAGCAGGCCGGACAGGAAGCTCTTGAGGCGGGTACGGTAGTCGGACTCGAAGCGACGTAGCTCGTCGATCTTGTGCTCCAGGCCGGAGCGCTCCTTCTCCAGCTGGGCCAGGGTGCGGTTGCGCTGGTCCTCAGCCTCGCGGATGATCGACTCACCGGTGGTGCGGGCCTCCGTGATGATCCGCTCACCCTCAGCCTTGCCGTTGGCGACGTGCTCGTCGTGGAGCTTCTGGGCCAGCTCCAGCATGCCCTTGGCAGCGGCCGGCTCCTGCTCGGTTCCAGCGGCAGCGGGCACCGGGGCCGCCACGGGAGCCGCCTCGGCTATAGCCGGAGCGGGCGCCGGGGCCTCCGCCCGCTGGGAGCCACCCTGGCTCAGCGAGGCGATCCGTGCGTTGGCGGCCTCAAGCTTGGCCTTCAGGTCGGCGTTCTCAGCCTCCAGCTGCCGCATGGCCTCAACGACGTCGTCGAGGAACTCGTCAACCTCGTCCTGCTCGTAGCCCTCGCGGAACTTCGTCGCCTGGAACTTCTTGTTGAGGACGTCGTCTGCGGAGAGCAGCGTCATGGTCGTCACCTCAATGTCGTACGGATCTGATAAGAGCACCATAATCGGCACCCAGGTGCGAACACATTACCCGAAGCAGCTTCGGACCAACGTTGCGGCACCGAATGTGATGACCAAGATACCAGCATCCACTGAGCCGCACCCCGCATGCGGAACCGCTATCACCTGCACAAAGTCCCCAAGAGCCTGCCCAGATCCCGCACGAAGAGCCCCCTGCCCCTCAGTAGAACGTTGGGATACCAGTCAAAGATCCGGATCAGCGGCATTCAGGAAACAATTCGGGCAAGCACCCGCGCCTCCTGTGCGCGCGGGGCGCAGACCACTCTTGAGCAGGTGAGACGGCAAATCCGGATACCATGACACGCCTGCACAAGGCGACTCGCCCTTAGCGTAAGAAAGCCAGCAGGGTCTGCAGCAGGACGATCCCCAGCCACAGGACCAGGACGCTCAGGTCGAGGCCGACCCCACCCACCTGCAAGGCAGGAACCCGTTCACGGATCATCCGCAGCGGGGGGTCCGTGAGCCCGTAGACAGCGTTGGCGACCACCAGCACCACGCCGGTTGGTCGCCAGCTACGGGAGAACTGCTCAAGCAGGTCGAGGACCACGCGCAGCAGCAGCACGAGGACGTACAGGGAGAGAAGAGACTGAAGGATCGAGATGACCGCGGACACGCCTCTACTCTAGAGGACTTCAGCCCTGGTTGAAGAAACGCTCGCCCGCCTCAGCCGCCTCACCGGAGTCGATCGCCACCGAGGCCGGGGTGAGCAGGAAGACCCGCGGAGTGACCCGCTCGATGGCCCCGCGCAGCCCGAAGACCAGCCCGGCGGAGAAGTCCACCATGCGGCGGGCGTCGGACTCGCTCATCCCGGTCAGGTTGATGATGACCGGCAGGCCGTCACGGAAGGCCTCACCGATCACCCGGGCCTCGTTGTAGGTGCTGGGGTGCACCGTGACGATACGGCGCAGGTCCGCCTCCACCGGCTCCGCGACCTCCATGTAGCCGGTAGCCGAGGTGTAGTCGTCCTCATAGCCCCCTGCGTACTCAGACACAACGGACTCCTCGTGCGCCTCGTAGTCCTCCTCGGTCTCATAGTCCTGGGAACCGAGCAGGTTGGTCATGCTGCGCAGTGCTCGCATCTGAGTGCTCCTTCAAGAATCCGGGTGCTGGTCCTCCCGCTACTGAAAACGCTAACGGCTCCACCGCCCGCCCCCAGGCAGACACGCCGGGGACCGGCCGCAGGGCTCAGCCCAGGCTGACCACGCCTGCGAACCTGCCCGTACGCCCCTCACGGCGGTAGGAGAAGAAGCGCTGGTCCTCAAAGGTGCACCAGGCGGGCGTGTCCACCAGCCCCACCCCCAGGCGCCCGAGCTGGGCGCGCACCCCCGCGGCGACGTCTATCGCGGGCGTGCCCCAGCTGGTGGTGGAGGCGCAGGCAGGCTCGACCGCTGCGGCCTGGTCCCGCATCTGCGCGGGCACCTCGTAGCAGGAGCCGCAGATGGAAGGCCCCACCGCCGCCCGCAGGTCCTGGGCGCCCAGGCGGCGCAGCTCGGCCACCGCCGCGGGCACGACCCCCGCCAGCATCCCCTGGCGTCCCGCGTGCACGGCGGCTACCAGCGGCAGGCTCCCGTCCGCCAGCAGCACCGGCACGCAGTCGGCCACCAGCACGCCAGCTGCCCGGGCCGGGTCGCGCCGTCCGTCCACCACCAGGGCGTCCGCCGTCGGCTCAGGGCCGGGGCCGGGATGGGCGACCGTGGCCGAGTGGACCTGCTGCATCCAGGCCACCTGCCCTGGTTCCAGGCCGATGGCCTGCACCAGCTCGGCCCGGTTGCGCTCGACCCGCAGCGCCTGGTCACCCACGTGCCCGGCCAGGTTCAGGCCGGCGTAGGCCGGGTCGGCCACGGCAGGGGCCCCGCCCTCGCGGGTGGTGAACCACCCACGGGCGACGGGGCCCAGCTCTACCTCCAGCAGGAGCGCCACTGCCGCAGGGTCCTCAGCGCAGGAAGTCCGGCAGGTCGATGTCGGTGACGCCCTCGTCGTTGATGACCGGCGGCACCACCAGCTGCGGCGGCAGCGTCGGCTGCGGGCCGCTGGCGCGGAGCCGCTCATCGACAGGCGCCCCGCCCTCCCCGGCCTCAGGCAGCACCGACAGGTCCGCGGTGGCCGCGGTGGGCGCGTTGGCGGGAGCCGTGGTCGTGCGCGGCGTGGCGCCGGTGTCCAGGCGGTGCGCCCCGCGCGCGCCGGTGGCACTGTGCTGCGGGTAGGAGGACAGGCTGGGGTACTGCCCCTGCTCCGGCGCACGGTTGGCAGGCTGGCCGTAGCCGGGGGCAACCTGCTGGGGAACACGAGGAGCGGAGACCACGGGCACCTCGTCGAAGCCCGCCGCGATCACGGTCACCCGGACCTCGTCACCCAGGGCGCCGTCCACGACGTTGCCGACGATGATGTTGGCCTCTGGGTGCACGGCCTCCCGCACCAGCTCCGCCGCCTTGCTCATCTCCAGCAGGCCCAGGTCCGCGCCGCCCTGGAAGAAGAGCAGCACGCCGTGGGCGCCGTCGATCGAGGTCTCCAGCAGCGGTGAGGAGATCGCCATCTCGGTGGCCGCCACGGCCCGGTCCTCGCCGGAGGAGAAGCCGATACCCATAAGGGCGGAGCCGGCCCCCTGCATGACGGACTTGACGTCGTTGAAGTCGACGTTGATCAGGCCGGGGGTGGTGATCAGCTCGGTGATGCCCTGGACGCCCTGGAGGAGCACCTGGTCCGCCTGCTTGAAGGCGTCGACCACGGAGATGTTGGGGTCGGCGATGTCCAGGAGGCGGTCGTTGGGGATGACGATCAGGGTGTCCACCTGCTCGCGCAGGTTCGCGATGCCCTCCTCGGCCTGGGCGGAGCGGCGACGCCCCTCGAAGGCGAAGGGCCGGGTGACCACGCCGATGGTCAGGGCCCCGATCTCCCGGGAGATCTTGGCGACGACGGGGGCCCCGCCGGTGCCGGTGCCGCCGCCCTCCCCCGCGGTCACGAAGACCATGTCCGCACCGGTGATCGCGGCCCGTATGTCCTCGATGTGGTCCTCAGCGGCCTTGCGCCCGATGGAGGGGTCGGCGCCCGCGCCCAGGCCACGGGTCAGGTCGCGGCCGACGTCGAGCTTGACGTCGGCGTCGGTCATGAGCAGGGCCTGCGCGTCAGTGTTTACGGCGATGAACTCCACGCCCCGCAGGTCGGCCTCGATCATGCGGTTCACGGCGTTGACGCCACCGCCGCCGACGCCCACCACCTTGATGACTGCCTGGTAGTGCTGAGATTCCGTCACAGTAGCCCTCCACTTGACTCCGGCTCCGAAAACCGTCAACCTCAGGTTGAGGTTTATACTTATGTCATTTTCGGCTGATGAGGAAAACGCTACGTGCCCCCGTCCCGACCTGCACGCATTTAGACCGGTGTGTCCGCCGTGTCGTGGCCACCTTCCCCAGCCATCCTCAGGAAGTGCTCGGGAAGCGGGGCGAGGACACGTCATAGACCTGGGCCGGGGTGCCCAGCAGCACCCGCAGGACCTGCGCCTTGAGCTCCGGCTGGGAGGAGTCCCCCCACACCACATTGGCCCCGCCCTGCAGGCTCAGGCGCACCTGCCCCGCCACCGAGGCCGTGCCTGAGACCACCTGGGAGCGGGTCTGCGGGTCCAGGGCCCCCACCGCGGCAACCACGGCCGAGACCATCTCCGCGCTGAGCTCCTCCCCCTCCGGGGCCTGCACCCAGGCCAGTCCGGCGGGCAGGCTGGCAGCCGTCTCCAGCACCACCGCCTGGGCGTCCAGCACCTCGAAGCCGCCCTCCACCTGCCGGGCCGCTACCGGCTCGCGCATGCTCAGGTGCACACGCAGCCCGTTGGGCCAGCGGCGGCTGACCTGCACGTCCCGCACCCGCACCAGCTCCTGGGAGGTGGCCGCGGCCAGCTCTCCCGTGTCCAGGCGCAGCAGCGAGCGCCCCTCCAGACCGGCATAGACCTCACGCACCTGCTCCACGCTCACCGAGCCGTCCGAGCCGGTGACCTCCACCTGCTCCAGCCGCAGGCCCAGCAAGGGCGAGCCCAGCACCCCCCAGCCCAGCCCAGCCAGCACCACCAGCACCGCCGCAGCCACCAGCAGGCGGCGACGGCGCAGCCGCCGCAGGGAGTCACGCCGCTCCTGGAGCCGCTGCGCCAGGCCGGTGGAGACCACCCGGTCGTGGCGGTCGGCGCGCAGGTCCAGGGAGCTAGGAGTCTGCTGGCGCACCACCGGCAGGCTCTGGGTGTGCTCCTCCGGGAGCCGGGACGTGGGCAGCCTGCCGCCCCGGGCCCCCGCCTGCGGGGCGGGCTCCTCCGTCCCGGGACGCGGCACCGAGGGCTTGCGCATCAGGCACCCGCCTGCGGCCGGTCGGCCGGGTCCGGCTCCGCCCGGACCGCCAAGTCACTCCGGCCCGCCAGGTCGCTCCGGTCAGCCAGCTCAGCCAGGACCACCGGCCCCAGCTCGGTCACGTCCCCGGCACCGATGGTCAGCAGCAGGTCCCCCGGCCGGGCCAGGGCCGCGACCTGGCGCGCGGCCTCCTGGCGCCCGGGAACGAAGACGCCCCGCCCAGCAGGCAGGTGAGCCACCACCGTAGCGCCGTCGACGCCGGGGAAGTCCTCCGCCCGCTCCCGGGCTGGGTAGACGTCCGTGACCACCACCAGGTCCGCCTGGGCCAGGGCCGCCCCGAAACGCTCCGCGAAGCCCTGGGTGCGAGAGAACAGGTGCGGCTGGAACAGGGCCAGGACCCGCCCGCCCCGGGCCGTGGCCACCGCCCGGGCGGTGCGCATCAGGGCCTCGATCTCGGTGGGGTGGTGGGCGTAGTCGTCCACCACGCGCACCCCCGCCACCTCACCCCGGTCCTCGAAACGCCGCTTGGTGCCCCCGAAGACCCCCAGGCAACGGGCCATCTGCTCCGGCTCGACCCCCAGCTCCAGGCCTGCCGCCCAGGCCCCGGCGGCGTCCAGGGCCACGTGGGTGCCGGGCACGGACAGCTCCAGGTCCACCGGGCCGGTCAGGGCGTCTCCCAGCTGCAGCAGCAGCTGGGCGCTGGTGCCGTCGTCACGGCTGCCCAGGACCGTGAGCAGCACGTGCCCCTCCCCCACCGGGCCGCCCGGCAGCTGCTCGGCCGGGACGGTGCCGAAGGTCTGCACGCGGGTGCCGGTAGCGGCAGCCGCCCGCGCCAGGCGCAGGGCACCCGGGTCGTCCGCGCAGGCCACCAGCAGCCCCCCGGGCACCAGCCGCCCGGCGAAGTCCCGGAAAGCCCCCTCAAAGTCCTCTGTGCTGGCGTAGTTGTCCAGGTGGTCCGGCTCCACGTTGGTGACCACCTCCACCCGCGGGCGGTAGTTCAGGAAGGAGCGGTCAGACTCGTCCGCCTCCGCCACGAAGGCCCGGCCCGCCCCCAGGTGGGCACCGGTGCCCAGGGCCGAGACCACGCCCCCGATCGCGAATGAGGGGTCCGCCCCGGCGTGCAGTAGCGCCTCCGCCAGCATGCCGGAGGTGGTGGTCTTGCCGTGGGCCCCGGCCACCGCCACGAAGTCACGGCCCTCCGCGGCCAGGGCCAGGGCCTGGGAGCGGTGGAGCACCTGCTGCCCGCGGGCGCGCGCCACCGCCAGCTCCGGGTTGGACTCCTTGATGGCGGTGGAGACCACCACCACCGCCGCAGGCGGCACGGCGGCGGCGTCGTGCCCCACGTGTACCGCCACCCCGGCGGCGCTCAGGCGCTCCACGGCCTGCGAGGCGTGGGCGTCAGAGCCGGTCACGGCGGCCCCGCGGGCGGCCAGCAGCTCGGCCACC
Source organism: Actinomyces weissii (assembly GCF_016598775.1). NCBI lineage: Bacteria > Bacillati > Actinomycetota > Actinomycetes > Actinomycetales > Actinomycetaceae > Actinomyces > Actinomyces weissii. Next base: position 1,001,493 of record NZ_CP066802.1, on the reverse strand, counting down.
ACGCTCATGCCCGCACCCCCCACACCGATCAGGTGGAAGTGCTGGCCCGCCAGGGGCCGGGGCTGCTCACGGTCGTCCATCAGGTTCTCCTTGGTCATGCTCTGCGACGGATACGTCGTGGCTCATACCCGCTGGGCGGCGCGGGCCACCGCCCCGACCAGCTCGGCCAGGCGCTGGGCGCCGTCGCGCACCCCCACGCCCCGGGCCGCCTGCGCCATGGGCTCCAGCCGGGCGGCGTCGGCCACCAGCTCCATGAAACCGGTGACGTGCTGGGACCGCAGGGCGGCGTCCTCCACCAGCCTGCCCCCGCCCGCGGCGACGACGTCCGCCGCGTTCAGGCGCTGCTCCCCGTTGCCGACCGGCAGCGGCACGTACAGCGCCGGCAGCCCCAGTGCGCTCAGCTCCGCCACGGTCCCGGCCCCGGAGCGGCAGACCACGGCGTCCGCGCAGGCGTAGGCGTGCTCCATGCCGTTGAGGTAGTCCAGCACGTGGTAGCGCTCTGCCAGGTCGGTGGCCCCGGCGGCCACCGCCTGCTCCAGGGCGGCGCGCACGGGCAGGTCCTTGCCCCGGCCGGTCAGGTGCAGCACCTGTACCCCGGCGGGTACGGCAGGCATGCTCTGGCACAGGACCTCGTTGAGGTGCTGTGCGCCCAGGGAGCCGCCGGTGACCAGCAGGGTGGGCAGCGCCGGGTCCAGGCCCAGGGCCTGGGCCCCCCGGGCACGGGCCGCGGCCCTCCCTGCCTCCTGGGCCTGCTCCTCCACCAGGGCGGAAACCTGAGGCCGCAGCGGCAGGCCCGTGGTACGGGTGATCCCGGAGCGGGCCTGCAGCGGGGTGGAGGCGAAGGTCAGGGCCACCGCCTGGGCCCAGCGGGCCCCCAGTCTGTTGGCCAGCCCGGGGCGGGCGTTCTGCTCGTGGATCACCACCGGCACCCCGGCCCGGCGGGCCGCCAGGTAGGCGGGGGTGGAGACGTAGCCGCCGAAGCCGACCACGACGTCGGCGTCGAGCCGCTTGATGGCGGCCCGGGCGCCGTCCACCGCCGCCCGCATCCGGGCGGGCAGACGCAGCAGGTCCAGGCTGGGACGGCGGGGCAGCGGCACCCGGGGGATCGTGACCATCTCCAGCCCGGCGGCTGGCACCAGGTCCTTCTCCAGGCCGGTGGCGGTGCCCAGCACCAGCAGCTCGGTGCCCGGGAAGGCCTGGCGCAGGGCCGCCGCCGTCGCCAGCAGCGGGTTGACGTGACCGGCGGTGCCCCCACCCGCGAGCAGCACCCGCAGACCGGTCGGGGCCGAGGCCGCAGCAGCCCTACCGAAGGGGTCGGCCTCTGGTCTGACAGCCTCATGAGCGGTCATGCTTCCTCCTTCGTGGGGTGATGACGGCCAGGGTACGGCGTACCGCCTGGCTCCTCACATCCAGGGCCTCCTGGGCACCCGGCTCGTGGCGGGCCAGGCACAGCAGCACCCCCACCGCCAGCAGGACGGCGATGAGCGAGGAGCCTCCCCGGGAGATCAGGGGCAGAGGAACTCCCAGCACCGGCAGCACCCGCACCACCACCGCCATGTTGATCAGCGCCTGTCCGACCACCCAGCAGGCGATCGCCCCCACGGTGACGGTGGTGAAAAGGTCCTGGCTGCGGCGCATGATGCGCATGCAGAAGTAGCCGAAGGCCAGGAACAGCAGCAGCACCAGCAGCCCGCCGAGCAGCCCCAGCTCCTCGCAGACGATGGCGAAGATGTAGTCGCTCTCCGACTGGGTCAGGTACCCCCACTTCTGCCGGGAGGAGCCCAGCCCCACCCCGGTCCAGCCGCCGGTGGCGATCGCGCTGAGCGCGTTGCGCGGCTGGTAGCCGACCCCCTGGTAGTCATGAATGCCTACGCCCAGCCAGTCCAGGATCCGGCTGCGGCGGCTGTAGGTGGACATGGAGCCTGCGACGAAACCGACGAAGGCCAGGGAGCCTGCTACCAGGAGCGGCTTCCAGGACAGCCCCCCGAGCCACAGCGCCCCCGCCACTATCAGGGCCATGACGATCACCGTGCCCAGGTCCGCCCCGCCTAGGACCAGCCCCAGGGCGAGCAGCACCGGCACCCCGATCCAGCCCAGGAGCACCTTGGCGCTGTTGAGGCGGTCATGGAAGCGCACCACCAGGCTGCCCAGCAGCAGCACCAGGCCGACCTTCAGGAACTCGCCGGGCTGCACCAGGCCGATTCCGGGCAGGCGCAGCCAGCTCCGGTTGCCGTTGACGTCCTGCCCCAGGCCCGTCAGGGTCAGGGCCTGGGCCAACAGGGCCAGGGGGAAGAACAGCACCCACAGGCGCCGCAGCACGGACAGCGGCAGCAGGGAGACCATCAGGGCCAGCAGGACCCCCACCACCGGGAAGAACGCGTAGTGGTACATCTCCCTGGCTCTGGAGTCCTCCCCGGTGGCCAGGCCCACCGAGAGCACGGAGAAGACCATGACCAGGCCGATGACCAGCAGCAGCAGAGTGGTCAGCCCCAGGCCGTAGTAGCTGAGCAGGGCGAACTCCCCCGGGCGTGGGCCGTCCGCCTCCTGGCTACGGCCCCGCCTGAGCCAGCGGCGCTCACCCGGTTCGGCCATAGGGTCCCTCCTCAGTCCTAGGAGGCAACCATGTCACGTGCTGCTCGCGCGAAGAGGTCGCCGCGCTGGGCGTAGGAAGTGAACTGGTCCCAGGAGGCGCAGGCCGGGGCGAGCATGACGGTGTCACCGGGCCGGGCCAGGCTGGCTGCGGCCCGCACCGCCTCGGTCATCACCTGCTCGGGGGCACCGTCGGCGACGCGCACCAGCGGCAGCTCCGGGGCCTGGCTCCCCAGGGCGGCGAGGACCTGGCTCTGGTCCTTGCCGATCACCACGGCGGCCCGCAGCACCGGGGCGATCTTGGCCACCAGCTCATGGAGGCTGGCGCCCTTGGTGTCACCGCCGACGATCCACACCCCCGTGCCTGCGGGCAGCGCGCTGAGGGCGGCCTCGGCGGCGTGCGGGTTGGTGGCCTTGGAGTCGTCCACCCAGGTCACCCCCCCGCCTAGGGCCACGGTCACGATGCGGTGCGCCCCGGGGCTGAAGGCGCGCAGGCCGGCGGCCACCGACTCGGCCTCCACGCCTGCGGCGCGCGCCAGGCTGGCCGCTGCCAGGGCGTCCTCGACTATGTGGGCGGGCAGCCGCTCCGCCTGGCCGCCCGGGGCCAGATGGGCCAGGTCCGCGACCGTGGCCAGGGGCACCGCCTCCCGGTGGCGCTCCTGGTGGAAGGCCCGGTCCACCAGCAGGTCCTCCACCCGGCCCACCTGCCCCAGACCCGGCGCCCCGAGGGTGAAGCCCACGGCCCGGCAGCCGGCGACGACGTCGGCGTCGCGGACCATCTGCTCAGTGAAGGGATCGGCCAGGTTGTAGACGGCAGCGGCCTGGGCCTGGTGGTAGACGCGGGCCTTGTCAGCCGCGTAGGCCTCCTGGGAGCCGTGCCAGTCCAGGTGGTCGGCGGCCACGTTCAGGCAGACGGCGGCCAGCGGCGACATGCTGCTGGTGGCGTGCAGCTGGAAGCTGGAGAGCTCGACGGCCAGCGCCTGGGCCTGTCCCTGGGCCACCGCCTGGATCACCGGGGTGCCCACGTTGCCTACCGCCGGAGCCTGCAGCCCGGCGGCGGCCAGGATGCTGGCGAGCATGCTGACGGTGGTGGTCTTGCCGTCGGTGCCGGTGATCGCCAGCCAGGGTACCTGCGGGTGGGGGCCCTCCGCCTGCAGGCGCCAGGCCAGCTCCACCTCCGAGACGACCTCACGGCCCAGGGCCTGGGCACGGCGAATGACCGGGGCGTGCGGGGGCACCCCCGGGGAGACCACCACCAGGGGGGCGGCAGCCTCCTCCAGGGCCTGGGCCAGGGCCTCGTCGTCCGCAGCCGTGCGCAGCCGCAGGCTGCCGCCGGAGGACTGGGGGCCCTCCCGGTGCTGCGCGCGCAGGGTGGCAACAGCCTGCTCGGAGGCGTCCAGTGCCTCCACGTGCGCCCCCAGGGCCAGGGCCACCTCGACCACCGCGCGACCGGTGCCGCCCAGACCTACTACCGCCACCCGCGCGCCTGCGAGGACGCTCATGCCAGCAGCCACTCCGCGTAGAAGACCCCCAGTCCCAGGGCCACGAACAGTCCGGCGATCAGCCAGAAGCGGATGACCACGGTCACCTCCGCCCAGCCCAGGAGCTCGAAGTGGTGGTGGATCGGGGCCATGCGGAACACCCGGCGGCGGGTCATCTTGAAGAATCCCACCTGAATCACGTCAGAGACGACCTCCATGACGAAGAGCCCGCCGATCAGCACCGCCAGGAACTCGGTGCGGGTCAGGATCGACAGCCCGGCCACGGCCCCGCCCAGGGCCAGGGAGCCGGTGTCCCCCATGAAGATCTGGGCCGGTGAGGCGTTCCACCACAGGAAGCCGAAGCAGGCGCCCATCAGCGCGGCTGCCACCATGGCCAGGTCCCGGGGGTCACGCACCTGGTAGCAGAGCGTGGCCACCGACTCGGCGGGCACGAAGCTGCAGGCCTGGTTGGTCTGCCACACCCCGATCAGCGTGTAGGCCGCGAAGACCATGGCGGAGGAGCCGGCGGCCAGCCCGTCCAGGCCGTCGGTGAGGTTCACGGCGTTGGACCAGGCGGTGATCAGGAAGTTCGCCCACAGGATGAACAGGAACACGCCCAGCCCGATGCCCAGGAAGGCCAGGTCCAGGTTGGTGTCCCGGCTGAAGGACAGGCGGGTGGAGCCCGGCGTCAGGCCGTTCTCGTTGGCGAAGGCCAGCGCCCCCACTGAGAAGATGATGCCGATCAGGGCCTGGCCGAAGATCTTCTGCCAGGGCTTGAGGCCGAGCGAGCGCTCCTTGGCGATCTTGGCGAAGTCGTCCATGAAGCCGATCAGCCCCAGCCCCACCACCAGGAACAGCAGCAGCGTGGCGGAGGCGCGGGGGGCGCGCAGCTCTGACAGGCAGGCGGCGGCGTAGCCGATCACGGTGGACACCAGGATGACCAGGCCACCCATGGTGGGGGTGCCACGCTTGGTGAAGTGGCCCTGGGGGCCGTCCTCCCGGATGAACTGGCCGTACTGCTTGCGGTGCAGGAAGCGGATCAGTGCCGGGGTGCCCATGAAGGTGAGCAGCAGCGAGACCGCAGCCGAGATAAGAATCGCCCTCATGCTGCCAGGACCTCCTTGAGGTGGTCGGCCAGGCGCCAGGCGCCTGAGCCATTGGATCCTTTGACCAGTACAGCGTCCCCGTCGCGCAGCAGGCCCTCCACCTGCGCGACGGCGGCGGCTGCGTCCGGGAAGTGGGCGGTGGCGAGGCCGGGGCTGGCGGCCTGGGCGGCGGCTCGCAGCGGGGCGGTGCCCGCGCCGATGGTGATGAGCAGCGCGGCCCCGGCCTGCGCGGCCAGCTCACCGGTGCGGGCGTGGTCCTGCTCGGAGGTCTCCCCCAGCTCCAGCATCTCTGAGATGACGACGACGCGGCGGCGGTCCCCGGCCAGGGCTGGCAGGGCGGCCAGGGAGGCGGTCATGGAGTCGATGTTGGCGTTGTAGGCGTCGTCGATCAGCAGGACGTCACGGGCCAGGGTGCTGATGTCCATCCGGTGCGGGCTCTCCAGGTGGGCCTGCCCCAGGGCCTGGGCCACCAGCGTGGCAGGGGCCCCGGCTGCCAGGGCCAGGCTGGCGGCGGCCAGGGCGTTGGCGACGTTGTGGGCTCCAGCCAGGCCCAGGCGGGTGGGCACGGGCGCCTCCAGCCCCGGCAGGTGCAGGTTGAAGCTGGCACGGGCCTGCTCCCCCACCTCCAGGTCGGTGGCCCGCACCTGGGCGCTGGGGTCACCGGTGGCAGAGAAGCGCAGCACCGGTCCGGGGGCCAGCGGGGCCATGGCGGCGCAGTGGGGGTCGTCCGCGTTGAGGACCGCGGTGCCGGTGGGCAGCAGGCCGGTGATGATCTCGCTCTTGGCGGCGGCCACGCCCTCCACCGAGCCGAAGCCGCCCATGTGGGCGTGGCCGATCATCAGCACCGCGGCGGCGTCCAGGGGGGCGATGGCGGTGAGGTAGTCGATGTGGCCGACTCCTGAGGCGCCCATCTCCAGCACCAGGTAGCGGGTGGACAGGTCAGTCTCCAGGACGGTCAGGGGCAGGCCGACCTCGTTGTTGAAGCTCTGGCGGGGAGCGATCGTAGGGCCGCAGGCGGCCAGGAGCTGGCGGGTGAGGTCCTTGGTGGTGGTCTTGCCCACCGAGCCGGTCATGGCCACCACGGTCAGCGCCTGGCCCTGCTCACGGGCGTGCTGGCGCATCTGGGCCAGGTGCGCGCGGGCCAGGTCCCCCAAGGCAGCCACGGTGTCCGGCACCTCGATTAGGGCGAGGGCCTGGCTGTCCAGCCCGGCCTCCTGCAGGGAGTCCTGGGCGGCCTGCAGGTCACTGACCAGGGCGGCGCTGGCCCCGGCCCCGGCCACCTGCCCGATGAAGCCGTGCCCGTCGACGCGCTCGCCGGGGATGGCCACGAAGAGCGCACCGGGGCCGGCCTGGCGGGAGTCGGTCACCACCTGCGTGACGGCCTGGGGCGCGGCTGGCGCGGGGGTGACGAGGCGGCCCTGGGTGTGGCTGACGAGCTCGTCGATGGTGCGGGAGATCATGCGGGAGATCCTTCTTTTCGGCGCAGCGCCTCGGCGGCGGCAACGCGGTCGTCCAGGCTGATGTCCTCACCGGCCACGTCCTGGACGGTCTCGTGCCCGCGCCCGGCGATCAGGACGGTGTCCTCGGGGCGGGCCAGCTCCACGGCCTTCCAGATGGCGGCCTCGCGCGGGGCGACCTCCTCCAGCTCCGTGCCACCGGGCCGGGCGGACTGCGCCACGGCCATGAGCTCGGCACGGATCGCGGCCGGGTCCTCGTCGTGGGGGTCGTCGTCAGTGATGATGACGAGGTCCGCGCCCTCGACGGCGATCCGGGCCATCTGTGGGCGCTTGCCGGTGTCCCGGTTACCGGTGGCCCCGAAGACGAGCACCAGACGCCCCTGGACGGTGGGGCGCAGGGAGCGCAGCACCGCCTCCAGGGCCCCCGGGTTGTGGGCGAAGTCGACCAGCACCCGGGGGCCGCTGGTGCCGCTGCCCACGGCCTCCACCCGGCCCGGAACCACCGGGCTCACCCCGGCCTCGCCCAGGGCCTGGCCGATCTCCTCCAGGGGGGTCCCGGCGGCGTGCACCATGAGGACCGCCAGGGCGGCGTTGGCCACGTTGAAGTCCCCCGGCAGGCTGGTGGCGGTCTCCAGCCTCTGGTCCTGGGGCCCCCGCAGCGTGAAGCTGGTGCGGGCGGGCTCGTGGTGCACCGCCTCGATGCTCCAGGTGGCGGGGAAGGCCTGGCCCTCCGGGTCGGCCAGCGGGGTGCGCAGGGTGGTGAGCCGGGCCTGCGGGCTGCTGGCCAGGCGCTGGGCCAGCCGCCGCCCCCAGGGGTCGTCCACGCAGACCACCTGGTGGCGGGAGTGCTGGGGGGTGAAGAGCAGGGCCTTGGCCTCGAAGTACTCCTCCAGGGTGGTGTGGTAGTCCAGGTGGTCCTGGGTGAGGTTGGTGAACCCGGCCACGGTGAAGACCACGGGCTCGGTGCGGTGCATGGCCAGGGCGTGGGAGGAGACCTCCATCACCAGGTCGGTGCCCCCGGCCTCCCGCAGGCAGGTCAGGAAGCGCTGCAGGTCGGCGGGCTGCGGGGTGGTGAGCACGGCTGGGCGGCTGGCCCCGGCCAGGGTGACCTCCACGGTGCCGATCAGTCCCGTCACCTTGCCCAGCTTGCGCAGCACGTGGTCGATCATGGTGGCGGTGGTGGTCTTGCCGTTGGTGCCGGTGACCGCTGCGGTGGTCAGGCCTCCGGCGGGCTGGCCGTAGACCTCCGCTGCCAGGTGCCCCACCACACCGGGCAACTGGGTGCTGGTGAGCACCGGCACCTGGAGGTCCTCCTGGGCCAGCAGGGCGGCGCCGTCGAGATCAGTGAGAACAGCCACAGCCCCGGCCTGGACGGCCTGGCGGGCGTACTGGGCGCCGTGCGCGCGGGCCCCTGGCAGGGCCACGAAGAGGTCCCCGGGGCCCACCTCCGTGGAGCCCTGCGCCACCCCGGTCACCCGGGTCTGCCCCAGCGGCAGGCTGGCGCTGGCGGGCTGCAGCCCAAAGCGTTGAGCCAGGTGCTTGAGGTCTACTGGCTGTACGCGGTGCGGGCGCAGAGGCTCAGCGGACGAGGGGGCGTTCAGGCTCATGGTTCCTCAATCTATCGCGCCAGGTCCCGCTGGCGCGCGTCGGCAGGGCCGTGCCGCAGTCCTCAGGGCAAGGTAGCGGTGCGTGTGACCAGCCTACTGGGAGGCGGGCGGGGCGGTCGATGCGACGACTGACGGATCAGGCTTGACACCGAGCACGTGCATGGTGGCCAGGGCCACCTCCCGGAACAGGGGTCCGGCCACCACCCCGCCGTACACCCCGTGGGCGGGCTTGTGCACCACTACCGACACGGCTGCGGCCGGGGCCGCGGCGGGCAGGAAGCCCACGAAGGAGGCGACCGTGCCGATCTCCTTGCCGCCCTCCAGGATCTGGGTGGTGCCGGTCTTGCCCGCCACCTGGTAGCCGTCCACCGCCGCGGTGGCTGCGGTGCCGCCCGGCTGGGTGACCCCCACCAGCATCTGCGTGAGGGTCTCGGCGGTCTGCTCACTGACCACGCGCACGCCCTGCGGCCGCGGCTGCTCGGTCACTGTGCCCTGGGAGTCGACCCAGGCGTCGATCAGCCGCAGCGGCACCCGCACCCCGCCGTTGGCGACGGCAGCCAGGGTCTGCACCGCCTGGATCGGGGTGCAGGCCACCCCCTGCCCGAACATGGTGGTGTAGCGGGTGCGCCCGTCCCAGTCCTCCGGCGCGGAGAGGATGCCCTTCACCTCCCCGGGCAGCTCGATGCCGGTCAGCTGCCCCCAGCCGAAACGGCGCATGTAGTCGTGGCGCACCGAGTCCTCCAGCAGGTCACCGATAATGACGGTGCCCACGTTCGAGGAGTCCACCAGCACCTGGGTGGCGGTGATGGTGGTGGTCTCGTGGGGGTGGGAGTCCTCAAAGACCTGGCCGTTGGGGGCCGCCCAGGTGTCCGGCACCGTCCAGGTGCTGTCGGCCTTGATCTTGCCCTCCTCCAGGGCGGCGGCGAAGGTCACCACCTTGCCGACGCTGCCGGGCTCGTAGACCACCTCCACGGACCTGGCACCCGTGTTCCCCTCCGTGCTCTGCTCCGGCCGGGTCGGGTCGAAGGAGTTGGAGTCCACCATGGCCAGGACCTTGCCGGTGGCCGGCTCGGTGACCACCACGGAGACCCACTCCGGCTGCCAGGTGCTCATGGCCTGGGCGACGGCGTCCTGGATGACCTTCTGCAGGTCGGCGTCCAGGGTGGTGCGCACGGTGGAGCCCTGCACGGCGGGCACCGTCACCTCCGGCACGGAGGGGATGATCAGCTGCCCGCTGCTGGATCGCTCGTACTGCCGGGACCCGTCCGTCCCGGTCAGCTGCTGGTCCTGGGTGAGCTCCAGACCGGTCTCGGCCTTCATGTAGCGCTGGCGGGTGACCTCGTCCCGGTCGTCGTGGGCGAAGCCGATGATGTTGCCCGCCACGTTGCCCGCCGGGTAGAGGCGCTTGACCCGCTGGTCCCGCTCGATGCCGTGGATGTTCAGGGCGTCCACCCGCCGCCAGACCACCTCGTCGATGGCGGGGGCGATCACCACGTAGGGGCTGTCCCCGATCATCTGGGCGGCAAGCTCGCGAGCGTCCACCCCCAGCAGCGGGGCCAGCTGGGCCGCAGCCTCGATGGCCCCGTGCCCGACCACGTGCTCGTTGTCGGCGGCGTCGTAGATCTTGTGCTCGTACTGGGAGATGAGGGTCTGGTTCACGGCGACGTCGTAGACCACCATGGAGGAGGCCAGCACTATCCCTTTACGGTCCTGTATCTCTCCGCGCAGCGAGCGCAGAGGGGTGCTGCCCTGGCGGACGCGCCGAGCCTGCGCGGCGGCCTCGGAGGCCGAGAAGGCTTCAAAGTACGCCAGGCGGAGGGTGACGGCCGAGAACCCGAGCAGGCCCAGGGCCTGCAGGGCGGAGCGGCGGGACAGGTTCACTGCGCCTGCCCGGGAGTGGGGGCCGGGGACTGGTCGGTGGGCGCCGGGGCCTCTGCGGCCGGGGCGGCCGACTCGGGCTTGCGAGCCCCGAAGAGCCGGGGGTCAGGGGCCTTGGGCGCCTGGGCGGGCTTGCCGCCCGAGACACTGCCAGTGCCCAGGTCCACCAGGCCAGGCATATCCGCCGGGACCATGCCCAGGCTCCGGGCCCGGTCGGACAGGGCGGCGGAGGAGCTGCGCTGGTCCAGCTGGGCCTGAAGCACCACGGAGGCCTCCCGCGCCTCGGCGGCGGCCTCCCGGGTGCGCTGCAGGTCTCCGGCGGTGCGGGCCATGAGGGCGTTGAGCAGCAGGGCCACCCCCAACGCCGTCAGGAGCAGGCTGATGACCAGCCCGAGGAAGGGCAGGGTGGAGCGTGAGGGGGTCAGTGCGTGCACCACGGACAGGGTGGGGCGCGCCTGGGCGGCGGGACGCTGGGCGGAAGCGGCCCCAGCGCCTCGGGGGCGCAGGACACGGGCGGCCTGGGCAGTCATCGACGGCTCCTTCCTCTGGTGCTGCGGTCACGGTTACTAACGGGCTTGCTGCTGGGGACTCTTCTGGCGGCCTGCTGACTGCCTGCCGCCCGGCCTTGCGCCGACGCCTGGGCAGCGGGCCGGGTGCGGACGGCGGCGCGCAGGCGGACGGGGGCGGACCTGGGGTTGCGGGCCACCTCGGCCTCGTCAGCCTGCTCCGCGCCGTGGACCAGCAGCTCCAGGTAGGGGAGGTCGGTCTCTGGCACCACGGGCAGGCCCTCGGGGGCGCGGGAGCGTGCCCCTCGCCCCAGCTCGGACTTGACCAGCCGGTCCTCCAGCGACTGGTAGGACTCGACCACCAGCCTGCCGCCTACGCGCAAGGAGTCCAGGGCCCGGGGCAGGGCCCGGGCCAGCACGTCCAGCTCGCTGTTCACCGCCACCCGTAGGGCCTGGAAGGTCCGCTTGGCGGGGTTCCCCCCGGTGCGGCGGGCAGCGGCCGGGACGCACTCGCGCACCACCTCCACCAGGGCGTCGGTGGTGAGCACGGGCTGTCCCGCCTCCCGACGGCGGACGATGGCAGCCGCTATACGAGGGGCGAAACGCTCCTCGCCGTAGTCGCGCAGGATACGGGTGATCTCCCCGGTGGTAGCCGTGGCCAGCAGCTCGGCGGCGCTGCGGCCCCGGCTCTGGTCCATGCGCATGTCCAGCGGTGCGGGCCTGGCGTAGGAGAAGCCCCGGGGGGCGTCGTCGAGCTGCAGGGAGGAGACCCCCAGGTCCATCAGCACGCCGTCAACCAGCCCGCCCATATCAGCCTGGGCGTGCTCGGCTGCTACCTGGAGGACGTCGTCGTAGGTGGTACGCACCGCCTTGAAGCGCTCCCCGAAGGGTGCCAGGCGCTGGCTGGCCAGGGCGACAGCCTGCGGGTCCCGGTCTATGCCGATGACGGTAAGGCGGTCGAAGCGCTGCAAGGCGGCCTCAGTGTGCCCGCCCATACCCAGGGTGCAATCGATGAGTACAGGACCGGCCTGGGAGGGGCTGGACTCCAGGGCCGGGGCCAGCAGGTCCAGGCAGCGCTCAAGCAGCACGGGTGTGTGCCGCTGTGCCGCGGGCCGACCGCCGGGCTGGTCACTGGTGCCGGGCTGGTCGCCGGCGTCCGGCTGGGTGCTGGTGCTGGACACTGGTCCTCTCCTCTCCTGTCTGCTGTTGGTGGGCTGTCTGCTGGTGGCTACAGGTGTGCTGCAGATTCCAGCTGGCTGCCTGCCACTGCTGGGCTGCGCCGGTTCCTTCTCCTTGCAGCGTCTGGAGCCTGTCCCTATGGGCTTGTCTGGCTCTGTACGCCCGTCCTGCCAGGACTCCCTCCGCTGGGTCCGGCGCCGGGGAAGTGACGTCGGAGCGTGCGGTTGGAGACCTCACGGGACGGGCTCAGGGACGAGGCACCACGGCTGGTGCGACGGCGTCCAGGGCGCCGCTCAGAAGAAACCAGGCAGGACCTCCTCAGCCGTGTCGGCGAAGACCTGTTCCTGCTCAGCCAGGTAGGCCTCCCAGGTCTTGGCGTCCCAGATCTCCACCCGGGAGCCGGAGCCGACCACTGCCAGGTCGCGCTCCAGCCCCGCGTAGGCGCGCAGGTTCTGGGGCAGGGTGATGCGGCCCTGCTTGTCGGGTATCTGCTGGTCAGCGCCCGAGAGCATCACGCGGACGTAGTCCCGGGCCTGCTTCTGGGCCAGGGGGGCCGCGCGCAGCTGGGCGTACATCTGCTCGAACTCCTTGATCGGGAAGGCGTACAGGCAGTGGTCCTGTCCGCGGGTGATGACCACGCCCCCAGCCAGCTCGTCACGAAACTTCGCGGGAAGGATCAGGCGGCCTTTCTCGTCGAGGCGAGGCGCGTGCGTACCCATGAACATGACGGCACGCTCCTCCCACTCGCCGAATCACTTGCTACCACCATACTCCACTTTCCTCCACATCACTCCCCCCTTCACCCGGAAGAGCCCTCCCGCAGATCAAACTGATACACAAGAACCGCATGAACAAGCCGTTTCTGCCTGGGGAGCGGCGGTGGAGGGTTTTGCCACGCCGGAGGCTGATCACCCTGCGCAGCCCGGCCCAGCAGCCTGGTGACGGCCCCCGTTCCCACTAGGGGCACAGCAGCCCCAGGAGGCCACATAAGACTGCAAATACAGCACTTTCCAGGGACGGGCACCAAGCGCGCCCCGCTGCGCCACCGCTGCGACCAGGTAGCCGGTAAGCATGAGGTGGAGGAAAGTGGAGGACCAGCGGCCCGGGTGGCGGCGTAGCGGCCCGGGTGGAGGCACGCCGGAGCCGTTGCGTACGCCGTCGACGTAGACAGGCCCGGAGCGGCGGCACCGGCGTGGCGCGGCTGCGGCAGGGCTGGACCGACGCGCCCGGTAGAACGGCTAGTGCCCCTGCCACAGATTCAGGGCAGGGGCACTAGCAGGTACCTGTTGCTCCGCAGAGCCACCGGGGGGCGGACTAGCGCTCAGTCTGCCGACGGCGCTCCCAGCGCTCCTCCTGGCGGGACATGAAGGAGCCCTTGCCCGCTCCTGGGCCGGCAGGGCGGTGCTGCGCACGGGGGTCCGGCTCGTGGCTCAGCGCCCGCTGGATACCAAGCACGGCCAGCGCGAATCCCGTAAGTCCGAGCAGCACCCCCAGGACGGCGTGGCGCACCGTGACACCAGCCACCAGGGAAACCAGCCCCAGCAGGACCAGGGCGACGCCCAGGCCGACGCGGCGCGGGGACAGGCGTGAACGGCTCGGGTGGGAGCTGGTCATGGTCTGGACCAGCTCGGGGTCCTCAGCGCTGAACTGGCGCTCCATCTCCCGCAGCATCCGCTCGTCGCGTTCCGACAGGGCCATCATCCACCTCGGTTCCCTGGTCCTACTGTGGTCGCCCGTGACCACCTGACAGCTTTCAACCAAAGAATATGCGGTCTGCCCCGGGAACGGAAACGCGGGCCCGGGGCCTTCCCCAGGGCCGCTCCGGCAGCCCCGCGCCCCCGGCCCCGCAGCCCTTGCTCCACCGCGCCCCAGCCACCCGGCGACGGCCCGGAGAGCCGCAGGCACGAGCAGGCCCCGCCGTCAGGCCTACCGGCGACACGACGCCGGACATACCGGCCCCGGGGCACGACCAGGGGCTCAGCCTCTGTGATCCGTCTGACGCAGGAGGCTCGCGGGCAGCAGCGCACCCCGGCCCCAGCGGCGGTTGACGGCGTCCACCGCACGCTCGGCCTGCCCGGCCCGCGGGTCCTCGTCCAGGAGCAGCTGGACGCCCTCGCCCACACGCTCCAGCCCCTCGGCCCGCACCCCCAGGAGCCGGTAGCCACCGCCCGGGACCGGGACCGAGCGCAGCAGGGCCTCCACCGTGGGCCACATCTGTGCCGCCAGGTCTGTGGAGGCGGGCAGGGTGCGGGAGCGGGTCAGGGTCCTGAAGTCGGCGCCCCGGACCTTGACCGCCACCGTCCGGGCCCGTAGCCCGCCGGCCCGCAGCCGCGCCGCCACCTGGTGGCACTGGTCCAGGACCACCAGGCGGGCGTGCTCCGGGTCGGTGACGGTCTGGTAGAAGGTGCTCTCGGTGCCCACGGACTTCTCCTCCCGCGTGGGCCGTACCGGCCGGGGGTCGATCCCCCGGGAGAGCTGCCACAGGTGCCGCCCGGCCGCCCTCCCCAGGATCTTCTCCAGGCGCTCAGGCTCGGTGCGCGCCAGGGTGCGCACGTCCTCGATGCCCCAGCGGGCCAGCACCTGCGCGGACCTCTCCCCCACCCCCCACAGGGCCCCGACCGGCAGCAGGTCCAGGAACTCCCGCGTGGCGGGCTCAGGCACCAGCAGCAGCCCGTCGGGCTTGGCGTGGGAGGAGGCGGTCTTGGCCAGGAACTTGGTGGCGGCCACCCCCACCGAGGCGGGCAGCCCCGTGCGCTCGCGCACCTGGGCGCGGATCCACTGGGCGATCTGCACCGGCGAGCCCATACGCCTACGGGCCCCGGACACGTCCAGGAAGGCCTCGTCCACGCTGAGCTGCTCCACCAGGGGTGTCACCTCCCCCAGCACCGCCATGACCCGCCGGGAGAACGCGGAGTACAGGGAGTGGCGCACCGGCAGCACCACCGCCTGCGGGCACAGCCGCAGGGCCCGCCCCATCGGCATGGCCGAGCTGACGCCGTAGGCGCGGGCCTCGTAGGAGGCGGCGCAGACCACCCCGTGCCCGTCCTGCCCGCCCACCACCACGGGCCGCCCTACCAGCTCGGGGTGCTCCAGCAGCTCCACGGAGGCGAAGAAGGCGTCCATGTCCACGTGCAGGATCGGTGTGGCGGAGTCGTCGTCCCCCCAGGAGCGGCGAGCCTGGGCGCTGCGTGGCGCTCTGCTCATAAACCCTCCCTCCACCGGTTGCGCGTCCCGGCCCGGCCCCGCGGCGCCGGGCCGTCAGCCTGTACCCTCACGCTCAGGCTAGCGTGAGCCTGTGACACGCAGCCCCGCCCGCAGCACCCGCCCACCCGCGCGCGGGGGCACGAGCCTGGCGGCCCTGCCGGTGGGACCGGTGCAGACCTCCCTGGCCACCGCCGAGCTGGTGCGCCGGGACTCCGGCGTACTGCTCCTGCTAGACGGCACCGAGTCCTCCTTCATCGACCTGGCTGACCCCCAGCACCTCGCCTTCGAGTACCAGCAGCAGATGGACGCCGCCCTGCGGGTGCTGCTGGCAGAGCCCACACCGGTGCGGGCTGTGCACCTGGGTGGGGCCGCCTGCGCCCTGGCGCGGGCCTGGGACTGCACCCGCCCCGGCTCCACCCAGCTGGCGGTGGAGCTGGACCAGCTGCTGGCCGAGCAGGTGCGCCAGTGGTTCAACCTGCCCCGCTCCCCCCGGCTACGCATCCGGGTGGGCGACGCCGCCCAGGTGGCACAGACCCTGCGCCCCTCCCAGTGGGACGTGGTGGTGCGGGACGTCTTCGCGGGCGCGGTGGTGCCGGAGACGGTGCGCACCCTGGACTTCACCTGGGCCTGCGCCCGGGCCCTGGCCCCCGGCGGGGTCTACCTGGCCAATATCTCCTCCCTGCCCCGCCCCCGGGCGGCGGCCGAGCTGGAGGTGGCCCGGCAGGTCTTCGCCACCACCGCCCTGGTGGCGGACAACGCGGTGGCCCGCGGCAGGCGCCGGGGGAACATGGTGCTGGTGGCCTCAACCTCGCCGTGGACGCCCGGGCAGCGCGAGGAGCTGGAGCGGGCTATGCGGCGGCTGCCGCTGCCAGCCCGCACCTGGGAACTGTCAGACCAGGCCCTGCCGCAGGTGGGCGCGGGCGGCGGCGCCGTCGTCTGAGAGCCTGCCTGGGACAGGAAACAGACCTGCCACAGAACGCAGGCCCACCCAGCCTGAAGACCGCCGGTCCTCAGCGCCCGGCGGAGCCCAGACTGGCATCGTCCGGACCCGCCGCCTCCTTGGCCTCCAGGAAAGCCTCCAGCCGGGCCCCGATCTCGTCGGCGCTGGGCAGGTCCAGAGCACTGCTCGCCTCCGCCTCAACGGCGGGCACGAAGGAGTCGTACTGGGCCTCCAGCGCGGCCACGACCGCCCCGACCTCCGCCTGCGCGGCGGCCTCGGCGTCGATCTCCGCCCGGTTCAGGGTGGCGGCCGCCTCCAGGTCCCCCACCGGCAGGGCCAGGCCGGTGCTCTCCGCCACGGTCCGCAGCAAGGCCGAGGCCCCCTGGGGGAAGTCGTCCCGGGCCACGTAGTGGGGCACCGAGGCGCTGACGCCACGGGAGTCCAGCCCCACCTGCCCCAGGCGCAGCTCCAGGAAGCCGCTCATGGTGCCGGGCAGCTCCACCCGGCCAAAGAGCTCCGGCTGCTCCGGCAGCCTCTCCGGGTGGTTGCCGTGGTGCAGGATGTAGGTGGGGCGCGTGTGCGGGGTGGCCATGGGGATACCGGTCATACCGATGGCCAGCTCCACCCCCAGGCTCTGCACCAGGTGGCTCACGGAGGCCGTGAACTCCTCCCAGCGGTAGTCCGGCTCCGGCCCGTGCAGCAGCAGGAAGGCCTCACCACGGTCGTCATGCACCAGGTCCAGGGCCAGCTCCGGCAGGCTCACGGACTGAAAGCTGCGCTTGTCAAAGACCATCGCCGGACGGCGGGCCCGGTAGTCCACCAGGGCGTCGATGTCGAAGGTGGCGAAACGCTGGTTGGGCAGCGTCATCAGCAACTGCTCCACCGCCAGCGAGCCTGCCCGCCCGGCGTCCATGGCACCGTCAAAGTGGTGCAGCAGGACGCGCGGCGACACCGGCTCACCCTGCGGGTGGTCGATAGTCAGCATCGGCGTCATTCCTGCTCCTCTCCAGAAGGTGTACCAGCCAGTGCAACAAGCCCCAGGGCGCTCCTGTTCCCGACTGCCCCGGGGCAGCCAGCAGCCGCGCTTCGCCTACAGGTGAAGACTGCTGCAAGCCCCTAGCAAGGAGAATAATGGATCGGCCTGAACCAGGCGTCCGCACCAGCCGCCGCTGGCGCCCATGAGAGGAATCCTGTGACCTACTCCGACTTCCGGCCAGACGGTGCTGACCGCGAGGTCCCCCCTGCGCCCACCGGCCCCGCCCCGACAGGTAACGACGTCGCCCCGGGCCCGGCCACCGCTGCGCCTGCCAGCGCCCGCGAGCGCGAGATGGCCGGTGAGCAGCGCCTGGTGGACCGCGCCTACCACGAGCTGGACCGGCAGCTGGCCCAGGCCCGGGAGTCCCTGGCGCGCACGGAGGCGGCCGGGGCGCACGGCACCCACCAGGCGCGCGGTGAGCGGGACGCCTACGCCGCCCACTACAGCGCCCAGGTCAGCGCCCTGGAGGGGGTGGAGGACCGGCTGGTCTTCGGGCGCATGGACATGCTCCCTGACAGCGCCCCGGGCACCGCCTCCGCCCCGGCGGATGGACCCGGACGCCACTACGTGGGCCGATTGGGCCTGCAGGACGAGCGCCGTCGGGAGGTGGTGCTGGACTGGCGGGCCCCCTTGGCCCGGGCCTTCTACCAGGCCACCGCCTCCCGCCCCATGGGGCTGCTGCGCCGACGGCATATCGACACCCGGGGGCGGCGGGTCGTCTCCCTGGAGGACGAGCTCATCAGCGTGGACGCGCTGGCGGCGCCGGAGGGCGCTAAGGGCCAGAAGGTGGCGGCGGAGGGGCTGCAGGGCGAGGGGGCGCTGATCGCCGCCATGTCCACGGCCCGGGACGGGCGCATGGGTGACATCGTGGCCACCATCCAGGCCGAGCAGGACCGGGTGGTGACCTCCAGCGGGCGGGGCGTGCTGGTGGTCCAGGGCGGGCCCGGCACCGGCAAGACGGCGGTGGCCCTGCACCGGGTGGCCTACCTGTTCTACGCGGAGCGGGAGCGCCTGGAGCGCACCGGCGTGCTCCTGGTGGGCCCCTCCCGGACCTTCCTGCGCTACGTGGAGCAGGTGCTGCCCTCCCTGGGCGAGACGGGTGTGGTGTCCACCACCATCGGCGACCTGGTTCCCGGGCTGCACGCGCACGGCACCGAGCCCACCCAGGTGGCTGAGGTCAAGGGCCGGGCCCTGTGGGCGCAGGTGCTGCGCCGGGCGGTGCGCAACCTCCAGCGGGTGCCGCAGGAGCCCCGCCCGATCCGGGTGCAGGGCACCACGGTGCACCTGCTGCCGCGGGACGTACGTGAGGCCATGGCGCGGGCCCGCCGCTCCGGCAAGCCCCACAACCTGGCCCGGGAGACCTTCGTGCTCTTCCTCCTGGACTGCCTGACCGAGCAGTACGCCGCCGCCACCCGGCAGGACGCCTCCGACCCGGACACCAAGGCCTGGATCCGGGAGGACATCCGCACCGCCCGGGACGCCCGCCGGGAGATCAACCTGTGCTGGATGCCGACGGCGCCGGTGGGCCTGCTGGAGCGGCTCTGGGCCCGCCCGCAGCTGCTGGCGCAGCTGGCCCCTGAGCTCAGCGCGGCGGAGCGGGCGCTGCTGGAGCGGCCCCTGGGCTCTCCCCTGTGCCCCGCCGACGTCCCCCTGGTGGACGAGCTGGCCGAGCTGCTGGGGCCCAGCGAGGACGCCGAGGCGCGCCGGGCCCGGCAGGAGGCCCGCCGTCGTGAGGCGGAGGTGGCTTACGCCGCCCAGGCGATCGAGTCGCAGGACCTGGGCGGGGGCATGGTCACCGCCGAGATGCTGGCGGACCGTTTCGCTGACCGGGGCCCGAGCCTGACCCTGGCGGAGCGGGCGCGGGCGGACCGTTCCTGGACCTACGGGCACGTGGTGGTGGACGAGGCCCAGGAGCTGGGGGCGATGGCGTGGCGGGCCCTGGCCCGGCGCTGCCCGGTGCGCTCCTTCACCGTGGTGGGTGACCTGGCCCAGTACTCGGGGGCGCAGGCACCTGCCTCCTGGGAGGAGGTCCTGGCGGCTCTGGGCACGAGCGCAGCCCGGTCCGCCGGGGGGCGGGAGCCGGAGCCGCGAGCGGTGCAGGACACGCAGAGGCGTACGGACCCCGCGCGGGCCAGGTCTGTGCATGATGAGCGGGACCGGACCCGGGAGGCTCGGAGCAGCCGGGGCACGGGCGGCTCCACCCCTTTGACCCAGGAGGTGCTGACCGTCTGCTACCGCACCCCGGCCTCGATCATGCGGGCTGCCGAGCAGGTGGCTGAGGGCCTGGGGCACCCGGCGGTGTACCCGGTCCGCTCGGTGCGGGACCTGCCGGAGTGCCTGCAGGTGGATGACCTGACGGCGCTGGCTGATGACGTTCCCGCCTGGGAGCAGACGCTGCGGGAGGCGGTGGAGGGTGAGCTCAGCCGCCTGGACGCTGAGGTGGGGGCCGGGGCGGGGCGGCTAGCCGTTATCAGTGCCCGGCCCCAGCAGGTCCTGGAGGCCCTGGTGGCCAGCCCCCGGCTGCAGAAGGCCCTGCAGGCTCCCGACGACGACGTGCTGCGCTCCCGGGCGGCTGTTATGGGACCGGTGGCCTCCAAGGGGCTGGAGTTCGACGTGGTGGTCCTGGTGGACCCGGCGCAGGTCGGGGCGGCGAGCCCCGGTGACCTCTACGTGGCCATGACGCGCCCCACCCGCCGTCTGCGGGTGCTCAGCCGCCTGCCACTGCCCCACGGGCTGGACCAGGGCGGGCTGGACCAGGGCGGGCTGGACCAGGCCTGAGCCGGCGCCGGGCACCGCCAGGCCCCGGCTCCGAGAGGGGCAGTACTGCGGCGCGCTGACCGGGTCGCGCCCGTGGCTGCAGCCTGGCCTGCAACCAGCCCCCCCCACCCGCAAGCGCGCCTGTGCACAGACCTACCAGGACCCTTGCCGGAGACCGGAGCCGGGCACCGCCAGGCCCCTGGGCCGCTGGCCGCACCCGGCCCCGTAGGCTACGGTTACGTAGGTTCTATCTGGCAGGCCGTCAACCTCTGGCTGACGCGCCCCTACTCCGGCAAGGGAGTCAACGTGAGCAGTGCCGACGACCCCACCCCCGCCCCGGCTCCCGCGGGTCGACCGAAGCCTGCCAGCCCGGAGGGCACTGCCGTCGCGGGCGGTGCTGCGCTCCCGGACGGCACTGCCAACCAGTACCAGCGCCCCCACTACGCCCCCGGGGTCCCGGCGGTGATAGCCCCGGTGACCCAGCCGCTCACGGAGGTGCTGGAGCGGGCCTGCCGGGGCTACCCCGAGCGTGTGGCTATCGACTTCATGGGGGCTGGCACCACCTACGCCGAGCTGGCCCAGCAGGTGGCCTGCACCGCTGAGGCGCTACGCCGGGCCGGGGTCGGCAAGGGCGACGTGGTGGCGGTGATCCTGCCCAACTGCCCCCAGCACGTGGTGCTGGCTTACGCGGCCTGGCGGATCGGCGCGATCGTGGCGGAGCACAACCCCTTGGCCCCAGCCGCCCAGCTGCGGGAGCAGATCGAGCTGCACCGGGGTCGGGTGGTGATCGCCTGGGAGAAGACCCTGGACAAGCTCACCCGGGCCACCGGCTCGCTGGGGGCCGCAGGTCTAGGGGGCCTGGCGGTCTACGCCGTCGACCTGTCGCGGGGGCTGCCCTGGTCCAGCCGCCTGGCGCTGCGCCTGCCGCTGGCGGCGGCCCGCGCCCACCGTGACGAGCTGCGCGGCCAGGTGCCTGCCGGGGTGGCCTCCTGGGACGACCTGGTGGCCGCCTGCCCGCCGTTGGCCACCTCCCACCCGCAGCCTGGGGTCGACGACGTGGCGGTGCTGCTGCACACCGGCGGCACCACCGGCACCCCCAAGGCCGTCAAGCTCACCCACGCGAACCTGCGTTCCAACGCCGAGATGAGCCTGGCCTGGGCCAGCCAGGCCACTGAGAGGGGGCAGGAGACCTTCTACTCGGTGCTGCCCTTCTTCCACGCCTTCGGACTGTCTCTGTGCCTGCTGTGCGCGGTGGGCCTGGCAGCCACGCAGGTGATCCTGCCGAAGTTCAGTGCGGACCTGGTGCTGTCGGCCTGGCGACGGCGGGGCTGCACCTTCTTCCCCGGGGTGCCGGTCATGTTCGAGCGGATAGCCTCCAAGGCAGCGGCCACCGGCGCGGACCTGTCATCCTGCAAGGTGGCGGTCTGCGGGGCCGCCGCCACCCCGGCGCAGGTGGCCTCCGCCTGGGAGCAGCTGACCGGCGGCGTGATTATCGAGGGCTACGGGATGACCGAGGCCTCCCCGATCCTCCTGGGCAACCCGATCTCCCCGGAGCGGCGCCCCGGCGCCCTGGGGGTGCCCTTCCCGTCCACGGACGTGCGCCTGGTGGACCCGGAGAACCCGGAGCAGGAGGTCGCGGCGGGTGAGATCGGTGAGCTGGTGGCGCGCGGGCCGCAGGTCTTTGCGGGCTACTGGGACAACCCTGAGGAGACGGAGGCGGTCATGCTGCCCGGCGGCTGGCTGCGCACCGGCGACCTGGCCCGCCAGGAGCCCGACGGCTTCTACGTGATGGCTGACCGCCGCAAGGAGCTGATTATCTCCGGCGGCTTCAACGTGTACCCCACCGAGGTGGAGAAGGCCCTGCGCTCCATGCCCCAGGTCGCGGACGTGGCGGTGGTGGGGCTGCCGGCGTCCACCGGGGACGAGTCCGTGGTGGCGGCAATCGTGCCCCACGAGGGGCAGACGGTCACCCTGGAGCAGGTGCGCGCCTGGGCGGAGAAGACCATCTCCCACTACGCCCTGCCCCGGCAGGTCACGATCCTTACCGAGCTGCCACGCTCCCAGATCGGCAAGGTCATGCGGCGCGTGGTCCGCGAGGAGCTGCTGGCGAAGGTCTCCCAGACCCTGGGCAAGGTGGAGGACCTGGCCTCCGGCTCCACCCCCAAGGACCATCTCGCGAGACCGGGACATATGGACCGCGAGACCGGGACATATGGCTCACGAGACCGGTAAGGTTCACCTTAGTCTGCGGATAACTCCTTAGCCGCGGCGCTGCTCTGACCCGCAGCGGCGCGCGGCAGGTCGCAGAGGCACGGCGCCCACAGCCCGGCCCGCGCAGGCAGGGACCAGCGGCGGAGTAGTCTCCGACGGGTCGGGCAGGTTAAGCCCGGCGCGCGCAGCCGGAGGCCAGTGACCTGCTTGCCCCCACTCGGGATGCAGCAGGCCCCACCCGCCCTACAGCAGACCGCACTCGCTCAGGGTCTGCCGCAGGGCCGCGACCTCACTCTCTGAGACACCCACCAGCGGCAGGCGCAGGCAGGCGTGTGGCAGGCGGCCCTGGAGCGCCAGCGCCTCCTTGGCCATGACCGCCCCCTGACCGCCCCCCATGATGGCCCGCACCAGCGGACGCATACGCTGCGCCACCGCCCGAGCCCCGGCCAGGTCCCCGGCGTCGACCTCCTGGATCATCTCGCGCCAGGAGTGGGCGTCCGCGTGGGCCACCACGCTCACCACGCCGCTGGCCCCGTGGGTCAGCCAGGCGAAGTTCAGGCCGTCGTCGCCCGAGTAGTACTCCAGTCCGGTGCGCTCCATGCGCTCGAAGCCCTGCTCGACGTCGCCGGTGGCGTCCTTGACGGCCAGCACCCGCTCGTGGGCCGCCAGGCGGTCCAGGGTCGAGTCCTCAATGCGCACGCCGGTGCGGCCCGGGATGTCGTAGAGCATGACCGGCAGGTCGGTGGCCTCCACCACCGCCATAATATGCCGGTACACGCCCTCCTGGCTGGGACGGTTGTAGTAGGGGGCGTTGATGAGCAGCCCCTCCGCCCCCGCCTCCTGGGACCCGACACCGATCCGGACGGCGTGGGCAGTGTCGTTGGAGCCGGCCCCGGCCATCAGGAAGGCCCGCCCCGCCAGCGCGTCCTTGACCTCCCGCAGCAGGGTCTGCTTCTCCGGCAGGTGGGTGGTGGGGGCCTCACCGGTGGTACCAGCCAGCAGGATCATGTCCGCGCCGTCCTCCACCAGGGAGACCGCCAGGGACTGGGCCGCAGGGACGTCGATCTCGCCGTCGGGCTTGAAGGGCGTGACCATGGCAACACCGACGGAGCCAAAGGAGCGGGAGGGAAGCGCGTTCATAGCAACAGGGTAGCGGTCTGGGCCACAGACTCCAGGGCTTTCCACGGCCGGGGCCTTAGGCTCAGCCCATGAGTGACCTCTCCGGCAACCTGGCCCCCGCCGTCCCTGGTTTCGTACGCCGTGCCCGGAGCGCCGACCTGGAGGACATGGGGCGGGTGCACGCACAGTCCATGCTGGCCTCCTTGCAGGCCGGTCTGGGGGGCGCGCTGCCGCTGGAGGTCCGGCAGGCGGTCAGCGCCACGGAGCTGTCCCGTGGGTGGACGACGGCGGTCGCCTCCCCGCCCAGCCCGAAGCACCACGTGCTGGTGGCCACCCAGGCGGAGAAGGTGGTGGGGCTGGCGGCCCTGGCCCCGTCCTGGCAGGTGGACGCCACCGGAGAGGCACTCCCTGATGGGGACAAGGCCGCGGAGGTCACGGCCATGGGGGTGCTGCCTGCGCACCAGCGCCAGGGACACGGTTCCCGGCTGCTGGCGGCCTGCGCCGACCACGCCCGGGCGGACGGAGCCAAGGTGCTGGTGGTCTGGGCGGTGCGCGGGGACGAGTCCTGGAGCCGGACACTGACGGCTGCGGGACTGGCTCCTACTGGGGCGCACCGGCTGCTGCCGGTGGGTGCCGGCGTGACGGAGGAAT
The DNA here is from genome assembly GCF_016598775.1 of Actinomyces weissii. Lineage (NCBI taxonomy): Bacteria > Bacillati > Actinomycetota > Actinomycetes > Actinomycetales > Actinomycetaceae > Actinomyces > Actinomyces weissii. The sequence goes on along the minus strand of NZ_CP066802.1, from coordinate 977,772 downwards.
GCTGGGCCGCGGCCTTGTGAGATCGGCAGCACCAGGTACGGCCCGACGGCTCAACCTAGGGGACGCACACGTCTGACCAGGTCGGTCAGGGGCAGGCGGTTGGAGCGCCCGGTACGGCGACTGCGGGCACGTGCACGGCCACTGGTCGATGACACGGACAACGAGCCGGTAGTGGTCCTCCGGGGTCAACGGATTGTTAGGGCGGGGCATGGCAGCGTGCTCCCAACCGCTCAAGGATTCTTGCTGCCACCACCAGTCCTGCCCCAGCCCGAGCCCACTGCCCCTGTACAAGCCCAGTGACCACGACGTCACACCCAGCAGCAACCAGGGCGTAGAGGTCCTGCCCCGGTCAGAGGTCGAGTATCTGGTCCAGGCCGACGGTCAGGCCCTCCCGTTCACCGATCTTGCGCACGGCCAGGAGCACACCGGGCATGAAGCTGACGCGGTCAAAGCAGTCGGTGCGGATGGTGAGCTGCTCGCCAGGGTTGCCTAGCAGCACCTCCTCGTGGGCGGTCAGGCCGCTCAGGCGCACCGCGTGCACCCGGACGCCGTCGACCAGGCCGCCCCGGGTGCCCTGCGGGTCAGTCTCGGTGGCGTCGGGGGAGCTGTCGCGGCCCGCCTGCTGCCGGGCTGCGGCGATGGCGGCGGCGGTGGCCGTGGCGGTGCCGGAGGGGGCGTCCACCTTGGCCGGGTGGTGCAGCTCGATCACTTCTACGGACTCGAAGTAGGGGGCGGCCAGGGCCGCGAAGCGCATGGACAGTACCGCGGAGAGGGCGAAGTTCGGGGCGATCAGCACGCTTCTGCCAGCGGCCTCCGGGCTGGCCAGGTGTGTGCGCACCCGCCCGTAGGAGTCCTTGGTCCAGCCGGTGGTGCCGACGACGACGTCGACCCCGGCGTCGATGAGGGCGTGGACGTTGCTCTCGGTTACGGCCGGGACGGTGAAGTCGACGGCGACCTGGGCCCCGGCGAGGGTCGTGGGACTGATCTCGTCCCCGGCGTCCAGGCGGGCGACGAGCTCCATCCCGCTGGCAGCCTGCACGGCCTGGCAGACGGTGCTTCCCATGCGCCCGGCGGCGCCGATAACTGCTACGCGAATCGTCATGGCTCCACCATACGGCCCGCTTGCGCCTGTTGCCTCCGCGTGAATCTCGTGGTGCATATGTCCCGGTCTCGCGGTACCGATGTCCCGGTCTCGCGAGACCGGGACATATGGCTCACCAGACCGGTACGCACCGACCGTTACCCCCCGAAGTCCCACAGAAAACAACCCCCACGCAGACGCCAGAAACCAGCCCCAGAACAGCAGCCACCACAGCACCCCACCGCTGCAACGATCATGCCACCAACGACGGCACACGACGACGCCCCTGCAAACACAAGCGCTTACGCAACCAGCCCACCAACGACGGCACACGACGACGTCGCCCCCGGGCAGGTAGCCAGGACACCCACAGAAACGGGCCTGGCGCGGCAGGAACACAGCCCTACCGCGCCAGGCCCAACCGGAACCAAGCAGCCCCTCAGCCCAAGGCGCTCACCTCAGCCCGAGGCAGGACAGGTCAGCCCAGGACGATCACGTCCCTGCCACCAGGCTCCACGCCCTTGACCACCTTCACCGGGCTGGTCCGGGTAATACCCTCCACCACCACCCGCTCGGTGGACGTGCTCGTGAGCTTCTTCTGGGTCAGCACCGTGGTCCCCCGACGCAGCGCCAGGGTGTCATACCCGTCACCGTCCCAGTCACCAACCAGCACCTGGTCGGTGCTGCGCCCCAGCGAGATCGAGGCGTACACCGGCGCGTCCACCCGGTTGTCCGCATAGAACACCACGCGGGAGCCCACACGCACCGCCCAGCTGTCCTTACCGTCACCGTCCCAGTCACCATAGAGCAGCTTGCCGTTACCCTTGGCCTCCACAGCCGACACATAAGCAGGCTTGGCACCCTCCGGCACCACCGGCCCACCCGGCTCAGCACTCGGCCCCGCCGACGGAACAGCAGACGGCAACGCACTCGGCCCCACCGTCGGCTCAGCAGACGGCGTGACCGGTGGCTCCGGGGCGTCGCTGGCCTGCACGGTGTGGGTGCTGGTGGCGGAGAGGGGCTCGGAGTTGCCTGCAGAGGCCTGGACCGTCTCCTCCAGGCTGGTGCCCGCAGCGGCGTCCTGGGAGATGGTCTCCTCCCAGGTCAGGCGCAGCCCGTGTCCCTGCGGCAGGGGGCCGTCCCAGGTGATCTGGCCCTCCTCGTTGAGCTGCGGCTGGGGGGCACTCAGGGCCTGCTCCGGCCCGTCCCACACCGCCAGCTCCCACAGGGAGACGCCGTAGTAGTCACCGCCAAAGGCCTGGCGGGAGTGCGCCTGCATCTTGACGTACTTCACTGGCTCCTTGCTGCTGAGCCGGTAGCTGCGCTTCTCCGCAGAGAGCTTGTTCGGGGGGCAGGTCTGCTTGAGCACACCGGTGCCGCTGGTCCAGTGCTCACCGTCGGTGGAGGTCATGATCTCGAAGCTGGGGGCGCAGGCGGCCTCCCAGACGATGTCGACGTGGTCCACCGCGGTGGGCTCAGCGAGCTCGACGGCGATCCAGGCCTGGTCGGAGTAGTCGGAGGACCACCGGGAGTCTGCGGTGCTCAGGCCGTCAACGACCTTCTCCTTGGACCAGACGGTGCCACCCTCCTGGCCGGAGGCGGTCACTGGGCGGCCTAGGGCCACGTTGCGTCCGGCCTGTGAGGGTACGACATGCCCGGAGGCGTCAACATAGCTGGCCTGCGGGGCTCCCGTGACGGTGACGTTCCGCCCCAGGCCGGAGAGGTCAGCGGTGACCTGGGCGTTGACCTCGGCGGTAGCGTCAGAGCTAAGGGTTACGGTGCGGGAAAGCACCTGCCCACGGCTGACCTGGGTTCCGGACTCCGGTGCCGAGCGGAAGTCCAGCTGGGCCGTGGTCCGGGGCAGGGGCGGCAGGTTGCCTGGGGTCTCACCTACCGCCTGCTGGCGCGTGTTCCAGGTGCTGAAGCTGGTGGTATCAGCGGGGTTCCAGACCCGGGAGGCCATGGCGCGCAGCAGCGGCTTCACGCCTGCGGCGACCTGCTCCTCAGTCTCCACATGCGGCTTGTCGCACCAGATCGCGAAGGAGGCTCCCAGGTTCCAGGCGGGCTGCTGGCCCTCCCAGGTCTGGGTGATTCCGCTCTGGTGGCCGGGGTAGACGCCGGGGTGCCAGCCATAGATCTTCTCGGCGGTCGGCTTGGTGGAGTAGGCCCAGCCGGGGTAGGTCAGTACGTAGTAGAAGTAGGCGTCATTGAAGTTGATGAGCCGGTGCCCCTCGTCAACCATCTTCTGGACGGTGGGGAAGGCGCCGTGCCAGCCGGTCCAGTAGGCGATGTCTACGTCCGCCGCGAGCTTCTCGGTGGTGCCGGTGTAGCTCAGGGCGTCGTTCCAGGCCCGGACCTGGGTCTTGCCCTTGGACTGGATGTAGTCGGCGGTCTCGTTGAGGAAGTGGACGTACCCGTCCAGCACGGTGGCTGACTGCCCGGCGGCGGCGTGCTCCTTGGCGTAGGTGTGCAGCTGCGGGTACTGCCTGGCCAGCTTGCTGTGCAGGGAGGAGTAGTAGGAGTTCCCGTCAATCGGGAAGACCTCGTCACCGCCCAGGTGCCAGCTGTTGGAGGGGAACAGGGCGGTGTACTCGTCAATGAGCTCATGCGCGAGCTGCCGGGCCTCGGGCTTGGAGTAGTCCAGGATCTTTCGGCCGGAGGCGCTGGAGCCGACGCGCAGCTCGGGGTGGCTCTCCAGCAGCGCAGCCATGTGCCCCGGCATGTCCAGGGCGGGGACGATCTCCACGTGGTACTTGGCGCCCTCGGCGATGATCTCCGCGAGCTCGGCCTGCGTGATGTACTGGGAGGACATGATCTCGGGGTGGGTCTTGGACTCCAGGCGGAAGCCTTCGTTCTCCGAGAAGTGGTACTGGAGCTGGTTGAGCTTGACCCAGCTCATCTCACGGACCTGGTTGATGATCCAGTCCTTGGTGAAGTACTTGCGCGCGGCGTCCAGGTGCAGTGAGCGCACCGGCATGGCGGGCTGGTCCACTACCTGCCCCGCCTGCAGGCCCCCTGAGCTGGTGATGCTCTGCAGCAGGGTCCGGGTGCCGTAGAAGGCTCCGGCGTCTCCGGTGGCGGTGATGGTGACACCCTGGGAGGTGGCCTCCAGCCGGTAGCCCTCGGCGGTGCTCACGCCCGCCACCTGCTCCTCAAGCCGCAGGGTGATGTCACCTGCCGCAGCAGCCTGTCCCACGACGACGGCGGGGGTGCTGCGCAGCTCCAGGCCCTTGGCGGCGCTGAGGTTCTCTAGCTCTGCGGCGAGCAGGCTGGCTTCGTCGGTGAGAGCGGCTTCGTCGGCGGGGTCGGGGATGACCAGCCGGGTGCTGGCACTTAGCCGGAAGGGATCCGCTTCCTGGGGCGTGAAGCTGGTGACTGCAGGAACTACCCCGCTCAGCCCCTCTCCGGCAAGGGCAGAGTCCGCCTGCGCCCTTGCGGCCGGTAGCGCGGTCGTGCCGAGCGCTGTCAGGGCGGCTGCCAGCGCCACTCCTAACAGGCGTCGGGAGACAGTCTTGGGTTCATGCAGCGGCATGGGTTACCTCCTCATCGAGGTTCTCGCCTAGGCGATGTCCGAGCTGGTGTATGGGAACCTGGGGGACAAGCCCAGCGACTCCCCAGCAGGTGCTGGCGGAGCGCTCAGGCTTTCAGGTAGCAGGAGCATAACGACACAAGGCCGGTTCCAGAGAGCAAACAAATCGCAAACCTGAACTGGTTTAGTTGCCTTGTCGCAAAGACCCTAGAGCCTTAGGACAAGAGGCCCACCCGGGAGCTAGTCGAGCCTGGCGGCCTTGCCCACCTCGGCACCGTTAGCGCGCAGCTCCTCGATGGCAGCGGCAAAGTCCTCCAAGGAGTCGAAGGACGAGTAGACGGAGGCGAAGCGCAGGTAGGCCACCTCGTCGAGCTCGCGCAGCGGCCCCAGTATGGCGGTGCCGATGTCCTGGGAGTCGACCAGTGCCTGCCCGGAGGCCCGGACCTTCTCCTCCACCTTGTGGGCCAGCAGGGCCAGGTCGTCGTCGGAGACCGGCCGCCCCTGGCAGGCGCGCCTGACTCCCACGATCACCTTGGCCCGGTTGAAGGGCTCCACCACGCCTGAACGCTTGCGCACCGAGAGGCTGGCGGTCTCGACAGTAGAGAAACGTCTGCCGCACTGGGTGCACTCGCGGCGCCGACGGATGCTGGTGCCGTCGTCTGAGGTGCGCGAGTCCACCACCCGGGAGCCGTCATTGCGGCAGAAAGGACAGTGCACGGAGTACTCCTCGTTCCGGTCGGTGGCCACCTCCCACAAGCCTTCGGGCGAGAGCCCAACCACCGCACAACTGCCCTCAAGGCTACCGCAGACCCCCATAAGCGCATTAGGAGACGGGAACCAGCAGGCTCTGCCCCGGATACACCACGGAATCCTCCAGCCCGTTGAGCTCGCGGATCTGAGCCACCGCCTCCGCCACGTCCCTAGCCCCGGTGTCTTGGGCGATGTCCCACAGGGACTGGCCGGAGAGCACTACAGCCGTCCTGGTCTCCACCGGCCCGGAGAGCGTGGTGGCCACCACCACCCCCGCGCACGCGGCAAACACTAAGGACAGCACGAACGCGCAGCCGATGATCAGCTGGCGCAAACCATTTGGGAGGTCCGCCAGCGCCCCCGCGTGCCCAACCGCCGACGCCGGGGCAGCCAAGGAGGAGGCAGCAGCCGGGGCCGCTTTACCAGCCCCCCGGACCACTGGGCGCCGCCGCGGCTCCGGCAGGGGCGACACCCTGGGGGCACAGGAAACAGCCACCAGACCCAGTCGCGACCGCCCAGAACCGGCCACAGGCTTAACCGCCACAGCCCGCTCACCGCCTTGCACTGCGGGACCCGGCACGACCGGTCGCTGGGAAGCTTGACGCTGAGGATGAGGAGGAGAGGGCTGAGTGGAACGCCGACCAGGTCCCCGCACCCCCTCAGGGCCGTCCACCACCAGCCGCAGGTGCGCCCGCCGTCGCCCCACTGACGCGGCAGCACCGGAGCGGCCAGCCTGCGCCCGCCCTTCGGCAGCAGCCTCAGCACTTGCACGCACAGGAAGAACCAGAGCACTCACGAGCAACCTCCTAGAACAAGTGTTCGACGAACATCTGTTCGATAGGGTACCGACCTATCGACGACACGTCCAGCCCCAGTCGAACACATGTTTGAAAAGTGGTGTCCGGCCTCGTAGGCTTTACGTATCAAGAGCACCACGCACCACTGACACGAACCCGTGCGCAGCCGTGGCTCCCGTACAGACGCACACCCACCACACGCAGGCACACACAAAGGGCTAGGTCCCAGGTAGGAGCAGTCCTCAGCAGCTACCAACCCAGTCGGCACCATCCCAGCAGCACCGCTGTAGGCGCCCCAACGGCACCCAGGCAGGAGGAGAAGACCTTGAGCGAGGACCAACAGCGCACCGGCCAGTACCCCGGCGCCCTTACCGCCACCAGCACGCACCAGGACAGCGCCCCCACCCTTCAGCAGGTCCTGGCGGGCCTGGACGAGCGCTCCCACGCCGTCTACGTGGCGGTACGCGACGCCGTACGCGACCACGGCTACCCGCCGTCCATGCGCGAGATCGGCCAGGTGGTGGGTCTGAACAGCCCCTCCTCCGTGAAGCACCAGCTGGACAAGCTCGAGCGCCTGGGCCTGGTGCGGCGCGATCCCAACCGCCCCCGCGCCCTGGAGGTCATCGAGCCCGAGCCTGAGGCCGCACCCACCGAACCTGACACCTCGGGCCCAGCAGCCCCGGCGGAGGACCTGCTCCAGGCCGCCCCCGTCGTGCCCCTGGTGCCGCAGCTGCCTGGCGTGGCCCCGGAGGAGGCTGTGGCAGTGCCCCTGGTGGGTCGCATTGCCGCGGGCTCACCGATCCTGGCCGAGCAGGAGGTGGAGGAGGTTATGGCCCTGCCGCGCCGCCTAACCGGCGAGGGCGAGCTGTTCATGCTGGAGGTCCACGGCGACTCCATGGTGGACGCCGCCATCTGCGACGGCGACTGGGTGGTGGTGCGCTCCCAGCCGGACGCCGCCAACGGGGAGATCGTCGCGGCCATGATCGAGGACGTCGACGGCCCCTCCGCCACCGTCAAGGTGCTCTCACGCAAGGACGGGCACCAGTGGCTGCTGCCCCGCAACCCCAGCTACTCGCCCATCCCAGGAGACCAGGCCACCATCATGGGCAAGGTCGTCACCGTCCTGCGGGCCCTGTGAGGGAGGCTGACCGCTCCAGGACCACCTCCGTTTCCAGCCTGGCAGGCATCACCCGCTCACACCTCAGGCAGCTGCGCCAGCCCCCCGACCACTCCCCTAGTCACCGTCCCCGGCCTCGGCAACGGCGAAGGCCGCCGTCCCGGAGAGCAGGGACGCCACCCCGGCAGCCGCAAGAGGATGACAGCCTGGCAGGTGGGGACTTTCCCCACCCCGGCAGCCGCAAGGACTGACGGCCTGGCCAGCGGGGTCACCCCACCTCAACCAGGCCGTCAGCCTTTACAGAACGCCGTGTGCTTGTGGCGGCACAGGTCAGTCCCGCCAGCCTTCGTGCAGCAGCACGTGGTCGCCGGGACGCGCGCCCGCGCCCCGGCAGCCTCTAGCAGGCGGCCCTCAGTAGCCCAGGCCGCGGGAGACCTCACGCAGCCGCTCCGCCGAGGCGGTCAGCCGGTCCCGCTCGTCCAGGGTCAACGGCAGCTCCAGACGCCGCCCGGCCCCCTCACGACCCACAATGGTGGGCACGGCCATGCACACGTCAGAGATACCGTGCCAGTTGTTCAGCAGCGGGGAGACCGTCAGCACCCGCTGCTCGTCATTGAGGACCGCCCCGATGATCCGCTGCACCGCCAGGCCCACCGCGTAGTTCGTGGCACCCTTGCCCTCAATGATCCGGTAGGCGGAACGCACCACGTCATAGGCGATCCTGTCCCGCTTCTCCTGGTCGAAGATCCCGCCGTCCAGGGTGCGCCCCCACTGGGTGATCGGCACGCCACCGATCTGGGTGGAGGACCACAGGGGCACCTCAGAGTCCCCGTGCTCACCGGCGATGTAGCCGTGGATGTTCTGGGTGGCGGTGCCGGTCTCCTGGGAGACGAGGTAACGCATCCGCGCCGTGTCCAGGACCGTGCCGGAGCCGAAGATCTGGTTGTCGGGCAGCCCGGTGATCTTCTTGGCGCAGTAGGTGACCACGTCCACCGGGTTGGCCACCAGCACGAAGATGGCGTTAGGAGCCACCTCCACCAGCTTGGGCAGGATCTGCTCCATGATGCCGACGGTGGCGCCCGCCAGCTCCAGGCGGGACTGGCCCGGCTTCTGCTTGGCACCAGCAGTCACCGCGACGATGTCCGCGCCCCGGCAGATCTCCGGGTCGTCCGAGCCGGAGACCGCGCCCGCGGAGGTGAACTGGATCCCCTGGGCGATGTCCAGGGCCTCGGCCTCCACCTTCTCCTTGGCGATGTCCTGCAGCACGATCTCACGGGCTACGCCCTTGGTCACGCAGGCGTAGGCCAGGGTGGAGCCCACGGCCCCCGCCCCGATGATCGCCACCTTGGAGGGACGCCCAGACTGCGCTACGGGGTAGGAGCCCTGGGCGCTGTTGGTGATCGTGGTGTCGGACACGGTGTTCCTCCTCATGGCTGGCGGTGGCGGCAGGTCTGACGCACCTGGTATCCGTCAAGGTTACGCGCTCCGGGGCGAGGCAGCAGCGGAACCACGCCTCATGTCAGGATCTTCCAAGCCGCCGCAGCGCCCCCAGCACCACCTCCCGCTCACTGGTGGGCCACAGCCGCGGCATGGTGCGGGCCAGGTAGCTGCCGTAGCGCGCGGTGCGCAGGCGCGGGTCCAGCACCGCTACCACGCCCCGGTCCTCCACCCGGCGGATCAGACGGCCCGCCCCCTGGGCCAGCAGCAGCGCGGCCTGGGTGGCCGAAACGCTCATGAAGCCATTGCCTCCGGCAGCGTCCACCGCCTCCGCACGGGCCTGGGCCACCGGGTCGTCCGGCCGAGGGAAGGGGATACGGTCCATGACCACCAGACGGCAGGTGCGGCCGGGGACGTCGACCCCCTGCCACAGGCTCAGGCTGCCCACCAGGCAGGCGGCGTCGTCCTGGGCGAAGGCCGCCACCAGGCTGGGCAGCTGGTCCTCCCCCTGGGCGTATACGGGCAGGTCGGTGCGCTCGCGCAGCAGCGCCGCCGCCTCCTCCGCCCCGCGCCGGGAGGAGAAGAGCCCGAGCATGCCGCCCCCAGAGGCCACGGCCAGCGCCAGCATCTCCTCCAGGGCCTCCTGGCTGACGCCCTGCCTGGGCCGGGGCAGGTGGGTGGGGGTGTAGAGGATGCCTTGGCGGGCGTAGTCGAAGGGGGTGCCCACGTCCATGCCGTCCCAGGGGCGCGGGGACAAGGTCAGCCCCAGCTGCCGGGCCATGGGCTCAAAGCTGCCGCCGAGCTGGAGGGTGGCGGAGGTCAGCACCGCGGCCCGCCCCTCCAGCAGGGAGTCGGCCACCGAGCCCGCCACCTCGATGGGGGCCAGCACCAGGCGCGGCGGGTCCTGCCCCCGGTTGGGGCGCTCACACCAGGCCACGTCCTTGCGCAGGGCCACAGAGTCCCCGCTCATGCGTTCGACGGCGTCCACCAGGTCGCTGACGGCGGTGCGGGCGATGGCCAGGCTGCCCGCCTGCTCCCCGGCGGGCCCGTTCTCCTTGGCCTTGTCCCGCACCTCGGTGAGCACCTGCCGGGCGGCGGCGTCGACCAGCACCAGGGCGGAGCGCAGCGCCTCCGGCAGCCCCTCAGCCAGCCGCCCGTCGGGCAGGGCCGCGAGCGCCGCCTGAAGGGCCTGGCCCGCCTCCTCCAGCTCACCGACCAGCACCCCGGCCAGACGGCGGGCGGTAGCAGCCACACGGGCTACCAGGGCGGCGGACAGGGCCACGGTCCCCTGGGAGCGCACCCGGTCCGCCAGCTCATGGGCCTCGTCCACCACCAGCACCTGGTGCTCAGGCAGCACGGCGCTGTTCCCGGAGGCCGCTACCCCCAGCATGGCGTGGTTGGTGACCACCAGGTCAGCCTCGGCCGCGGCGGCGCGTGCCCGCTCCGGGAAGCACTCGGAGCGCAGGGGGCAGGTGGGGCCCAGGCACTCGGCGCGGGTGACCGACACCTGGGCCCAGGCCCGGTCAGAGACTCCTGGTACCAGGTCGTCGCGGTCCCCGGTGCTGGTCTGCTGCACCCACTCGCGCAGGCGCACCACCTGCTCCCCCAGGCTGGCGGTGGCCCCGGCCCCGGCACGTCGGGTGGTGGCGCTGGCGGCGGAGAACAGGGAGCCGGGGTCCTCCTGCTCGGGGTAGCCGCCTTCCACCCGGTGCAGGCAGGCGTAGTTCTGCCAGCCCTTTAGCAGGGCCACGGAGGGCCTGGTGCCGCTTGCCTGGGCCACGGCGTCGGCGGCCAGGGGCGCGTCCTTGACCATGATCTGGCGCTGCAGGGCCAGGGTGGCGGTGGAGACGACGGCGCGCTCGCCGCTGCTGACGGCGTGCACCATTGCCGGTACCAGGTAGCCCAGGGACTTCCCGGTACCGGTTCCCGCCTGCACCAGCAGGTGCTCTCCCGTCTCCAGCACCTCGGCCACCCGCCGGGCCATGCGTACCTGCCCGGGCCGGGCCTCGCCGCCAAGCTGCTTGACCGCGGCCTGCAGGGCCGCTTCCACCTGGTCCAGGGCGCTGCCAGCCTGCTGCACGGTCATGCTTGTGCGCCTTGCTTCACCGGCACGCTCAGCGGCCGGGCTGCGCCGGGCCGGACTGCTGCGCGGCCGCCTGCAGCTCGGCGGCCAGGGAGGCGTCCACGCGCCCGCGCAGGCGGGTGCCTTCCGCCACGTACTCGACGGCGTCGATCTCCCCGTCGGCGTGGAAGCGGGAGACCAGGTCGCCGCGGGAGTAGGGCACCACCAGGTCCACGGGCACGTCCGGGCGCGGCAGCATCTGGGCGATGCGCTCCTCGAGCTCGCGCAGGCCCTCCCCGGTGTGGGCCGAGACGATCAGGGCACCGGGCAACCGGGTGCGCAGGGCCGCCAGGGTGAGGGCGTCGGCCAGGTCGGCCTTGTTCAGGACCAGCAGCTCGGGGACGTCCAGGGCGCCGGGGATGTCCGCCAGCACCTGGCGGACGGCAGCGATCTGGGACAGGGGGTCGGGGTGGGCGGCGTCCACCACGTGCAGCACCAGGTCCGCCCCGGCCACCTCCTCCAGGGTGGAGCGGAAGGCCTCAATGAGCTCGTGGGGCAGGTTGCGCACGAAGCCCACGGTGTCGGTGAGGGTGTAGACGCGCCCGTCAGCGGTCTCCGCCCGCCGCACCGTGGGGTCCAGGGTGGCGAACAGGGCGTCCTGCACCATGAGCCCCGCCCCGGTCAGGGCGTTCATGAGGGAGGACTTGCCGGCGTTGGTGTACCCGGCGATCGCCACCGAGGGGATCGGCCCACGCCTGCGGGAGCCGCGCTTGACCTCCCGGGAAGGGGCCATGGCCTTGATCTCCCGGCGGAGCCTGGCCATGCGCTCGCGGATACGGCGGCGGTCCAGCTCGATCTTGGTCTCACCGGGGCCGCGCGAGCCGATGCCCTGGCCCCCAGCCACCCGGCCACCGGCCTGGCGGGACATGGACTCACCCCAACCGCGCAGGCGGGGCAGCAGGTACTCCAGCTGGGCGAGCTCCACCTGCGCCTTGCCCTCCCGGGACTTGGCGTGCTGGGCGAAGATGTCCAGGATCAGGGCGGTACGGTCCACCACCTTGACCCCCACCACGTCCTCCAGGGCGCGGCGCTGGGAGGGGGCCAGCTCGGAGTCCACGATCACGGTGTCGGCCCCGGCGGCCCGCACCATCTCCGCCAGCTCCTTGGCCTTGCCGGAGCCCAGGTAGGTGGCGGGGTCGGGGTGGTCGCGCTTCTGGATCAGGGCGTCCAGGACCTCTGAGCCGGCGGTCTCCGCCAAGGCGGCCAGCTCGGCCAGGGAGGTCTCGGCGTCCTGGCTGGCGGCGTCCCTAGCGGTGGGACCGGCCTCCGGGCCGCGGGGCAGCTCCAGGCCCACCAGCACCACCTTCTCCAGGCGGATCTGGCGGTACTCGACCTCGCTGACGTCCTCCAGCTCGGTGGACAGGGAGGCGACGCGCCGGGTGGCGGCCCGGGCCTCCCGCTCCAGGGCGCCGTCGTCCAGGTGCTCCCGGTGCTGGTGCTCCCCGGCGGTGGAGGCCAGGGCGGTGCCGTGGCGGGAGAGGATACGGCTGACTATGTCCTCTGCCGTGGGGGCAGTGGGGGCAGGCTGCTCATGGTCGCTGGCGCCAGTGCTTACGGTCTTCGTGACGACGGCGTCGGCGGTGGCTGGCTTGCGCTGGTCTGTGGGCTTGTTGCTCAAGGGTGTCCTTCATGTATGCGTGCGGTGGTCCGGAGCGAGGCTCTACGGACCGGTCCTGGGGGTACTTCCCGGGGAGGTTCTGGTCTGGGCGCCGCGGCGGCGCCCCCGGCTCAGCGCATACGGAGAATCCACATAGGCGGCATCGTAGCGCCGCTGGCTGCCGCGGGCCAGCCTGACCGCGCGGGGCAGAGGCCACAGAGCCTCGGCCCGGACCCGGCATCCGGCGTACCGGGGCGGGCCCCGAGCGCAGGGCCGCAGGTCCCCCTCACTGACCGCGCAGCCACCGCCCCGGCCGCTGGCGGGTCAGGCAGGCGGGGCACGGCATTACCCTCGTGGGGTGAGCGATCAGCACTACTTCACGTCCTGCCCCACCACCGAGGCCACGGAGCACAGCCACGTCTTCACGATCCGGGGCCGGGAGCTCCAGGTCACCACCGCCGCCGGGGTCTTCTCCACCGACCGCCTGGACAAGGGCACCCAGGTGCTGCTGGAGCACGTGCCCGCCCCGGCGTCGGCAGGGACCTTCCTGGACCTGGGCTGCGGCTGGGGGGCGATCACGCTGGCCCTGGCCGGTGAGAGCCCCCAGGCCACGGTCCTGGCCACCGACGTCAACGAGCGGGCCCTGGAGCTGACGGCCCGCAACGCCGCTGCCGCAGGCTACAGGAACGTGCGGGTGGTGGAGGCCGGTGAGCTGCTGGCTGAGCTGCGGGACCAGGGCAGGAGCCTGGACCTGATCTGGTCCAACCCGCCGGTGCGCATCGGCAAGGAGGCGCTGCACGGGCTGCTGTCCAGCTGGCTGCCGCTGCTGGCTGACGACGGCGCCGCCTGGCTGGTGGTGGGCAGGAACCTGGGCGCGGACTCCCTGGCCCGCTGGCTCACCCAGCAGGGCTACGAGGTGGAGCGAGCCGCCTCCTCCAAGGGCTTCCGGGTGCTGCAGGTGAGGCGGGCTACCGCCTGAGCCGGGCGGCCGGAAGCCAACGGCCTGAGCCCGGCGTCCTGGACGCCCGTTGCCGCCGCGAGCCCGCTGGCTGCGCCCGGAACGGTGCCCGGACCTGCACCCAGGCCGTTATCCGGCCCTGAGCCTGACGGCCAGCCGGGCGGCGCGCCGTCACCAGCGGCCGGTTCCGGGCACGGCCCGGCAGACCCGCAGCCAGATGCTCAGCCCTGGCCGGTTACAGCCCGCTCCACCTGCTCGGTCACCCCGGACATGTCTGAGGCGGGTTTGCTCCAGCGGCCGGCCCGCACGTCCAGCCACAGGCAGGCCCCGGCCACCAGCAAGGTGGGCAGGATCCAGCCGGTGGCGTCGTTCCACAGCCCGGTGCGGGCCAGCAGGCTGCTGGGGGCCGTGACGCCGACGTCCGCCAGGGCGGAGACCACCCCGAGCAGGCTGGCGGTCGCCGTCGCCCCCACATAGGTCAGACGCAGGTGCCCAGGGGCCACGCCGTCCAGGATCGTGACCACCACCAGGGCGATAGCCGCCGGGTAAAGCAGCAGGGTGACCGGCGAGACGATGCGCAGGATCAGCTCCAGCCCCAGGTTGGCCAGCAGGAAGGACACCAGGGCGCCCAGCACCACGTGCCGCTCAAAGCTGATCAGGCGCAGCACCGAGGTGGCGTAGCCAGCCCAGGCCGCCAGCAGCCCCACCGCCGTGGTCACGCAGGCCAGCAGCACGATCCCGGCGAACACCAGGGTCCCCCACACCCCCAGGGAGGTCTGGGCGGCCGTGCTCAGCAGCTTGGTGCCGTTGCCCGGGTCCCCCGCCACCCGCGCGCCTACCAGGGCCAGGCCCAGGTACACCAGCCCCAGCAGCAGCGCGGAGATAGCGGCGGCCCCGCTGGTGGCGCGCACGACCTGCCTGGTGCCCGTGAAGCCCTGCTCCCGCACCGCGGAGATCACCACGAGCCCGAAGACGATGGCACCGAGCACGTCCATGGTGAAGTACCCGCGGGTCAGGCCCGTCGCGAAGGGGCTCACGTCAAAGCCTGGCTCCGCTCCGCGCTCCACCACCGGCTCGTGCAGCAGCACGGCCACGCACAGAACCGCGATCAGCAGCAGCAGGAGCGGCGTCAGGTAGCGGCCCACCCGGTCAGCGAGCCGGGAGGGAGTGATCGCCAGGAACAGGGTCATGGCAAAGAACACGGCCGCGTGGAGCGCCAGGGCCGGGTCCACCACCAGGTAGCCGAAGACCGTCAGGACATGCTCCTCCGCCGCGTAGCCCAGCAGCGCCAGGACCGGCTTGGTAGCCAGCTCGTAGGAGACGGTGGCCACCCGTGGGATGGCGTAGAGCGGCCCGATCGCCAGGTAGACGACAGCGGGCATGACCGCCCCGAAGCGCTTACCCACCCGGTTGGCCAGTCCCAGGACCCCCTCACCGGAGGTGGACACGGCGATCAGGGACACCAGGGGCAGGAGCACGCCGGTGAGCAGGAAGCCCGCCATCACCACCGGCAGGTTCTGGCCCGCACTGGCCCCCAGCACCGGGGGGAAGATCAGGTTCCCCGCCCCGAAGAACAGGGCGAAGAGCATCAGTCCGGTAGTGGCCACGGAGGCGGCTCCGGACCGGGCCTGCAGCTCCTGGCCTGCTGCTCCTACGGCTGGGCTCGTTGACTGGTTCTGCTTAGACACGTGAGTAAGTCGTTTCGGTTCCTGGTCGGGTTCGTGCATGTCTCTCCGGCCGGTGGCCGGGGCAGGCCTGGGCCCGCGTGGCGGGGCAGTCCTCAGGCCAGGACCACCCGGCCGGTGATGGTGGCTGGCCCGGTGAGCAGCAACGTGGCACCGGGCGCCCAGGGGTCCTCCCCCACGTGGACGCCCAGGCTGCCGCCGGGGACCTCCAGCAGGTAGTCCTGGGGCGCCCCCGCCCCCTCCCACTCGTGCAGGGCCACGGCGACGGCGCAGGCGCCGTCCCCGCCAGAAGGGTCCTCACCACCCCCCTGCTTCAGCGCCCGCAGCCGGGCCCGGCCTACCTCCTGCCCGCCGGTGTCCTCCACGCCCAGGGGAACCACCAGGGACAGGCTGGTGCCGTCCTCCGGGCGGGGCACCACGTCCAGGTCCTGCGTGCCCTGCAGACCGCTCAGGTCCACGGCCTCCAGCTCGCTCTCCTCCGCCAGGGCCACCACCGTGTGGGGTGCGGAAAGGGACAGGCTCAGGGCGGCCCGGTAGCCTGCCAGGCCCGGCAGCTCCACCAGGGTGTCCCAGCCCTCCGCCCGGGGGTCAGCGGCGGCCTGCGGGGGCAGGAGCAGGTGGGCGGGCCCCATGTCCACGGTCCACAGCTCCCCGCTGCGGGTGACGGTGCGCGCCCCCCACCGGGTGCCGACGGTCACCGCCTCGCCGTCGGCCAGCGGCTGCAGCCCCTGGGCGTCCAGGACCTGGGCGAAGAGCCGGAGGGCGCTGCCGCACACGGGGGCCACGGAGCCGTCGGGCAGGTAGTGGTCCATGAACCACTCCGCCTCCGGCACGGCCTGCGCGAAGCCCTCAGCGCCGGGCAGGGCGCTGGTGCGCACCACCCGGACGAAGCCGTCAGCCCCCACGCCCACGCGCCGGTCGCACAGGGCGGTCACCTGCGCGGCCCCCAGCTCCACCTGGCAGTCGGGGTCGATCAGCAGCAGGAGGTCCTTGCCGGTGCTGTGCCCCTTGAGGAGCTCAAGGCCACTCAGGTCCGCCCAGGCGGAACCTCCAAGCTGCTGGTCGATCATGCGCCAAGCCTATGCGACGGCGTCTGCGGCCCGAACCAGCGCCAGTGCCTCCTCGGTCACGCGCGCCCACTCCCCGGGGGGCAGGGTGCCGTCCTCCGCCAGGGCCAGGTCGATCCAGTGGACGCGGGGGTCCCGACGGAACCACTTGATCTGCCGGGAGGCCAGCTTGCGTGTGGCCTGGGCGGTCTGGACCACCGCCTGCGCGACGCTGAGCACGCCGTCGAGCACCGCGAGCGCCTGGGCGTAGCCGATGGCCCGGCTGGCGGTCGGCCCCTCACGCAGGCCCTGGGCGTCCAGGGCGGCGGTCTCCTCCAGCAGCCCCTGGTCGAACATGGCCCGGGCGCGGGCGTCTATGCGCTGGTTGAGGGCCGGGCGGGGCGGGCGCAGGGCCAGGTGCACGGTGGGGGCGACGTCGGTGTAGGCGGGCAGGGTGGCGGAGAAGGGCCGCCCGGTGACTGCGGCCACCTCCAGGGCGCGCACCACCCGCCGGGTGTTGGCGGGCTCGATCCGCGCGGCGCTGGCGGGGTCGGTGCGGCGCAGCTCCTCCCACAGGGCACGGGGCCCCTCGGCCAGGGCCCGCTGCTCCAGGGCGGAGCGGACCTGGGGGTCGGTGCCGGGGAAGTCCAGGTGGTCGGTGAGAGCCCGCACGTACAGGCCGGAGCCGCCCACGATGACGCCGCGCCGCCCCCGGGCCTCCAGGTCCGCCAGGTCAGCGCGGGCGTGGCGCTGGTAGGCGGCCACGCTGGCCTCCTGGCGCACGTCCAGGACGTCGAGCTGGTGGTGCCTCAGGCCGCGACGCTGCTGCGGGAGGAGCTTGGCGGTGCCGATGTCCATGCCCCGGTAGAGCTGGGAGGCGTCGGCGTTGACCAGCTCCACCTGCTGGGGGCCGCCCAGGGCCTCCGCCAGGTCCAGGGCCAGGTCAGACTTCCCGGTGGCGGTGGGGCCGACGACGGCGACGCGCTTTCTCACTCCCCCAGGTTAGCCAGGACCGTGCGTGCACCCGGCCCTGCCGGAGGCTGCTGGAGCGGGCGCTAGTCTCTGCCCGTGAGCCCAGAGAGCATCATCGTCAGCGCGGTGGTCATGCAGGACCCGCAGGGGCGGGTCCTGACCGTCCGCAAGCAGGGTACCGGGCGCTTCATGCTGCCCGGAGGCAAGCCGGAGCCGGGTGAGGACGCCTTGTCCACCGCGGTGCGGGAGGCGGCGGAGGAGCTGGGCGTGGACCTGTCCCCGCAGGCGCTGCAGGACCTGGGGTGTTCACCACCTGGGCCGCCAACGAGGCCGGGACCACCCTGGTGGCCTCCGTGTTCGAGCACGGCTTCGTGGCGGGGGTGCGGCCCTGCGCGGAGATCGCTGAGATCCGCTGGGTGCCGCTGACGGCGGGGCCCTCCCCGGAGCTGGCGCCGCTGACCGTGGAGGTGCTGGAGCTGCTGCGACAGCGGCAGGCGGGCTAGGCGCTGCTATCAGCCCCGCCACGCCTGCGGCCCCCGCCCGCCCGGCTCAGGGGGCGCCTACGCGCAGGCTGGGCAGGCCCAGGCTCACGGGAGCGGTCTCCGGCTCCGGCTGGCTGGCGGCCTCCTGCTCCCGGCGTTCCCAGGCGTCGCCCGCCCGGGTGCGGCGCACCTCGAACAGGGCGGGGCCGTCGTCGTACCAGAGGCGCTCCCCCACGGGCAGGTCGCTGCCGGTGGCGGGGCCGCTGGCGCCGCCGCAGCGGGCGGAGTCGGCGATCAGGTTGTGGGGAGCCCCGTGGGTGACCCGCACCTTGACCATGTCCCCGGGGCGGGGCGCGCCTGCGGCGTAGTCCTGCGGGGACAGGCCTGCGGGCAGGGCCAGGTGCACCAGGCGGTTGTCGGCGGCCCGGCCGGAGACGCGGGCGGTGGCGGAGTCGCGCCGCCCCTCCCCCTGGGCCACCATGACCTCGACCACCCGTCCCTCCTGCCTGACGTTCTCCTCGTGGGTGATGCGGCGCACCAGCTCGTCCAGGCGGCGGTAGCGGTCCTTGACCACCTCCACCGGCACCTGCGGCAGGTCCGCGGCGGGGGTGCCGGGGCGCGGGGAGTACTCGAAGGTGAAGGCTGAGGCGAAGCGCGCCTGCTGCACGACGTCGAGGGTGGCCTGGAAGTCCTCCTCCGTCTCCCCGGGGAAGCCGACGATCAGGTCGGTGGTGATGGCGGCCTCCGGGATGGCTGCCCGCACCCGTTCCAGGATCCCCAGGAAGCGGGCGGAGCGGTAGGAGCGGCGCATGGCCCGCAGCACCCGGTCGGAGCCGGACTGCAGGGGCATGTGCAGGCTGGGCATGACCTGGGGGGTCTGGGCCATGGCCTCGATCACGTCGTCGGTGAAGGCGGCCGGGTGCGGGCTGGTGAAGCGCACCCGCTCGATCCCCTCCACGGCCCCGGCGGCCCGTAGCAGCTTGGCGAAGGCCCCCCGGTCCCCGAAGCCCACCCCGTAGGAGTTCACGTTCTGCCCCAGCAGGGTCACCTCGGTGACGCCCTGGGCGGCCACGGCCTCGATCTCGGCCAGCACCTCGCCGGGGCGCCGGTCGCGCTGCCTGCCCCGCAGGGAGGGCACGATGCAGAAGGTGCAGGTGTTGTTGCAGCCCACGGCTATGGAGACCCAGGCGGCGTAGGCGCTCTCGCGGCGGGTGGGCAGGGTGGAGGGGAAGACCTTCAGGGACTCCTCCAGCTCCACGGCAGCCGCCTGGTTGTGGCGGGAGCGCTCCAGCAGGGCGGGCAGCACGTCCAGGTTGTGGGTGCCGAAGACCACGTCCACCCAGGGGGCCTTGTCGATGATGCCCTGGCCCATCTGCTGGGCCAGGCAGCCGGCCACCGCGATCTGCATGCCGGGCCGCTCCCGCTTGACGGCGGCCAGCTGTCCCAGGTTGCCGAAGAGCCGGGTGGCGGCGTTCTCCCGCACCGAGCAGGTGTTGATGATGACGACGTCGGCCCCGCCGTCGCCGGCCTGGGTGGCACGGGCGGCGGCGGCAGGCACCTCCTCGACCCGCCGGTAGCCCGCCCGCTCCAGCAGGCCAGCCATGTGCTCGGAGTCGTGGACGTTCATCTGGCAGCCCAGGGTGCGCACGTGGTAGGTGCGAGGAAGCGGGCTGGCGGCACGCGCGTCCACAGGGGTCGTCGAGGCAGTCGTGGTGGTCATCATGCGGAGTCTACGCAGCCGCCGCGCCCCACAGGGATGAGGTTCCTGACAGGCCCGGGCCGCGACCGTGGTACCGCCCCCAACCAACCTCGCCCGCCTGCTGGTACGCCCCGGCTGTCCCCGTCCGTTCCCTGGCCCGTCCCAGCCAGCGGCTAGCGCAGGTTGAGCACCTGTCCGGTAGCCGGGTCCACGTCTATGTCATGGGCCGCCGGATGGCTGGGCAGGCCCGGCATGGTGGACACCGACCCGCACAGCGCGTAAACGTACCCGGCCCCGGCGGCCAGGCGGACCTCCCGCACCGGCAGCTGCCAGCCGGTGGGGGCGCCCTTGGCCTGCGGGTCGGCCGTCAGCGACAGCGGGGTCCTGGCCACCAGCACGGGCAGGCTCCCCCAGCCCTCGGCCTGCCAGGCCTCCACCTGGCGGGCGGCGGCCGGGGCCCAGCTGACGCCGTCCGCCCCGTACATGGCGGGCCCGCCCTTGATCCCAAAGGTTGGGCCCATTGATGACTGCCGCAGGGTGAGCACGCTGCGGTGCCCGGCGCGACGCAGCCCCTGGGCCAGTCCGATAGCGGTGGCGGTCTTTCCCTCCCCCAGCGGGGTGGGGGTGATAGCACTGACGACGACGTAGTGGGCGGCCTGCTCCGGGGCTCCCGGCTGGCCGCCCGGGGGCCGGGCCGCGCAGGGTGGAACGCACGCCCAGCCACCTCCCAGGGAAAGTGCTGCGACTACAGGGGTCTGGGTGCGGGCTGGGGCCTGCCTAGCAGATCCCTGATTTGGTTTCGCTCAGGGCAAGAGTCGCTGGACTCCTGCTTTTGCCCCTGCGGTAGCGTCAATACGCAGCCGAGGCTGGCTGGTGCTGCTGCTGCGGGCGCCGCCAAACGTCCTGCTGATGCCGACGGGAACGTCCTGTGAGCCTGGCCAGCACCCGGCTGCACGCGACTGCACGTACCGTCGTCGGCCCCTGCTGCTGACGCTCGGGTGACACGAAGGAAAGGCATGCGTATGCGGAGTCCCAGACGAAGCACCCCGATGCTCCTGGTCTCGTCCCTGCTGCTGTGCGGGGCCCTGGCCGCCTGCTCCGGCGGAGCCAGGAACGGTGCGGGGCAAGAATCCCCCTTGGCCGCACCAGCGCCTACCACGAACGAGCCAGCCTCTCCTTCAGCCACCCCGTTGCCGACCTCCGGCCCGGGTGAGTGGGGGCTGGCCAAGCCGGTCGCGGCGGTCACCGGAGTGGACTCGCTTACCAACTGGTCCGACAACGGCCTGACCTACGTGGCCACCGTGGACCCGGGCACCAAGGCCCTGGACGTGCGCCACCTGCGCTGGGACGGTACGGAGGCCTGGCAGGCCACCGTCACCCCACCAGAGGAGGCGGATCCGTCGGCCCTGACGCCGCGCATCAGCTGGGACGACGGGATCGGCGCGGTCGGCTACTGGTACACCACCGACTCTGACACTGACAAGGACGCGGTGGTCGCCTCCCCGGTTACCTGGTTCGACACCGCCACCGGGACCAGTGGACAGATCAGCCTGTCCTCCTCCAAGGAGGGCACAGTGTTCAAGAACGCCTCCACGATGATCGGCGGGGTGGAGGTGGACCCGGCGGACTCTGACGGCAACCTGGTCTCGGCCACCTACCTGGCTGAGGGCATGACGGTGGCTACCGCCAGCCGGGAGGACCTGACTGCCGGGAACAGCGGGGACCTGCAGATCTTCCAGAAGCATGGCAGGCTGCTGTCCACCTTGTCCGGGCAGGCTTCCGTGACCCTGTTGAGCGGGGGCACGGAGGTGGCGGAGCTGTCGACTCCCTTCCGGGTGCTCAGCCAGCCGGGGCAGGCGCCCCTGGTGGTGACGGCCAGCCCCCAGGCGGTCAGCCGCCTGCAGGGCACGGAGCTGGTGCCGGTGGAGGTGCCCAGCTGTGAGCTGGCGCGGGAGGACGGCATCCACGCGCAGGCCTCGGCCAGCGCGGCCGTGGTTGGGAACCTGGTGCTGCCCGCCCAGGGCCAGCCCTTCTGCCTGGACCAGGTGGTGGGGCAGACGGGCATGGTGCCTTCGGAGTACCTGCCGGACGGGCGGGTGCTCCTGGTCTCCCCCAGTACCGTGGGCACGGCACCCACGGCCGGTGCCACCCCCGCCAGCCCCTCTGGTACAGCACCCACGGCTGGTACTGGTAGCGCCCCGACGGCGGGCGCTGTCCCGTCAGGGGTTGCCAGCCCCTCTGGTACAGCACCCACGGCTGGTGCCGCCCCGTCTGCCACCTCGGTCCCGGCGCAGCAGCGCGAGTACGAGTTCGCCGTATATGACCCGACCAGCGGGCAGACCACCTCTCTGGGGGCGCGGATGGCGGTGGGGGTCTCCTCAACCGCAGTGACTACCAATATCCGGGACGAGGCGGCGGGCACCGTTACGGTCCAGGTCTACCGGGCTGCCGACCTGGACCTGACTCAGCACTGAAACAGCACTGGTTCAGCACTGAAACAGCACTGATCCAGTGCTGAGGCACCCTAGCGGCACCTACTGGTGCCGCCTTCGGCCGCCACGAGGCTCGCGGGGCCGCTGCGCCTGGAAGGACAGCGGCTCCGGGCTCTCCTGCCGGACTGATCCAGGGCGGCTGCTCCTGGTCCTGGCAGGAGCACGTCCTCAGCGCTCCTCGGCCAGCGCCTGCCGGAGGGCCTCGGCGGAGACCTCGGCGGAGTAGCCTTTGCGCCCCAGCATGGCCAGGGTGCGGCGTCGGCGCACCAGGGGGTCCAGCCCCTGGGTGGCGGCCAGCTTCTTGCGGGCCAGGGCCAGCGCGGCAGCGTCCTCCTCAGCCGCCCCGATCTGCGTCAAGGAGGCGTGAATGTCCCGCTCCCCCACGCCCTTGCGGCGCAGCTCCTCGGCCACGGCCCGCCGCGCCACACCCTTCTCCGCGAAACGGGTGCGGGCCAGCACGGCGGCGTAGGCGGAGTCGTCAACCACCCCGGCAGCCTCCAGCCGGTCGAGCACCTCCGCCGCGACCTGGCTGTCCACCCCCTTGCGGGCCAGCAGCCCAGCCAAGGTCGCGCGAGAGGCGGCCGAGTGGTCCAGCCGCCGCAGCACCAGGTCCCGCGCCCGCTCCACCTCCCGGGTGTGCTCGTCTGCCTCTAGCCAGGGCATCAGAAGCCTCCAGCCTCCTCACCGAAGGCCAGCTCAGCCTCCTCCACCTGGGCCGCACGCGCCCGGCTGGAGGCGGTGCGCCCCTTGCCGCCTTTACCTTTACCCGCAGCCGGCGCGGCCGGCTTGGTTACCTCCGCGGCCTGCTGCAGGGCGGCCTCGGCGGCCTCCTGGGCGGCAGCCTCACGGGCCCGTCGCCCAGGCTCGCCCACACCCAGCGCCGCCAGGATCTTCTCCTCGATCTCATCGGCCAGAGCCGGGTTGTCCTTGAGGAAGTTACGGGCATTCTCCTTGCCCTGCCCCAGCTGGTCGGCCCCGTAGGTGAACCAGGCCCCGGACTTGCGGACGATGCCGTTCTCCACACCAAGGTCGAGCAGGCCGCCCTCCCGGGATATCCCCTGACCGTAGAGGATGTCGAACTCCGCCTGCTTGAAGGGCGGGGCCATCTTGTTCTTGACGATCTTGACCCGGGTGCGGTTGCCGACAGGCTGGTCCCCGTCCTTGAGGGTCTGGATGCGGCGCACGTCGATACGCACTGAGGCGTAGAACTTGAGGGCCTTGCCTCCGGTGGTGGTCTCGGGGCTGCCGAAGAAGACGCCGATCTTCTCACGCAGCTGGTTGATAAAGATCGCGGTGGTGCCCGTGGCCGACAGGGCCCCGGTGATCTTGCGCAGCGCCTGGCTCATGAGCCGG
Organism: Actinomyces weissii; assembly: GCF_016598775.1. Taxonomy (NCBI): domain Bacteria; kingdom Bacillati; phylum Actinomycetota; class Actinomycetes; order Actinomycetales; family Actinomycetaceae; genus Actinomyces; species Actinomyces weissii. The sequence goes on along the minus strand of NZ_CP066802.1, from coordinate 954,655 downwards.
GCCTGCAGACCCACGTGCGAGTCCCCCATCTCCCCCTCGATCTCCGCCTTGGGCACCAGGGCGGCCACGGAGTCGATCACGATGATGTCGATCCCGCCGGAGCGGATCAGCATGTCCGCGATCTCCAGGGCCTGCTCACCGGTGTCCGGCTGGGAGACCAGCAGGTTGTCCGTGTCCACCCCCAGCGCCTTGGCGTACTCAGGGTCCAGGGCGTGCTCGGCGTCGATAAAGGCGGCGTTGCCTCCCATGCGCTGGCAGTTGGCCACCGCGTGCAGCGCCACCGTGGTCTTGCCGGAGGACTCCGGCCCGTAGACCTCCACGACCCGCCCCCGGGGCAGGCCGCCGATGCCCAGGGCCACGTCCAACGCCACGGAGCCGGTAGGGATGACCGAGACCGGAGGCCGGGTGTCATCCCCCAGGCGCATCACCGACCCCTTGCCAAAGGCCTTGTCGATCTGGGCCAGGGCGGTGGACAGGGCCTTGGCACGGTCCTGGTTCTGGGTTGCGGTAGCCATGTTGTCTCTCCGGTCTCAGGTGGCGGGGCCACGATGTGCAGGTCTGGTCCATGACGACGAGGTCCCCTCACCGGGGCTCGTAGACGACGTTATGCCTGACCACCGACACAAACCCCGGCACCTGGAGCGGCTGCGCGCAAGGCACCGGGTACGTCATCCGTGCAGCAGCCTAACCGAACACCTGTTCGAAATCAGGCTGGACACGCCCCTGCCCGCAAAGGTGCGCCAGTCCACACCCGCCCGCACCTCCGGCCAGCCGCCTCCCGGCCAGCCGCTACCGCCCAGGCCAGGGCAGGCCAGGCCAGGCCGCACCAGAGCAGGTCGGCTCCTACCAGGTCAACGCAGCCACCTCACCCCTGCCCCGGCTCATCACTGGCCTGCTGGCTAGCCGCGCCGCTCCTCGCGGAACACCCAGCGCTGGGTCTCCGTGGCATTGGTCTCCTCGCAGAGCGCCTCCCACACCTGCCGGGGTGCGACTCCCCTGGCCAGGGCCTCCTGCGCGGTGCAGCCGGTGCCTGCCAGCACCAGGTCGCAGGCCAGGGACCGCCCCAGCGCGGCGCCGTAGACCTGCTCCACCGCCGTCCAGAACTCTGAGTGCCGCACGCCCACCTCCTGCTGGTTCCCACCCGGTGCAGCAACCCCCGGGCCGGGACGACGAGAAAAACTGTCCCGCCCCCACAGGGGACGGGACAGCCGAAGACTAACTGGGAACGCCGCCCTCAGCCCAGGGTCACGCCCTGCTGGCGCAACAGCTCGTCCGGCACCGTGTCCGGGATCACGGACTCGGTCATGGCAATGCGGTCAGAGACCTGACGCAGCACCACGGACAGGGGCACGTCCAGCGCCTGGCAGATCGAGGCGAGGAGCTCGGAGGAGGCCTCCTTCTGGCCACGCTCCACCTCGGACAGGTAGCCGAGGGAGACCCGCGCCTGCGAGGAGACCTCACGCAGGGTACGCCCCTGCTGCTGGCGCGCGGCGCGCAGTACCTCACCGATCTCCCGCCTAAGGAGGACGTTCTCATGCTTTGGGGTGTCCACAGCCACACGGTACCCCGTCGGAGCCGCAGTACGCATCACCGGTCGCGGAGCGGGACGCAGCGGGCGGGGGGCACGGTTCGAAGAGATGTTGTTCATCGTGCGGCACAACCATTCATCAAGGCGATTCATTCCCGGTACCTTGCCGGGGCGTGGGCCCCTCCGGTTCCGGCGCACTGATACTCAGACCCCTGGCTGAGAGAAACCTAGGAGGAGGATTGGCCCCAGCCGTGAACCCAGGCCGCTACCCGCCGTCCCTCTCCGGCCGGTCCTCCAGGAGGCGCAGCCCCAGCCTGAGGGCCTCGCGGACAGCGGCCTCCCGCACCTGCTGCCGATCCCCCGGCAGGTGCAGCTCCCGGTGCAGGACCCGGCTCCGGCTCCAGGCGGCCACGTGCACCGTGCCCGCAGGGTGCCCGTCCGCCGGCCCTGGCCCCGCCACCCCCGTGGTGGACAGGCCGGCCCCAGCCCCCAGCAGCCCAGCCACGCCAGCGGCCATCTGGCAGGCCACCTGCGCGTCCACCGGCCCGGTGCGGGCCAGGCGCGCCGGGTCCACCCCCAGCACCTGGGACTTGGTATCCGTGGCATAGGCCACCACCGCGCCTCGCAGCACCTGTGAGGCACCTGGCTCAGCCACCAAGGCCGCCGCCAGCAGCCCCCCGGTCAGGGACTCGGCCACCGCCAGACGCACACCCTGCTGCCGGGCCAGGACGAGCAGCCTGCGCGCCAGCGCCGCGGAGGAGTCCGACGCCGCCGTGCCAGGCACTCTGCCCTCCAGCAGCGCGCCGTTACCTGGGTAGACGCTGCGGTCAGCAGCCGGTGAGGCCATCAGGAGGCGTTCTGCCGGGCGAGCCGTACAGCCTTGAGCACGTAGTCGACCCCGGTGACCACCGTGACCAGCAGGGAGGCCCCGACCGCTACGTAACCGACCCCCCGCAGGACCTGGGCCATACCTGGCAGCAGCAGGCCCCAGGGCGTGAGCAGGCAGACCAGCCCGAGCATCTGCAGCGTCGTCTTGAGCTTGCCTCCGGCCGAGGCGGGCATGACCACGTTCCTGCGCAGCATCACGAAACGCAGCACCGTGATCCCCAGCTCCCGCACCAGGATCACGACCGTCACCAACCACCACAGGATCCCGGAGACCGACAGCAGCAGGAAGGCCGTCAGGGTCAGGGCCTTGTCCGCTATCGGGTCGGCGATCTTGCCGAAGTTGGTGACGAGGTCCCAGGAACGGGCCAGGTAGCCGTCCAGCTGGTCGGTGAAGGCCGCAACCACGAAGACCACCGCGGCAGCAAGCCGGAGCCACTCACCCGGCTGGAGCATGAGCCAGACGAACACGGGCACCAGCGCCAGACGCACTACGGTCAAGGCGTTGGCCACGTTCAACAGCGGCACCCGGCGGGCAGCCTCAGGGGCGGCTGTGGTTCTGGGCTGCTGGCTCATACCAGTAAAGGTTACCCGCCACCGGCAGGGAAACCGACCTAAGACAAGCAGGTTGCAGCCACCGAAGTTAGTCTTGTCACATGCCTGCTCTGGAGGCCGCCTCTCCCGCAGCCCCTGCCACACCGTCCGTGCCAACCCGCCCGGAAGCCCACCTGCGGTCCCGCCAGGCGCAGCCGGAGGGAGCTGTGCAGCCGCCCGGTCCCGCCGTCCCTAAGGAGGGAGGCTCGCGCCGTCGCTACCTGCGCGCCCTGGCAGCCCTGAACCTGGCGCTGCTGCCCCTGCCCGCCTGCACTCCCGCCGACCCTGCACCGGAGGCGTCTGCGGTCCCCGCCACGCAGTCCCCCGCGGTGCCCAGCCCGGCGGCAGAGGAGGTGGTCCTGACCATCGGCTACACCGGTGACCTGCTCATGCACCTGCCCGTGCTGGAGAGCACACCCGGCCAGAGCGGCGACATCGCGCCGCTGGTCGCAGACGCCGCCCCCTGGATACAAGGCGCGGACCTGGCCTTCTGCGGCATGGAAGTACCGGTGGCCCCCGACTCCCAGGCCACCGGCTACCCCCGCTTCGGCACCCTGCCCGGGGTGGTGCAGGGGGTGGCCCAGACAGGCTGGGACGGCTGCGCCACCGCCTCCAACCACGCTGTCGACCAGGGCCAGGAGGGGGTCAACGCCACTATCGACCAGCTGGAGGCCCACGGCCTGGGGTGGGCGGGCACCAACCGCTCGGAGGCGGAGTCCCGCCACCCCTACCAGCTCTACCGGCTCCAGCGCGGGGGCCGGAGCATCACGGTGGCCCAGCTCTCCACCACCTTCGGGCTCAACGGCCTGCCGGACGAGACCGGCTGGGAGGTGCAGCTCAACGACGTCGCCGCCATCGCCACCCACGCCCAGGCGGCCCGGGCGGAAGGGGCCAGCATCGTGGTGCTCCACTCCCAGCTCGGGGCGGAGTACCTGTCTGAGCCGGTGGCTGAGCAGGTCGACTACGCCCGGCAGATAGCCGCCACCGGCCAGGTGGACGTGCTCTTCGGCGCCCACCCGCACGTGCCCCAGCGCGCCGAGCTGCTCCCCGGCGGCCGTGAAGGGCGGGGCATGTGGGTGTCCTACTCGGCAGGCAACTTCCTCTCCAACCAGTCGGAGGAGACCGTCGGCGAGATCACCTCCGCGGTCGGGACCTTCGTGTGGGTCCAGGTGCGGGTCTCCGTGGACAGCAGCGCCCAGGTGGAGTCCCTGCACTGGCACCCCTTTACCGTGGACCACCACGCGGGACACCGGCTGCGTGACCTGGCGGCGCTGCGCCGCGGTGAGGTCCCGGCCGACTGCCAGATCAGCCCCCAGGAGGCCGAGCGCCGCTGGCAGGCGCTGACGGCGTCGCTGGACACCAGCACCTACAGCGACACCCCGCCCCGCAGCAGCGGGCCCCGGCCCGAGGTCCTCCACCGCGGCCAGTAGCGGGCAGCGCGGGCGGCCTCAGGCCGCAGCCAGGGCCCGGCAGCAGGAACCCGGTCAGCAGCCCCCCCCGAGGCGGGGCAGCGGCCCCCGGCAGCCAGTCGGCCCGCCTACCAGGAGGGGCCCCGGCCGGTCAGGCTCCAGGCGTCCCCGGAGTCCTCCTCGGCGCTGCCGTCCTCCCAGGACTCTGACTCCGGCAGGCCCGAGCCCGCCTGCAGCGGGTCCTCGGCGTAGCGGTCCGGCAGGACGGTGGTGTGCCCGTCCACCGGGCCGCCGTCCCAGTCCTCCCCGCCCAGGTCACCCGCCGGGGCAGGCGCGGCCTGCGCGCCCGCCTCCCCCGGGGCCGCACCGTCGCCCTTGATCCAGGCCAGGGTCTCCTCCAGCAGCTCAGGCTGCACCAGCACGTCACGGGCCTTGGAGCCCTCCGAGGGGCCCACCACCTCCCGTGACTCCAGCAGGTCCATGAGCCGCCCGGCCTTGGCGAAGCCGACCCGCAGCTTGCGCTGCAGCATGGAGGTGGAGCCGAACTGGCTGGAGATGACGAGCTCGGCGGCCTGCAGCAGCAGGTCCATGTCGTCGCCGATCTCCTCGTCGATCTGCTTCTTGACCTCGGGGACGATCACGTCCTCGCGGTACTCCGGCTGCAGCTGGGCCTTGACGTGCTCCACCACAGCCCGGATCTCGGACTCGTTGACCCAGGAGCCCTGCACGCGCACCGGCGAGGAGGCCCCAGGGCCCAGGTAGAGCGCGTCACCCTGCCCCGTTAGGGTCTCCGCCCCGTTCTGGTCCAGGATCACGCGCGAGTCCAGCTGGGAGGCGGTGGCGAAGGCCAGGCGGGAGGGCACGTTGGACTTGATCAGGCCCGTGACCACCTGGGCCACCGGGCGCTGCGTGGCCAGTACCAGGTGGATGCCGGCGGCCCGCGCCAGCTGGGTGATGCGCTGGATCGAGGCCTCCACGTCCTTGGGGGCCGTCATCATCAGGTCGGCCAGCTCGTCCACCACCACCAGCAGGTAGGGGTAGGGGGCCAGCACCCTCTGGGAGCCGGGCAGGGGCTGCACCTCCCCGGCCCGCACGGCCTTGTTGAAGTCGTCCACGTGCTTGAAGCCGAAGGAGGCCAGGTCGTCGTAGCGGGCGTCCATCTCCCGCACCACCCACTCCAGGGCCTCGGCGGCCTTCTTGGGGCTGGTGATGATGGGGGTGATCAGGTGCGGGATGCCCTCGTAGATGGTCAGCTCCACGCGCTTGGGGTCCACCAGCACCATGCGCACCTCCTCGGGGGTGGCCCGCATCATGATCGAGGTGATCATGGAGTTCACGAAGGAGGACTTACCCGATCCGGTCTGCCCGGCCACCAGCAGGTGGGGGGTCTTGGCCAGGTTGGTGACCACGTACTCGCCCTCGACGTTCTTGCCCAGGCCCACCACCAGCGGGTGCGCCTGCTTGCGGGCGGCCCCCGAGCGCAGCACGTCCCCGAGCTTGACCATCTCGCGGTCGGAGTTGGGGATCTCCACGCCGATCGCGCTCTTGCCGGGGATCGGGGTCAGCAGGCGGATCTCGTCGGAGCCGACGGCGTAGGCGATGTTCTTCTCCTGGCTGGTGACCCGGGAGACGTTCACGCCCCGCCCCACCTGCACCTCGTAGCGGGTCACCTGGGGGCCGCGGGTGTAGCCGGTGACGGTGGCGTCCACCCCGAACTCGCTGAACACCTCCTGCAGACGGGCCACGATGGCGTCGTTGGCGCCGGTGCGGGTGGCGTGACCGGGCCCGGGCGTGAGCAGGGACTCGTCCGGCAGGCGGTAGGTGCGCCCGTCCGGCAGGGCCATGGAGCTCATGGCGATCTCCTGGGCCAGCTCCAGGGCGTCGGCGCTGGGGGCCACCACCTCGTGCTCCTCGGTGACGGCGTCCGGCTCCTGCGGGGGCACCGGGCGGAGGCGCGCCCCGGCCCCCAGCGTGCCAGCCTCCGGCGGCAGGGCGGCAGGCAGGGGCTGGCCGGTCTCGTCCAGGAGCACCGGCTCACTGTCACCCGGAAGGTCCAGGGGCACGTCCACGACGGCGGGGCTGGCGGCCTGGGGGGCGCGCCTGCCCGTCAGCGGACGCTTACGGCCCTTGGGAGCAGGGGCGGGGCGGGCGGAAGCCGCCTGCTCCCCGGCCTCCAGGTCCTCTGCCTGGGCGGAGGCACCTGGCCTGACGGCGGTGCGGGCCTCGGCGCCCCGCTGGCGACGCCCGTTGCCCCGGGGCCGCTCCTCGGTCTCCAGGGCGCTGCGGAAGGGCTCGTCGCCGTCGTAGGACTCCAGCAGGGAGGTGCGGGCGGGCTCCGGGGCGTGGTAGCGCCCACGGATACGGGCCAGCGTCCGGGCGGCCAGGGAGTCACCCGGCTCGGGCCGAGGGCCGCGCCGCTGCTCGGCCGCCTCCCGCAGGTCCGCGACCGTGCGCCCGAAGACCACCAGCAGGGAGAACACGATAAGCAGGAGCAGCAGGATCACCGCGCCAGCGGCAGAGAAGAGCACGGCCAGGGGGTAGCCGATGAACCACCCCAGAAGCCCGCCCGCCTCCTCCAGAGCGGCCAGTCCCTGTCCCATGGCGGGGTTGCCCTGGGCAATATGGATGATCCCGGTAACCCCCGAGAGCACTCCCAGTCCCCCCACCAGGACCCGGATCCGGCGTCCGGTGGAGGCGCGGCGGCTGAGCATCAGCACCCCGGCCGCGGCCAGCAGCACCGGCACCAGCACGCTCAGCAGACCCACCGGGCCGGCCGCCAGGTGGTGCAGGAAGCCGCCGGCGACGCCGGAGACCCCGAACCACTCGCGCAGCCCCACCACCACGGCCAGCCCGAGCACCAGGAAGGCCCAGGCGTTCGAGCGCAGGCCCGCGCCCGGGGAGGCACCAGCCGGCCCCCCGGGGCTGTTGCGGCTCGCCGGGGCAGCGCCACGGGAGCGCGGTGGCGTGATGCGTTCGGTCTTGGAAGCACGGGAGCGAGAGTCAGCCATGATGGTTATCACGCTAGTGGGCGGCGGGCGGGGCCGCCTGTCAGCCACGCCGCCTAGAGCACCGGGGCTTCGTCACGTGGCCCGGCGGTACCGTCCTCCTCCGCCAGGAGCCGGTCGATCTCGTCCGCCCGGGGTGAGCGCGCCGGCCCCACCCGGGCCACGGCCTCGGCGGCGGCAGCGTTGGCCCGGCGGGCCGCCGCCAGCACGTCCAGGCCGCTCATCATCCCGGCCACCAGCACCCCGGTGTGGGTGTCCCCCGCCCCGGTGGTGTCCACGACGGCGCGGGCGAAGCCGGGCACCTCCTGGGGGCCTGAGCCCACGGGCCACAGCACGCAGCCGTGCACCCCGGTGCGCCGCACGATCAGGGCCTGGGGGGCGGCCGCGCGCATGGCGGCAGGAGAGCCCAGGCGGGCGGAGAGCCCGGAGATCTCCAGGTGGTTGCCGGTCAGGAGGGTGGCGCGGGCCAGCAGCGCCTCCAGGTCCTCGTCACTGATCTCCGACTCCACCGGCCCCAGGTCCATGGCCAGGCCCACCCCCTCGGGCAGGGACAGCAGCCAGGGCACCAGCAGGGCCCGGGAAGAGGGGTGCACCAGGTCGTAGCCGGTGGTGTAGACCCAGTCCCCGCCAAGCAGGTCCAGGAGCTCCAGGTCCTCGATCTGCGGCTCGTTCTCCACCCCCTCGGTGGTGATGAAGGTGCGGCGGCCGGAGGCGTCCACCAGGGTGGTGCAGGTGCCGACGTCGCCCACCAGCTCACCCACCAGCAGCTCGACGCCGTCACGCATCATGGCCTCCCGCACCAGCACCGAGTTGGGGCCGGTGCCCAGGGTCGCGGCCAGCCCTGCCGGAACCCCCTGGCGGGCCACCGCGGAGACCACCGTGTAGCCCCCGCCGACGGTGGGGCCGGAGGAGGTGGCGGTCACCGCGCCGCCGGGGGCGGGGATGTGGGTGACGTGCAGGGGCAGGTCGATCAGCACCGAGCCGGTGGAGATGAAGCAGGCAGGACGTCGCATCGGCACGGCTCTCAGGCCTCGATCACGACGGGCACGATCATGGGCCGACGGCGCAGGCGCCGTCCCACCCAGCGGCCCAGGGTGCGGCGCAGGACCTGCTGCAGGGAGTGGGCGGAGGCGTTGCCCGAGTCCAGCGCCTGAGCCAGGGAGGCGGTAAGGTCCGGCAGCACCTCGTCGAACACGGCGTCGTCCTCAGCCACACCCCGGGCCTGGATATGCGGCCCGGCCAGGATGGTGCCGGTCTTGGTCTCCACCACCGCGTAGACGGACACGAAGCCCTCCTCGGCGAGGATACGGCGGTCCTTGAGCTCGGTCTCGTCGATCTCCCCCACGGAGGAGCCGTCCACGTAGACGTAGCCGCAGGGCACGGCCCCGGCGATACGGGCCTGGCCGTCCAGCAGGTCCACGACCACGCCGTCCTCACAGAGCATGACGCGCTCGGGGGCGATGCCGGTCTTGACGGCCAGGGCCCCGTTGGCCACCAGGTGGCGCACCTCCCCGTGGATCGGCATGACATTGGCGGGCTGGACGATGTTGTAGACGTGCAGGAGCTCCTCGGAGGAGGCGTGGCCCGAGACGTGCACCTTGGCGTTGCCCTGGTGCACCACGCGGGCCCCCAGACGCATGAGCTGGTTGATGACCCGGAACACGGAGTTCTCGTTGCCGGGGATCAGCGAGGAGGCGAAGATGACGGTGTCCCCCGGCTCCAGGCTGATGGACTTGTGCTCCCCGTGGGCCATGCGGGACAGGGCCGCCATGGGCTCCCCCTGGCTGCCGGTGGCCATGAGCACACGCTCGCCCGGGGGCAGGGAGGAGATGTCCCGGGCGTCCACCAGCACGCCCTGAGGGACCTTGAGGTAGCCGCGCTCCGCAGCGATCCCCATGTTGCGGACCATCGAGCGGCCGATCAGGGCCACGCGACGGCCGTGGGCGTCCGCGGCGTCGAGCACCTGCTGGACCCGGTGCACGTGGCTGGCGAAAGAGGCCACCACGATCTGCTGGTCGGAGTCGGCGAAGACGTTGTCCAGCACCGGCCCGATCTCGTTCTCGTGGCCCACCATGCCGGGGACCTCCGCGTTGGTGGAGTCCACGCAGAACAGGTCCACGCCCTCCTCCCCGAAGCGGGCGAAGGAGCGCAGGTCCGTGATGCGCCCGTCAATAGGCAGGGAGTCCATCTTGAAGTCGCCGGTGACCAGGGCGGTGCCCGCGTCAGTGCGGATCATCACGGCCATGGCGTCGGGGATGGAGTGGTTGACGGCCACGAACTCCAGGTCAAAGGGACCGTAACTGACCTCCTGGAGCTCCTTGACCTCGTGCAGCACGGGACGGATCCGGTGCTCCTTGAGCTTGGCGTCCACGAAGGCCAGGGTCAGCTCGCTGCCCACCAGGGGGATGTCCGGGCGCAGGCGCAGCAGGTAGGGGACGGCGCCGATGTGGTCCTCGTGCCCGTGGGTGAGCACCAGGGCGACCACGTCCTCCAGGCGGTCCCGGATGTAGTCGAAGTCCGGCAGGATCAGGTCGACGCCGGGCTGGTCCTCCTCCGGGAAGAGCACGCCGCAGTCGACCACCAGGAGCTTTCCCTCGGTCTCGAAGACGGTCATGTTGCGGCCGACCTCGCCCAGGCCGCCCAAGGGCACCACGCGCAGCGCGCCATCTGGGATCGGACCGGGGGCCTTAAGCATGGGGAAGCTCGTCACGGCCCTGATTCTAGCCGGGCCCGGCGGGCCGGTCTCCCAGGGCCGGTAGCACAGGAGCCCGACCACTACGGGCCGGGCTCCTGCTGCTGGTACCCCGTACCGGATTTGAACCGGTGCTGCCGCCGTGAGAGGGCGGTGTCCTAGGCCGCTAGACGAACGGGGCCTTGTTCAGTTGTGACCGGTTTCCCGGCTCGTACCCCGTACCGGATTTGAACCGGTGCTGCCGCCGTGAGAGGGCGGTGTCCTAGGCCGCTAGACGAACGGGGCTCCTGGGACCAGGTGACCAAGACCACCTGATGCGTACCCCGTACCGGATTTGAACCGGTGCTGCCGCCGTGAGAGGGCGGTGTCCTAGGCCGCTAGACGAACGGGGCCTGTATGCAACTGTGTGAGCACACCTAGGCTGCGAGTATCTTTGAGGACATCGCAGGCACCGGGTGCGTTCGCTGGGGTACCAGGACTCGAACCTAGAATGGCTGAACCAGAATCAGCTGTGTTGCCAATTACACCATACCCCAATGAGGCTCTACGCCTTCCAGTCCCCTGTCCGGCGCAGCGGGGAAGAATCTACAGGCCCACCCCCCTGGGAGCAAATCCTGCTCGCGTGAGCACAGACACACCGCCCTGGCGCCCCGGACGCCGACCGCGCCCCGCCTGGGAAAGGGGCATGACCGCCCCACCCCGACTTGTGCATTTCGGCGCGAGTGGTGCGGTATTCCGGCACCACTCGCGCCGAAATGCACAAGTGGAAGCGAAGGGGGCGCCCCGGCGCGCAGGTGGCGACCCGGGGGGAGGCGGGCACCGGGCTCAGCCCAGCCGCTCCCGCAGCGCACGCAGCCGCACCAGGCAGGAGTCCCGCCCCAGGATCTCCATTGACTCGAACAGCGGCGGGGAGACCTGGCGCCCGGTGACGGCCACCCGCAGGGGCCCGAAAGCCAGGCGCGGCTTGATGCCCAGCCCCTCGACTATGGCCTCCCGCAGCACCTCCTCCAGGCGGGCGGTGCGCCACTGCCCGGCATCCAGGGGCTCCAGGGCGCCGATGGCGGCGTCGAGCACCGCGGACGCGGAGTCCTTGAGCCTGCCCACGGCCTGCTCGTCCAGGACCAGCTCGGCGTCGCTGGTGAACAGGAAGCCGAGCATCTGGCGGGCCTCCCCCAGCAGCTGCACCCGGGTCTGGATCAGCGGGGCGGCAGCAGCGAGCACCTCCTGCTCCGCCGGGCTCAGCTGCGCAAAGCTGGGGGCGGAGACCAGGGGCCGCGGCTGCCACTGCGGGTCGGCCGGGTCCGGGTAGACGTCCGCCAGGTAGGGCACCAGGCGGTCGCGGAAGTCCTGGGGGTCGAGCAGCCGCAGGTGCTCGGCGTTGATGGCCTCGCACTTCTTGGGGTCGAAGCGGGCCGGGTTGGGGTTGACGTCATGGACGTCGAAGTGCGCCACGAGCTGCTCGGGGCTGAAGACGTCCTGGTCCTTGGACAGGGACCAGCCCAGCAGGGCCAGGTAGTTGAGCAGCCCCTCAGGCACCATGCCGCGGTAGCGGTGGATGAGCAGGTTCGACTCAGGGTCACGCTTGGAGAGCTTCTTGTTGCCCTCCCCCATCACGTAGGGCAGGTGCCCGAACTGAGGCACGGCCTGAGCGCGGCCGATCGCCATCAGGGCCCGGTAGAGCACCACCTGGCGGGGGGTGGAGGACAGCAGGTCCTCGCCGCGCAGCACGTGGGTGATGCCCATGGCGGCGTCGTCCACCGGATTGACCAGCGTGTAGAGCGGGTCACCGTTGGCACGCACCACCACGTAGTCGGGCACGGAGCCCGCCTTGAAAGTGATTGGGCCACGCACCAGGTCGGTGAAGGTGATGTCCTCCTCCGGCATGCGCATGCGCAGCACCGGCTCCCGGCCCTGGGCCCGGAAGGCGGCCTTCTGCTCCTCGGTCAGGTCCCGGTCGGCGCCGTCGTAGCCCAGCTTGGGGTCGCGCCCGGCGGCCCGGTGACGCTCCTCCACCTCCTCGGGGGTGGAGAAGGACTCGTAGAGGTACCCGGCCTCCAGCAGCTCGGCGGCCACCTGCTTGTACAGGTCCATGCGCTGGGACTGCCGGTAGGGCTCGTGCGGTCCTCCCTTGCCCACGCCCTCGTCCCAGTCCAGGCCCAGCCAGGCCAGGGAGTCGAGGATGGCGTTGAAGGACTCCTCGGAGTCGCGGGCGGCGTCGGTGTCCTCGATGCGGAACACGAAGGTGCCGCCCACGTGCCGGGCGTAGGCCCAGTTGAACAGGCAGGTACGCACCATGCCCACGTGCGGGGTCCCGGTTGGTGAGGGGCAGAAGCGCACTCTCACGGGAGAGCTGGCGACGGCGGAGGGGGCGGGGGCGGAAGCGGCGTTTTCACTCATGGTGGCCCCAGCCTAGCGCCGTGCCGCACCGCTCCCCAGCGGCCGCCCCGGCCCCGTGCGCCGCCGTCGGCACGCCGCCTGCACCATAGGTACACGGCCACTGTGCCGCCGAGCCCGTCCCCGTACGCCAACCAGCCGCCGACGCTCCAACGCCGCCGGGTCCGGCTGCCGCTAGGCTCAGGGCATGGACCCAGCCGCCGTCACCGCCAGCTTTGACACCTTGACCCCGGAGCTGCTGCGACAGCGCGGCTCACTGAAGTGGACCTGGAGACCGGGGACCCTGGGCGCCTGGGTGGCCGAGTCCGACCTGGGCACCGCCCCGGTGGTCACCGAGGCCCTGCAACAGGCTGTGGCTGACGGCACCTTGGGCTACCTGCCCCCGCAGCTGGCCCAGCAGGTGGCTACGGCCACGGCCGAGTTCCAGGCCAGCCGCTACGGCTGGCAGGTGTCCGCACAGGAGGTGAGCCTGCTGCCGGACGTGCTCTCCAGCCTGCGGGCGGTCCTGGAGCGGCACAGCCGCCCAGGTGCTGACGTGATCGTGCCCACCCCGGCGTACATGCCCTTCCTGACCATTCCCGCACAGCACGGTCGGCGTTGCGTACAGGTTCCTGCCCTCAAGGACTCAGGGGCGGACGGCGGCCCCCGCTGGTCCTTGGACCTGGAGGGCATTGAGCGGGCCATGCGGGACGGGGCCGGGGTGCTGGTGCTGTGCAACCCGTGGAACCCCGTGGGGCGGGTGCTCAGCGCGGCCGAGCTGGACGCCGTAGCCAGCCTCTCCGCCCGCTACGGCGTCACGGTGTTCGCCGACGAGATCCACGGCCCTCTGGTGCTTGACCCGGCCCTGCGCCACGTGCCTTACGCCTCCCGCCCGGGAGCGGACCCGGCCCTGACCTTCACCGCCACCGCGGTCTCCAAGGGCTGGAACGTGGCGGGGCTGAAGTGCGCCCAGCTCATTGCCTCCGGTGGGGCGCGGACCCGGTGGGAGTCCAGCCCCCTGTCAAGGCACCTGGAGATGGAGGCATCCATACTGGGGGCCAGGGCGGCGGTGGCCGCCCTGAGCCCGGACGGGGTGGCCTGGCTGGAGGTCCTGCGCGGCTACCTGTGGGGCAATGTGGGGCTGTGGTCCCAGCAGCTGGCGCAGCTGCCAGGGGTGGAGCCGACCCGCCCTGAGGGCACCTACCTGGCCTGGCTGGACCTGGCAGGCACCCGGGCGGCGGCATCGCCTGCTGAGCACCTGCTGCGGGCCGCCCGCCTGGTGGTCAATGACGGCCGCTCCTGCGGCACCGGGTACGAGTCCTGCTGCCGCGTGAACCTGGCCACCAGCCGGACGGTCCTGGCCCAGATCATCCAGGGGATCAGCCAGGCGGTGTCCTGAGGGACGGCGCCCCGTCTTGGGGCTTAGGGGCTCCTAGCGCCGCACCACGGGGTTGGAGAAGGAGCCGATGCCCTCCACCTCGACCTCCACCCGCTGCCCGGCCTGGATCGGCCCCACCCCGGCGGGCGTGCCGGTGAGCAGCACGTCCCCGGGTAGCAGCGTGAAGATGCGCGAGACGTAGGAGACCAGCTCGGCCACCGGGTGGAGCATCTGGGCGGTGCTGGCCTCCTGGACCAGGCGCCCGTCCACCCGGGCCCGGACCACGGCCTGGTCCGGGTCGAAGCCGCCGGGATTCCCCGGCTCCGGCACCTCGATCCAGGGCCCCAGCGGGCAGGAGGTGTCGAAGGTCTTGGCGCGCGCCCAGGTGGCGTCACTGCGCTGGCAGTCGCGGGCGGTGACGTCGTTAGCCACGGTGTAGCCCAGGATCACGCGGGCGGCGTCCGCCGGGGAGACGTCCTTGGCCAGGGACTTGATGACCACGGCCAGCTCGGCCTCGTGGTGGACCTCCTGAGACCAGGGCGGCAGCACGATGGGCGCGTCGGGGCCGATCACCGCCGTGTTCGGCTTGAGGAAGACGACGGGCTCAGCGGGGGGCTCGGACCCGAGCTCGCGGGCGTGCTCGGCGTAGTTCCTGCCGATGCCGATCACCTTGGAGCGGGGGATCACCGGGGAGACCAGGCGCGCCTCCGACAGGGGCACCACCTGGCCGGTGGCCTCCGGCAGGGTGTACAGGGGGTCGCCCTTGAGGACCACCAGGTGCCCCTGGCTCTCCCCGCTGGGGGTGGCACCGTCTGCGGGCAGGCCCTCTACGATGCCGTAGCACAGCTCGTCACCGGTGGAGAATCGCGCGATCTTCATGCGCCTAGCCTAGTGCGGTCAGCACGGGGGCCGCACAGGTCAGCGCCCGGTGCAGCAGGGCTGACCGGGCGCGGACGGGTTTCAGTGCCGGTGGGCGGCGTCGGTCCACACGTCTCCGGGCAGCTCTCCAGGCAGGTAGGGGTTGCCGGTGGCCACGAAGCGGATGTGCTCCAGCCTGCCCTCCAGGTGGGCCTTGCGCTGGGCCTCCCAGTCGCGCAGCGCCCCGAAGGCCCACCTGCCCAGCAGCAGGATGGCGAGGATGTTGATGACCGCCATAAGTCCCATGGCCACGTCCGAGAGGGTCCACACGAAGTTCAGGGTGGAGACCGAGCCTACGAAGGTGGCCACCAGGATCATGCTGCGCAGCCAGTAGTGCCTAGCCCCCTCCTTGCGGCTGAGGAAGTCCACGTTCACCTCGGCGTAGGTGTAGTTGCCCAGCAGGGAGGTGTAGGCGAACACGAAGATGATGAAGGTCATCAGGTACTTGGACCACCCACCCAGGGCGGCGGCCACGGAGGTGGTGGTGAGGGTGCCAGCGGCCTCCTTGGCGGCCGTCTCTCCCATGGCGGCGGTGGTAGCCGGGTCGTAGACGCCTGCGAGCAGGATGATCAGGGCGGTGGCGGTACACACGATGATGGTGTCCACGAACACCCCCAGGGACTGGATGAAGCCCTGGTTGACGGGGTGGGCGGTGGTGGCGGTGGCCGCGGCGTTGGGCACCGACCCCTGGCCGGCCTCGTTGGAGAACAGGCCACGCTTGACGCCGTTGAGGGCGGCCGCGTACATGCCGCCCGCGACACCGGCGAAGGCCTGGTTCAGGCCGAAGGCCCCCTCGATTATGGCCAGGAAGGCGTACGGGATGGCCCCGAGGTTCAGCACCAGCACGATCACGGCGATCAGGGCGTACAGGCCCGCCATGAAGGGCGCCAGCCACTCGGTGAAGGTGGCCACCTGCTTGATTCCACGGAAGACGATCGGCGCGGACAGGACCACCAGCACCACGCCGGTCACCCAGGGCTCCACCCCGAAGCTGCCCTTGATGGTGTTGGCGATGGTGTTGGCCTGGGTGGCCTCGTAGGCGAAGCCGAACACGAAGGTGATGACCACGGCAAAGACAGAGCCCCAGAAGCGCGAGCCCAGGCCCTGGCTGATGTAGTAGGCGGGCCCGCCGCGGAAGGAGCCGGAGGGGTGGCTGGTCTTGAACAGCTGCGCCAGGGTCGCCTCGATGAAGCCGGTGGCCATGCCGACCAGCGCCACCACCCACATCCAGAACACGGCCCCGGGCCCGCCCATGGTGATGGCGATGGCCACGCCCACGATGTTGCCGGTGCCCACCCGGGAGGCCACCCCGATCGCGAAGGCCTGGAAGGAGGAGATCGAGCCCTCCACCTCGTCGGACTCGCGGGCGTCGGCGATGGCCTTGACCATGTGCCCCAGGTAGCGGAACTGCAGCCCCCGGGTGCGCACCGTGAAGTACAGGCCGGCGAGTATCAGCATCCAGGCCAGGAAGCCTCCGTACAGGTAGCCGGAGAAGGTGTCCAGCTGGGCGGTGGCCTTTTCCAGGAGCCCCGGCTCGGCTTCGAGCGGAAGGTTGAAGGGAGTCACGGAGCCGCATCGTAGCGGTCACGTGTGTCACAGTCGTGTCACAGCCTGCCCGGATTGTTTCTGACGTGTGTCCGACGGCGCCACGAGGTCCTGGGCGTCCAGGCGCAGCCCCGGCGTCTCAGGCTCCCCGGCCCCAGGCACCGTGGGGCAGGTCGGTGGGCAGGTGCGGGTTGCCCTGCCCCATGAAGCGCGGGCGGCTGCGCTCCCCGGCCCTGATCTCCTCCTGCTGCACCTCCCAGTCGCGCAGGAGCGCACGCACCCAGCCGGACAGGGCCACCAGGGCGGCCAGGTTGATGACGGCGCCCAGCCCCAGCAGCACGTCCGCCAGGCTCCACACGGTGGTCAGGGCCGCGCCCCCGCCCACGAAGGCGCAGGCCACGGCCCCCAGGCGCAGCAGCCAGGCGGCCCAGGGGGCCCGGGTCAGGTAGTCCAGGCACACCTCGGCGTAGGAGAAGGCGCCCAGGATGGTGGAGTAGGCCAGCACGAGGATCAGCAGGGTCATGGGCCAGCTGGTCCAGGAGCCGAGCATATGGGCGATCGCGTCCTGGGTGAGGGTCCCGGCGGCGGCGTCGACGTCCTGTGCTCCGGTGGCGCCTGGGGTGAAGACGGCGGGGTCGGAGCGCCCGGCAATGAGGATGGACAGGGCGGTGGCGGTACACACCAGCATGGTGTCCACCAGCACCCCGAAGGCCTGGACGAAGCCCTGCTGGGCGGGGTGGGCGACGGTAGCGGAGCCGGCCGCGCAGGCAGCCCCACCCAGACCGGCCTCGTTGGAGAACAGGCCCCGCCTGACGCCGTTGAGGACCGCGGCGCTGAGGCCTCCGGCGGTCCCAGCCAGGCCCGCGCGCAGGTTGAAGGCCCCCGCGAGGATGTCCCCCACGGCCTGGACGGCCTGCAGGGGGTGGGACAGGATGATGAGCAGCACCAGCAGCAGGTAGCCGAGAGCCATGACGGGGGTGAGCCACTCGGTGACCCGGGCGATGGCCCGCAGCCCGCCCAGCAGCACGGGGGCCACCAGCAGGGCCACCAGCGCCGCGCCCGCCCAGGCGCCCAGAGGGGTGCTCCTGGTGAGGGCCGCCGTCATGGCGTTGGCCTGGACCATGGGCATGGCCAGGCCGTTGGCCAGCATGAACACCACGGCGAAAACCCCGCCCAGCACCGGCAGGCGCAGGCCGTGGGCGATGTAGTGGGCGGGCCCGCCCCGGTAGGTGCCGTCCCCGCGGGGCACCTTGAAGGCCTGGCCGAGGCTGGCCTCGCTGAAGGCGGTGGCCATACCGACCAGCGCCACCAGCCACATCCAGAACACGGCCCCGGGCCCGCCCAGGATCAGGGCCAGGGCCACGCCCACGATGTTGCCGGTGCCTACCCGGCAGGCCAGCCCGACGGCGAAGGCCTGGAAGGAGGAGATGCCGCCCTCGGCCCCGCCCCGGGAGCCGATCATGGCGCGCAGCACGGTGCCCAGGTGGCGCAGCTGCACGCCCCGGGTGCGGATGGTCAGCAGGAGGCCCACAGCGATCAGCAGCCATACCAGCACCGTGCCGAACAGCAGGTTGGAGGTGTATCCGAGGAGGTTCCTGAACGCTCCCACGCCTCAGTCCTCCCAGACGCCGTCAACGGTGCTGCCGGGCAGGTACGGGTTGCCGTGCCCCTTGAAGACCGGCTCCTTACCGGCCCGCAGCTGCTCGTCGAAGTCGCGCAGGGCACCCAGGGCCCAGGGCGCGAGCAGGATGATGGCCACCAGGTTGATGAGCCCCAGCAGCCCCAGGGCGATGTCGGTCAGGGCCCACACGATCGGCAGGCTGAGCACGGTGCCCGCGAAGGCGGCGGCGGACAGCAGCAGCCCGAAGGCCTGCTCAGCCCGCTTCTCCCCGCCCAGGAAGTCCACGTTGACCTGGCTGTATGAGAAGCAGCCCAGGAGGGTGGAGAAGACCAGCACGAAGATCAGCACCACCATGGGCCAGGTGGTCCAGCCCCCCAGGTGCTCGGCGACGGCGGCCTGGGTCAGGACGGCACCGGCCACCCCCTCCTGGCCAGGCTGGTAGGTGTCCCGGGCCAGCAGGATCAGCATGCCGGTGGCGGTGCACACCAGGATGGTGTCCACGAAGACCCCGAAGGACTGGACCAGGCCCTGGCGCACCGGGTGGCTGGTGGTGGCGGTGCCGGCGGCGTTGGGGACGGTGCCCAGACCGGCCTCGTTGGAGAACAGGCCACGGCGCACACCGTTGAGCACGGCGGCCACCATGCCACCGCTCAGGCCGAACAGGGCCTCCTCCAGGCCGAAGGCGCCCTTGACGACGTCCACCAGCACCCCGGGGACCGCGGTGATGTTCAGGGCGATCACCACCAGGGTCATGAGCACGTAGGCCAGGGCCATGAGCGGGGCGACCAGCTCGGTCACCCGCGCCACGGTCTTGAGCCCGCCCAGGACCACCGGCGTGGTGATCAGCACCAGGGCGCAGCCCACCTCCCAGGGGGCCACGGAGGGCACGGTGGCGTTGATGACCCCGGCCAGGGCGTTGGTCTGCACCATGACCACGGTGACACCCACGGAGATGATGCACAGCACGGCGAAGACCCGCCCCCACAACAGGGAGCCCAGACCGTTCCTGATGTAGTAGGCGGGCCCGCCGCGGTAGGTGAAGGCCCGGCCGCGCTCCTTGAAGACCTGGGCCAGGGTGGACTCCACGAAGCTGGTGGCCATGCCGATCAGGGCCACAAGCCACATCCAGAACAGGGCGCCAGGTCCCCCGGCGACGACGGCGAGCGCCACCCCGGCGACGTTGCCGATGCCCACCCGGGCGGCCATGCCCACGGCGAAGGCCTGGAAGGAGGAGATGCCGCCGTCGGCGTGTCCCCGCGAGCGCGTGATGGTGGCCAGCATGGTGCGGAAGTGCCGGAGCTGGACCGCGCCGGTGCGGAAGGTGAAGTACAGGCCCACAGCCACCAGCAGGAGGGAGAGCACGTAGGTGTAGAGGGCGTCGTCTACGGTGTTGAGCAGGTTCTCAATGTCCCCGCTGCTCAGGGCGGGGGCGGTCCCTGCCAGGAACAGGTGGGTGCTCATCGTTCAGCTCCTGTGGCGGCGGCTGGCTGGGTGGTCTCGGGGGCGGTGGCGCTCATAGGCGGGGCTCCTTGTTCTGATGGCTGGTGGGGGTGGGCCTTCAGTCCCACACGTCGGTCTGCAGACTGGCTGGCAGGTGGGGGTTGCCCTGGGCCCGGAAGACGGGTGACTCGACCCCGGCGGAGCGCTGGGCCTCGTAGTCGCGCAGGGCTCCCACCCCCCAACGGTAGAGCCAGACGAGCGCGACCAGGTTCGTGAGGGTCATGACGGCCATGGCGATGTCCACGGCGTTCCACACGACCTCCAGGCTCAGCACGGCCCCGGCGGTGGCGGACAGGATGGACACAAGGCGTACCAGCCAGCTGCCCCAGGCCTTGCCGCCGGTGAGGTAGGACATGTTCACGTCAGAGTAGACGTAGGCGGCGATGATCGAGGAGTAGGCGAGCACGAAGACCAGCACCGCCATCGGCAGCACGGTCCAGGCTCCCAGCCCGTGGGCGATGGCCAGGGTGGTCAGGGTGGCGGGGTTGGCGTCGGGGCTGGTCCAGGTCTCGGGGCCGGAGAGCAGGATCACGAAGGCGGTGGCGGTGCACACCACGACAGTGTCGATGAAGACGCCCAGGGACTGGATCAGGCCCTGCTGCACGGGGTGGCTGACGGTGGCGGTGGCGGCGGCGTTGGGGGCGGTGCCCTGCCCCGCCTCGTTGGAGAACAGTCCGCGCTTGGTGCCATTTACTACGGCCGCCAGGATGCCGCCGCCCAGGCCGCCCACCAGCGGCTCCAGGGAGAAGGCGGAGCGGATGATCAGGCCGAGGACCTGCACGAACTGCTGGATGTTGGCCAGGCAGATGACGGCTACCAGCACCACGTAGACCAGGGCCATGGCCGGGGCCATGAGCTCGGTCACGCGGGCTACCGCCCGGATGCCCCCGAGTACGACGACGGCGGTGAGCACCAGGACCAGGGCAGCCACCACCAGCTGCTGGCTGCTTAGCCCGGCGAAGCCAGGCAGGGCGGAGTCCTCACCGCTGCCGAAGGCTGCCGCGAGGGTCCCGGCCACCGCGTTGGACTGCACGGAGGTGATGACGAAGCCGCAGGTGACCACGGTGATCGCCGCGAACAGGCCCGCCAGGAGGGGGCTGCCCATACCGGCGCGCATGTAGAAGGCGGGACCGCCCCGGAAGGAGCCGTCCTGCGCCCTGACCTTGAACAGCTGGGCCAGGGTGGCCTCGAAGAAGGCGGTGGCCATACCGACCAGCGCCACCACCCACATCCAGAAGATCGCGCCGGGGCCCCCTGCCAGGAGGGCGGCGGCCACCCCGAAGACGTTGCCGATGCCTACCCGGGCGGCCAGGGAGATGGCGAAGGCCTGGAAGGAGGAGATGCCGCCCTGCGCGCCTGCGCGCGATCCGCGCACCTGGCGGAGCATGCTGCGCAGGTGGCGCAGCTGGACCCCGCGGCTCACCACGGTAAGGAACAGGCCGGTGACTATCAGCACCCACATGGTGATGTGCGCGGTGATCCAGTCGGCTACAGCCAGCAGGTCGGCAGCTAGGGCGTCCATGGTTATTGGCCTTTGCACACTAGGGGTCGGAGAACGCGAGGCATGTTCTCACAGCCCCGCGGTCCACCACGCATCCGTCTCACCCCCGCCCCCCACCCGTCTCTCGCGAGACCGGGACATCGGTACCGCGAGACCGGGACATATGGCTCACGAGACCGGTAAGGGTTGCCTTAACTGTGGATAACTAGGGCGCTCTCAGGTTACGGACAGTCCCAGCAGGCGCACCAGGCAGAAAGCAGCTCCAGGACGACGGCGGATGGGTGCTGTGGACCGGCGACGGCCTGGTGCGTGCAACTCAGGCAGCAGCATGACGACGCCGGGGCCGCAGCCCGTCCGCCCTGCCGTGAGAGCATGGCCGTATGGCCCCCTCCCCCGCTGCTGGCGCGGTACCCGCGCTGAACGCCCTCCTGGACTCGCTCATCCCCGCCCACGACCCCGAGCGGGTGCCTGAGCCGGAGGAGGTCTACCTGGCCTTCGCCCAGTGGGCCCAGGACACGGGCCGCCCCTTGTACCCGCACCAGGACGAGGCCCTGAGCCAGATCCTGGAGGGTCGCCACGTGATCGCCGCGACCCCCACCGGCTCCGGCAAGTCCATGATCGCCCTGGCCGCGCACACTGTCTCCCTGGCCCGGGGCGGCCGCTCGTACTACACCGCCCCGCTCAAGGCCCTGGTGTCGGAGAAGTTCTTTGAGCTGGTGCGGCTGTTCGGGGCCGAGAACGTGGGCATGGTCACCGGTGACACCGCCATCAACCCGGACGCCCCCGTGATCTGCTGCACCGCCGAGATCCTGGCCAACCAGGCCTTGCGGGAGGGTGAGGCCCTGGACCTGGACTGTGTGGTGATGGACGAGTTCCACTACTACGCTGACCCGCAGCGCGGCTGGGCCTGGCAGGTGCCGTTGCTTGAGCTGCCGCAGGCGCAGATGGTGCTGCTCTCCGCCACCTTGGGGGACGTGTCCTTCTTCGTGCGGGACATCCAGGAGCGTACAGGCCGGGAGGTGGCGGTGGTCGACGACGCCGTCCGCCCTGTGCCCCTGGAGATGGATTACTCGGTGGAGGCGATCACCGAGCTGCTGGAGCGGCTGGTGGGCCAGGAGAAGGCCCCCGTGTACGTGGTGCACTTCTCCCAGAAGGAGGCGGTGGAGCGGGCCACCGCCCTGCTGGGCACCGACCTGGGCGGCAAGGCCCGCAAGGAGCAGGTGGTGGCCGCCCTGGGGGACTTCCGTTTCGGCGGGGGCTTTGGCCAGACCCTCTCGCGCCTGCTGCGCAGCGGCATCGGCGTGCACCACGCGGGGATGCTTCCCCGCTACCGGCGCCTGGTGGAGCGCCTGGCCCGGGAGGGGCTGCTGTCGGTGATCTGCGGCACGGACACCCTGGGGGTGGGTATCAACGTGCCGATCCGCTCGGTGGTGCTCACCAGCCTGGTCAAGTTCGACGGCGCCAAGGAGCGCCACCTCACGGCCCGTGAGTTCCACCAGATCGCGGGGCGGGCGGGGCGGGCGGGCTTCGACACGCGCGGCTTCGTCGTCGTCCAGGCCCCAGAGCACGTGATCGAGAATGCCAAGGCCCTGGCCAAGGCGGGCGACGACGAGCGCAAGCGCCGCAAGATCGTGCGCAAGAAGGCGCCGGAGGGGCGGGTGAACTGGACTGACAAGACCTTTGAGCGGCTGCGCGACGCCGCCCCGGAGACCTTGACCAGCCAGTTCCAGGTGACCACCACCATGGTGCTGAACCTGATGGAGCGGCCCGGTGACCCGGTGGCGGCCATGGCGGCCCTGCTGGGCCGGGTGCAGGCCACCCCGGCGGAACGGCTAACGCACCGGCACCGGGCGGTGGAGATCTACCTGTCCCTGCGGACCGCGGGGGTGGTGGAGCACGTCAGCAGCCGGCAGGCGGCGGCGGACGGCCGGCCACGGCTGCGCCTGGCGGTGGACCTGCCTCAGGACTTCGCCCTGAACCAGCCGCTGGCGCCCTTCGCCCTGGCGGCCATGGACCTGCTGGCGGTGGACTCCCCAGAGCACAGCCTGGACGTGGTCTCGGTGGTGGAGGCGACGCTGGACGACCCGCGCCCGGTCCTCTACGCCCAGCAGCGGGCGGCCCGGGGTGAGGCGGTGGCCGCCATGAAGGCTGAGGGCCTGGACTATGAGGAGCGGATGGCGGCCCTGGAGGAGGTCACCTGGCCGCGCCCGCTGGCGGAGCTGCTCACGCCCGCCCTGGAGATGTACAAGCAGGCCAACCCGTGGATCGCGCAGTTCGAGCTGTCGCCCAAGTCGGTGGTGCGGGAGATGGTGGAGAACGCCATGACCTTCTCCGACCTGGTGTCCCGCTACGAGCTGGGCCGCAGCGAGGGGGTGGTGCTGCGCTACCTGACTGACGCCTACCGGGCGCTGCGCCAGGTGGTGCCGGAGGAGCACCGCACCCCGGAGGTCGTGGAGCTGACCGACTGGCTGGGGGGCCTGGTGCGGGCGGTGGACTCCTCGCTGCTGGACGAGTGGGAGGCCTTGGGGGCGCTGCAGTCGGGCCAGGCTGGCACGGAGGGGACGGCGGGCACGGCCGGGCTGCCTGGCGACCGGCCGGGGGCGGATGACTCCGCTGGTGTGGAGCGGGCTTTTGGGGCCGACGCCGACGGCCAGGTCGCCTTCACCCGCAACCGGCACGCCTTCCGGGTGGCGGTGCGCAAGGAGCTGTTCCGCCGGGTGGAGCTGATGGCTCGCGACGACGTCGAGGCGCTGGGGCGGCTGGACGCCTCCTCCGGCTGGGGCGAGCAGCGTTGGGACGAGGCGCTGGGCCGCTACTGGGAGGAGTACGACTGGTTGGGCACGGACCAGGCGGCCCGGGCGGTGGCGCTGGCGCCGCTGGACGAGGATCCTGACGAGTCGGCGCTGGCTGCCGCAGGGGTCTCTGAGGCCCTGCGGGAGGCCCTGGAGCGTTCAGGACGCCGGGTGTGGCTGGCCACGCAGGTGCTGGAGGACCCGGAGGGGGACCATGACTGGCGGCTGGTGGCCCTGGTGGACCTGACGGCCTCGGACGAGGTGGGGCGGGCGGTGCTGCGGCTGCTGTCGGTGGGGCCGGCATTCTGAATGTGGTGGCGCTTGAACCAGCCTGTCTCAGGAACTTGTGGGTCCTGTTGTCTGTCCGGGGCGCCATGAGGCGACATCGCGGCGAGCAGCACGCCAGGCGGCTAAGGCAGAGCAGGCGGTGCCGATCGTGGTGAGTATGAGTGCCCCGGCGGTCAGGACTGGACTGGGTTTCCAGTTGGGCAGGTAGGGGTCGCCGATTACGTGTTCCATCCCCAGCGGCAGGATGTTGTAGACGACGACACCTAGCACCCCGGCGGCCAGCAGCGGCACGGACACGCTCCAGGCGGTCGCGCTTGAGGCCATTGCAGGATTACCCGTAATCGATCCCACTGGCGCAACTATCGCGCTCACCTGACGCAGGTCCTTGGTAAGGGCCGTGGTCAGGGCCAGTATAAGTACCGCTCCGCCGAGAGCAGAAAGGGACAGCACCCATCCCTCTTCCAGTGCGACGTCGGCACCGGCCACGTTCCAGGTGGAGCGGACGGATACGATTGTGCCCGGCAGGTAGCGACTGGCCGTGCTTTGCAAAGAGTCGAGGTCGAGCCCGGTTTCATCCAAGGAGACAAGGATGAGTTCCTCAAAGTCCTGTGGCATTTGCTCAGTCTGGGTGACGACGATCTGAGGAACCTGCCCTACCACGTAGCGCGCACGGTCCGAGCTTACAACTGTCGGTGTCTTGTCCACCTGCCCATCAGGACATACCAGGTCCAGGGTCTTCAGCGCTGCGCAGGAACCGCTAAGGTTCACCGAGATGGTGTCGCTGGGCTCAGGTGCTGAGTCCCTGCGAATCGCCAGGACGCCCGCCTCCGGTGGTAGATGTTCAATGACTGGATCAGGGTCGGCGCCTGGTGGGATATTCAGTGCCAGCACGCTTGTACCATAACGTGCCAGGTCCCTTTGAGATTGAACAATGAGCCCGCTCAAGCCAGAGGTGTGCAGCTGAACCAGTCCAGCCAAGATAATGACGGCACACATGCTGAGCGCAACCAGGCTGACGCGCCTAGGCAGGTGTTCGAGGAACCTGCCTGCGATGAGTGTCCCTGGGGAGGAACGTAATCGGGCTACACGTACTAGAATGCGACCGACCCACGAACACACCAAGCTAATGGGAGCCCACGATAGGATGATGGTGGCGAATCCTGCAGCCGTTGCCACGTGACCGACATACGGCCAGGGCGCCAGCAGCACTGGCAGGGAGGCCCCACTAGTGAGTGCCAGGAGGAAGCCTGCGCTGTAGATGCCACGATCTGCCCGGCTGTCCCGTTCACGGTGGCGCATACGCTCACGGATGCGGGTGCGGACTAGACCTACTACGGCTAAGCAGGCACCGGTTCCAGCCAGTATCGCCACTAGCAGCAGGGGTGCGACCTGCCGCGTGTCTGTAGCGTTGTAGCGAGCGTCCAGGAAGGGCAGGACGACGTCGCAGCACATTGCCCAGATCGTGGCCAAGCAGGAGATGAGGGCCGCTGTGAGGCAGTAAGGCAAGTGCTCTAGGCGGTCTAGCTGGACCAGCTGGCGGCGGCTGAGACCTATGGCGGCGAGCATCCGCCCGGTGGTGCGCAGGTGCTCAGCCCCTATGGCGGCGCCGATCCCCACCGCTACGAGTCCGGGTAGGAGTAGACTGCTTAGGACAAGCAGAACTGAACGCTCCAAACCGCTACGATACAGGTAGCCTGTTCCGTGAATCGCATCGAACCAGTTCCTGTAACCGAAGCCCTGCACCGGGAACATAGCCTGGGCCTGCAGGGCGTCTGTGGCAGGCCTGAGGTAGACGCGCCGTTCGGTAGGTGTTTCCAGTCCGTCAGGGTCTATGCGACCGGCCACCTCGCCATAGAGTCGTGCCCGGCTGCCCGCCAGCTCATTGGCGAGCTGAGGAGATACGTATGCCTGCCCGAGCTCGGGCCAGCGGCTCAGGCCGGGCGGCAGAGGCGCATCAACGGTCAGTGGTTCCAGAACGACCACGGTGACGGGGTGATTGTCTATCTCACCGAAGGCGGGCAGATACAATAGCTTGGCATCACCTTCGTCTGACTCGATTGGAATCGGGGAGGCTGCGGTTGAGCGCAGTTGACCGAGTCGCACATCGTTAACCAGGACAACTAAGGATATCAACCCCAGACAGGCCAAGAAAGTGCCCACCACGACTACTAGGTAGGAAGCTCCATGACCAGCACGTCTACGCTGCGCACGCAGTGCCTTGGCAGCCGCAATCATGGAACGGCTCATGGGTGCGCCCGCCTCAGGCGGCCCTCATCCAAGTGATACCAGCGATCGGCGTCCGCAGCAATACCCTCATCATGGGTTACTAGCAGCAAGGCCCGGTTCGCACCTCTTACCTGCTGGCAGAGACAGTCGATCACGTTCTCACGATTGGCACGATCCAGTGAAGCGGTAGGCTCATCGGCAATCAGCAGCCGAGGCGAGCCGATCAGGGCGCGCGCAATCGCGACCCGTTGCTGCTCCCCCCCGGACAAGGACGAGGTCCGCCGCCCTTCCGCTTCCAAACCGAGTTGGGCCAGCAAGACACGCCCTTTGCTAGTGGCGTCTTCGAACTCAGTACCTCCGGCCAGGGCAGGCAGAATGACGTTCTCCAGGGGTGTTAGCTCGTCAAGCAGGTATCCCGCCTGGAACACCATACCAATGTTTTCACGCCTCATTTTTGCGGCAGCTGAACTGTTTCCGAACCGCACCACCCTCCCATTTACCCTCACCTCGCCTCGGTCCGGCTTGAGCAGGCCGAGGACGAGGGAGAGCAAGGTGGATTTTCCGCTACCGGAGGGTCCCGTAATGGCAACCACCTCACCGTCGCCCACTGTCAGATCAAGGCCGTTCAGTACCAGACGGCCTCCGTAGCTAAAGGTAAGATCGCGTAAGCACGCAATGCCGTCACTCATCTGGACCGCCGCAGCCCTATCTCATGCTTATGTGTAGCATCAGCCCCAGCCGGAGCCACGCCCAAGCCCACGGAGGCAACAAGCAGAGCAGAGACTAACAGTCGATTCTTCTTCATGGTGCCCCTTTCCCTTATTAGCGATCCATAACGCCGACATCAGTGCCGACCTCATCGTCAGCACGCTACTATCACTTGATCACACCACAAAAATCAATATCTAGCATGTTCGGGTTAGCGGTCACCACTCAGACCCGCTTGTCGGCAGCAGCGAGCCCATCAGAAGGCGCACCAGCTCAGCTCAGCAGCCTAGCCGCCAGGCCTTCAGCCCGAGAGTCTCTCAGAGGATGCCGCGCCCGGGTACCACCTGCTTGCCGAAGGGGAAGCAGGTCACCGGAATCATCTTGACGTTGGCTATAGCCAGCGGGATGCCGATGATGGTGACGGCCTGGGCGGCCGCCGTCGTCAGGTGCCCGATGGCCAGCCACAGGCCCGCCACCAGGAACCAGATGAGGTTGCCCAGGCCGCTCATGGTCCCGGCCTGGGGCACGGGGACAACCTCCCGCCCGAAGGGCCACAGCACGTAGCCCGCGATACGGAAGCAGGCCACTCCAGCGGGGATGGTGACGACGAAGACGCAGGCGACCACGCCCGCCAACAGGTACCCCAGCCAGAGCCAGAAGCCGGAGAAGACCACCCAGATCAGGTTCAGCAGTGTGCGCATGGCCTGAGTGTGCCCGGCGACGGCGGGGCCCGGCCTCATCCTCGGGAAGGAGCCGCCCCCTGACCTGCCCCTGAGCCAACCCTGACCCGCCCCAGGCTGCCCTTGGCGGCCCCACCGCTCACCAGAAGACGCGCTGGGCGATAGCGTCAGCGAAGTTGTCCAGGGCCACCGGCGCAGACGACAGGTACAGCCCGGCGTCGATCAGGGAGACCTCCATCAGGTAGAAGCCGCCCTGCCCGTCAGAGACCACGTCCACCCGGTTGAACAGCAGCTGGATGTCCCGCTTGGAGCGCCCCTTGATGAGGCCGTGGATGCCCTTGCGCACGCGCTCACCCCACAGCCACTCCTGCTCGGAGGGCTCCCGGGCGGTGACGATCTCCTCGTGCACGTCCTCCTCGTCAATGGAGCGGAAGGACGGGTGGAGCATAGGGGCCTTCTCGACCGCGTGGGAGAGCACACCGTTGAAGTAGACCAGGGAGACCTCACCCTTGCGGTCCACCTCCTCCAGGTAGCGCTGCACCATGACGGTGCGCCCGCGCCCCAGGTGGTGCACGGCGTCGTTGATGGCCTCGGAGCGGGACTTGGCGTCGATGGCGGTGTACCGGCCGGTGCCGCGCCCCCCGGAGGAGATGGCGGGCTTGACCACGAAGTCCCCGAAGGCCGGGAAACGGGTGTGTACCTGGTGCTTGGAGAGGTTCTGCTCCGGCTCCAGCCACATGGTGGGGATGGTGGGCACGCCCCGCTTCTCCAGCTCCTGCAGGTAGTGCTTGTCCGAGTTCCACTCCACGACGTCGGGGTGGTTGAGCAGGCGGGGCACCGTGCGGGTCCAGGCCCGGAAGGCGTCGTAGTGGCGGCGCTTGGCGTAGTCGCGCACGGAGCGCAGCACCACCACCCCGGCCTCGGTCCAGTCGACGTCAGGGTCGTTCCACACGGCGACGCGCGGGTCAATGCCACGCTCCGCCAGGGCGTCAGGCAGGGCGCGGTCGTCCGCGTCCAGGTCCGGGAAGTCGACGGAGGTCGCCAGTGTCACGATCGGTTTTGCCACAGGGCAAACGGTACCGTGTAGCAGCGCCGTAAGGGACCAATGGCACAATGCGGTTCATGACCAATGACGTTCCCTCCCCAGCACCCCGCGGCTTCTACCCCCCGATTGAGCCCTACGCCTCCGGCCTGCTCGACGTCGGCGACGGCCAGCGGGTCTACTGGGAGGAGTGCGGCAACCCCGACGGCGTGCCCGCGGTGTTCGTGCACGGCGGCCCGGGTGGGGGCTGCGCGCCGGAGCACCGCCGCTGCTTCGACCCCGAGCGCTACCGCGTGGTCCTGTTCGATCAGCGGGGCTGCGGCCGTTCCCTCCCCCACGCCTGGGAGCCGGAGGCGGACCTGTCCACGAACACCACCTGGCACCTGGTGGCAGACCTGGAGCGTCTGCGCCGCCACCTGGGGGTGGAGCGCTGGCTGGTCTTCGGCGGCTCCTGGGGCTCCACCCTGGCGCTGGCCTACGCGCAGAAGCACCCTGAGCGGGTCAGCGCCCTGGTGCTGCGCGGCGTGTTCACCCTGCGCAAGCGGGAGCTCGACTGGTACTACGAGGCGGGCGGCGCGGACATGGTGTGGCCGGACGAGTGGGAGAAGTACGTGGCGGCGGCCGGGCCGGGGGTGGGGCCGGGCGGCTACATCCAGCGCTACCACGAGCTCCTGACGGACCCGGACCCGGCGGTGCACGGGCCCGCCGCCCTGGCCTGGACAACCTGGGAGGCAGCCACCTCCACGCTGCTTCGGGACCAGGCGCACATTGACGAGGTGCAGGACCCCCAGTACGCCATCACCTTCGCCCGGATCGAGAACCACTACTTCCTCAACCGTGGCTGGCTGGAGGACGGCGAGCTGCTGCGGAGCGCCCGCACGCTCTGCGAGCACGGGATCCCGGGGGTGGTCGTGCAGGGCCGCTACGACATGTGCTGCCCCATCGGCACGGCCTGGGCGCTGCACCGGGCCTGGCCGGAGGCGGAGCTGCACATCTCACCCACTGCGGGACACTCCTTCGCGGAGCCCGAGACCCTGGCGGCCCTGGTGGCGGCCACGGACCGTTTCGCGCAGGAGCTGGCGACGACGTCGGCGGCTGGCACGCAACCGGAGACGGCAGCGAAGTTGGTTGCCGGTGCGCAGCCGGAGCTGGCGGCGACGGCGTCGGTTGCTGGAGCAGAGCCGGGGCTGGCGGCGGAGTCGGCCACCGGCACGATGCAGGAGGCGCAGGCATGAGGCTCACTTCCAGGCAGCGCTACCTGGCGTCCTTGGTGGCTGTGGCGGCGGTGACCCTGCTGGCAGTGGGGCTGGCAGGCGGCTGGGTGGCTCTGCGCACGCGGCAGGCTGACGGCACGGCGAGCCTGCTGTCGGGCGTGGTGATCGCGCTGATCGCCCTGCTGGGGTGGAGCGTGGGCAACCGGCTGCGGGAGCGGCACGTGCTGAAGCTGCCGCTGTGGCGGAGGCTGGACCGCAAGCAGCTGGCGCTGGTGGCGCAGTACCGGCAGTGGCGGCGCACGGGCCGGGTCGGGGAGCCGCCCGCCGCGGAGGCGGGTAGCGATGTCCAGCCTGCGTCCGGGGCGGCCGATGCCGGGCTGGCGGGCCTGTCCAAGCGGGACCGGGCGCGGCGCGCCCAGGTGCTGGCGGAGCAGGAGCGGCGGCGGCGTCAGGGCGGCAGGTAACCCGGCGTCGTCAGGGTGGCAGGTAGCCCGGCGTCGTCAGGGTGGCGGGCAGCGACGGGCAGCCTAGAGCCGTCAGGGCAGCAGGCCGCCCCGAGCCACCAGGTACGTAGAGCTCAGCGGGTCGGGGCGGCGGCCGGGACAGTGCGCCAGGTCTCCAAGGTGTCCCGCAGATCACTCCCGGCAGGCCGCTCTCGACTGGACTCGCTCGGGCAGGGCACGTAAAGTCTTCCTTCGTCGCCAGGCGGACAAAGCCTGGAGATGATGCCTCCTTAGCTCAGTTGGTTAGAGCAGCGGACTCTTAATCCGCGTGTCCAGGGTTCGAGTCCCTGAGGGGGTACCACCGCCAGGACCATGGTCTTGGTTGTGATATTCTGACCAAGCCTCCTTAGCTCAGTTGGTTAGAGCAGCGGACTCTTAATCCGCGTGTCCAGGGTTCGAGTCCCTGAGGGGGTACCACGTGAGAGCCGCCCAGACCGTTGCTGGTGCGGTGCGGTAGATCCGCTGTCTTCCCACCTTTTTCTGAGGCCTCGTTAACAGGCTTCCGCGGAGGCTGGCAGTCTTCTGACCAGGCTAGGGAATACTTGTGCAACGTCATGTGTTGCGACTCACGTGCGCACCTGTGAAAGTGGGTGCCTGCGGAACGCCCGTCTGGTGACGCAGTGCGTTCCACCTGAAGACCACTTGGTGCGCAGGCCGCAGGAGGTAGCTTCCTCCCGCCTGCCACCTGGGCCCTCCGGGGCCGTTGATGATGAGGAGAAGAATGATGAGGAATATGGAGAACCAGCATGAGGCCGCTGTTCGCGAGCTGGAGGCCGCGCAGGCTGAGCTCAGCTCACTGGCAGCCAGCGCCTCCCCCTCCCGCCTGGAGCGCGCCCTGGAGCGCGTGCACGCGGCGCAGGAGGCTCTGGCCCTGGCTGCCTGAGCGACGCCGGGGTCCAGCCCCGGCCCAGTGACGACTCCGCAGGGGGTGGCACCGGTGGGTGCCACCCCCTGGTCGTTCGTGTGGTGGTGGCCTGTGGGACGGAGGGGCTGGCTGCGGGACTAGGGGCATGTTGTCCTTATGGGCGGTAGGGACAGCTCCTGGCCTGACGTGCCGCCTCTGGGCATGGCGGCTGTCCCTGATGGAGTGGCGGCGGCCTTCTGACAGTAGAGACGGCTCCTGCCTGGCGGGCTTGGCCCTTGTCCGTTGGGGTTGGCTCCTGGAAGGCGGTGCAGCCTGTGGGAGCAAGGGGTTCCACCAGCTGGAGCTGAAGGACAGGGCGCTTTCCAACAGACAGGGCACGTTGCTGGCGGGTTATCGGCGCGAATGCGGGTTAGCCGTGTGAATGTGTGTGGTTCGGGTGTGGTGGGGTCGTGCGGTCCGGTGTTGGCTGGGTCGGGTGGGTGTGGGCTGTCCCGGGGGGGGATTTTGTGGCGCTTGTCTTGGTCTGGTGGGTCTTGTGGTGCCTGGGTGGGCGCGTTTTGTCACTGGTGGAGGCTTAGAGCACTTCCCTGGTTCTGGGGTGGGGGAGTTTTTGGCTTGATGCCGCGGTGGTTGAAGGTTCAGCGGTCGGTGCCAGGGCCTCTAGCCCTCCGCCAGTGACAGCTCCCGCGCTGCCCAGCCCACCAGGGGCAGCCGGGGCCACAGGGTCACCAGCCCCCTACCCACACACGCACCCAGCCCAGCAAGGGCGGCCAGGGCCACAGACCCTTTCGGCGCGTGGGCCGCAGGGGCCTGCCAAGCGGGCCAGGCGTTCTAGCCGCCGGTAGGCGCGGCGCACCCGGGGGCGGGGTCGGCCACCACCAACGCCAGCTAAGGAGGCAGGGGTAGGCGCGGCGCACCCGGGGGCGGGGTGCCCATGTCGTAGCCCTCGAAGCTGACGAAGCCGTAGGCGCGGTGCACCCGGGGGCGGGTGTACCACCATGTGCGCCCTGTCGGGGTGTCGGTCGTGGGGTCCTAGGCGGCGGTGGCGCGCTGGCCCAGCCGTTTGGAGTGTGCAACTCCCCCGGCAGAGACCCAAAGCCCCGCCAGGATCGCGCCGACCCGCTGCTGACTGCGTGCAGCGCCCCCAGCGGAGCCCCCAGCGGAGCCCCGAAAGCCCACAGCCGAGTCCCCGTACAATCCCGCAGCGGTAAGCGCATCACACCGTCGCGCCAGCCACCTATCGCGACTCTCCGCACAGGGTGGCGGGGCACGAGTCCACCAGGAGGCCCCACTCACTACTGCCCACACGCGGCCAAAGCGGCACCCCTCCACGGCCTGGGCGAGCAGCTGTGCCGACCACGGCTCAGGCCGGGGAGAGTCAGCGTCGGCGTCGGCGGGGTGGCAGGATGGTCTTGGGACCGTTAGAGAGGATCATGATGCCCGTTCTGTCTGTTGGGGACACTGCCCCGGAGTTCTCGCTGCCCGGCCCGGACGGCGAGCAGGTGAGCCTGGCTGGGCTGCGTGAGCGCTCCGTCAAGGGTGTGGTGGTGTACTTCTACCCGAAGGCCTCTACGCCGGGCTGCACCAAGGAGGCTTGCGACTTCCGGGACTCGCTGGCCGCGTGGCGGGAGGCCGGTTACGAGGTGGTGGGGGTGTCCCCGGACTCACCTGCGGCGGTGGCCCGTTTCACGGAGAAGCAGTCGCTGCCCTTCCCGCTCCTGTCTGACCCCGAGCACGAGGTGCTGGAGGCCTGGGGGGCGTGGGGCGAGAAGAAGAACTATGGGCGGGTGTACACCGGCGTGATCCGTTCCACGGTGGTGGTGGACCGGGACGGAAAGGTGGCTCTGGCGCTGTACAACGTGAAGGCGACCGGCCACGTGGACCGGCTGCGCCGCGAGCTTGGCGTGTAGGTTCTGGCAGCGGGGACCGGCCGGGAGCGGGTATGGTGTCCTCTGAGCGCGAGTGGCGGAACTGGTAGACGCCCCAGATTTAGGTTCTGGTGCCTTCGGGCGTGAGGGTTCGAGTCCCTTCTTGCGCACCACGGTGCTTGACGGCAGCCCTTGACTCGCAGCGAATTGACTGGTCCTGTCATTGACGATGAATCCAGTTCTCCCGGGCTGGGTAATGTCGGCTCTTTACAGAGAAGGTCACCTATTCTACGAGCCGCCACGCAAGAGGGCAGAAACTCTAAGCACAGGTTCACCAGAGCCTGGCCTAAAGCTTCGGCTATCTTGACCAGCCTGCCCCGGAGACAAGGCGCATCACCGTCTCCCCCACCGGCACTTACCCGTCAGCCAAGGTGGTCCAGTTAACCGTCTTGGCTGACGGGCAGTGCTCTTACTACCTCTCGCAGGCTACGCCGTCGTGGTCGCGGTCCAGGCCGTCGCGGTAGCCGGGGTCGCCGCGGTAGAGCGGGGCCGCCCCTGCCGCCTTGGCGTCCTTGCAGCTGGCGTAGTAGGCGGAGCCCTGCCCCTGACCTCCCCCACCCACGAAGGGCTGGATCTGCTGCGAGGCCGGAGGCTCGGCCTGCTTGGCCGCCTGCTCCTGCGCCTGCCTCTCCCGCTCCGCCTGCTCCTGCGCCTGCCGCTCCTGCTCAGCCTGCGCGGCCTGCTCCTGGGCCAGGCGCTCCTGCTCGGCCTTCTCCTTGGCCGCCTGCTCCTCGGCCGCAGCCTGTGCGGCCACCGACGCCGAGGCCTCAGCCTCCGCCACGTCGTTGCGGACGTCCAGGCTGATCTCCTGGTCAGCGGACACCTTTTCCCCGGCTGCAGGGGTCTGGGAGACGACCGACCACTCAGACTCTTTCTTGGCCTGCGCCACCCCCTTGACGTCCTTGAGGTTGACGGTGCCGGTCAGTCCGGCGTCGCTAAGCGCGCTGCGGGCCTGGTCCACCTTCATGCCCACGACGTCGGGAACAGTGACCTGCGCGGCAGCGGCCTGACTGGCGGAGGCAGCAGGCTTCTGCGGCGCTTCATCACACGCACTGAGAGCAGGTACGAAGACCAGGCAGGCCGCCAGGAGCGCAGCCGCCCGGGACCAACGGGCC
This sequence comes from Actinomyces weissii, assembly GCF_016598775.1. Lineage (NCBI taxonomy): Bacteria > Bacillati > Actinomycetota > Actinomycetes > Actinomycetales > Actinomycetaceae > Actinomyces > Actinomyces weissii. The sequence continues at coordinate 920,345 of NZ_CP066802.1, read as the reverse complement.
ACTGAGGAGGGAGAGTAGATGGGGAGGGTTTTCATGCGTTGTGCCTTTATGAGATACGGGATGGGGAGGGTGGGACCGCACTAGCAACGCACCCCCATATTGGCACACTTATTTCTAGCCCGCATCATGGTGACCGGCCCCTCCTAGCCTCACCTGGCGCCTTTCACTACTCCCGCAGACAGGGAGACGACACCCAGCAGGAGCCGCCTTTCAACACGCGAGGCCGTTCAAGAGGTGGCCGGGCCCCAGTGGCCGCTCCAGGACGACAGGCCATCCACAGGCCGGTGCCGTCCACCTCCCTAAGGCACAAGCCCTGGGACTCCAGCTCCTGACGCACGACCGCCATCCCGGGGTGGTGGACAGTCATCACGGTGGAGCGCCGGTCCACCACCTCGTCGCCGTCGATCGTCAGGTAGGTCATGGTCCAGCGCATCCGCTGGTCGTCCAGAGGTTCCCCCTGGGCACGACCCTGGTAGCGCAGCCCCCCGAGCCGGGTGTCGGCAAAGACGTGCTCGGCCACGGCCTCGGGGCGGTCCGGGGCCTGCAGGTCGAACAGTAACGGTGCCCCCACGGCCAGCCTGGCGGCCAGGCGCCTGAACACCTCGCGGCGCTCACCGGGAGCGAAGTGCCCCAGGACACCGAGCATGAGGGCCCCGCTCAGGGCGTCGGGCCAGGGGGCCTCCAAGGCGCCTTCTGGCCGCACCGTCACGCGCTCACGCCAGGCGGGCTCGGCAGCCAGGCGAGACAGCGCCAAGGACCTCATGGCGGGGCTCGGCTCTATCCCCACGACCTTCAGCCCCGCAGAGTGGCCAAGGAGCAGCTGTGCGGCCCGGCCGGAGCCGCAGCCTATGTCGAGCACAGGCCCGTCTGCGGGGCGCAGCGCCGCCAGGAACGCGGTCAGGGCCCGCTCCTGGAGAGCGGCGTACCCGGCAACCATCAGCTCGTAGGCTGAGGCGCTCGCCGCATAAGGGTCGTCACTCACGAACAGTAATGATAATAGTTCTCGTTAATATCTGACAGTGAAAGACTCCCGCACCGCCGTCGCCACCGTAACAGCGTTAGGTCAACCCCTCCCCCACCGGTACCCTTCACTAACGTGACTTCCACTGACCTCACCCGCAAGGACGGGCGTGCCGCCGACGAGCTCCGCCCCGTCACCATCACCCGCAGCTGGACCGAGAACGGCGAGGGCTCGGTGCTGATCGAGTTCGGCCGCACCCGTGTGCTGTGCGTAGCCTCCTTCACGGAGGGCGTCCCCCGCTGGCGCAAGGGCAGCGGCCAGGGCTGGGTGACCGCCGAGTACGCCATGCTCCCCCGCGCTGGCTCGGAGCGCTCCGGGCGGGAGTCCGTCAAGGGCCGCGTGGGGGGCCGCACGCACGAGATCTCCCGCCTGATCGGCCGCTCCCTGCGCGGGGTGGTGGACGTCTCCGCCCTGGGTGAGAACACCATCGCCCTGGACTGCGACGTGCTTCAGGCCGACGGCGGCACCCGCACCGCCTCCGTGACCGGCGCCTATATCGCCCTGGCGGACGCCGTCGCCTGGGGCACTGAGCGTGGCCTGGTCACCCCAAAGGCGGGCAGGCCGGTCCTGGCCGACTCGGTCAGCGCCATCAGCGTGGGCATCATCGACGGCCTCCCCTGCCTGGACCTGCCCTACGAGGAGGACGTGCGCGCCCACACGGACATGAACGTGGTCCAGACCGGCGACGGCCGCTTCATCGAGGTGCAGGGCACCGCGGAGCACCAGCCCTTCGACCGGGCCGAGCTCGACGCCCTGCTGGACCTGGCGGCCAAGGGCAACCGGGAGCTGGCGGCCCTGCAGGCACGTGCCCTGGCGGGCCCCAACGGTGTACCGCACACCGTCCGCTCCAGCGACGCGCAGGCCTGAGCATGGCTACGACGTCGACGCCGGTGGTGCCTGCGAACGCCCGCCTGGTCCTGGCCACCCACAACCCCGGCAAGCTGCGTGAGCTCCGGGAGGTGCTGGCGCCGCTGGTGCCCGGGCTGGACCCGACGGCGATTATCTCCGCGGCCGAGCTGGCTGTGCCCGAACCGGTGGAGGACGGCCTGACCTTTGCCGCGAACGCACAGATCAAGGCCCGCGCCCTGGCTGAGGCAACCGGGCTGCCTGCGATGGCTGACGACTCGGGCCTGTGCGTGGACGTGCTGGGTGGGGCGCCGGGGATATTCTCGGCCCGCTGGTGCGGTCACCACGGCGACGACGCCGCCAACCTGCGCCTGCTGCTGGAGCAGATCGCTGAGGTCCCGGACCAGCACCGGGGCGCCCGCTTCACCTGTGCGGCGGTGCTGGTGCTGCCGGGGCAGGCGGAGCCGGTGGTGGTGGAGCGCTCCATGGAGGGGCGGCTGCTGCGTGAGCCGGTGGGCGAGGGCGGCTTCGGCTACGACCCGGTGTTCGTGCCGGTCCAGGAGGACTCCCCCGGAGCTGCCGGGCGCACCACGGCGCAGATGAGCGCGGCCGAGAAGAACGCGATCTCCCACCGGGGGCAGGCCGTGCGCGCGCTGGCCCCCACGTTGGCAGAGCTGCTGCGCGCCTGAGATTGGGGACGGCGGTGGACCCCCGGACCTGCGGGCTGCAGGGAGCGGAGACTGAAGCCTGCGGGGCCTTGAGACTGGGGGGCTGCGCAGCTTTGAGATGGGAGCCTGCAGGGCCGTTGCGGCCTAGCGGCCTTCTCACGCAGGGCCCCGGAGGCTGCTCAGGCAAAGCCCTGGGAGGATGCTCACGCAAGGACCGGGAGCCCTGACCGCCGGATCCTGATCGGCTCAGCCGTCTAGTGGTCGTGCCTCGTAGACCTTCCAGCCGTCTCCCTCGTACCGCATGTGCAGGCTGATATTCAGATACGTATCAGCCTTCGCGGGGACCGTACTTCCGTCTTCCCTATACCTCAACGACCCTTTCTGAGTCAGGCTGACGCCGACCACTGACAGCGAGTCCCCGTCTGCGGGAGGCTGGTAGGAAAACGAGTGGAACTGAAACTCCCACGGCTCGATCCAGCCTCCATAGCTATACACTGACACGGTGTTGGCAACGACCGTGTTGCAGAAGGCGCACTCAGGGTCACTCATGGCCAGCCACTCATTGGTGTTACCACTAGCAAAGGTGTAGACGTACAGCAGCAGGAAGTACTGCGCCGCCTTCTTGGCGCCCTCAGGGGTATTCTCGTCCATACCCTCTAGCTTCTGAGGCACGGGCAAGGAGAAGGACCTGTCCCTGCTGGCCTGGGCCTCTGGGGAGAGGGAAGGGGTGGCGGTTAATTGGGTGGAGCCCTGCGTGGGTTGAGGTGAGTCTGCCTCCACGGTAGGCTCCAGGGGCTTGGCGGCCCGTGACACTGACTCACCGGCTTCCGCAGTGGGACTGGATTGTGCCGCAGGCTTGACGCTACAGGCGCTTACAGGTAGCGCCAGGAGCACCAGTGCCAGCACCCCGGCCACCGTGCGCAGCGTATGGCAAGCAGAAGCGGTCCCGGCTCGCCTACTTCCGCGGCTCACGCACCTGGGAAGCCGCGCCTGGGACAAGGCCTGCCGTAGGAGAGCGCTGCCACGTGAGGCGGCTGCGGGCACCAAGATTAATCGAGCTAAAGCAGCCTGGAACCCGTTGGCTAGCACAGGATCGAAGGTGGGCGTACCTGTAGGTCTTTTGCTTGGCATGGCTGTTCTTTCAGGGTCTAAGAGATCAGGGGTTACGAAGACGGTTGAAGAGGGAACCTGTTTGCTGGAGCCAGTCCTCCAATCTCGAGCGCCTGTGCTCATAGAGGAGTCCTCGTGACAGGCCCGGTTTGTGTGCCCCCTCCCTGGTGGCACGGTCTTGCTGGTGCCTTGGTGCGGGGGTTTAGCGGCCTTGTTCTTCTTCGGCTTCGTCGGTGAGGACGGCGGTGTAGTCCTTGACGTTGAAGGCGGTGGTGGTGCTGGTGGTGGTGATGGTGCCGGCTACGGGGCGGGTGGTGCCTTCGGGGGTGGTGTAGGTGGCGCTCCAGCTGGTGGTCAGGGTGATGTGCAGTCCTTGGGCGGGGGCTTGGTAGTAGTGGTAGACGCTGTGGTTGGGGTAGGGGTGGCCGGGGTCGGTGGTAGTGGTGGTGGTGCCGTCCCCCCAGGACCAGGTGTAGCTCTTGGGGGTGGCGGTGATGGTGACGGGGGTGTCCAGGACGGTGGTGGACAGGGTCTGGGGGCTGGGGTTGGTGTAGACGATCAGGGGCATGCCCAGGCGGGTGTTGAGCGAGGGTGGCTGGCGGGTGATACCCGAGCCGCCCACCAGCAGCCGGGCGACCTGGGAACGGGTCACCGTGACCACCCGCTTGCCCCCGGGCTGTAGCGCTGGTTGGGGCCCACCAGGAGCCACAGGCTCAGCAGGCAGCTCCCGGCAAGCGTTCCACACCTGGAAGTACACCTCAGGATCATCCACACCAGCACAATGAACAACCCCTTTTGAGGATTCTGGTGAAGCGGGCCCAGTAGTCACATAGTCACTCGCCCCAACGTTCTCTGCATACGTAAAGGATGACCTGGAGAGGCTCATGTCCTCTGTTATAACATGCTCTTCACTGCCTTCGATGGTGACACCATCACCCGTGATGTCTACATCAAGGTTCGGGCCTGACGGAACTATAGTAGCCACAATGGCCAGCAATGAGGGTAGCACAATACCAACTACCTGATATCTGCTCACTTTAGCACCTGTCCACCATGAATCATCCAGCGACCACCCACATAGTTCAGGCCTAAGCGTAGCACCTTATTTTCTTCTCGATCTGTTTGAGAGCCATTACCGAAAGCGTCATACTCGGTAGTTCCCGGGTTGGTGAGCTCAATATCGACGACGGTGTAGTTGTAGTCCGGTCCGGGTTTTCTGTGGGTGATGGTGTAGATCTCGATGTTCCAGTGGTCCGCCCAGCCACCGTTGTCGTGCAGCTCTTTGGTTACGTTCACCAGGTTCTCACAGAACTTGCACTCTTCTTCGGTTATGTCCTGCCAGGGTTTTGTGTCACCGGTGGTATAGGTGTAGGTGTACAGCAGCATAAAGTACTTGGCTGCCTGGGATGCGCCTTCTGGGCTGTTCTCGTCCATGCGCTCCAACCGGGGCGGCAGGGGCGTGGCCAGGGCCTGGTCCTTGCTGGCCTGAGCCTCAGGAGACAGCGAGGGTGCCGCTGACGGGCTGGCCGAGGGGGTGGGCGGCCAGGGCAGGCCCGCCGCCGAGGCAGAGGCCTCGGCCGAGGCGTAACGCTCCTTGGCCCGCGCAATCGCCTCCTCCCGCGTCAAGGTCGGCTTAGCCTCGGGCAAGCGATTACCCCCACAGGCACTGACCGGCAGCACCAGCACCACCACAGCCAGCAACCCCGCCACCAGCCGCCAACCCCGCCCAGCAGACCCCTTACGCACACCACGCCCGCCGTCGACTCCCTGCACGAGCAAACGCAACCGCCCCAGCACCGCACAAGCAGCACCCAGCCAATGGCCTACAGACCCCCGCCGCAAGAGCCCACCACCGCCCGGCCCACGCTCAGGCGCGAAGGGCACGACAGGTATCTGGACACCGGTGTCCCACACCCCGTCAGCAGGTGCAGGCACGTCAGCGGGGACAAGAGCGCTCACAGGTGCAGAGCTTTGCACGGCTTTCCTCACAAGGATCAGGAAGATCATCAGGGCAGGTGCCCGCAAGGCCCAGGCAGCTACCTTGCCGCCCTCCCCAAACAGGCACGAGCAGAGTCTAACCATCTCCAACGCCCGCCGGAGCCTATGTGGACAACTAAACGCAGTAGTCGCCTCTGCCGACATCAGACCAGCACCCCGCCCACCTCCGTGGACTTACCCCGCCGTGCTACGGCTACCTCTCCTTCACAGAGCAGGCCACACCGCTCACGACACCGCCCTCACCGCACCGCTCCCACTGCACCGCAGGCCTCATTGCGCTTCAGCGAGAGACTTCCCCAGTTAGGTGTCTCCGGGCCAATCTCCCCCAGTCGGGCCTCTCCAGGCCCATTCTCTCCCCGGCCAGTTTGCACAAGTCAGGCCTGGCCCATACCAGCCGCCCCCAGTCAGGCTTCCCCCGGCCCGCTCTCCTCCATACGGCTCCGCTCTCGCGTCTCGTCCTGGGCGGCAGCCTGCTCGTCCAGGCGCCGCTGCACCGGCTTGGGCACCATGGAGTCATGGGCCTTGGCGTAGCCGTACAGCACCCGCCAGCCCACCAGGGCCACAGACAGCAGCACCGTCGCCATCAGCAGCCAGTCCCCACCGGGCCAGCCGCCTCCCACCAGGTACTGGGCGGCCAGCCACCCCAGGCAGCCCCACACGGTCACCACGACGCCGTCAGGCCACGGCACCTCCAGGTGGTCCCCACCCTGCCGCCAGCACCCAAGCAGCCAGGCGCACAGCCACCCGGCCACCAGCCCGGTCAAGGGTCCAGCTCCCTGCCCCCACAGCACGCTCCCCCACTGGGGCAGCGTCTTGGTAGAGGCTGCGCCGACGGCGGTGGCCAGGCCCACGGCCAGCAGGTCCGCAGGCAGCACCAGCCACCAGCGTGTGCGCCGTCCGCGCGTCCAGGGGCGGTCAGGGCCGTCCGGCACCGCCGGGGTGAAGCTCAGGCCGCCCGCGGTCACGCCAGCAGCACTGTGCGTCACACCGGCCTCACGGCGCGCCGAGCCGACCTCACGGTGCACCAAGCCGACCTCACGCTCCACCGAACCAGCCTCCCGGCCCCCAGGCCCCGGCGGCTTCACCTGCGGCGTCACCACGTCTACTCCTTCGATTCAGAACCCGCTCCCCCGCCTCAGCGTCCACACCCCGTGACCGCGTCCGCTCCCGCGTCTCAGCGTCCACGTCTCAGATGGTCCAGGTCACCCCGGTGGCGGCCACCTCCACGGGCCCGTCGTAGACCTCACGGGCCTCACCGGCAGGCACCTGCGGGTCAGTCCAGGGCTGGATATGGGTCAGGACCAGACGACCAGCCGCCGCACGCCCGCCTTCCCCACTGGTTCCAGCCGCCAGCTGCCCGGCCCGACGGCCCGTCAGGTGCATCCCGCGCGGCTCGGTGCCCTGCTCCGTGAAGGCGGCCTCCGCCAGCAGCAGGTCCACGCCGTCGCTCATGGCCTCAATGCCCGCACACAGGTCCGTGTCACCGGTGAAGGCCAGCGAGACCTGGCCCTCGCCCTCCTCGGCGGGCCCCTCCACCCGGTAGCCGTAGGACTCCACCGGGTGCAGGGCCGCAAAGGGTGTGACCCGGAACGGCCCGACCTGCACGCCCTGCCCCGGCACCGCCGTCATGAAGGTGAACTCGGTGGCGTAGTCCTCCTCCTCCCGCACGGTACCGTCCACGCCGTTGAGACGGTCCAGCAGCTCTGCCGGGCCGATGGTCAGCACCGGCCCCAGGGCCCCCGCCGGGTTCCAGCGCCGGTACACGTGCATCCCCACCATGTCCACCATGTGGTCGGCGTGGCAGTGGGAGATCAGCAGGCCGTCCAGCTCGGCGGGGTCCAGGTAGTTGAGCATCTGCCCCATGGAGCCCGGCCCCAGGTCCATCACCAGGGACCAGGTCCGCTCCACGCCGTCAGCACCTGCGGCGCGCGCCTGGACCAGGTAGGACGACGCGCTGGAGCAGGGGCCGGACATGGACCCCGAACACCCGATGATGGTCAGCTTCATGCAGTCTCCGTGTGCAGTAAGGCCGGAACAGGAGAAGCCTCAGGGTTGGCGGGGGTGCGGGGGCGTACCGCGTCCACCTCCGGGCCCAGGAAACGGCGGGCCAGGGCGGTGAAGGCCTCTGGCTCCCCGGTGGCCCGGAACTGGTGCACCGGCGGTGGGGCCTGCGGGCTACGCAGCAGGTCAGCCTCCGCCAGGGCCCGGTAGGTGTCCTTGGCGGTCTCCTCCGAGCTGGTCACCAGGGTCACGTCCTGGCCCATGACGTAGGAGATCGGCCCGAGCAGCAGCGGGTAGTGGGTGCAGCCGAGCACCAGCGTGTCCACCCCGGCGGCCTTGATCGGCGCCAGGTACTCCTCGGCGACGTCCAGCACCTCAGGGCCGGTGGTAACGCCCGCCTCCGCCAGCTCCACGAAGCGGGGGCAGGCCTGCTGGACCAGCTCGATGCCCGGCACCGCCTCCAGGGCGTCCGCGTAGGCCCCCGACTCCACGGTCCCCCGGGTGGCGACGACCCCGACCTTGCCGTTGCGGGTCACGCGCGCGGCGGAGCGGGCCGCCGGGTGGATCACCTCCACCACGGGCACCCCCCGCCCCAGGGTGTAGCGCTCCCGGGCGTCGTGCAGCACGGCGGCGCTGGCGGTGTTGCAGGCGATCACCAGCAGCTTGACGCCGCAGTCCACCAGCTCGTCCATGACCTGGATCGCCAGGTCCCGCACCTGTGCGAGCGGGCGGGGGCCGTAGGGGCCGTGCTTGGTGTCCCCGATGTACAAGACCTCCTCGCTAGGGAGGAGGTCGAGCACGGCGCGCGCAACAGTCAGGCCGCCGACTCCAGAGTCGAACATGCCGATGGGCGCGTCATTCATGAGGCCGAGACTAACCTGCCCTTAATTTTCCTCGACCGCGCTGAGCAGTGATTCCTGCCACCAGGTCACCATCTCGTAGAGCACCACCTGCACGTACCGTAGCCGGGCCTGTGGGGGACTCTGCGGCGACGGCGGGGCCAGCGCCTGCTCATGGACCGCCTCAGCGTCCTGGGCCGTGAGGATCTCCAGCCGTTGTGAGAGGAACAGGCGCAGGTCGTTGAGCGCCCCCAGCCACTGCGGCAGCAGCCTGTCCGTAACCAGCACCGCCCCCTGCGGCCCCGTGGGCTCCAGCAGCTCCTGCTCCAGCCCCAGCAGGCGGTTGCGCTTGTCCTGGCGCAGCGGCTCCCGGGTCATGGCGGCGGTCTCGGCAGCCAGCTGGGGGTCCGGGCTGGAGGCGGGCAGCAGCAGCTCCAGGGCTGGGTCGGCAGCAGCGACGACGCCGGGGTCCGCCGTCGGCCCGGGCTGAAAGTCCAGGGCAGCCAGGATGCCGGCGTCAGCCAGGCTCTCCCCCTCCCGCACCCCCGGGGGCACGTCCCGGCTGGCTGCCTGCCCCCCAGCGGCCTGTCCCGGGCCGGAGCCGTCCCCGGCATCGGCCTCCTGGGGGACAGCGGGGGCCAGGACCGCGGCCACCTCCTGCACCAGGTCCAGCAGGGCGGCCCGCTCCCAGGGCTCCAGCCAGGAGCTGAAGCCGTTGGCACCACGGTTAAAGGCTCGCAACTCAGGCTCCCGCCCCAGCCGGGTCAGAGCCGGGCTCACCGTCAGCGCCCAGCGGCTCCAGGGTGGCGCGCAGGCCGTAGGAGTGCATGGCGGCCACGTCCACCTCCATACGCTCGCGCGCCCCGCGTGAGACCACGGCGCGCCCGCGGGTGTGGACCTCCAGCATCCGGGCGCGCGCCACTGCCTTGGAGAAGCCGAAGTAGCTGCGGAACACCCAGGTCACGTAGCTCATGGTGTTCACCGGGTCGTCGTGGACGACCGTGCACCACCGGCGGGTGGTTTGGGGGCGCTCCAGCACCTGGGCCTGCGAGCGGGTCCCGGGGGCCGATTCAGCAGTCACGCTCTCAGAGTAGCGGGCAGGCGGCCCCGCTCGTGGACCTGGGGCAGTAGATTGCTGTCATGACATCCCTTAACGGCCGTGGCTGCCACAGCACGGCGCTCCTGACCGACATGTACGAGCTGACTATGCTGCAGGGCGCGCTGCACGCCGGCACCGCCGAGCGGCAGAGCGTCTTTGAGCTCTTTGGCCGCCGCCTGCCCTCCTCCCGCCGCTTCGGGGTGGTGGCAGGCACCGGGCGGCTGCTGGACGCCATCGAGTCCTTCTCCTTCACCGGCGAGCAGATCGACTTCCTCAAGCGCACCGGAATCGTTGACGACACCACCCTGGACTACCTGCGCGGCTACCGCTTCACCGGCACGATCCGCGGCTACGCCGAGGGCGAGTGCTACTTCTCCGGCTCCCCGCTGCTTACGGTGGAGGGCACCTTCGCAGAGGCCTGCATCCTGGAGACCCTGGCCCTGAGCATCTACAACTACGACTGCGCGGTGGCCTCCGCCGCCTCCCGGATGACGATCGCCGCGCACGGCCGCCCCTGCGTGGACTTCGGGGCCCGCCGGGCCAACGAGCACGCCGCCGTGGCCGCCGCCCGGGCGGCAGTTGTGGGTGGCTTCGTGGGCACCAGCGACCTGGAGGCGGGCATGCTCTACGGCATCCCCACCGTGGGCACCTCCGCCCACTCCTTCACGCTGCTGCACGACTCCGAGGAGGATGCCTTCGCCGCCCAGGTGGCCTGCCTGGGACCGGGCACCACGATCCTGGTGGACACCTACGACATCGCCACCGGGGTGGAGCGGGCGGTCAAGGCGGCCCGGGCCGCGGGCGGGGAGCTGGGGGCGGTGCGCCTGGACTCCGGTGACCTGGTGGCTGAGGCATTCAAGGTCCGTGCCCAGCTGGACGCCCTGGGGGCGACGACCACCCGCATCACGGTCACCAACGACCTGGACGAGTACGCGATCGCCGGTCTGGGTGCGGCCCCGGTGGACTCCTACGGCGTGGGCACCAAGCTGGTCACCGGCTCGGGCCGCCCGACGGCCGCGCTGGTCTACAAGCTGGTGGAGCGCATGGGCGCCAGCGGGCAGATGGAGGAGGTCGCCAAGTTCTCCTCCGGCGGCAAGGCCACGGTCGGTGGACGCAAGTGGGCGGGCCGGGTCCTGGATGAGCAGGGCCGCGCCAGCGAGGAGCTGATCGTCTCCGCCAGCGGCCCCCAGGAGGCCCAGGCGGCGCTGCAGGAGGCGGGGGCCCGGCCCCTGCAGGTGGAGCTGGTGCGTGACGGGGTAATCGTGGAGGAGCACCGGGGGCCCCAGGCCCTGCAGGCCGCCGCCGAACGCCACCGTCAGGCCCGGGCGGAGCTGCCCTATGACGGCTGGCGCCTGAGCGAGGGTGAGCCCGCCATCCCCACCCGCCACCTGGACCTGGACGGCCGCCAGACCCGCCGCGGCTGAGACGCCGCCTCCGTCTCAGGACGTCTAGGTGACGCTGCGTCCCTGAGCAGGCTGGCCCCGCCCCTGGCTTCCCGTCGGGGCGGGGCCGTTCTGCTGCAGGTGCTGACGACGGCGTCGGCTCCGGCCCGTCTCAGCGCTTGCCGACGAACCAGCGGCGCAGCAGGCGCACGCGCTTCTCGATCTCCTCGGTGGAGGCCTGGGCCACCTCCGGGCCGCCGCAGACCCGCCGCAGCTCGTTGTGCACGACCCCGTGGGGCTGCCCGGAGCGGCGGGCCCAGGCCGAGACCAGCTGGGAGAGCTCCTTGCGGGCGGCCGCCCGACGGCGGGCGTCGTCCACCCCGGAGTTGGCCTGCCGCTGCCGGGCGGCCGCCGCCTCCCGCTTGGAGGCCTTGATCTGGGCCTCCTGGCGCTGACGCAGCAGGGCGGTGACCTCCTCCGGGGCCAGCAGGCCCGGCAGGCCCAGGTACTCCTGCTCCTCCACGGAACCGACCATGGCCCCGGTGCCGAACTCGCCGCCGTCGAACAGCACCCGGTCGAACTCGGCGGTGGAGTCCATGGCCTCGAAGGCCCCGAAGAGGTCGTCGGAGGCCTGCTCGGTCTTGTTCGCCTCCGCGATCAGCCGGTCCTCGGGGTAGGCGAAGGCGTCCTCGCCCTTCTTGGGGGCGTTCAGGACGTGGTCTCGCTGCACCTCCATCTCCCCGGCCAGGGACAGCAGCGGGGTCACGGAGGGCAGGAAAACGCTGGCGGTCTCCCCGCGGGCCCGGGAGCGCACGAAGCGCCCCACGGCCTGGGCGAAGAACAACGGCGTGGAGGTGGAGGTGGCGTACACCCCCACCGCCAGGCGAGGCACGTCAACCCCCTCGGAGACCATGCGCACGGCCACCATCCACCGGTCCTGGGAGGCGGAGAAGGCCTCGATACGGCTGGAGGCCCCGGAGTCGTCGGACAGGACCACGGTGGGGGCCTTACCGGTGATAGCACGCAGCTTGGCGGCGTAGGCGCGGGCTGAGGCCTGGTCGGAGGCGATCACCAGCCCCCCGGCGTCGGGCACCTGCCGGCGCACCTCGGTCAGGCGCTGGTCGGCGGCCGCCAGCACGGCGGGGATCCACTCGCCGTCGGGGGCCAGGGCGGTGCGCCAGGCCTGGGACTCCAGGTCCTTGGTGAGCGGCTCCCCCAGGCGGGCGGAGAGCTCGTCCCCCGCCTTGGTGCGCCAGCGCATCTCACCGGAGTAGGTCATGAACATGACCGGCCGCACCACGCCGTCTCGCAGGGCCTCTGAGTAGCCGTAGGCGTAGTCCGCCCGGGAGCGTTTCACCCCGGCCTCGTCCTGCTGGTAGGTGACGAAGGGGATCGGGGCGGTGTCGGAGCGGAAGGGGGTGCCGGTCAGGGCCAGGCGCTTGCGCGCCGGGGTGAAGGCCTCCCGGATGGCGTCCCCCCAGCTCAGGGCGTCCCCGCCGTGGTGGATCTCGTCCAGGATCACCAGGGTGCGGGTGGCGCTGGTGCGGGCCCGGTGCAGGTTGGCGTTGGCGGCCACCTGCGCGTAGGTCACGGCCACGCCGTCGTACTTGGCACCCAGTGCCCCCTGGGAGTTGGTGTAGGAGGGGTCCACCTGGATGCCCACCCGGGCGGCGGCCTCTGCCCACTGGAACTTGAGGTGCTCGGTGGGGCACACGATGGTGACCTTGTGGACCTCGCCCGCGCTGAGCAGCTCGGCGGCGATCCGCAGCGCGAAGGTGGTCTTGCCAGCCCCGGGGGTGGCGACGGCCAGGAAGTCCTGGGGCAGGTCACGCAGGTAGCTCTCCAAGGCAGCCGCCTGCCAGGCGCGCAGCGGACGGCTGGTGCCCCAGGCGGCGCGCTGGGGGTAGGCCGGGGACAGGTTCTCCGCGGCGAAGATGGAGGGCTGGTGGGGGTTGCTGCGTGCCTGGCTTCCGCGGGCCGGGCTCACCTATCCCCCCGCCTGAAGGGGTTGCGGGGGAAGCGCGGGCCGGAGCCGGAGTCGTCCCCACCACCGGTCATCTGCTCGTAGATGGCCTTGCAGGTGGGGCAGACAGGGTACTTGGAGGGGTCACGGCCGGGGGTCCAGACCTTGCCGCACAGGGCCACCACGGGCCTGCCGGTGGCGGCGGAGGCCTCCATGCGGTCCCGGCGCACGTAGTGGGCGAAGCGGTCGGCGTCGCCGTTGCTGGTGTCCTGCAGCTCCTCCCGCTCCAGGACCGCGGTGCCTACGGACTGCGAGGGCTCGGTGCTGGGGGCGCTGGGTGGCAAGGGGCCCTGAGGGTCACTCATGGCCCAGGCGCCCTGCAGGGGGCTCCGGCTGTGGCGGCGGGATGCAGTCATGTGCCCAGTGTAGGCCTGGGTCCTGACACGGGCGCCGTCGGGCTGCTGCCCCGGCCTGTGCGAAGCCTCTCCCCCAGCTGCTGCCCACGGCCCTGCCGAGCCTGCCACGACTACGGTGGCCGCCAGCAGCCGGGCGGGCTGACTGACGGCCACCGTTACCGCGAGCGCTGCGGCAGGGCCTGCGGGGCGCACCTCAGTACACGCCCCGGTACACGGCTCAGTGCGCGCAGGTGAGCCGGGAGGCAGCCGCCCGGTCCACCAGCACCAGGGCGTCGTCGTGCTGCTGCATGACGGTGGCGGGCCACTCGGGGCTGACCTCGCCCTCAACCAGCTGGCGCACGGCCTCCGCCTTGTTCTCACCGGTGGCGATCAGCACCAGCTTGCGGGCCTTCATGATCGTGGACAGGCCCTGGGTGATGCAGTGGGTGGGGACGGCGTCGATGTCGCCGTCGAAGAAGCGGGCGTTGTCGGAACGGGTCTGCTCGGTGAGGGTGTCGACGTGGGTCACGGAGTCCAGGGGCCCGCCAGGCTCGTTGAAGCCGATGTGCCCGTCAGCCCCGATGCCCAGGATCTGCAGGTCGCAGTAGCCTGCGGCCGCCATCTTGGCCTCGTACTCGTCGCAGGCGGCCTGCAGGTCCTCGTTGAGGGCGTCGGGGCCCTGGAGGGCGCCCAGGGGCATGTCCACGCGGGAGCGCAGGTGACGCTCCATGAAGGTGGCGTAGCGCTCGGGGTGCCCCTCGGGCAGGCCCACGTACTCGTCCAGCATGAATCCCTTGACCTGCTTGAAGGAGATACGGCCCTGCTGGCAGCGGCGGGTCAGCTCGTCGTAGAGCGGCAGCGGGGAGGAACCGGTGGCGGTGCCTAGCACGGCGTCCGGCTTGGCCTTGAGCAGCTCCTCGATGACGTCGGCGGCACGCTGAGCGATCTCTTCGGCGGTGTCCAGGATTACGAGCTCCACGATGGGGTTCCTTCGCTGTGTCGTGGTTGCGGCCACCGGTTCTGGGGCCGCCTGTTTAGCGCACCTTTGCGCGCCTCAGGGCCCCAGCCTAGGCCACGCGGCCAGGTGCTCGCGGGCGCAGCGGCGCAGCCGCGGCCAGGGAGTGTGTCACACCACCCGACTAGCGCCTACCACCGGCTCTCAGCGGGTCTCAGCGTGCCCTGGCCAGCCGCGCACGGTGGTGAGCACGGCCACCCCACGGCGGTCCAGGAGCCGACCACCTACCTGGATGCCGGCCCAGCACAGGCCCGTGCCCCACAGGATCCCCGCCGCCAGGAGCAGCCAGCCCCAGGCCCAGGCCCCCTGGCTCCAGATAACGCCCAGGCCCGCCATCAAGGGGGCCGCCACCAGCATGATCGCCACCAGGCCCAGCATCTGCAGCAGGGAGGCCACCAGGGCGATACCGGAGGTGCGGGACTTCAAGGGGCTCTCCCCCGGGGCGTTGGTCTCATAGAGCAGGTAGACACCGGACACGCAGCACCAGGCCAGGGAGACGCCGTAGACGGCCAGGGCCAGGCCGCCGACGGCTGGCGCCATGTCCCAGCGCCCGGTCCACACCGCTGCCGCCACGAGCAGCAGCAGTACCGTCGGCAGCTGCCACAGGCTGGCGGCCAGCGACCTGCCCAGGCGGTCGTCACGGCCCCGCAGGCCCGCGCTCAGGTGCATCCACTGGGCGGTGGAGTCGGTTCCCAGGTCGTTGTGCAGCGCCCACCCGGCGATCAAGGCAGTCAGGACCGGCAGGAGCATCAGGGGCGCAGGCGCGTGCCCCAGGGACAGGTCCACCCGCAGCGCCTCCTCCCCTATCTCCACGCGCACCCGGTCCTGCGCCATGTTCACCAGCCCCACAAGCACCAGCAGGGTCGGGATGGTAACTATCACCACAGCCATAGCCAGGTAGCGCGGGTCGCTGCGCCAGTAGCGCAGGCAGCGGGCGGCGACGGCGGCGGCCGGAGAGGGCACCAGGCGGCTAAGACGGCGGTGCCAGGCCAGGGTGCGGCGGGCGACGACGGCGCCCCCAGCGGCCTGCGGGACGGCGTCGGTGGGTACAGCAGCAGAGGCGGTGGCCCCACCGGGGCTGCCGGTGTTCACGGCCTCAGCGGCCACGTCAGCCCGCCCCGGCTCACCCGGCGTCCGCCAGCCCAGGCTGCGGGCGGCACGGGCGGGGCGCGCCCCACGGCCGCCACCGGCGACCATGACCTGTCCCACGATCCTGCCCCACAGGGGCAGCAGGGCCACGGGCAGGGCGACGGCGGCCAGGGCCAGCACCAGGGCGGTACCGTAACGGCCTGCCGCCAGGTGCGCGGGGGCGGCCACCGCCCAGCCGAAAGGCGTGTACCCCAGCCTCCAGGCCCAGGCGCTCAGGCGCTCCAGCTCCAGGTTCTCGGCGTCCGCGACCGCGTTGAACAAGGTGGGCAGCTGGGAGGCCACCAGCACGACCACCATCCCCACCAGCCCCAGTACCTCACGGCCACGCCGGCTGGTAGAGACACCGGAGCCGATCACCACCACCCGGGAGCCCACCACGCAGGTGGCCAGGACCACCGGGGCCAGCACCAGGGCCAGCAGGGCCGCCCCGGGGCGGCCTGCCACCACCCAGCACAGCACCGGCAGCAGCGTGGCGACGCCGGTGAGCAGCCCCGGCACCCCGGTGGCCCCGGCGGCGAGCAGGCCGAGCGCCAGGCTGCGGGAGGGGGCGATCCAGGCGGCCAGGGCCCGGGGGTCCAGGGTGGAGTCCACCCCGGTGAGCAGCAGCGGCACCAGCATCCAGCCCAGCACGGTCAGCGCCCCCACGCCGACGAGCACCGCCCCGGCCGCCTGCGGGGCCCAGGCTCCCAGGGCCCCCGCGCCGAGGACCAGCAGCGCCAGCAGCCCCACGCCCTGGACGGCGGCCAGCAGGCTGCCGACCAGCGCCCAGACGTTGCGGCTCAGGGCGTTTAGGGTCAGGCGCCACCTCAGTCTGACGAGGGTCGCAACCATGACAGCTCCTCCCGCTGCGTGGGGGCCCCGACCAGCTGGGCGAAGCGCGCGTCCAGGTCCTGCCCGGCCGCCACCTGCTCGGTGGTCCCGGCCGCGAGCACCTGCCCGGCGGCGATCACGGCGACGTGGCTGCACAGCCGCTGCACGGTGGCCATGACGTGGCTGGAGATGACCACCGTGCCCCCGGCCCGGGCGAAGTCCATGAGGATGTCCTGGATCGTGTGGGCGGACAGGGGGTCCACCGCCTCGAAGGGCTCGTCCAGCACGAGCACGGAGGGCGAGTGGACCAGGGCGCAGGCCAGGTTGACCTTCTTGCGCATACCGGCGGAGTAGTCGGCTACCAGGGTGTCCCGGTCCTGCGCCAGGCCCAGGACCTCCAGCAGCTGGGCGGTGCGGGCGGTGACGGTGCTCCGGTCCAGGCCCCGTAGCAGCCCGGCGTAGGTGACCAGCTCGGGGCCGGTCAGGCGGTCAAAGGTGCGCAGGCCGTCAGGCAGCACGCCCAGCTGCTTCTTGGCGCGGGCTGGATCGGCCCACACGTCCGCCCCGTGCACGTAGGCGGTCCCGGCGTCGGGCTGCAGCAGGCCGGTGGCCATGAACAGGGTGGTGGTCTTGCCCGCGCCGTTGGGGCCGACGACGCCGTAGACGGCGCCGGTGGGCACGTCCAGGGAGAGCCGGTTGACGGCCACCTTCTGCCCGAAGGCCTTGCACAGGCCCCGCAGTGCCAGGGCAGGGGCCTGGGCTCCTGGGGACGGAGCTGCCTGCTCCTGTGCCTGCTGCGGCTCCGGCGTCCTGGGACCTGCTGCTTGGCTCATGCCCCCAGGCTAGGGGGCGGCCTGGCTCCCGGCTTCCTCCGTGCGGAGGAGATCGGGGCTAGGCCTCCGGTAGGAGCCGGGCCCCGGGCCCTGCCTCCGGGCCGCTGGCGGCTCGCCGTTCACACCTGGCCTCCCCGATCGCCCTGACCACCCACGCAGGAAGGCGCGAGGCGCACCAGCCTGGGGCTGGTGCACCTCGCGCTGCTTGAGCCGGTGGCTGGTGGGCCAGGCTCACTTCTCGCCGGAGACGGCCTTCTTCAGGGCGGAGCCGACGGTCAGCTTGACGCCGTAGCCAGCGGGGATCTTGATCTCCTCGCCGGTGCGGGGGTTGCGGCCGGTGCGGGCAGCGCGCTTGACGCGCTCGACACCCATGAGGCCGGTGATCTTGACAGCCTCGCCCTTCTTGACGCTGGAGACCAGGACCTCCTGGAAAGCGCTCAGGAAGGCGTCGGCCTGGGTCTTGGTGAGGCCAGCCTTGTCGGCGATGGCGGCAATCAGCTCAGTGCGGTTGACGGACATGGTTACCTCTCACTTGTAGGTCGGCCCGGATGTTCGGTGCCGCTGCGGCTACGTTATGCGTAAGACGCGCGGTTTTCCAGGTAAAAGGGTAGGTTTCCCGGCGTGTTGCCAGCAGCAGAACTCACGTAGGTAACGCCAGCCCCACCTGTCACAGCAGTCCCGGACTCAGGCGGGAGCACCGGCTTTGACGGCCTCGGCGAACCAGGACGTGATCGTGGTCGGGTGGGTGATGGCGGTGCCCACCACCACGGCGAAGGCCCCTCGTTCCATGGCCTGGGCGGCCTGGGCGGGGGTGTGGATCCGCCCCTCGACCACCAGCGGCAGCCGGGCGAAGGCCTGGATCTCGTCCACCAGCTCCAGGTCCGGGCCCACGGTCTTGGGGCGCTCACCGGTGTAGCCCGCCAGGGTGGTGCCCAGGATGTCCACCCCGGCGTCCTGGGCGGCACGGGCGTCGTCGGCGCTGCCGCAGTCAGCCATGATGAGCACCTCCGGGCGGGCCTCGCGCAGGCCCTGGACCGTCTGGGCCAGGCTCAGGCCGTCCGGGCGGGGACGGCGGGTGCCGTCCAGGGCCACGACCTGGCTGCCGGTGGCGGCCACGGCCACGGCGTGGGTCAGCGTGGGGGTGATGAAGACGCCGTCGTGCCCGTCCTTCCACAGGCCGATCACCGGGACCTCTACGTGCTGGTTGATCAGGGCCAGGTCGGCCAGGCCCTGCGCGCGGATACCTACCGCCCCGCCTGCCACGCAGGCCTGGGCCACCTGGTCCATGGTCCGTGGGTCGCGCATAGGCTCCCCGGGGTATGCCTGCGCGGAGGCGATCAGGCCGCCACGCAGCTGCTCAAGGATGCTGTTCTTGTCACTCATGGTGCTTCTCTCCCCCGGCCGGGCCGGGCAGGTGCAGATGGTTAGGAAGGGGCGGGCCGCCCCGGCGCACGGCCTGGGGCGGCCCGGTGCGGCTCACGGCCTAGAAGGCAGGGTCAGCCAGGCCTCGTGGGCGGCACCGATAATCGGTGCGTTGGTGCCCAGCACGGCGGGCACCAGCTCCAGGTCCTGGGCCACCAGGTCCACGAGCTCACGGCGCACCGTCTGCCGCAGCGGGCCCCACCACAGCTCGCCGGAGCGGGCCAGGCCGCCGGAGACGATGACCTTGTGCGGGTCCAGCACCGTGACCACGGCGGCGACCGCCTGCCCCAGGGCCACGGCCGCCTCCTGGTAGACGCGCTTCGCGGTGGCGTCCCCGGCCTCGGCCAGGCGCTCCACCTGCAGGGCGGTGGTCACCTGCGCGGCGCCGGTGGCCTCCCGGTAGCGGCGGGCGATCTGGGGGCCGGCGGCCACGGCCTCCAGGTGCCCGGGGCGCCCGCAGGTACAGGTCTCCTGCGCGGCGGCGCCGCTGGGCATGTGCCCCATCTCCCCGGCCAGGAAGTGCGCGCCGTGGTGGAGCCGTCCGCCTAGGACGACGGCGCCCCCCACGCCGGTGCCCACGGCCACGACCAGGGCGCTGTCCGCCCCGGCCCCGGCCCCGAGCCAGGCCTCACCGGCGGCGTAGGCGTTCACGTCGTTGTCCACGTGCACGTGCAGCGGCACGCCGTCGTTGACCCCGGCCTCCTGCAGGCGCTGGCAGACCCCGGCGGCCACGGCGGTGCCCGGCCAGCCGGTGATGGCGTCGGTGGCCGAGACCACGGTGCCGGTGCGCGGGTCGATCACCCCCGCCGAGCCGATACCTACCGCCAGCGGGCGCACGGGGGCGCCCGGATCCTGGCTGGTGCCCTGCTGCAGGACCTCCAGCACCAGGGCGGCGATGGCGTCCAGCATGGCGGCGGGGCCGTCGTGGGCGGGGGTGGGGCGGGAGCGGAGCGGGCCCAGAACAGCCCCGTCGGGGCCGACCAGGGCGGCAGCGATCTTCGTGCCGCCGAGGTCGACCCCGACAAGAGCGGTGCTGGCTGGAGCTGGTGCAGTCAACACGGCTGGTTTCCGTCCGGCTCTCAGATCAGGCCCTGCTCGCGGGCGATCGCCAAGATCCCGGCCTTGGTCTCCCCCTCAAGGGCCTTGACGGGGTAGGCCATCTCGTTGCTGGCAATGGTGCCCTGGGCCGCCATCACGGTCTTAAAGGCCCCGATGCCGGTGGCGTCGCCGGAGCGGCCCTGGGGCACGAACACGATCTCGAAGCCGGCACAGATCTTGTCCTGCAGACGGCGCACCTCGGCCCAGTCTCCGCGGCGGGAGGCAGCCCACATGTCGGCGTAGCTACGGGGCTCGACGTTGCCGTAGCCGGGCACCACGCCGTCGCCGCCCAGCAGCAGCATGCCGTCGACCACGCACTCGTGGCCGGTGAGCAGGGCCAGCGGGTGACCGGCCTGCTCGTTGGCGGCCACCAGGCGGCGGAAGCCGACGTCGTCGCCGGAGGAGTCCTTGACCCCGGCCAGGACGCCTTCCTTGCCCAGCTGGACCAGCAGGTCGCGGCTTAGCTTCTTGCCGTTGAGGCGCACGGGCACGTCGTAGGCGAACAGCGGCACGTTGATCGCGGCCGCAATCGCCCGGAAGTGGTCGGCGATCTCGCCCATGTCGTTGATCGCGTAGAAGGGGCAGGCGGCGACCACGGCGTCGGCCCCCAGGGCCTCGGCCCGCTTGGCCTGCTCGATGACCCGGTGCGCGGTGGTGTCGATCGCCCCGGCGAGCACAGGTACGCGCCCGGCCACGCGCTCGACGGTGTACCTGACGGACTCGTCACGCTGGGCGTCGGTCAGGTAGGCCACCTCGCCGGAGGAACCGCCGACGAACAGGCCGTTGACGCCGCCCTCGATCAGGAAGTCAATGACGCGCCCCAGGCTGTCGAAGTCGATCTGCCCGTCCTTGAAGGGGGTGATGACCGGGGGGATGACGCCGGTAAAACGGGTGTCCATGTGTTTGTTCTTCTTTCTGGGTCTTTGGGAAGGGGTGGCTGAGACTTCAGTGGTCCAGCAGGGAGGGCACGGCAGACAGCAGCGTGCGGGTGTACTCCTGCTGCGGGTTGTTGAAGATCTCCTGGGTCGTGTTCATCTCCAGGATCCTCCCGAAGTACATGACCGCGATCCGGTCAGAGACGTAGCGCACGGTGTTGATGTCGTGGCTGATGAAGACCAGTCCCAGCCCCAGGGAGGCCTTGAGGTCCTGCAGGAGGTTGAGCACCTGCGCGCGCACGGACACGTCCAGGGCGGAGGTGGGCTCGTCGGCCACGATGATGTCCGGGTCCAGGGCCAGGGCCCGGGCGATAGCCACGCGCTGGCGCTGCCCGCCGGAGATCTGCCGGGGCAGGACGTCCAGCGCCGAGGGAGGCAGGCCCACCAGGTGCAGCAGGTCCTTGACCTTGGCCTCGCGCTCAGCCGGACTGCCAATGCCGTGGACGTTGAGCGGGTCGATGAGCGTGTCGTGCACGATCATGCGGGGGTTGAGCGCGGTGGCCGGGTCCTGGAAGACCACGGACACGGCGCGTCCCAGCTCCCGGCGGTCCGCCGCGGTGTGCCCGAGCCGGCGGCCCTTGAAGAGGACCTCACCCTTGGTGAGCTCCTGCAGGCCGACCATCACCCGGGCGGTGGTGGACTTGCCGCAGCCGGACTCCCCGACCAGGCCCAGGGTCTCGCCCCGCCGCACGCTCACGGACACGTCGTTGACGGCGTGCACCGTGTCCGGCCTGAACAGGCCGCCGGTGCGGGACTTGTGGATGACGTGGGCGTTCCTGAGCTCGATGACCGGGTCGGTCTGCGGGTTCCAGCCGCTGTACCTTGCGTCGCTCATCAGTGGGCCTCCTTAGCGAGCAGCGCCTCCAGCTCAGGCGTGACTGCGTATACGTGGTCCGCCGCGCCCTGGGGCACGGGCTTGAGGACGGGACGGGTCTCCAGGCCCACCTCCGGGTAGGAGGAGCGGGGCGCGAAGCGGTCGCCCTTGACGAACTCCGAGGGGCTGGGGACGGTGCCGCGGACCTGGTGCAGGCGGTTGGAGCCCGCCTCGATGGACAGGACCGCGCCGAGCAGGCCACGGGTGTACTCGTGCACGGGGTTGGACAGCAGCTCCGTGGTGTCCGCCTGCTCCACCACCTGGCCCGCGTACATGACGGTGATCCGGTGGGCGAGCTTGGCCACCAGGGCCAGGTCGTGGGACACGAAGACCATGGCGAAGCCAAGCTTCTCACGCAGGTCGTTGAGCAGGTCCACGACCTGCTTCTGGACGGTGACGTCCAAGGCGGTGGTGGGCTCGTCGGCTATGACGAGGCTGGGGTCGCGGGTCAGGGCCATGGCGATCAGCACGCGCTGGCGCTGGCCGCCGGAGAGCTCGTGCGGGTAGCTCCTGAGCGTGCGCACGGGGTCCAGTCCCACCAGCTCCAGCAGATCCTCAGCGGGCCGGGTGCCGCCGCGCTTGGTGAGCTGCTTCATCTGGGCGGAGATGAGCATGGAGGGGTTCAGGGAGGAGAGCGCGTCCTGGTAGATCATGCTCATCTCGTGCCCGCGCAGCGCGTTGTGCTGCTCGGGGGTGAGCTTGAGCAGGTCCTGGCCCTTGAACAGTATCTCGCCGGTGACACGGGCGGTGGGGGGCAGCAGCCCCATGACCGCCATGGAGGAGATGGACTTGCCGCAGCCGGACTCCCCCACCAGGCCCATGGTCTCGCCGGGGCGCACGGAGAAGGACACCTTGTCCACGATGCTGACCTCACCGTGCTGGGCCGGGAAGGCGATGGAGAGGTTCTTGACCTCCAGCACCGGCTCCGCCTCCTGGTCCTGGTAGACGAGGCGGTCGGCGCGGGCCAGCTCGGCTACCCGCAGCTGGGCCAGGCGCTCGGAGAGCGGCGTGTCCTCGGCGGCGGCGACGGCGGTGGTGCCGGTCAGGCCGGAGACGGAGCCCTCGGGGTCCTTGTCCACGGCACCGGGGGGCAGCTCGGCGTTGGCGGCTACGGCGCCCTCGGCCTCGCGCCAGGCGGCCTGGGTCTCCAGGGCCTCCTCGTCAGCCTGGACGTCCACCTTCTTGCGGATGCGCGGCGAGGCCATGGCGTCGGTGAGGCCCTCGGAGAGGATGTTCAGGCAGAGCGTGGTGATCAGGATCATCAGGCCGGGGAAGAAGGTCGTCCACCAGTGGCCGCTGAGCAGCAGGGCCTTGCCCTCGGAGAGCATGTTGCCCCAAGTGGGGGTGTTGACGGCCTGGATGCCGGTGCCGATGAAGGACAGGGAGGCCTCGAATACGATGGCGTCGGCCACCAGCACCGTGGCGTAGACCATGATCGGGGCGATGCAGTTGCGGACCACGTGCTTGGTCAGGATCCAGGGCACGCGGGCGCCCATGACCTTGGAGGCGGCCACGTAGTCCTCACCGAACTGGGCCAGGATGTTGGCCCGCACCACGCGGGTGAGCTGTGGGGTGTAGACGATGGCGGTCGCGATGATGATGACCATGATGATGGGCATCTTGGTAGCGGACATGGCCAGCACCAGCACTGCGGCCAGGGCGATGCCGGGGAAGGACATCAGCACGTCCAGGAAGCGCATGAGGCTCTCGGAGATCCACTTGCGGCTGGTGGCGGCGATGGAGCCGAGCAGGGCCGCGGCAGCCAGGGCCAGTCCGGTGGCGCTCAGGCCGACGACCAGGGAGACCCGACCACCGTAGACGGCCCGGGAGAAGGCGTCCCGTCCGCTGCCGTCGGTGCCGAACAGGTGCTTGAGGGAGGGCTTGGTGGCGGGGTCGGAGACCACCAGGTCCTCCAGGCCCTCGATGTGGGTGACCGTCTTGGCCTCAGCCAGGCCGGTGGTAGCGGGGTCGTATGGGGCCACTACCGGGGCCAGCACGGCCATCAGGGTCACCAGCCCCAGGACCAGGACGGCGATCTTGGAGCCCAGGGGCAGGGCCTTCCAGCCCTGGAAGCGCATGCCGGGTGCGGCAACCTTGTCAAGCTTGCGACGGTGCAGCATCAGATGCTCCTGATCCGCGGGTTGACCAGCACGTACAGCATGTCAACCACGATGTTGATGATGATGAACGCGGCGGCCACGGTGATCGACACGCCCTGGACGATGTTGACGTCGTTGCGGGTGATGCCCTCGAAGATGAGCTGGCCCATGCCCCGGATGTTGAAGATGATCTCGATGACCACCGCACCCCCCATGGCGTAGCCCAGGCGCAGGCCCAGCACCGTCAGGGGGGTGATCAGGGCGTTGCGCAGCACGTTACGGGCCACCACCACGTGCTTGGGGATGCCGCCACCGATCGCGGTGCGCACGTAGTCACGGTCAAGCTCCTCGACCATGGCGGTACGAACCACCCGGGTGAGCGTGCCGGTGTTGGGCACGGCGACCGCGAAGGCCGGCAGGGTGACCTGACGGATGTACTCAGCCGGGTTCTCGCTGAAGCTGACCCACTTGGTGACGACTGAGGGGAACCACTGGGCGCCGCCGGGCACGTCCGCGAACCACTGGATGAGCAGCAGGGCCAGCCAGAAGGAGGGGGTGGCCAGACAGAGGATGGAGATCACGCGGATCACCTGGTCGGGCCAGCGGTCCCGGTAGAGGGCGGCGATGACGCCCAGGAACAGGGCGAGCACCACGGCCAGGAAGATCCCGATGAAGGTCAGCTGCAGGGTGATGGGGAAGGACGTGGAAATCAGGTCGCCGATGTCCACGCCGGTGAAGGACTCACCAAGGTCACCGTGCAGCAGTCCCCCCAGGTAGCGGACGAACCGGACTGGGAGCGGGTCGTTGAGGCCGTGCTGGATGCGGTACTGCTCGAGGGCGTCAGCCGAGGCGGCCTCTCCCAGCGCCAGGCGCGCCGGGTCGGCCGGGGAGAAGGACATGACGACGAAGACGAGCAGCGTCACACCCAGCACCATGAAAGGCAGCGCGATTAGGCGCCGTCCGATCAGGCGGAGGAGGTTGGACACTTGGATGCTCCTTTGCTCTCGTGTCCGCGCCCCCAGGGTCTGGGGTGGCACGCGGAGTGGACGGCGGCTTTGCCGACCAGTTAATTGTCTGATGTCTGACGTCGGATGGCAAGTCCGGGTCGGGACTTGTCGTGAACCTCCCCGTTACCGCTAGCGCACACCCACGCAGAAAGCAGGCGCCGGGCACCGCAGCAAGAAGCCACGGCGCCCGGCACCAGCAGAGAGGATCAGGCCTGGGAGCCCACCCCCACGAAGGACAGACCGGTCAGCGCGATGGGCTGGAAGTCCACCAGCTTGGAGGAGTCGTAGGCCGTCGGGGTCTTGCGGTGGAAGATCGGGTACAGCGGCAGCTCCTCGGACAGGAAGTCGAAGATCTCCTGCCACTTGGCGATCTGCGCGTCACCCTCGAGCCGCACGGCCTCGTCGAGCATGCTCTGGACCTTGGTGTAGCTCTCGCTGCCCTTCCAGTGCATACGCTGGTCGGTCCAGGCGTCGCCGGAGTACCACCAGCGCATGAGCAGGTCGGCGTCGTTACCGAAGACTGAGGGGTCACCAGGAGCGACGACGACGTCCCACTTGCCCTCGTTACCGTCCACGAAGGAGTAGACGTCGGCGGACTTCTTCTCCTCGTAGTTGACCGTGACGCCCAGGGCAGCCAGGTTCTCCTTGATGATCGGACGCACCTGCGCGAACCAGCCGTGGTTCGAGCACAGCAGGTTGATCTCGGTGACCCCAGCCTCGGCCAGCAGGGACTTGGCCTTCTCCACGTCGTAGGTGTAGACCACCTTGGCGTCCTTGTAGGCCGGGTGCTTCTCGTGCACGAAGCTCTTGGCGGGCACAGCCAGGGTCCCCATGCCGTTCTGGCAGATCTTGTCGTAGTCCAGGGCGTACATCACAGCCTGACGCACCTTGGGGTCGGAGAAGGTCTGGTGGTTGAACATCGCGAAGAGAAGCGAGAAGCCGGACTCCGCAGCGACCTTCACCGGATCCTTGGCGATCGAGCTCAGGTTGGCGACCGGCACGGCGTCGATGGCCTGGACACTCCCGGAGGTCATGGCGTTGGTGCGGGTGGTGTCATCGGGCAGGACCTGCCAGGTCATGGTCTTGACCAGGGCTGGCTGGGGGCCGTTGTAGTTGTCGTTGCGCTCGAAGACGACGTTCTGGGAGCCCGCGCCGTTGTCGGTCATCTTGTAGGGGCCGGTGCCCACGGGCATGAGGTCGAAGGCCTTGGCGTCCTTCTCGACCAGGGCCTTGGGAACGATCTTGACGACGCTGATGCGCTCGGCGACCAGGGAGTAGGGGAACTTGGTCTTGATGGTGACGGTCTTGTCGTCCTTCTTCTCCACCTTGTCCAGGAAGGAGATGAACTGGGAGTACAGGGACTTGTTGGCCGGGTCGAGCACGCGCTCGAAGGAGAAGACGACGTCGTCGACGGTGACGTCGGTGCCGTCGGAGAACTTGGCGCCGTCACGCAGGGTGACCTCGTAGGTGGTGTCGTCAACCTTGGTGGGCTTGTCCTTGCCGAGAGCGGCGTAGCACTCGCGGGTCTTGGGGTGGAGCTCGGTGAGGCCCTCCATGGTGTGCCAGTTAGCGGCGACGGTCAGGGCAGCGGTGGTGGTCATCGGGTCGTAGCCGTTGGTCCCCAGCTCGTAGGAGATACCCGCGACGATCGCACCATCGGACTTCGTGGCCTTGGCACCGTCAGTGCCGCCAGCAGCGGCACCGGTCTTCTTGGAGTCACCTCCGCCACAGGCAGCGAGGGTGGCGGCAAGGCCGGCGGCCAGGCCGATCGTGCCAGAGAGCTTGAAGAAGTCGCGGCGGCTGCCCGCGAGAGTCTGGATCGCCATTGATTCTCTCCTGAAGTCGGACGTCTTATGTCTGACGTTGGTAGGATGACTCTAGCAGCACAACCCGGCTCCTGTGCAACAAGATCAAGCCAGCAGATCTGCGTCCTCACTGCGAGCCAGGACACACCTGTAAGCCAGATCCTGCAAAGGAGACCGGACAATGCCGTCCATCCCCGCACACGCCGAGACCTTGAGCTCGCTGACCACCACCCCCAACACGCAGTCCTCCACGGCGATCGCCGCCATAAAGGACTACATCATCAAGGAGAACCTGGCCCCCGGCGCCCCTCTGCCCACCGAGTCACAGCTCTGCGCCACCCTGGGGGTCTCCCGCTCCTCGGTACGGGAGGCGGTACGCACCCTGGTGGCCCTGGACATCGTGGAGGTGCGCCACGGCCACGGCATGTTCGTGGGGCAGGTCTCCATGCGTCCGATGGTCGAGTCGCTGGTGTTCCGCGGGCGGCTCAGCCCCGGTGACGACTACCGGGCCCTGCGTGACGTGGTGCAGGTGCGGCGCACCCTGGACCTGGCCCTGGCCGAGGAGGTGGTGCGCGTGTGGACCGGCAGGCAGGACGACGAGCTAAACCAGGTAGTGGAGGAGATGACCGCCCTGGCGGAGGCGGGCCGGCTGTTCACCGAGCAGGACCAAGCCTTCCACTCGATGCTGCTGGCCCCCCTGGACAACCACCTGTTCCGCAACCTTACGGAGGCCTTCTGGGCAGTGCACACCTTGACGATCCCGCTCATGGGCGCACCCACCTCCGAGGACATCAGCCGTACCGCCCAGGCCCACGCCCAGATGCTCCAGGCCGCCCGCCAAGGGGACGTGGAGGCCTACCGGGACGCGGTCCAGGAGCACTACCTGCCGCTGATGAGCGCCCTGTCCCAGGGCTGAGGGGCAACCACCGACGTCGACGCCGGGGCGTGCCCGCGTGCACGCTGCTGCGGCGACCGCGGCAGCGACCTCGAGGAGAGGTTACTGTACGGAGTCGAGCAGGTCCCGGAGCAGAGGGTCAGTGATGAGGGCGTCCCGAGAGTCCGCGAAGTAGTTGGCGTGCGTACGCTTGATCGTGTCGAAGGAGTCAGAGCCGATGAGTACGATCTCGATCCCCTTGTCGTTCCGGTACTGCTCCTCAAGCTCCATGTATGCGGCGACTGCGGCGTCACTGTCACTGCCGAACGGGATCTCCTCGCGGAGCCTCTCGTCCGCGTGGTCGTAGACGAGGATGAAGTGCTCTAAGGCGCTCCGCTTCATGCCTTCCTCCCCAGGTAGGCGACATAGGCCGCACGTGCGGACTCAAGCCTCTTCAGAGTATCCGAACCGGCCTCAACTGCCAACTCCCTTGCTGCCATGACCTCAGAAATCACACTGAGAAGGTCAAGCGCTTCCTGCGGGCCGATCCCACGTTTCAGGTCTACAGGGCCGGACTCGACCGGGGCGAGGAGCGCAGTCATCTGCTCAACGGTTATCGCCCACTGTGCATCCACTTGGTGCGCAGCTGGATCTCGACGGGGCGCGGCGGATACTTCCCACCCGTGCCGCCATACTCGACGACGACATGCACACCACGGTACCCGGAGGCCTTGGGGTGGCTGATGTAGTCCACCACGCTCAGGACCGGCCGGTTCTTCTCGATCCGCTGTTGGACACGCCGGATCTCGTCAAGGTCAGCCAGCACGGCGCGACAGCCAGCGATGTCCTGCATCCTTGAGAGCGCAAGGGTTGGGTGGGCGACAAGCTTCGTCGACAGCGACTCCCACCTCTTAAGCCGCTGCGAGATACTCGGCTCGCGGCATTTGGCAGCGCGCACAAAAGACCTCAGCCCCATGCTTGCGGCGTTCATGGGCTGCCGGTGACTGGACCTGAAGGCGTTGACGACATGCTTGTCCTCTTCCAGGACTTCCGGGTCCAAGCCGGTCGTCCGGCCTGTAAGCGAGCGGCGCAGCCTCCTGCCAGCCTTGTCCACACGCTTCTTGGACGGTTGCCCAGCCACCACTCATGCCTCCTTGCCCAGTTCGAGCGTCCGCAGAACCAGCGGCTGGCGGATGCAGCTGCAACAGGCCATCGTGCCCTTCCCCTCCTGCTGCAGCCCGAGCCCAACGCAGCAAACCGGGCGGCTCACAGCCACAGGCAGCCTGTCATCGTCGCCCCTGCGACCTGACGGCGACGGCAACGCTGGAGACGCTAATCCCCACAGATACTCCCCACAGCGTCCAGGAGACCAGGCGCAAGGCTGGTGGTGCGGCCTGGGTCACTAGAGCCAGCAGGGCTCCGCAGGACAAGACTGCTCCTAGAGCAGCCAGAGCTAAGGCACGGCGGTCCATGACGTTCCTCTCGAGCATACTGGTTTCGTGTCTTGCAGCCGGGACGGAACGCGAAGGCTCTTGTCCCGCCTCCGATCCCCGTTCTACCACTTCTGCCCGCTCTTCCCCACGGGAACTGGGGATATCCCCGGCGTCCAGGGCGGCATACTGACGCCGTCCTGGTTTCGAGCCAGTGAACAGCGGTGGGGAGAATACGCCTGCAAGCACCCCTCTCTCAGGCGCTGAAGGACAGGTATGGCTTTGAGCAGCACCACGGCAGTCACTCCTACTCCCCCGATCTCCGGCAGGCACCCGGTGGACCAGGTCCCTCCGGCCGGGAGGCTCACGGTGCTGGGGATCCAGCACGTGCTGGCCTTCTACGCCGGGGCGGTGGTGGTGCCGCTGGTGATCTCCCAGGGCCTGAACCTGGACCCGCAGACCACTATCCACCTGATCAACGCGGACCTGTTCACCTGCGGGATCGCCACCCTGATCCAGTCGGTGGGGCTCGGCCCCCGTATCGGGGTGCGCCTGCCACTGATCCAGGGCGTGACCTTCACCGCCGTCTCCCCCCTGATCGCTATCGGCCTGGCCGCCTCCGGGGGGCAGGGCGGCAACGCGGGCCTGCCCACCATGTACGGCTCGATCATCGCCGCAGGTCTGATCACCTTCCTGGCGGCACCGTACTTTGCGCGGCTGCTGCGCTTCTTCCCGCCGGTGGTAACCGGCACGCTGCTGACGATCATGGGGACCACGCTGCTGGGCGTATCCGCCGGGGACGTGGTCTCCCTGGCCGCCTACGCCCCTGAGGGAACCTCCCCCGAGGCGCTCAGCGCCCTGACTCTCAAGGGCCTGGGCTACGCGCTGCTCACCGTCCTGCTGATCGTGGCGGTCCAGCGCGCCTTCAAGGGATTCATCTCCACCATCTCCGTGCTGATCGGGCTGGTGGTGTCCACGGCCGTGGCGGCGGCCCTGGGGGACGTGAGCTTTGCTGAGGTGGCGACGGCGGCCCCGGTCGGGGTGACCACGCCCTTCTTCTTCGGGGTGCCCCAGCTGTCCGCCACCGGCGTCCTGTCCATGGTGATCGTGATGGCGGTGACGGCGGTGGAGACCACAGGGGACGTCTTTGCCACCGGCGAGGTGGTGGGCAGGCGCATCACCCCCAGGCACATCTCGGCGGCCCTGCGGGCGGACGGCCTATCCACCGTGCTGGGCGGGGTGCTCAACTCCTTCCCCTACACCTGCTTCGCCCAGAACGTGGGCCTGGTACGGCTCACCAGGGTCAAGTCCCGCTGGGTGGTGGCCGTGGCCGGGGTGATCATGCTGCTGCTGGGCATGCTGCCCAAGGCGGGGGCGGTGGTGGCCGCTATCCCCGGCCCGGTTATCGGCGGGGCCAGCCTGGCCATGTTCGCCTCCGTGGCGGTGGTGGGCATCCAGACCCTGGCAAAGGTGGACCTTAAGGACAACCGTAACGCGGTGATCGTCTCCACCTCGCTGGGGCTGGCGCTGCTGGTGACCTTCAAGCCGGAGGTGTCTGCGAGCATGCCTGCCTGGCTGCAGATCCTGTTCGGCTCCGGGGTAACTATCGGCTCCCTGACGGCGATCATCCTGAACGTAGTGTTCTTCCACCTGGGCCGGGCCGACAGCGCGGACGTGGCCCTGGTGGCGGGCCGCACGGTGAGCCTGGAGCAGGTCAACGCGATGGGCCGCCAGGAGTTCGTTGAGGCGCTCTCCCCCTTGTTCACGGGGGCCACCTGGCCCGCGGAGCGTGCCTGGGAGCAGCGGCCCTTCGCCTCCACCAGCGCGCTGCGCCAGGCATTCGAGGACGTGGTGCTTTCTGCCAGCGCCCCGGAGCAGGAGAGCCTGGTCCAGGGGTACCGGGACATTGCCGAGCTGCTGGTCCCTTCCAGCGCTGACAGTCAGGCGGAGCTGGACACGGCCTCACTGGCGCTGGGTGAGCTCGACGACGCCGAGGCCGCCGAGCTACGTGCCCTGTCCGAGGCCTACCGGGAGCGCTTCTCCCGGCCCCTGGTGATGTGCGTGGAGCGCCTGGACAGCCGCTCCCAGCTGATCGCCCGCGGCTGGCAGCGGGTGGAGTCCTCCCCCACCCGGGAGGCCCGGGTGGCCCTGGGCGAGGTGATCGACATCGCTGACGAGCGCTTTGACCAGATGGTGGCGGACGCCAACCCGATCCGCACCGCCTGGGTGCGCAAGTTCGAGCAGCTGGGCTGAGCGACGACGGCAGGTCAAGGATGCAGCACGGGGGGCGTCCCTTTTGCGGACGCCCCCCGTGGCATAGACGCTCCTAGGTGGCTGGCAGGTGGTCAGGTGGTCCAGCCAGGCCCTGCCTTGTCTCAGGCGTACCCGAGCCAGGCCCCCGAGGTGCTGAAGCGTGAGCGCCGTCCGTCGATGCTCACGGTGCCGGTGGCCATGGCCCCGCTGCCTTCCAGGTGGTACCAGGTCCCCCCCCGTCCTTGAGCCAGCCCGTGACCATGGCCCCGTTGCCCCGCAGGTAGTAATAGTCGATACCGTGGCACAGCCACCGGCCGTGAAGGCCGTCGGCACTACATTCGAACCAGAACTAGTGGCCCGTCATACTCGCCCAGCCGTTCTGGCGTACCTGTAGGCCGTCGCGGAAAGCCCGTGCTGGCATGTCCCCCTGAAACCACCGGGAGCCGCTGACTCCTTGACAGTAGGAGGGGCCTCTGCCGGTTTCTGGTGGCAACGGAGGTGAGGGCGGGAGGCCTGTGGGGGGGGGCACCAGTGAGGCTAGGGGTAGCAGTCAGGCCATCAGCATTCGGCATCGACTTTGCTAGCGCCTGCGGTCAAGGCTGCCAGGCTGCCCAGCGCTAGCGCGGTACTCCTGCCCGGCACACGGCCCCATGCTTATTCCATTCGTTCCAGCCTCTTGTTCCCCAGTAGAAACGAAGGAACGATCCAGAGGCTCGTGTAAGGAGCTCATCGCTATAGCTTTCTCTTAGACTTAAACTAATCGCAGCTCTCAAGCAGGTGCTCGCTTAGCGGGGGCTGCCAGCAGGCGGCCACAGTGGGCCGCACCGCCGTCTCAAGCACCACAAAGTACCAGAGCACCAGCACTCAGATCACCGGGGACAAGATCACAGAAACGAGGCTCCCGAGCGTAAGCCGCCCCACAGGCTGTGTGCGATGACCACAGCAACGGGCCTTTCACCCCGCCACACGAACAGCACTCGCCGAGGTGAATCATGAGCCCCATCAAGCCAGCTGGACCTGGCGCGAGCCCAACGGGCTCAATCATTACTTTCGTTAGCGCCGCACTGATAGCAAGGCTTATGATTGACGCCGTACAGTACGGTTCCTTGCTTAGGCATGAGTCCTGGGCGAGTGCCAGCGAGTGGATTACTGCCACGGATTCGCCTTGATCGCCTGCTTCTCCTACTGGTACCGCCTCAAGGACGACCACATCCAGCCGCAGCGAGCGGAGACCTGTCACTGACGGAGGGCCAGAAGCCCCCACACCAACCACTGAGCTTTCAACTACCGCACGATCAAGGCGAAAACTCCCCGGACTCTCCGGCAGGGGGACACTCTAATCCTCCACGAGTGACAAAACGCGCCCACCAGCACGCCACCTGCCCGAGCAGCACAGCAACCATGCCTCAGGCGGCACCAGCGCAGAAAGTACAGATAACAGTAAAGGGGCTGCTCTGCCCCCAGGGCTGGGGGCAGAGCAGGCCCTTAGTGCCGACATTGCGGCAATTGGTGGAGATGCGGGGAATCGAACCCCGGTCCGGCGGTGGTGCAACAGGACTTCTCCGGGCGCAGTTCGCTGCTGCTTTTCTCAGCCCCGGCGTCTCACGCGAACAAGGACGCCGACGGGCTCAGTCACCTAGATGTCCCGAGGTCCCCGGTGACCCAGGACCTCAGCAGTGGCTCCCTAGATGACGCCAGGAACCGGGGCGGAAGCAGTCCCCGGGCTGACGGACTTCGGAACTCGCTCAGGCGGCGAGGGCGAAGTCGGTGCGAGTGTTATCGGCACCTATTGGTTCGCACAGAGCGTTGACGAGATGACTGTGCATCCTCGGCCCGCTTCTCCTGAACCCACGACCGTCGTCGAAACCGATCATCCCCTGTGTAGTTGTCAATGGCGCGAATGCCACCGCTGACGCCGGAGCGCCACACAGACCCACTCTAGCAGCACCGCGCGCCCCGATACAGCCCAGGTGCCTCAGATCTCAGCCCTGGCGGCGGTTGGCGGCGGCCATGGCCCGCTGGGCCTCCCGCTTGTCCTGCGCCTCCCGCAGGGCCTGACGCTTGTCCCAGTCCTGCTTGCCACGGGCCAGGGCGATCTCCAGCTTGGCCCGACCACCCAGGAAGTACAGCTCCAGCGGCACCACCGTGTATCCCTTGGCCTGCACCTTGCTGGCGAGCCTGGCCAGCTCGGCGCGGTGCAGCAGCAGCTTGCGCTTGCGGCGGGGGCTGTGGTTGTTCCAGGTGCCCTGCAGGTACTCGGGTATGTGCGCCCCCTGGAGCCAGGCCTCCCCGTGACGGTCGAACTCGATCCACGCCTCGGTCAGGGAGGCCCGCCCCATGCGCAGGGCCTTTACCTCGGTACCGGTAAGCACGAGCCCAGCCTCGTAGCGGTCCTCAATGAAGTAGTCGTGGCTGGCCTTCTTGTTGCGCGCCACCGTCTTGTGGGCGTCGGAGGCGGCCTTGGCCTTCTCCCCCGCCGTCGGCTTCCTGGGCGGTACCGGCTTCTTGGCGGCCATGCTCTCCCCTCCTGCGTGTACCAGTGGCTTGCCAGAGGGGTGGCGCCGATTCCCTGCAGGAGGGTCTCGGCGCCACCCGGCTCCGGCGCATCAGCCTACGCGCAGCCGGCTACAGAAGGTAATGCCTGCTCAGAAACCTGGCAGGGACATGGGGTCCACGTAGTCACCGTTGATACGCACGGAGAAGTGCACGTGCGGGCCGGTCACGCCACCGGTCATGCCGGTAAGCCCGATCTGGTCCCCCTGGGACACGGACTGTCCGCTGTACACCGAGTGCCCGGACAGGTGGCAGTAGCCCACCACGACGGAGTTCCCACCAGCGATACCGCTGATGAACACGTAGTTGCCGCAGGACCCGTTGTAGCCGGTCCTGACCGTGCCGCTGATAGCCGCGTACTGCGGCACGCCGACTCCGGCCGCCAGGTCCACGCCGTCGTGCAGCGTGTAGGTGCCGCTGATGGGGTGCACCCGGTACCCGAAGGGCGAGTTGACGATCAGCGGGCCGGCGATCGGGTGGCCGATCGCCCCGCCGCCGAGGCTGCCCGCGGCCGCCGCGCCGCCGCCTCCACCGCCGCTGGAGCCACCCTGCTGGGCCAGGGCCCGACGGTTCTGCTCCTCCAGCTCGGCGATGACGGCGTTTGCCGCCGCCTCGTCCTGCTTGGCCTGGGCCTGCTGGGCCTCCAGGGTCTTCTTCTGCTCCTCAAAACTGTTGACCGCACTCTGCTTGGTCTCCTTGAGGGCGGCCACCTCGTCCCGCTTGGTCTGGGCGGTGGCCTTGGCGTCAGCAGCCGCCTTCTGCGCCGCGTCCGCCTCGTTCTTCAGCGTGGTCACCCGTTCGGCGACGGCGTCCTGGCGGGCCTTGCGGTTGGCGGTGCGGGAGCGCTCGTTCTCCGCCTCGGTCAGGACGTTCTCCTCCACCCCGGCGGCGATCTCCACGGAGGAGGCCCGGGTGGTCAGGTCGTCCACGTTCTCGGAGGACAGTACGAAGCTCCACGAGCTCAGGGAGTTGTCGCCCTGGTAGGTGGCCACCACCAGTTCGGCGATAGCCGTCTGGTTCTCTGAGACGTTCTTGTCCGCCTCAGCGTTCTGCGTGTTGATGGTGTCCTGCTCGGCCTTGGCCACGTCCAGGCGGTCGGAGGCGGTCTTCTGCTCGCGCTCCTTCTGCGCCAGGGCGGTCTCAGCGTCGCTGAGCTCGGTCTCGGCCTGCGTCAGGCTCGTGGTGGCGCTCTGGAGATCCAGGTAGGCCTGGCCGAGTTCCTTGGAGACGCCTTCCAGCGAGGAGGTCAGCTCCTGCTGGCGCCTCTGGGCGTCGGTGCGGTTGGCCTCGGCGTCGGAGCGCTCGTCGGCGACGGCGGTGAGCCGCAGCCCCAGGGGCTCCAGAGCGGCACCACCCAGGGAGGGCACCGCCAGGGCCAGCCCAGCCGTCACCACCAGTGCGCAGCGGCCAGCACGGGCCGCACGGACTCTTCTGACTTTGGTTGTGCTCACAGGGATCACACCTTCGTGTACTTGGACAGGGACACCACTGAGGACAGGGTGGCCAGCGCTAGGGCCGCCAGCAGCAGCCAGGGCGCGAGCCTGACCACGTCAGCGGCGGAGATGAACGCGGTGGTGAAGGAGATGGAGTCGGCCAGCCAACGGTCCACTATGTAGTGCACACCAAGCCACAGGGCGGCGATGGCCCCGGCCGCACCCACCAGGGCGGCGATCGCGCCCTCCAGGACGAAGGGCATCTGGACGAACAGGTTGGAGGCCCCCACCATGCGCATGATGCGCACCTCCTTGGCCCGGCTGAGCGCGGAGAGGCGGATGGTGGTGGAGATCAGCAGCACCGCCGCCACCCCCATGAGGACGGCGAGCCCGGCGGTGATCCAGGACGCCCGGTTGATGACCACCACCAGCGGCTCCAGGGTCTCACGCATGTCCACCACGCGGTCCACGCCGTCACGCCCGGAGAACTGCTCAGCCACCACTTGGTACTTCTCCACGTCCACGAGCTTGATGCGGAAGGACACCGGCATCATGTCCTCGGTGGCGTTACGGCCGATCTTGTGCTCACCGTAGGCCTTCATGAAGTTCTTGTAGGCCTCGGCCTTGGACTCCATCTCGTAGGACTCCACGTAGGGCTTGAGGGTCTCAGATCCCAGCAGCGCCTCGGTGGCGGCCAGCTGCTCCGGGGTGGCCTCCCCCTGGGCGCAGCGCGGGGTGGCGGACAGCGACGGGCACATGAACACCGATACCTCGACCTTGTCGTACCACTCGCCCTTCATCACGCCGATCTGCTGCTGCAGCAGCGCGGAGGAGCCGACGAACAGGAGGGAGACGAAGGCGACCAGGACTACCGAGACGGTCATGGACAGGTTGCGCCCCAGGCCCTTTCCGGCCTCGGACAGCATTCGACGCAGGCGCATCTGCTCTCCTTCCTCACAGGTGCGAGCCGAAGACGCCGTGCTGCTGGTCGCGCACAACCTCTCCGAGCCTCAGCTCAATGACGCGCTTACGCATCTGGTCAACGATCTCGACGTCGTGGGTCGCCATGACCACGGTGGTGCCCTGCCGGTTGATGCGGTCCAGCACCCGCATGATCCCTACCGAGGTGGCAGGGTCCAGGTTTCCGGTGGGCTCGTCCGCCATGAGGATCTTGGGGCGGTTGACCATGGCCCGGGCGATGCCCACGCGCTGCTGCTCGCCGCCGGAGAGCTCGTGGGGGAATCGCCGCTCCTTGCCTCCCAGGCCGACGAGGTCCAGAGCCTCAGGCACCGCGGTGCTGATGAAGTGACGGGACTTGCCGATCACCTCCGGCACCAGGGCCACGTTCTCCTCCACGGTCTTGTTCTCCAGCAGCTCGAAGTTCTGGAACACGAAGCCGATCTCGCGCCGCAGCTGGGGCACCCGCCAGGAGGAGACCTGTGACAGGTCGCGGCCCAGCACGTGCACGGTGCCCGAGGTGGGCCGCTCAGTGCGCAGCACCAGGTTCAGGAAGGTGGACTTGCCCGACCCGGAGGCACCGACGAGGAACACGAACTCGCCGCGCCCGACCTCCAGGCTCACGTCGTCGAGGGCCGGGCGGGCACCTCGCTTGTAGACCTTGGAGACATGGTCGAATCGGATCATTTGCTACTCGCTCCCGGTGGCGGATACACGCGGACCTGCTTTTCAGACCTACGTCACGGTACGCAGCCTAGGGGTGTGGAATCGTTTAAGACACGCTCTTTCTGGACTCGTTCCGATGACATTCTAGGACACTTCATGTCACAAACGGCTTACGATTGTCACATGCAAGAAGACTGCTAATTTTGAACACTTAACGGCCCCCTGGCCCTCAGAAGCCCCCAGGCGCGACAGGTCAGACAATATGTGCCTCAGACGGCGAAAACGCCGACTTTCATGCATTTCCTAAGGAACTGCTAGGGTTCACCCACCCAGGTGACCGCCAGCACAGCCAGTATGCAGCCGCGGCTTTCCCTTGGGATAACAGGGACACCGCAGCCGCCTACACCTCATGCCCCCGTGGCGGGACCCAAGTCGGACACAGGCAGCTCCCAGGTAGAGTCTGGGAGACTACTGGAAACCGCCCCCTCTGTCTCCGAGACCTCCGCGTGACCCGCCTCAAGCTCAGCCTCGCGCTCGCATGTGGGTTCCACCACACATCCTGTCTCCGCTGTCCCAGGCCCCGCCTGCGTGCCCGCCGCGAGGGAGCTCCAGGCCTTCTGCTCCGCGCTGTCAGCCTGCGCCGACGGAGTGTCGGACGCCGGGGCCAGCGCCTCGGAACGCTGACCACCGAGCCGCCGTCCGAAACGGGACTCCCCACGGGACAGGTCGTGCCCGGCGGTGGTCAGGCCGATCACGTTACTCACGCCTGAACCGCGCTCATTGGCCCACCTCTCCTGGGAGAAACGGCCTACCAGGACCACCGGGTCCCCTTTGGACAGGGAGAAGCTGAGGTTCTCGGCCAGGGCTCCCCAGGCCTTGGCGGTGAACCACACGGTGGGGTCGTCCACCCAGTCCTGCCCCTCACGGTGACTGGGCGTCACCGCCACCCGGAAGCGGCAGAAGGCCCTGCCGGTAGCCCGGCTGAGCGCGGGGGCGGTGCCTACGACTCCTTGGATGGTCAGGTCGATCTGGCGGCTCATGGTGACTGCTCCTTCTGGCCGGCCGGGTCAGGGTGGTGGCCGGTCACCTCAAAGGTGCCCTGCCCCGGCCCTCCCCTGGCCGCCCGAGCGCCCCTCCTGGGGGCCGCCCCTGCGCACCACCGCCTGTGGAGCGCGGCCAGCACCCGGTCACATCCCGAAGGCCTGCTGCAGGATCCGGTGCCTGGCCAGCACCCGGCCGGTAGGGGCAGACAACCCCCGCTCCACCACCGACTCCACCCGCTGACGCGCCTGCTCCAGGTAGAGCCCAGCCTCCTGGCTCGCCCGCCGGGAGCGGGCGCGCTGGGACAGCACGGCCAGAACCAGCCCCAGCACCAGCAGCACCAGGGCGATCCACGGGGCCTGGCCCCGCAAGGCGGCAGCCACCGCCAGACAGAGCCCCAGCACCAGCAGCAGCACCCCGCCCCACCAGCCGAGGTGCAGCAGCGGCGTGCTGCGCAGGGGAAGCGGCACGGAACCCACCGCCTCAGCAGTCTGGGCAGCCAGCTGGTCCGGGGAGACCACGGCGTCCTCAATCGACCTCAGCCACACCTGGGGCAGCCCTGCGGTGGCTCGCCGCAGCCAGGTGGTCTGGGCGGCCGCGACCGCGGGACGGGCTGGGGGCTCAGGCCGCGCCAGGGCCCGGCCCAGCGGCCAGGCCAGGGCCGCCCGCACCGAGTCAGACACCACGTGGGCGCCCGCAGCCCGCAGCAGGGCCTCGACGACGGGCTCCTCCAGCCCGGGCTCCAGCTCCACCGGACCAGCCGCCACGCAGCCAGCCAGACGGCGGGAGATCGCGTCCATCTCCGCGGCCACGGTGCGGGCGGCGTTGGACTCGCGGCTGACTCGCTCGCGCAGTACCTCCCGGAAGGCCGCCAGGTTGTCACCGCGCGTGGCAGACACCGGCAGCACCTGGACCCGGGCCAGCCCGTCAGCGTCCAGCAGCCTACGCACGTCAGCCACCAGGGTCTCCTGCCCACCCTCGGGCAGGGTATCGACCTGGTTGACCAGGACAAGCATGTCCTCCTGGCGCGCCCCCAGGCCGCGCAGGTAGCCCTCGTGCAGGGCGGCGTCGGCGTACTTCTGCGGGTCCACCACCCACACCAGCAGGTCCGCCAGGGGCACCAGCCGGTCCACCTGCAGGGCGTGCGCCTGCGTCACGGAGTCGTAGTCGGGCACGTCCAGCAGCACCAGCCCAGCCAGCTCCTCCTGGTCGGAGGCGTCCAGCAGGGACTCTCGGCGGATCCGCCGGTGCTCAGAGACCCCCAGGAAGTCCAGCAGGGCCCCGGCGTCGTCGCCCCAGGAGCAGGCAGCGGCCTGGGAGGTGGTGGGACGGCGGGCGCCCACGTCCGCGAACTCCAGCTGGGTGATCGCGTTGAACAGGGAGGACTTGCCGGAGCCGGTGCCCCCGAAGAAGGCAGCCACCGTGTGGTCCACGCCCAGGGCCAGCCGGTCGGAGACGTCCTCCAGGGCGGAGCGTGCCGGGATCGCCAGGGAGGCGGGCACCTCCCCCGGGCACAGGTCCAGGGCGGCGTGCATACGCTCAAGGCGCGCCTCCAGGTGCGCGGAGTCCAGCGGCTCGGGGACAGGCATGGTCATGGGGTCTCTCCAGGGCGAGTCAGTGGGCGCAGCTCGGCGGCACGCAGCCGCAGCGCTGCGGCCAGGCCAGGGTCGGGGGCCAGGCGGTGGGCGGTACCAGCCGGGACCAGCTTGCGTACCGCCTTCTCCAAGGCCGCGGCCAACAGCTCCCGGGCCTGGTCGCTCTCCTGCTGCAGGCCCAGGCTGCGCAGGGCGTTAGCCGCACCGGTGACTCCGACCGCCCCGGCCACCAGCAGGTCGGACAGGGACGCCTCAGTCAGCCCTAGGGGAGTCTCTGAGGCGCCGCAGTCCTTCAGCAGCGTCACCCGCCAGCTCTCCAGCACAGAGGTGGCCTTGCGGGAGGCGTCATCCATGTCGGCAGGCGGCTCCGCCCCGGCCGCGGCCCACAGGGCCCGCAGGTCCGCGGACAGGGCCACCAGGGTGGCCTCCAGGCGGGCGTGCACGGCGTCCATGGCGTCCTTGGCCAGCAGCTCCAGGGCCTCACCGCGCTGGCGGGTGCGTCGGCCGAACAGGCCCGTAGGCAGCCGTCCCCCTGGGGAGAGGGCGGCCAGCGCGGCCAGGGGCCCGCCGGAGGAGGCCAGGGTCAGCCAGCGGGTGGTGGGAGCCCCCTGGCCGCAGGAGCCGACCCGCACCTCACCGGTCAGGTCAGAGACCGGGGCCCCGAGCAGCGCGGTACGCCCCTCCTCCAGGGTGCTGGCGGCGCGGGCCTGGGCGTCCAGGTCGTCGGCCAGCTGCGTGAGGTCCTGGCACAGGCTGGCCCACAGGCTCTTGCCGGTGCGCCGCAGCAGGCTCGCCGCCCGGTGCCGCCCCGCCAGGAGCCAGAGCCAGTCGTGGACCGCCTCGGTCTCCGCGGCCGGGAGCATCCCCTGGTGCGGGCCGACGTCCGGGACCACGAACAGCGGCGAGTCCTCCAGCCCCAGGGAGGCCAGGCGCCCCACCAGGTCCCGGCGCACCTCGCTGAGCACCTTGGCCGGCACCCGGTTCAGGACGACGGCGACCGCCGTCCCCCGGGAGACGGCGTCCTCCAGGGTCGCCCAGGGGGTCTGGTCCCCGTAGCGGGCCGCGGTGGTCACGAACAGCCACAGGTCCGCGGCCTCCAGCAGGCGTGCGGCCAGGTCCCGGTTGGCCTCGTGCACCGAGTCCAGGTCGGAGGCGTCGATCACGGCGAGCCCGGCGGGCACCTCCTTGGAGGTCACGGTCAGGCAGACCTCCGCGACCGGGTGGGCAGCGATGATCTTCGCGTCCTCAGGGTTGACCACCAGCACAGGCGTGCGGGTGGTGGGGCGCAGCACCCCGGCCTGGGAGACCTCCGCCCGCAGGAGCGAGTTGACCAGGGTGGACTTGCCCGCCCCCGTGGAGCCTCCCACCACCACCACGGCAGGGACGTCCGCGTCCTTGAGGCGGGGCAGTACGTGGTCGCGCACCTCGGACTGGAGGCGCACGCGCAGCTGGCGGGCCTCCTGCACCCCGGGGGCGTTCAGACGCAGGTCCAGGTCCTCCAGGTCCCCGAGCAGGTCGCTCAGGACAGCCACCAGGCGGCCACGGCTGAGCGCGTCTGCCTCAGCCGCCTCACCAGGGCTGCCTGCCTGGGGGGTCGGGGTCCTGGAACCAGATGGGAGCATGGCCAATACAATAGATGCAAGCAGGCCAAGAACGGGTACCGAGAGAGTCAAACCGCGGTACCGAGAGTGCCCCCACCCGGACTCGAACCGGGAACCTGCGGATTAGAAGGCCGTTGCTCTATCCATTGAGCTATGGAGGCGGCGCCGGGCAGCGCTGGACGGCCCGGAACGGCCCCAGCCTACGGCACTGGCCACCGTTCTCCGGCACGGCCAGGCTGTCGGTATCCTTTCACACGTCCCGTGGCGGCTCATCCAAGCCGTCCGCCACTGCGAAAGGACCGCTGTGCCTTCCTCCGCCATAGCCGTGCGGCTGCTCTCCTCACCGGGTTCCCTGGCCCCTGTGACATTTGACAGGGCCTTCACCGTGGGCCGCATGGACCAGTGCGACGTAGTGGTCAACGTACCGATCGTCTCCCGCCGTCAC
The DNA here is from genome assembly GCF_016598775.1 of Actinomyces weissii. NCBI lineage: Bacteria > Bacillati > Actinomycetota > Actinomycetes > Actinomycetales > Actinomycetaceae > Actinomyces > Actinomyces weissii. The sequence continues at coordinate 879,128 of NZ_CP066802.1, read as the reverse complement.
CTGGAGGTGTTCCCTACGGCGGAGGGCTGGCAGGTGCGGTGCCTGGGCAGCAACGGGATGCTGGTGGACGGGCAGCGGCAGACCCAGGCCCTCATCACGCAGGGCACCCGCATCCAGCTCAGTGACGCCTCCGGGCCGGTGCTGGTGCTCACGCCGGTCAGCGCCCCGGCTGGCGACGGCGCCCGGCCCGGCGGCTCCCCGGCAGCCGCCTCCCCCTCCGCACCGCAGGGGGCCGCCCCGGTGCCCTCCGCCCCAGCGTCCTCTGCGCCGACGGCGGGGCCGGTCCCTCCTTCCTCCCCCTCCGCGAACTCGGCCTACTACGGCCAGCATCAGGGAGGCCGCCAGGCCCCGCACGGCTACGGGACGCCTGGGGCGCCGTCGCCCTCCCTGAGCCAGTCGGTGACCGGCTACCCCTCCCCCTCGACCAGCCAGTCCGTGACGGGGCACCCCCCAGCCTCCCCGCAGCAGACCAGCGTCATGCCCCAGCCGGGCGCGCATACCGCCTCCCGCACGGAGGGCGGACACTCCCGGCACACCACCTTGCAGGTGTTCCGCATCACCTCCTCCGGCACTATCGGTCGCGCCTCAGACAACACCCTGGTGCTCAAGGACGACCCGCTGGTCTCCGCCCACCACGCCCGGGTCGACCTGACCCCGCAGGGGATCGTCGTCACCGACCTGGGCTCCACCAACGGCGTGTGGCTAGGCAACCAGCGGATGCGCACGGTGCTGGTGGACCGGCCGCTGGTGCTGGCCATGGGTGCCACGCTCATCGCCATCAGCCCCGACGGCGTGTGCCAGGTGCAGACCTCCGCGGAGGGTGACGAGGGCCTGGTGGCCAAGGACCTGGTCTTCACCGTGGACCACGGTAAGCGCCTGCTGGACCAGGTCTCCTTCTCCCTGCCCGGCGGCGAGCTGCTGGCGGTGGTGGGTCCCTCCGGCGCAGGCAAGTCCACCCTGCTCAAGGCCCTGACCGGGGAGCAGAAGGCGCAGAGCGGCCAGGTCCTGTTCAACGGCTTCGACGTGTACGAGCAGTACGCCGTCATGCGTAACTCGATCGGCGTGGTGCCGCAGAACGACGTCGTCCACTCGGCGCTGACCGTGCGCCAGACCCTCCAGTACGCCGCCGAGCTGCGGCTGGCCTCCGACCTGACCAAGGCGGAGCGGGCCCAGCGAATCGCGGAGGTGCTGGAGGACCTGGACCTGACCGAGCACGTGGACAAGCGGGTCAAGAAGCTCTCCGGGGGCCAGCGCAAGCGGGTGTCCACCGCCATCGAGCTGCTCACCAAGCCCAAGCTGCTGTTCCTGGACGAGCCGACCTCAGGCCTGGACCCCCAGCTGGACCGCGACGTCATGGACCTGCTGGCCACCCTGGCGCACGGCACCCGCCCCGGGGACACCGGCCGCACCGTCATGGTGGTCACCCACAACGAGAACCACATCGACCGGGCGGACAAGGTCCTGATCCTGGCGGCGGGGGGCAAGCCAGTGTACTTCGGCCCGCCCCGCGAGGTGATCCCCTACTTCCGGGAGCGGCACGCTGAGCTGGCGCGGGCCGGGGCCCTGGTGCTGCAGGCCCCCCGGGGCGGTTTCGCCGACCCGGGCGCGATCGACGGCTACGCGGACGTCTACGCCCTGATCCGCAACCACACCGAGCCGCTGCGCGGGCACCTGGAGCAGGTGGTGCCCTCCACCCGGCGGGGCGCCGGACAGCCCGCCCCGGTGGCCCGCTCGGCCCCGGCGTCGGCCCCGCGCAAGCAGTCCGCCCTGCGGCAGCTCTCCACCCTGGTGCGCCGCCACATGCGGATCATCGCAGCAGACCCCTCCTACCTGGCCTTCATGCTGGTGCTGCCGCTGGTCATGGGGCTGCTCACCAAGGCCATCAGCGGTGACACCGGTTTCGCGATGCCGCCGCTGCCCGTGCCCACCCCGGAGATGCCCTGCCCGCGGATCTCCGGACAGGCGGTGGAGCTGCTGGTGGTGCTGGTCACCGGTTCCGCCTTCGCTGGCATGGCGGTGACGATCCGTGAGCTGATCGGTGAGCGGGACGTGTTCCTGCGGGAGAAGGCGGTGGGGCTGCGCTCGGGGGCCTACCTGTTCGCCAAGTCCCTGATGCTGGCCCTGATCGTCACCGTGCAGACCGCGCTGATGTGCGGCACGGCCCTGCTCCTGAACGACGCCCCCACCGAGGCGGTCCTGCTGGGCAACCCGGGCCTGGAGCTGGCGGTGGCCTGCTGGGCGATCGCCTTCACCTCTGGGCTGCTGGGCCTGGCGGTCTCCTCCTTCGTGTCCTCCTCCGAGCAGGTGATGCCGGTGCTGGTGGTCTCGATCATGGGGCAGCTGGTGCTCTCCGGCGGGCTGATCCCGGTGGTGGACCGCAAGGTCTTTGAGCAGCTGTCCTGGCTGATGCCTTCCCGCTGGGGTCACTCGATGGCAGCCGCCACGGTAAACCTCAACGAGATCGCCCCGCGCCGCTACGACGCGCTCTGGCAGCACGAGGCAGGCCAGTGGCTGTGGGACCTGGGCATGCTGTCGGTGGTGGCCTGCGTGAGCCTGGCCATCTGCTTCGTGGGCCTGGCCCGCCAGGGGCGGCGCTGAGGCTGGGGCTGGGGTGGAGGCTCCGGGGCCTTGGCGTGTCGCTGAGGGCTGGGGCGGTGCCGGGGTCTGGGCCTTGGCCTGGAGGTAGGTGACCCGGCCGGGCTGCGGCGCGGCCGGGCGACGGCGTAGAGCCCTGGCGCAGGAAGGCTAGACTGCCCGCTTGTGAGCCGAAACATCGACACTTCTGACCCTTTGGTCTGGATCGACTGCGAGATGACCGGCCTGGACCTGGAGGCTGACGCCTTGGTCGAGGTGGCCGTGGTCGTGACCGACTACGAGCTGCGTCCCCTCGCCCCTGGCCTGGACGTACTGATCAAGCCTCCGGCTGAGGCGCTGGCGCAGATGGGGGACTACGTGCGCCAGATGCACACCTCATCGGGGCTGCTGGCGGACCTGGAGGAGGGCCTGAGCCTGGAGGAGGCCACCGCCGCGGTCATGGAGTACGTCAAGCGCCTGGTGCCTACCGCCCGCACCGCCCAGCTGGCGGGCAACTCGGTGGGCACGGACAAGGCCTTCCTGGCGCGGGACATGCCGGAGCTGATCGACCACCTGCACTACCGGGTGGTGGACGTCTCCTCCCTCAAGGAGCTGGCTAAGCGCTGGTACCCGCGGACCTTCTTCCACTCCCCTGAGAAGCACGGCGGGCACCGGGCGCTGGCGGACATCCTGGAGTCCATTGACGAGCTGCGCTACTACCGGGAGGTGCTCTTCCCGGCTGGTGAGGGTCCCAGCTCGGAGACGTGCAAGGAGGTTGCCGCGCGGGTGGCCGCCTCCCCCACTCGGGACGCCATCTGAGCGCACGCGCTCTTTCTACTCGTGCACACGCCCGCTCGTGCACGTGCCCACCCGTGCACACGTGCCCCCTCTCCGCTCGTGCACGCGCCCACTTGTGCGGAACGGCTCGACTTGTGCCGAAAAACCGCACAAGTCGAGCCGTTTCGCACCAGTCGGTGACGGCGGGGCCCGGTCAGGGGGAAGACGACGGCGCATCGTCGGCCGGGACGTGACCGAACCCACCTGGCACCGATTGGTGCCACGGCACCGGAAGCCGATAAAGTACCGCTCGTTGCACTGCTTGGTGCGCATGGTGGCTGTAGCTCAGTTGGCAGAGCGCCTGGTTGTGGTCCAGGAGGTCGCGGGTTCAAGCCCCGTCAGCCACCCCAGATGGGTCAGGTGTGAACTTTCGACCAAGGGACCACCCTTGGTCGGGGTTCCGTCCTGGCCCTGTTTTCGTGCCCGGGCGGCCCAGGTCAGGGCGTCGGCCTGCAGATCGGTGTTGGCGAGCCCGTCGTAGGGACTCCGATACCCGACCCGGACGTCGTTGTCCTCGTCGATGTAGATCGCCGTGAACAACGCCTGATTACACAACCGACGGTTCGCATCATCGGCACGGGCATAGATGTCACCCACATGAGCCAGCAGGCGCAGCGAGTCGTCCAGGTTCGCCCGCGCGTCCGCATAATGCCCGTGATGCGCGGCCAGCCGGTACTCGATGGTCTCCAGTGATCCGGTGATCCGGTCCTGCTCCCGCTTCAACAACCCCAACGGGACCGCACCCGCGTAGTGGGCCTGCAACAGTTTGCGCTGCTCGTCCTCCAGACGGGTCCGGCGGGCAGCCAGATCAGCCAACTCCCCCGCACCCTCGGCCATCGTCTGATCGAACCTCGCATGCAACATCCCCGACAGTGCCTGCCGGGTCTCCGGGTCGATCTGAACCGTCTCGTAGAACCGTTCAACCAGCCGCTCCACCGGCAAGGACGGCAGCGCCGACAGCAACCAGGACGCCGACTCCGCCCTTGCTGGCAGGGGCGTAGTTGCCGTGCACCGCGGCGATGGCCCATGTAATCGCGGAGACGATGAGCAGAAGGACGGCGACGATCAGGACGAATGCCAGGAGAGCACCGGCCACGACGCGGAGGCCTCCGATGCCGCTGAGTCCGTCGAAGCCGGGGAACACATTCATCGCAGGCCGCCAAGCCGCCCGTGGGACGAGGTAGCGAACATGCTGGCGACTGGAGTAGTGCATGCCGCAAAGGTGTGCTTGTCGAGCCTGGTGGGCTACAGCACGGTCCGCGTAGCGGCCCTCTCAGTGTCGCCCCCTATGCGCGCCACCGTTCAGACGCGCGCAATGCCTCGTACGTATACAGGAATGGCGAAGGCACGCGCCTTCGTGCTGACCACGCACGGACGGAGTTGATGGCTGTCATAGCTGTCAGAGCCGCCCCGGTCATCATGAGACCAGCTGGTGCCCCAGCGAGCGGGTCCCCGACATCCATTGCCGCATGCAGTGCGGGAATGGCGCCGAGACCTGCCGCCACGGCGGTATCCCGAACACTCGCGCCAACTTCGCTCACGACTGCCCCCCGGACGTACGCCAGGCCGACGCGGCGATTGAGCTCCAGCGCACGCGAGATTTCCCTCGCCGCACTCTGGCACGAGACTTGGATGTCTCGAATCGCGTCCTGCAAGTCTTCAACTGTCACGGCCGACGACAGAGGCGTTTGGATGTACCTCCGCAGCGACTTAAGCTCGTCGGCGTGCTGATCCCGGAATAAGCGGACCGTCGAAAGATCAGATGTTTGAGGGACTGGCAACAGCCAAGTCACCGCCGCCGCTACGGCAAGGGGATCGGTTGGCGCGCTAAGCGCCCGCCTCCTCTGTTCGCTCAGCATTAGGACACAATCATCGCGATCCGATGCAACGTGCGCCGCGACGGTCAACATGATGTCATCGACCACAAACTTCGGACCGACAAGAGTTCCAGCATACGGCCTATCGCCTCGCCCGGCCACCCACATCCCCCCGGATGACGCGAGGAAATCGAACACCCGGCCGTAAATCTTGCCGACGGCAATCGTGTCGAGCCCCGGAGGCAGGTTCCAGAGGTGTCCGGTGTTGAACTCTTGGTCGCTCTCCCATGGGCGGCCAATCCAACGTTGCTGTCGTTCACGTCGCCTACGCAATCGCTCAGTTGTGCCACGCAGCGCATTCAGCTCAGTCGCCGCAGCGTTCACCTCGGAAACAATGCCCCGTATCTGTTCCTCGAGGTCCCGAATCTCAGACGCGCCCGGATAATCTTTGCTCTGCTTCGTTGCGTCGATCTGAGCACGAAGTTCGTCGAGAGTTCGGCAAACGTCACGGTAGTCCTGGGATGCTCGGTCCAGATCCCTGCGCTGCTGCCACAGAATGCGCACTTGTTTGACGAGCGGGTCGATTTCTTCCCGTCGAGCTAGCTTCGCTGCCTTGATGCTTGGACGAGCCGCCGCCTTCATCGACTCCAAGCGGTCTTCCTTTAGGCGCCTGTCGGCCTGGAGCTGCTTCAGAGCTTCCGCGAGGCGAGCCTCTCGTCTTTGCGCCTCCCGAATTATATTCCCCACCTCAGCGAGTTGTCCGAGCACATTCCGTCGGCGTCGATCAAAGCCTTCGGCCCGATCAGCCCATCGACCGATGTAGCTATCTCTCTTCGGATCTATTCGCCGCGCGGTAGCGATCCAGCCTGAGACTCGGGCTCGAAGCTCGTGCTCGATGTAGTCACCGTTCGCGAATGTGGCCGGCAGGCTCACCGGCTCGTACAGATCGCCCAGAAGGTGCTTGATACGACGCGAAACCCGACCGTCGCGGTCGTCCAAGTAGGGTTCGGGCGCAAACGTCGCGATCTTGTCCTGGTAGAGGATCGCGGGCACAAGCCAATCGTCGGGCGGCTCGATGTCTGGCGCCCAGAGCGCGACCGTCTCTCTCATGACACGCATCCTAGCAAGGCAATTCCGGTGCCTGAGGATCACAGAGAACTCGGTTTAATCGCCATGCCGTCGTCACCTGCCTTAACGGTGACGTGCAGGAGTTCGTAGTGGCCTCCGGAGATGGATGCGAGGTTGTGCCTGCCGCCGCCGTTGTAGGTTTGCCAGCCTTGAATGTCGAGGGCATTTGGCCCTGCCAGATCAGAACGGAACCGCGAACCTGCCGACGGCGACGACCAGCGGATCACCCGCCGACTGCAACACCACCACTTCGGGCACGCCGACCGGCGTCAATGGAGACCCGGACCGGCTCGTCGACGATCCCTCAAGCTCGGGCAAGGTCACCGCCCGCATGCTCCACCTCAACCAGCAAGATCAGACGTGTCGGCGACCAGCGATGCGGTGCCATCCCGAAGCAGACGATGCGGCCCGATGCTCGCGGCACTCGTCACCGGGCCTGGTACGGCCCCCACGCCCCGACCCAACTCGAAAGCGTTGCGCGCCACCACCAGGGAGCCCGACCGGCTTCCTGCCTCGACGACGACCGTCGCGGACGAGCACGCCGCCATCTCCCGCGCGCGAGCGATGAACCGATTCCTGGTCGGAACTGCACCGGGCGGCACCTCGCTGACAAGAAGCCCGACATCGGCCACGCGTTCGAGTAGGTCACGGTGGCCAGCAGGGTAGGGGCGGTCAACTCCGTTAGCGAGAACCGGGATCGTGTCCCCACCTGCGGCGAGCGCCGCATGATGCACGGCACCGTCGATCCCAGACGCGCCACCGGCGACGACCACCCGCTCGTCCGCAGCCATCGAAGCGGCGAGCTCGCGGGCAACATGATCGCCGTAAGAAGTGGAAGCGCGTGCGCCTGTGATCGTGATGAAGTCCTGCACCTGGCGAGCAAGTAAGGACGACGCACCACGAGCCCACAACACGTACGGGGCTCCCACGCCCAGATCATCAAGTGCAGCAGGCCAGTCAGCGTCACCGGGGACGAGTGCCCGAGTATCTGACTGCTGAATCTGGTCCAGACGGGAGGCGACATCCTTCACCGCGGCGACGTCGAAGTGGCCCCGCCAGACCTGCACGTCCACAGAGCTGAGGCCCACCACAGCGCTGTCGTGCTCGGCAAGCCAAAGCATCTCCACCGCTCCAAGCCGAGCAAGAAGACGACCCGTCACTGGATCATTCGGCTCAACAACAAGGGACAACACCATCCGCGCAGCCCGCTCGTCACCTGCAAGGGCGGTCAAGCCAGCCATCTTCGCTTCCTCTCAGCTTTCCTACCGAGAAGGTGCGCACCGAGCGTCTCGCGGCAACGAAGCTCGGCGCTCCCTCCGCTCTGAGCGCGAAAGCCGTGCCGCCGAAGATCCACACCTGACGAACTGTCCGCGTTGCAACTGGCAGCTCGTCGCGTAACGAGTACTATTCGTAACATGAAGAGTCTGGGCGATCTGACTGACGCGGGCCTAACAGAGTTGGACCGTGCTCTGCGTCGCGAGCGCCTCCGTCGTCGCGACGCATGGCGAGATTGTGAGCACTGCGGCGACCCCTTTCTCGGCCTAGGTGACGCGCGCTTCTGTTCTACTCGCTGCCGAGTGACTGCACATCGAGTGAGGGAAAGACTCCAGTGAATGACAGCCTGCGTGTCGTTGGGTCACGCCGTTACGGCACACTCTCCCCGCTTCGATACCCAGGCGGAAAAGCTGCGCTTGCTGGCTTCTTCGCTGACATCATCGAGGTTCTTGGCATCACAGATGCCCGCTACATTGAGCCTTACGCCGGGGGCGCAGGCGCAGGGATCGCGTTACTTCGTGAGGGCATCGTCCGGCACTTAGTTATCAATGACATCGATCCAGCCGTCCATGCCTTTTGGAGGTCTGTCGTTGCCCACAATGCGAGTTTTGTAGAGCTGGTCGGGTCAACGCCGCTGACCATTGACGAGTGGCAGAGACAACGAGAGATATACCGCTCCCGAGAGGAGAGCGATATGCTGCGCTTGGGATTCGCTTTCTTCTTCCTCAACCGAACAAATCGTTCAGGGATTCTGAACGCAGGCGTTATCGGCGGGCAGCGTCAGGAAGGGAAGTACAAGATTGATGCCCGGTTCAACCGGCAAACCCTCGTTGAGCGGTTGACCGCAATCGGCGAGCTGGCAGATCGCATCACGGTCTCTGACCTCGATGGCAGGACAGTAATTCAGCAGTACTCTCGCGACGAGCGATCGTTCATGTATATCGACCCGCCCTATGTGCAGGCGGGCTCGCAACTCTACCTAAACGCCTTCGACGGACGGGATCACAAGGCCCTCTCGGCGATCGTCAACTCAGTCGAAGAGGCGCACTGGCTGGTGACCTATGACACGGCCCCACTGATCGAAAAACTGTACAAGGATCAGTTCCAGTGCCGACTGGAGCTCACCTACTCCGCCAGGTACCCGGGGCAGGCCGAAGAGCTGTTGGTGGCCTCCCCGTCGGTCGCACGGGCGATCAAGGCGTTGCAGTTGACGCCTGTGAGATCCGACGCAACAAGCGCCTGAGCAGCGGGTTCACAAGCTTCCACGCCTGCCGAAGGTCGTCCGCGCTAACGGAAGCATCGGCGCTGTGCGCGATGAGGTTGAACCACTGGATCGACCCGTGCTTGTGAGCGTTACCCGACTGAATAGTGGCAATGGTCGACTTGAGAGACTTCTCTTGACCGTAGGCCTGCACGACATGCTTGAATGCATCGCTCAACTGGCCGGTGGCGGGGGTTGGGTCGCCCTCGAAATGGACCTTGATGGTCGCCTCCAATACTGAGCGCATGAGGATCGCGGCCGCGATTGGGAGATTCGTGAGGCTGATCCTGCGCAGCTCGAAGTATCGCAGCTTGAGATTCAGTGGCGCGTTCTCGTAGTCAAGCCCCGACAGGTCAAGCGTGTCCTTCGTGTCTGGATGGTTGGGCCCACGGCTGCCGGTGCCACCAGGTGAGCCAGGTGGAGTCGGACCGGTTCCACCCCGACCACTGCCGGGCCCGCCGGACACACCGGACGGACCGCCTTGGGATGGTCCTGATGGCGTTGGTTGCGCGGGAAGATCGGGCGGCGCTGGTTGTGGCGAAGTAGGAGTCGAGACGCCGTTGAGGCGATTCACCAGGGACTGATATTCCTGCTTGCTCTTCTTGAACTCTGGCGAGCGAGTGTTGAGATGGCCGGCACGAAACTCGCCGACGAGATACTCCAAAGCGCTGAGCTTCTCTTTCGTCAACTTCACAGCAATCTTTTCGGGCGTCGATGCCCGCGGCAGGAGCATGCCATCCTTATCGAACTCCACGCCGATCGCAGAGGCAATCTCCTTGTTTCGGTAGGCATATTCGAAGGCTGACATCTTCAAGGCGTCATTTTGAGCATACTCGCGGAGAGAGTGATCAGAAAACGGTGCTGCACTTAGGAAGCGCCGCATTACGGCCATTTTCATGAACCTGGCGACCCCGACGTCCGGGTACTGCGCCTTCACATCGTCAACCGTGGTCCGCTCGTCGATGAGCGAATAGTAGAAGGTGGCCTGCTGATCACGACTCCAGCGCCTCTTCGAGATGCCGGTATGCAACCTTGCTACGTGAGGTGCCGCTGCCGCTCGGTCGGGAGCGACGATCACACGAACCCGTTCCGGAAGATTCTCCGCCTCCACTGAGTACCGCTTCAGCAGGGCTCGAATCTCTGCCTCATGGCCGGGCACGATCGTCGGGTCCCGAAGCGCCTTGAGCGCACTGACTCGACGGTTGCCTTCCAACACGGTGTATGGGGAACCGCTCCCGGAGTCCGATGCCGACGTCACAATCGGGACTTCGTTGTCGAAGTAACCGTCACGGAGGATCAGTCGCGCCGCTCCGAGGACGTCCTCCGACGCAAACAAGTACTTCAGCGCACCAGCTTCGTCGTCGCGGCGCGTCGGTATGCGGTAGTTCTCCAGGTCAAGGAAGAGCTGATCGAGGTCGACCTCGACTATCGGTAGCTGCTCGTAAGCCATACCCATCCCCGCTCTCGTGCTCCGTCCGGCGATCCACGCCCTCGGCCAACCGGCGAGCGCAGTCGTTCATGCCGAACGCTAGCAGTCTGTTTCGGTCTGTGGGGCGAGACACGTCGAGAGCGACGATGTCCGGCAAAACTCTCCACGACCAGCGACCCGGAACAGCGCTATGAGGCATCGGCGCCACCCACGATGAGTCCTGCCTCAACCAGCGCTGCGCGTACGGCCTTGCGGTCCACTCCCGTCAGACGAGCGATCGCCCGCATCGAGACACCAGCTCGGGCCAGCCGCACCGCCTCCGCCTTCTCATCCAGACCCAGCCCCGGCCGGCAACTCGGCACGTTACGTCGGCGTAGGTGCGAGAACACCGTGGCGCGGTGGATGCCGTAGGTCTCGGCGAGAGACTTCACGCTCATCCCGGCCAGGTAGTCACCCACGAGCGCGTCCACCTCGGCGGCAGTGAGGAAAGTTTGAGCCGTCTCGACAGTCCTTGCCACTGGCCCCCGATCATCCCTCGGAGCAGCGTTCTGAGGTCGACGGGAGACCCCGTAGACCCCACGATTCAAGCGGTTGACCAGGGTCTTCGTCCTGGGGGCAGAGTTGCCGAACATGCTACTCAGCCACCCCACTAGTTTCCCCCGGATTCCCAACAGATTCCGGGGGAAACTTTTGTTCGCGTCATTTCCTGGCGCCTGAACTGTGGTCCTCTGCCATCCAGGGACGCCCCCACACCCAAGACCCCGTGAACAGCGGGCACAGCCCTGGCTCCGGTCGCCAGCCCCTGTCCGAACTGTGGTCATCTACCAGCCTGACCACCCTGCAGAAGGGTGAGCCGGGAACCCGCCACCACTGCCGCAATGGCCCGAGCCTCCTCGCCGTAGACGGCCACGCGCCAGCCCCAACCGGGCCAAGCTGCCACTGGCGGAGGATCGGAGCCCACTTACCACCAGACCCCAGACAAGCAAACTGCATGATAACAACGGATTCGACACCCCGGCACCACAACTTCGTCCCGCCCGCCAACCAGCCCTCACCAAAAGGCACTCAAGGAGCCCACAGCAAGCAGGGCCATGCCCCTGCCAAGCCGTAGCACAGGAACAAGAGCAGGCCCCCAGGAACGAACCGCTCTCCCTGGCCGCAGTCTTGACAGGAGAACCCCACGGCTTCCTCCAACCCAAGCAGCCAGATAACCGTTACCAAACTGCACACTAGCAACGCGGCGCGGTATCGTCTGCATATGCCGCACAGTCAGAAACCGAACAGCAGAGCCCCGCGCGTGGGCGTCTACGGCTCCTGTGTAGGCCGAGACTCGGTCGACCTCCTGCTTGAGCGGGGCTGGGAACTGTCTACCTACATCCCGCGGCAGTCCCTGGTGAGTGCTGTTGCCCCAGCACCACCGGACACCCTCCCCCTGTCGGGCATCAGCTCCGCCTTCGTTCAGCGCGTGCTGAAAGGAGACATCCGCGGCGACATGTACGAGCGCCTGACCCAGGAGGCCCAGACCACTGATGTGCTGCTCTGGGACCTGATCGACGAGCGCCTAGGCTTCTTCGACCTTCCCGACGGCGGCGTGGTAACCCGCACGATGGAAGGCCTCGGCGAGGACCTCTACACACACCTGGCTGGCGCACGCCTGGTGGAGTTCGGCACCACTGAGCACCTGCAGCGTTGGAAGGAGCACCTGTCGGTGTTCACCGGCTTCCTGAAGGAGCAGGGCCTGTGGGAGCGCACACTGCTGCTGCTGTGCCCTTGGGCCCTGACGGACAGCACTGGCCAGCCAACACCTACCAGCTGGGGTACGACCCCGGTGGAGGGAAATTGGCTTTTCACCGAGTACTACGCTGCCGCCGCTCAAACCGGACTGACGGTGCTACGGCTTCCAGACGAGCTGAGCGTGGCCGGAGACACCCACAAGTGGGGGCCTGCCCCATTCCACTACATAGACGCCGCCTATGAGTGGGTTGCCGACGCCGTTAGCAGCTTCCTGGGAACCCGCCCAGAGACGCTCACGCCCACCCCCCAAGCCCCTCATAGACCCCTGGAGCCCCCACCCCCTAACATGCACCAACCGTGACAACTCTCACGACTGCCCCCAGTCATGGGTGGAACTAGGTATCTTGGAATTCTGGTTGTTATCCCTTGGCAGCCTCCACCTTTCCCTACACAGGAGAGCCGTATGGCGCGCAACGTCATGGTTATCTACGGAACCCGCCCTGAGGCGATCAAGGTGGCTCCAGTCATCAAGGCCCTCCAGACCAGCCCTTCCCTGACCGTGACCACGGTGGTCACCGGCCAGCACCGGGAGATGCTCGACCAGGTCAACGAGATATTCTCGCTCCGCCCGGACCACGATATTGACGTCTTCGCACCCGGCCAGTCCCTGAACCAGCTGAGCGCCAAGATCTTCTCCCGGCTTGACCTGGTCCTGGCGGAGCGCTCCCCTGACGCCGTGCTGGTCCAGGGGGACACCACCACCGTGGCCGCGGCGGCGCTAGCCTCCTTCTACCGGCAGATCCCGGTGGTGCACCTTGAGGCCGGGCTGCGCAGCGGCAACATCCACTCCCCGTTCCCGGAGGAGGCAAACCGCAAGGTGACCTCCCAGCTAACTGCGCTACACCTGGCCCCCACCCCCACCTCCAAGGAGAACCTGCTGCGGGAGGGCATTGACCCGGACACGATCGCGGTCACCGGCAACACCGTGATTGACGCGCTGCTGCACACTCGCGCCCAGGGCATCCAGCCCGCAGACCCCCGCCTTCAGGAAGCCGTCACCCAATCACGGCCGATAATCCTGGTCACCACCCATCGGCGCGAGAACTGGGGCGAGGCGATGCACGGGGTGGGGCGGGCGCTGCGCAGGCTCGCCACGAGCTACCCGGATCACCTGATAGTGCTTCCAGCGCACAAGAATCCGCTGGTGCGTGAGGCGGTCCTGCCTCATATCCAGGACCTCCCCAACGTACTCGTGTGCGAGCCCCTGGCCTATGGCGAGTTCACCACGGTTATGGGGGCCGCCCAGATCGTGCTCACAGACTCTGGCGGTGTGCAGGAGGAGGCGCCTAGCCTCGGCAAGCCGGTGCTGGTGATGCGCGAGAACACGGAGCGCCCCGAGGCCGTGTCGGCCAGAACTGTTCGCCTGATCGGCACGGCAGAAGACCGGATAGTCTCAGAGGTTTCTCGTCTGTTGGATTCAGCGGAGGACTACGCCAAGATGGCCAACGCGGTCAACCCCTACGGCGATGGCAAGGCAGCTGAACGCTCAGTTGCAGCGATTGCCCAGTTGCTGGGAGTTGGTCACCGCGCCCCCGAGTTCCAGAATTGATCCGCGAAAGATCCGCACGCTGACGCCAGTCCCAACAACCAGACAGGCACACTTTTACACCCAGTCGGTCATTTAATCTTGTGGAATATCAAATCTTCCTGCGGTGAACAGGGTGGGTTCAACCGGTCGTCACAACACTGGTTTCGCAGAGTGATTGTAGTTGTTTGTCGAAGGCCTCTGCCGGAGGCTTCCAGCCCAGGATCTTACGGGGCGTATTGTTGAGGGGGTGGGCACCCACTTCGAGGTCGGCGGCGCTCCGGCGGGACAGGTCAGTGCCCTTGGCGAAGTGTTGCCACAACAGTACTCCCCGACTATGTCCCCTTGGAGAGGTATGCCAATGACCGAGAACAATGTCGTCACCGAGGCCGAGCAGGTCCACTACGACCAGCTCGACGAGGCCGTCACTGCCGGCCGGTTCCAGCGGCTCGGCCACGTCCACCACCGCGACGGATCGGCCATCAGCGACGACGAGCTCAGCACCATTCTCTGCGGACACCCCAACGTCTGGCACGACCGCACCACCGGCAAAGGAAACTCCCGGCGCCGCCAGGTACGCCCGCCTGAGGCAACCAGCGACACCCCAGACGCCTAAGCCGTCACTCACGGCCGGGCGAGAATCTGCAAGCCCAACGGGCTCAGACATCCCGCCAGGCTGCCCACCGGGACCGCGCCCAGGGGGCTTCAGGAAGTGGCGCTGCCCCTTGCCTACTCCCCCAGTCCCATGCGGCTGCAAGTCTCCCACCTTGCGGAGCTGCCACAGACCGTGCGGCCCATAAGGGTTCTTTCTCTTACATCCTGGCTGATAGTCTTCTGATGTCAATGGTGACCGTGGGTCGTACTGTTGGCGGTGACAAGCTGTTGGCCTGCGGCACTGCTCGCAAGCGTTGTGGAGGGCATGATGTCAGCAGCCGCTGTTTCGCATGGAGGTCGTACACCTACACCAGCGGAACTGGACAGACGTCTGCCTTGGGACAGCCGTGCGCTTCTGGCGGATGTGGTCTTGTGGGGAGTGTGCGTGGCTGGAGCCTTCGTGGTGAGCTCCGTGGTCCTGGAGCCGCGTGATGGCTCTCCGTTGTTGGCGGGGGTCGCGCTGGTGTGGGCCTTGGCCTTGCAGGTGGCCGCTTGCGTGCTTGCATCACGTTACTGGCCGTGGGCGGCTAAGGAGTCGATGCGTTTTGCTGTTGCGGCAGCGCTCGGCTTCGCGGTGGGGATCGTGGGCCTGAGCCTGGGAGCCCAGGTCATCGTGCTGCATTGGGCAGGGGCGGTTGCTTGTGCGGTTGTCGCCTTGGCAGGCCAGTACGGTTTGCGTTGGTTCTGGCTGCGTCGGGCGCACGCACGCTGGGTCAGGGACTTCTGGGGCTAAACCCACTCTCCGGCCAGCCCGTCGGCAGCGCGATTGCTCACGCAGACGCAGGGTCCCCTCCAAGGCTTCCAGCCACATACGGCGGTCATCCACCGCTCAGCGGGAGTCAGTTGACTACGCCGGGCAGGAGCGTGACCGCGTCAGGGTTCTCTTGGATGTACTTGTAGCCTTTGCCTTCTGCGAAGGCTTTGAAGATGGGGGCGTCCGCGGTGTCGTCCAGCAGCACGATGGACTGGCCGTCGGCGCTGGTGCCGGTGCCTGCGGTGGGCACGGTGAAGAAGGTGATGCCGGAGCCGACGTTCTTCAGGGACTCCCCCAGGGCCTGCATCTGGTCCAGGGAGAAGCCGTCGTCTACAGCGACGCTGGCTGAGGCGACTTTGAGGAAGGAGTAGAGGGCGGTGGGGCTCTTGAGGGTCCCATTCTGTCCGACTTGCCGGACGATGGCGCGCATCCAGGCTTGTTGACGGCGTACACGGTCGAAGTCGCCTTCGGGCAGGGAGTAGCGCTCTCGCACGTAGGCAAGGGCTTGCTTGCCGCTGAGGAGCTGGGCTCCTTCGTGGAAGTCCTTGCCGGCCAGGGTTTGTGGCTGCTTGAGGTTGATCGTGACGCCGCCGAGCTCGTCTGTCATGGTGGCAAAGGACTCGAAGTCGGCGATGACGAAGTGGTCCAGGTGGATGCCGGTTAGGGCTTCGACGGTCTGGATGGCGAGGGTGGGGCCGCCGTAGGAGTAGGCTGCGTTGATCTTGGCCTGCCCGTGTCCGGGGATGTCCACCCAGGAGTCTCGGGGGATGGACATCACAGTGACTGACTGCCGGTCGCCTGCGATCTGGACGATCATCATGGCGTCGGTGCGTTGCGCACCTGCCTGCCACTGGGACGGGTCCCCTGCGCTGATGCGGGAGTCTGAGCCGAGGACCAGGATGTTGACGGCTGGAGCCTCGCCTTGGGGGACCTCTGGGGTGGGAGCCCGCGTGGGTAGCTCAGCAAAGGGGTCAGCGATGGTCTCAAGGTTCTTGGTGAGTGAGGACTTGAGCCAGTACCCAGCCGCCGCTGTGCCTCCCCCTAGTACTAGTACGAGGGTGAGGAGCGAGAGCATGACGGCCTTCCAGCCGCGGATTCGCCGCCGCTTGTCGCCTTCCTCCGCGTGCCGGAGGGCGCGTCGCCCCTCAGCGGGGCGCGTAGACGCGTCTCCGCCATCGTGGCCACTGGCTTGCGTGCCGACGGGAGGGAACGGGGAAGAGTCGCTCATGCTCCCATCTCACCACAGGACAGCCATCTGCACGACGGGGTGAAGGACACATGGATTAGAGCCCGTCCTGCGAACAAGCTCTTCCAGCTTGACAGTGTGGTAACAGGTGTTTGATCCTTCCAGCCTAGATGAGGCTGCGGGTGGTGTAGTGGTTGGGGTTGCGGAAGCCTAGGGCGATGCCGCGTAGGTGCTCCAGGCGGCCGTTGATGGCCTCGGTGGGGCCGCCCGTGGTGTGGGGGTTGTCGAAGTAGGCCAGGATGTCGGTGCGGCGCTTGTTCAGGGTCGGATCGGGCTCGGCCAGTTCCTCCAGGGCCTGGGGAACACCGGAGCTAAGAGTGTCGATCACCTTGCTCATCACGACCTCGCCGGTAGCGGAAGCCTTGGCGCGATAGGCGGACACGATCTTGTGGTACACGCTCCACGTGGCCTCCACCGCGGCGTGAGGCTCATCAGCGAACACGTGTTCGAGACGTCTGTAGGCCTTGTCGCTCAGTAGTCCCGCCCCGGTGTGCAGCAGGCGTCTGGCCCGGTAGGCAGGGTCGTCCTTGCGTCCCCGGTGCCCGGTGGTCTGGCGCTGGAGGCGCCTGCGGCACTGGTCGAGCTTGTCGCCAGCCAGGGCCACCACGTGGAAGGGATCCATCACCTCCCTCACCTCAGGCAGGACATGGGTAACGGCGGACTTGAAACCGGTAAAGACGTCCATGTCCACGATTTGCGGAGAAGCCCACACTAAAGTGGCACGAATTAGGAAAGAGGGGCTTATACAGAAGCCTAACAGTCACTTAAAAAACGCGACACCAACGTGCTGGCCAACTTCTACGCACCTGAGATCAGCAATGACCCCACCAAAGCGATCAACGATCACCTGGAGCACCACCCGGCAGTCCTCCAGGCTTCCGCATTATGGTCAACTACCTCACCCACAGCCTGCTCAATACCGGAACATTCAGACTCCAACTACGCCCTCAAGTTGGGATGAACCATAATCACACCAAGCCCTCGACGCCCCAGCAGCCACATTTCCACACCCGCATCGCTACACCCCCAAACTGAGAAAGCCTTCAATCAGCAAATTCAGGTCAGCCCTGAGAAGATCTCCCGAAACTTCGGTCACTCACTCTACCACCCACCACAACACCTTCATTCCCCAAAGGAGCATTCGTCGTTCCAGCAACGCTCCCAACAACCGGATTCGCTATCCTACGACCATAACCAACGATCAGCAAAAGGAAACTGTTGTACTGAAGATCGATCAGCTGCGGATCTATAAACGAATGCACTGCAAGGACCGAAAGAACCAGCAACAAACGCCAGTCCTCTTCCCTTCGAGCTAATCGCCCTAGCAAACAAAACGCCGACAGGCACAGCATCAGCGCGACCCAACCATACTCTATCAGTATATGAAAATAAGCATTATCAATTACATTTGTGTCATAGCTTCCGGTACTAACCCGGAGGACACCTTGCGAGTCAAGGCTGTTCGCAGCAAATTCTATATGTTGCCCAAATGGTGTGATACCATACTTTTCAAATGAGTTACGCGTATAGTACAGACGCCCAGAAATCAGTAGATTCAGTGAATCATAACGCGCCGGATCCTTCGCATACACCCACAACACTAGTGCGCTAACAGCAAAACCAGCCAGGATCGAATTTGCCATTATACCGCCAACCCACCCCTTGGCAAGCTTCTTGCCACGCTCGTCACCAAGAAGCAAGTAGGCTCCCAAGTAGGCAATCACGAGAACAAATGAATTCCTAGACACGGTAACAGCGTAGATTGTCACATCGATCACGAGAACGCCAAGAACAAAGAGCCACCCAAGCCGTTTACGTCTGTACCCTTCCAACATCACCAGATTCAGCAGCAAGTGACTAAGATAGGTGGCATACTTGAATCCCAAACCGTGACGCGAACGCACATCATCTACCCAAACATAATCCCTAAGCACCCCCAACAATGCTAGACTGACCACAACCGTACAAGCAATGGCGGTCACCCACACGCTTACGACAACTATCTTGTCAAAATCCTCTCTGCGTGCAGCAAATATCAGCGCGACAATCACTACAAGAGTCGTATATCCAGTGTCCTTAGCCACCAGCATCGCAATAGTCATAACGCTGACGAAGACTAAAATATACCGCCCCCTCCCTCTGTCGCAGAGTTCGGCCAGCAATACCAACACGAGGATGAGGAGGTTAATGACAGGGCCCACAACACCTTCAAACATACTCGCAAGCAAAGACATATCCGCAAACTTGTAGAACATGAACAAGATGTACGCCAAATAAAAGAAGGCGGTGGATGCCGGTATTTGCCTTATCGTTTGCAGATCCATCACCTCTCCTTAGCTCCACCAACTCGCGATACCGCTGATTGCCATACCGCAGTAGCAAAATGTGAATCTGTACGTAAGCTTAGACACAACCCAACCGCTAGATACAATACGCCACCAATGACTATCTCAAGAAAGAGTAACACCCAATCCGCTAACGATACCCTACATCCAATGAAGCCCACTAACCTAACCCCCATAAACATGATGCTCCCGGCAATCATGAACGGTCTAGCCGCCCACAAGTACTGAACAACAGGCAGATCGTTACGACAACGCCATCCCTGATAAACAAAGATCGTAATCTCCGCCAGCAGAGTGGCCAGCGCAGCCCCCAAAGCGCCTACTTTCCCAGCCAAGGCCACAATCACTGCTACGTTCACAATAGCGCCCATTACCAAAGAACTTGTATACTCCTTATCACGAAGTGCTGGTAACAAGAACTGTCTTCCAATCACGTTTGTAAGAGCAACGACCGGAATGATACACACCAACACACGCATCAACGGCACGCAACGATGAAACTCATCCCCAAACATAACCGAGACAAACTCTGGAGACACAGCCCCAAGGCCGAATGCCAGTCCAAAGGAAACCGACAGCATCCACCAGGCCGAAGTCCTGAGGCGTTCCAGCACAGCCTCCTGCATTCCCAGCTTCATCTCATTGGAAACGCGCGGCAACATAACCGTCGTCAGCGCTGTGACTAGAAGTAGCGGCATTCTGCTGAATTTCTCTGAGTACTCAAAGTATCCAACTTGGGCCATGTCAGACAAGTGGGCGAGAATTATCTTGTCTAGGGTAGTATACAGGCTAATAGCGACAACCGGCAGAAAGAGACGTACACTTGATAAAAGATGACGCAAGGCCCTATTCCACTTTGGAGTCTTCCAATCCACGTAGCGGCCCACAAACGGCCACAGCCAGATCTGTGTAGTAAACTGCGCTCCAGCCATGATCACAACATATAGCCATAGATCGTCTGCAGACCGGACAAACAAGAAGATCCCGAGAATACTACCAAGTTTCACCAGTGCATTCCGCAAGGTTGGTAAACCGAACTCCTCTACACCAAAGAACAGCCAAGAAACGTCCAGAACTACACCCGCCACCCACAACGTCCAACCCACAGCAACGAAGCGATCGTCAGATGGAAGCCCCACTATGTAAATCGAATAAAGACCCAATGCCGCTAACGCTACGAAAACTTGTGAGATGTAGGCTTCCCAGAACATGACACTGCGAAGCCCTCGGTCGTCGCCACATCTAGCAACAAGCCTCACACCATATGTCGAAATACCTAAAGTGCCTAGCATAACGAAATAGTTGGCAACGGATTGACTGTATGAGAACTTACCGATGGCTTCCGCACCAAGTACTCGCGCCACATATGGAGCAGTAACAAGCGGCGTCAAGACCTGAAGAATCTGGTATGCTGAGCTCAACACAAAGTTGGTTGCCACTCCACGACGATGGTTGGTCACCACTCCAATCCTGCCTCCAAGGCCCGACCATGAAGATCCCTCGCAGTGCGCTGAATACCTTCAACTATTGACGTCCTTGGCCTCCAGCCTATCGCTTGGATTCGCGACGTTTCCATGACAAGGCGCGTTTCAGCCGCATATTTTGCATTGACTCGAGGGTCAACTTTCACTTGGACGCCGTTACCTTTTAATGTGCCATCAATCAAATGCGCCAGTTCCAGAACTGACATACTTCCTGAAGGGTCAGATACGTTATATGTCCCGGATCGATCACCATTAACCAAACAGCGAATCATAGCATCAACAGCATCAGACACATAGAGCAAGTTTGTGCGTGATGCGCCCGATGTAGCAAGCGTGATCGGCAGCCCAGCAGCAGCCTGGCGAACAAAACTATATATCGCCCTGTGATCCGACAACGATGCCCCCGGACCAAAAGTCTGCCCAAGGCGCACCACTGCAAACGGCATATCAAACTGCGCTTCATAGCAGCTCAGGATATTTTCTATCATGCGTTTTGTCTCTGGATAAGCTGAGCGCGGTTTAGTCAAGTCAATATGGCCTAGTTCGTTCTCCTTTCGCGGATTAGTATCGTTGACTGCTCCATAAGCTTCCATCGACGATGCATATATAACTCGTGCCTTTTTATCTGCAGCCAGATCAAACACGGAGAAAGCACCTATCAGCGCTTCTCTAGCAAGTGATGCCGGTTGTTCGACCATGGCCGCTGAGTTAGTCACTGCCGCCAGGTGAAAAAGAGCATCGATCGTGCCTGCTACCGCCAGACCTCCCCCGAGCAGATGCCAGTTCACATACTCAAGAGCAAGAGTCCTGTCAAATCTAGCGAACATAGCGCGCGCACGACGCTCGTCACGCACTGTGCACACCACGCGTATTCCTAAAGAGTGTTTCCGCTCTATCGCGTAGAGAGACTCCAACACATGCCTGCCAATAAATCCAGTGGCTCCGATAACCAGCAGACGACAGCCACGTAAGTTCGCGTAAGGCAAGTCATGCACAGGTGCCGCAAGTACCTTTTCTAACATGATCAGCTATCCTGCATGTAGAGTTGCCCATTCTCTCTCGCGTCGAGAATAGCGCGCATCATAAAGAAGTCATCCGGTGTGGTAATCTTGATGTTCTCGACAGGACCTTCCACCCACCGGACCTCATGACCATGAGCTATCATAAGAGAAGCCGAGTCCACAAATGACAAAGCACTATCTTCAGCCCAATCGTGTGCTGCCACCAACTCATTGACTACAAAACATTGCGGAGCCCGTGCGAGCCTCAAGGTATCTCTCGGCGGTATACTCCTTACCTCTCCTCCCGTGCCACAAGTCAGCACCGTTTCCTTACAAGGAACTGATGTCACTGCCGAACCGTGCATTCGAGCAGATTCGATACAGGACGATATGGTAGTTGCATCTATAAACGGCCTGACTCCATCGTGAACTAGCACTACTGACTCTCCGTATCCTAGACTCACTAGTTCCTCTAACCCTGCCCGAATAGACTCTTGGCCGGTTGCGCCTCCAGCAATCACCGACCGTACCTTGTCCATACCATTATGTTCCATCAAAGCCGCACACCTTGACACCCATCTTTGCACACAGACGACCACAATAGCGTCCACCGATTGATGTTGCTGGAACTTACCGATAGTGTGAACTATGATCTCTTTGCCGTGGACTTTAAGGAACTGTTTGGGAATGTCGCCTCCCTTCATACGTTCCCCGACACCACCCGCAAATATAAGCGCAACGGTGTTAGTATCACTCACTTCTATATACCTCCATATCGTGCCCAACTCGCGCACTTTCCGGCGGCAGTTTCCAGAAGTCTCCATACAGACCTTTGAGGTACGTTTCCCAGTCCTCAATAGCCCAATATTGTGCTCCTTCGAATTCAACTTGCACTAGGCGATCAAATGCGTCTCCGGGAAGTGCTTCACCTGTACCATAAAGTCCCCATGCGATACCACCAATGCGGTCAGCAGCTGTCAAAGGCACCTTGCGGCACTGGCTCACAAGCCTACGAGCCGCCCAATCTCCGATACGCAGTTCGTTGAGGAAGGGCACAAGAAATCGCTTAGCCAACTTACGGAAAGTACTTCGTCCCTCACGTGGATCTGCCGTGGCCAAAAGGGTGAGGAGCCTCAGCCGCCTAACTCGCTTATAGAGAACCGCTAGATCATGCATACTAGTTGGCAACCCGTCAACAGGAAAAACGTCGATCCATAGGTGCCTGCATTCCGAAGAATAACGTTCCTTTACAGCAAAGTCTAATCTAACCAGTTTGACAAATATCGGATCAGTCGTTCCTGCCGGATAACATTCAATTGCATACCCTTCAGGTAGGCCACCTTGAATAAATGTCGAGACAAACCGATCAAAATCAGGCCGTGGCACGTTCACATCGATATCATCATCCCACGGGATGAACCCCTTGTGACGGATGGCACCAAGAAGGGTGCCGCCAGCCAAACTATAGCGAAGCCCAGAATCTGCAAAAGTTTTATCAAAGACCTCGAGAATCTCAAGCTCAGCATTCTTGATCTCAATCGAAGTCAGTGGAAGGCCCTTAGTCAACGTACCTCACCACCTTTGGACAAGGTGTTTGATGATTATCAAAGAACTCTGCCAGTCTTTGATCTACGAGATCCATGTCGCGTGAGACCTTTGCAAGGAATCTCTGGCAGCCCTTTTCTCGTACTTGTATCGCAGCAGGCGTGAAGAGCGACAGGATCTTGTCCTTGCCGCGTCCATCGTCCAGGTCAAGGCCCATACCGAAATTGAATCGTTCCGAAGTTAACTGCATCGCTGTGCCTACACAGGTGATGATAGGGACGCCCATCTGAGCAGAAAAGTATAGTTTGTTTGCCAGAGCATAGTCCCAGTACGGAGAGCCGTTTCCGTACATGCACATTACAGCATCTATACCTTCGTACCGAAGCATTGTCTCATCATACGGAAATGCACCCGATGCCTTCACGTTGGATATTCCACGCTCAGAAACATAGTCCGCAAGACACTCGTATCCCCGTCCGGAGAATCTTAACTCAAAACGACTGTCATTGGCAAAGTAGTCGATCACTTTCCTGTCATACATAACATTCTTAGCTGCACCAATACTTGCGAGCACTATAGGCCTAGAGTTCAAAGGGCTGAAATCATCTGCATTGTGCTTAACAACAGGTATGTCCGATTGAATGTTGTGCATCACCACGAAATCATGATCGCCAAGAAACTTCCTATAATAAGGAGACGATATAATCGCAAGTCCGCTATTCTCAATCAGTGTCTGCTCTCGCAGATGATACGGATAGAAGCCTTCACGCCAATAATCCCGTATGTCGATTACATATCGACCTCGGTAGTGTGATAACAATGTAGATCCGAGCAAAACTGCACAGTTGCCGGTCGATGCGACAACTCCATCATACTTCTGACTTTGCAGGATCTCAGATGCATAACGACGAAACTTTATATAGCCACTAAGCTTGCGTGCTACCTTTAATGCTCGAGGAGCATTTTCGTTGATTTCATACTTCATTCTATAGTAAGTATCAGCTCCAATCTCATCTGACACTCCAGCTTTATCCCAGTATACGAGATCAAATGGTGCGTCGCAGCGCTTCGCATACTCCATTAAGTAGGGAGTACGGCTCACATTGTCCATGCTGACAAAACAGAACTTTGACATAAGCACCCTCTCACTAGCCCGATCAGCGGGTAAGATTCATTCGCCTGCCGAATAATCTTCCGAGACGGTTCCCAATGAAACTAGCTCCGCAGCCAGTTCCGAACCTAGCTATTTCTCGCCACTCACCCTCAGCAAGTAAACGCTTTCCGACTGCGCTAACCATACGCAAGCCCTCACCAACCTCACTGGGAACTTCTAGTTCGTCAGCATGCAAGGCAAGAAATTTACCAATCTCCAGGTTACGTCGATACTGCTGCCATACTGTAAAATTATGAGAATGGTATACTTGTGCCGAAGACTCGTAGGCCACACGAGCCCCTCCCCTTAGCATTCTCGCGGCTATTAGCATGTCTTCGTTTGTGTTACAGTATCCAAAACCGCCAACTGCTTTAAAGGTCGGTCTGTGGTACGCAGAGCAAACATCACTGGCAAAGAACGCCTTGATGCCAAGTCTGGGAATATCTTCTGCGCTACGTATAAATGAGCGCTTCCCGTAGTTGAATTCTCGTACCAGGGCCTCAGAGCGTCTGGCGTTAGGGTATGGGACTTGTTTCCCAGTAACCATGCCGATACTGGCATCCGATAGGGGCTTCAGCAGGTGGTAAAAATAGTGGGAATCTTTTGGCAATGCATCCTGGGTTAGAAAACAGACGATGTCATGCTTTGCTCCAAGTAAAGCCTTCTGGCGAGTCATACCGTGATCAAAGTCTGATCGTTCTATTTTAATTAAACTGACCGCATCGTCCGCCTTGGCAATTGCGCAGGTTAAATCGTCGGACTCGGAATCGATCACGATCACTTCGTCCGGCCTAAACGCCTGCTGCGATATATTCTTTAGGAGACCAGGGAGAGTTTTCTCGGCATTCAAAGTCGGTATCACTACAGTGAAACCGACCGATAGTTCACGTTCACCCAATTGCATCTTCTTTAGTCTACCGCCCTGTGCAACGGACAATGGTCTTCGCGGTTCTCACAATTATCATGCAATCCATCCAGATCGAAGCATTACGAACGTAGTGCAGTTCTCGTTCCTGTCTTGCACCAGTATCGTACATCGCTTCATTTCGATCGGTAACCTGCCACCAACCAGTGATTCCCGGAGTTACTGAAACTAGTTCTGGAGCGTATCCGCCAAACCACTGCAACTCATCAACAGCAATCGCGCGGGGGCCCACCGTGCTCATCTGTCCTAAGAAGACATTAATGAAATTTGGCAGCTCGTCCACACTAGTCGCCCGCAGGAACCGGCCCAAGCGTGTGATGCGTGGATCATGGTCGACCTTCCGCTCTCGCTTCCAGACTTCCAACTGTTCTGGGGTGAAGTACTTTTCAATGTTGTCCGAATCTGCAACCATGGTCCGGAACTTGTAGATCCTGAACCGCTTGCCGTAAAGACCAACCCTCGTCTGGCTGTAAATCGGCGACCCACCCGTGGAGCGCCAGATGAAGAACGTCAGCAATAGGCCAGGGCCCGCTCCGATGACTATGACTAGCGTCGATACCAGCAGGTCGAATACGCGCTTCACGGCCTTGTAACCAAAGCTGCGATTATCGAGTTGCCGCGAGTCTCTAGCAAAGTCCTCTGAGTCAATCAAGGAAAAAGTGTTAGCTGCATAATCGCGCCGTCTAGAAGCGGCGTCATGCACACGATGGGTCATCAGACCTGTCCTCACGTCAAGATATCCTGCAGCAAGTGATATCTCTACCATCTGACCTTTCCCCTCAGTCGGCCTACAGCGTCAATGACCTCACGCATTATCTGGATGTACTCAGAGCCATCTTTCTTATACGGGTCCTTGATCCAGGATGATTTATCCGGCACGGGTTGCATCTGCTTGACAACAGACAAGAGGTCAGAGATCGACCGGTGTTGGACCTGGCTTCCTACATCCTGCTCAAGCCCGGAAACGAACTGGCCAACAGCCACAGTCTTGGCGATAGCCTCGGGATTGTTTTCTTGGACCCAGTCGTAATGCTCAGGGCCGAACACGACAACCAGAGATGCTCCGCCAAGCATCCTTCCCGTTAACTGCCTAGCACGGTGAAGCGAGCCATCAACTCCAAGCTGACTTGCTAACAGTAGCGCCCGCTCATCCATACCACGCCCAACAAGTGCCCCAATGCCAGCAGACTCCACGGTAATTCCAGAACCTTGGATCAGGTGGGCCAAGTAGGCAGCAGCAAACGCAGAGCGGCAGATGTTCCCAGTACAGACAAACAGCACACTCTCGGGTTCAACAGGACCAGAGTCCTGCACCTCTCGGCTGCCCTCGATGTTCAACCAAGAAGGGGGGACGAAGCTCGGGTTAGTGGCATTGTCTCTGTGAGGCCAAGCCGTTGACGAGTTAGACATTCTTATGCTTTGCTCGACCATGCAGGATCCCCTTTCATGGACTCTTTTTCAAGCATGTTCACGAAATCGGTCGTCCCTTGTCCCGAAGACACAGACTTCTCCTGCGTCTGCGCCAGATGCGGCTCAGCACTTGGCTGCCGTCTCCTGCGTGCCTTGCGCTCATTACGATCAGCGGTTCCTGCCGGATATGCTGCTGCAGTGTAGGCGTACTCGGTCTCTCCGTAGCGCAGGCGACCCAAACCGGATACGGCCACCTGATTCAGGACAACGCCAAGCACCGTGCCGCCACCACGTTCGATGGTCTCCTTGGTCAGCTTCAGTTGATCCGTGGTAGTCTTCTTGGCCCGAGCCACCAGGACCACACCATCCATACGCTCAGACAATGCAACAGCGTCTGTAACCGGGAGGACCGGCGGAGCGTCAATGATCACCAAGCGATCAGCAGTCAGGTAGTCGACAAGCTGACTCAGTCGCTCCGAGCCGAGCAGCTCAGAAGGGTTGGGAGGCGTATCGCCTGCAGGAATCACGTACAGACCAGGAACCTTTGTCTGCACCATAGCCTGTTCCAGGGTTGTCGCTCCGACCAACAGCTGCGAAAGCCCAGTCTGATGACTAGACAAACTGAATCTCTCTTTAAAGACAGGCCGCCGCATGTCGCCTTCAATCAGGACAACTTCCTCTCCTGCCAGAGCCATAACCCGCGCTAAGTTAGTGGAGACCGTGGACTTGCCTTCACCCTGGACAGAGGAAGTTACGACCAACTTATGCAGACCTTGATCCACGCGCGCATAGCGCAGATTAGTACGAAGCTTGCGTAGAGACTCCTCCACCCGGTAATCGGGCTCCGGCTCTTCCGGCCCCTGGGTAAATACGTCGGAGGTCGGCACCAAACCAATTACAGGCTCGTCCATCACGGAAGAAACATCCTCCGAAGTGCGAATTCGCTTGTCCAGCAGTGCACGCAACAGAGCCAGGACGTAACCAATTATCAATCCGCCTACAGTACCGGCACCCATATACTTGACGACAGAGGGATTTTTTACAGTGCTCGACAACGTCGAGGACGACATCAGCACTATCTCGACCGGTGAGTTCTCGCCCTCCAGCTGCTTGATCTGCTGCTGCGCCTGATGCACGGTCTCATCAGCAATCACCTGAGCTCGCTTTGGTGTCTCACCGGTGGCCGTAACTGTAATCGTCAAGGAGTTTGTCTGATTACTTGCTTGAATAGTCCCAGCCAAGGCAGAAGGTGTAGTCTCCAGACCCAAGGTATCAATGACCCCCTGCGCCACAGCCTGGGAGGAGAAGACCGACACAAAGGCCTTTACCTTCTGGTTAGCCAGTTGGGATGCAGCGTAATAGGCTCCAGCACCTCCAGTACCTGCATCATCCGGCATGGTCACCCGCACATAGGCGATAGCCGAGGCTGAGTAGGTCACCGGGGTGACATAAACCAGACCGGCCGCGCCCGCTAACCCGAGAACCAGGCCCAGCACGATCAGCCCGATCTGCTGCCGGGTGACCTTCAGCAAGTCTTCAAGTGTCATCTCAATCCATCGCTATGACTCATGCGCGCACGCGAACGAGGCGCAGAGCAGCCCTTGCTCCCACGCGCTGCACAAGCACACGTGGAGATGTGCGCAAAACTGACCAGGTCGCAGCAACACAGCCTTTCAGCACCGAGCCGCTAGGCCAGGTACCAGCCAGCCGAGCTTTGAACTAGCCAGGCAACTATGAGAACAAGCGGGCTGCAACAGGGGTAGTTGCTTACAACTTGTGACCATACCACCAGGCCAAGTGGCAAGCCAGGGTAGGTTTTGCCTCAGTCTCTTCCCTGGCAGGCCAGCACCGTCTGTGCTATGAGAACCCAAGCCTACAGGGCTCAGACCAGCCGGTACATCCAGCCGTAGGGGTCCTCCGCCCGGCCGTACTGGATCGCTGTCAGGCGCTCATACACCTGGCTGGTGACCTCCGAGCCCCGCACCTCCACGTCAAAGCCCTCCCCCACCAGGCGGCCCAAGGGCACCACCACCGCAGCCGTGCCGCAGGCGAAGACCTCCGTGACCTGCCCGGAGGCGATCCCCTCCAGCAGCCCTGCCAGGGAGATGCTCTCCTCGCGGACCTCACGGCCCTCGTCCGCCAGCAGCCGCAGGATCGCGGAGCGGGTGCTGCCCTCCAGGATCGTGCCCGTCAGCCGCGGCGTAGCCACCGAGCCGTCGGCGTGCACCACCATGAGGTTCATGCCACCCAGCTCCTCCAGGTTGGTCTGGGTCACGTCGTCCAGGAAGCAGACCTGGTCGCAGCCGCGCTCCGCCGCCTGCTGCTGCGGCAGCAAGGAGGCGGCGTAGTTCCCGCCGGTCTTGGCAAAGCCCGTCCCGCCACGGCCCGCCCGGTGGTAGTCCTGTGAGACCCAGATACTGATCGGCTTGAGCCCGTTGGGGAAGTAGGCCCCCGCAGGGGAGGCGATCACGTAGTAGTCGATCACGCTGCCGGGGTGCACCCCCAGGAAGGCCTCAGAGGAGAAGGCAAAAGGCCGCAGGTACAAGGACTCCCCCGCCCCGGAGGGCACCCACTCCACGTCCGCCCGCACCAGGTCCACCAGGGAGGCCACAAAGTCCTCCTCCGGCAGCGGTGGCATAGCCATACGCCCGGCAGACAGGTTCAGGCGGGCCGCGTTGTAGCGCGGCCGGAAGGTCCACACGGAGCCGTCAGCGTGCCGGTATGCCTTGATCCCCTCAAAGACCTCCTGCCCGTAGTGCAGCACCGTGGCCGCCGGAGACAGGCGCAGCTCCTGGAAAGGCACCACGGCATGCTGCCCCCAGCCCTGCCCCCGCACCCACCGGGCGTGGGCCATGTGGTCCGTGAACACGGTCCCAAAGCGCAGGTCCTCAAGCGCCAATGCCCGCTCCTGCGCGCTGGCAGGCGCCGGATTCGGCCTCAGGGGGAAACGACCCGCCAAACGGTCCGCCGCTGGCAGCGGCACGGCAGCCGCCCGGAACAGAGGCGTGTCAAAGGAGCTGCTGGAGGCTGAGAGCGGCTTGTGCATGCGGTCACCCTACGCCGTCGTCCTCTAGCACCTGTGCCCTCTCTCAGTATGTGGCGCCGCCTCCAGCAACTCCGCTGCCCCG
Source organism: Actinomyces weissii (assembly GCF_016598775.1). Classification (NCBI taxonomy): domain Bacteria; kingdom Bacillati; phylum Actinomycetota; class Actinomycetes; order Actinomycetales; family Actinomycetaceae; genus Actinomyces; species Actinomyces weissii. Next base: position 849,843 of record NZ_CP066802.1, on the reverse strand, counting down.
GCAAGAGGCACATTTCACTATCCCGGCCGCATGCTCAATGAGCGGGTTAGAGTGTGCTCATGCCTCAGTTTCCACGGAAACCCTTCGTCCGCGCATGTCTGGCAGGTACAACGGCCGCCTTGCTGCTCAGCGGTTGCTCTGCCCTTGGTCTAGGGGGCGGAGGCACGGCAAGCAGCACTAGCCCCACTGAGGGTTTCACCGTGCCCTCCGGCATGACCATGCCCACCCCCCTGCCCACAGCGCAGCCAACCACCCTGCCGGACATCAAGATCGGCATGCCCAAGGTGACCGGTTACCAGCAGGTCCCCAGGCCCACCGACACCCCGACCGCCATGGCCTCCATAAGCCCCGGCACCGAGGTCACCACACGCACCTGGGCCTCAGCCGACCCCTTGTGCACGATCCAGGTGGACATAACTCGTTCCACCAGCCTGCTGCTCGCGGGCGGGGACGACCGGCATCTCAGCGCTGCCTGGAACGAAGGTCTGCAGAAGAAGCTGCAGGGCTACCAGGAGACTGCTAGCGAGTCCCGGGTGGTGGACAACGGCAACAGCCCCTTCACCGGTATATCCACCGACTTCACTGCAACCATCCAGGACACCAAGGTGGTAGGCCGGTCCTTTGTCCGGGTCTTCTCCAAGAGTGGCACCCAGGTATCCGTCACCCACACCTGCTCCGCAGAGCAGATCGACCAGGACGCCTGGAACCAGGTCCTCGGCGGCCTGACCATCAGCCCAGCAGACGACACCAGCTGGCCCGGGGCCACCTCTACTGTCACCCCAACAGCCACGCCCTCCCGCAGCTTCTACACCCCGACTCCAGCAGCCCCCTGAACGGCTCCAGCCCCGCCGCGGGACTGCACGGACCAATAGCTTTGGGCTCGGCCCCCTTCTCAAGGGCCGAGCCCAAAAACTTGCCTCAAGGCTGCTGCGGAGCATCTCCATCCCCGGGCTGGGGGTTCGGCACGGCCGGGCCGCCTCCTACATCACCGCCACCGCCCTGGTCCCCACCGGGGTTTGGTGGAGCGACGGGCGGATGGTTACCCCCGGGATTCTGTTGAGCGGGCGGCTCACCGTCCCCACCCCCACCAGGCTGGTTGGGTGCGGGTTCCGCAGGCGGCTGGCCACCTGGCTCCAGCGGAGAGTTCCCTTGGTTATTGCCGCCGCCGGGGGCTTGCTGCCCGCCGCCCGGAGCAACTTGCCCTCCGTTCGGCGCGCGGTTCGAGTTGTCACCTCCGGTGTCAGTGCCAGCGCCAGCGTTTCCGCCCCCAGCCTGACCTCCCCTACTGTTCCCGTTGCCCCCTGTCTCTGTGTCATCCCGTGGCTCCTCCACGGTCGTACCCGAGCCGGTGCCGTCACCGGAACCAGGGTTATCCCGCTGGCTGACGGCCTTCTCCACCGAGGTCACGGTCTCGTTGAGCGAGGCCAGCGCGTCAGTGATCGCCTTCTTGTCCGATCCCTTCAGCGCCGCAGTGACCTTGTTCAGCGCAGCCTGGATCCTGCTGTCCTCGTCTGCGAGAGTCCGACCCGCCAGCGCATCGATACGAGCCCGCAGACCGGAGAGCGTCACCTCACCATCAGCCTTGACCTGGGTGATGTCCGTGGAGTCAACCTCAGCCCCCCGCGCCTTCGTGAGGGCCTCACGCTGGGCGCTCGCAGCGGCGACCACTGCCGCGTAGCCGGCGTTGTCCACCACCATAGCCACGCTGTCAGACTGCAGCAGGAAGTCCTTGATCTCGGCGTCCGTCATGGGCACCTTCGCGGCGGTGGCAGTCGAGCCGCAGGCGGCCAGGCTGGCACAGATCGCCCCGGCAGCTATAACCGCCAGGCTGTTGCGGAGCAGTAGACGCTGGTTCACTCGCATACATACACGCTAGCGCACCACACCTTGTTCTGCTCTAGGACCACCGCCACACTAAAACTCACCCCACCAGCCGGGCCCGGATCGCCTCCCCGATCTCCTGGGTGCTGCGCACCAGGGGCTGGCCGCTCTTCTGGGCGCGGGCCCGCGCGGCCATGTCCGCCTCCACTGCCGCGTGCACGCGGGCTGCGGCCTCCACCTGGCCGACGTGCTCCAGCAGCATGGCCACGGCGCTGATGGTGGCGGTCGGGTCCGCCTTGCCCTGGCCCGCGATGTCCGGGGCGGAGCCGTGCACCGGCTCGAACATGGAGGGAAACTCCCCAGCCGGGTTGAGGTTGCCGGAGGCGGACAGGCCGATCCCGCCCGTGACCGCCCCGGCCTCGTCGGTGATGATGTCCCCAAAGAGGTTGTCGGTGACGATCACGTCAAAGCGCCCCGGGTCGGTGACCAGGTAGATCGTGGCGGCGTCCACGTGGCAGTAGTCGGTGCGCACCTCCGGGAACTGCGCGCCGACCGCCTCCACGGTGCGGCGCCACAGGTGCCCGGCGTTGACCAGCACATTGTGCTTGTGCACCAGCGTCAGGTGCTGGCGCCGGGCGCGGGCCTGCTCAAAGGCGTAGCGCACCACCCGCTCCACGCCGTAGGCGGTGTTCACGCTCACCTCCGTGGCGATCTCCTGCGCCGTGCCCACCCGCACCGCTCCCCCGTTGCCGCAGTACAGCCCTTCTGTGCCCTCCCGCACCACCACGAGGTCGATCTCACCCGGCTCCGCCAGGGGGGTGGGCACGCCCGGGTAGTACTTGGAGGGCCGCAGGTTCACGTAATGGTCCAGGGCGAAGCGCAGGCGCAGCAGCAGGCCGCGCTCCAGCACGCCGGAGGGCACCGAGGGGTCCCCCACCGCGCCCAGGAGAATCACATCATGGCGCTTGATGGCCTCCAGGTCCGCGTCGGTGAGGGTCTCGCCGGTACGGTGCCAGCGCGCCGCCCCCAGGTCAAAGGTGGTGGTCTCGACGACGACGTCGCTGCCCTGCAAGGCCGCCTGCAGGACCTTCAGGCCCTCAGGCACGACCTCCTGGCCGATGCCGTCGCCGGGGATCACTGCGAGCTTGATGGTCTGCGTCATACCGTGAGCATAGGCAGCCCCGGAACGGTGCTGGCGCAGTGTCTCAGTGGCTGACAGCCCGCCCGCAGCGCCCCGTGGTATCGCGGTCGCGTGGCCCCACGGTCTTGCGGCCACGCGACCTCGCAGACAGGCACCCCCGCCGTCGTCAGTCGCGGAAGAAGAGGTCCCGAGTGTAGACCTTCTCCCGTACCGGCTCCAGCTCGGGGCTCCAACGGTTGGCGACTATGACGTCGCAGGAGCCCATGAACTCCTCCAGGTCACGGACCACCGGGTAGCCGTTAAAGGTGTCCTCGCTGAGGGAGGGCTCAAAGACGACCACCGGCACTCCCTTGACCCGCAGCCTGTCCATGATCCCCTGGATCGAGCTCTCCCGGAAGTTGTCCGAGCCGGACTTCATGGCCAGGCGGTACACCCCGACCACCGGGTGCGGCTTACCTGCGTACACCAGCTCCACGACCTTACGCACGACCTCCTCCGCGATAAAGTCCTTGCGCACGTCGTTGGCCTCCACGATCGCCCGGATGAGGCTCTGCGGGATGTCCCGGTAGTTGGCCAGCAGCTGCTTGGTGTCCTTGGGCAGGCAGTAGCCGCCGTACCCGAAGCTCGGGTTGTTGTAGTGCGAGCCCACGCGCGGCTCCAGGCAGACGCCGTCGATGATCGACCGGGACTCCAGGCCGTGCATGCAGGCGTAGGCGTCCAGCTCGTTGAAGAAGGCCACCCGCAGCGCCAGGTAGGTGTTGGCGAACAGCTTCACCGCCTCCGCCTCCGTGGAGGACATGATTAGCACAGGCACGTCCTGGTCCTCGGCTCCCTGCACCAGGAGCTGGGCGAACATCTCTGCGGCGGGACGCAGCTGCGCGGCGTCAAGGCCCTGCGTGGGCACGCCCACGATGATGCGGCTGGGATGCAGGTTGTCGTACAGGGCCCGCCCCTCACGGAGGAACTCCGGCGAGAACAGGATCCGCCCCTGGGGAAACCGCTGGGCCATCTCCTCACAGAAGCCCACCGGCACGGTGGACTTGATGACCACCAGCGCCTCGGGCTGCTTCTCCATGACGTCCGCGATAACCGACTCCACCAGGGAGGTGTCAAAGAAGTTGGTGGCCTCGTCATAGTTGGTGGGCGTGGCCACGATCACCAGCTCGGCGTCCTTGTAGGCCACGGAGGGGTCAGTGGTCGCGGAAAGCCGCAGCCCACCCTCCGCGAGCCGGCTCTCGATATCCGGGTCAGCGATCGGAGAACGCCCCTCATTGATAGACGCTACCTTGCTAGCGTTAACGTCAAGAGCAACAACCTCATCATGCTTTGAAAGCAGCGTTGCCAGTGACAAACCTACGTACCCACACCCAGCTACTGCGATCTTCACGTTGTTTCCTCCCAGGCTGCTATCAGACTTAACCAACCAATAGTTGGCGGACGGTTACACGATACCCCACTGGGAGCCTGCCAGGTAGGGCCGCACCCGGCACATTGCCGCCTCCACCTCTTGGCACAGCATCTTCCAAGCCTCAAGGCGCTTAACCGGCCCCTCCACCGATATCCCCTTCAGGACCTCAGCCCGCTTCGCCGCAAAGTCCCTTGGGGACAACAGGCTATTTCGGTTGCGACTCAGGTACTCTCGCAGCCATTTCTTTGGCTCCGCACAGGATTCTATGGAATCGAAGCCGAACCCCTTGCCAGACCACCAGTCTTGAAAGTCCTGCTCAGCATAAAGGTCCGCCAGCGCCCACGCCTCAGTCATTCTTACGGGCACTACCGGAACCAGGTGCTTGTAGCCCAGGTCAAGTACCTCATGCGCTCGGGCACACCAGGACTCCTGGTCAGCGTCTCGATGCACAAAGATGAGATCATAAGGCTCCCCCTCCAGAGCCTTGGCCTTAGAAGAGACCGATTTATCCTCCGGCCTCCTGAACCACTGGTGCAGCACCACAGTAATGTCTGCCCCTGGCCTCATTGTCAAGAGCATCTCCTCAAGCACCGGAACCAGGCAGTTGTCTGAGCTACCTTCTCCGACGAAGCCGCACTGCCAGTACTCAGTCATCAGCTTCCTCCACCGAGGAAGCCGGGTTCTTCAGGAAAGCGAATAGACGGGACTCGCTCACCGGCACCTGAGAGCGCCCCCCCTGCCCCGAGGGTTCCTGCCCCCTAGTCCGCCAAGTGCCTGGCAGGGGATGGAAGGACGTGGAGGCACTACGTTTACCATCCTTATCCCTTCTCTGCCAGGACTGGGCCACCAGTATATCGTCCTTATTGGACTTGTGTACCGCACGCACCATGTACGGTGAATGGGTGTTGATTATGACCTGTCGCAGGTGACCCCCCTGAGGTTCTGCCAAGGTGCGCAGCAGTGCCAGCATGGCCCCGATCTTGGCTGGGTGTATCCCGTTCTCCGGCTCTTCCATGCTCACCAGCCCCATGTACACGCCCGCGTAGTTCATTGCTGCCAGCGCTAGGAACCTCAGGGTGCCGTCGGACAGCGAACGGGCTGGCAGCTCTGGGGCCTGCCCCACCTGTGCGCGCAGCTCAAGCGACTGCCTGACGTCGTCCTTGACTACCTTCAGGCTACGGATATCTACCAACTTATCGACAGCATTCTTCAACTCCCCGTAGACACCCACCTCAGGGTCTTCAACGTCCCTACGGTACAAGGTGGCAGGAATATGTGCCCCCGTGGCGTCGATGCTCCGCGTCTCCATCAGGTTGTCCGGACTGCGCATCGCCGTGGGCTCCAGAGACATAAAACGCCAGGAGGACATCTCAACATTAGCAGCCAGAATCGTCGGGTACTCTGCGGAGGCCATAGCTGACAGCACTGTGCGCTGCGTGTTATCGGTAGCGATCAGCCGCGGCCGACCACGCTCCTCTCGGGGCACTTTTATTACGTCCGCCTGACCTTCCTCTCCTTTTTCTAAGGAGATGTAGCTGCTGCCCCGCCTGCCCTTGATCGCACTCAACAGCTTCGGACAAGCCCTCAGAAGCTGGCTCCTGTCACTTGACTTACTCAAAGGCTCAAGCGTCTCGTGCGCCAGCCGTAAGGTAGGGATGCCTCCCGAGCCACCCACATTAACATAGTTAAGTTCCACCTCATAACGCAGATAGGTCTTGGAAGGCTTAACCTCCTGGCCGAACTCGTCAACAACCGATTCAGGCACGATCATCTCAGCGGCCAGCCGGAGATTTTCTCTACCTTCAAGAACTTCTGGGGATAGGAGCACGCTCACATCAGACAGAGGCGCCCCCTTAACCTCTCGCACCTGCGAGCAGGCTTCCACGAAGGTGTGGCGGGACAGGGCTGAAAGCAGAGCGATCGCATCAAACAGATTCGACTTTCCGACCGCGTTCTGTCCAGCTATGCAGGTAAAAGGCCCCAGCTCCACGACCACATCTTTCAGGTTCTTGAAGCCGGAGACCTCGAAGCGTGTGAGCACAGGCATCCTCCTTCGACTCGCTGCCTTCCTAGTCCCAGTCTACAAGCGGAGCCGGGACGAGTACGGGGCTGCCGAAAGCGTCGGCTGACCCCGCAGGGTCAGCGCGGACCGGCCTGGTCGCTGATCTCGACCGGTCTCAGCCAGGAGCAACCATAAAGAACGGGGACACCCCCTCCTCCCCGGAGAGAGCGCCCCCGTCCAGCGGCTAAGTGACCACAGTAACCGCGGCGGTTTCAGCGGGCTAGGGCAACCTCAGCGGGCCACGGAGCCCTCGGTGTAGTCCTTGTCCACCTCGGCGCGCCAGGCGAACATGGAGCGCACCTCCCGGCCCGTCTTCTCGATCGGGTGGGCCTCCCCCTGGGCGCGCAGCTGCTTGAACTCGGGGGCCCCGGCGGCCTGGTCGTCCATGAAGCGCTTGGCAAAGGCGCCGCTCTGGATGTCCGCCAGCACCTCCTTCATGTGCTCCTTGACCTCGGGGGTGATCACGCGCGGCCCGGAGACGTAGTCGCCGTACTCGGCGGTGTCGGAGCAGGACCAGCGCTGCTTGGACAGGCCGCCCTCATTGATCAGGTCCACGATCAGCTTCAGCTCGTGGCACACCTCAAAGTAGGCCATCTCCGGCTGGTAGCCCGCCTCGGTCAGGGTCTCGAAACCGTACTCGATCAGCTTGGAGACGCCCCCGCACAGCACGGTCTGCTCCCCGAACAGGTCGGTCTCGGTCTCCTCCCGGAAGGTGGTCTTGATGGCCCCGGCCCGGGTGCCGCCCACGGCCTTGGCGTAGGACAGGACCAGGGGCCAGGCCTGCCCGGTAGCGTCCTGCTCCACGCAGACGAGCACCGGCACGCCCCGGCCCTCCTCGAACTGGCGGCGCACGGTGTGGCCGGGCCCCTTGGGGGCCACCATGACCACGTCAATGCCCGCGGCAGGCTTGATGTAGCCGAAGTGGATGTTGAAGCCGTGGGAGAACAGCAGCGCGGCCCCGGGCTTGATATTGGGCTCGATCTGCTCCTCGTACAGCCTGGCCTGCACCTGGTCGGGGGCCAGCACCACCACGACGTCGGCCCAGGCCACGGCCTCAGCCACCGGCTTGACGGGCAGGCCCGCCTCCTCGGCCTTGGCCACGGAGCTGGAGCCCTCACGCAGGCCCACCGCCACCTCCACCCCGGAGTCGCGCAGGTTCAGGGCGTGGGCGTGCCCCTGGGAGCCGTAGCCGATGACCGCGACCTTCTTGGACTGGATGACGGACAGGTCGGCGTCGTCGTCGTAGAACTTCTCTGCTGCCATTTTCTTGTCACTTCTCCTTGAGTTGATCGGTGATGGACCTGGGCCCCCGGGTGATGGCCACGGCACCGGACTGGACGATCTCCTTGACCCCGTGCGGCTGCAGGGCCGTCAGCAGCGCACGCACCTTGGACTCTGAGCCCACGGTCTCGATGACCACGGAGGTGGGGGCCACGTCCACCACGTGCGCCCGGAACAGGTCGACGATCTGCAGCACCGCGGTGCGGTTGGAGTCGTCGGCCTTCACCTTGATCAGGTACAGCTCGCGCTCCACCGAGGCCTGCGGGTCCAGCTCCACGATCTTGAGCACGTTAACCAGCTTGTTGAGCTGCTTGGTGACCTGCTCCATGGCCGGCCCCTCAGCCTCCGCGATAACCGTTATACGGGATACGTCCTCGTGCTCGGTGGGGCCCACCGCCAGGGAGTGGATGTTGAAGCCCCGGCGGGTGAACAGCGCCGAGACGCGCGTGAGCACACCGGGCTTGTTCTCCACCAGCACGGACAGCGTGTGCTTGCTCATCGGCTCACTCCTCTTCCCACTGCGGGCTCATGCCGCGGGCGTACTGGATGGCGTCGTTGGACACCCCGGCGGCCACCATCGGCCACACCTGGGCGTCAGCGGACACGGTGAAGTCCACGACGACGGGCCGGTCGTTGATCGCGTTGGCCTGGGCGATGACGGCGTCCACGTCCTCCAGGCGCTCGCAGCGCAGCCCCACCGCCCCGTAGGCCTCCGCCAGCTTCACGAAGTCCGGCACGCGCACCGACCCTGCCCCTGTGTGCAGGTGCGTGTTGGAGTAGCGCTGCCCGTAGAACAGGGTCTGCCACTGGCGCACCATGCCCAGGGAGGAGTTGTTGATGACCGCGACCTTGATCGGGATCTCGTTGAGGGTGCAGGTGGCGAGCTCCTGGTTGGTCATCTGGAAGCAGCCGTCGCCGTCGATCAGCCACACGGGCCGCTCGGGCGCCGCCACCTTGGCCCCCATGGCCGCCGGCACGCCGTAGCCCATGGTCCCGGCCCCGCCGGAGGTCAGCCAGGAGCGGTGGCGCCGGTGCGGGAGGAACTGGGCGGCCCACATCTGGTGCTGGCCCACGCCGGTGACCCAGATGGTGTCCTCGCTGGCGGCCTTGCCCAGGTGGGAGATAACCTCCTGGGGCTGGAGCAGGCCGTCGTCGGTGTCAGTCCACTCGGTGGGGTAGACCGCGCGCATGTGGGCGACCTCCGTGCACCAGGGGTCGATGTCGGTGCGCCCCTCGGCGTCCACCACCTGCCTGAAGGCGGCGCTCAGGGCAGGCAGCACGTCAGCCAGCTCACCGACGATCGGCACGTCCGCGGTACGGATCTTGGAGATCTCCGCCGGGTCGATGTCCACGTGGATGACCGCCGCCCGCGTGGCGAAGGAGTCGACCTTGCCGGTCACCCGGTCGTCAAAGCGCACGCCCAGGCCGATGATCAGGTCGGCACGCTGCAGGGCCCCGACGGCGGCCACGGTGCCGTGCATACCCGGCATCCCCAGGGCCTGCGGGTGGCTGGAGGGCAGGACCCCCAGCCCCATGAGCGTGGTGGTGAAAGGCGCCCCGACCAGCTCCACCAGCTCCTGCAGGACCGCCGGGTCCACGCCGGAGCGCGCCAGCCCGCCACCGAGCATGAACACGGGCCGCTCGGCGTGGGCGATAGCCTCCGCGGCCTGCGTGATCCGCCGCTGGTTGGGCCTGCCGGGCGGGTGGTAGCCGCGCAGCTCAGTCACGGGTGGCCAGGAGAAGGTGGTCTGCCCGTTCTGCGCGTCCTTGGTGAAGTCGATCAGCACCGGCCCCGGCCTGCCGGAGGTGGCCAGGTGGAAGGCCTCGGCCACCCGCGCGGGCACCTCGTCCGGGTCGGTGACCAGGAAGGAGTGCTTCACGAAGGGCATGGTGGCGCCCACGATGTCGGCCTCCTGGAAGGCGTCGGTGCCGATCAGCCCGGCCCCGACCTGCCCGGTGATGGCCACCATGGGGATCGAGTCCATGTGGGCGTCACCGATAGCGGTGATCAGGTTGGTGGCGCCGGGGCCGGAGGTGGCCACGCACACGCCCGGCTTGCCGGTGACGACGGCGTAGCCCTCAGCGGCGTGACCCGCCCCCTGCTCGTGACGCACCAGGATGTGGCGGATCTGCTTGGAGGCGAGCAGCGGGTCGTAGAAGGGCAGGATCGCTCCCCCGGGCATACCGAAGATATGCGTGACCCCCACGGCCTCCAGGGAGCGGACCAGGGACTCGGCCCCGGTCACCTGCTCCGGCCCGGTCGACGGCGTTGCCGCAGCGCTTCCGGCGGACTGTGCCGCGGCGGCCTCAGCGACAGACGGGACCGCGGTGGGCGCGTCTTGATCTGTCATCTGCCCCTCCTGCCTCGGGCAGCCGCGCGGGCGGCTGGCGGGCCCGGCGGCCCGTGGACTGACCCTAAGCGCTGCTACGGCCTACGTCACAACTGACGAGCTTTGTATCAGATACTGGAATCACTGACCGGATGCTGGTCAGGGCTGGGGTGGCGGGCACGCCCGACCGGTTCTGCGCCTGCCCGCATCCTGCCTCCTGCCCGCCCTGTGCTCGCGCTCTGACCGCCCGCGCTCGCCCGCTGACCGCCCGCACCAGAGGTGCGGCCTTTGGTCCGAACACACAGGTAGATATTGATGACAGGATGTACCTGACGTATTCCCATCAGCCCCCCGGAGCAGCACCTCCTGCTGGGGCACTACTGGAAGGCTGGCAGCACAAAGTGTTACTGACCGTCCTCAACCACCTGGCCGCCAACCCGGTCCTGGTCCTGTTCCTGCTGATCGGCATAGGCATGCTGTTCGGGCACTTCAAGGTCAAGGGAGTGTCCCTGGGCGCGGCCGCCGTGCTCTTCTCCGGCATCGCGCTGGCCGCCTGGGCCTCTGCCGAAGGCGTGAAGCTGGAGATCCCGGGACACTTCGGCATCCTGGGACTGGCTATCTTCACCTTCGCTATCGGGGTGAGCTCCGGGCCCAACTTCTTCCACGCCATCAAGACGGCGCTGGGCCCGATCGCCATCATGCTGCTGGCCTTCGTGGCGGCCGCGGGCGTGGCCGTAGGCGTGGGCCGTGCCCTGGGCATGTCCCCGGCGATGATCGCCGGGACCTTCGCGGGGGCTATCACCAACACCCCGGCCCTGGCTGCGGCCGGGCAGGCCGCCGAGCTGCACGGGGACCCGCAGGGCGCCGCCATCGCCACGGTCGGCTACGCCGTCGCCTACCTCTTTGGCGTGATCGGCATGCTGTTCTACACCCTGCTGGCCCTGGGCTACCGCAAGAGCGACAAGGACGCCCCCTCCCCCCTGGTGAACCGCACGATCCGCGTGGAGCGCACCGACTCCCCGCGCATCTCCGACATCGCCGAGAAGATCAGTGGGGAGCTGAAGTTCTCCCGCCTGCGCCGCGGGGAGACCGGCCCGATCATGCCGATCACCAAGCAGCACTTCAACGAGCGTATGCACAAGGACGACCTGGTTACCGTGGTGGGCACCCAGGAGGCCGTCAACCAGGTGATCGAGGCGATCGGCCACGGCTCCTCCCACTCCCTGCTGGCTGACCGCAAGTACCTGGACTTCCGGCGCATCACCGTCTCGGACCCCAAGCTGGCGGGCCACACCATCTCCGACCTGGACATTGACGGCCGTTTTGAGGCCACGATCTCCCGCGTCCGCCGCGGGGACACCGACATGGTGGGTACCCCGGACCTGGTGCTCCAGCAGGGTGACCGGGTGCGCGTGGTGGCCCCCACGGGACGCATGAAGGACATCTCCAAGTTCTTTGGCGACTCCGCTCGCGGCCTGTCCTCCATCAACCCGGTGGCCATGGGCCTGGGGATGGCGCTGGGCATCTTCATCGGTGAGTGGAAGTTCCTCACGCCCACCGGCGCGACCTTCTCGATCGGCTCCGCCGCTGGCACCCTCCTGGTGGGCCTGGTCTTTGGGCGGATCGGGCGGATCGGCAGCTTCGTGACGGCGATCCCCTTCACGGCCAGCGCCGTGCTCTCTGAGTTCGGTCTGCTGGTCTTCCTGGCGCAGGCGGGCACCAAGGCCGGCGGGCAGATCGCCAGCGCCTTCTCCGGGGGCGACTGGTGGAAGATCCTGCTGGTGGGCTTCCTGGTCACCAACGTGGTGGGCCTGATCCTGTACGCGGGCATGCGTTGGGGCGTGAAGATGGGTGGCACCCGGCTCTCTGGTCTGCTCGGTGGCGCCCAGACCCAGCCGGCGGTGCTGGCCTTCGCCAACGAGCGCACCGGGGCGGACCCGCGCGTGGCCCTGGGCTACGCCATGGTCTACCCCGTGGCCATGATCGTGAAGATCTTCGTGGCCCAGGTACTGGGTGGTCTGTAACCGGCTGTAGCAGGCTGATACAGAAGCAGCACCGCGCGAGCACCGGCCTGGACCGGATCGCTCGCGCGGTGCTGCGTTATGTGCCGGGTGCGCGGTGGTGCCGCTGCGGGTGGGCCCCTGTAGCCGCAACCGGCTGGGCCCCTGTAGCCGCCACCCGGCTGGGGCCCGTAGCCGCCAGCCAGTTGGGGCCCCAGTTGGTCACGCCTGAGGCCAGTAACCGCCCCCAGGGGCCCCTGTAGCCGCAACCGGCTGGGGCCCCAGCTGGTCAGAACTTGCTGACCAGGTCGGCGGTGGCGACGTCGTGGCGCCAGCCGTGGTCGGTGATGATGCGGGCCAGCGCCAGCCCCACCCCGATGGCGGCGATCACGAAGAACACCTGCCAGAGGTTGCCCATGGCCTCGTTCACGGCCACCGTGGGGTCCTTGGCGCGGTCGTTGAGGGAGGTGATGGCCCGGTAGAAGGGCACGCCGGGGATCATGATGACCACGGCGGGCACGGAAAGGGCCACGCGGGACTGGCTGGCGCGGGAGACGAATGCCTGAGCCAGCAAGCCAATCACCACGGCGGCCAGGCCCACCGCCAGCTGCCAGGGCACCCCGACGACGTCGATCAGGAACAGCCTGCCAGTGTTCGCCACGGCCCCTACGATCGCGGCCAGCAGGCAGGCGCGGGCGGGGGCGTTGAACAGCATGGCGAAGCCGTAGGCGGCGATGAAGGAGCAGAAGCAGCGCAGTGCGTAGAGCAGCAGGCCGTGGGGGTGGGGGGAGGTCACGGTGGTGACGTCCCAGCCGAAGGGATAGGTCACCGCCCACACCGCCACGCCCGCGGAGGCCATCACCAGGGCCACGTAGGAGCCGCGCGAGATCGCGGAGGAGAAGTCCTGGCGGGCCAGGTCCAGCATGGCGGTGACCATGGGGAAGCCAGGGATGAGGAACAGGATCGCGGAGATCAGGCCGCCCTGGTGGCTGTTGGTAATCAGCCCACCGGCCACCAGCAGGGCGTCGGCGCCCATGTACAGGCCAGAGGCGACGACGCCGCAGACCAGCCAGGTGAAGAAGTGCTGGTACTGGCGCTCCAGCATCTGCCTGCGCAAGGCCTGCCCCACGGTGGCGGCTAGCAGCACGAGCAGGCACTCCACCCAACCGCCTGCGTTGAGGAAGCAGAATCCGGCGCAGGCGACGCCGGAGGCCAGGGCGTTGGCGACGTTTCCGTACAGTCCGTGCATCTGGTTGACCTTGTCCAGGCGGGCGTCGAGCTCCTCAACCGTGGTGTGGGGCTGCAGGTCGTGGACGATACGGCGCAGGGCCTCCAGCCTGGCCACGTTGACACCGACGCGCCGCTGCTCAGCGGTCTCGGTGCGGAAGCGCTCGCCGACGTAGGAGGAGGTCACCAGCTCGGTCATGGTCACGGTGGCCTCGTGACGGTCCAGGCCGACTGCGGCTGCGGCACGCGCCATAGAGGACTTGACGCGGTAGGAGCCAGCACCGGCGGCGAGCATCATGCGGCCCAGGCGGATCACGACTCCCGACTGCTTCATCAGCCGGTCGGCGTCCAGGGAGGGCTCAGGTCTACTGGGATCGTATGGGGCGGGGTTATCAGACACGGCATATATGTTTGTCCCTGCTCCCCCATTATCGGCAAGGCCTTTGGTCTGTGTGTGGTGGGAAAGACTTGTGGGCTTGGGGGCTTGGTGGCTTGGGGTTGTGCTGATGTGGTGTGGTGGGGTGTGCCTGCCTTGCCTTGAGTTGTGCGTTTTGGCGTGAGTGGTGCCGGAGAACCGCACCACTCGCGCCGAAGTGCACAAGTGGAGGCGGGGGTGGTGGGGGTGTGTGGGGGTGGTGGGGGTAGGTGTTGGTGTTGCGTGGGTGTCGGGTGGGGTGGGTGATAAGTGTCTGGGGGTGGCCGTAGGCCCCCAGCCTGTTGGTTGGGGGCCTGCGGTGTGGTTTGTGCTCGGCGGTGTCCTACTCTCCCACACCCTGGCGGGTGCAGTACCATTGGCGCTGGGAGTCTTAGCTTCCGGGTTCGGAATGGGGCCGGGCGTTGCCTTCCCGCTGTGACCACCGAGACGTTGTGTGGGGTGTTTGTGGTGCTCGTGGTTGGTGCTTGTGGGTTGGTTGGTTGTGGGCCGTATAGTGGACGCTTGCGTTGGTGTTCCTGCCCCCCTTGGTGTGTTGTTGGGGGTTGTGTGTTGTTTGTGTTGGCCTATTAGTACCGGTCGGCTGCGGCCCTTGCGGGTCTTGCACCTCCGGCCTATCTACCCAGTGGTCTGCTGGGGGCCTTCCACCCGTGTGGGTGTGGATACCTTGTCTTGAAGGTGGTTTCCCGCTTAGATGCTTTCAGCGGTTACCCTTTCCGAACGTGGCTAACCAGCCGTGCCCCGGGCGGGACAACTGGCACACTAGAGGTTCGTCCGTCCCGGTCCTCTCGTACTAGGGACAGGTCTTCTCAAGTATCCTGCGCGCGCAGAGGATAGGGACCGAACTGTCTCACGACGTTCTAAACCCAGCTCGCGTACCGCTTTAATGGGCGAACAGCCCAACCCTTGGGACCTGCTCCAGCCCCAGGATGCGACGAGCCGACATCGAGGTGCCAAACCATGCCGTCGATATGGACTCTTGGGCAGGATCAGCCTGTTATCCCCGGGGTACCTTTTATCCGTTGAGCGACGACCCACCCACTCGGGATCGCCGGATCACTAGTTCCTGCTTTCGCACCTGCTTGACCTGTCGGTCTCGCAGTCAAGCCCCCTTGTGCACTTGCACTCGACACCTGGTTGCCGACCAGGCTGAGGGGACCTTTGAGCGCCTCCGTTACTTTTTAGGAGGCAACCGCCCCAGTTAAACTACCCACCAGGCACTGTCCCTGGCCCGGGTCACGGGCCGAGGTTCAGGCGCACGCCATGGCCAGAGTGGTATTTCAACGACGACTCCACCACCACTGGCGTGGCGGTTTCACGGTCTCCCACCTATCCTGCACAAGCCAGGGCGGGCGCCAATACCAAGCTGTAGTAAAGGTCCCGGGGTCTTTCCGTCCTTCTGCGCGTAACGAGCATCTTTACTCGTAGTGCAATTTCGCCGAGCTCATGGTGGAGACAGTAGAGAAGTCGTTACGCCATTCGTGCAGGTCGGAACTTACCCGACAAGGAATTTCGCTACCTTAGGATGGTTATAGTTACCACCGCCGTTTACTGGGGCTTGAATTCACCGCTTCACCCCGGTAGGGGGTTGACGGTTCCTCTTAACCTTCCAGCACCGGGCAGGCGTCAGTCCGTATACATCGCGTTGCGGCTTCGCACGGACCTGTGTTTTTAGTAAACAGTCGCTTCTCCCTGGTCTCTGCGGCCCTCACCCCTAGCCCGCGTGGGGCTTCAGGGCCTGGGCCCCCCTTCTCCCTAGGTTACGGGGGCATTTTGCCGAGTTCCTTCACCATGATTATCTCGTGCGCCTAGGCATACTCTGCCCGACCACCTGTGTCGGTTTAGGGTACGGGCGGCTGGCACCATCGCGTCGAGGCTTTTCTTGGCACCACAGGATCACCTTGCTTCCCCCACCCCTTGGGTGGGTTCCCCATCACGCCTGGCCTGTGCCGTTGAGGGCAGGTACCCGGATTTGCCTGGGTACCAGGCTGCGCGCTTAGACGGGCCAAGCCATTAGGCCCGCGAGGCTACCACTGTGCGTCACCCCTGTTAATACGCTTGCCTACCTGCGCGGAGGGTCCCCAGACCCCGTGGCACCAGTCCAGAGCCTACCGAAGCAGGCTGCCGGGCTGATTGTGCTACAGGGCGTGGGTCAGCACCCGCGCGTCAGCATGGGCGGTGCTTCGCCGGTACGGGAATATCGACCCGTTGTCCATCGACTACGCCTGTCGGCCTCGCCTTAGGTCCCGACTCACCCAGGGCGGACTAGCCTGGCCCTGGAACCCTTGGTCATTCGGCGCCAGGGTTTCTCACCCTGGTATCGCTACTCATGCCTGCATTCTCACTCCCGCACCGTCCACCCCTGGGTCACCCCGAGGCTTCTGCCGGTGCGGGACGCTCCCCTACCACCTGCCACCCCTGCCAAGGGGGGTCAAGCCCCCCGGAAGGAACACGTGGCAGGCCCGCGGCTTCGGCGGTGTGCTTGAGCCCCGCTACATTGTCGGCGCACGATCACTTGACCAGTGAGCTATTACGCACTCTTTCAAGGGTGGCTGCTTCTAAGCCAACCTCCTGGTTGTCTGCGCGACCGCACATCCTTTCCCACTTAGCACACGCTTAGGGGCCTTAGCCGGCGATCTGGGCTGTTTCCCTCTCGACCACGGAGCTTATCCCCCGCGGTCTCACTGCCCCGCTGCACCCGACGGCATTCGGAGTTTGGCTGACGTCAGTAACCCTGTGGGGCCCATCAGCCACCCAGTAGCTCTACCTCCGCCGGGCAGCACGGGACGCTGCACCTAAATGCATTTCGGGGAGAACCAGCTATCACGGAGTTTGATTGGCCTTTCACCCCTACCCACAGCTCATCCCCTCCATTTTCAACTGAAGTGGGTTCGGTCCTCCACACGCTCTTACACGTGCTTCAACCTGGCCATGGGTAGATCACCCCGCTTCGGGTCCAGACCGTGCCACTCATAGGCGCCCTTTCGGACTCGCTTTCGCTACGGCTCCCCCTACCAGGTTAACCTCGCGACACGGCACTGACTCGCAGGCTCATTCTTCAAAAGGCACGCCATCACCCCTCAAGGCTCTGACGGCTTGTAAGCGCCCGGTTTCAGGTACTGTTTCATCACCCTCCCGGGGTACTTTTCACCATTCCCTCACGGTACTGATCCGCTATCGGTCATCAGGAAGTATTCAGGCAGCCAAGTGGTCTTGGCAGATTCACACAGGATTCCACGGGCCCCGTGCTACTCGGGGTCGTGCCCGCACGGCCCGGCCAGTTTAGCCTACGGGGCTCTCACCCTCTACGGCCCCCCTTCCCAGAGGGTTCGGCTACCAGCCAGGTTTGTCACCGCGCCCACCACCGGCAGATGGCAGAAGAACACGCCCCACAACCCCACGACCGCAACCCCTGCCGGGTATCACACGACCGTGGTTTAACCATCATCCGCGTTCGCTCGCCACTACTAACGGAATATCTTCTCCTGCGGGTACTGAGATGTTTCACTTCCCCGCGTCACCCCCCGCACCCTATGAATTCAGGTACGGGTGACACGACATGACTCGTGCCGGGTCCCCCCATTCGGACACCCTCGGATCACAGCCCGTCAGCCGGCTCCCCGAGGCTTATCGCAGGCCACCACGTCCTTCATCGGCCCCTGATGCCAAGGCATCCACCGAACGCTCATAAAAACAAACAAAACACAAGACCACCAGCACCAACAGTGCTAGCAGTCCACAAAGAACAAAGATGCTCGCGTCCACTATACAGTTCACAACCAACCCACCCACACCCCCAGACCCACCCCCCACCAGGAGGACAGGCCCAAGGGCCAGGCACCGAGGCGAGCTGCCCCAGGCCCCGACAGCGTGCCACGCCCCCCACAACCCCAGGCCCACGCACCCAGCCCCACCCACCACAAGGACGAGCAGGCCGCGCGCACGGCACCGGAGCCACGAAGGCCGCCCCCGCACGACAACGCGCAGGAGACGGCTTCCTATGCCACAGCGTCCCGAGTAAGGACGCACCCAAACCCTGTAGCCGGGCCCCCCGCCCCCAGGACGGGGACGGTACATCAGGCACCCGGCGGGCGGGCGCACAACAACATGTTGCTCCTTAGAAAGGAGGTGATCCAGCCGCACCTTCCGGTACGGCTACCTTGTTACGACTTCGTCCCAATCACCAGCCCCACCTTCGACCGCTCCCCGTAAGGCCACGGGCTTCGGGTGTTGCCAGCTTTCATGACGTGACGGGCGGTGTGTACAAGGCCCGAGAACGTATTCACCGCAGCGTTGCTGATCTGCGATTACTAGCGACTCCAACTTCACGGTGTCGAGTTGCAGACACCGATCCGAACTGAGACCGGCTTTAAGGGATTCGCTCCACCTCACGGTATCGCAGCCCTCTGTACCGGCCATTGTAGCATGCGTGAAGCCCAAGACATAAGGGGCATGATGATTTGACGTCATCCCCACCTTCCTCCGAGTTGACCCCGGCAGTCTCCCGCGAGTCCCCACCACTACGTGCTGGCAACACGGGACAAGGGTTGCGCTCGTTGCGGGACTTAACCCAACATCTCACGACACGAGCTGACGACAACCATGCACCACCTGTGAGGGCGCCCCGAAGGGAAGGACCGTCTCCGGCCCCGCCACCCCCATGTCAAGCCTTGGTAAGGTTCTTCGCGTTGCATCGAATTAATCCGCATGCTCCGCCGCTTGTGCGGGCCCCCGTCAATTCCTTTGAGTTTTAGCCTTGCGGCCGTACTCCCCAGGCGGGGCACTTAATGCGTTAGCTACGGCGCGGAGACCCCGGAAAGAGCCCCCACACCTAGTGCCCAACGTTTACGGCGTGGACTACCAGGGTATCTAATCCTGTTCGCTCCCCACGCTTTCGCTCCTCAGCGTCAGTAACGGCCCAGAGACCCGCCTTCGCCACCGGTGTTCCTCCTGATATCTGCGCATTCCACCGCTACACCAGGAATTCCAGTCTCCCCTACCGCACTCAAGCCGGCCCGTACCCACCGCAAGCCCCCGGTTAAGCCAGAGGATTTCACGACAGACGCGACCAGCCGCCTACGAGCTCTTTACGCCCAATAATTCCGGACAACGCTCGCGCCCTACGTATTACCGCGGCTGCTGGCACGTAGTTAGCCGGCGCTTCTTATCCAGCTACCGTCAACCACCCCCCAAGGAGGCGGCCTGCTTCACTGGCGAAAGAGGTTCACAACCCGAAGGCCTACATCCCTCACGCGGCGTCGCTGCATCAGGCTTGCGCCCATTGTGCAATATTCCCCACTGCTGCCTCCCGTAGGAGTCTGGGCCGTGTCTCAGTCCCAGTGTGGCCGTCCACCCTCTCAGGCCGGCTACCCGTCAAAGCCTTGGTAGGCCATCACCCCACCAACAAGCTGATAGGCCGCGAGCCCATCCCCCACCAGAAACAAACCTTTCCAGACCCACCCATGCGAGCAGGCCAGAATATCCCGTATTAGCCACCCTTTCAGGCGGTTATCCAGAAGAAGGGGGCAGGTTACTCACGTGTTACTCACCCGTTCGCCACTCATCCACCCAGCAAAAGCCAGGCATCACCGTTCGACTTGCATGTGTTAAGCACGCCGCCAGCGTTCGTCCTGAGCCAGGATCAAACTCTCCAAAAAAATCATCCAACCCATAAACCAGCCAACACCCCCAGACCCACACAGAGCCCAGAACCACCAACCAGCAAACAAGCCAAGACAACCAAACAGAGAAAAAACTCCAGGCCCAACCCACCCCCAACAAAAGAAAGGGGCAAGCAAAACCAAAACAAAACAAGACAACCAACCCCCAGAACCACAAAAGATCCCAAGAACCAGCCATCCCACTATGGCATAAAAAACATGACACACTATCGAGTTCTCAAACAACACACCCAGCGGATCCTGACCTTTCCTTCAGGAAGAGTCCCGCCTCGCAGGCGACCCGATCAACCTTACCCGCTTGAGCATCCGGAGTCAAAACAATGTTTTGTGATCCGCGGCTCTCGCTGTGGCGATCGAGGCTGGAATGCTTTGCCTTTGCAGGCATTGCGTTCGCAACGGGGAGTACTTTAAGCAGCCCCTCCCCCACGCCGTCAAACTGATGAGCCATGATCCAGGACACACTTGCTGCCCCAAAACCGTGCCGGGCCGCCGCAGCCCCCGCACCAGCCCGCCCGCCCCGGCCCAGGTAGCACGAAAGGTGCCTGCGGCAGCCCCGAAAGACTCCCACAGGCACCTCACGCAACCGCGCGACGGCGTCGCCTGGACCTCAGCCCTTCTGGTCCAAGCGGCGCACCGACCCCGCCACGGCGTCGGCCACCCGGGTGTCAAAGGCGTTGGGGATGATGTACACCGGGCTCAGCTCCTCCTCCTTGATGACCTCCGCGATCCCCGTGGCCGCCGCCCGCAGCAGCTCGGTGGAGATGTCCACGATCCCCGTGTCCAGCAGGCCGCGGAACAGGCCCGGGAACACCAGCACGTTGTTGATCTGGTTGGGGAAGTCAGAGCGGCCCGTGGCCACCACGGCGGCGACCTCCGCTGCCCCGATCGGGTCAACCTCCGGCGTCGGGTTGGCCATCGCGAAGACGATCGCGCCCTCGTTCATCACCTTCAGGTCCTCCGGCGCCAGCAGGTTCCCTGAGGACACGCCGATCAGGACGTCAGCCCCCACCAGGCCCTCCTTGAGCGTGCCGCTCACGCGCCGCGGGTTGGTGTTCTCCGCCAGCCACCGGCGGTGCTCGTTCATGCCAGCGGTGTCGTCCGCGCTGAGCGCCCCGCTGCGGCCGTAGCCCACGATGTCCTTGGCCCCGTGGGCCATCAGCAGCTTGGCGATAGCCGTACCCGCGGCCCCCACGCCGGACAGGACGATCCGCACGTCCTCGATCCGCTTGCCCACCACCTTCAAGGCGTTGATCAGCGCGGCCAGGGTCACCACCGCCGTACCGTGCTGGTCGTCGTGGAAGACCGGGATGTCCAGCTCCTCGCGCAGGCGGGCCTCGATGTCAAAGCACTTGGGTGCGGCGATGTCCTCCAGGTTGATGCCGCCGTAGGCCGGGGCGATCGCCTTGACGATCGCGATGATCTCCTCCGGGTCCTTGGTGTCCAGGGCCACCGGCCAGGCGTCCACGTCACCGAACTGCTTGAACAGCACCGCCTTGCCCTCCATCACCGGCATGGCGGCCGCCGGGCCGATGTCCCCCAGCCCCAGCACCGCGGTCCCGTCCGTGACCACCGCCACAGTGTTCTTCTTGATGGTGAGCATCCGCGCCCGCTCCGGGTGGTCGTAGATCGCCTTGCACACCCGTGCCACGCCGGGGGTGTACACACGGGCCAGGTCACGGCGGTTACGGATCGGGGTGCGCGCGGCGATCTCCAGCTTGCCGCCCACGTGCGCCAGGAAGGTCGAGTCGCCGACGTTGCGCACCACCACGCCGGGCAGCTGCTTGATCGCCGTCACCAGCTCGCCGCGGTGCACCGAGTCGCGGGTGTCCGCCGTAAGGTCGACGACCAGGCTGTCGCCGTCGGTGTCCGCCACGTCGACGCCGGTGACGATCGCGCCGGTCGAGGCCGCCGTCTCTACCAGGGCGGCCACCGCGCTCTGGCTGGCGGGCACCTCCAGGTGCAGGGCGACGGTGTAGCTAGGGCTGGGCTGAGCCATGAGGACTCCTGTTATCTGGTATCTGAGCTGTTTGAACAGCGCCAGCCTACTGGCCCACCCTCAGCCCGGGCCGGTGCGCTCTTCCACTGAGAAACGCCGGTGGGGTGGAGGTCTCAGACAACCCCCACCCCACCGGCGGCCCAGTTCTCGGGGCCAGGCCTAGGCTTTTTCGCGGCCAGGCCTGAGCTTCAGGCCCCCACGCGCCCCATGACCAGCTCCCGCACCCGCTTGGCGTCCGCCTGGCCCTTGGTGGCCTTCATCACGGCACCGACAATGGCCCCGGCCGCCTGCACCTTGCCGCCGCGGATCTTCTCAGCCACGTCCGGGTTGGCGGCCAGCGCCTCGTCCACCGCCGCCAGCAGGGCCGAGTCGTCCGAGACCACCTCCAGCCCGCGGGCCTCCACCACGGCAGCCGGGTCGCCCTCACCAGCCAGCACCCCCTCCAGGACCTGGCGGGCCAGCTTGTCGGTCAGCCTGCCGCTGTCCACCAGGCCCTGCAGCTGCGCCACCTGTGCGGGAGTGACCGCCAGCTCCTCCAGGGACACCTCCTGGTCCTTGGCGTGCCGGGCCAGCTCACCCATCCACCACTTGCGGGCGGCCTGCCCGGTAGTGCCCGCCGCCACGGTCGCCTCGATCAGGTCCAGGGCCCCGGCGTTGACCACGTCACGCATCTCGTCGTCGGCCAGGCCCCACTCCGCCTTCAGGCGACGGCGCTTGGCGGCCGGCAGCTCGGGCAGGGAGGCGCGAATCTCCTCCACCCACTCCCGGCTGGGCGCCACCGGCACCAGGTCCGGCTCCGGGAAGTAGCGGTAGTCGTCCGCGTCCGACTTGACCCGGCCCGGCCGGGTGGTGCCGTCCGCCTGCCCGTGGCGGGTCTCCTGGAGCACCTGCCCCCCGCTGGCCAGGATCGCCGCCTGGCGGCAGACCTCGTAGCGCACCACGGCCTCGATCCCCTTGAAGGTGTTGACGTTCTTGGTCTCCGTGCGGGTACCGAAAGGCGCCTCCGGGGACTCGCGCAAGGACACGTTCACGTCCGCGCGCACGTTGCCGCGCTCCATACGGGCCTCCGAGACCCCCAGGGCCCGGAAGATGTCACGCAGGGTGCGCACGTAGGTGGCCGCCACCTCCGGGGCCCGGGCCCCCGCCCCCACCACCGGCCTGGAGACGATCTCCACCAGGGGCACCCCGGCCCGGTTGTAGTCCACCAGGGAGTGCGAGGCCCCCTCGATACGGCCGTCAGCCCCACCCACGTGGGTGTTCTTGCCCGCGTCCTCCTCCATGTGGGCGCGCTCGATCGGCACCGTGAACAGGGTGCCGTCGCCCAGCTCCACCTCCAGGGCGCCGTCGAAGGCGATCGGCTCGTCGGACTGGGAGGTCTGGAAGTCCTTGGACAGGTCCGGGTAGAAGTAGTTCTTGCGCGCAAAGCGGCAGGACTCGGCGATCTCGCAGCCCAGGGCCAGGCCGATGCGGACGGCGTACTCCACCCCCTTGGCGTTGACCACCGGCAGCGCCCCCGGCAGCCCCACCGAGGTGGGCGTGACCATGGTGTTCGGCTGCGCCCCGAAGACGTTGGGGGCGGCGTCGAACATCTTGGTGGCGGTGCCCAGCTCGACGTGCACCTCCAGCCCGATGACGGGGTCGTAGCGGCGCACGGCCTCCTCGAAGTCCATCAGCTCGTCAGCCATCTCACTTCACCTCCAGCTCAGGGGCCTGGGCGAGCAGGCGCCCGCCCCAGCGCTCCTCCAACGCGGCCTCAAGCACCGCGCCCACACGGTAGAGACGGTCGTCGGCGCGCTGGGGCGCCAGCACCTGGAAGCCCACCGGCAGGCCGTCGTCGCTCAGTCCAGAGGGCAGGCTCATGCCCGGCACCCCGGCCAGGTTCGCGGGGATCGTGGTCACGTCCAGCTTGTACATAGCCAGCGGGTCGTCCTTCTCCCCGAACCGGTAGGCCGTGACCGGGGCGGTCGGTGAGACCAGCACGTCATGCCCCTGCCAGGCGGCGTCAAAGTCACGCTGCACCAGGGTGCGCACCTTCTGGGCGCTGCCGTAGTAGGCGTCGTAGTAGCCCGCCGAGAGCACGTGCGTGCCCAGGATGACGCGGCGCTTGACCTCGTCCCCGAAGCCCGCGCCCCGGGTGGCGGCCATAACCGTCTCCGCGGTCACCGGCCCGCTGGCGGGCTCCACCCGCAGGCCGTAGCGCATGCCGTCGTAGCGGGCCAGGTTGGAGGAGGCCTCCGCCGGCATGATCAGGTAGTAGGCGTCCAGCGCGTACTCCAGGTGCGGCAGGGAGACGGTCTCCAGCCGGGCCCCCGCCGCCTCCAGCAGCTCCAGGGCTGAGTGGAAGGAGGCGACGACGCCGGCGTGGTAGCCCTCACCGCCGTCCAGCTCCTGGATGACGCCCACGCGCAGGCCCGTGAGGTCCCGGCCCTCCTGGGCCGCCCGCACCACCGCAGCCATGCCCCGGGGGGCGTCAGCCAGGCTGGTGGAGTCCAGCGGGTCGTGGGAGGCCACCACGTCGTGCAGCAGCGCCGTGTCCAGCACCGTGCGGGCCATAGGGCCGGGGGTGTCCAGGGAGGAGGCCATGGCGATCACCCCGTAGCGGGAGACCGTGCCGTAGGTGGGCTTGACCCCCACCGTGCCCGTGACCGCAGCCGGCTGGCGGATCGAGCCGCCCGTGTCCGTGCCCAGGGCCAGCGGCGCCTCGAAGGCGCCGACGGCCGCCGCCGACCCGCCCGAGGAGCCGCCCGGGATACGCCCCAGGTCCCAGGGGTTGGCGGTGCGCTTGAAGGCAGAGTGCTCGGTGGAGCCACCCATGGCGAACTCGTCCAGGTTCGTCTTGCCCAGCACCGGCAGGTGGGCTGCCCGCAGGTTGGCCACCGCGGTGGCGTCGTAGGGCGGCACCCAGCCCTCCAGGATCCGGGAGGCGGCGGTGGTTACCTGGCCGCGGGTGACGAACAGGTCCTTGACGGCCACCGGCACGCCGGTCAGCTCGCTGGTGGCCCGGCCCTCGCGGCGGGCGGCGTCCGCAGCGTCCGCGGCGGCCAGGGCCTTGGCGGCGTCCACGTCCAGGAAGGCGCCCACTGCGTCGTCAACCGCACTGATGCGGTCCAGGTGGGCCTGGGTCAGCTCGCGGGAGGAGACCTCCCCGGCAGCCAGCGCCGCCGCCTGCTCCGCCGCCGTGGACTTGACAGATACAGACATCAGGCCTCCTCCCCCAGGATCTGGGGCACCAGGAACATCGAGTCCTCCGCGGCGGGGGCGCCGGCCAGCAGCTCCTCCACGTCCAGGGTGGGGCCGGGCACGTCCTCGCGCAGGACGTTGTTCAAGGGGACCGGGTGGGAGGTGGCAGGCAGCTCGGGCGTCACCACACTGGTGACCCGGGCGAAGGATGAGGCGACGTCGTCGAGCTCTCCGGCCAGGCGCGCCACCTCCTCCTCGCTCAGCGACACACGTGCGAGCGCCGCGACGCGGGCGACCTCGTCCTTGGAGATTGCAGACATGGGCCGCAGTCTATCCAGATGCAAAGCCCCTGCGCTCTCGCCCCAGGCTGAGACCAGGTAGCACGCAAGCCGTATTCCTGGAAACCGTCATGCGAGATATCACAGGGCATGGGCAGTAGGAACGATTGACAGAAACGCCAGCCCCCACTGTCATTGTCCTAGTGAGGGAACCGAGCCTGCCAAGTTCTCGCCCGGTATCCGTGCACCCACGCCTCACGGACAGGATGGAACCGTGCCGAAGAACAGCAACGCGAAGCAGCTGAGCACCAGCCCGGATAGCGCTGCCTTGGGATCCTCCCCCGCCCCCCGCCCCTTCCCGGACGCCCCTGTCTTCGGCACCAACGCGGCCTTGGGCGGCACCACCTCCGACCTGCCCCCCACCCTGGCCCCAGTGGCCCAGCCCGGGGAGGCCGCCGACGCGCACGACCCCGCCGGACGACGCAGGAGGACCCTGCTGTGGCTGGCTGGTGCCGCCGCGGCCGTGCTCCTGGCCGCAGGCGTGGGCGGGGCGGCCTACGCCCACCACTACTCTGGCGTCGCCCTGCCCGGCACCTCCATCTCCGGCAGCGACGTGGCCGGGCTCAGCCGCCAGGAGATCGTGGAGCTCGTCGGCTCCCGGGCCGAGGCCGTCAAGATCAAGGTCAGCGGTGACGTCTCCGGTGACGCCACCCTGGCGGACCTGGGCACCCAGGTTGACGCCGAGGCCACCGCCGACGCCGCCCTGGCACCGAACCACTCTGTGCTCAACCGTTTCAAGGCGCTGTTCGGGAGCCAGGCCATCGCCGTCGTCGCGACCAACGACGCCGACCAGGCCGCCAGCTACGCCCAGAGCCTGATCCCCGCCGACGCCGTAGTAGCCAAGAACGCCTCCGTGGCCCTGGCTGCGGACGGACAGGGCTTCACGGTGCAGCCTGGTACCACGGGCATGTCCCTGGACCCAGCCGAGCTGAACGCCGCCGCCCAGCAGGCGGCCACCACGCTCACCTCCTCAGAGGTCGTCATGACCTTCACCCAGAAGGACCCGGAGATCACCGACGCCGACGCCCAGGCCGCAGTGGACGAGGCCAACGCGCGCATCGCCAGCGAGGTCACGCTCAGCACCGCTGACGGCGAGGACACCTTCACCGCCGACACCGCCACCAAGGCCTCCTGGGTCAAGGTCCAGCCCGGGGAGGACGGCAGGCTCTCCGTAGACGTAGACGGCGCCGCCGTCACCAGCTGGGTCAACGAGCAGGCCGAGGAGGTCAACACCGAGCCCGTCCACGGCAAGCGGAACCTCAGCCCCTCCGGCACCGTGCTGGCGATCTCGGTACACGCCGTGGACGGCCAGACCGTCTCCAACACGGAGGCCCTCAGCCAGGCCATCGTGCAGGCGCTCAGCAGCAAGCAGCCCTACTCGGGCACCTTCGAGGTCACCGCTGAGAAGGCCACCTGGCAGGACCGCACCGTGGACCCCGGTGCCGAGCACCTGGCCTACCAGGCCGCCCCGGGTGAGAAGTGGGTGGAGGTGAACCTCTCCACCAAGACCGTCATGGCCTATGAGGGAGCCAAGGTGGTACGCGGGCCCGAGGCCATGGTTGACGGAGCCCCGGAGACCCCCACGGTCGCCGGCACCTACAACGTGTACCTGAAGTACGAGAAGCAGACGATGCGCGGCCTCAACGCCGACGGCACCACCTACGAGACCCCGGACGTGCCCTGGGTGACCTACTGGCACGGCAGCTACGCCCTGCACGGGGCCCCCTGGCGCAGTAGCTTCGGCTACTCCGGGTCACACGGCTGCGTGAACATGCCCGTGTCCACCGCCAAGTGGTACTACGACTGGACGGATATCGGCACCGTGGTGGTCAGCCACTGGTGACCGCCGGTTCCTGGCGTGGAGCCCCCTCCCCTGCGGAGGGGGCTCCGTCGTGCTAGCCAGATGGACGCTGACCCGGTGAGCGAGGGCAGCGCCCCGGCCTGCCCACCAAAGGACAGGCTGGGCGGCAGCCCGGCCTTCCGGGAAGCAGCCAAGAACGGTCCGGGCTGTAGTCAAGGCCCCGTGCCGTAACGCCCCTCAGGAGGGAATGGCCGCCGCCCCCTCCTCCAGCAGGCGCAGGAAACCAGCCTCGTCCAGCACCGGCACCCCCAGCTCGCGGGCCTTGGTCTCCTTAGAGCCCGCGCTCTCCCCCGCCACCACCACGCTGGTGCGCCTGGACACGGAGCCTGCGGCCTTGCCGCCCCGCGAGACGATCGCCTCCTTGGCGCTGTCCCGGGTGAAGCCCGCCAAGGTGCCGGTCACCACCACGGTCAGCCCCGCCAGCACCTGGGCCACAGGCTCAGCGGACTGCTCGTCCGCGCTGCGCACGCCCGCAGCCTCCCAGCGCTCCAGGATCTCCCGGTGCCAGTCCACCTCCCGCCAGTCCACCCAGGAGCGGGCGATCGCCGGACCCACGCCCTCCACCTGGGACAGCTCCTCCGGCGCGGCTGAGCGCAGCGCCGCCAAGGAACCGAAACGGGCTGCCAGGGCGCGCGCCGCCGTCGGCCCCACATGGCGCACCGACAAGGCCACCAGCACCCGCCACAGGGGCTGGCTACGGGCCGCCTCCAGCTGGGCGAGCATGGCCGTGGCGTTCTTGCCGGGAGCCGAGGCCTTCTTGACCGTGCCGTCCGGGGCATAGCTGGCCTTGGTCCAGAAGAAGCGCAGCAGGCGCCAGTCGCCGGTGTCCTGGCCCCGGCGGGAGACGGGCCGCCACACCTGCACCTCCCGCAGGTCCTCCGCCCGCAGGTCGAACAAGGCGGCCTCCCCCGTAAGCACCGGGGCCTGCGGTCCCAGCCCGTGCCGTGCCAGCAGGGCCTCCACGGCCTCCACCCGCTCGGAGGGGTGCAGGGCCTCCAGCTCCTTGGCCTTGAGCCGCAGCCTACCGCGCTCGGTCTCCAGGGCGTGGCCAGCGGCCAGGGCGGCGACGGCGTCGGCGCGCCCGGCGTCGGGTTGGGTGAGGGCCGCCGCGGCCTCGTCCCCCAGGCCCTCCACGTCCAGGGCGCCCCGGGAGCCGATATGGGCCACCCGCTCAGTGAGCTGGGCCGGGCAGGAACGGGTGTTGGGGCAGCGCAGGTCCACGTCGCCCTCCTTGGCCGGGGCCAGCGCGGTGCCGCAGGAGGGGCAGCTGGTGGGCATCTCGAAACGGCGCTCGGAGCCGTCCCGGGCCTGGAGCACCGGGCCGACGATCTCAGGGATCACGTCCCCGGCCTTGCGCAGCACCACCAGGTCGCCGATGAGCACGCCCTTGCGAGCCACCTCGGTGGCGTTGTGCAGGGTGGCGCGCGAGACCGTGGAGCCCGCCACCAGCACCGGCTCCATGATGCCGAAGGGGGTCACGCGCCCGGTACGCCCCACCTGCACGTCAATGTCCAGCAGCCGGGTGTGGACCTCCTCGGGCGGGTACTTGTAGGCGCTGGCCCAGCGCGGCACCCGGGAGGTGAAGCCCAGGGCGGCCTGCTGCTCCCGGGAGTCCACCTTGAACACGATCCCGTCGATCTCGTGTACCAGGTCGTGGCGGTGCTCGGCGTAGCGGGCGATGAAGTCCCGCCGCTCCTGCGGCCCGCGCACCACCGCGTTGTACGGGGAGACAGGCAGGCCCCAGCTCTCCAGCAGCGCGTACCAGCCGTGCTGGGCCTGGGGCAGCGGGAGGTCCTGCCCCGGGGCCGGGATGATGGCCCCCACCCCATGGGCGATCAAGGCCAGGGGCCGGGAGGCGGTCACCTTGGGGTCCTTCTGGCGCAGGGAGCCTGCGGCGGCGTTGCGGGGGTTGGCGAAGACCTGCAGCAGCGGCTCCTTGCGGGCGCGCCTGCCGGTGCCGGTGGCCTCCTCCAGGGCGGCGTTGCGAGCATCCCGGGCGGCGTTCTCCTGCCGACGGGCCTCGTTGAAGGCCATGAAGTCCTGGGTGGGGAAGTAGACCTCGCCGCGTACCTCCACCAGGGCCGGGTGGTCCTGCCCGGCCAGGGAATGGGGTACGGAGGAGATGGTGCGCACGTTGGCTGTGACGTCCTCCCCGACGTCGCCGTTGCCGCGGGTGGCGGCGCGGGTGAGGACGCCGTTCTCGTAGGTCAGGGCCACTGCGAGGCCGTCGATCTTGACCTCCGCCGTCAGCGGCTGCTCAGCGTCCGGGACCCCGGTGTCCTGGGCGACGCGGGCCGCCCACTCGTCAACCTCCTCCAGGCTGAAGACGTCCTGCAGGGAGTACATGCGCTCGTGGTGACGGGCCTCCTGGAAGTCCTGCACCCGCTTGCCACCGACCGCCCGGGTGGGTGAAGAGGTGGCCGCCAGCGTGGGGTAGGCCGCCTCCAGCTCCTCCAGCTCCCGGTAGGCGGCGTCGTACTCGGCGTCGGACCAGGGGCTCTGGGAGTCGAGGTCCTCGTAGTAGGCGCGCCGAGCCTGGGAGACCAGGGTAGCGAGCTCCCACCAGCGCGCCCGTACCTGCGCGGGGGGCTCTGGGGTGGTCGGCTGCTCAGCCCCCTCAGCGGAGGTGGCAGGGGCTGTGGGGGTGGTAGGGACCCTGGAGGTGGTAGGGGCCTCGGGGGATGCCGGGGCTGCGGGTGACGCCGGGACTGCCGGGGCCTCCTTACCCTCGGGGGATGCCGGAGCTGCGGGTGACGCCGGGGCCTCAGGGGACACGGCGGCCGGGGCGCTAGAGCGTGTGGGACTGCTGACGGCGGCCGGGGCCTTGCGGGGGGCCTCTGGGTCGGGCAGAGCGGTGGTCATGGCGCCATTGTGGCCTACCAGACCGCGGCAAGCCCCAGCCGCTGACGGCCTGCGACGGCACGCGGCTGAGCTGGGCCGCTGCTGCGGCTCTCCCGGCTGGTCTCGGTGAGCGTGGTCGACCCAGAGCTGTCACTGGCGGAGGACTAGAAGCCCCCACACCGACTGCTGACGGCTCAACTACCCCGGAATCAAGCCGAAAGTCCCTCAGGCTCGACCCCGGGAAACATTTCTAATCCTCCACCAGTGACAAAATCCCCCCCACGCAGACGGCAGGAGGCCCAGCCACCAAGGACAAGACCGCCACCTAGGCGTTCCTGAGTAGGACCACGCCATGGGGAGCGGCTTCCAGACCGACTACGGCCAGGCCCTGCCAGGCCGGGCGGCTACAGCGCGGTGCCGGGGCGGATGGCGCCCGCGCGGGCGGCTATAGCGCAGCGCCGATCCCGGTGGTTCCAGCCCAGCGCCAGGGCGGGCGGTTACGGCGCGGTGCCGGGGTGGGCGGCTACAGCGCAGCGCCGAGCCCGGTGGTTCCAGCCCAGCGCCGGGGTGGGCAGCTACAGCACAGCACCGAGCCCGGAGGTTACCGCGCAGTGCTGGGGCGGATGGTGCCCGCGCGGCCCCAGGCAAGGTCCCGCACTCCACAGGCGCCAGTTGTCCTCACAGGAGATCGCATATCCACCAAGCAGCCCGGTCCCTGCTTCAGCACGGCGGAGAGTTAGCCCCGGAGGCGACGCTCAGCCCTTTAACGGCCCGCGCCGCCCCGCTGTCGGAAAGCAGAGGCGCCGGTGACAGGTACCGGCACAGGAAGGGGCGTCTGATGGAGCCACAGGCCACGGCCCTGGCCGAGGGTGCGGTCGACACCCTGCGTGCCTCCTGGCACCTGGCGGTGCTGGACGGGCCGGACGCAGGCGGGGTGGTACCGCTACGGGGTCGCGGCTGGTGCCGGCTGGGACGCCAGCACTTGCCAAACGACCTGCTGGTCTCACGCAACCACTTGGCCGCGCGCTGCGGCAGCAGCCGGGTGAGCTTCCGTGACCCCGGTTCCGCTAACGGTGTCCGCTTTGCCAGAGCCCGGCAGGCGCACACCGTCCACCGCACCCCACACAGAACCAGGCGCCTGCGCCGCGAGCGCCAGCTGTCTGCAGGGACGTGCCTGCGGCTGGGGGCGAGCACCTTGCAGCTGCGAAGGCGGCCCACCACCCTGGACCTGGCCACGCCCCACGAGGCCAGTGGGCGATCCTGGGGGACGCTGCTGCTGGGCCTGGTGCTGACGGCCACCCTAGGCACCTCCCTGGTGCTGATGGTGCTGCGTCCCCAGGGGCTGGGGGCTCGGTTGGGTCTGCTGACCGGGCTGCCCTTCATGGTCCTGATGGCGGTTCGGCTGCTGCCTGCGCTACGCGGTTCCCTGCGCGGTGGGGGTCCCCGGCAGGGGGTGGGCAGCGGGCGGGACCCAAGGCGTAGCGGACCAGGCCCCGGGGGCTGGGGGCGTCGCCCGGTTGGGCGCTTTACCGGTTCCCGAGCCAGGGCCACACGCAGGTCCCGGCGTCTGGTTCCCCAGCCCAGCCAGGTGCTGCTGCTGGTGGCAGCCCGCTCCCAAGGGGCTGGCTGGCCCGGCGGGAGCAGGGCGGACGGCCCGCAGGCCCCGGAGCTGGCGGCCTGGTTGGACGCGGCTGGGGCGCAGCCCTTGTTCCTCTCCGACGGCGACCGGGTGGCGCTGCACGGTCCTGCTTGTCGGGAGGCACTGGCTTGGTGGGTCGGGCAGGTGCTGGCCACCCAGGACGTGCAGGTGGAGGCTGTGGCCTCGGGGCTGCGCCTGCGCTGGGGGCGGCAGCGCGGACTGGTGGCCGGGGTAGCAACCGGGGTGTCGGCTGGGGCAGCATCTGGGCCATCCAGCAGCCCGGACAGCGGTTCCCAGTCCCCGGAGCCTGCGGCTGGTCCCCGGCCGGGCTGTGAGGCGCTGCTGCTGGCCGCCGCGGGGGCGGAGCTGCCTGCCAGCGCGCTACGGGTGGTGGAGGTGGTCTCTGCCCCGCCTAGGCTCGGTCCGGCCTGGTGGCCCGCGGTAGCCCAGCTGGCGGGCCTGCCGCCGGCGGTCGTCAAGAGCCTGCGCGCCCAGGCAGCCCACGACGGCGCTGATGCTGGCGGCGACCTGCCCGCCCGGCACCTGGACGACGTCGTGGAGGGCACCGACAGCGCTAGCGTGCGCGGCCGCTGGGCGCTGTACCCGGCAGGCTGCCCCAGCCTGCGGGCCCAGCTGGGCGGTTCCGCCACGGCGGGCGCGGAGGTGGACCTGGTGACTGACGGCCCCCACGCCCTGGTGGCGGGCACCACCGGCTCCGGCAAGTCCGAGCTGCTGCTGTCCTGGATCACCCAGCTGGCCCTGAGAGTGCCGCCAAGTGCCCTGTCCTTCGTGCTGGTGGACTACAAGGGCGGGGCCGCCTTCGGGCCCCTGGCCCACCTGCCGCACACGGCCGGGGTGCTCACGGACCTGGACGGGGCGGGCACCATCCGGGCCCTGGCCTCAATGGAGGCGGAGGTCCGGCGCCGCGAGCGCCTGCTGGCCCAGCACGGGGCCAAGGACCTGGCCGGGCTGCCCGCGCCGGAGGTACCGGCCCGCCTGGTGGTTGTCGTCGACGAGTTCGCGACCATGGCCAAGCAGCACCCGGAGGTGCTGGACACCCTGGTGCGGCTGGCCGCCCAGGGACGCAGCCTGGGCATACACCTGGTACTGGCCTCCCAGCGTCCCGGCGAGGGCCTGAGCCCAAGCATCCGGGCCAACACGAGCCTGCGCATCTGCCTGCGGGTGCTGGATCCGCAGGACTCCCGCGACCTGCTGGGCCACGACGGCGCCTTCCGGCTGCCCCGCCGTCCCGGCACCTTCCTCCTGGCCGGGGACCGCCAGCCCCACCGGGTACCTTGGTGCGGTGACGAGGCCGAGCTGGGCGCCCTGGTGCAGGCGGTGCAAGAGGCGGCTGCGGGCCTGCCCAGTCCTTGGC
The DNA here is from genome assembly GCF_016598775.1 of Actinomyces weissii. NCBI lineage: Bacteria > Bacillati > Actinomycetota > Actinomycetes > Actinomycetales > Actinomycetaceae > Actinomyces > Actinomyces weissii. Next base: position 817,229 of record NZ_CP066802.1, on the reverse strand, counting down.
GGCCTTGGGCGGAGCCGCTGCCCGCCCGGCTGTGTCGCCCCGTCGGGCAGCCGCCCGATGCCGGGCGGGGGCTGCTGCTGGCGCGTACCGACCTGCCTGAGGAGCAGCGGCTGGGCTGGTGGCGCTGGCAGCCGGAACGTCCGCTGCTGGTGCTGGGCTCGGCGGGCTCGGGCCGGTCCACCGCCCTGGACTCAGCGTGCCTGGCCGCGCTGGGCGCCGGTATGACGGTGCACGTGGTAGGGACGCTCCCGGGGGTGCAGGAGCATACGGACGTCTGCGGGGAGCGCAGTAGCGTGGGCACAGTGGTCGGGCTGGACGACCCGCGCCGTCTGACCCGCCTGCTGCAGCTGGCAGCCGGTGGGGCGCTGGCTGGTGGGCTGCTGGCCGTGGACGACGTCGACCACGTGCTGGCGGCCGTGGACGAGCAGCTGGGCGGTGGGGAGGGGGTCAGCCTCCTGGGTGCCCTGCTGCGCGCGGCCCCGGCCTTCGGGACGGCACTGGTGCTCGCTGCCCCGCTCAGCGCCGCGACCACCCGCTGGGCAGGGTCCTTGGGGCTCAGTCTCGTGCTCGGGGCCAGCCAGCCCTTCCAGGCGGCCTCAGCCGGGCTGCCCCGAGGCGTGCTGACGGGGAAAGGGCCAGGTCGGGGCGTGCTGCTGGACAACGAGGAGCCGCTGGCCTGCCAGGTGCTGCTGCCAAATCCCTCCGAGACCCGCCCCGCCTGGCAAGGTGAGCGGCCAGGGCAGGGTGAGCAGGCAGTCCCGACGACGCAGGCCAGGCAGACAGGGCTGGACGGTCCCGGTCCGGGGCACCACAGTCGACCGGAGACGCCAGACACCTTGCAGCCCGCACCAGCCGCCGAGGACACGAGCCAGCATCCGCAGGCAGGAGAAGAAGGTCCCGGCCCGGGGCACTCCGGCTGGCGAGAGCGTTCGGAAGCCCCCCAGCCCGCGCCAGCCGCCGAGGCCACGAGCCAGCAGCAGGAGAGACCAGGGCTGTCCCGCCCGCCGGGCCCCCTGCGGCTGCTGCCCCTGCCGTCCCAGGTGCGGCTGCGCGAGCTGCCTGAAGGCAGCTGGGCGGTCGGTGGGGACTACGCCGCCCCCGTGGTGGCCTCGACCAAAGGCAGCGTGCTGGTGGTGGGCCCGGCGGGCTCGGGGCGCAGCACCACCCTGCGTGCCCTGGCCCAGGCTCTGGAGGGACGGGCACTGGTCTTCGACGACCTCGACCAGGCAGACAGCGAGCTCAGCCTGCAGGCAGAGCAGGCCATCAACCAGGGTGCCCGGGTGCTGGCCTCAGCCACCACCGAACGGGCCCTGGCCACCTACCGGGGTCCGGTGCACCTGCTGCGGGAGCGGGCAGAGCTGGTGGTGCTGTGGCCGGGGATCGGACCCAGCTCCCAGCTGGCGGGGCTGAACCTACGTGGGGCGGTGGACCCCCGCCGTCTCACCCTGCCCGGCCGGGGCGTGCTCGTGCGCAGAGGAACGGCTGTGCCCGTGCAGGTCGGCGTCCCGGACTGAGGCCGCCGTCTCCAGCAACAGTGCCGCCACGGCTGCTACCGACGCAAGGACAGGAGGCAGGAGCAGCAGCTGCGGCCGAGGTGGGACGACAGGCCTACATAACAATTTGGTCAAGTCAACCGAACAATTATCCCGGACCGCACCCGCCCCGGAACCAGCCCGCACCGACTTGTCCCAAGCGTCCCAGGGAATAGCCCCAGCCAGAGGAACAGCCGCCCCATCTGCTGTGACCAGCACCACCGGGGGTTGGTCGCAGGTCTCAGCCCTGGAGTCTTGTTAAGCCTGTGAGCGCGTGTGAAAGTTGTCCCGACGCGCCCGAGACGCCCACCCCAAGCCGTTCTCGTGGCAGCGATTCCTGAAGAACCGACCCGAAGGGATTCCCATGGACTGGCGTAGCAAGGCAGCATGTCTCAACGTCGACCCCGAGATCTTCTTCCCGATCGGTAACACCGGCCCGGCCATCGCCCAGATCACCCAGGCCAAGGCCGTGTGCGCCACCTGCGAGGTGGCCGAGACCTGCCTGAAGTGGGCCCTGGAGAACGGGCAGGACGCTGGCGTCTGGGGCGGCATGAGCGAGGACGAGCGCCGCTCCCTCAAGCGCCGTGCCGCCCGCGCCCGCCGCTCCTCCTGAGGCGACGCCCCCAGCCCCTGAGACCGCTCCAGGCCCCTGAGACCGCTCCAGGCCCCTGAACGGCCCTGACAGCCGACACTACCCCGTCGTCGCTATCCTCCACCACCGGCCCGGCAGCCAGCACCTGAGACCGCCAGCTAGCGCTCCAGCACCGTGGCCACGGCGTTAAGCCGTCTGCGACACCTTAAACAGGTCGCTACCGGTCCCGCTGACCGGCTGGCTCTCACTGGGCCTTGAGCCGGGCCCGGATCACGACGTCGGTGCCGCCACCCTCTGCCGGGAGCCAGTCGATGGTGCCGCGCAGCTCCCCCCGCACCAGCGTCTTGACTATCTGGGTGCCCAGGCCGGTCATGATCCTGCCCGCCTGCACCCCTTCGCCGTCGTCGATCACGTGCACCACCAGCTGGCCGTCCGCCTCCCGCTGGGCCCGCACCGTCACCTTACCGTCCCGGCCCGAGAAGCCGTGCTCCACGGCGTTCGTGACCAGCTCGGCCAGCACCGTGGCCAGGGCCTGCGCCGTGTCGGCGTCGATCGTGCCGAAGGACCCCTCAATGCTGGTGGCGACCTGGCCGGTGGGAGTGGCCACGGAGGCCGCCATCCGCAGGACCTGCCCAAAGACCTCGTCAAAGTCCACCTGCTCGTTCACGTTCTGGCTCAGCGCCTGGTGCACCGTGGCGATGGTCGCCACCCGCCGCTCCGCCTCAGCCAGCGCCTCCCGGGTCTCCTCGTTCGTGGCCCGGCGCCCCTGCATCCGCAGCAGGGCCGAGACCGTCTGCAGGTTGTTCTTGACCCGGTGGTGAATCTCCCGGATGGTGGCGTCCTTGTTCAGCAGCACCTGCTCGCGCTGGCGGATCTCCGTGACGTCCCGCACCAGCAGCAGGGCCCCAGAGCGCTGGGCACCGCTCCTCAGCGGCACCGCCCGCACCGCCAGGAACACGCCCCCGGCCTCCACCTCCGTGAGCCAGGCCTGCCGCCCCATCAGCACCACGGCCAGGGTCTCATCGACCTGGGTGCGCTCCGGGATGATCGTGGTGACCTCCTCCGCCAGCAGCAGGCCCTCCATGGCCCCCCGCACCCCGAGCCGGTGGAAGCAGGAGGTGGCGTTGGGGCTGCTGGAGACGACCCGTCCGTCAGCGTCCAGGCGGATGAAGCCGTCAGAGACCCGGGGGGTCCCGTGGCGCAGCGTGGTGCCCGCCCCCTGGATCGGGAAGCTGCCCTCAGCGACCATCCGGCACAGGTCCGCAGCCAAGGACTCCTGCGCCTCGTCCATCAGGCGCCCCGCCCGGATCGCTCCCACCGAGCTCTCCCGGGTCATGACCGCGATCACCTCACCCGCCATGCGCACCGGCACGTACTCCTCCAGCACCGAGGCCTGCCCGGTCCAGAAAGGCTCCGCGGACACCTGGATCTCGCCGGTGGTCAGCGCCTCCAGCAGGGCGGCCTCCCGGGCGGCTGGCAGCTTACGGCCCACGACGTCGTCCAGGTGGACGGTGGCCCCGGTGGACGGACGGCAGTGGCCGATAGCGATAAAACGGCGGGAACGGGACGGCACCCACAGCACCAGGTCAGCGACCGACAGGTCTGAGATCAGCTGCCAGTCGGCGACCAGCCGGTGGAGCCACTCCGTCTCCGCATGGGTGAGGTCAACGGTCCCACGGACGGCAGCAGGCAGAAAGATCGGCACGAAAAAAGAGTAGCGGCCCGGTGCGGGCCGCACGGCCCTCATCTCTCCTCATCTCTCCTGAATCACGCAACCATGGCAGGATCGTCCCCATGAGGACCAACCTGAAGATCAACTACCCAGCCGACGTCGACGCCGTGGTGGCGATGCTCTCCGACCCGGAGTTCCAGCGTGGCCGCACTGCGCGCCTCAAGCCGGAGAACCTGGACTGCCAGGTGGTTCCCGCCGGTGAGGGTTTCCGCGCGCAGGTCAGTGGGGCCGTGGCCCCTACCCGGCTGCCTGCGGTCGCCAGCAAGCTGATCCGCTCCGCCGTCTCCTTCTCCGTGACCGAGACCTGGTCCGGGCCTGCCGCCGACGGCGCGCGCACCGGTGACCTGGCAGTCTCCGTCAAGGGGGCCCCTGTGCAGGTCGGCGGCACCATGAAGATGCTCCCCGGCCAGGGCAGCACCACCGTGGAGCTGGACCTGGACCTGCGGGTGACCGTGCCCCTGGTGGGCAAGTCCCTGGAGGAGAAGGCCGTGGGCATGGCCGGGCACGTCGTGCGTGACGAGGAGCGCCGTGCCGCCGCCTACCTGCAGGCCAAGGCCTGAGGGGGCGGAGGCCTGAAGGCAGGCCTGCGGGCGGACACCTAAGTGGGGGCGAGGCCTGCGGGCGGAGACCTGAGGGGCGGATGGGGGCCACAGGTCAGACGAGAGCCACAGCCTAGGCTGGGGCCACAGGTCAGACGAGAGCCTGCGCCGCCGCCGGAGCGCACCCCGCCGGATAGGCCCACCGGACAGGCCCCACCAGGCCGCCCCCATCAGTCAGCACCTCCCACCGCGGTGATCTACACAGCAGTTCGTGGAAGCCGGCCAGTGCGCATGGCACGATCTGCCCATGAGCCACAACGAGGTCACCAACCCCACCCAGCAGACCACCAGCCCCGCACCCCGTGCGGCTGAGGGCACCCTGCCCGCCAACGCCGTCTGGGCGGAGCGTACCGGCACCCGCCAGTACCTGGGGCGCAACGACCGTGGCGCCACCGTGCGCATCGGCATGGGGCCCGGCGAGTTCTCCCCCGGCGAGCTGCTCAAGCTCGCCCTGGCCACCTGCAACTCCCTGTCCGCCGACCACCGCCTGTCCCGCGCCCTAGGGGCAGACTTCGACGCCAACGTGGTGTGCACCTCGGTCAAGCACGAGACCGAGGAGCGCTACGCCTCCTTCGCCGTCGAGCTGGTCACCGAGCTGAGCGGCCTGGACCCAGAGCAGCTGCGTCAGCTCAACGAGCACGTCGAGGGCGCTATCGACCGCCACTGCACCGTGGGGCACACCCTGGAGCACGACACGCCCTTCACCTTCGCCCTGCTGGACGACCCTGACGCCTGAGTACCCGAGGAGCACAGATGGCATCCAACATTGAGGCCGCGCTGGACAAGGCCCTGGCCGTCCCCGCCACCCGCGTCAGCGACCGGGTGGCCCGGATGCGGGCCGAGCACCCCTGGGCCACCACCGCCGAGCTGGAGGAGATGGCCGCCCGCCGCTTCCGCCGTGACGCCGGGCTCACCTCGGGGGCCGTCGGCGCCTCAGCCGCCCTGCCCGCCGTGGGCACCGGCGCCGCCACCGCCCTGACGGTCGGGCAGACCGGCGTGTTCCTGGCCGCCGCCGTCACCTACGTGCTCACGGTCGCTGAGCTGCACGGCCTGCGGGTGGTGGACCCTGAGCGACGACGCGCCCTGGTCCTGTCCGCGCTGCTGGGGCAGCAGGGGGCGGAGGCCATACAGGGGCAGCTAGGGCTGTCCACCCTGTTCTGGGCCGCGCAGATGCTCGCCCAGATGCCCCTGCCCACCGTCCGCTCCGTGAACACCCAGCTGGCCAAGCGCCTGGCCAAGCGGCACGCGGCCAAGGCCGGGGCCCTGGCCCTTGGGCGGCTGCTGCCCTTCGGTATCGGGGCCGTCATCGGCTGGAGCGGGGGACGGGCCCTGGCCAACCAGGTCATTGAAGGCACGACGGCGGCGCTCGGCCCCGCCAAGCTGCTGGAAGAGACCCCCGAGGTCATCACCGTCTGAGGACCTGCTGCTGCCCCAGCAGGTCAGTCAGGGTGGGCCTCATCTAGGGCCCTGAACCGGCCCTAGCCGGTTCCTGGCCCTCCGCCCCCGCCTGGGCAGCCCGCGCACGCCTTCAAGCGTAAAGGGCAGCCCCACCTGAGCAGCCCGTGCCTGGACGGCCCGGCCCGGGAGGCCCGCACCAGCCTCCCGGCCTAGGACCAGACCTGGCTATCCCCAGGCAGTAGGCGGCCGCGCCTGCTGCCTGGAGCGGGCTACGGCGTCGGGAGATGAGCAGCAGACCGTTCCCGACCAGCAGACGCCGTCCAGCGCGACGGCCAGACACGATAGCGTGGCACCCGTGAGCATGAATGAGCAGTACCCCGCCCTGGCCTCCCTGGGCCTGGTGCCACCCGACGGCGTCGACGTGTCCTACGAGGAGCTGCTGGCCGAGGTCCTCACCACAGGGGCGCCCAAGGGGGACCGCACCGGCACCGGCACGCGCTCGCTGTTCGCCCGCCAGCTGCGCTACGACCTGACTGCGGGCTTCCCCCGGGTCACCACCAAGTTCGTGGCCATGAAAGCGGTCAAGGGAGAGCTCCTGTGGTTCCTGCAAGGCAGCACCAACGTGCGCTGGCTGCAGGAGCGCGGCATCACCATCTGGGACGAGTGGGCCGACGCCGACGGCGAGCTCGGGCCGGTCTACGGGGCGCAGTGGCGTACCTGGCCGGCCCCCGACGGCGGGACGATAGACCAGCTCAAGGGGCTTATCGACACGCTGCGACGTGACCCGGACTCGCGACGCATGCTGGTGTCCGCCTGGAACGTCTCCGAGCTCGACCAGATGGCTCTGGCGCCCTGCCACGCCTTCTTCCAGTGCTACGTGGTGGACGGGCAGCTTAGCCTACAGGTCTACCAGCGCAGCGCCGACCTGTTCCTGGGGGTGCCCTTCAACCTGGCCTCCTACGCGTTGCTGACGCATATGCTCGCCCAGCAGGCCGGGCTGCAGGTGGGCGAGCTCATCTGGACCGGTGGGGACTGCCACATCTACGACAACCACGTGGAGCAGGTGCGCGAACAGCTCTCACGCGTGCCCGCCGCCTACCCCTTCCCGGTGCTGCGCCTGGAGCAGGCCGAGTCGATCGACGCCTACACCATGGAGGGCATCGACGCCTCGGAGGGATACCAGCACCACCCGGCGCTCAAGGCCCCGGTGGCCGTGTGAGCGCGCCGTTGGGCGCTAGGGCCGGGACCGAGGCGGGCGCAGGACCTAAAGGAACGGCTGCCAGCGCAGACCCCGACCGTGCGACAGCCGGCAACCCTGAGGAGGCGTTGGTGGGCCTACGCCTGAACCGCTCTGTGACGGCTGGCCCAGGGCGAAGGGCTGCAGGTGCCCCGGAGGGGCGCTCTGAGCAGGCGGCTGTTGGGGCCATCTGGGCGCAGGACCGTGGTGGCCTGCTCGGTGCCGACGGCGGGATGCTGTGGCGGGTCCCGGCTGACTTCCGCCACTTCAAGGCGGCCACGCTAGGAGGGGCGGTGATCATGGGGCGTACCACCTGGGACTCCCTGGGAGGCAGGCCCCTGCCCGGTCGCCTGAACATCGTGCTCTCCCGCCGCCCCGGCTGGCAGCCGAGGGTTAACGGCAAGGAGGACCAGGCCAGCGCGGGTGCGCCAACGCGTGCGGCCACGACCAGCCCGGCTGACAAGCCCGCAGGAGTGTCCGCTGCTGTAGCCACCTCCGTGCAGGTGGCGCGCGACCTACCGGGGGCGGTGCTGACGGCCGTGCGCGGCGTCGTCGGCCGGGGGCTGGCGGACCCGCGTGAGGGCACCTACCGGCAGCTGCCACGGGTCTGGGTGATTGGCGGCGGAAGCATCTACCGGCAGGCCCTGGAGGCCGGGCTGGTGGGTGAGCTGCTGGTGAGCAGGCTGGACCTGGACGTCAGCCGCAGGGCAGAGGCCTTGGAGGAGCACCAGGTGGTGCGGGCGCCGCTGGTAGACCTGACCCAGTGGCTGCCCGGCCCAATGATGGACCCAGCAGACCAGTGGCGCCCAGTGTCCGGGGACGCCGCCTGGCGAGTAGACCACTGGCAACACCCTTTCTCCCGCGAGACCGGGACATATGGCTCGCGAGACCGGTAAGGGTGCCCTTAGTTTGTGGATAGCTTGGGCTTGTCTCGCGGCTGAATCGTCCGCGACGGCGGGCGTCGTTGAAGCAGATGCTCTCAGGCAGGACAGGTTGACGTCGCACAGGGCAAGATGCGGCGACCAGTTCTCAGACGGTCAGTCTTGGTTGGGGTAGATCCAGTAGCTCCGGGCCTGTGGCGCAGCAGCCCGAGCGAGGACGGCACCTGGGAGCATGGTTCCAGGAAGCGCGCAGTCGGGCCGCATCCTGGTTGCGCACACGACCAGGAGACAACCAGAGGCGAGACAGGGACTTTCTCCTGCAAATGCAGGGAGTATCCCAAGGCGTGCTGTTACCCGACTGGTGCCTGCACCCCTGCAAAATATGCAACGGCGACGTCGGCGCGCACCTCACGCATCCCTGCCCACCGTCTGGGAACCAAGAACGTTGATATTCCAATACTTCTCTGGCAGGCCCGCCACCCCATGCGTGCAAGACGAGTCCGCCAATCCGCTGACATCACCGCCTGTGCGCCACCAGGCCCGGAGATACGCCCCCTGACCAACCTGCTCCCTAGGCGGGCGCCACAACATAGTTTCCGCAGCCTGCCCGGTCAGCGCCAGCCACCCGCGCCGACCATCTCTCCACCACGATCACACACCCTCCTGCCGACCGTCGCTACCGGCTACCTTGCAGACCGTCGTCAGCACCGTCCAGAGCATCTGCGCCGACGCAACCCATCCCACCCCTCAAAGTAAGGCTACCCTTACCGGTCTCGTGAGCCATATGTCCCGGTCTCGCGGTACATATGTCCCGGTCTCGCGAGGGAAGCGGGTGGGCGGATGGGGCTAGGGTGCTCGCGTGCCAGATGCCGATCGTCCTCCAAACGCCCAGCCGCACCTCCCCCACCCAGCCCAGGAGCAGGGCAGCGCTAAGCAGCCTCCCTCCCAGCACCGGTCCCCTAACCAGGAGCAGCACTCAGCCCAGCGTCAGCCCCCGGCCCAAAAGAGCCTCCTAGCCCCGGGCCGCAGCCTGCCGCGGACGGAACAGGGCGGGGCGCAGGCGGTACTGAGCTCAAACCGCACCCTGAAGGCCCTGCTGGTGGTGTGCCTGTTCACCTACGTCGGCCAGAACATGCTGAACGTGTCCATCGCCCCGCTGGCCCGGGCGCTACAGCTGCCCGAGTGGGTGGTGGGCCTGGCCGTCTCGCTGGCCGCCTTGGCGGTGACCCTGCTGTCGCAGTTCTGGGGTAGGCGCTCCATCTCCTGGGGGCGACGTCGGGTGCTGCTCACGGCCCTGAGCCTGGCCCTGGTAGCCGCCTGCCTGTTCTCCTCGGCGGTCTGGCTGCGGGCCGCCGGGGCCTGGGGAGCCACGCTGACCGCGGTGTCCATAGTGCTGGCTCGCGGCCCGTTCTTTGGTGGTGCCGTGGCGGCGATCCCACCCACCGGCCAGGCTCTGATAGCGCAGGCCACGGCCACCGAGTCCGCCCGGGTGCGGGGTATGTCCACCTTCTCGGGGGCGGTGCAGCTGTCCATCGTGGTGGGGTCGGTGGTCTCCTCACTGCTGGGCACCTGGTCGATCTACGCCCCGGTGCACGCCACTCCGGTGTTCGTGGTGATCGCCTTGCTGGTCGGATGGTTCGGTATCCCGCACGACGCCGTGCCCCAGGCAGCCGCCTCTCCGGCAATCAGCCCCCAGGCTGCCGGTTTCCGGGGGCGGGCCCGGCACAGGCAGACGGCGGCTGCCGCTCCCCCACCAGCGCAGCCGACCACGCCCCCGGCGCAGGAGACCGCGTCCCAGACGCTGGCAGGCGCGCCCCAGCCACAGGTGGCAGCACCCACGCTCCAGGCGCCTACCGCCGCGCCCTTGCCCCCCAAGGTCCGTTGGACCGACCGGCGGGTGCTGCCCTGGATCGGGTCCGCCTTCGGGATGTTCTTCACCGCGGGCGTGGTGCAGATCATCACCGGCTTTATCGTGCAGGACCGCCTGGCGCTCAGCTCGGAGCAGGCTGTGCCGCTGACTGCGGTGATGCTGCTGGCCAATGCCGCGGGGGCGATGCTGTCCCAGCTGGTGATGGTGCCGCGCCTGGGCTGGGGGCCGCGCCGTCTGGTGCGCGTCGGGGGCCTGGTGGCGCTGCTGGCACTGGCCTGCCTGACCGTGGCCAGCCAGCTGTGGTTCCTGGCCCTGGCTACCTTCCTGGTCGGCCTTGGTGGGGGAATGGTCGGGCCTGGCTTCACCGCTGGCGGCTCCTTGGCAGTGAGCGCGCAGGAGCAGGGCGGGGTGGCCGGGGTGCTGAACGCAACCGGTGCCTCTACCTGGATCTTCGCCCCCGTGCTGGCCACCGCCCTGTACGGCTGGTGGCCGCTGGCTCCCTTCCTGCTGGCCCTGGTGGTGCTGACGCTGAGCGTCGCGGTCGCCTGGAGCCCGGTCCTGGCCAAGGGACGACGGCGCACCACCGTCCCCTGACCCGCCAGCGAGCCGGTCGGCTCGGCCCTTCATCCGGATCAGCCGCCAGCCAGCAAGCCCCCTGATCCGGCCAACCGACCACCCAAGCAGCCGCCAGACAGAAAGCCCACCAACCGGCTCAGCCCCTTAACCGACCACTCAGCCCCTCATCAGACCGACAGTCCCCTGATCCGGCCGAGCAGCCTGGCACCTCAGCCCAGGAGCCCCTTGGCGGTGAGCCAGTCCTTGGCGATGATGGCGGCGTCCAGCTGCTCCTTGGTGGAGCGGGTGTTCATCTCCAGCAGGTCCTGGGTGGTCAGCACCGCCGTCACCTTCCCGATGGCCTGGCTGGCGGCCAGCGGCAGGGACACGTTCACCAGGGGGGTGACCTGCTGGGGCAGGATCATGGCCTTGGTGTCCTCCAGCGCCACCAGGTCGTTCTCCACGATGGCCGGGCTGGTGGTGAAGATATTGGCCACGTCCACGGTCCCGTCGGTCAGGGCCTTGACGGTCAGGGGGCCGCCGGAGTCCTCCACGGGGGTGACCTCGGCGTCCACCTCGTAGTGCTTCTTCAGGCCCTCGGGTCCGTAGGGCCGCTTGGCGAACTCGGCGTTGGCCGCCACCTTGACCGTGCGCCCCAGCTTGCTCAGGTCCCCCAGGGTCTTGAGGCCGTACTGCTCAGCCACCGCCCGGGTGACTGTGTAGGAGTCCTGGTCCACCGCCTCGGCAGCGTCCAGCACGGTCAGGTCCTTGGGCAGCACACCGCCGAGCAGGGCCTGGTGCACTGACTGCGCGTCCGTGGCCGTGCCGGACTTGTCGTAGTACTGCAGCAGGTTCCCGCCGTACTCCGGCATGACGTCGATCTGGCCCGCCTCGACCTCCGGCAGGAACACCTCACGCGGGCCGATCTGGTACTCCCGCCGCACAGTGAACCCTGCCTGCTCCAGCATCTGGGCAAAGAGCTCGGCAATGATCCCGTTGGAGAAGTAGCGGGAGCTGCCCACGGTCAGCGTCCCTGCCCCAGCCCCTCCCCCGGCGCCCGCACCGGCCGTGGCAGCGGTGTCACCGGTAGCGAAAGGGTCCTTGCTGGAGCAGGCGGAGAGCACCGGGCCCAGGGCGAGCAGCCCGGCCCCGGTCAGGACGGCACGACGGCTTAGACGGGTGTTCATACGGGTTCCTTCCGGGTGGCCGCGCCTGCCGGTCTGACGGCGCGTTGCAGCAGGGAGTAGCAGGTCTCAGAGAGCAGGGCCAGGACGATGACCAGCATGGAGGAGGACAGCACCATGGCGTAGTTCTGGGTGTTGAGCCCCAGGAACATCAGGCGTCCCAGCCCGCCGGCCCCAGTGTAGGCGGCCAGGGTGGCGGTGGCGATCACCTGCAGGGTGGCTGAGCGCAGGCCCCCGACCAGCAGCGGCGCCCCCAGGGGCACCTCCACACGGGTAAGCACCTGCAGCTCGCTCATGCCGCTGGCCCGGGCCCCGTCAACCGCCACCGGGTCAGCGGACTCCACCCCGGTGTAGGCCCCTGCCAGGACGCTCGGCAGCGCTAGCACCACGAAGGCCAGCAGCGGAGCGCTCAGCCCGATACCGAGCAGCAGCCCCAGGAGGGTGACCACGCCCAGGGTCGGCAGGGCGCGCACGGCCCCGGAGGCCGCCACCACCAGCTCCCGTCCACGGCGTCTGTGCCCCACCCACCAGCCCAACGGGACCCCCAGGGCGGAGGCCAGCAGCACGCCGAGCAGGGAGTAGCCCAGGTGCTGCCCCAGCAGGCGGCCGATCCCCATAGGCCCGCCCCAGTTGGCCGGGTCGAGGATGAACGCGAAGGCTTCACCTAAGTAGTTCATGCCTGCCCTCCTGCGGCCTGTTCGCCAGCGGTCCCCCGGCGACGACGTCGGGTCCAGGGCAGGGCCACCCAGCCCGCCGCGACGACCAGGGCGTCCAGCAGCACCGCCAGCAGCACGGTGGCGACCATGCCCGTGACGATCTCGCCGACGATCCCCCGCTGGAAGCCGTCAGTGAACAGGTGCCCCAGGCTGCGCACCCCCAGGACCGCGCCGATGGTGGTCAGGGAGATGGTGGAGACGGCGACCACCCGCAGGCCCGCCAGGATCGCCGGTCCAGCCAGCGGCAGCTCCACGGTGACGAAGCGCCGCGCCCGCCCCATGCCCATGGCGGTGGCGGCGTCCAGCACCCCCGGGTCCACGGCGTCCAGGGCGGCGACGGCGGTGGGCACCAGCAGGGCCAGGCCGTACAGGGTGGTGGCCACCACCACGTTGATGGGTGAGCGGATACCTGTGCCCAGGATGATGGGCAGCACCACGAACAGCGCCAGGGAGGGGATGGCGTAGAGCAGGGAGGAGCCGGTCACCAGCACGGCCCGGATCATCCGCACCCGCTGGGCCAGGCGGGCCAGCGGCAGGGTCAGCAGGAAGGTGGCGGCGATCGTGGGCACCGCCTGGGCCAGGTGCGCCAGCACCAGACCGCGCACGGTCGGCAGGTTGGCCAGGAGCCAGGTCATGCGTGGTCCTCACCCGGGCCGCCGTCAGGCGCCACGACGGGGCTGGGGCCAGGTGTGCTGCCGACGCCGTCCCCGGCCTCCGCGCCTCTCCCGCTCCCCGTGCTGGACCCGCTCTGCGGGGCGAGGCGTCCGATGGCACGGCCCGCGGAGTCCGCCACCACCCGCTGCCCGGCGATCTCCAGGAGGCTGAGCTGGCGCTCGGCGTCGTCCAGGCCCAGGAAGCTGGCGACGAAGTCGTCCGCCGGGTTGGCCAGCAGCTCGGGGCCGGTGCCCCGCTGGGCCACCTGGGCACCCTTGCGCAGCAGGAAGATCTCGTCCCCCAGGGCCAGCGCCTCCCCGACGTCGTGCGTGACGAACAGGATGGTCTTGGACAGCTCCGCCTGCAGCCGGATCAGCTCTGTCTGGAGCTCACGCCGCACCAGCGGGTCCACCGCCCCGAAGGGCTCGTCCATGAGGAGCACACCGGGGTCTGCCGCCAGGGCGCGGGCGACGCCGACGCGCTGGGCCTGTCCGCCGGAGAGCTCGTGCGGGTAGCGGCTGGCCAGGGCCCGGTCCAGGCCCAGCAGGTCCAGCAGCTCGTAGGCCCGCTGCGTGCAGTCCTCCCGGACCTCGCCCTTGAGCCGGGGGACCAGGGTGATGTTGTCCAGCACGCGCCGGTGCGGCAGCAGGCCGGCGTTCTGGAGCACGTAGCCGATGGAGCGGCGCAGGCACACTGGGTCCTGGCCACGCACGTCCTCCCCGTCCAGCAGCACCCGGCCGCCGGTGGGCTCGACCATGCGGTTCACCATCCGCATAAGCGTGGTCTTGCCACAGCCGGAGGATCCCAGGAGCACCGTGGTGGTGCCAGCGGTGAGCCTGGCGGAGAAGCCGGAGACGGCTGGGGCGGATACCCCGGGGTAGCGCTTGGTTACGGCATCGAACTCGATACTGCTGCTCATGAAGGAGGGTTCTCCTGTCCTTGGTGCGGCACCAGCATAGCGCGCCCCGTTTTTTGAGTCGATTAGATGTAACAGTGAGGTAACCTGAACGGATGCTTGAGCTGCAGATCCTAGGCTTCCTGGACGAGGGCCCGCTGCACGGCTACGAGCTGCGTCGTCGCGTCATTCAACTAGGCGGACCTGGTACCAGGCTGAGTGAGGGAGCACTCTACCCCGCCCTGACCCGGCTGGAGCACCGCGGCCTGGTCAGCCGCTCCGTGGCCCCCGGGGCCCGCGGCCGCGCCAAGCAGGTGCTGTCCATAACCTCAGCGGGCCGCCAGCGCCTGCACCAGCTGCTGCGGGAGGCTACCGGCCCCGACGTCGCCTCCACCCCCCGCTTCATGAAGGTACTGGCCTTCCTGTCCAGGCTGCCCGACCCCCGCGAGCGGCGCACCGTGCTGCTGCGGCGGCTGGCGGTGCTGGACACGCCGCCGTCCTTCTTCACCAGCCCGGAGGGGCGGCCCCAGCGCCTGGGCGGAGAGGAGGACCCCTACCGGCGGGGCATGCTGCTGACCGCCCGGGCGGCGCGCAACGCGGAGCTGGAGTGGCTGCGCGAGGAGCTGGGCACCATGGGCTAGCAGCGGGTCACTCGCCGCGGCGCAGGGTCACGCCTTCCGGCAGCCCCCGCTCGCCCTCGGCGTATATCCTCCCGTGGTAGCGGGGGTGGATGAGGTTCTCGGTGGACAGGATCCTGTCCAGCTCCTCCTCCCCCAGCACGCCCATCTCCAAGGCGACCTCGCGCACGGAGCGCCCAGAGCGGGCGCACTCCTTGCCGATCACGTCCCCCAGGTGGTGGCCGATCACGTCGTTGAGGTAGGTCACGATGCCGATGGAGCGCAGCACCTCGTCGCGGCAGACCTCCACGTTGGCGGTGATGCCGTCCACGCACCGGGTGCGCAGGATGTCCAGGCCCCGGGTGAGCAGGTGCAGGGACTCGAACATGGACTGCGACAGGGCCGGCTCCATGACGTTGAGCTCCAGCTGGCCCGCCTCCGCCGCGAAGCAGACGGCCACGTCGTTGCCGAAGACCTTGAAGCAGATCTGGTTGACGACCTCCGGGATCACCGGGTTCACCTTGGCGGGCATGATCGAGGAGCCCGCCTGCATCTGCGGCAGGTTGATCTCGTTCAGGCCCGCGCGCGGCCCTGAGGACATCAGGCGCAGGTCGTTGCATATCTTGGAGACCTTGGCCGCGGTGCGCTTCACGGTGGAGTGCAGCGCTATATAGGCCCCGTTGTCATAGCTGGACTCGAGCAGGTTGCGTGCGGGCACCACCGGGTAGCCGCTGACCTCCGCCAGGTAGCGGGCCGCCACGGTCGGGAAGTTCGGGGGCGTGTTCAGGCCGGTGCCGATCGCGGTGCCCCCCAGGTTCACCTCCAGGAGCAGGCCCGCGGCCACGGAGACGCGCTCCAGCTCCTCCGTCATGTTCTCCGCGTAGGCGTCAAAGGTCTGCCCCAGGGTCATGGGGACCGCGTCCTGCAGCTGGGTGCGGCCCATCTTCAGGACCGACTCGAACTCCTTGCCCTTGGCCCGCAGGCTGCGTGCGAGGTCCTCGATGGCGCGCAGGAAGTCCTGGGACAGGGTGTAGAGGGCCAGGCGGAAGCCGGTGGGGTAGGCGTCGTTGGTGGACTGGGACTTGTTCACGTGGTCGTTGGGGTTGATGACGTCGTAGCGTCCCTTGGGCAGGCCCAGCAGCTCCAGGGCCAGGTTGGCGACCACCTCGTTGGTGTTCATGTTGATGGAGGTGCCCGCCCCGCCCTGGAAGGAGTCGGTGGGGAACTGGTCCAGGCAGCGGCCCCGCAGCAGGATCTCGTCACAGGCGGCGCAGATGGCGTCGGCGATGTCTCCGGGGAGGGTGCGCAGCTCCTTGTTGGTCAGGGCGGTGGCCTTCTTGACCTGGACCATGGCCTTGATGAGCTCGGGCTCGTCGTTCATGGTGCCCTTGGAGACCTGGAAGTTCTCCAGGGCCCGCAGGGTGTGGATCCCGTAGTACTTGTCGTCTGGGACCTCACGCTGGCCCAGCAGGTCTTCCTCGGTCCGTGTGGTCACGGCGACTCCTTTGACGGGCGGCCTGCTGACGCGGCCTGTGGCGGACCCGCACGGGTGGCGGGGCCGAGGGCGCGCGGGCTGGCACCTTTGCTATGTCCTGGCAAGTGTAGGACCGGGACGCTGCCGCCAGGGCGCGAAACAGCGGGCGGCCCCGGACGCCGTCAGGCACAGGCCCCTGCCGGAACGAGGGCGGGAGGCGGATGACGGAGAGGACCGGAAGACGGCGGGAGGCCGACGACGGCGGACCTAGCCCCCGTCACGGTGGCTGCGACAGCGGCAGCGAGGCCAGGGAAGCCCGAGCTCGAGGCGATCACGGGCCCAGGGCACGCTGCACGCCAGCCCGAAGCAGCAGGAGCGGACGCCCAGGCCCCAGCACCGTGCTCCCGCCCCAGGCAGCCAGCAGCGAGAATGGTTCCCGTAGTCATAATTCCACCGGCGGCGATCACCTACCCCTCCCCCGGGGAAGCAAGGAGCAGGCACCCTTGACCGCAGGGCGCGCTCCGGGACACCGCAGCACACCTGCCTGGGCCCGCCCCAGCCACAGTCCAACGCCCTGGCCGCAGCGCACCGGCCCTGTTACGGACCCGGGCGACGTCGTCGGGAACCGTGCCCGGTAACAGACCGGCCCCGCACAGGCCCGGCAACAGCCACCCCGCCCAGCCAGCCAACCGCCCACCCGCAACCAAGGAGGCCCCCATGCCCGAGGTCCTGGCCTACGCCTGTGACGACGCCACCACCCAGTTCCACCGCACCACCGTCAGGCTGCGGGAGCCCGGCCCCAAGGAGGTCTACCTCGAGGTCAGGTACGCCGGGATCTGCCACTCCGACATCCACAAGGCCCGAGGCGAGTGGGGCCCCGCCAAGTACCCGCTGACCCCCGGCCACGAGATCGTCGGGGTGGTCACCAAGGTGGGCGCCGAGGTCACCAGGCACAAGGTGGGCGACAAGGTCGGTGTCGGCTGCATGGTGGGCTCCTGCGGCCAGTGCGAGTACTGCCAGGCCGACCAGGAGCAGTTCTGCACCGGCACCCCCGGCGGCCTGCAGCGCACCCTGTGGACCTACGGCGACGACGCCGAGGGCAACCCCACCGCAGGCGGCTACGCCCAGGGCTTCACCGTGCCCGAGCACTTCGCCTGCCGGGTCCCCGACGAGATCCCCTTCGAGGCCGCCGCCCCGCTGCTGTGCGCGGGCATCACCACCTACTCTCCCCTAAAGCGTTTCGGGGCCGGGCCGGGCCGCAAGGTGGCCGTCGTCGGCATGGGCGGGCTGGGGCACATGGCGGTGCAGATCGGCGCGGCCATGGGGGCGGAGGTCTCCGTGATCTCCCACGGGCGCTCCAAGGAGGCCGACGCGCTGCGCTTCGGGGCCAAGAGCTTCCACGCCACCAGCGAGCCGGGGACGCTGGAGGCGCTGCGCGGCACCTTTGACGTGATCCTGTGCACGGTCGGCGCCGACGACCTGGACTACGCCGGGCTGCTGAACACCCTGCGGCCCTTCGGCTGCTTCGTTGACGTGGGGCTGCCCGAGGCCCCTACCACCCTGCACCTGGCCACCCTGGTCCAGGGCTCCAAGTCGCTGGCGGGATCACAGATCGGGGGGATCGCCGAGACCCAGGAGATGCTGGAGTTCTGCGCCGCCCACGGGATCGCGCCCCAGGTGGAGATCATCAGCGGCGAGCAGATCACCCAGGCCTATGACCGGGTGGTGGGCTCCCAGGTCCGCTACCGCTACGTGATCGACACCTCCACCTTCTGAGGGCGGGCGACGACGGGGCGGGGGCGTCCGCCCCGACTCCAGCCCCCGCACGGCGCCTCACCCGGCCCCGCCCCGTCGGCTGCTGGGCGCCTCGCCCGGCCCGGTCCCAGCCCCCGCAGGTCGACTCCCCCACCCCTGACACAGCCTCGTCCTCAGGACCACTGGCCCGGCCCGCAGTCCCAGTCCCGCACCACCGCGAGACGCCCGCCCAGCCCCGGTAGGGGGCCAGGCGGGCGCCGTCGTCGTTGCTACTGGAAAGCCGCAGCCCCCAGAAAGCCGCAGCCCCTATGAGACCGCAGCTACCGGGAGGCTCAGTCCTCAGCGGCGCTGGGGTGGGTCATGTCCATGGGAACCACCCACTTGTCGAACTCCGCCTCCGTGACGAAGCCCAGCTCCAGGGCCGACTCCCGCAGCGACAGGCCCTTGTGGTGGGCGTTCTTGGCGATCTTGGAGGCCTTGTCGTAGCCGATGTGCCGGTTCAGGGCCGTCACCTGCATCAGGTTGGTGCCCAGGTTGGCGGCGATCTTCTCCAGGTTAGGCTCGATCCCGTAGGCGCAGTTCTCGTCGAAGGACACGCAGGCGTCACCCAGCAGCTTGATGGACTCCAGCACGCACCAGGCCATCACGGGCTTGAACACGTTGAGCTGGAAGTTGCCCTGGGAGCCCGCGAAGCCCACGGTGGCGTCGTTGCCGAAGACCTTCACGGCCACCATGGTCATGGCCTCGCACTGGGTGGGGTTGACCTTGCCCGGCATGATCGAGCTGCCCGGCTCGTTCTCGGGGATCAGCAGCTCGCCGATGCCGTTGCGCGGCCCGGAGGCGTACCAGCGCACGTCGTTGGCGATCTTCATCAGGGCGTCGGCCAGCACCCGCAGGGCGCCGGAGACCAGCACCAGGGCGTCGTGAGCGCCCAGCGCCGCGAAGAGGTTGTCGGCCTGCTTGAACTCGATACCGGTCTCCTCGCTGATCTTCTGGGCGGCCAGCTCACCGAACCTGGGGTGCGCGTTCAGGCCGGTGCCCACGGCGGTGCCGCCGATGGCCAGCTCCCGGGCGCGGGAGTCGGCGTAGCGGATGCCGTCCAGGGCGAAGTCGATCTGGGCGACCCAGCCGGAGAAGACCTGCCCCAGGGTGATGGGGGTGGCGTCCTGCAGGTGGGTGCGCCCCACCATGACCACGTCCTGGTACTCCTGGGCCTTCTTGTCCAGGGTGTCGCGCAGCTGCATGACCCGCGGGTACATGACCTGCAGCTCGTTGACGACGGCGATGTGCATGGCCGTGGGGAAGGTGTCGTTGGAGGACTGGCCCCGGTTGACGTGGTCGTTGGGGTGCACCGGGGTCTTGGAGCCCATCTCCCCGCCCGCCAGCTCGATGGCCCGGTTGGAGATGACCTCGTTGGAGTTCATGTTGGACTGGGTGCCGGAGCCGGTCTGGAACACCACCAGGGGGAAGTGCTCGTCCAGCTTGCCGGAGATGACCTCGTCACCGGCCTGGGCGATCAGCCTGGCGATGTCCTGGGGCAGCTCGCCCAGCTCGGCGTTGGCCAGGGCGGCAGACTTCTTGAGGATGCCCAGGGCCTTGATCAGGGGGGAGGTCAGCACGAAGGTCGGGCGGCCAATGTCAAAGTTTGTAAGGGAGCGCTGGGTCTGGGCGCCCCAGTAACGGTCGGAGGCAACCTCGACGGTGCCCATGGAGTCGGACTCGGTGCGCGTCGTCGCGCTGGTGCTCTTGTCAGCCATGGGCCCTAGGCTAGCCAATCGTGGGCGCCCGCAGGCAAGGACCTGGGCCCCAGCCCACGGTGGTCCCGGCCCGGGGGCTGTCTGTGGCCTGGGTGCCTGTGGCCTGGGGCTGGCGGTGGCCTGGGGCTGGCGGTGGCCTGGGTACCTGTGGCCTTTGCGTCCGAATCGATGACAAAGCGGCCGCGCTTGGTTGAGACCTCGATCGGGAGTGCTGGAACCGCACCGTTCCAGATCTGCTCGCGAGCCGACTTGGGGCGTTCGTCATCAATCTGGACACTCTGACCTGACGGCGGAACGGGTCCGCGGCAGGCCCTCATCCGGCCAGCCCGGCGGCGACGGCGTAGCGCTGCGGGTCCACCGGCCGCACCGCCCGCGGCAGGCCCTCATCCGGCCAGCCCGGCGGCGACGGCGTAGCGCTGCGGGTCCACCGGCCGCACCGCCCGCGGCAGGCCCTCCACCACCAGCAGGTAGGAGGTGGTCACCAGCTCCTCCACCAGCGCCGTCTCCAGCCCCTCCCCCGGGGTCACGGTCACCCAGTGCCGCTTGCTCATGTGGTAGCCAGGGGCGATGAAGGGGTACTGACGGCGCAGGGCCACGCCGTCGGGCGGGTCCACCTTCACGTTGAGCATCTGAGGGCCGGTGGAGCTGGTGAGCAGCGCGAATATCTTGCCGCGCACCTTGTACACGTCCCAGCGGGGCCCGAAGGGCTGCTCCAGGCCGGAGCCAGGCAGCCCCTGGGCCACCTCGTGCGCGCACTGGTACAGCTGCTCACCGTCCACACGCCGATGATCGCACGGGCAGCGCGCGGGCGGCCAGGCAGGTGGAGCGCCTGGCCGCCCCTCCCGCGCTCACACGCAGTGGTGCTTCTCGCAGAAGACGTGCTCGCCGTCGATCTTGAAGCCGTCCCGCTCGGCGGCACGCAGGGCGTCGTCCGGCGTGTAGGACAGGGCCAGCACCCGCTCGATGGCGGTGCCGTCGGGGTCGTGCACGGTGTCCACCACCCGGTGGGCGACCATGCGCTCGCAACCCTCGTGGTCACATCTGACGGCCAGGGCCTCGCGGCTGATGAGCATGTCTTCTCCTCCTTGAGAACGGCTGTGGTGGCGTGGACCACCTCCTGCCCTTTATACCCGCGCCGCGCCCCGCCCGCGCGGAAAGCAGACACCCCGGTAGGGCCTGCTGCCAAGACGCAACCCGCTGCGCGAGGACGCCGCTCAGCCGCGCAGGCCCAGCCCCTGCATCCGGTTGACCGCCCCTTGGGAGAGGACCTGGTGCAGTACCTCGGCGCTGGCTGCTCCACTGGCCAGCTCCGGGTGCTGGCCCAGCATGCGCACCAGCAGGCCCATCTCCTCACCGACGACGCGCCGCCCCCACAGTCCCAGGCGGGCAGCGAGCTGGTCGTCGGCGTCGATGGCGGGCACCAGCTCGCGGGAGGCCAGCGCCCCCAGGTGCTCGTCAGCGAGCTCGTCCAACAGGGAGCCCCGCAGCGGCTCCGGCAGGCCGTCAGCCAGGGCCATGCAGAAGTCGATGAGCAGCCCGAAGGCCAGGTAGGTCTTGACCATGCGCTCCGGCCAGTCCGCCGGGCGCAGCCGCTCGTCGAAGTCCCCCAAGGAGCCCACGAAGCGCTGTGTCTGGACGGCGGCGTCCACCCCCTGGGCGGCGGCGGCCTCCGCCACCCGGTCGTACCCGGCGACCGCTGCGGCGCTCATGCGCATCAGGGACACCCGGGCGGCCATGGTGGGGGCCTTGTCCGCGTCCTTGGCGTAGCGGGTGCAGGCCACGGTGCGGGAGTAGGCCACCACCCCGACCACGGCGCTGACGGTAGCCGGGCTGCTGGGTGTGCTGGAGGTACTGGCGGCACCGGCGCGGGACTCAGGGGTGGGCTCGCTCATGGCTAGGGAGTCTAGTGGCTGCCCGGGCAGTGGGACTGGGGCCAGCTACCCACCGACGACGGAGTCGGGCTTCTGCGGGGCGTGAGCACCGTCGAATGGGGCGTGGGCTCCGCCGGGGCGTGGACTTCTAGCGGGGCGTGGACTTCTGGCTGGATGTGAGCACCGTCGAACGGGGCATGGGCTCCGCCTCCCGGTGGAGGTGTCCTTATACAGCGTGTCAAGGTGCGGTAGCTAGTTCGGGTTCTGGTTGGGGCGTAGGGGATGTTTTCTGTGGTCATGGCGTGTAGCTGTGGTGCGGGGTGACTTGTGCATTTCGGCGCGAGTGGTGCGGTTTTCCGGCACCACTCGCGCCGAAATGCACCAGTGGAGGCGAGGAGTAGGGGGCATGGTCTGCTTGAGGCGCTTGTGTCCCGTGTGGGAGGTACGCGCAACCCGAGACCCACCCAGGCCGGACCTGGGACTGACTCAAAAGGAGTAGACGACCGCGCGCTCACCCCGAGACACACCCAGGCTGGGCACCCCACCAGGGCGTGAGTTCCACCACGGCACCGGCAGGCGGCGGCGTCAACCGTTCCAATAGCGGGCTTTTGTCGCTAGCCTGGCCCAGACCACGGTTGCCCGGTCGTCATGCCTTCTTCACCTGCCCGCCCCCAGTGGCCCAGCGCAGGACGTGATTCCACGATCGGCTGCCACACGACCGCTGCCGAGGCGGCCCGGGCCGAGCGCCGCTCCTAAGCGCTGCTCCCCACACAGCGGGCCGCCGTCTGCCTCCCGCACCGGGACCAGCCAGGCAGTGCACAAGCAGACAAGGCGAATATTGACCAAGCACAGCGCCTCCGCCCCGACGCCGGAGGAGACCCTCACCCCAGCCACCGCCAGCACCCCGGCTACCCCGGCTAGCGCAGCCACCCCGGCTGCCCCAGCCACTGCGCCCAGCGCACCCAGCGCCCCCTCCGCACCCAGCGCCCCTGAGGCAGACACCCCGGCCAGCTCGGGCATCATCGAGACCGCCTCCGCCCACGCCCCCGTGCTGGACGAGGCCACCCCCGACATCACCGACGAAGGCGGCGCCGAGGACCTCACCCGCAAGACCTTCGCCCAGTACGGCGTGGAGCCCGAGATCTGCGCGGCCCTGGCCGCCAAGGGCATCACCCACCCCTTCCCCATCCAGGCCCTGACCCTCCCCGTGGCCCTGGGCGGGCAGGACATCATCGGCCAGGCCAAGACCGGCACCGGCAAGACCCTGGGCTTCGGCCTGCCCCTGCTCATGGACACCCTGGGGCCCGGCGAGGAGGGCTGGGACGAGGACCCCGCCTCCGGCTCCCCCCAGGCCCTGGTGGTGCTGCCCACCCGTGAGCTCGCCAAGCAGGTCGCCGAGGAGCTGGCCATGGCCGCCGCCAAGCGCACCGTGCGCATCGTGCAGGTCTATGGCGGACGCGCCTACGAGCCACAGATCGAGGCCCTGGAGAAGGGGGCCGAGGTCGTCGTCGGCACCCCTGGGCGGCTGATCGACCTGATGGACCGCGGCGTGCTGAACCTGGACCACGTGACCACCGTGGTGCTGGACGAGGCCGACGAGATGCTGGACCTGGGCTTCCTGCCGGACGTGGAGAAGATCCTGGCCCGCACCCGCCCTGACCGCCAGACCATGCTGTTCTCCGCCACCATGCCCGGCGCCGTCGTCTCCCTGGCGCGCCGCTACATGACCAAGCCCACCCACATCCGCGCCCAGGACCCCGGCGACGAGTCCATGACCGTCCAGACGGTCCAGCAGGTCGTCTACCGCACCCACGCACTGAACAAGATTGAGGTGGTCTCCCGGATCCTGCAGGCCGAGGGCCGGGGACGCACCATCATCTTTGCCCGCACCAAGCGCACTGCCGCCCGGGTGGCCGAGGACCTGGGGGCCCGCGGCTTCGCCACCGGCGCCCTGCACGGGGACCTGGGCCAGGGGGCGCGCGAGCAGGCCCTGCGCGCCTTCCGCAACGGCAAGGTGGACGTGCTGGTGGCCACCGACGTCGCCGCCCGCGGCATCGACGTGGACGACGTCACCCACGTCATCAACTACCAGTGCCCGGAGGACGAGAAGATCTACGTCCACCGGATCGGGCGCACGGGCCGGGCCGGGAGCTCCGGTACCGCAGTGACCTTCGTGGACTGGGATGACACCCCCCGCTGGCGGCTGATCGCCAAGGCCCTGGGCCTGCCGGTGGAGGAGCCGGTGGAGACATACCACACCAGCGCGCACCTGTTCGCGGACCTGAGCATCCCAGAGGGGGTCACCGGCAGCCTCCCCAAGGAGAAGCGGGTCCTGGCCGGGCTGGCGGCGGAGGAGATCGAGGACCTGGGCGAGACCGGCAAGCACGGTGGCCGGGGGCGTCAGGGGCGTGGCCGGGGCCGTCAAGAGCGTGGCCGGGGCCGGTCGGAGCAGAGCGGTCGCGGCGGCAGGCGTGGCCGGGATGGCCAGGGCGAGGGCTCGGGCCGAGGCGGTCGAGGCAAGGACCGCCAGGCGCAGGGCGAGGGCGGTGGAGCCGCCTCCAAGGCTGGCGGGCTCAAGGAACGGGCCTCCAGGCAGGACGGCGAGCCGCGGCGTCCCCGTAAGCGCAAGCGCACCCGGGCGGGCAAGCCGGTGGACGGCAGCCAGTCAGCAGGCACCCAAGACTGACCCCCTCCCCACCCAACCCCCTTGTTTACCGCGAGACCGGGACATATGTACCGCGAGACCGGGACATACGTACCGCGAGACCGGTAAGGGTGGCCTTAGTTGTGGGCAGGTGGGTGGGGGCTGGCTGCCTACGTCGGTGGCGCTCCCGCCTCAGACGTGGTTGCTGGGTGGGGGTGGTGGGCGTTCGCGTCCTGGGTGGCGCGGGCGTGGTTGGTGGCGACGTCGTCGGGGGGTGCGCAGGGGGCCTGGGCGGTCTGGGTGCTGCGGGGTGCACGGGGTCCCGGTGCGCCGCGCGGCTCGCGTCAGATCAGCGTCCTGGGTGGCGCAGGCTGCACGCACGGGGTTGCTCTCCCACTGCCGGATCGTTGGGGTTCCAACGGTTCTGGTTCTCCCCGTGGTGAGGGCGACGGCGCTGGGCGTGCATCGAGGTCGCCGTCGCACATCTAGCGGGGGCCCAAGGGGGCGAGCAGGAAGAGGGGCGCCGCGCTAGAACCGTGTGATTGTGGGGGGGAAGCCCCCTGCAGCGTCTTCCGACAGGATTGGTCTTGTGCGTGCAAGTCGGGTGCCTCCCACCCAGGTGGCTCGGGCACCGGCGCGGTCCGTGGCGTCTGCAGGCCGGGCCGCATGGTCAGGCGTCGACCTAGCCATCTAGGACCCCGCAAGCTATGCCTGTCTCAGCGGGCTTGGGACTGATCGGGCTCCTAGGGCTGGAGCAGGGAGTACGCGTTGTACGTGCGCGCGGGGCCGTGCCGCTCGTGTCGACGACGGCCGGAAGGGGGGGCCAGTGGCGACCGCTCGCACCCCGGAGACCTCGCGAGCCAAGGGCACCCTTACCGGCCTCGCGAGCCATATGTCCCGGTCTCGCGGTAAACAAGGGGGTTGGGTGAGCAGGGGCTGGGCTCAGGCGCCCAGACTGCGCAGTCACGCGAGAGCAGCCCGACACAGTACCACTCCCCACCCATCGCAGGACCACGCCCCCGGCAGGGCCGTCGGCGGGCAACCCCACCCCCTCCACACACCTCGGGCCGCACAGGACCCACCCACACCCGGGGCGCCAGGCGACACCGCGAGCCCCACCCACCCGGCAACTACCTTAGTTATCCACAACTAAGGCCACCCTTACCGGTCTCGCGGTACATATGTCCCGGTCTCGCGGTACATATGTCCCGGTCTCGCGAGAACGAGCGCGGGCTCAGCCGAGCAGGGCGCGCAGGATCAGGAAGCCGCTGGCCCCGATGCCCGCAGCCGCGGGCAGGGTGATGATCCAGGCCAGGCCGATGGGCCGCATCAGACGCCAGTTAGCGGCCTTGTTGACCATGCCGACCCCCAGCACCGCCCCGATGAGGATGTGGGTGGAGGACACCGGCAGACCGAACACGGAGGCCCCCATCACCACCGAGGCCGCGGAGAGCTCAGCGGCAAAGCCGGAGGCCGGGTGCATCTTGGTCAGCCCGGAGCCCACCGTCTTGATGACGTTGCGCCCGATGAACCACAGCCCGGAGATCAGCGCCGCCCCGCAGGCGATAGTCACCGCCGCCGGCACCGCAGCCTCCTCGGAGACGGCGTCGGTCTTGAGCACGTCGAGGATCGCCGCAAAGGGCCCCACCGCGTTGGCGATGTCGTTGGAGCCGTGGGAGAAGGCGAAGGCGGAGGCGGTAAAGACCTGCATCCAGGAGAAGAGGGTGAAGGTGGCCTTGGACAGGCTCTTCTTCTTCATGGAACGGGCGAAGATGAAGATGGAGAACCACACCGCCGCCCCGATCATGCCCATGACCAGGAAGTCCTGGAACAGGTCCAGGCCCAGGGCCACGTTCTTGAGCCCCTTGAACAGCAGCATGGAGGTCAGGATGACGGCGCCCAGGGCGGCCAGCAGCGGCACCCAGGTCTCCAGGGCCTTGTGTGACTGGACCTTGTCGGCCTTGCGCTCGATCTTGAGCAGCTCCTTGAAGTACTCCGACTCCAGCTCGTCCTCCACGAAGTCCGGCAGGCTCATGGCCGCGGCGTCGCGCGTCATCTTGTTGGTGTAGGCCAGCTGCTGGATCTCGGTGAGGCGCTCGAAGGAGGCACGGTGGCGGTCACGGTGCTCGATCCGCTCGGCGCGGATGGCGCGCATGCGGGCGTCGGCCTCCTCGCCGTAGATGAGGATGTGCTTCTTGATCTGGAAGAACAGGAAGTAGGCCACGGCCGCCCCCAGTACCGGGGAGATGACCCAGGAGGCCGCGATCTTGCCGATCTCCCCCCACTGGACCATCTCGAAGCCGCCGGTGCCGGTGACCAGGCCCAGGGTAACGGCCGCCCCCACGATCCCGCCGACGATGGCGTGGGTGGTGGACACGGGCCAGCCCATCCTGGTGGCCACCAGCAGCCAGACGGCGGCCCCCAGCAGCGCGGACATCATGATGAACACGAAGTCGCGGGGCATCAGCCCCACCTGGGTCAGGTCCACGATGCCGCTGCGCACGGTCTCGGTTACTGAGCCGCCTGCCAGCACGGCGCCGGAGACCTCAAAGACGGCGGCCACCAGCAGCGCCTGCTTCATGGACAGGGTGCCTGCGCCCACGGAGGTGCCGAAGGAGTTGGCGACGTCGTTGCCCCCGATGTTGAAGGCCATGAACACGCCCACCAGCACTGTGGTGAACAGGATGATGTGGTCTCCGGTGGAGCCGACGTATCCCAGGGCCCAGCCGGTGAACCACACGACCGCGCCCAGCAGGATCGCCCCGAAGACCAGGTGCCAGTTGCGGTCGGGCCCCAGGAAGCGCCTGGCCTGCGGGGAGTCCTCGACGCCGTTGTCCTCGGCGACGGCGGGGGTCTCCTCCTCCACGGGGTCGGGGTCTGGCTTGAGGGCCCCCTTGGCGACGGCCAGCCGCTCGGCGGTGGCCTCCGGGGAGAGGGTCTTGCTGGAGGCAGCGGTGGCGGAGCCGTTCTGGCTCTCCGCACCGGCCTCGTTGGAGCGCATGCCGTCAGGCACGGTGGCCTCCTGAGGTGTCCTAGGTGTGGGGACTGTTGCGGGAAGAGCGTGAACCCGTCAGGTAAACGGAAGGTAAAGCCCCCGCCTCCAGCCCGCCCTAGGCAGGCGATCTACGTCACTTTTCGACGCCGTGCGGCTCCTGGTGGCGGGGGACCTGTTCTCTCGACGACGCCGCGCCGCGTCGTCTGGAGACTCCCGCCCCTAGCGCCTCACGCCCAGCACCTCACGCCTCGGACCGTAGGCCCTACCCCAAGCGCCTCGCTCCTAGCACCTCACGCCTCGGACCGTAGGCCCTACCCCAAGCGCCTCGCTCCTAGCACCTCACGCCTCGGACCGTAGGTCCTACCCCAAGCGCCTCGCTCCTAGGACCTCACGCCCTGGATCGCACGCCCCGCCCCAGCGCCTCAATCCCCGGCGTCGCCTCAGGGACCTCGGCTCCGGCGTCCCGCCTCAGACCCCCAGGTTCATCTCCACGAAGCCGAACACGCCGGAGGCCATCATCTCGGTGGCGATCGCCGCCAGCAGCAGGCCCAGGATGCGGGTGAGCACCTGGATGGCGGAGTCCCCCAGGACCCGGTGCAGCGTCAAGGAGGAGCGCAGTGCCAGGAAGATCGCTATGTGGGTGCCCACGATCGCCGTCGTCACCGCCATCCAGCCGGACAGGGGGCTGGCAGCCGACTCGACGGCGACCATCGCGGCGACGATCGCCCCTGGCCCGGCCAGCAGGGGTGTCCCCAGGGGGACCAGCGCCGCGTTCGACTTGAGGCTCTCGGGGCTGGGGGCCTCGTCGATCTTGCCCGTGAGCAGCTCCACGGCCACCAGCAGCAGGAGCAGCCCGCCGGAGACCTGCAGGGCAGGTACGGAGATCCCCAGGAAGCGCAGGATGTAGCGGCCGAAGACCGCGAATGCCAGGACCACGGCGAAGGACACCAGGGTGGCCTGGAAGGCGGAGCTCTTGCGCTGCTGGTAGGTCTGGTTGCCGGTGAGCGACAGGAAGATCGGCACGGCACCCAGCGGGTCCTGGATCACCAGGAGGGTGGTGAAGGTGGTGGCGAACAGCGCCACGTCAAAGAACTGGCTCACACCTGCCCCCTCTTACTCATCCCTGCCCGTGCTGGCCGCTGGCGGGCACCGCCTCAGCCACCGGCTCGGGCACCGCCTCAGCCACCGGCTCGGTCTCCTGGACCCGCAGGCCGCTCCAGCCGTGGCGGCGCCCCCAGCCGTAGGGGGCCACCAGCGCCAGCGCCCCCTCCTGCACGATCTGCCGCAGCAGCGGCTCCGGCATGAGGTTCTCACCCAGCCGGTTGGGCTTGCCCGTGCCGTGGTAGTCGGAGGCTCCGGAGGTACCCAGCCCTAGCCGCTCCGCCAGCTCCAGGGCCTCGCGGCGGGCGACGGCGTCGTGGTCGCGGTGGTCCACCTCCAGCGCGGCCAGCCCGGCCTCCGCCATGGCGGCGAAGGTAGCGTCAGGCACCAGGCGTCTTTGCCGCTTGGCGGCGCGGGGGTGGGCGACCACGGGCACACCCCCGGCGGCGCGCACCAGGGCGCAGGCCTGGACCGGGTCCAGGGCCTGGTAGTGCAGGTAGTAGGGCGAGGAGGTGGCCAGCGGTCCGGCAAAGGCCGCGTCACGGTCCGGGAAGGACCCGGCAGCGACCAGGGCGTCAGCTATGTGGGGGCGGCCGATGGTGTGGGCCCCGGCCGACTGGGTAAGCACGTCCTGCCAGGTTATCGGGAAGTCCTCGGCCAGGCGCTCCACCATGCGCTCGGCCCGGGTGTCCCGGGACGACCGGGCTGCAGCGAAGGCGGCGTTCAGCTCCGGGTCGTCGGGGCGGTGCAGGTAGGACAGCAGGTGCAGGGTGACGCCGTCGGCGGCGCAGGAGATCTCCGTGCCACGCAGCAGGGCGACCCCGCTGCTGGCGACGGCGGCCTCGGCCTGCTCCCACCCCATGGTGGTGTCGTGGTCGGTCAGGCCCAGGACGTCCAGGCCGGCGGCCGCGGCGGCGGCCATCAGCTCGGCGGGGCTGTCGGTGCCGTCTGAGCAGACCGAGTGGGTGTGGGGGTCTATACGCACCGGGACAGTGTAGGTAACACTTCCCGGGCCGCTGGCGACCGCCTCGTGGTGAAGGCCGCCCTGACCGCCCGGCCGGGCCAGGGACTAGACCGCCGTCGCGCTGCCTCCCCAGCCCTCGGAGGCTGGGGTCCGGGCGGTCGGGCCTCCAGGTGTCGAAGTTCCCGGCGGGCCACCAGGTGGTCCCGGAGCAGGTACCGGGTACAGGGGCGCGCCGCCGGGCCCGCTCCGAGCCGCTCCGGTTTCAGCCGTCGGCCCCTGTGGTGCGACGATGGGGGCATGAGTGAGCAGACCTCCCCTACCGCCGACCTCGACGCCGCCGCCCCGCAGACGGGCACCGGTCCCGGCAGCGAGGCCCCCCAGTCCCTGGCCCAGCGGGGGGAGAACCGCTCGCACAAGCCCACGAACCAGGCCTTCCGGGACTTCATAGCCTCTGGTTGGGGGCCACGCCCGGAGGGGCTGCCTGAGCGCAGCGAGGCGGCCAGCTGGGCGGCCTCCCGGCGTGAGCGCCTGGCCGCACTGTTCCCGGGCGAGCGGCTGGTGGTGCCCGCCGGGCCGCTGGTGACCCGCAACAACGACTGCGACTACCGTTTCCGGCCTTTCTCGGCCTTCGCCCACCTGGCTGGCACGGGCACGGACTTCGAGCCGGACGCGGTGCTGGTGCTGGATCCCCTAACGCCTCCCGGCGCCCCGGTCCCGGCGGGCGCTCCCAGCCACGAGGCGGTCCTGTACTTCCGTCCACGGGCCTCACGCGGCTCGGAGGAGTTCTACGGTGACCCCCGCTACGGCGAGCTGTGGGTGGGGGTGCGCCCCTCCCTGGAGGAGGTGGAGTCCCTGACGGGTATCCGCTGCGCCCACATCGACTCCCTGCCTGACGCCCTGGCCAAGGACGCCGGCCCGGGCGCCGTGCTCCTGCGGGTGATGGCCCAGGCGGACCCGGCCGTGACCGCCCTGGTGGCCCAGGTGCGCCAGGCCGCTGGTCTGCTGGCGGCCAGCGAGGAGTCCCAGGCGCAGGCCCAGGCCTTGGACGACGCCCTGGCTGAGGCGGCCAGCGAGCTGCGGCTGTGCAAGGACGAGTGGGAGGTCTCCCAGCTGCAGGCGGCGGTGGACGCCACCAAGGCCGGTTTTGACGACCTGATCCGCTCCATCCCCCGGGCCAAGGGCCACTGGCGGGGCGAGCGCGTGCTGGAGGGAGCCTTTGGGGCCAGGGCCCGTGAGGAGGGCAACGGCCTGGGCTACGAGACCATCGCGGCGGCGGGCAACCACGCCAACACCCTGCACTGGATCTGTAACGACGGCCCGGTGGAGCCCGGTCAGCTGGTGCTGGTGGACGCCGGGGTGGAGGTGGACTCCCTGTACACCGCTGACGTGACCCGCACCATCCCGGTGGACGGGCGCTTCACGGAGCCGCAGCGCCGGGTCTACGAGGCGGTGCTGGAGGCCGCTGACGCCGCCTTCGCCCGGGCGGCCACGCCCGGCTGCCGGTTCCGGGACCTGCACGCGGCGGCCATGGAGGTGCTGGCCTCCCGTCTGGAGGAGTGGGGGATGCTGCCTGAGGGGGTGACGGCGGCGGACTCCCTGGCTGCGGACGGCCAGTTCCACCGGCGGTGGATGGTGCACGGCACCAGCCACCACCTGGGTCTGGACGTGCACGACTGCGCGCAGGCGCGCCGGGAGATGAGCATGGAGACGCTGCTGCTGCCGGGCATGGTCTTCACGATCGAGCCGGGCCTGTACTTCCGTGAGGACGACCTGCTGGTGCCTGCCGAGCTGCGGGGCATGGCGGTGCGTATCGAGGACGACGTGGTGATCGACCCGGACGGCAGCCCGCGCTACCTGACGGCGGCCTTCCCGCGCCGCCCCGCCGAGGTAGAGGCCTGGGTCACGGACCTGCTCGCGCCCTGAGCCTGGTGCCTGCCGGGGGCCGGGCGGTTACCTGCGGGCCGCCGCCCGTCCCCTTGCCTGCCCTGTTCCGGCCCGGCCCGGCTCAGCCTGCTAGGGCGCTACGGACCTGTCTGGCTGTCCGTGCCCCTCGTTCCTCCGGGCCCCTACTGGCCTCTTTCGCACGACGACCTACTCCCGCGCGGCCCAGCAGGCACGCCGGAGCAGCCAGCCGCCCGGGACGGCCCCTACCTAATTTCGTTGAGTACCGATATTATCGGTGTATGCAGAACAGTCATGGGCTGCTGCCCAGCCACGTGGACGACGACACCGCCGCCGTCGCGCAGGCCCGCGACCTGGCCCGCCTGCTGGCGGTGCTGGCAGACCCCTCCCGCCTGGGGATACTCACCCACCTGCGCAGCGGGGAGCACCAGGTCGGTGAGCTCGCCACCCACCTGGGCCTGGCTCAGTCCACCGTCTCCCAGCACCTGGAGGTGCTGCGTCGCACGGGCCTGGTCTCCACCCACAGCCACGGCCGCGCCCGGGTCAGCCGCCTGGAGCACGAGCCCTTCCTGACCGCTCTGCTGGCGGCCGCCCAGGACCTGCAACAGGCCGCCTCCACCACCACCACGAACCACCCCGAGGGAGGCCTCAGGTGAGTCCCCACCACCACGACCATCACGACCACGGCGCGGGCGCCCCCACCAAGCGACTGGCCGCCGCCTTGGGCATCACCGCGGTGGTGCTGCTCGGGGAGCTGGTGGCCGCGCAGCTGACCGGCTCCCTGGCGCTCCTGGCCGACGCCGGGCACATGGCCACCGACTCCATCGGCCTGGTGGTGGCCCTTGTGGCCGCTCACCTGGCCAGCCGCCCCGCCACCGACACCTCCACCTGGGGACTGCGCCGCGCCGAGGTGGTAGGCGCCGCCATGCAGGCCGCCGCCCTGACCCTGGTGGGGGTAAGCGTGGCCTGGCACGCCGTCGCCAACCTCGTCACCCCCGCGCAGGTGCACAGCCACGGCGTGCTGGCCATGGGAGTGGTCGGCCTGGTGGCCAACGTGCTGGCCCTGCTGGTGCTTGCCGGTGGGCGCGGTCAGAGCCTGAACACCCGGGCCGCCTTCCTGGAGGTGGTCGGGGACGCCCTGGGCTCGGTGGCCGTGATCGTGGGGGCCGTGGTGGCCCAGCTCACCGGCTGGCAGCGCGCTGACGCCGTCACCTCCCTGGTCATCGTCGCCCTGCTGACCCCACGGGCCCTGGTGCTGCTGCGGGAGGCGGGACGCAGCCTGCTGGACCTGACGCCCCAGGGGCTGGACCTGGCTGAGGTCCGGGCCCACCTGAACGGTATCGACGGCGTGCTCGCCGTCCACGACCTGCACGCCTGGCAGGTGGCCAGCGGCCTGCCGGTGCTCACCGCGCACGTGGTGGTCACCGACCAGGCCCTGGAGGCC
This sequence comes from Actinomyces weissii, assembly GCF_016598775.1. Lineage (NCBI taxonomy): Bacteria > Bacillati > Actinomycetota > Actinomycetes > Actinomycetales > Actinomycetaceae > Actinomyces > Actinomyces weissii. The sequence continues at coordinate 784,860 of NZ_CP066802.1, read as the reverse complement.
CAGCGGTACGGCGACCTGCTGGACGCGCTGCAGCAGTGCGCGGCCGAGCACTTCCCGCTGCGCCTGGAGCACGCCACCTTCCAGCTGGAGCCCGCCCGCCACCAGGCCCACGAGCCCTCCCCCTGCACCTGAGGCTGCCGCCGGGGCAGTACACGTCTTGCACATCGTCCGGATACCCTCCCCCTGCACCTGAGGCTGGCGCAGGAGCGGGCCGGGGCCCGCTGCACGGGCACCCCAGGGGGCACGCCGGGCCGCCAAGGACGCTTCGAGCTGGCAGGCCCGCCGCCCCGAGGAGCCCCGGCAGCCCAGGCCCCTGAGCAGGACGCGCCCCTTCAGGACCGTTCGGTGCGGTAGCGCTTGCGCGTGGGGGCCGGGACGTGCACCGTCTCCGTGCGCCCCGCCCCCTCCAGGTGCTCGCGGGCGAAGGCCAGGGCGCTGGCCAGCCCCTCCCGCCGCTGCGCGGGAGTCATGGTACGGGTGGAGACCTCCACCACCACGTTGCCGCCGCGCTCCTGAAAGCCGGTGGCCTGCAGGTGGCGCAGCACCCCGGCACAGTCCTGGTTCCCCTGCCCGGGCAGCAGGTGGTCGTCCAGGGGTCCGGGCACGCCGTCGGTCAGGTGCAGGTGCTTGAGGGTCGGCCCCAGGGCACGGGCCATGGCCAGGGCGTCGGCACCGGAGGTGGCGGCGTGGGAGATGTCCAGGGTCACGGAGCGGTAGCCCTGGCCCACCGGGTCCCAGGTGGGAGAGTATGCCTGGAACTCCCGGCTGGAGCGGGCCTTACGGGTGCGCCAGGTGAACATGTTCTCCACCGCGAGCGCCAGGCCGCACTCGTTCTCCCGCCAGCGGATCCCCCGCACGAACTCCTTGGCGTAGCGGGTCTGCCAGAAGAAGGGCGGGTGGATGACCACGGTGGGCGCCCCCACCGCCTGGGCCAGCTCGATAGAGCGGTCGATCTTGTCCCAGGGGTCCAGGCCGAACACGGAGCGCGTCAGGATCAGGGTGGGGGCGTGGATGGCGAGCACCGGCTGCCCGTGCTCCTGGCTGAGCGCGGTCAGGCGCTGCGCGTCCTGGGTCAGGCGCTCGGACCAGACCATGACCTCCACGCCGTCGTAGCCCAGCTCGGCGGACATACGGAAGGTCTCGGCGCAGTCTCCTGGCAGCACCGAGGAGGTGGACAGGCCCACAGGTATGCGCATGGCGGTGCCTCCGTGTCTGTGTGCTCGCGCCTGCGCTCAGAACCTGGCCCGGGGGCCGTCCGGGCCCGCACCCGGGGAAGGGTCGCTGAGCTCGCCGGAGGCCGCCGACGTCCCGGCCTCACCGGGGGCGCTGGGCCCGCCGTCCGCCGGGGCGGCCCCCGCCTCCCCCGCCGCGGCCGCCAGGTCCGGCAGGCTCTCCTGCTCCGGCACGTCCTCGATCCGCACCCCGAAGCGCGGCTTCTCGTCCGGCCGCGAGCCGAAGGCGCTGGGGGCGTCTCCGGCGCTGGCGGCCCGCGCCTGGCGCCGCTCCTGCGCCCGCCGGGCGGCCTGCCCGCCCCGCAGCGTGTTGCCGGGCACCTGGGCCAGGCCCTGGGCAGCCTCCTGGGCCTGCGCGGAGGCCAGGATCGAGTAACGGGAGGCCACCACCTGGCTGATGGAGGTGAAGTCACGCCTGCCGCGGGACAGGGCGTAGCTGACCAGCTGGAACAGCATCCCCCAGACCACCCCCAGCAGCACGCAGCTGACGAACAAGGTGCCGGAGGCCCCTTCCGGATTGAACATGGCCATCATGGCCGCGAAGAAGAAGCCGATCCACATGCCGGAGCCCGCGCCAGCCGCAGCGGCCCGCCCCCAGCTCATGCGCCCGGTAATACGCTCCACCTGGCGCAGGTCCGTGCCCACGATCGTGAGGTGCTGCACCGGGAAGCCGCTGTCTGACAAGGAGTCGACGGCGAACTGGGCCTCCGGGTAGGTGGCGAAGGAGGCCACCTCCTGGCCTGCGGGCATGCCGTTGTAGCCGCGGCCCGCTGGTGGGGTGGAGGCAGGGGCGTTGAGGGGCTGGTTCATGCGAGTATCGTCCCACGAGCGTGGCGGCGGCTACCTGTCAGTACGCCGGGCGCTTAGTCTGGCGTCGTGGATACCTCCAGGTCACGCTCCAGCCGTGTGTTCGTAGCCCGCCTCGTGGGCACGACCGTCTTCGACCCCATTGGGGACGCCGTCGGTCGGGTCCATGACGTCGTCGTGCTGATCGAGCTGCGCGGCAACCCGCGGGCGGTGGGCCTGGTGATCGAGGTGGCCGGGCGGAGGCGCGTGTTCATGCCCCTGTCCCGCGTCACGGCGATCGAGCCGGGGGCCGTGATCACCACCGGGCTGATGAACATCCGCCGCTTCGAGCAGCGCGCGGTGGAGACCCTGGTCATGGGCGAGCTCTTCGACCGGGTGGTCACCATGCGGGACGGCTCAGGGAACGTGACCATCCGGGACGTGGCCATAGAGAAGGACCGGGGCCAGGACTGGAAGGTCACGCGCCTGTTCGTGCAGCGCGGCTCCTCCGGGCCGCTGGGGCTGCGTCGCGGTGAGACCCTGAACGTGGGCCCGGAGGAGGTCACCGGCCTGGCCGGGTCCGCCGCGCAGCAGGGGGCCACCGCCCTGCTGGCCACCATGGAGGACCTCAAGGCCGCGGACCTGGCGGACGTGCTCTCCGACCTGCCGCTGCCCCGCCAGATCGAGGTGGCCGCCGAGCTCACGGACGCCCGGCTGGCGGACGCCGTCGAGGAGCTGTCCTCCGACGACGCCGTGGCCCTGCTCTCGGGCCTGGACGCCGCCCGCGCCGCCGACGTCCTGGACGCCATGCAGCCTGACGACGCCGCCGACCTGGTGGCTGAGCTGCCCCAGACCAAGGCCGACGAGCTGCTGGACCTGATGCAGCCGCAGGAGGCGGAGGACGTGCGCCGCCTGCTGACCTACGACGAGTACGCCGCCGGCGGCCTGATGACCACCGAGCCGATCATCCTGCCCCCGGAGGCCACGGTGGCTACCTTCCTGGCGCAGGCCCGCAAGGCGGAGGTCTCCCCCGCCCTGGCCACGGTGGCCTTCGTGTGCCGCCCGCCCCTGGAGACCCCCACCGGCCGCTACCTGGGCATGGTGCACCTGCAACGGGCCCTGCGGGAGCGCCCTCAGGCGCCGGTAGGCTCCCTGCTGGACAAGGACCTGGAGGAGGTGCACCCGGACGACTCCATCGGCACGGTCACACGGCTGCTGGCCACCTACAACCTGACGGCCCTGCCGGTGCTGGACGAGGCGGGGCGCCTGCTGGGGGCCTGCTCGGTGGACGACGTGCTGGACCACCTCATGCCGGACGACTGGCGTGAGGCCGACGACGCCGTCACCGACCGGATGATCGAGAGGAGCGCGAATGCCTGAGCAGCTGGACCAGCCGTTGTCTGAGACCCGGGCCCGCTGGCTGCGCTGGGTCCGCCCTAAGCGTGGCACCGACTCGGACGGCTTCGGACGCTTCGCGGAGGCTACGGCCCGTTTCATGGGCTCCCCGAAGTTCCTGCTGTACATGACGGTCTTCGTGATCGCCTGGATCACCGCGAACGTGGTGCTGGCGCAGGCCACCGCGGACAAGGCGTGGGACCCCTACCCCTTCATCCTGCTGAACCTGGCCTTCTCCACCCAGGCTTCCTACTCGGCGCCGCTGATCCTGCTGGCCCAGAACCGGCAGGACGACCGTGACCGGGTACTGGCCGAGCAGGACCGGCAGCGGGCCCAGCGCAACCTGGAGGACACCGAGTACCTGACCCGGGAGATCGCGGCCCTGCGCCTGGCCATCAACGAGGTCGCCACCCGCGACTTCGTGCGCTCCGAGCTGCGGGACATGCTGGAGGAGATCCTGGCTGAGGAGCGGCGCACCCGCGAGGAGCTGCACGAGGACCTCCACGAGCTGGAGGAGACCGAGACCGAGGCTGGCCCCGGCCACTCCGAGGACTCGTGGGCCTGAGCTGAGCCTGCGTTCACCACGGAGAGTGCCACGCGGGCGTTCCGAGGACTCGTGGGCCTAGGTAGACGAGATGGCCCAGCAGAATGACGCCGACTAGGGTGCGCGGGCCTGAGGGCATCTGGAATCCGGGCTGCCGTAGGCCCTAAGCACCAAGGTCGCAAACCTCACGCCCTCATACAGCCAGCCGCCGAGAGCCTTTACGCCGCCTGCCCCCGCACCCGTAGGATGACGCCATGTCTACCCCTACGCAGGAGGCCGTGCACGAGGCCTTGGCCCGTGTCATTGACCCGGAGATCCGCCGCCCCATCACTGAGCTTGGCATGGTCAGGTCCGTGGAGACCAGCCCGGACGGCGCCGTGACGGTGCACGTGCTGCTGACGGTCGCGGGCTGCCCCATGAAGGACACGATCACTGCGGACGTAGAGCGGGAGGTGGGGGCTCTCGAGGGCGTGACCAGCGTGCGCGTGGAGATGGGCGCCATGAACGACGAGGAGAAGGCCGAGCTGCGTCGTCGCCTGCGGGGCGGGGCCGCCGAGCCGGTGGTGCCCTTCACCAAGCCCGGCAACCTGACCCGTGTCTACGCGGTGACCTCCGGCAAGGGCGGGGTGGGCAAGTCCTCCGTGACGGCCAACCTGGCGGCCGCCATGGCCGCCCAGGGCCTGAGCGTGGGCGTGGTGGACGCCGACATCTACGGCTTCTCGATCCCCCGGATGCTGGGGGTGGAGCACGTGCCCACCCAGCTGGACGGCTTGATCGTGCCGCCGGTGGCCCACGGCGTGAAGGTCATCTCGATCGGCATGTTCGTGGAGGACAAGCAGCCGGTGGTCTGGCGCGGCCCCATGCTGCACCGGGCGGTGCAGCAGTTCCTCTCCGACGTGTTCTGGGGGGACCTGGACGTGCTGCTGCTGGACCTGCCCCCCGGCACCGGTGACGTGACCATCTCCGTGGCCCAGCTGCTGCCCAACGCGGAGATCCTGGTGGTCACCACCCCGCAGACGGCGGCTGCCGAGGTGGCGGAGCGCACGGGCCTGATCGCCACCCAGACCCAGCAGCGGGTGGTGGGCGTGATCGAGAACATGTCCTGGATAGAGCAGCCTGACGGCTCCCGCCTGGAGGTCTTCGGGGCTGGTGGCGGCCAGGCGGTCAGTGACTCCCTGACCCGCACCCTGGGCTACGAGGTGCCGCTGCTGGCCCAGCTGCCCCTGGACATCAGGCTGCGCGAGGGCTCTGACACCGGGGTGCCCGCCAGCATCGGCGCTGAGGGGTCCCCGTTGCCCGGCTCTGCGGCTGGTGCGGAGCTGGCTCGGGTCGCGGGCCAGCTGGCCCACCGTGCCCGTGGCCTGGCGGGGCGCCCCCTGGGGGTAAGCCCGGTCGGCTGAGCAGCGCGCCCGGCGGCGCTCGTCCGCACCACCTGGTAGGCGCGAAACACACCACCTGGTAACGCCCCCTTCGCCTCCACTTGTGCATTTCGGCGCGAGTGGTGCCGGAATACCGCACCACTCGCGCCGAAATGCACAAGTCAGGGGTGGGGCGGGCGGGCGTTTGCGTCGTCGGCCCGTGGAGACACTGGCCTATGGGGGCCAGTCACGGCCTGGGTACTAGGGCACCAGCGCCGCTTCCCGGGCCTCGGCCCGGGTGCGGGAGGCGGCGTTGGCCGCACGCACGATCTCACGCGGGGACAGGGGCCGGGTGGCCCGGGAGGCGGCGGCGCCGTCCTCCCCCAGGCTGGCGGGGACGGCGGCGGCCAGGGCCTGCGCCTCTGCCACGTGGTCTGGCCCGTGCTCACCGGTCTGTGCCTCGCCGTCCTTCTCGACGGGGGCCACGTCGGGCTCAGCCTCGGCAACCTGCTCAGCCTGCGCGGCGGTGCCGACGGCCTCCGCCTGCTCTGCTGTCTGGGCACCCGTCTGCGCCTCCGCCTCCTGGAAGTCCTCAGAGGGGCTGTCAGCAGCGTTGCTCCCAGCGGCAGCCTCCGGGGACTCCCCGTTGGTTGCGTCATCACCGGCCGCACCGGCAGCGCCGTCCGAACTGGCAGGACTGTCCGCGCTGGCCGTCTCCTCGACGCTGGCCTCACCGTCGACGCCGGAGGGGCTGTCAGCGCCTTCAGCGCCGCCCGGGCTGCTCGAAGGCGCCGGGGCCTCCGGCTGCTCCTCCGCCGGGGCCTCGGCCTCGTCCTGGGCGTCGCGCTGCGCCACGATCGCGGCGGTCGCGGCCCCCACGGCCGCCACCTGGCTGGTCGCCTGAGCTTCCTTGGCGGCCTGGGCCTCCTGCTTCTTGGCCTCGATACGCTCAGCCAGGGTGCCCTTGGCCCGGTCGGCAGCCGCCACCTCGTTGGCGTCCTTGACCGCTGCCCCGGAGGCCTCCTCCGCAGCCTGCTTGACCGACTTGAAGGGCTGGGACAGGTCCTTCTTGATAGCGTCCAGGTCCTCACCCAGGGCCTCACGCACGATCCTGCGCGGGTCGTACTGGCGCGGGTCCAGCTCGGAGAAGTCCAGCTCCGCCAGCTCCGGGCCCACCTCCTCGGCTATCTGCTCCTTGGTGCTCTCAATAAAGACACGCAGGCGCTTGACCAGGCGGGTGAGGGTACGCGTGTACTCAGGCAGGCGGCTTGGACCCACCACCACCGCGATAACCAGGACGATCAGGAGGAACTCTGACCCAGAGAAACCGAACACGCGCACAGCATACTTGCCTCCACACGCGCCGCTGCGCTACGTCCCATCCGGGCCCCTACCTGGGACAATGGCCCGAGCAGCAACCCGCCGTCCGTGAGAGGAAGTAAGGAGGCTCGCAGTGAGCTCTGACAAGACCCTGAACTGGTCGTACACGGAGGAGTTCGCCTACGAGACCGAGGCCATCAGTGCGGCACGGATGCGTGGGCTGGAGCTGGGTGTGGGGCCCGTCTCCCCCGGCACCGGCGCGGCCCTGCGGATGCTGGCCTCCGCCACCGGCGCCAAGTCCATCGCGGAGGTGGGCACCGGCACCGGCACCTCCGGCCTGTGGCTGCTGGACGGCATGGGTCCCGACGGCGTGCTGACCACCATCGACCTAGACCCCGAGCTGCAGCGGGAGGCCCGGCGCACCTTCGTATCCGCTGGCTACGGCTCCTCCCGGGTGCGCCTGATCCAGGGCCGCGCCTCCGACGTCATGCCTCGTATGGCGGAGCGCTCCTACGACATGGTGGTGCTTGACTCCGAGCCCGCCGACGGGCCGCTGCTGGTGCCTGGGGCCTTTCGGATGCTGCGGCGCGGCGGCGTGCTGGTCATCACCCGCATGCTCTGGCACGACCACGTGGCTGACCCGGCCCGGCGCGACCCGGTGACGGTGGCGGTGCGGGAGCTGGGTAAGGAGCTGCGCGACCGGGAGGACCTGATGACCACGATCCTGCCGGTGGGTGACGGGCTGCTGGTGGCCACCCGTGTAGCCTGAGCCGCCGCTGACCTGCCCTGAGACATCGTCGGGCCGCGCCGTCGCCACCCTCAGCCTGAAGGTGGAACCACGAAGGGCTGGGCTCCCTGCGGAACCCAGCCCTTCGTACAGGCCTTGGGGGTCAGATCTTGACGGTGGACAGTGCCTCGCTCAGCGCCTTGACCTCATCCGGGGTGATCTCGACGACTAGACGACCGCCACCCTCAAGCGGAACGCGCATGATGATGGCGCGGCCTTCCTTGACGACCTCTAGCGGCCCGTCACCGGTCCTGGGCTTCATGGCAGCCATGAGCTCCCCTTTCGTACAGCGTCCACGCGGTTACCTCTCCGCGCGATCGCGCTTATTCTAAGGCACCGCAGGTAGAAAGTCAGGATCGCAACGGTACGGGGCACCCTGTTACGGGGCTGCGGGGTGCTCTCCCCCGCCCGCACCACCCGGGCACATGCTGTGCGCAACCTGGTAACACGCTGATATAACGCCACTCTACGGGGCGCTCGGTACTGACTCACAACCCAGCGCAGGCATCAGGATCACGCCCTGGGCGAATAGCAGACAGAGAGTGTCCCTGGTACCCGACGCCGTCGGACCGTGTTCAGGCACCGGCCTCCGGTGACCAGGCGCTGGGGCTGCCCGCCGACTGGGCCGAGGCTGCCGCCTCCGCCGCCCTCATGGACCGGGCCCGGGTGACCACGGACTCCACCGCCTCCTCCGCGGTGTCCACCAGGTGCACCAGCTCACGGTCCTGCGGGGAGATCACCCCGTTGGTGGACAGGGACTGCTCGATCCAGGACACCAGTCCGCCCCAGAACCTGCGTCCTACCAGGACGATCGGGAAGTGCGAGACCTTCTGGGTCTGCACCAGGGTCACGGCCTCGAACAGCTCGTCCAGGGTGCCGAAGCCCCCGGGCATGACCACGAAGCCGTCGGAGTACTTCAGGAACATGGTCTTGCGGGCAAAGAAGTAGCGGAAGTGCACGCCCAGGTCCACGTACTCGTTCATCCCCTGCTCGTGGGGCAGCTCGATGCCCAGCCCGACGCTCAGGCCGCCCGCCTGGTGCGCCCCCTTGTTGGCAGCCTCCATCATGCCCGGCCCCCCACCGGTGATGACGCCGTATCCGGCCCGGACCAGTCCCGCACCGACCTGCTCCGCCATCTGGTACATCGGGTCCTCGGGGCGGGTGCGGGCCGAGCCGAACACGGAGATGGCACTGCCTATCTCCGCGAGCGCACCGAATCCTTCCACGAACTCAGCCTGTATGCGTAGCACGCGCCAGGGGTCGGCGTGCAGCCACTCGGTCTGTCCCGGGCGGGCCAGCAGACGGGCGTCGGTGGTGGAGGAGGGGATCTGGGCGCCGCGCAGCAGCACCGGCCCCTTGCGGTAGGTCTCGCGGGTCGACATGGGGCACATAATGTCCTAACACAGGGCCTCCTGTCCGCAGGCCGTGCCGGTGAGGGCCGCGCGAGCCAGCCGAGGCTGTGCCAGCCAGCAGGTCCCCGCCAGACCTCACGGGCCACAACCAGGCCCCGCCGTCGCCCCCAACCGGCACCGTCCCTACCGCTCCCCGCCAGGCCTGGCCAACGCCCTCCTGTCCCCGCCAGACCTCACGGGCCGCAACCAGGCCCCGCCGTCGCCCCCAACCGGCACCGTCCCTGCCGCTCCCCGCCAGGCCTGGCCAACGCCCTCCGCTGCCCTGCCGGTGCCCGGCGCCTCAGCGCACGTGCAGCTGGCGGGCCGCCTCCGTGAGGGTCCCGGACAGGGAGGGGTAGACGCTGAAGGCGTTCATGACCTGCTCTACCGTCAGGCGGTGCGTCACGGCCAGGGTGACCGGCAGGATCTGCTCGCTGGCGCGGCTGCCCACCACTACGCCCCCCAGGACCTCGCCGCTGCGTCGCTGGGAGTAGAGCTTCACGAAGCCGTCCTTGAGCCCCAGCATCTTGGCGCGGGGGTTGCGTCCCAGCGGCACGGTGGTGGCGACGGCGTCCAGCTGCTCCAGCTCCGCCTCACTGATCCCCACGGAGGCGATCTCCGGCAGGGTGAACACCGCCTGGGAGACGGTCTCCACCTCCAGCGGGGCCACGGCGTCGCCCAGTGCGTGGCGCATGGCGATCCGCCCCTGCATGGCGGCCACGGAGGCCAGCGGCAGCACCCCGGTGCAGTCACCGGCGGCGTAGACGCGGTAGGCGGTGGTGCGGGAGACCCGGTCCACCCGGACGTGCCCGCTGGGCTCCAGGGCGACCCCCGCCTCCTCCAGCCCCAGGTCCGCGGTGGCCGGGACCGCCCCCACGGCCATGAGGCAGTGCGAGCCGTGCACCACCCGCCCGTCGGCCAGGCGCACCTCAACCTGCTCCTGCGGCCCCTCCCCGACGACGCGGGTGGCCTCGGCGCGCGCCCCGGAGAGCACCTCCATGCCACGGCTGCGGAAGGCCTCCTCCACCAGGGCGGCAGCGTCGCGGTCCACCGTAGGCAGGACCAGCTCGCGGCTGGACACCAGGGTCACGCGGCTGCCCAGGGCCAGGTAGGCCCCAGCCAGCTCCGCGCCGGTGACCCCCGAGCCGACCACCACCAGGTGCTCGGGGAGCGCCTCCAGGTCGTAGAGCTGGGTCCAGGTCAGGATGCGGCGCCCGTCGGGCCGGGCGGCGGGCAGCTCCCGGGGGCGGGCTCCCGTGGCCAGCAGCACCAGCTCCGCCTGGAGCTCCTGGGTGGAGCCCTGGGGGTCGGTGTAGTGGATGGTGCGCACCCCGTCACGGTCCAGGCCGCCCAGGCGGCCCCGGCCCGGCAGCACCGTGACGCCCTTCTGGGCCATGCGGGCGGACAGGTCGCGGGACTGCTCAGCCGCCAGACGACGCACCCGGGCGTTCACGCGGGACAGGTCCACCACCGCCTCACCGGGGCGGGCGCTCAGGGTTATGCCCAGCTCCTGGGCCTGCTCGGTGCCGCGGAGCCACTCGGCGGTGGCGATCAAGGTCTTGGAGGGGACGACGTCGGTCAGCACCGCGCTGCCACCCACCCCCCGCTCCTCGACCAGGCGGACCTCGGCACCCAGCTGGGCCGCAACCAGTGCGGCCTCGTACCCGGCGGGCCCGCCCCCGAGGATCAGCACCCGCATCCCCTGGCGTACCGGCGAGGCCTCCGAGGCCAGGACGAAGGTCCCCGGGGGGCTGGAGCCGGGCGCTGCCGGGGCCTGCGCCCGAGGCTGCCGGGAGCCTACGGCGGCGGATGAGGGCTCAGCAGGGACCACGGTGTCACTCATAGGGCCAGGGTAGAGCGCCCTCAGGTAGGACCAGAGGCTTATCGGAGGCGGACCTGCAGCCACGGCCCTGCCAGGAGCAGCCCACCTGTGTCCCCTACCACCCGTGAGGGGCATCATGCTGCCGCTTTTCCGCTATCAGGCACGGTAACGTCTCCAATATGACCTCCGTTCAGCCGCTTGTCCTTGACGCCAGCGCCGTGCGCGCCTGGATCAGTCAGGACCCTGACGGGTCTACCCGGGCGGAGCTGGAGAGCCTGCTGGTGCGCCACGACGCCGGCGACCACGAGGCCACCTCCCGGCTGGCGGACGCCTTCCGTGGCGCGCTGCGCTTTGGTACGGCGGGGCTGCGCGGGCAGCTCGGGGCCGGTCCCAACCGCATGAACCGGGCCGTGGTCATCCGGGCGGCGGCCGGTCTCAGCGCCTACCTGTGCGAGCAGGTAGGTGAGGGCTTCACGGTGGTCATCGGCTACGACGCCCGCCACGGCTCACGGCAGTTCGCCGTGGACACGGCGGCGGTGGTGCAGGGGGCTGGGGGCCGCGCCATGCTGTTCGAGCAGCCCTGCCCCACCCCGGTGCTGGCCTTCGCGCTGCTTCGGCTGAAGGCTGACGCGGGCGTGATGGTGACGGCCTCCCACAACCCGGCCCAGGACAACGGCTACAAGGTCTACCTGGGCGGGCGGGCCATGACGGGGGCCGGCTGCGGGGCCCAGATCGTGCCGCCCTACGACGCCGAGATCACCCGACGGATCGACGCCGTCGGCCCCCTGAACGAGATCCGGCTGCGGGAGTCCGGCTGGAGCGTGCTGGGGCCGGAGATGGTGGAGGAGTACACCGCCCGGGTGTCCCACTGCGCGCGGGCGGAGGCGGCCAGCGACCTGCGCATCGTGCTGACCAGCCTGCACGGGGTCGGCGGGCAGATCTGCCGTGACGCCTTGGGGCGGGTGGGTTTCAAGCAGGTGCTGGTGGTGCCGGAGCAGTTCTCCCCGGACCCGGACTTCCCTACCGTGACCTTCCCCAACCCGGAGGAGCCCGGCGCCCTGGACATGGCCCTGGCCCTGGCCCGGGAGTCGGACGCGGACCTGGTGATCGCCAACGACCCTGACGCCGACCGCTGCGCGGTGGCGGTACCTGACCCGTGCAGCGAGGGCGGCTGGCGCCAGCTGACCGGCGACGAGCTGGGGGCGCTGCTGGGCGAGCAGGCTGCCGGGCTGGCGGCCTTCACGGGCCAGGGGGTGCTGGCCAGCTCGATCGTCTCCTCCCGGCTGCTGCGGCGTATCGCCCACGCCCACGGCCTGGCCCACCGCAGGACGCTGACCGGTTTCAAGTGGATCAGCCGGGTGCCGAACCTGGCTTACGGCTACGAGGAGGCCCTGGGCTACTGCGTGGACCCGGCCTGCGTGCACGACAAGGACGGGATCTCCGCGGCGGTGCGGGTGGCCGTGCTGGCCTCCGTGCTCCAGGCACAGCGACGCAGCCTGCTGGACCTGCTGGACCGTCTGGCCCGGGAGCACGGACTGCACGCGACAGCCGCGCTGAGCCTGCAGGTGGAGGAGCCGGAGGCGATCGCGCAGGCCATGGAGCGGCTGCGGGCTGGTGGGGCCCCGGCGCACCTGGCAGGCTCCCCGGTGGTGCAGGAGCTGGACCTGCTGGAGGGTGCAGACGACGGGGTGGGCGGCCAGCTGCCCCCCACGGACGCCCTGGTGTGGACCACGGCCGCCGACGACCAGGTGGTGGTACGTCCCTCGGGCACGGAGCCTAGGCTCAAGTGCTACTGCGAGGTGGTGCTGCCGGTGGGTGACCGCCCGGTAGCGGAGGTGCGGCAGGAGGCCGCCGCCCGCCTGGAGGCCCTGCACGCAGACCTGCGCGGCACCCTCTGCCTCCCCTAACCACCCCCTTCCTCACCGCGAGACCGGGACATATGTACCGCGAGTTCGGTAAGGGTGACCTTAGCTTCGGTCGTCGTCACTGGTGCTGGCGTGCGACCCACCCCAGTTATCCACAGGCCTCACCGGTCTCGTGAGCCATATGTCCCGGTCTCGCGGTGGTGGTTCCTGGGGGTGAGCACGAGGACCGGGTCTCTTTGGCGGACCGGGGGCGCAGTGTGGTGCACTAACGCCTCAGGGCGATGCTGAACGGGGCGGCGGTGTCCAAATCGATGACAAGCATCCCCGGAGCGTCACACGCGACCCGCATGATTGCGCCAGTCCTGTCAGGGTGCACGGTGCCGGAAACGGCCTTTGTCATCAAGCCGGACACCTACCCACCGAATCGTCCCTCAAGACGCCCGTGAGGGGCCCTCAGCAGTACCTGCGCCCGTCTAGCGCGCCGCCCGGACCAGCCGACGACGCTGCCGTCCAGCATCTCACTGCCGCAGGGCGGAGACCGCCTCCGAGGCCACGTACACCACTGCGCAGGCCAGTGCGATCACGCCCCCGACCGACAGCTCCAGCAGCACCCCGGCGCCCAGCCCCACCAGGCAGGTGACCGTCCCCAGCAGCGCCGAGCCCACCAGCAGGCCGCGCATGGAGGAGCACCAGCGGGACAGCGCCGCCGCCGGGGCCGCCACCAGGGCGATCGGCAGGATCGTGCCCACCGCTGGCACCAGGGCCGCGATAGTCAGGCAGATCAGCCCCAGCACCACCGCCTCCGCCGGAGCAGCGGGCAGCCCACCCGCCCGGTAGCCCACCGGGTCAAAGCCGTAGTAGGTCAGGAACCTGCCTCCCACCAGGCACACCAGCACCGCTCCGGCCAGCACCGCCCCGGTAACCCACACGTCCAGGCGGGAGACGTTCAGTACCGAGCCAGCCAGGAAGCTGTCCACCTTCAGAGGCAACGGTGCGAACCACTTGACCATGAAGTACCCCAGCGCGAACCCGAAAGTCAGCACGATCCCGGCCGCGGACTGGGAGGACAGGCCGGGCACACGCCCCAGCCACCGCATCAGGGCGATCATCGGCAGGCACATAGCTACCGCACCCACCAGCAGGGCCAGGGTCAGCAGCTCGTACCCGGCCCGCCCACCCAGCAGCGCCTGACTGGCAGCCGCTGCAACCACTACCCCGGCCACCGCCCCGGGAAAGGTCGCGTGGGTCAGGGACTCGGTGAAGAAAACGCGCCGGTGCACCAGCGCCAAGGCACCGACCAGCCCCGCCAGCGCCCCCATGAGCGCCACCTCCAGGGCGGGCAGGCCCAGCAGCTCCCAGCTCACGCTCATGCCGCCGTCTCCTGCTCACGACGCCGGGCCCCCGTCTGCCTCACAGCAGCCTCCTGCCGGGCCTCAGTCGTCCCCGCCATCGTCACGCCTCGCCCGTCCCGCAGGCGACGACGCAGCGCCGGCACCGTGGCGGACCAGGCCGCCGCCAGCAGGAACACCGCCGTCATGGACAGGGCGACGCTGGCCTGCGGTGACACGGGCCGAGGCAGGGGCGCCGTCATGAGCAGCAGCCCCAGGTAGCCGCCGCCCACGCCCACGCCCAGGGACACCAGCACCATGGAGCGCACCCGCGCCGCCAGCACCCGCCCGGCGGCTCCGGGGACCACCAGGTAGCCGACCACCAGCAGCGTACCTACGGCTGTGGCCGCCGAGACCACGACTGCCGCCACGGCCACGTTGAGGACCAGGTCCAGGGCGAGCAGGCGGGCGCCCCCGGCCCGGGCCCCTGTCGGGTCGAAGGCGTAGGCGACCTGCTCCTTCCAGGTCAGGCCCACCGCCAGCAGGGCCAGCAGGCAGATCAGGAGCGCCTGGGTCAGGCCCCGGTCGGTGACCTCCAGCAGGCGACCGAACATGAGGGCCTCCAGCTGGCCGGACATGTCCCCCTTGGCCAGGGACAGGATGATGCCCACGGAGAAGAAGCCGGTCAGGACCACGGCGGTGCCCGCCTCGGAGGCTGAGCGGCGCCGGGCCCGGTGGTGCACCCACGTCAGGGCCCCGGCGGCCAGCGCCGCCACCAGGCTGGCGGCTGGCACGATCGCGTCGATACCGCCGTAGACCGCCCCGGCCACGATCCCGGGGAACACCGCGTGCACCAGGGCCTCCGCAGTGAACTCGGCGGTGCGCAGGTTGACCAGGGTGCCGACCACTGCGCACACGGCCCCCAGCAGCAGCACCATGAGCAGGGGCCGGAACAGGTAGGGGGCCTGGGCCAGGGTCTGCAGGCCGGGCACGTGCACCGCTAGCAGCCTCAGGGTCTCGACGGCGGCGGCCACCGCCTGGGTCAGGGCCTGCACTCAGGCCACCCCCGTGGTGGGGGCGGCGGCGGACGGGGCAGTCTGGGCGGCCCAGGCCTGCGGGTCCGAGGACGGCCCGGACCGAGCCACACCAGCTCGGGCCACCCCATCCGGGACCTGCCCAACCCCGGCCAGCCCAGCAGCCACACCAGAACCGGCCAGCCCAGCAGCCTCCCCATCCGGCACCCCCGCCCGCAGGCCGATCAGCCGGTCGGAGCCGCGCCCGCCGTAGGCCTGCTCCACCAGCTCTGGAACCAGTACCTGCTCCCGGGGCCCGAAGCCGATCTGCCTCCCGGCCAGCAGGGCCACCTGCTCACAGACCTCCTGGGCCAGCACCAGGTCGTGGGTGGAGACGACCACGCCGACGCCGTCGGCCTTGAGCCGCACGATGATCGCTAGCAGGGCGTCGCGGTTGGGCTGGTCCAGGCCGTTGAAGGGCTCGTCCAGCAGGATGAGGCGCGGCTGGGCGGCGATGCAGCGGGCCACCAGGACGCGCTGCTGCTGCCCGCCGGAGAGGGTGCCGAAGCGGCTGCCAGCGCGCTCGCGCAGCCCTACCGCCTCCAGGGCCTCCAGGCAGCGCTGCTTCTCTGCGCGTCCGGGGCGCCGCCACAGGCCCAGGCGCGGGTAGGTGCCCATGAGCACCACGTCCAGGGCGGTGACCGGGAAGGTGGGGTCCAGGTCGGCGACCTGGGGGACGTAGCCGATGGTGCCGCGGGGGGCCTTGCCGGGGGCGGCCCCGGCCACGCGCACGGTGCCGCTGTGGACGCGCACCATGCCCAGCAGCGCCCGCAGCAGGGTGGTCTTGCCGGAGCCGTTGGGCCCCAGCAGCGCCAGCGCCTGGCCGGGCTGGAGGGTGCCGGTGACGTCACGCAGCACCGGCTCGGCGCCGTAGGCGAAAGCGGCACCCTCCAGCTCGACTACCGGACCGTATGTCACTTGCTGACCACCTGCTTGGGAGTCCAGGTCTTGAGGCTGTCCGGCACGGGGGCCACGGTGCCGTCCCAGGCGGTCACCAGGTTGGTGACGTTGTGCATGACGGAGCCGATGTAGGTCTCGCCGTCGGATCCGGGGTCACCCAGGGAGTCGCCGTAGAGGGCCTCGTCACCGATGACGGCCTTGACCCCGGCAAGCTCGGCGACCTTCTCCACCGCCTTGGGGTTGTTGGAGTTCTCCGCGAAGATGGCCACGGCCCCGGAGGCCTTGATCTCGTCGGCGGTGGACTGGATCTTCTGGGCGGTGGCGTCCTGCTGGGCGTTGAAGTCTGACAGGGCCGCTCCCTGGAACTTCACGTCGTAGGACTTTGCGAGGTAGCCGAAGGCGTCGTGGCTGGTGAACAGGACACGCTGCTCGACGGGCACGGAGTCCAGCGAGCTGCGGACCCAGGTGTCCAGCTCGTTGAGGAGGGTGGTGTAGTCCTTGGTGTGCTGGCGCAGAAGGTCAGCCACGGCGGGCTCGGGGGCGGCGGCGGCCAGGGCCTCACCGATGTTGGTGACCTGCACGACGGCGTTCTCGGGGGCGGTCCAGACGTGCGGGTCGAAGCGGAACTCGGGGGCGGACTCGCCGTCCTCGGGCGGGAAGGGCCACTCGGCGACCTCCACCTTGCTGGTGCCACGGTCAACCTGGTAGGGCAGGTCCTTCTCCTTGGCCTGCTGGCCGGCCAGGTCGTCTACGTCCACGGCACCGGTGACACCGGAGGTGACCACCATCTTGCCCTTGAAGCCGGTGGAGGTGATGGCGGCGTCCAGGAAGTGCTCCAGGTCCACGCCGTTTACCAGGAACAGGTCAGCCTCGGCCAGGGCCTTGGACTGGCCGGGGGTCATGTCGTGCTCGTGGGCGGAGGCGTTGGGGGCGAGCAGGCAGGTGAGACGCAGGTGGGCCTTGGCCTGGGCGGGGTCGGCCCCCAGCTCGGTGGTGGTGCCGTCAGCGCCGGTGCGGGTAAGGGCCAGGTCCTGCCCGCCGCTGCCGAGCTGGCTGACGTAGTCGCAGATCTGGGTGGTGGAGGCCACGACCTTGATGGCCTGGTCGGCCTGGGAGGAGCCGGTACCGCCACAGGCGCTGAGGGTCAGGGTCGCAGCAGCCAGGACGGCGCAGGCGCGCAGGGCCACAGGGAGGTTCTTGGGGTTTCGCATGACCTAAACACTAGTTTCCCCCAGTGCGGTTTCGCAAACACGAAACCATGCCGCCACTGAGGTGAGGGCGACAGTTTCGCCACCTCTGAGGAACTTAGATAGGCTAGCCTCACCTCACCCGGATGAGTGAGGCAACCATACCGTTACCCCTTTGAAAGGCCCCGATGACCTCCCTCCGTCCCAGACCGGCAGCAGCCGCCTGCCTGCTATCCCTGTCCCTGATCCTGTCCCCTGCCGCCGCGGCCCTCCCCAGCCACGCGCCCGCCACCGGGTACGAGGACCTGGACGACGTCTTCGGCCCGGAGCCCGGCCCCTTCCCCGAGCGACCCGCGCGCCCCGGCGACGGCAGCAGCGACGACGACGATGACCTCTTCGGCCCCTCCCAGCCTCCGGGCTCAGGCGACGCCCCCACGACCCCGGAGGCCCCCAGGCCACCCGCCCCCGGCACCCCCGGAGACCGGCCCCGCACCGACCCGCCGGTCATCACCCCGCCCCCGGCGGCCCTGCAGCCGGTGGATACCGACCAGGAGAAGTCCTGGCTGGGAGAGTTCGGCAACTCCCTGGGCTCCACCATCGCCCGCGGCACCTGCGACGTGACCGGCGACGCCCGCCCCGACATCATCACCTCCGAGCTCACCCGCTCCGTGTGGCGCTTCGACCCCTACTACGTCGACACCGAGAACCACGGCTGGGTGCACAACGTCACCGGCCGCCTGGTGGTAGTCCCCGGAGGCGCGCCCGGCACCGCCCTCCCGAGCGAGCACGTCATCTACGTCAACGGCCCCACCGAGCCCGGCGAGGAGGGGGACGACGCCGTCGTCGGCCTGTCCGTAGCCTGCCTGGGGGACACCAACGGCGACGGCGTGGACGACCTCGCCGTCGGCTCCCACACCATGGGCCGGGCCTGGGTCCTCTACGGCGGCCCCCGGCTGCATGAGGCCAGGCTGAATGACCTGGCCCCCGAGCACGGCTTCACGGTCCTGCTCCCCACCACCGGCAGCCCCGCCGCCCACCTGTCCGCCGCCGGGGACCTAGACGGCGACGGACTGGCCGACCTGGCCCTGGTGCTCACCAACTCCCGCCAGGCCCTCTCCCCCGCCCCCGGGCAGGGCACCGACCGGGGCATCGCCTACGTGGTGGCCGGTCACGCCGGCGGGGCCGCCGTGGACCTGCGCGAGCCGCTGGCCGAGCCCCAGCACCTGCTGGCACGCGTGCTCAGCCCTGCAGGCAACCTGGCCACCGCCTTCGACCGGGTCGGGGACGTCAACGCAGACGGGCAGGAGGACTTCGTCCTGAGCGACTACACGCACGCCTCCGGCACCAACGTGGTCCCCGGCCGCGCCTGGCTGCTGACCGGGGTGCGCCCCGGCGCGCGCCTGGACCTGGACGGCGAGTTCGCGGGCAGCACCCTGGAGATGGACCCCTCCGCCTCCTACCGCCTGGGGGCAGGCACCTCCGTGGCCCCCGCCGGTGACGCCGACGGCGACGGCGTAGGCGACCTGCTGATCGGCTTCGACGGCGGGCACGCCGTGGGAGTCACCACCGGCGGTGTGGTGCTGGTGCGGGGCTCCGCCCAGCTGCCCGCCACCGTGCGCATCAGCCCCACCGGCCAGCAGGACCCGCAGGCCCGGGTCATCACCGGCCTGACCCCGGGCGACTCAGCCGGGTACGCCGTGGACGCCCTGGTGGCCCCCGGCACCGTGACCCTGGTGGCCCTGGGCGCGCAGGGCACCGCGCAGGAGGCTGGCGCCACCTACGTGTTCCCGGTCAGCGCCTTCTCCTCCCCCGTGCGCTCCCTGGCGGAGCTCGGGGATGAGCTGCGCACCATCGCCTCCCCCAGCCCCCGCTCCCGCTCTGGCCGGGCGGTGGCCTTCGTGGGCAGCCACCTGGGATCCCCCACCCTGGCCGTCGGTGGTGACGGCGTGGTCCACGACCACGACGGCGAGGAGGGCGCGGTGCACGCCGCCCACGTGCTGGCCACGACCGTGAGGCCGGTACCCGCCCCGGCGGCCCCGCAGGGCCAGGGCAACCCGGGAGGAGGCCCCGGTGCCCCCGGCGGGCAGCCGGGGGCCGAGGAGCCGCCTGCCGGGTCAGGTGCGGGCAGCAGCCCGACGCCCAGCCCCGCGCCGGACTCCCAGGCGCAGGCTGGACCCGCCGCCCAGAACAGCCCTTCCGGGCTGCTGGCGCGCACCGGTGCAGGCTCGGTCCTGGCCGCCTGCGCCCTGGCCGCCGCCGCGGCTGCGGCCGGTGGACTGGCCCTGGCGGTCCGGGCCCGGCGTCGCCAGCAGGGCTGAGAAGCCAGGCTGCCTGTCAAAGGACGGTGCCGCCGGAGGGACCGGCAGGACCGCCTCCTGACTGGCTCTGCCGGACGGGGCGGGCAGCGTAGACGACTGGGGGGTGGAGCAGTGCTCCACCCCCCAGTGCTGTAACCGTTAGGCAGGGCGCGCTGCGCCGTCCTCAGTGCTGCCCGCCGACCTGGGCCGGCCCGCCGTCCTCAGCCGCTAGGCGCACCAGCTCACGCACCACCAGGTAGCTGGCGGCGAAGGAGCGCAGCGGCAGGAACTCGGCCCAGGAGTGGAAGTTGTGCGCCCCGGTGAAGACGTTAGGGGTAAAGATCCCCTGCGCGGAGAGCCAGGAGCCGTCCGTGCCCCCACGCATGGCCAGCGGCAGCGGCCTGATTCCCAGCCTGTCAAGCGCGGTGTACACCCGCTCCAGGGCGACCGCGTTGGCCGGGGTGCGGGCGTCGGCCAGGTTGGTGTAGACGTCCTCCACCTCCAGCTCCAGGCGGGCCCGTGGGTGGGCACGCGCCACCTCCGCCACCAGCTGGTGCAGCAGCTCCTTGCGGGCCTCGTAGCCCGCCCGGTCGTGGTCACGGATGGAGAGGGTCACCACGGCGGTGGCCTGGTCGCCCCGGATCTGGTTCACCCAGATGTAGCCCTCCCGCCCCTGGGTGCGCTCCGGGGTCTGCGCGGGGTCCAGGCGGCCGATCAGCTCGTGCGCCACCAGGATCGGGTTCACCAGCACTCCCTTGGCGCTCATGGGGTGGGGGCTCACGCCGGTGACTGTGAGCGTGGCGGTGGCCGCGTTGAAGGTCTCCTGGACCACCTCCCCCACCTCGCAGGAGTCGATGGTGTAGGCGTAGTCCACCGGGAAACGGGCCAGGTCCATGGTGCGCACGCCCCGCAGCCCGATCTCCTCGTCCGGGACGAAGGCCAGGCGCAGCTCACCGTGAGGCGGGGCCCCGCCGTCGGCGTCGGCCATGAGCAGGTCGCAGGCCAGCTGCATGACGACGGCGACCCCGGCCTTGTCGTCCGCCCCCAGCACGCTGGTGCCGTCCCCCACCAGCAGCGGCTGCCCGGTGTAGCGGCCCAGCTCGGGGTGCTCCGCCAGGGTGATCACGCGGGCACCGTCACCCAGCGGCAGGTCCCCTCCCGCATAGCGCACCACCTGGGCCCTGACCTGGGGGCTGAGCCCGGCGTCGGCGGTGTCCAGGTGGGTGCACAGTCCCACCACCGGTGCCGTGCGGCCCGGCGGCAGGGTGGAGGGGACGGTGGCGGTGAGCACGGCGGTGGACGACAGGTGCACGTCTGCCGCCCCCGCCTGCTGCAGCTCCTGGGCCAGCAGCTGGGCGAGCTCGCGCTGCCCGGGGGTGCTGGGCACGGTGGTCGCGGCGGCGTCGGACTGGCTGGTGACGGCGCTGTAGCGCAGGAAGCGCGTGGCCAGCGCCTGCCCCAGGGCCGCGGTGGGGTCCGGGGTGGGGGCGACGCCGGGGGTGGTGGTGGGGGCCGCAGTGTGGGTGGTGGTGGGGGCCGAGGCCGGGGCCGCGGTGGGCTCCGGGCCGTTGCTCGGAGTCTGCTCAGTCACTAACGGCTTCTCCTTCCGCCCTACCGGGCATGATGACTCCTAGGACGCGGGGCCAGTGCCCCAGGGCGGGCGGACCGCTGGCGTGCCGGTCCCAGGGCGCCAGCAGGTCCAGGGTGCTGATAGTGCCTGCGGAGGGCTCGTAGAGCGGCACCCGCCCCGGGCCCGGGTCATCCTGGCCCAGCAGATCCCAGGGCACGGCCAGCACGTAGTGGCGGGGCAGGGCCGGGGTGCGGGAGAGCAGGGTGGTGATCCGCGTGCTGACGGGGGCGCCGTCGGCGGTGGCGGGGACGTGCCGCAGGGGCCCGCCGGTGAGCAGGATGACCGGCTCCCCCTGGGCCAGGTGACGGCGCAGGCGCTCGACCACCTGGGGCCAGAGCCGGCCGGCGTCCCGCACCCAGCGCAGGCGGTAGGCGGGGGTCCAGGGGTGCTGGGCGCGCACCAGCCGGGTCATCTCGGCGGCCACCGCCCAGGGGGTGGAGCCCAGGTGACGGGTCCAGGGAAGGGGTACCGCCCCGCCTGCGGCGTTACGGTTCAGACGGCGTTGCAGGCTGCGTTGCAGGGCCCCTAGCGTCGCCGGGAGGCCTGGGCGACCGGGGCTGGCCGTCGTCGGCAGGCTGCCGCCGAGTAGCAGGTGCGCGCCGAGCAGGGCGGTGGCCCCGCAGGTGGTGCCGTCCTGCTGGGTCATGGTGACGACGCCGGAGCCGTCGGTCGCCTCCACCTGCAGGTGCGCCCCGGCAAGGCGGCCGCGCAGGGTGGGGCGGTTACGGGGGCTGGCGGCAGGCTTGGCGGTCACGGGCATATCTTCCCCCACCTGGGCTGCTGGAGAACCGGGGGCAGGCACCGGTGGAGGTGCTCGTTATGGCACTGGCGTGGTGGGACCTGCCGGTGGTGCATGTGGAGCTCACGATCGACGGCCCGCCACCAAGTGCCCGGTGGCGGGCCTGGCCAGGTTGGAGAAGAGCCTGGCGCGCCACCCCCTGACTTGTGCATTTCGGCGCGAGTGGTGCCGGAATACCGCACCACTCGCGCCGAAATGCACAAGTGGAGGCGAGGGAGGTGTGCTCGCCGCGGACCGAGGGGCCGGACCTGCGGGCGAGGGGTGCTAGCCCGGACCTACGGGAGACAGGTACGAGCCCGGAGTAAGAGGCTGTCTGGGCACCGGCCCAACCCCACCGCCATCAAGTAAGGTCACCCTTACCGGTCTCGCGAGCCATATGTCCCGGTCTCGCGGTAAGAAAGGGGGTGGTTAGAGGAGGGGGGTGCGGTTGGTGGCGGTCAGGCGCTCGACCGCTCCCTTGACGTCCTGGGCGTGCTCGGGGGTGGTCACCAGCAGGGCGTCGGGCGTGTCCACCACCACCAGCCCGGGCACCCCCAGCAGGACCACGCGCCGCCCCGTCGTGGAGGCCACCAGCGCACCCTGGCTGTCCACCGCGTCCACGTCGGCGGGCGCTCCCCCGTGGGCGGCCCGGTCCAGCACCGCCACCCCGGCGGCCGCCCCCTCCTGGCGCGCGGGCACCAGCCCGGTAAGCGCGTCAAAACCGCCCACGTCGTCCCAGCCCATGTCCACGGGAACCACCGCCACCCCGCCCTCGGCGGCCACCGGCTCCGCGATAGCGTGATCGATCGCGACCTTCTCCAGGCGCGGCCAGGTCAGCTCCAGCACCTCCTCGCGCGAGGGCGTGTCCCAGGCTGTGGCGATCACGTCCAGCCCGGCCGCCAGGGCGGGCTTCTGACGGCGCAGGTGCTCCAGCAGCACCCCGGCCTGCGCCACGAACATCCCCGCGTTCCACCAGTAGCCGCCAGCGGCCAGGTAGCGGGCGGCGGTGACGGCGTCGGGCTTCTCGGTGAAGGCCAGCACCCGCCGTCCAGCAGGTGCCCCGGCCACCCCCAGGGCGTCGCCGGAGCTGATGTACCCGAAGGCGCTGGAGGGGCCGGTGGCCTCGATCCCGATGGTCACCACCCACCCCTCCTGGGCCAGCAGCGCGGCCTGGCGCACGGCGTCGTGGAAGGCCGCCTCGTCCTTGATGGTGTGGTCCGCCGCGAAGGAGCCGATTACGGCCTCAGCCCCGTGCCGCTTGGCCAGGAGCGTGGCGGCCAGGCCGATCGCAGCCATGGAGTCCCGGGGGGAGGGCTCTGCCAGCAGGCCCTCGGCGGGCAGGTCCGGCAGCTGGGAAGCCACCGCCTCCACGTGAGCGGCCCCGGTGACCACGGTGACGGAGGCGGCCACCGGCTCCAGCCGCCGAACCGTGCCCTGCAGCAGACTGCGGCCCTGCCCGGTCAGGTCCAGCAGGAACTTGGGGTGGTTGCGGCGCGAGAGCGGCCAGAGCCGGGTGCCCGCACCACCGGCGGGGATGATCGCGTGGACCGGCGGGGCCTGGGGGGTGTCAGCTGCAGTCACGCCCTCAGGCTAGCTGGTGCGGCTGGAAGGATCCTCAAGGCTGTCGGGCCCGGCGGGCAGGTAGTAGCGCTGCCGAGCCTGCTCGTAGCGGGCGGTGGCGGCGGCGAAGCGGCGTCGGGCCCACCAGCCCCGCAGGCCCCGGGCGTGGCGGGGCACGGGCTCGGGCTCCGGGGCGGGCGGCTCGTAGTCGGGGTGGAGGGTGGGGTCCGCGTCCAGGTTCCCGGTAAGGGACTGGCGCGGCCACTCCATGGTCGCGGGACTGGACAGGGTCACGTAGTTGGGGCGGTGGGAGGCGCGCAGCTCGTCGGCGTGGCTGACCACCCGGGGCCGCGGCGGGTTGGCGGTCCAGGCCGCGACCATGAGGGTGATCCGCGCAGCCAGGTGGATCCACAGCACCAGCACCACGATCGTGGCGAAGGAGGCTAGCAGGGGGTTGTTGGCCACGGTCCCCACGGCATTGGTCCCCACCTCACGCACCAGCCCGAAGGCGGCGCCCGCCAGCAGCGAACCCAGCAGCAGGTCCCGGCGGGGGGCGCGCACGCCGGAGAGCCGGACCAGCAAGGCGAAGACGGTGGCGTCCACCAGCAGGGAGACCACCAGGCCCAGAACGCGGGTGCCCCAGCCGCTCAGCCAGCCCGGCAGCCCCAGCAGGTCGTTGAGCTGCTGCGCCAGCGCGCCGGTGGCCAGCGAGGCGGCTGCGGTCACCACCACGGAGACCAGCAGCACCAGGAATCCCACCAGGTTCAGCAGCTGGTTGACGACGGCGTTGCGCGGCAGCTGGGCGATACCGAACATGGAGCGCAGGGCGGTGGACAGCGCCCCCATCAGGCCCATGGCGGAGAGCATCAGGGTCGCGACAGCGATCACAGAGCCGAGGTTCAGGGCGGAGCTGAGGGTCAGCTGGTCTATGGAGACCAGGCCCGAGCCGTCGCCGTTGTCCAGCACGCCGGGGAGCGCCCGTCCCAGGCCCTCCAGCACGGCGTCCCGCAGGGCGGGGTGCGAGCCCAGGAGGGCCATGAACACCGTGACCCCGATGGCCAGGGCGGCGAAGACGGAGAAGAGCCCGGTGTAGGCGATGCCCCCGGCCAGCAGGGCGCCTTTGGCGGTGCCGTAGCGGGCCAGCGCCCGGACCGGGCGGGTGTCCTGGGCCTTGTCCGCCAGCTCCAGCGCCTGCTGCTTGCGCAGGGCCAGCCCGGTGGCCGCGGCGGGGGGCTGCCCACCGGCCTGGGCCGCCGCGGGGGACCGGGGCCCTGAAGGCACGGCCACCGGCGGCACGGGGGTGACGGCGGCGGGCTGGTCTGGGGTCTGGGCGGGGGTCGCGGCTGCGCGGCTCATAGCACCTCCGGCTTGGGGGACTTGCCGGGAAGTATGCCAGTGGTCCCGCCGCCCACCCGCAGACGGTCCAGCAGCCGAGGAACACATTGTGCGTACCTGCGCGAAATCGTCTGCTCCTGCGCGTTCTTTGGCACAATCGGTCCTGTGACTCATGCCCCCGGCCCCCAGCCCGCCCCCATGCTCGCCCGCCAGCGCCAGGAGTTCATCCTGGAGAAGATCGCGGCCACCGGCGGCGTCCGGGTGGCTGAGGTGGTGGAGGCCCTGGGCATCTCGGAGATGACGGTCCGCCGGGACATCACCGAGCTGGTGGCCCAGGGGCTGGTGGAGCGGGTGCATGGCGGCGCCGTCGCCCCCGGCTCCACCACCCATGAGCCCCGCTTCACCTCCAAGACCACCCTGCACCCGCAGGCCAAGGCCCGCATCGGCGCGGCCGCGGCGGCCCTGGTGCGCCCCGGCGACTCCCTGGCCCTGTCCGCCGGCACCACCACCCTCGCCGTCGCTCGGGCCCTGACCACCCTCAAACACCTGGACACCCTCACCATCATCACCAACTCCCTGCCTGCCGCCCAGCTACTGTTCGACGCGGCGGACGCGGCCCGCGCCGAGTCCCGGGAGGCCCCCAAGGTCCTGCTGATCGGCGGGGAGCGCACCCCCTCGAACGCTACGGTCGGCCTGATCGCCAACGACGCCCTGTCCCGCCTGCGGGTGGAGTGGGTGTTCATGGGAGCGCACGGCTTCGTCCCCTCGGACGGCCTGATGACCCCCAACCTGCGGGAGGCCGCCACCAACCAGGCGCTGGTGGCCGCAGGGCGCACCACCGTGGCCTGCCTCGACTCCTCCAAGTGGGGGGTCCTGGGGCTGCGCACCTTCTGCCCCACCTCACAGATCAGCGTGCTGGTCACCGAGGTCCAGCCGGACGAGGACACGGTCACCGCCCTGGACGAGGCGGGCACCACCCTCGTCATCGCCCCCTGACCACCCCTGCAGGCCACGCCAGCACGCTGGCGCACCAGCCACCACAGACCGAGAAGAACCCTTGAAGGAGCTCAGTATGACCAACAGCAAGAACCTGGCCGAGACCAAGGCGCAGCCGGACCAGGCCAGCGCCGGCACCGCGGTGTTCTCACCCGCCCTCGCCCCGCAGGAGGGGGTGGCCGCCGCCACCGAGCTGTTCCGGGAGGCCTTCGGCGGGGAGCCCGACGGCGTCTGGTACGCCCCGGGCCGGGTCAACATCATCGGCGAGCACACGGACTACAACGGCGGCCTGGCCCTGCCTATCGCCCTGCCCCACCGCGCCCACCTGGCTCTGCGCCGCCGCAAGGACCGCACCATCCGCCTGGTCTCTCCCCAGACGCGCGACAGCGTGGACGTGCTGGACCTGGACGCGATAGGCCCCAAGGGCAGCCCGGGGGAGGTACGGCACTGGAACGCCTACGTGGCGGGCGTGGCCTGGGCGCTGGAGCGTGACGGTCTCGGCCCGCTCAGCGGCTTCGACGCCGCCCTGTACTCCTGCGTGCCCCTGGGCGGGGGCCTGTCCTCCTCGGCGGCGCTGGAGTGCGCCACCGCCGTGGCCCTGGACGAGGTCTGCGGGCTGGGCCTGGCGGGTAGCGCCCAGGAGCCGGACGACGCCGGGCGCGCCCGGCTGGTCGCCTCCTGCGTCCGGGCGGAGAACGAGATGGCGGGAGCCCCGACCGGCGGCATGGACCAGTCCGCCTCCATGCGCTGCGCCGCCGGGCACGCGCTACTGCTGGACTGCCGCACCGGTGAGGCCGAGCAGGTGCCCTTCGACCTGGCCGTGGACGGCCTGGCGCTGCTGGTGATCGACACCAAGGCCAAGCACTCGCTGGTGGACGGGCAGTACGCCTCTAGGCGCGCGTCCTGTGAGAAGGCGGCCGCGCTGCTGGGCGTAGAGCTGCTGGCGGACCTGGGGGTCCCTGACCTGGAGAAGGCCTTGTCCAGGCTGGCCGCCAGCGGCGCCGAGGACGCCCCGGTGCTGGTCCAGCGCACCCGCCACGTGGTCACGGAGATCCAGCGCACCCGGGACCTGGTGGACCTGCTGCGTGACGGACGCCCGCTCGCCGGGGACAAGCTGCGGACGGCAGGGGCGCTGCTGGACGCCAGCCACGAGTCCCTGCGGGTGGACTACGAGGTCTCCTGCCCCGAGCTGGACGTCGCGGTGGAGGCCGCCCGGGCCGCAGGGGCGCACGGTGCCCGCATGACCGGTGGTGGATTCGGTGGCAGCGCCATCGCCCTGGTGGACGCCGACGCCGTGGACGCGGTGGCCCGTGCGGTGGTGGCCGCCTACGCGGCACAGGGATTCACCGCCCCGGCCTTCCTGGACGCCCTGCCCAGCGCCCCGGCAGGCCGTCTGGCCTGAGCACCGGCAGCCCGGGCCCGGTACCCCCTGGTCCGCCTCAGTACTCAGGGGGGCCGCTACCGGCCTCCGTGTCCCGCTAAGGCGCAGGCGGGGGCGCTTCAGGGCCCCCGCCATAGGCCCGGCCCCGAGCCGTGCCTGCCTCCCGGGCCCCGGCACGGCTCGCGCGGGAACAGACCGCACCGGATCGGACCCGCCCGTTCCGGCCCGGGCCGGAACCAACAGCCTCAGTTAGCAAACAGATTGTTAATTACGCCACCTTCCCTGGGGCTTGCCGCCTCCGCGCACGCCCCGCAGGAAGTGCAGGCTCACGCCCGGGCAGGGGCCAGGCACCCGCCCCTGGAACCGGACTGACCGGGCGAGTCCCACTCCAAGTCCTCCCCTGGGAGGAAGGAGGTCCTAGGGCGCAAGCCTTAGTATCACAACGTTCCAGCCGCCGGGCCGCACCAGGTCCGGCAGCGCCAGCCGAGTAACGGGGTCTGAACTTGAAGCGCTTCATCCTGCCCACCATCAAGGTCCTGATCGCCTTGGTGATCGCGGTGGCCCTATCAAAACTTGCCTTCTTCCCGTCCAAGGCGGACCCCGTCAGGGCAGACATAGAACCTGGTTTCGAGGTAGTCACCCCTACCGTCACCGTCACCAGGGGAGACATCCCCAACCAGGTCAAGGTCACCGGTCAGGTGGTACAGGACGCCGCCGTACCAGCCCGTGCCACCCTCGCCGGGGTGATCGAGTCCTTCGCCGTCGAGTCCGGGGCCACCGTGGAGGCTGACGCGCCCCTGCTGCGCATCAGGAAGACCGAGCCACAGCCCCCGCAGGAGGGCGTTGACAAGGACGGGAACCCGGTGACCAAGCAGGTGCCGGACAAGGTCACCCACGCCACCGTCACCTCCCCGATAGCCGGGAAGGTCACCTTCCAGGTCATCAAGGACCAGGACACCACCGTGGGCAGCGTCGTCGCCACCGTGTCCCCCGGCACCCACTCCGCCACAGGCACCATCACCGCCGCCCAGCAGTACAAGCTCCTGAACCCGCCCACCACCGCCACCATCACGGTCGACGGCGGCCCGGCTCCCTTCGAGTGCACGGGTCTGGTGATCGGCGTGAAGGAGAACAGCCCCTCCGGCAGCAGCACGCCGGCGGACGACGCCGGGGCAGCCAGCCCCCAGGACGGCACCAGCGTGCAGGTGCGCTGCCCCATCCCCCCCGAGCAGACGGTGTTCCCCGGGCTGCAGGTAAGCATCGGTATCGACCAGGGCTCGGCCAAGGACGCCCTCCTGGTTCCGGTGACAGCCGTAGAGGGCAGCGTCAGCAAGGGCAATGTCTGGGTGCTGGCCGACCCGGCCGACCCCAGCACCGCCGTCAAGCGTGAGATCAGCCTGGGGGTCAACGACGGCACCAACGTGCAGGTCACCGAGGGCCTGTCAGAGGGTGACACGCTGCTGCAGTTCGTCCCCAACAAGGACATCAAGCGCAAAGGCACCCCTAACACCTGCGAGCCGGACGGCTCCGCCTGCTACGACGAGAACGGCGAGGAGACCCAGTGAGCCTGGTCAGCCTCCAGGGAGTGACCCGCACCTTCGTGGTGCCTGACGCCCCTCCGCTGGAGATTCTCACCGGGGTCGACCTGCAGGTGCAGGCAGGGGAGCACGTGGCGATCGTGGGCCGCTCCGGCACCGGAAAGTCCACCCTGCTCAACATCCTGGGGCTGCTGGACCGGCCCACCTCAGGCCGCTACAGCCTGGACGGCACCGACACCGAGAACCTGGGCGAGGCGCGCCGCGCCCGCCTGCGGGGACAGACCTTCGGCTTCGTGTTCCAGTCCTTCAACCTGATTGACGGCCTGAGCACCACCGAGAACGTGGCCGCCCCCCTGCTTTACGACCACTCCACGAGCTTCTGGCGGCGCACCTCCCGCGCCGAGTCGCTGCTGGAGGCGGTAGGCCTGGGCGAGCGCAAGGGCATGCCTGTGGGCAGGCTCTCAGGAGGCGAGCAGCAGCGGGTCGCTATTGCCCGCGCCCTGGCCCGCGACCCCAAGGTGATCCTGGCTGACGAGCCCACCGGCGCCCTGGACGTGGAGACCGGGAGCTCGGTGATGGGGCTGCTGGAGGAACGCTGCTCCC
Source organism: Actinomyces weissii (assembly GCF_016598775.1). NCBI lineage: Bacteria > Bacillati > Actinomycetota > Actinomycetes > Actinomycetales > Actinomycetaceae > Actinomyces > Actinomyces weissii. The sequence continues at coordinate 755,754 of NZ_CP066802.1, read as the reverse complement.
GGAGCGGAGCCGCCCTGGTGGTAATCACCCACGACCTGGCGGTGGCCGCACGCGCCCACACCCAGTACCGCCTGGAGCACGGGGTGCTCACGCCCATCAAGGTAACCCACCGGGTGGAGGGCTCGCTGGACGAGTTCGGCGAGGTGCAGCGCAGCAGGCCGGACCAGCCGGACGCTGGCACAGACTGGGAGCCGGGAGCCTGGCCCGCCCAGAGGCTCTCGGACACACAGCTAGGGGTGCAGGCATGAGCAGTATGCTGACCGGGTTCGTCGGTGCGGTCGTCGAGGCCTGGGCGCAGCTGCGGATCGGCAAGATGCGGGTGCTGCTGTCCCTGGTGGGCGTGGCCGTGGCCGTGGCCGCCATGACCTTCTCCATCGCTTTCGTACGGGTCTCCGAGCAGGTGCTGAACGACCAGCTGGAGCGCTGGGGCGGTCGGCCCGGCACGGTGCGCATCAACGTGAGCCCCACCGGCAAGGGCCTGACCGGCTCCAACCAGCCAGGCCGGGCCACACCCGGGAACGAGGACGGTGCCGCAGGCCCCGGTGAACCCGGCCTCCCGCCAGGCCCGGGTGGCCCGGCAGGCCCCGGCGGCCCCGAGGCAGGTGGGGCGCAAGGCTCCGCTGAGGCCGCCCGCACGGCCGAGCGCGTCACCAAGGCCCAGGCCGAGTTCGTGGAACGCTTCAAGGTGCGCTCCTGGGCCACCAGCACCAGGACCTCGCTGCGGCTGCAGCTGGGTGACCAGTTCCGCAACGTGGAGGTGAACGCCGTCTCCCCCGCCTACGCTACGTTGCACCGGACCAAGATCGCCCAGGGACGCTGGTTCACCCCGGAGGACGGTGACGACCTGTCCCCCTCCCTGGTGGTCTCCCAGGGGGTGCTAGAGGAGCTGGGGGCCTCGGTGCTGAGCGCGCCCCTGACCGTCCGCTCCTTCGGCCCGGCGCAAGCCACCTTCACGATCGTGGGGGTGCTGGAGCCTGAGGACCTGCAAGGCTGCCTGCAGCCCTCCGTTGACGGCTCCGAGCCGGAGTCCTGCGGCCAGCCCTTGACGGCCTTCGTGCTCACAGACTCCCTGAGCCCGCTGCTTCCCCGCACCCACGCCCTGGCCTCCCCCGAGCTGGAGGTCTGGGCGGGGCCTGAACGCGCGGCCGAGATGCAGTCCCTGGCCAAGGAGCACTTTGACGCGATCTTCGGGCAAGGGTCCACCAGCACCATCGACAGCACCCTGGGCAGCGGGGACCTGGCCTCGTTCACCCGGGTCTTCACCCTGGTAGCCACCGGGGCGGGCCTGTTCGTGATGGCCCTCGGTGCCCTGGGACTGGTCAACATCTCAATCGTGACGGTGCGTCAGCGCATCCACGAGATCGGGGTACGACGCTCCTTCGGTGCGACAAGCCGCCGGATCTTCTTCTCCATCATGCTGGAGTCGGTGGTGGCTACGGTGGTGGCCGGGCTGGTGGGCATCATCGTGGCTATCCTGGCGATGCGGGTGGTTCCCCTGGACAAGCTGCTACAGCTGCCGGTGGTGGAGCAGCCCCCCTTCCCGATGCTCGCGGCCCTCATCGGGCTGGCGACGGCGACCCTGGTGGGCGCCCTGGCCGGCCTGGTACCCGCCGTAGTGGCGGTGCGCATCAAGCCTATCGACGCTATCCGCTACTGAGCCGGGGCCGAGGCGGGCAGTCCGGCTCAAGAAGCCTGCCACCCGCTGCCTGTCCGCCCACCCGGGGCCGGACCGGCCTGCCCGTCCCGCGCGGGCAAGGCGCCTCTCCCCTACCCGGGCGGGCCCGGCCGCAGGCTCGTCACAGGTCGTAGTCGACCACCAGGGGGGCGTGGTCGCTCCAGCGCTCCGCGTAGCTCGGGGCCCGGTCCACCGTGCTGGAGCGGGCCTTGCCTGCGGCTGAAGGCGTCGCCACCTGGTAGTCGATGCGCCAGCCGGCGTCGTTGTCGAAGGCCTTGCCTCGCTGGGACCACCAGGTGTAGGGGCCTTGGACGTCGCCAGCCAGGGACCGGGCCACGTCCACCCAGCCTGCACCGAACCAGCCCTCCAGGTGGGCGATCTCCTCGTCCAGCACGCCGGAGACCTTGTTGTGGTTGGGCTTCCAGTTCTTGATGTCCTGCTGCGAGCGCACCACGTTCAGGTCACCAGCCATGACGACGGCGGGGCCACCCGCCTCCGCGGCGTCCAGCAGCTGGGCCATGCGGGCGTCCACCAGCTCCAGGTGGGCCAGCTTCTGGTCCAGCTTAGGTGTGCCCACCTGTCCGGAGTGCAGGTAGGCGGAGATGACCGTCAGCGGGGCGGCCGCCCCCTGCAGGTCCACCTCCAGCCAGCGGCCCGTGTCCACGTCCGGCTCCTCAGCCCCCGCAGCCACCCCTAGACGCACCTGGCCGAAGGTCAGGCCGCTGCCCTGGCGCAGGGCCACGGCCACACCGGCCCGTCCCTTGATCCGGCAGGGCCACACCTGCGTCTCGTAGCCGGGCAGCAGCGCGGCGGCGGTCTGCTCGTCGGCCCGCACCTCCTGCAGGAGGAGCACGTCCGGCTGGGACTGGTCTACCCAGGACTCCATGCCCTTGCGGGCAGCGGCCCGGATCCCGTTTACGTTGACGGTGGCGATACGCATGAGGCTGAGCCTACGTGGCCGCGACCGCCGCCCCCGGCCACGTCCACGGCGTGTGCGCCCGGAGGCCCTGACGCTCAGCACCAGGCGCCCCGGCGGCCGCGCCGGTCACGGGGCCGGCACGCCCCCGCGGGCCAGGCGGCCAGGGGCCGGGAGCCTGTCACGACCTCCGGGCGTGGGCGACAATGAGGTATGGGTGGGAGCACGCGCACGGTCAGGGTCCTGGTCAACGGCCACGTGCAGGGAGTCGGGTTCCGTTGGCACACGTGGCAGGAGGCTACCCGGCTCGGGCTGGTGGGTGAGGTGCGCAACCTCGCGGACGGCCGTGTGGAGGTGCTGGCGCAGGGACCCCGGGAGCAGGTGGCGGCGCTGCTGGCCTGGCTGGGACAGGGGCCGCGCTGGGCCGCGGTGACGGGGCTGGAGGTGTCCGAGGTCCGCGGCAGCCTGCGGCGCGGGGACTTCACCGTCTCCGGATAGCAGAAAGCTGTCACTGGCGGAGGAACAGAACCATGCTATCCGAGCAGCCCCGTAAGAAAACCTTGTGATTCCAACAATCGGCACACGGCCTAAGGCACTTCGCCAGTCTCTAGCCCTCCGCCAGTGACAAAAAGTCCTCAGCCGCGCTCGGCGGCCTCCACCACGTTGGCCAGCAGCAGCGCCCGGGTCATCGGGCCCACGCCCCCGGGGTTGGGTGACAGCCAGCCCGCCACCTGGTCCACGCCGTCGGCGACGTCCCCCATGATCCGTCCCTTGCCGGTGCGCGGGTCCACCACCCGGGAGACCCCCACGTCCAGGACCACTGCCCCGGGCTTGACCATCTCCGGCCGCACGATCCCCGCGCTGCCCGCCGCAGACACGACGACGTCGGCGCGGCGCACGTGGGCGGCCAGGTCGGTGGTGCCGGTGTGGCACACGTCCACGGTGGCGTTGACCTCCTTACGCATGAGCAGCAGGCCGATAGAGCGCCCTACGGTGACGCCGCGCCCGATCACGCACACGTCCTTGCCCGCCAGGGTGATGCCGTGGCGCTCCACCAGCTCGATGCAGGCCCGGGGCGTGCAGGGCAGGGGCGAGTCCACCGGGCCGGAGCCCCGCAGCACGAGCCGCCCCAGGTTGGTGGGGTGCAGGCCGTCGGCGTCCTTGTCCGGGGCCACCCTCTCCAGCACGGCGTTGGTGTCGATCCCCCGGGGCAGGGGCAGCTGGACGATGTAGCCGGTGCAGGCGGGGTCGGCGTTGAGCCGGTCCACGGCGGCCTCCACCTGCGCCTGGGTGGCGGTGGCGGGCAGCTCCACACGGATCGACTCTATGCCCACCTCCGCGCAGTCGGCGTGCTTACCGGCCACGTACCTCACGGAGCCGGGGTCCTCCCCCACCAGCACGGTCCCCAGGCCGGGCACCACCCCGCGGGCGCGCAGCGCCGCCACCCGCTCGGCGAGCTCGGCCTTGACGGCGGCCGCGGTGGCCTGGCCGTCCAGGACCTGGGCGGGCCCCTCCCAGGGTGCCCTCACTGGGCGAGCCCGTCATAGAGGGGGTAGGCCTCGGTCAGGGCGGCCACACGGCCCCTGAGGGAGGTCAGCAGCTCGTCGTCGGCGCTGCCTGCGGCCCCACGCACCAGGGTGGTGGCGATGATCTCGGCGACCTCCGTGAACTCGGGGGCCCCGAAGCCGCGGGTGGCCAGCGCGGGGGTGCCGATGCGCAGGCCGGAGGTGACGCGGGCCGGGCGCGGGTCGAAGGGCACGGCGTTGCGGTTCACGGTGATCCCGGCAGCGGCCAGCAGGTCCTCGGCCTGCTGACCGTCCAGGGAGGACTCGCGCAGGTCCACCAGCACCAGGTGCACGTCCGTGCCACCGGTGACCAGGCGGATCCCGGCGCTGGCGACGTCGTCGGCCAGCAGGCGCTGGGCGATGATCCTGGCGCCTTCCAGGGTGCGGGCCTGGCGGTCACGGAACTCCTCGGTGGAGGCGATCTTCATGGCCACGGCCTTGGCGGCGATCACGTGCATGAGGGGGCCGCCCTGCTGGCCGGGGAAGACGGCGGAGTCGAGCTTCCTGCCCCACTGCTCGGCGCGGTTGGACAGCAGCATGCCGGAGCGGGGACCGCCCAGGGTCTTGTGCACGGTGGTGGAGACGACGTCGGAGTGGGGCACGGGCGAGGGGTGCAGCCCGGCGGCCACGAGCCCGGCGAAGTGGGCCATGTCGGTCCACAGGGCGGCGCCGACCTCGTCGGCGATGGCGCGGAAGGCCGCGAAGTCGAGGTGGCGGGGGTAAGCGGACCAGCCAGCGATAATCACCTTGGGCCGCTCGCGCAGGGCGGTGGCACGCACCTGCTCCATCTCGATGCGGTGGGTGCTCTCGTCCACCCCGTAGGCGGTGGCGTGGTAGTTCTTGCCGGAGAAGTTGATCTTCATGCCGTGGGTGAGGTGCCCGCCGTGGGCCAGGGACAGGCCCAGGATGGTGTCCCCGGCGTCGGCCAGGGCGTGCAGGACGGCGGCGTTGGCCTGGGCCCCGGAGTGCGGCTGGACGTTGGCCCAGTCGGCCTGGAAGACGGCCTTGGCCCGCTCGATGGCCAGGGACTCGGCCACGTCCACGACCTCACAGCCGCCGTAGTAGCGCCTGCCGGGGTAGCCCTCCGCGTACTTGTTGGTCAGCACCGAGCCCTGGCACTGAAGGACGGCGCGGGGTACGAAGTTCTCGGAGGCGATCATCTCCAGGGTGCCGCGCTGCCGGTCCAGCTCTCCGGCCAGGACCTCGGCGACCTGGGGGTCCAGCTCGGCCAGGGGCATGTCGTTGAAGGTGGTGCGGGAACTGGTGGTGGGTTCGCTCATGGTTCTCCTGCTGTCTGCGCGGCTCGGCTGCGTGGTGGCGTGGACCTCGGCCCAGGCGGGCGACCAGGTTGTCCTCTCGACGGCGGCCCCGGGCTGGTCCCGTGGGGAGGGTCCGGGGGCGTCGTCGTGCCTCCGCTCCCCGGTGGTGGACCACCTGCGCCAGTCGCGTCGGCGCCCCCATCGTAGCGCCCTCGGGCCGGGGGCTCAGGCGCAGCCGAGATCGTCGCCGTGCGGCCAGCCAGCGCAGAGCCCTCGGGCCGGGGGCTCAGGACTGGTGGCCGAGCCAGTCCTCCAGGCCGTCGGCGGCACCGATCCAGGACAGGGCCTCGGCGAGCTCGTCCTCCCGGAGCAGGACGGCGGCGAACGCGGCCTCGACCGCCTGCTTCTGCTCCGGCTCCCCCACCCCGGTGACTACCAGGTGGCAGTGCGGCTCAGTGGCCTCGACGGCGCCCGCCCGCGCCGCCCCTGACGCGGGCAGGGCCAGCGGGGCCTCGGACCAGGCCCCGGCGTCGCCCACGCTCACCGTGCCGCCCACGACCTCCCAGGCGCAGACCCGCCCGGGGCGGCTGGGCAGCCAGAAGCAGCCGCGCGCGCACAGCCCCTGCCCGGCCAGCTCAGCCACCATCTCGCGCAGGCGTCCGGGGTGGAAGGGCAGCCTGGCGCTGAGGTCCAGGGTCCACACGCCGTGGCCGTCCGGGCCGCCCCAGGCCTGGGTGGTGGCGGGGTGGACGCGCCGCAGGGCGGCGTCGGCGTCGTGGTCGGCGCCTAGCAGGCAGCTGAGCAGCGGGGCGTCCAGGCCGGGCAGCAGGAGGGTGTCCAGGGGCCGCAGGTGCTCCACCAGGTCCGCGCCGCTCCCGGCGGAGCCGTGGCCCACGGAGACGATCACGTCGGCGTAGCCGAGGTTGACCAGGTGCACCTCTCCGGCGCAGCGCTGGTCGTGCTCCCCCAGGGCCAGCCCGGCCTCTGCCAGGGGGTGGTGGTCCAGCAGGTCCGCGAGCGCGGACTCGGCGTCGATCAGGTGGGCGACCCCGGCCAGGCGGGCCTGGGCGGGGCCTTGGACTCCCTCTTCCTTCGCCATCTCGGCCAGGTCGCGGGCCAGGCCGGGCACCAGGTGGGGCAGCTCGACGGCGGGCGGCAGCAGCACCACGGTGGTGCCCTGGGGCTCGTCGCGGGCGCGGTCCTCGGCGACGGCCAGCAGGACCTCCCGCAGGGAGCAGGTCAGGCAGTCCGCAGGCATAGGGACGTCCACGACTGCGGGCCCCTCTTCCTTCTCCCCCAGGGCGGCGACCCCGCCGTGGCCCCAGGAGCTGAGCCTCACCAGGCCGTCTTCGGCGTCAGGCAGCAGGGCGGCACGGACCACCAGGCAGTCCTCCCCGGCCAGGGTGAGCTCCAGCAGGTCCAGGAGGGTGGGGTCCACGGCGCTGACGAGCGCGAGGGAGTGACCGGGCATACGCGACCTCCAACTTGTCGTTAATGGGAATCATTATCTATTCTGCCTGCATGACCACCTACTGCCAAGTCACGGGAGCCAAGCCGCTCTACGGCAAGTCCGTCTCCCACTCCCACCGGCGCACCAGCCGCCGCTGGGAGCCCAACCTCCAGCGCAAGCGCTACTGGGTGCCCTCCCTGGGGCGCACCGTGCGCCTGACGGTCAGCGCCAAGGGCATCAAGACCATTGACAAGAGGGGCATCGACGCCGTCGTGGCGGAGATGCTCAAGCGTGGGGAGAAGCTCTGATGCCTCGTTCCAAGAAGGACCTGCGACCGATCATCAAGCTGGTGTCCACGGCGGGCACCGGCTTCACCTACGTGACCCGCAAGAACCGGCGCAACACGCCTGACCGCCTGGTCCTGCGCAAGTTCGACCCGGTGGTGCGCCGCCACGTGGAGTTCAAGGAGTCCCGCTGATGGCCAAGAAGTCCAAGATCGCCCGCGACCAGCAGCGCCGCCTGGTGGTGGCCCGCTACGCCGAGCGCCGTGCCGAGCTGAAGCAGGCCAGTGTCAACCCGCACCTGAGCCAGGAGGAGCGCGAGGCCGCCATGAGGGCGCTGCACGCCCTGCCGCGCGACGCCTCCCCCACCCGCCTGCGCAACCGCGACGTCGTCGACGGGCGCCCGCGCGGCTTCCTGTCCGCCACCGGCACCTCGCGGGTGCGCTTCCGCCAGATGGCGCTGCGCGGCGAGCTGCCCGGCATCGTCAAGTCGTCCTGGTGACGAGCCCCCTGTAAGGACCTGTAAGGAGCAGCCACATGCGTGCTGGGATCCACCCCGACTACCACCCGATCGTCTTCCGCGACAAGAGCGCGGACTTCGCCTTCCTGACCCGTTCCACGATGACCTCTGAGCAGACCATCGAGTGGGAGGACGGCAACACCTACCCGGTCGTAGACGTGGACGTCTCCTCCGCCTCGCACCCGTTCTGGACCGGCAAGGGCCGGATCCTGGACACCGCGGGCCGGGTGGAGAAGTTCGAGCGGCGCTACGGCAAGCGCCAGCGCTGAGCGGGCGCGGCAGCCACAGACCCCAAGCCGTGTGCGCGGGGCTGTCGGCACCGACCTGGACCTGTACGTCCGACCTGCAAGGAGAGCCCCTATGAAGGTTCGCGCCTCGATCCGCTCCCTGGCCAAGCAGCCAGGCAGCAAGGTGGTCCGCCGCCGCGGGCACACCTACGTCATCAACAAGAAGAACCCGCGCCTCAAGGCCCGCCAAGGCTGAGGCCCCGGAAACCGGCCTGTTCCCCGCGCTGCAGCACGCAGTGCGGGGCACAGGCTTTTTGGCAATGGCGGACGGCGCAGGCGGCCAAGCTACCCTCAATTAGCAACGACGTTTCCCGAAGCGTAGCCTGTACCCAGATCTCGACGAAGGAGTCACCGTGCAGCTCTCTGCCTGCGCACGCGCCGTCTGGGCGAAGTCCGGCTACCACCCAGAACGGCGGCAGTGGCTCCCCTTGTGGCTGCACATGCTGGACTCTGCGGCTGTTGCCGGGCACCTGGCCGAGCGCTGGCTGGCCCCTACGGTCAAGGACCTGATCCTACGTGAGCTCAGCACCGCAGACTCCCCGGTAGCCCCTATGGAGGAGTTCCGCCTGCTGGCAACCTGGCTGGCTGGTGTCCACGACATCGGCAAGTGCACCCCCGCCTTCGCCAGCAAGGTCCCTCAACTGGACGACCGTATGGCTGAGGCAGGGCTGCGGCATCCGCACGTGGACCCTTTAGACGGCCGGAGCGCGCCTCATGCCATGGCTGGGCAGCACATCCTAGAGAACTGGCTTACTGACACTCGCGACTGGGGCATTGAATCAGCACAGGCCTTGTCTTCCGTCGTCGGCGCTCATCACGGAATCCCTCCGACAGACGACAGCCTGCAGATCTTGTACGGCCTGCCGCACCTGCTGGGTGAGGGAGTGTGGGAGGACACCCGCGCCGAGCTGCTGGCCCTCGTAACCGAGCGGGTCGGTGCCCAGGCGCTGCTGCCGCACTGGGCAGGGCGCAGGTGGAGCCAGGCCTTCCTGGTGGAGCTCTCCGGCCTGGTGATCGTGGCCGACTGGATCGCCTCCTGCGAGGACTACTTCCCCCTGCTTCCCCTGGACGACCAGGGCGGCACCCTGCTTGACGCCCAGGCGCACGCCGAGCGCGCGGCCTGGGGCCTGCAGCGGTTGGAGGTCCCGGCCCCCTGGCGGCCCCGGGACGATGGCGCTGACGCCTCCGCCCTGCTGACCTCACGCTTCAGCCTGCCTGCGGGCGCCCGAGCCACTGCCGTGCAGGAGCAGGCGGTAGCTGCCGCCCGCCGCATGGAGCTGCCGGGCCTGCTGATGGTCCAGGAGTCCACCGGGGGCGGCAAGACCGAGGCCGCAATGCTGGCAGCGGAGATCATGGCCGCCCGCACGGGCCGCTGCGGCGTCCTGTTCGCCCTGCCCACCCAGGCGACGACGGACGCCATGTTCACCCGAGAGCTGGACTGGCTGGAGCGGGTCGAGCAGTCCTACAGCGACGACGGCGCCCCCTCGACCTTCGCGGTGAGCCTCCAGCACGGGCGGGCCCGGCTGAACCGGGAGGCAGGCCGTCTGCGGCACCAGGGCTGGCAGATCCACGACCGCCTGCTGAACGGCCTGGGCGGTGACGACCCGGCACAGGCCGGCCCCAGGCCCTCGGACATCGGCCGTGACGAGGACGCGGCCCGCGCTGGCGAGGCCACCGAGCGGCGGCGTCGTCAGGCCGACCTGGCGATCCTGGCCTGGTTCAGCGGGCGCAAGAAGGCGATGCTCTCTGACTTCGTGGTGACCACCGTGGACCACCTGCTGTTCGGCGCCATGCGTTCCCCGCACCTGGCCCTGCGGCACCTGGGCCTGTCACGCAAGGTGGTGGTGGTCGACGAGGTGCACTCCTACTCCACCTACATGAACGCCTACCTGGACCGGGTGCTGACCTGGCTGGCCTGCTACGGGGTGCCCGTGGTCCTGCTCTCGGCCACGCTCTCGCAGGCCCGCTCGGCCCAGCTGGCGGACGCCTACCGGCGGGGCCTGGCCCTGGCCGCAGGGCAGAAGCCCCCGAAGACGCCCTCCCCTGAGGCGGTGAGCACGCCTTTTCCCTGCCTGGTGACTGTGGGAGCGGGAGGCACGCAGGTGCGTGAGGCCTCGGCGTCGGGACGCTCCAGCAAGGTCTGGCTGCGACGCCTGGGCAAGGAGCCGGGTCTGCCACAGCTGCTCAAGGAGGCCCTGGTGGAGGGCGGCTGCGCCCTGGTGGTGAGGAACACGGTGCGGCGAGCGCAGGAGACCTATGAGGAGCTGCGGGAGCACTTTGGTGAGGAGGTCAGCCTCAACCACGCTCGTTTCACGGTGGCGGACCGCCAGGCCAAGGACGCCGAGCTGCTGCGGCGCTTTGGTCCCCCACGTTCCCTGCCGCAGCGTCCGCACCGGGCGATCGTGGTGGCCACCCAGGTGGTGGAGCAGTCCCTGGACGTCGACTTTGACCTGCTGGTGACCGACCTGGCCCCGGTGGACCTGGTGCTCCAGCGGATGGGGCGCCTCCACCGGCACGAGCGGCTGCGCCCCGCACGGCTGAGGCTGCCCACCTGCTACGTGGACTGCCTGCCCAACGCTCTCAGTGGGGAGCCGTGGCTGGAGCCGGGTGCGCAGGCGGTCTACGGCGAGCAGGACCTGCTGCTCACGGCTGCCGCCCTGGGACGAGTGCTGGACGGCGCGGGCACCGTGACCACCCCCGACGACGTGCACCAGCTCGTGGAGGCGGTCTACGGGGCGGGGGCGCAGGTGCCCCCGGCCTGGCAGGCCGCCCTGGAGCAGGCCCAGGCCACCGCCGCGCAGGAACGTACGAAGAAGCACAACGCTGCCAGGGGCTTCTTGCTGGAAGAACCCACGCCCGCCAGCAAGTGCTCGGACCTGGTCGGTTGGCTGCACTCAGCCGCCAGCGACGACGAGGAGCGGGGGCGCGCCCAGGTCCGAGACGGTGAGGACAGCCTGGAGGTGATCCTGCTTGAGCGCCGGGTGCTCGGCGGGCAGGAGGAGCTGCGCACGCTGCCCTCCCCCACCGGCCAGCCGGGCCCGGTCCTGCCCGTGGACCGGGTACCCGACCGGGAGCTGGTGCGGGAGCTGGTCATGTCCACGGTGCGGCTGCCCGCCGGGATGACCAAGGGCAGCCAGATGGACCAGGCCATCAACGAGCTTGAGGCTGTCGGAGTTCGTGTCGCAGGTGCCTGGCAGGATGACCGTGACCTGAGAGGACAGCTGTTCCTGCCCCTTGAGCAGGGGCGGGCCGAGCTGATTGGCAAGACCTTGGAGTACAACCCATCTACCGGACTCAAGGAGGTCCGCTGACAATGGCATCCACCTTCAACCTGCTGGACGAGCCCTGGATCCGGGTGACCCGCCTGGACGGCTCGCACGCCGAGCTCTCCCTCCTGGACGTCTTCCAGCAGGCGGAGAGCATCAAGGGCGTCCACGGCGAGATCGCCACACAGGACGTAGCGGTCCTGCGGCTGCTGCTGGCGATCTGCCACCGGGCCATGGAGGGTCCCGAGGACCTGGAGGCATGGGAGGAGTACTGGCATGAGCCAGCCCGTCTGGGACAGGACGCCACCGCCTACCTGGAGCGCTTCCGGGACCGGTTCGACCTCCGGCACCCGGAGCAGCCGTTCTTCCAGGTAGCGGGGATCCACTCAGCCTCTGGCAAGGTCTCTGGCCTGGAGGCGCTGGTCGTTGACGTCCCCAACGGTGAGCCTTTCTTCACCACGCGGGCCACCAAGGGGCTGGCGCGCCTGTCCTGGGCGGAGGCGGCTCGGTGGCTGGTGCACGTGCACGCCTTCGACCCGTCCGGGATCCGTTCTGGCGCGGTCGGAGACCCGGCAGTCAAGGGTGGCAAGGGCTACCCGATCGGGCCCGGCTGGACGGGGCAGATCGGCACGATCGTGGTCCAGGGCACCTCCCTGCTCAGGACCTTGCTCCTCAACACGGTCGCTACCACTGAGGTGTCCGACCTGAAGGAGGTTGACCCGGAGCGCGATCTGCCGCCGTGGGAGCGGACCCCTGACGGTCCGGCAGGTCGTAGCGCGTTGGAGCCCACCGGCCCGGTGGCCTGCTACACCTGGCAGACCCGGCGGGTGCTGCTGCACGGCAGCGACGACGGCGTCACCGGCCTGTTCCTGGGCAACGGGGACAAAGCCACCCCCCAGAACAGGTTCTCGGTGGAGCCGATGTCCGCCTGGCGCTTCTCGGAGCCGCAGACCAAGAAGCTGGGGGCCCCGACCTTCATGCCGCGCAAGCTCCCGACGGACCGGGCCCTGTGGCGGGGGCTGTCCAGCGTAGTCGCCCAGCTGAGCCCCACCCAGTCGGTGAAGGGGGCCGGGGAGGTCACCCGTTTCCGGGCCCCGGCCGTGGTCCTGCAGTACCAGCGGCTCGTGAGAAAGAGGGTAATGGCCCGTACCGGTCTGGTGCCGTTGCACGCGGTGGGGCTGGAGTACGGACCCCAGGAGGCTGTGGTCAGCGAGCTCGTGGACGACGTCCTGGTCCTGCCGGGCGGACTGCTGGACCCTGACAACCAGCCTCTTGCCCTGGTGGTTCGCAAAGCCATGGAGCAGACAGAGCAGGTGGCTGCCTGCCTGCGCAACCTGGCGGCTAACCTGGACCGGGCTCGCGGGGGCAGCCCAGATACCGCCGCGGCATCCCGTGACCGCGCCAGCAGCACCTTCTACCTGGTCATCGACCAGGAGTTTCCTCGCTGGCTGGCATCACTGGCTGAGGCCGACCCGGAGGCCGCCCGGGACGAGTGGCGTGCACGCCTGCGCACAGAGGCGTGGCGGCAGCACGAGGTGCTGGCAGGCGCGGTCCCGGACACCGCCTTCGCCGGCAGGGGGGACGGTAACGGGCGGATGGACGTCAGCCGCGCCCTGTTCTTCTTCCGCCAGGGGCTCAGCAAGGTACTCCCACCGACGTCCCCGAGCAGCAGCACAGACCACGAGCATGAAAGGACGCAGGCATGAGCGCTTTGGAACCTGGTAACCCGCCGCAGGAGGCAGAAGCGCCTCCCCGAAGGCACCTCCGGAGGCTGAAGGAGGTGGGACGCCTGGTGGACGCGCGCATCGGCGGACCCGCCGGGCTCCAGGAGCACTACCTGCGCAACGACTCCCAGGGCCGGGCTGCCCTGGCATCCTTGCGCAAGGCGGCGTCCCTGGCCCCCGGAGAGCTCCCTGAGGTGTGGGCCCTGACCGCGGTGCCGGTTCCGGAGCACGCTAGCGACTCCCCCACCTGGGAGGAGACGGCCGTGCACACGGCGCTGACGCTCTACGCCGTCCACCAGCAGTCCCGCACCCAGGGCATGTTCCTCCCGGGACGGGGCCTGGGGCACGCCGCCCGGGAGCTGATCGGCCCTGCAGGTGAGGAGAACCCTTCAGCCCGGGCACGTTTCAACGCCCTGGTGACCTCTGCTACCACCACCGAGCTGCGCCACCACCTGCGTAGCCTCGTCTCCCAGCTGCGGGCCAGGAGCATCCCCCTGGACCACGCCCTGCTGGCCGACGACCTGGTCGACTTCCAGCGTCCCGGTGGGGCCAGGACCGTCCGGCTGCGGTGGGCCCGCCAGTACGCGCACCTGCCCGCCACTGACGAGGCCGCCCCTGCTGCCACCCCCACCTCTTCCTCCCCAACCACCACAACCTCGGAGAACTGATATGAGCACCTACGTCGACATCCACCTCATCCAGAGCCTGCCGCCCTCCTGCGTCAACCGTGATGACTCCGGCTCCCCCAAGTCCGCGGTCTACGGCGGGGTGCGGCGCCTGCGCGTGTCCAGCCAGTCCTGGAAGCGGGCCACCCGGCTCTACTTCAACGACCTGCTGGACGCCTCGCAGGTGGGCGTCCGCACCAAGCGGGTCGCCGAGCTGCTCGCCCAGAGGATCGCTGCGGACGCCCCCGAGCTGGCCGACTCGGCCTCGGACCTGGCGCAGGAAGTGTTCAAGGCAGCCAAGATCAAGCTCTCGGCGCCGCGTGGCAAGGAGAAAGGCCAGCCGGAGTCCGGCTACCTGCTGTTCCTGTCCACCAGCCAGGTCGCACGCCTGTCCGCCTTGGCTGTCGCGGCCACCCGAGCCGGAGAGAAGCTTGACCCCAAGGAGGTCAAGAAGATCTTCAAGGAGGCGCACGCCGTGGACATCGCGCTGTTCGGGCGCATGGTCGCGGACGACACCGACCTGAACGTGGACGCGGCCTGCCAGGTGGCGCACGCTGTCTCCACGCACGCCGCCGAGAACGAGTACGACTTCTTCACCGCCGTGGACGACGAGAAGAGCCGCTCCGCGGAGGAGGACGCCGGGGCCGGGATGATGGGGACGGTCGAGTTCTCCTCAGCCACCATGTACCGCTACGCGACCGTAAACCTGGACATGCTGGTGGAGAACCTGGGCAGCAGCCAGGCCGCGCTGCGCGCCCTGGAGGTGTTCGTCAAGGGCTTCTGCCTGTCCATGCCCACCGGCAAGCAGAACACCTTTGCTAACCACACCGTGCCTGAGCTGGTGCTGGTCAGTGTCCGTGACGACCAACCGGTCTCTCTGGCCGGGGCCTTCGAGGAGGCTGTGCCCAACAACCTGTCGCAGGGCTACGTGCGCCGCTCCGTCGAGGCCCTCGCGGAGCACAAGCAGAGCATTGAGCAGGCCTACGGGCTCAAGCCGCTGGCCTCGTTCGTGGTGGCGCTCAAGGACTCCCCGGCCGTTGACTCCCTGGGTGCCCGGGTCGCCTTCAGCGACCTGCCTGAGCACCTGCACGAGGTGCTCGCTCCGCGGGTGCCTGGCGAGGAGCAGTCCTGATGCCTGTCCTGCTCATGCAGCTGGCCGGCCCTATGCAGTCCTGGGGCGTACGGTCACGCTTCTCGGTGCGTGGGACCGAGCTGGCGCCATCCAAGAGCGGGATCATCGGCATGCTGGCTGCCGCGCTGGGCAGGCGGCGCACTGACCCGCTTGAGGACCTGCTGACGCTACGTTTCGGGGTGCGCAAGGACCAGCCGGGCACGGTGATACGGGACTTCCACACCGCCCACCACCTGGAGACCGGCAAGGCGATGCCGCTCTCCGACCGCTACTACCTGGCTGACGCAGTGTTCCTGACGGGGATCGAAGGTGACCGTAGTCTGGTGGAGGGGCTGGACCAAGCCCTGCGTAACCCCGCCTTCCCGCTCTACCTGGGCAGGCGTTCCTGCCCACCGGTGCAACCGGTCTCCCTGGGGCTGCGGGAGGTACCGCTGCTAGACGCCTTGACGATGGAGCCCTGGCACGCCTCCCCCTGGTTCCAGCAGAGGCACGGTGGATTCAACGCCGAGCTGCTGGTGGACGAGTGCGCGCAGGCGCAGGCGCCTGAGGGCGGGGAGGTGCACACCTACAGGGACGTGCCTGTCTCCTTCGACCCGCAGCACCGCGAGTACACATTCAGAAACGTGAGGCGACTGCTGGTGCCCTTGGGGGCGCCGCCCCAGGAGCAGCACGATCCCATGTCCGAGCTTGAGGAGGCCTGTCGTGTTCCTGACCAGGATTGAGCTGGACCCGGGCAGACGCCTGGCACGGAAGTACCTGGGCTCGCCGCAGGTGATGCACGCCGTAGTCATGAAGGCCGCTGGCAGCGTGCCCACTGACGGCGCAGGGCGGGTCCTGTGGCGTACCGACCACGGGCCTACGACGTCGTTGTACATGCTCTCGCCGGCTGCGCCTGACTGCCAGCAGATCGTGGCAGAGGCTGGGGTGCTGGGAGGCTCCGCACAGACCCTGGACTATGAGCCTTTCCTCAACCGTCTGGCGGCAGGGCAGGTGTGGGCCTTCCGGCTTACGGCAAACCCCTCTCGGGCAGTGCCACAGGAGCCGGGAGTGCGGGGCAAGAGGCAGGGCCATGTCACGGTGGCCCAGCAGCGCCAGTGGCTCCTGGACCGGGCCGAAAGACTTGGGTTCGAGCTGCTTGGCTCGGCCCCGGACGGGCGTGATGAGCGGATGCTGCGGGTGGTGAGCCGCACCCGTCCTGTGTTCGGGCGTGACAACCCGTTGAGCCAGCAGCGGGACCGGGTGTGTATCAACCAGACAGTGTTTGAAGGTGTTCTGCGGGTGACTGATCCGCAGGTGCTGCGGGTGGCGCTCGTCGGTGGGATCGGCCGGTCCAAGGCGCACGGCTGTGGCTTGATGACACTCGCTAGGCCCAGGAGCTAGTGCCGTGGCCAGGATGCTGCCGGTCCCGGTGACTGCCTTACCCCGGGTCCAGGACCGTATGTCCTTCCTCTACCTGGAGCACTGCGTGGTCCACCGTGAGGACGGTGCCCTCACCGCCCGTGACGACAAGGGTACGATCCGGGTACCGGCAGCCTCCCTGATCGCCGTGTTCCTGGGGCCGGGGACCTCGGTGAGCCACCAGGCCATGAGCCTGCTGGGAGAGTGTGGGACGACTGCTGTCTGGGTCGGGGAGCGGGGTGTGCGCTACTACGCTCACGGACGTTCTCTGGCGACCTCCACGCGTCTCCTGGTGGAGCAGGCGTCACGGGTCTCCTCCCCGCAGAAGCGTCTGCGGGTGGCTAGGGAGATGTACTGCATGCGTTTCGCCGGGGAGGACGTCGAGGGACTGACCATGCAGCAGCTGCGTGGCCGTGAGGGGGCGCGGGTGCGGGAGGTATACCGGGCGTGCTCCCGGAGGACCGGGGTGCCCTGGGTCAGACGGGACTACCGCCCGGACGACTTTGAGTCCTCGGACCCGATCAACCAGGCACTGTCGGCGGCTCACGCCGCACTTTACGGCGTGGTGCACGGGGTGGTAGTCGCTCTGGGCTGCTCCCCTGGGCTGGGCTTCGTGCATACCGGGCACGAGCGTTCCTTCGTGTACGACATCGCGGACCTGTACAAGGCAGAAACCACCATACCGATCGCATTTGACGTGGTTGCCGAAGGCATGGAGGACCTGACCGGGACTACCCGCCGACGGGTGCGGGACCGGGTCTTTGAGCTGCGGGTCATCGAGCGTGCGGTGAAGGACATCCACCGGTTGCTCGGTGCTGATGAGGCTGAGGACCTTACGGTGAACGTGGTCTCGCTGTGGGACTACCAGCGGCAGGTAGTGGCTGGTGGCGCCAACTACGCTGACGAGGAGGCTGGCGGATGGTAGTTCTTGTGCTTTCTGCGGCGCCTGCCTCCTTGCGGGGAGCGCTGACCAGGTGGCTTATGGAGGTCTCCCCGGGAGTGTTCGTCGGGCACCTGTCAGCCCGGGTCCGTACACAGCTGTGGGACCTGGTGGGGGCCTATATTGGTGACGGGCGTGCGCTGCTGATCTGGTCCACGCGTGGCGAGCAGCGGTTCGCCGTGGAGTCTTTGGGGCACGAGAAGGAGCCAGTTGATATGGAGGGTTGTCTGGTGATGCGCACGCCGTACGCCCGCCTCACAGACGGTCAGTCCCCACGGGAGGTGGAGGCAGGGCGGACCGCTCCTGAATCCTGGTCCCTGGCGGCACGACGACGTCGGTACCGCAGCTACGCCGAGCGAGCCCTAGGTCAGCAGTGAAGGAAACTGCCTGAGGTATGATGTCCTCAACGTTGGGATTCCGCCGATCTCCAAGTGTCGACCCCGCACACGCGGGGATTAACCCGTCAAGCCCTATTATGATTACCCTTGGGACTGGTCGACCCCGCACACGCGGGGATTAACCCTGAACGCGATTTGGTGTCGGTGTCACTAGTGTGTCGACCCCGCACACGCGGGGATTAACCTCAATATTTCCAATGTCGTCAGGATTTGACCATGTCGACCCCGCACACGCGGGGATTAACCTTATCCAAGCGGACAGTTGCTTGCGACCCTCTAGTCGACCCCGCACACGCGGGGATTAACCTTGAAATTATTCGCCTTAGAGAACGGGATGTTGGTCGACCCCGCACACGCGGGGATTAACCATGACTGGCTCACCTTCCGCAACCTGGCGATAAGTCGACCCCGCACACGCGGGGATTAACCCATCACACCGTTCACCTATCGCGACGGAATGACGTCGACCCCGCACACGCGGGGATTAACCGAATATTGAGGACCAAATGATTTACCGCAGAGAGTCGACCCCGCACACGCGGGGATTAACCTCGGCCACTCTAGTTGAATGATAGACCCTTGGCGTCGACCCCGCACACGCGGGGATTAACCGTATGCAATTAACCAATGGGTGAGGCACGGCAAGTCGACCCCGCACACGCGGGGATTAACCGGTCCAAAATACGCTCTGCAAGTATGCGCGGCGGTCGACCCCGCACACGCGGGGATTAACCTCTGGTTCCCGCCCGCGCCGTCACCGCCGGGGCGTCGACCCCGCACACGCGGGGATTAACCCGAGGACTACGCTACCGGCGCGGCGGATAGTGTGTCGACCCCGCACACGCGGGGATTAACCTGCGTTTAGTGAGGTGTTCTCTTGACAGTCAGTGTCGACCCCGCACACGCGGGGATTAACCGTCCGCGTATTTGTTGGACCGTTAAAGAATTGAGTCGACCCCGCACACGCGGGGATTAACCTCCAATGGGGGGCCGCCGATTAAATGCACAGAAGTCGACCCCGCACACGCGGGGATTAACCCGCCCGCGCGAATCCCCCCTTCCCCGGGATTCGGTCGACCCCGCACACGCGGGGATTAACCCATGGTCTGCGCCCGCAGGCGAATCCGGTTCCCGTCGACCCCGCACACGCGGGGATTAACCCAATTTTCTTATTCAGGGTAGGCCTGTATTCCTGTCGACCCCGCACACGCGGGGATTAACCGATTGGTGCCAGCGCGTCTACATCGATATTCGTGTCGACCCCGCACACGCGGGGATTAACCCTGTTTAAGCGGGTTATTCCAAGACATTTCACGGTCGACCCCGCACACGCGGGGATTAACCTACCCCAAACTTTATTGACCGATTTCCCTTAGGGTCGACCCCGCACACGCGGGGATTAACCGGCGCGGGCAGGCTAACGCCGGAAAGTACGGGGGTCGACCCCGCACACGCGGGGATTAACCCGCGCCTTCGTGCTTCCAGGCCCCAAATCGTGTGTCGACCCCGCACACGCGGGGATTAACCCGTGATTCACGTACACACTGACGCCGGAGTAGTGTCGACCCCGCACACGCGGGGATTAACCCCGCTAGCCCGTATCGCTTATTAATACGCTCGCGTCGACCCCGCACACGCGGGGATTAACCCTGTTTTTAGGGCTTTGGTCCAGCGGAAATGAGGTCGACCCCGCACACGCGGGGATTAACCCAACAAACACCAATGAAGGTAAGGGAAAACACAGTCGACCCCGCACACGCGGGGATTAACCCCTGCATATTCGTAATCGTGCGGGCGATCGCATGTCGACCCCGCACACGCGGGGATTAACCGGGAATTATTGACCAGGACCTTGCAGGGCCAGTGTCGACCCCGCACACGCGGGGATTAACCACCCTGGGCGGGCCGTCTGGACGGCGTATCCTATTAAGTCAGCCAAGTTCCCCCGAACCCGAAGAAAGGCAAGAGAAGTGGATAAAACAGCAGATGAGGAGTCCCTTGCCGAGCAGCTGGTCGGCTTCGCCTCAGCCCAACGGTTCGCCAACCTCGGCACTACCCGCAGCAGCTTCGAGCACGGAGAGCACGCCTGGGTGATCACCTGCATCCTGAGCCAGACAGCCGAAACTCATGTCACCGTCCCGCAAGACCTACTATCCCAAGCCCGAGCCCTGTACGTCCGCCGCCAGGACTTCGAGGCCCAAGGTGTTAACACCGCCTTGAGCCTCGCGACCACAGCCTGAGAGCCAGCGTCGCCCCCCGCACACGCGGGGATTAACCGTACTACCGCCTAGCGCTCATCGGCTCGGAAAATTCACCCCGGCAGGCGCAAAGAAATCACCCTCGCTCCAGGACACTTTCAAAACCACTCAAGTACCCCCACACCCACCACCCCACACCCCCAGCCAGCCCGATCTCATACTGGACTAACCATATTCAGAGCACGGTTAGCCCCCTGGGCCTCAAAGTCCTGACGCTCGGAGTAAAAGGCCCTGCACGCCGTCAGCAAATAGGGTGGAATATTGACGCCAGTCCCAAAAGCGTGGCTGACAATACATACAACAACCCAGGCGTACTCACCGTGCCCCATATCCACCCTAAGCGTCCCTAGGCGGGGAAGGTCGGAGGAAACTGCGAAGCTCATAAACCGCTTGGCGAGACCCTCCTCACCCATTTTCAGCACCTCTCTTTAGAGCCAGTTCCGGTAAACTGTTTAACAAGCTACGCCGTCTATATGATAGCTCCAGGTTACTCATCATATTCCCGGTCCCCACCTCCGCCGTCCACACGCCAGCTCCGCTCCGGTCCCACTCAGCCACCGCCGATAAGGACGCACCGCCCCCAGCCGCTAGCATCAGCCCATGAGCACAGCCGCTGCCACCACGCCCCAGCACCTGGTCCTCACTCTGTCCTGCCCCGACCGGCCTGGCATCGTCCACGCCGTCACCGGCGCCTTGGCACGCCGCGGGGGCAATATCACCGAGTCGAACCAGTTCGGCGACTCCGAGACCGGACTGTTCTTCATGCGGGTCTCGGTGCTGACCAAGGTGCCGCGCACCGAGCTGGAGGCGGACCTGGCCGAGCTCGCCACCTCCTATGACATGTCCTGGTCCCTGGATGAGGCCGACCGCCCCATGCGCACCCTGCTGATGGTCTCCAAGGAGGGGCACTGCCTGTCTGACCTGCTGTTCCGCGCCTCCAACCAGGGCCTGCCCATCCAGGTGGTGGGGGTGGTCGGCAACCACGAGGACCTGCGCCCGGTGGCGGAGTTCTACGGCGCCACCTTCCACCACGTGCCCGTCACCAAGGACACCAAGGAGGCTGCCGAGCAGCAGCTGCTGGAGCTGGTGGACGCCCTAGGGGTGGAGCTGGTGGTGCTGGCCCGCTACATGCAGATCCTCTCCCCCGCCCTGTGCGAGCGCCTGCGCGGCTCCGTCATCAACATCCACCACTCCTTCCTGCCCAGCTTCAAGGGGGCCAAGCCCTACCACCAGGCGCATGAGCGGGGCGTCAAGCTGATCGGAGCCACCGCCCACTACGTGACGGCGGACCTCGACGAGGGGCCGATCATCGAGCAGGACGTCACCCGGGCTACCCACGCCGACTCCGCCCTGCAGCTCCAGCGCAAGGGCCAGGACGTGGAGCGACGGGTGCTGGCCCAGGCGGTCAAGTGGCACGCCGAGCACCGGGTGCTGCTCAACGGGCAGCGCACCGTCGTCTTCGCCTGAGCCGCCGCTCAATCCCGACGGCGCCCGCACGCGCCCACCCACTCACGCCAGCCCGGCACCTAAGGCCGCCACCTGTGCAGCCTACCTTCACAGCGCTCAGCCTCCCCTCCCCCGGACTGCGGAGGGCACGCCGCCTATGCCCTGATCAAGCGAGACACAACCGGCTCCGCCCGCCGCCTGCGGAGGGCACGCTCGGGACGGCACAGTGATTCCGCAGATAAGGACGGCGCCGCCGTCCTCGCCCCGACCTCTCCCCTCAGATACTGCCCCCTCCCACGCCAGCTCCTCCCACGCTCAGCCCGGATAGGCCACACTGGAACCTGCCCCGCCAGCCCGACCGCGATCGCGAGGAAACCATGCACACCAGCCCCGGCCCGAGCCTCCCCGAGATGCTGACCGCCGCAGGTCGGCACGCGGCCTCCTTTACCCCTGCCACCTGCGACCACGCCCGCGTGGCCGTGGTGGCCTGCATGGACCGCCGCCTGGACCTGATGTCCCTGTTCGGTCTGGAGGCCGGCCAGGCCTACATCATCCGCAACGCCGGCGGCCTGGTGACCGACGACGTGCGTCGCTCCCTGGCCATCGCCCAGCGGCTTCTTGGGGTGGAGGAGATTGTGCTGGTACGCCACACCGGCTGCGGGATGCTGGGCCTGGCCGACGACGTCCTTCTGGACGGCCTGGAGCAGGAGACCGGGGCCCGGCCCACCTGGCGGCCCGGCGGATTCCCGGACCTGGAGGCCCAACTGGGCAGGTGCCTGCGCGCCCTCGCCCAGGACCCGCATATTCCAGCCGGGGTCGCAGCCCGCGGCTTCGTCTACGACCTCGCCACCGGCCAGCTGCACGAGGTCCACCGCTAGACCAGGCCGCCTGCCAGCCGGTTCACAGCCTGCCGCCCACCACGGGACCCGCCAGCGCGACGACGTCCCCCAGGAAGCTGCTGGCAGCGTCGAGCCTGTGCCAGCCCCCACGCAGGCGCACGATGCCCCCTACCAGGCCACACCCACCAAGGCACCCGTCCTCCAGGTCTCACCGGTGGTGTCAACCCGTGCCAGGCCCCACCGACGCGACGGCGCCCAGCAGCCGCAGCCACCGGGCGCCGTCGACCATACTGGCCGCTCAGGCCACCTTCTCGCCCTTGCGGAAGACACTCACCGGCCGGAGCTCGGCGTCAGTAACCACCACGTCAGCCCACATGCCCGCCTCCAGGGCGCCGATGCTGTCGTCCCCCAGCACCTCCGCACCCTGGCAGGAGGCCGCGAACACGGCGTCAACCAGGTCAACCCCGCCCTTCCAGGTGGTGCGCACCACGTCAAGCAGGTGGGCGGTCCCCCCGGCGATCGAGTCCTTGCCGGACAGGCGCGCCACCCCGTCCTTGACGGTGACCGCCTGCGGGCCCAGCACGTAGTCGCCGTCCGGCATGCCCGCGGCCGCCATGGCGTCGGTGACCAGGATGACGTTCTCCCGCCCCAGGGTCTCGAACATGTCCAGCACGATGGCGGGGTTCAGGTGCACGCCGTCGCCGATCATCTCCAGGATGCAGTCGCCGTTGACGGCCGCCGCCAGGAACTCCGGCACCGGGCCCGGGGCACGGTGGTGCATGGGCCGCATACCGTTGAACAGGTGGGTGGCGGTGGAGCGGGGCGAGCGCACCGGCAGGCCCTTCTCCAGGCGCTCCCCGATCCGGGCCGAGGCGTCCGCCAGGCCCGCGCGCACCGGGGCGGCCTCCGAGTCGGTGTGCCCGAATGAGGGCAGCGCCCCACCCTCCACCAGCGCCCGCACCACGCCGTCCTCCCCCGTGATATTCGGCTTCTCCGGGGCGATGGTCATGGTGACGACGTGCCCACGGCCCAGCTCGATCAGCTCACGGGTCAGCGCCGCGTCCGGGTCAATGATGTAGGTGGGGTCCTGGGCGCCGCAGCGCTCCACGGAGACGAAAGGGCCCTCAAAGTGGATACCCGCCAGCTCCCCGGCCTCACACAGCTCCGCCAGCACCTTGGTGCGCTCCTTGAGCACCTCCGGGGCGGCGGTCACGCAGGAGGCCACCAGGGAGGTGGTCCCGTGACGGCGGTGCTCCAGGACCGAGACCATAGCCTGCTCGGTGGTCTGCGCGTTGGGGAAGGACTCGCCACCGCCCCCGTGGCAGTGGACGTCCACGAGGCCGGGCAGCAGGTAACCGTCGGCAGGGGCGGACTCGGCGGCGGCCAGGGCCTCCCCCCAGCCGGCCTTGGTGGCCTCCTCAGCAGGACCGACCCACACGATGTGGCGCTCGGCCAGGACGACGACGCCGTCCTCAATAATCTGGAATGGTGTGACGACTCGCCCGCGCAGGGCAGAAGCAGCGTTGCTCATACCCGGATTCTAACGCGGAGGTCAGACCTCTACCGTCCCGGCTGGGCAGCTGCGCCCCCCGGTCCGCTACCTGCCCCGACAGCCACCCGCTCGGCGGCGCCCACCGCCCGCGCCCAGGCTCTCAGGACCTCAGGCGCTCTTCCATCCTGGCCACCACCCGCTCCACGTCACGCTCCAGGCGGGCCGAGCGGCGCACGCCCGGGGCCCACTCCAGCCCCCGGCCCGTGGAACGCACCGCCACCAGGCGGCCCCGGTCCACCAGGAAAGGCAGGAACATGCCGTTCCTGCCCGGGCAGATCAGCTGCTCACCGGCCTCGTCCGTAAGCGGCCTACGGTCCTTGTAGCCCACGTGCAGCTCGTCAAAGGCACCGATGAACAAGGTGCGCTCCGCGTCCTTCCTGCTGGACTCCAGCAGGTCAGGCAGGTCGGCGCGCAGGTAGAGCAGGTCGGCGGACGCGCTGCCCGCTGGCAGGCCCTCACCCGGCGCCAGCAGACGCAGCCGCTCCCCACCCGGCTCCAGCAGCGCCCGGGCCAGCGGCACCCGCCCCTGCGCCGGGTCCACCACGAAACCGCTAGCCGTGGACAGCTCTACGGCGTCCTCCAGCGCGCGGCGGGACTCCCCCACCGGCAGGGTGGTCCAGCGTGCCAGGTCAGCGGACGAGACCGGGCCGTGACTGGTGGCGTAGCGGCGGGCGATCTCCGCCAGGGCGTCACGGTGCCCGGGTGTGCCCTTGGCCCCTCCCCCAGCGCCCCCGGGCCCCGTGGAAGCGTCCGGCAGGCCACGGACGTCAACCACCAGGTGCTCGTTGCCCAGCCGGGGCCCCTGCGCGAGCACCCCACGCACCTGCAGGTGCAGCAGCACGTGACGGCGTCGGTAGGGGCTCACGTCCTGCCCCTTGAAGGAGTCCAGCAGGCCCTCCTGCTCCCAGGCCTCCAGCAGCACGGAGCGCTTCAGGGGCCCCTGCTCACGCAGCAGCTCCAGCGCCACCTCCTGGGCGCGCCCCAGCAGGCGGTCGTCGACGCCGTAGTCCCGCTCAGAGCCGCGGGCCCAGGAGTCCATGCGGTGCATCAGGGCCACACGCAGCCAGTGGTGGTCCTCCGCCGTCGTGATGTGCACGGTGCCGCGCATGGGCCAGGAGCGCACCAGCGCGCCGCTGGCGAAGCACTCGTCCACCTGGCTGCGGCCCTCCGCCTCCGTGCGGGCCAGCAGCGCGTGCGGCACCGCCGAGACCTGCTGCCCCTGGATGGCCAGCTCCCGGCGCACCGCCTGTACCGGGTCGGCGGCGCGCGTGGCCGGGACCAGCCCGTGGGCGATCACCCGCATCAAGGAGATGTCGCGCAGGGCGCGGGGGCCAGGTACCAGGGTCGTGTTAGCAGACATGCCTTGATGCTAGAGGAACCGGTGCCGCCGCCTACCCGCGGCGCCGTCGGCCTGGCCAGCCCACCGGGCAGGTACCTGCGGCAGCCGGCGGGGCGGTTCAGAACAGGCGGGACTCGGGGTCATCCACCCCGCGCATGGCGTCGTAGTCCAGGAGCACGCAGCGGATGCCCCGGTCCTGGGCCAGGACCCGGGCCTGCGGCTTGATGGACTGGGCCGCGAAGACGCCCTGCACCGGGGTCAGCAGCGGGTCGCGGTCCAGCAGCTCCAGGTAGCGGCTGAGCTGCTCGACGCCGTCGATGCCCCCTACGCGCTTGATCTCCACGGCAACGCTGGCCCCGGACTCGTCCTTGGCCAGGATGTCCACCGGCCCGATCGCGGTGGGGTACTCGCGGCGCACCAGCCGGTAGCCGGGCCCCAACAGGCTGATCTGCTCCGCCAGGAGCTCCTGCAGATGGGCCTCCACCCCGTCCTTCATGAGCCCGGGGTCCACGCCCAGGTCAGCGGTGGTCTCCGAGTGGATCTCATACAGGCAGATGCGTAGGCGGTCGTCGGACTTGTCGGCCCTCACATCCCAAACGGCGGCCACGCCGTCGGAGCTCTCCTGGCTGTCCGGCTCCAGCTCCCGCATGGTCGCGGGCGGGCTCATCCAGTTCAGGGGCTTGTAGGAGCCGCCGTCGGAGTGGACGAGCACCGAGCCGTCCGCCTTGACCATGATGACCCGGTCGGCGCGGGGCAGGTGGGCGTCCAGGCGCCCGGAGTAGTCCACAGAGCAGGAGGCAATCACGACACGCACCGTCGCAGCCTACCCGCTCCCCCTCCTCTCGCGAGACCGGGACATATGGCTCACGAGTTCGGTAAGGGTGACCTAAGTTGTGGTGGTCGGAGCGTTCAGAGCACTGAAACCAGGCCGCCGCCTCGAGGAAGAACAGGCAGAACGCCCCATGCTGTACACACGGGACGAGGTCTACCGGTTCCATCACCGGGATCTTTCCTTGAAATCACGCGATTCCAGTCGCTACAGACCTCCTCCCGACCGCCACCTCCACCCCCGTTAGACATGCAGCGGCGACCTCGAGTCGCACACAACGCCGTCGTCGTAACCTCACCGGGTAGCAGAAGTGCTGGAACATCAACGGTCTGCCAGAGAATCAGCCATCCCGTGCATGCACACCAATGCATCCAAGCCACTCAGGGAGACTCCCAGTCCTGCCCGCCCCACCGCTCAGCGCGGCAACCACATCCCACGCACGCCCGGCAAACCACCCCAGTTATCCACAACTAAGGCAGCCCTAACCGAACTCGCGGTACATATGTCCCGGTCTCGCGAAACGGGGCTAGAAGAGCTCGGACTGCTTGGGGGCGGCGGACTCCATCCAGGAGACCAGGGCGTGGTAGGACTCCGCCGGCATCGCCAGGTTCACGTGCTCGCCCCGGTAGGTGCAGGTCACGTCCACCACCCGGCCGCTGACGGAACGCGGGTGCACCGCCACGATCTCCAGGTCCTCACGCTTGAACCGGTACCGGGGACGCAGGCTGATGGACACCAGCCGGTGCCAGAGAAGCTCCTCGCCGCCAAAGCTCCCGATCCCCGAGTACCAGCCCCCCTTGCCAGGCCGGGACAGCCCGCACTCAAAGGAGCCCACCCGGCTGGCCAGCAGCCGCAACCGCCACAGGAAGACCAGGGAGGCCAGCAGCACCAGAACGGCCAGCACAACCGCCCAGCTCCAGCCCCCCACCATCACGATCAGTCCTCTAGCCCCTGCGCGGACAGCGGCATCAGCACCTGGGCCTCCGCCAGCAGCTCCTCGGCCCCGATCACCTCGGCAGCCTGGGCCTCCTCACCGGAGAGGTCAGCCGCCACGGTCACGGCGTCGTGGTCCACCGAGCAGAACCCGCCGTTGACCACCAGCGTGACCTCAGCCGCGCCGTCGACCGGCTTGATGCGCACCTTGCCGCGCCCCAGCAGGGCCAGCACCGGCGAACGGCCGGGCAGCACCCCCATCTCTCCGTCCAGCAGCGGCACGGAGACACGCTCCGCCTGCCCGGCCCAGGAGCCTGCCCCGCTGCGCGAGACCACCTCGACGCTCAGTGCCATGCACGCACCTCCTTCTCGCCTGCGCCCAGAGCCATCAGGACTTCATCATCTCAGCGGCCTTGCGCTCCAGGTCCTCAATGCCACCGATGTTGAAGAAGGCCTGCTCGGGGTAGGCGTCGTAGACGCCGTCACAGATCCGCTTGAAGGCCTCAATGGTCTCAGCCAGCGGCACCGTGGAGCCAGGCACGCCCGTGAACTTCTCGGCCATATAGGTGTTCTGGCTCAGGAACTGCTCGATACGCCGGGCCCGAGCCACCGTGACCTTGTCCTCCTCGGAGAGCTCGTCCACGCCCAGGATCGCGATGATGTCCTGCAGCTCCTTGTTCTTCTGCAGGATCGACTTCACCCGGGTGGCGACGTCGTAGTGCTCCTGACCCACGTACTGGGGCGCCAGCAGGCGAGAGGTGGAGGCCAGCGGGTCCACGGCCGGGTAGATACCGCGAGAGGCGATCTCACGGCTGAGCTCGGTGGTGGCGTCCAGGTGGGCGAAGGTGGTGGCCGGGGCCGGGTCGGTGTAGTCGTCGGCGGGCACGTAGATGGCCTGCAGCGAGGTGATGGAGTGGCCCCCGGCGGAGGTGATGCGCTCCTGGAGCTGGCCCATCTCGTCGGCCAGGTTGGGCTGGTAGCCGACGGCGGAGGGCATGCGGCCCAGCAGCGTGGAGACCTCGGAGCCCGCCTGGGTGAAGCGGAAGATGTTGTCGATGAACAGCAGCACGTCCTGGTGCTGCACGTCACGGAAGTACTCGGCCATGGTCAGGGCGGACAGGGCCACGCGCAGACGGGTGCCCGGCGGCTCGTCCATCTGGCCGAAGACCAGGGCCGTCTTGTCAAAGACGCCAGCCTCCTCCATCTCGACGATCAGGTCGTTGCCCTCACGGGTGCGCTCGCCCACGCCCGCGAACACGGACACGCCGCCGTGGTCCTGGGCCACGCGCTGGATCATCTCCTGGATCAGCACGGTCTTGCCCACGCCAGCGCCCCCGAACAGACCGATCTTGCCGCCCTGGATGTAGGGGGTGAGCAGGTCGATGACCTTGATGCCGGTCTCGAACATCTGCTCCTTGGACTCCAGCTCGTCGAAGGCCGGGGGCTGACGGTGGATGGGCCAGCGCTCCTTGACCTCCAGGGTCTCGCCCGGGGCCAGGTTGAGCGGCTCACCGGTGACGTTGAAGACGTGGCCCTTGGTCACGTCTCCCACCGGCACGGAGATGGGGGCGCCGGTGTCGCGGACCACGGCCCCACGTACCAGGCCGTCCGTGGGCTTCAGGGCGATGGCGCGCACGATGTTGTCACCCAGGTGCTGGGCGACCTCCAGGGTCATCTCGGTGCTGCCCTCGCCCTCGCCGGTGAGCTCCACGGTGGTCTTGAGGGCGTTGTACATGGCTGGGATCGCGTCCGGCGGGAACTCGATGTCCACGACAGGACCGATGATCCGGGTGATGCGCCCGGTGGAGGTGGTTGGGGTGGTGTCAGTCATGGTTGGTTCTTTCGGTGCGTGCGGTGGCGGCGGCTTGGGCGTCTGGTCTCAGCCCACGCCCAGGGCGTCTGCCCCAGAGACGATCTCCGTGATCTCCTGGGTGATCTCGCCCTGGCGCGCGGCGTTGGCCAGACGGGTGTAGTTCCTGATGAGCTCCTGGGCGTTGTCCGTGGCCGTGTGCATGGCCTGCTGGCGGCTGGCCAGCTCGGAGGCGGCGGACTGCAGGAGGGCGTTGCGGATGCGGGAGGCCACGTAGCGGGGCAGCAGGGCGCCCAGCACGGCCTCGGCGGAGGGCTCGAACTCGTAGAGCGGCTGCGCGCCGGAGAGCTCGGGCAGCTCGGCCTCCCGCCCGGCGGCGATGTCCTCCCGGTTGAGCTCTCCGGGCCCGTCGACGTCGACGACGGTCAGCGGGAGCATGCGGCGCACCTCAGGCACCTGCGAGACCATCGACTTGAAGCGGGTGAAGACGATGTGTACCTCAGCCACTCCCCCGGCCTCGGGGGGCGAGAGGAAGTAGTCGAGCAGCAGCGCGGAGACCTCGTCGATCACCTGGTCGGAGGGGCGGTCGGACTCCCCCACCCAGGAGAACTCCACCGGGCGCTCCCGGAAGGAGTAGAAGGCCTGGGCCCGGCGTCCGAAGGTGAACAGCACCGGCTCGCGCCCCTGCTCCACCAGCTTCTCCAGGAGCCGCTCGGACTCGCGCAGGATGGAGGCGGAGTAGGCCCCGGCCATGCCCCGGTCGGAGGTGACCACCAGGACCGCCACCCGGTTGGTGTCGGTGCGCTCCTGGGTGATTGGGTGCTCCAGGTGCGAGTAGGTGCCGACGGCGGCCACCGCCTGGGTCAGGGCGTGGTCGTAGGGCGAGGCGCCCTGGGCCTTGTTCCGCGCCTGCCCGATGCGGGACGCAGCGATAAGCTCCATCGCCCGGAAGACCTTCTGCAAGGTCGCCGTGGAACGGATGCGCTGCTTGTAGACGCGCTGCTTACCTGACACGTCAGCCCCTCTTGAGGACGATCTGCTCGCTCGTGTGCTCGGCCTCGGGCTCGCCGTCGTCGGCGGCGACCTGGGCGCCGAGCATACGGCCACCGGCCAGGTAGCTGGTGCGGAAGGCCTCGACGTCGGCGCGCAGCCGGGCCTCGGTCTCCTCCGCGAGCCTGCCGGTCTCCCGGATGGTGGCGAGCACGGTGGAGTTGCGGCGCAGGTGGTCCAGCAGGGCCGTCTCGAAGGGCAGCACCTCCGCGACCTCCAGGTCGTCCAGGTAGCCGTTGGTGCCGGTCCAGACGCTGGCGACCTGCTCCTCCACCGGGTAGGGGGTGAACTGCGGCTGCTTGAGCAGCTCCATGAGGCGCTCACCGCGGGTGAGCTGCTGGCGGGTGGCGGCGTCCAGGTCCGAGGCGAACATCGCGAAGGCCTGCATGGAGCGGTACTGGGCCAGGGTGATCTTCAGCGTGCCAGCCACCTGCTTCATGGCCTTGACCTGGGCGGCACCGCCCACGCGGGACACGGAGATACCGACGTCGACGGCGGGGCGCTGGTCGGCGTTGAACAGGTCGGACTGCAGGAAGATCTGCCCGTCGGTGATGGAGATGACGTTGGTGGGGATGTAGGCGGAGACGTCGTTGGCCTTGGTCTCGATGATGGGCAGGCCGGTCATGGACCCGGCCCCCAGCTCGTCGGAGAGCTTGGCGCAGCGCTCCAGGAGGCGGGAGTGCAGGTAGAAGACGTCACCAGGGTAGGCCTCACGGCCCGGCGGACGGCGCAGCAGCAGGGAGACGGCGCGGTAGGCCTCGGCCTGCTTGGACAGGTCGTCAAAGACGATCAGCACGTGCTTGCCCGCGTACATCCAGTGCTGGCCGATGGCGGAGCCGGTGTAGGGGGACAGGTACTTGAAGCCGGCGGGGTCTGAGGCCGGGGAGGCCACGATGGTGGTGTACTCCAGGGCTCCGGCCTCCTCCAGGGCCCGGCGCACGGAGGCGATGGTGGAGCCCTTCTGGCCGGTGGCGACGTAGATGCAGCGCACCTGCTGCTGGGGGTCGCCGGTCTCCCAGGCGGCCCGCTGGTTGAGGATGGTGTCCAGGGCGATGGCGGTCTTGCCGGTCTTGCGGTCACCGATGATGAGCTGGCGCTGGCCGCGGCCCACCGGGATCATCGAGTCGATGGCCTTCAGGCCGGTCTGCAGGGGCTCGTGCACCGACTTGCGCATCATGACCCCGGGGGCCTGGAGCTCCAGGGCGCGCCGTCCCTCGGAGGCGATGGGGCCCAGCCCGTCGACGGGCCGGCCCAGCGGGTCCACGACGCGACCCAGGTAGCCGTCGCCCACGGGCACGGAGAGAACCTCACCGGTGCGGCGGACCGTCTGCCCCTCCTCGATGCCGTCAAAGCTGCCCAGGACGACCACGCCGATCTGGCGCTCGTCCAGGTTCATGGCCAGGCCCGCGGTGCCGTCCTCGAAGGTGAGGATCTCGTTGGCCATGGAGCCGGGCAGCCCCTCAACGTGGGCGATGCCGTCAGCGGCGAAGACGACGTGGCCGACCTCCTCGGCGGCTACCTTGGCGGGCTCGTAGGAGTCGACGAACTCATCCAGGGCGGAGCGGATGTCCTCCGGCCTGATGGTCAGCTCAGCCATGTCTGTTTCCTTCTCGTGGGTCCTGCTGGCGTGCAGGTGCAAGCTTGCTGGTTGTGGGGTCGGCTCAGCCGACCAGCTGGGTGCGTGCGCCCTCCAGGGAGCTGCGCACGGTGTAGTCGATGACGAGGTCGCGCACGCTGACCCTCACGCCACCGATGAGCTCGGGGTCAATGGCCAGGTGCAGCTCTACCTGCGTGCCTAGCCTCTCCTCCAGGATCCGCTCCAGGCGGGCCTGCTGCTGCGTGCTCAGCGGCAGGGCGCTGGTGACGTCGGCGATGGTGCGGTGCTGCAGGCTGGCAGCCAGCTCGGCCACCCGCCGCAGGTTGCGGGGCACGCCCCCCTCGGTCTCGTGCCGCACGCTCCAGGTGAGCAGGCTCAGGGCGGAGGAGGACAGGCTGGGGCCGAAGACCTGGTGGGCCAGGGCCACACGCCGCTCGACCGTGGTGCGCTTGGAGGGCTCCAGGGCCAGGCGCAGCTCACGGTCCCCCGCCAGGAGGTTGTGGACGGCGAAGACCTCCTGCTCCACCTGCTCCAGGGTCCCCCCTGCCCGCGCCCCGGCCAGGATCGTCTCGATCCCCAGGTCGTGCAGCGCGTGCACCAGGTCCACCGGCTTGGACCAGCGTCCGCGCACCAGGGCGGCAAGCAGATCGACCACTCGGCCGTCCACGCGTCCGGAGAGCAGGCGGCTGGCGAGGGCCGCCTTGTCCTGCGGGCTACGTCCCGGGCTGGTCAGCGGTCCGCTCAGCGACCCGGAGGCGATCAGGTGGGCCACGGCCAGGATCTGCTCCCCCAGCTCCAGGGCGCCCTGGCCGGCCTGGTGGAGCACAGGCTCCCAGGCGGACCTGGCCTGGGCCTTGGAGGCGGCGCTGCCGGTGTTCACTGCGGCCCCTGCTCTCCGGTGGCGGCGGCGACGTCGGCGGCGCTGAAGGCCTCCGGACGGGCCTCCAGCTCGTCGAGGAAGCGGTCGATGACACGGGCGGACAGGGCGGTGTCCTGCAGCTGCTCACCCACGATCTTCTCGGCCAGGTCAGCGGCCAGCATGCCTACGTCGGAGCGCAGGGAGATCTGGGCGGCCTGCTTGTCCGCCTGGATCTGGCGCTGCGCGGCGGACAGGGCCTTGCCTGCCTCCTCGGCGGCGGCGGCACGGGCCTCGGCGATGATCTGCTTGGCCTCGCTCTGGGCTTTGTCGCGGATATGGGCGGCCTCTACGCGGGCGGCCTCCACCAGGCGGGCGGCCTGGGCCTCGGCCTCCGCCTGCCCCTGCTTGACCTGTTCGGTGAGGGCCAGGCCCTCCTCGATCTTGGCGGCGCGCTCGTCCATGACGGCGTTGAGGCGCGGCAGGGCGTACTTGACCAGGGCCAGGGCGATGATCGCGAAGCAGACCGTGCCCCACACGAGGTCGGCCACGTGGGGGACGAACAGCCAGATACCCTCTGGCGCGCCTCCGCCCGCGTGGTCGGCGGCCGCCAGCACCAGAGGCAGTGCGGCGCTCAGGGTCATGTCGGTCACGGCCTCAGAAGACGAATCCGGCGGCGAAGCCGAGCAGACCGAGAGCCTCGATCATGGCTGCACCGATGAACATGTTGGTGCGCAGGGCGCCAGCGACCTCAGGCTGGCGGGCAGTGCCCTCCTGGGTCTTGGCGACGAGCAGGCCGATACCGATGCTCGGGCCGAGGGTGGCGAGGGCGTAGCCGATCGTGGCGAGGGAACCGGTCATGGGGTTTCTCCTTGTGTTGTTGGCACCGCGGTCGCGGCGTCTGCTGAGGTGTTGGAGTCTGGCTGGGCCTGGCGGCTGCCGGGCCGTCACGGTCCTGGGCACTCAGTGCATGTGGACCGAGGAGTCAAGGTAAACGGCGGTCAGTAGGGAGAAGATATAGGCCTGCAGGACGGCCACGAAGATCTCGAAGACCACGAAGGCCAGGCCGACCAGCAGGGTAACGGCACCCAGCGCCTTGAGCTCGGCGGAGGCGTACACGAACAGCGCGTTGGTGGCCACGAAGCACAGGGCCAGCAGCAGGTGGCCAGAGATCATGTTGGCCATGAGACGGATGGTCAGGGTCAGGGGCCGCAGCACCAGGTTCGAGAGGAACTCGATCGGGATGATCAGGGGCGCCAGGAAGGCCGGCACCCCTGAGGGCATGACGGTCCCCTTTAGGTAATGCCCCAGGCCGTTGGTCTTGATGCCGGCGTAGATGAAGGCCACGTAGGACACCAGGGCGAAGACCAGCGGCATGCCCACCACACCGGTGGAGGCGATCTGCAGCCCCGGGATAACCCCGGAGATGTTCAGGAAGAACACGCCCACGAAGATGGTGGTGAGCAGGGGGGCGTACTTCTTGCCGTAGACCGGCCCCAGGATCTCCTCAGAGATGCTGTTGCGCACGAAGCCCACGGTCAGCTCCAGGACGCTCTGGAAGCGGCCGGGGACCAGCCGGGCCCGCGAGGCACCCAGCACGAAGACCATCACCAGCAGCAGGGTCATGATGATGCGCACCAGCATGACCCGGTTGACCTCGAAGGGCGTGCCCACGAAGAAGAGCCCGGCGGGGAAGAAGTCGTCGAGCGACGGCGGGTGGAAGCCGTCGTACTCAGCCGCAGCAGGGGCGATCGCCGCCGCTTTCACAGCGGCGAAGGACACGCTCGTGAGCACCGGACCTCCTTGTGTGGTATGCGGCCGTAGGGATTGCACGGCAACGGGGCCAGCCTAACCTACCCGGGACGCCCCAGGGGCCAGCTGCTTGTCCAGGCAAAAGGCTAGTCGTGGTTTTTCGGCTCCACCACCAGCGTCCGCCCCCGGGCCAGGGTCAGTACCTCCACAATGGTGACAGTAATCACGGCGGCCGCGAAGGTCGCGAAGAACCAGCCCGGGGAGAAGCTGCCGCGCCTGCCGGACATGACCGCCAGCAGCAGCCCGGCCAGCAGAAGCTTGGTGAGCAGGGAGACCATCACCCCGGCCCCGGCCAGCGCGGGCCAGCGGTGCCAGGGCAGGGCCAGGCAGACGGCGGTCGCCGTCGTCAGCAGCAGGCAGGCCCCCGCCCCCCAGGCGGCCCCCGTCAGGGCCTGGCCCCCGGCCAGCGCCCCCGCCAGCACGCTGCCGGTGGACACCACCAGCCCGGCCAGCAGCACGCGGCGGGCAGCCCGCCGGAACACCTGGGTACTGGTCTCCCCCGCCATCAGTCCTCCTCGTCCCCAGGCAGGTGGGGCAGCCGGGAGCGGCGGTCCAGACGCCGGTGCGTGCGGCGGCCCGCTACCCCGCCGGTGTGCCGGGACACCGCCAGGCGCACCCCCGGCATCAGGTCCAGGGTCACCAGCAGCGCCAGGGCCAGGGCCACCGCTGCCCCCACCAGCACCTGGTGCAGCGGGTAGAGGGCCAGGGCCGCCAGGGGGAAGGAGACGGCGGCCGCCCACACGTACATGGTCAGCACGGCGCGGCGGTGGGAGTGCCCGGCGTCCAGCAGCCGGTGGTGCATGTGCATGCGGTCCGGGTGGAAGGGGCTGTGCCCGGCCCGCATCCGGCGCACCACCGCCATCGTCATATCCGTCAGCGGCAGCAGCAGCACCGCAAAGGGCAGCAGCACCGGCAGGAAGGCCGGGAAGCCCTGGGAACCGCCCACCGCCGGGTCGATCTGGCCGGTGACGATGATGGTCCCCGCCGCCGAGATCAGTCCCAGCTGCATGGACCCGGAGTCCCCCATGAATATGGAGGCCGGATGGAAGTTGTGCGGCAGGAAGCCTATGCAGATCCCGATCAGCGCGGCCACCACCGTGGCCGCCAGGGAGGCGTAGGAGCCGGCAGAGTACTGGCGCGTGAGCGCGTAGGTGTACAGCAGGAAGGCCACCGCCCCGATGGCGATCAGCCCGGCGGCCAACCCGTCCAGGCCGTCCACGAAGTTGACGGCGTTGATGACGGCCACCACCACCAGCACCGTGGAGACCAGGGACAGGCGGGAGGAGCCGATGGTCAGCCCGCCGATGGGGAAGCTGATGAGCTGGACCCCCTGCCAGGCCATGATCCCGGCGGCCAGCACCTGCCCCACCAGCTTGGTCATCCAGTCCAGGTCCCACAGGTCGTCGATCACGCCCAGCAGGCACACCAAGCCGGCCCCAGCCACCACCGCCCAGGCGCTGCGGCCGATCACGCCCTGCAGGAAGGGGATGTGGGAGGCGACGGCGACGGCTGTCAGGAAGCCCACGAACATGGCCACCCCACCGAGCCGGGGGATGGGGATCTGGTGCACGTCCCGGCTGCGGACGGGGGTCAGGGCGTGGGAGACCAGGGCGATGTGCCGCACGATCGGGACGGTCAGGTAGGTGCAGGCCGCCGCCACCGCCAGGACCAGCAGGTAGACCCTCATGCCTTTGCCTCCTGGATCCGGGTGCCGGTGGGTCCCGCCAGCGCCGCCGTGACCTGCTGGCTGCTGAGACGCCCCTCCCGCAGGATGACCGGGGCCTGGGCGTGCGCCCCCGCCAGGGAGACGATGGTGGAGGGGACCGGCCCGGGGGTGGGGCCGCCGTCGAGCAGCAGGATGTCCACCTGCGTCCCGTTGGCCTCATCGGCCCGGGTTACCCGCCCGGGGAAGGCCTGGGCGGCGGAGGCGGCGTCGGTGGCCGGGGCCTGGCCGGTGCGGTTGGCGCTGGTGACCGCCAGGGGCCCGGTGCGTTCCAGCAGGGCCAGGGCGAGGGGGTGGGCGGGCATGCGCACGGCGATGGTGCCGCCGGTGTCCCCCAGGTCCCAGCCGAGCCGCGGGTCGGCGTCGAGCACCAGGGTCAGGGCCCCGGGCCAGAAGGTCTCCATGAGCCTGCGGGCGCCAGCGGGCAGCCCAGCCACCACCCCCGCCAGCTGGGCGGGCCCGGCGACGAGCACCGGTGGGGGCATCTGCCTGCCGCGCCCCTTGGCGGCCAGGAGCCGGGAGACGGCGGCGGCGTCACCAGCCAGGGCCCCGATGCCGTAGACCGTGTCCGTGGGCAGGACCAGCAGCCCGGAGGCGCGCAGGTGCGCGACGGCGCGGGCCAGGCCCGGCTCAGGAGCCGGGGCAGTGCCCGGCCGGGGGTTCTCCACGCGCATGTTGCTCACAGGCGCATCCTCCCACGAACACCCGGGCGGTTCCTGAGCGCCACCCGTGTCAGGTGGGGCACGGCGCCCCAGTCCAGGCGGCGGGGGCGGGCGCGTTGGCCGGGCAGGGGGCGGGCCGTCTCAGGTCAGCAGCAGGCCCACCAACCAGGTCAGAGCCGCCAGCAGGCAGCCGGTAAGCTCCAGCAGGACCGCCCAGCCCTGGGCCTTGAGCGCGGCCCAGGCGGAGGCGCGGGCGGCGGCCTCGTCACGCAGGACCAGGTACTCGCTGCCGTAGACCCCCAGCACGAAGCCCAGCGGCAGCCCCACCACCGGGACGGTAAAGAGCCCGACCACGGCGCCGACCCCTCCCAGGACCAGGCTCCTGCGGCCGACTCCCGCCTGGGCGGTCTTGCGGCCCATGAGCAGGAACTTGCCCACCCCGGTGGACACCAGCCACAGGGCGGAGACCGCCAGGACCAGCCAGGCGGTGGAACCGCCCGTGCCCCAGGACCAGGCAGTGATCGAGAGCAGCACCACCAGCGGGCCCGGGTAGACCTGGATGACGGCGCCCACGACGCCCACCAGCACCCCCAGGCCCACCGCCAGCTCCGCCCAGGGGCTCATCGGCCACCACCTTCCCCAGGCAGGTCAGTGCGCTCCTGGTCTACCGCACCAGGCCCAGGAGCACCATGGTCTACAGCACCCAGTTCCGGCGCGCCCAGGTCCACCACCGCCAGGTCCGCCTCCTCCGGCTCCAGCCCGCCCAGGCTTAGGCTGCCCAGGTCCACCGCCTGCAGCACGAGCCCCGCCCCAGCACCGTCCTGGGGCTCCTCCGCCACCACCAGCACCCGGGGCCCCGGGCCGGGCAGGGCGCACAGGTCCGAGTAGCCGAAAGGCTCCTGCGGTCCGGACAGCTCTGCCAGGGGCCGCCAGGTGGCCCCGGCGTCGGTGCTCAGGCTCAGGCGGCCCTGACGGCGGGCACGTGGGTCGGCTGCGTGGGAGCACAGCAGCGCCCGCGTGCCGGGCAGGTCCAGCAGCGCCCCGTTGCAGCCAGGATCGGGCAGGTCGGGCCGAGGCTGAGGGACGCTCCAGCTCCGGCCGCCGTCGTGCGAGCGGCTGGTCAGGCGGGTGCCACCGTAGCCGCCGTCGCGGGCGCACAGCAGCAGGGAGCCGTCCGGGGCCGGGGCCAGTGCCCACTCGTCCACGCCGGTGGTGGCCGCGGCCCCGGCCAGGCTGGCCGTAGCGGCCTGGGACGGTGGCGGCACCGGCTGGCCCAGGTACCAGCTGGCCCCGGCGTCGTCGGAGATCAGGGAGCGGGCCTGTACCGGGCGGCTGCCGTCCGGGCGGGGCGGCCCCACCGCCACCAGGGGCTGCACCAGGCGGCCGGGCCAGGGGCCTGCGCCCAGGGTGGCGCCGTGGCCGGAGACCGGGAAGGCCACCAGGCCCGCCGGGTCCTGCGCGCTGGGCCGGAGCAGGTCGCTGAGGTCCTGCCAGGCCCAGGTCCGGCCGCCGTCCTGGCTGCGGGCGTGCAGCAGTCGCAGGGTGCCGCCCTCGGCAGGCTGCCCGGGGGCGGCAGGGCGTGTGGGCGGGTGGGCGCCAAAGAGCCCGACGTCGGTGGCGGCGGCAGCCAGGAGGTGCACCGTGCCGTCCGCGGCCAGCAGCAGGGAGGGGTCGGACAGCCCCCGCACCAGGGGGCAGCCCAGGCCGGGGACCAGGGGCTGCGGGGCGGACCAGCTGGCCCCGGCGTCGGTGGAGCGGCGCAGCCACAGCGAGTTCGGGTTCGGCAGGTCCCCGGGCAGGGCACCGCCGTCCTGCTGCCAGCCGGGTCCGGGCACCGGCGGGCGGTGGTCGTGTACCAGCAGCAAGGTGCCGTCGTCCAGGGCCAGCAGGGACGGGACTCGCAGGTCCCCGCCGGGGCTGCCAGGCAGTCCGGCGCTGTCCAGGCGCGCCAGGTGCCGGACGGCGGCCCGGCCCCCCGGGGTTGGCAGGTGGTGCCTGGGCAGGCTGCCAGGTGCTACGGGGCGGCCCGGCGGCTGGCTCACGGAGGGGCCCGACGTGGGACTGGTGCGGCGGCTCATGGCAGGACCTCAGACGATGCGGCGGGCGGCGGCCCAGCGCGTCAGCTCGTTACGGTTGGAGAGCTGGAGCTTGCGCAGCACGGAGGAGACGTGGGTCTCTACGGTCTTGACCGAGATGAACAGCTCGGAGGCGCACTCCTTGTAGGTGAAGCCCCGGGCGATCAGGCGCATGACCTCCCGCTCCCGGCTGGAGAGGCGGTCCAGCTCGCTGTCAGCCACCGCGACGTCCGCGCCCCCGGTGCCGAAGGCGTCCAGCACGAAGCCCGCCAGGCGGGGCGAGAAGGCGGCGTCCCCTGCCGCCACCCGCCGCACGGAGCGGGCCAGGTCGGCGGCGTCGATGGCCTTGGTGACGTAGCCGCGCGCCCCCGCCCGGATCACGGAGACGACGTCCTCGGCGGCGTCGGAGACCGACAGCGCCAGGAACCTGGTGCCGGGCACGTCCTGGCAGGCGGCGACCACCTCGGCCCCGCCGCCCCCGTTGCCGCCGGGCAGGTGCACGTCCAGGAGGACCACGTCCGGGGCCAGGGCGTGGACGGCGGCCACGGCCCCCTCCACGTCGTCAGCCTCCGCCACCACCTGCAGGTCCGGGGCGTAGCGGGCCAGCTCGGCGCGTACCCCCGCCCGGGCCAGGGCGTGGTCGTCCACCACCAGCAGGCGCAGCGGCCCACAGGAGGCGTCGGGGGGTCCCTCAGCGTCCTGGTTCCAGGTACGGGGCTCAGTCATTGGGACTCCTTCACGCTCGTGGGCAGGAGCAGGTGTATCTCGGTGCCCTGGGCCAGACGGCGCACCTGGGCGCGGCCACCGTGCCGCTCCATGCGCCCGATAATGGACTCACGCACGCCGTGCCGGTCGGGGCTGACCCCGGTGGGGTCGAAGCCCTCCCCGTGGTCGCGCACAAAGACCTCTATCCGCTCCGGGCTGGTCTCAACATACAGGCTCACCGGGGGCGCGCCGTGGCGCACGGCGTTGGACAGGGCCTCCCGGGTGGCGGCCAGGACCACCTCGGTGGACTGGTCCGGGGGCAGGTCTCCCACGGTGACGACGTCGATCCCGGTGCCGTAGAGGTCCTCCACCTCTGCGGCCAGGTCCTTGAAGGCGTCGGACACGCTGGTACCGGCTGCGGGCCGGTCGGTATACAGCCAGGTACGCAGCTCCCGCTCCTGGGAGCGGGCCAGGCGGGCCACCGTGTCCGGCTCGTGGGCGCGCTTGCGGATGAGCGTGAGGGTCTGGAGCACCGAGTCGTGCAGGTGGGCGGCGATGTCGGCCCGCTCGGCGGCACGGGCCTGCTCCGCCCGGGTGTCCACGAGCTCCCGGTTGGTGCGCAGTAGCACGGGGGCGAGTATCAGGCCGGTGCTGAGCACCAGCGCGCCACCGACCAGGGCCCCGGAGACCAGGCTGGCTGGGGGCAGGTCGCGGCTGAGCCACACCAGGACACCCACGGCCGCCAGGGCCACCCCGCCGCTCAGCCGCAGGATGGTGCCCAGGTCCCGCTGCGCGCCGACCATCCCGCCCATCTGGGACCAGGCCAGCACCACGCCACCGGCCAGCAGGGCCAGGGGCAGCGTGTCAGAGATCCCGGTCAGGGCCCCGGCCCGCCACAGGGCCAGCACGACGGCGGCCCCCAGCAGGGCGGCCCCACCCACCAGGGCCCGGCCGCGGGGGCTGAGGCGGGCCGGGGCGGAGAGCTGGTCGCTCAGGCGGCTGGCCAGGCGGGCCTGGCTCACCGGCACCTGACCGGCTGCCTCCGCCCAGGGATTCCCCGGGGGCACCAGCACCCATAGCAGGGCGTAGAGGAGCAGCCCCGCCCCGCCTGTGAAGGCGGCGGCGAGGACCAGCAGGCGCACCACGGAGACGGGCACCCCCAGGTGGGCGGCCGTGCCAGCGCACACGCCCGCCAGGAGACGGCCTGAGCCAGCTGGCAGCCCGGGGCCTGCGGCCCGCCGCCACGGTGTCCGCCGCAGGGGCAGCCTGTGGCTCCCCGGCAGGCCACCGGGGCTGCCAACAGGGCGGCCGGGGCTGTGGACCGGGAGGCCGGGTAGCAGGCCGGGAGCAGGGCTGCCGGGCCCCCAGGAGGCAGTCGGCCCGGTGACCTGGGGCCGCGTCGTCGTCATGCCCTTATCGTGGCACGCACGGGCCGGGACCAGTAGGCCGTGGCCAGGGGACCAGGGGGCCCACCCGTTTTTTCAGGGGCACTTGGGGGTGTCCCCCGATGCCTGGGAGGCAGGCGGAGCAGGACCATGGAGTCATGGACAGCACCGACACCTCCCAGCCCTTCCCCAGGAACCCCCGCGGCAGCGACGGCGCGCGCGGCGGCTCCACCGCTGGTGCCACGAACGACGACGCCACCAGCGCCCCTGCCGGCACCCCCAGCCAGGAGCCCGCCGCTCCCCCTGCCGGCACCCCCAGCCAGGCCTCCGCTGGTGCCTCCGGTGGCGCGCAGTACGGCACGCAGTCTCCTGGCTACCTGCCGCCCCAGCCGCCGCCGGGTGGCTGGCCGCCCCCGAACGCAGGGACCATGCCCGCGGACGGTGGGGGCAGCGCGCAGCAACAGGAGCCCAGCACCGCGCCGCTGGGGTCCTTCTTCGACTCGCTACGGCGCTCCGGCTTGTACCGCGGCCGCGAGCGCTGGGTCGGCGGAGTCTGCCAGGGGCTGGCCCGCCGTCTGGACCTGGACCCGGTGCTGGTACGGGTGCTGGTGGTGGTAGCCACCCTGTTCCTTGGCGGCGGGCTGCTCCTGTACTCCCTGGCCTGGGTGCTGCTGCCGGAGGAGCACGACGGCCGCATCCACCTGGAGTCCGCCCTGCAAGGTGACGTGAGCGCGGGCTTCGCCGGGGCCTGCCTCGGCCTCTTCCTAGGGGCGGTCACCTTCGATAGCGCCGCGCTGCCCTACTGGTTCCTGAGCGGCACCCCGGCAGGCTTCGTGCTGGCCCTGGTTCCGCTGGCCCTGGTCGCGCTGGCGGTCTGGGTGCTGGTCGCCTGGCTGCGGAGTCCACGCGGTCCCCGTGACGAGCACCGGTACAGCGCTGCCGCCACGTCCTACCCTGCTGCTGGCGCCTCCAGGACGATGCCGTCGGCTGCCGCCGGGGACGCCGCAGCCGCCACCGCCCCGCTGGCCACGCCTGGCGCGGGGAGCGCCCCGGCGCCTGCCGGACCTGGCTACAGCACGGCGCGGCCCACCCCGGTCCCACAGGGCACGGCCCAGCCCGGCCCGGCAGCCCCGCACCCTGCACCCCAGCCGGTACCGGCGTCGGCAGGCGCCAGCCAGCCCCTACCAGCCTTCCACCCCGGGGCGGCGGCCCCCGGTGCTCCGGCCCTCGGCGCTCCAGCCAACGGCTTCCAGCGCCCGGCCCCTGGTGCTCCGGCTCCTAGCTCTCCGGCCAACGGCTTCCCGCGCCCGGCCCCACGCGGCCCGGTGCCGCCGTACCGGCCGGTGCCCCCGGCCCCCCAGACGCCCCCCAACCCTGCGCGACCGCCGCGCCCGCGCGTGCTGGGGCCCGGCCGCACCGTCAGCCTCCTGGTCCTGGGGCTGGGGCTGCTGGTGGTGGCTGCCTGCGGCTGGCTGCTGCACGTCGGTGGCACGCAGGCGGCCGTGCCCCTGGTGGGGCTGGGTACTCTGGCTGTGCTCCTGGGCGCGGCTATCGCCTTCAGCGGGCTGCGAGGCCGTCACGGCGGCTGGCTCAGCGCGACGGGGGTGCTCAGCCTGTTCGTGCTGCTCCCCGCCCTGGTATTCGGCTCCACCGCCCCGCAGCTGGCTGTGCGCGCCCTGAACGTCCCGGGACTGGGAAGAACCACCGTCGTGACCTGGTCACAGATCAGCTCTGGCAAGCACAAGGTCGAGGTCGGTATCGGAGACGTGCTCATCGACCTGAGCGACATGCCTGCGGACGCCGACGCACGAAACCTGAACGTGGAGGTGGGCATTGGTGACGTAGAGGTGATAGTTCCCCCGAACCGGGCAGTGCGTCTGGAGAGCACGATCGGGGTGGGCAGCCTGTCACTGTCCGCCGTCTCACCCTGGCAGCGGGGCGGCAGCCAGGTACCCCAGACCTTCGAGGCCGACCCGTGGCAGGGGGGCCAGGCACACACCCTGGACGGCCATCCCCTGGAGCACTACTACTATGAGGCCAGCGGCGTCATAAACGACCTGGAGCTCTCCTCCCCCGTAAAGGCGGAGGCCCTGGAGATCCGCACCGAGATAGGCCTGGGCTCCTTACACGCCCGCGATACCGTCCCTGCCACCTGGCGCGGCCAGGTGCTGGAAGGCAGCGGCACCTGGGTGGTGCAGGACTGGAGCGACGAGTACCACAACTTGGACACCAGCCTGCCGGTCCCCGGAACCGACCACCCCAGCATCACCCCGGCCCAGTCCCAGGTCTGTGCCGACCGGGCCATCGCCTCAGCGCCCGCAGGCGGCACCAGGCACCCGGTGCTGGTGGAGGACGACGAGGTGGTCAGCCTGGGCACCCAGCGCTACGAGGTCTACAGCCAGTGCGTGGCCGAGACCGTCAAGCAGGGCCGCACCCCGCCCGCCCCGGGTACCACCCCCGGGGCCACCCCCTCCACCGCCCCGAGCGCCCCGGCCAGCAGCCCCACGGCAGAGCCCGCTCAGGCCACCTCGGAGCCCAGCCCCACCGAGGGTTGAGAGCCGTGCAGGCCAGCGGTCACCGAGACAGACACGATCAGGAGCAGAACCATGAGCACCAACGTACAGCCCTCAGCCCCCACCCCGGCCAGCCCCACGGCGGGCCAGCCGACGGGCGGGAAGGCCCCGGCAGCCTCTACCGCCGCCTTCCCCACCTCGGCCCAGCCGCAGGCGTCCACGCCCCGGACCCCGGTCAGCCCCGGTAGCGCCCCGGCGAACCCGGAAGCCGCGGAGGGCAGCCAGTATCCGGCAGCAGGCAGCAGCCTGGGCACGTCCCCCACCGCGAGCGCCGCCACGGGCACTGCCACAGGCACCGCCACGGCCGCCGTCGGCCCTGATGACGACGGCGTGTGGTCGGCCAGCAGGCCAGCGGCAGACGCGCCAGTGCCGGTGTCCCGCAGCCTGCGCTCGGGCACGGTGGCCTGGGGGGTGTTCCTGGCGGCGCTGGGCGGGCTGCTGATCGCGGTCGGGGTGGGGATCCACCTGGACCTGGCCAAGATCGCCATCGGGCTGGTCGCAGGAGCGGGCCTGCTGCTGCTGGTGCTGGCCTTCCTGCCCCGACGCAAGGACGAGCAGGCCTGAGCCGAGCGCTGCTAGCCCTTGCCCCGCCCCCCTGGCCTCTGGCCCCCACGCGAGCGTGGGTTCAGGGGCCCACCTGGGCAAGAAGGACCTGGCCCCACGCTGGCCCCCACGCGAGCGTGGGTTCAGGGCGCGCGGGCGCAGACGCCCCGCCCCCCGACTTGTGCATTTCGGCGCGAGTGGTGCGGTATTCCGGCACCACTCGCGCC
Source organism: Actinomyces weissii (assembly GCF_016598775.1). Classification (NCBI taxonomy): domain Bacteria; kingdom Bacillati; phylum Actinomycetota; class Actinomycetes; order Actinomycetales; family Actinomycetaceae; genus Actinomyces; species Actinomyces weissii. Next base: position 712,064 of record NZ_CP066802.1, on the reverse strand, counting down.
GAAATGCACAAGTGGAAGCGAGGGAGAGGTACGGGCGGCGCTGGAGCAGTCGGCGGGTCCGGGGCTCAGCCCTGGTGGACGATCCCCTGGCTGACAGCCTCCACCGCCTGCTCCCCCAGCAGCAGGCGCACGATCTCCAGGCCCAGGTCTATGGCAGTGCCCATGCCCCGGCTGGTGAGCACCGCGCCGTCCACCACCACGGGCTCGGTCCGCAGGACGGCCCCGCCGTCCTCCAGCGCCTGCATGAAGGCGGGGTTGGCGGTGGCCTGGCGCCCACGCAGCAGCCCCAGCCCGGCCAGGATCGAGGGGGCGGCGCAGATGGCGGCCAGGGGCTCACCGGCCTGGACGCGGCGGGCGGCCTCCGTGGTGACCTGCTCGTTGGCCTGGAGGTTGGGGGTGCCGGGGATCCCGCCGGGCAGCATCACCAGGGTGTAGCCGGACAGGTCGTTGTCCGCGGCCAGGGCGTCGCAGCGGAAGGTGATCTTGTGGGAGCCGGTGACCTCCAGGGAGCCGGTGGTGGAGAGCATGTCCACGCGCACGCCTGCCCGGTAGAGCACGTCCACCACGGCCAGCGCCTCCACCTCCTCCAGGCCGGGGGCGATCAGCACGGCGACGGTCTGGTCAGTGGTGAGCTGGTCTGGGGTGGGCACGGTTCCTCCTTGGGCCGGGCCGCCGGGCGACGGCGTCTGCTGGCAGGGTACCTGGGCGGGCGGCGCGCCGTCAGCGCTGCCGCAGCAGGCGGCGGCCCTCCCGCTCCAGGACGGGCTCAGCCGCCGCGGGCACGTAGACGCTGAGCCCGCCGTCGCCCACCGTGGCCTCCAGCCAGCCGTCCTGGTTGACCACCACCGTGCCGTGCCCGCCGAGCACGCAGATCCACTCCTCGCCCGCGTGGGCGGCCCCTACCTCCATCCACTTGGTGGCGTGGCGGCGGTCGGACAGGAGCACGACCAGGCCGGAGCCGGGGTGGGCGGCGTCCCCCTCCCGGGTGAAGCCGATCACGTCCGGGCTGTCCAGGAAGTCGTGCTGGGGGCCGTGGGCCAGGGTCCGGCGCACCGCCAGCAGCAGTGGCAGCTCCACGACGGCGGGCAGGTCGCCGGTCTCGGGGGTGCCGAAAAGGTCCCCCCAGAACACGCAGGGCAGGCCCTGGGCGCGCAGCAGGATCAGGGCGTAGGCGCTGGGCTTGAACCAGGACTCCACCGGGGAGGCCAGGGACTGGCGGGGCTGGGTGTCGTGGTTCTCCACGAAGGTCACCGCGTGCTGCGGGTCGGTGCCCACCAGGGTCCCCTCAAAGAGGCGCGAGAGGTCCACCTGGCCGTCGGAGCAGGAGGCGGCGTGCAGGTGGAAGTGCAGGGGCACGTCGAACAGGCTCATGACCGGCTGCTCCCCCAGGTAGGTCTGCAGCTCGCCCAGGTCACCGGACCAGTACTCGCCCACGGTGGGCAGGGGGCGGCAGGTGGCCTGGCGCAGGGCGGGGAGCCACCGGGTCAGGAAGCCCCGGTCAATGTGCTTGACGGCATCCAGGCGCAGGCCGTCCACCCCGGTGGTACGCACGAACCACTCACCCCAGCGGGCCAGCTCGGCGGCTACCTCAGGCTCGGAGGTGTCCACGTCAGTGCCCATGAGGTAGTCGTAGTTGCCGTACTCGTTGGAGACCTGGGTGGCCCACTCCTTGCCCTCAAAGAGCCACAGGGCGGAACGCTGCGTGTCCTGGTCCCAGTCGGCGCCCCGGAAGCAGCTGGCGTCCCAGGTGAAGTCCGAGTATGCGCCCGCCCGCCCGGGGAAGGTGTAGCGGGTCCAGGCGGTGATCTCGTGGGGCTCGCCCAGGCGGTGGTTGCGGTTGCAGGGGTCCACCTCGGTGGCGCGCACGGTCTCGGACTCGTCGCCCCCCATCATGTGGTTGAGCACCACGTCGGCCAGCACGCTGATGCCGGCGCGGTGCAGGGCGGAGACGGCGGCCAGGTACTCGTCCTTGGTGCCGTACTTGGTGGGGACGGTGCCCTTCTGGTCGAACTCGCCCAGGTCGTAGCGGTCGTAGACGCCGTAGCCCACGTCCTCCACCCCGCCCTGGCCCTTGTAGGCGGGCGGCAGCCACACGCTGGTGACCCCGGCGTCCGCCAGCAGCTGGGCGTTGTCCGCCAGGAGCCGCCAGTGGCTGGAGTCAGCGGTCAGGTCCCAGGCGAAGGCCTGCAGGAGCACAGGGTTGGTGGGCACCACGCTCGGCACGGCGGGGGCCAGCGGGTTACGCGCCTGCTCGCAGCCTGCGGAGGACGCCGTGTCCTGGGCCTCCCCCGGGGCCAGGCTCGGGCTGCCGGGTTCTGACACGCTGTTAGTCATCACGCCTAGATACTGCCAGGCTCCTGGCCCCAACGCCGTATTAGCGGCCACAGGACCTGCCCGCGCGCCGTCACTGCGCCGTCAGTGTGGCGGCGTTGCGGAAGCGGACCGGTGACGGACTGGTGACAGCCTTGCTGGCAGGTCGGCGCCGGACTGCTGGCGGCCTGGTGCGAATCCGTGCCGCTCCGGGGCGGGTCGCCCGGCCTACTCGCTGCGCAGGGCCTCCACCGGGTCCTCCCGGGCGGCCTTGCTGGCGGGCAGCAGCCCTGCCACGAGCGTCAGTCCCACCGACACCGCGATCAGGGCGAGACCAGACCCCGCAGGCAGGTGGGCGATCGGGTAGACCCCGAAGCGCGCCGACACGAAGGCGTTGGCGGGCAGGGTCAGCAGCAGGGTGATCCCGATGCCCAGCAGCCCCGCCAGCAGCCCCTCGATCACCGTCTCGGCGTTGAACACGTGGCGTACATCCGCCTTGGAGGCGCCGATCGCCCGCAGGATCCCGATCTCCTTCTTGCGCTCCAGCACGGAGATGTAGGTGATGATCGCGATCATGATGGAGGAGACCACCAGGGAGATGGACACGAAGGCGATCAGCATCCAGGTGATGATGTTGATGATGCGGGTCACCGAGCTCATCAGCAGGGCCACGACGTCGGTGTAGCGGATGGTCTTGGACTCCTCCCCCGCCTGGGTACGGGCCTGGTTGTAGTCGGCCAGCACCGTCTTGACGGCGTCCTTGGACCGGAAGTCCTTGGGGAAGATCTCGATGGCCGAGGGGTCGGCGGTGTCGGCCCAGCCCAGGCCCGCCAGGTTGGAGTCCCGGCTGGTCGTGGTGCTCCGCATGAGGGTGCTGAGCAGGGCACTGAGCTGCTCCTGGTCCATGGACAGGTTGAAGGCCTTCTTGAAGGCCTCCTCGTCCACGCTCAGGGCCTGGGAGAGGTTGCTGGCCAGGGAGGTCATGGCCTGCTCCACCTGGGCGGAGATCTGCGTCTGGAGCGCGGTCATCATCTGCGTCATGGCGCTGGAGAAGGTCTGCTGCAGGTAGCTGGACAGGGTGGAGGAGACGGCCTGGGACAGGTTGCTGGCCAGCTGCTTGCCGATCTCCTGGCCGATGGCCGCGGCCGCCTTGTCCCCCACGTCCTGGGCCACGGCGGCGATGGCGGGGTCCTGGCCCAGGGCGGTGGTGAGGTTGCTGGTTAGTTTGGCACGGTCCAGCACCTGGTTGGAGGTGGCGACGTCGTTTATGGCCTGGGTCACCTCAGGTGTGGCCAGGTAGTCGGCGACCAGCTGCACCATGTTGGTCTCCGGCACGCCGTCGCCGTCAGTGTCCGGGCCGGGGTGCTCGGAGGCGTACTTGGTGAAGCCGCTGAGCACCTGGGCGGCGGTCGCCGAGACCTGGGCCCCGGCCGTGTCCTTGATGGCGCCGTCCGCCAGGGCCTTGGTGATGATCGAGACGTAGTCCACCTGGGCCAGCTGGGGGTACCTGGTGGCCAGGTCGGTCAGGTCCAGGGTGCTCAGGTCCAGGCCGGACAGGTCCAGCTGGGCGGCCTCGCTCAGGTCCAGGCTGCTCAGGTCCAGCCCGGACAGGTCCAGGGAGCCGACGTCGATGGTGCTGGCGTCCACGCCCGAGAGGTCCAGGCTGGCCAGGTCAGTCTGCAGGACGGTGGGGTCCACCTTGAAGGAGGCCTTGATCTGCTCGCCGTCCACCGTGAACAGGGAGCTGAGGTCCAGGCCCTGCGGGCCCTGCTTGGCCTGGTCCGCCAGCTCGGTGAAGGTCTTGCCGGTGAACACGTCCCGCTCCGGGTGGGCCAGCTGGTCCTGGACGATCTGGGAGGAGGCGGCCTGCTCGATCACCTGCGCGGTCAGGGAGGGCAGGTAGCACAGGCCCCGCAGCATCCCGTCCTCCTTGCCCTTGGGCTTGACGATGCCCACCACCTTCAGGTCCCGGCCCTGGGAGACGGCCTGGCGCATGTGCTCCTGGTCCTGGGAGAGGTCGGTCCACACGCCGTAGGACTGGTCGTACTGGTAGCGCGCTGAGGCGGGCACCAGCGCGAAGGTGGTGCCCAGGATGTCCTCGTAGCGGTACTCACGGCTGTCCTGGGGACGCTGACCGTCGGGGCCGGGGGTGGCGGCGCCGTCGGGGCTGCTGGGGCCCACGTGGGCGGCGGCGGAGGTGACGTTCTGCCGGTCCAGGTAGGCGGCCATCATCTTGTCGAGCTCGGTGTGGTCGCGCAGGCCCAGGGTGTACTCGTAGAGGTCCTGCATGGTGCCGTCGGGGTTGAGCACCAGCACCAGCTCGGTGGGCTGGGTGGGCCAGGCCCCAGCCATGACCTCGTAGCCCTCCTGGTACAGGGAGGGCTCGGCAGGCATCTCCTTGAAGGCGTCCAGGGAGAAGAAGGAGGCGAAGGGGCTGGCTGTGGCGGCGCTGCGGACCTTGGCGACGGCCTGCTCCGGGTGGACCTGCACGACCCCCTGGGAGGTGTCCTTGCGGTAGATCTGCGGCGTGACGTTGTAGCGGTACTCGATGGAGCGCACGTGCTGGCGCACCCCGCCGCCGTCGGCCTCCAGGAAGGCCTTGAGGGAGGCCAGGTCGTTGGTGGAGCGGGAGCCCATCATGGCGGTGAAGGCGTTGCGGGTACGCAGGTGCCCCGCCTGCGCCTGCGGGGAGCCCTGGGCACGGTTCTCGTCGGCGGCCTCTATCACTGAGCCCAGGTCCATGGTGGAGCGCTGGATGGACAGCGGGTAGGAGGTCAGGGCCTCCTCCTCCGTCTTGGCGATATAGGCGTTGACCCCGTTGGCCAGCGCCAGGATCGCGGCGATCCCGATGATCCCGATGGACCCCGCGAAGGAGGTCATGAGGGTGCGGCCTTTCTTGGTCATCAGGTTGTTGAAGGACAGCGCCAGGGCGGTCAGCAGCCCCATGCGGGTGGTGCGGGTGGGGGCGGGGGTGCTGCGACGGGACGGCAGCAGCCACAGCGGCCCTGGTTCCTCCTCCGTCTCCTGCTCCAGGTCCTGCCCAGCCGCCTGACTGGACTTCTGCCCTGCTGCCCGCTCCTCCAAGGGGGTGTCAGGGTCGAAGGGGTTGGTGTCCGCCTGGACGCGCCCGTCCGCCAGGGTCACCACCCGGTTGGCGTAGCTGCGTGCCAGCTCCGGGTTGTGGGTGACCATGACGACCAGGCGCTCGCGGGCCACCTCCCGCAGCAGGTCCATGACCTGCAGGGAGGTGGCGGAGTCCAGGGCGCCGGTGGGCTCGTCGGCCAGGAGGATCTCCGGGTCGTTTATCAGGGCGCGGGCGATCGCCACACGCTGCATCTGCCCACCGGAGAGCTGGGAGGGGCGCTTGTGGGCGTGCTCGGCCAGGCCGACGTCCTCCAGGGCCTGCCGGGCGCGGGCGCGCCGCTGGGAGCGGGAGACCCCGGAGAGGGTCAGGGCCAGCTCGACGTTGGCCAGCACGCTCTGGTGGGGGATGAGGTTGTAGGACTGGAAGACGAAGCCGATGCGGTTGTTGCGGTAGGTGTCCCAGTCGCGGTCGCGGTAGTCCTTGGTGGAGACGCCGTCGATAACCAGGTCGCCGTCGTCAAACTGGTCCAGGCCACCGATGACGTTGAGCATGGTGGTCTTGCCGGAGCCGGACTGACCCAGCACGGCCACGAACTCGTTGTCGCGGAAGGCCAGACTGACTCGGTCCAGGGCCGTCTGGGTCAGGGACGCGGTGCGGTAGGACTTGGTGACGTCGTGGAGCTCTAGCATGGAACACCTCCAGTCCTCCCGAGCATATTCCACGAGACCGGGACATATGGCCCGCGAGACCGGTAAGGGTTACCTTAGTTGTGGATAGCTCGGGCGGGTCTGGTGGCTGCTGGTGGCTTCTCGACGACGGCGGGGCCTGCCGGGCGCACTATCTGCGCCCCCTGGACGCCCCCACACCCCCTGGGCACCCCCACACCCACTGGGCACCCCCTTCGCCTCCACTTGTGCATTTCGGCGCGAGTGGTGCGGTATTCCGGCACCACTCGCGCCGAAATGCACAAGTCGGGGTGGGGCGGGCACGCCCCGCCCCGACCTACAGGGCCCGCCTCGGGAGCCGCCTAGGGGTCAGCCCACCCCCCACCCGACCCACCGGAACTCACGACAGGGCCGCGAGCACGTCGTCAGTGGTGGTCACCCGGGTGTCGAAGACCCGCGAGAAGTAGGCCAGCCCGTCCTCCTGGTTGCCCACCAGGAAGGTGGCGGTGGCCTCCGCGGGCACGATGGTGCGGTAGCCCAGGTAGTAGGCGCTGGCCAGGGTGTGCAGCACACAGATATTGGTGTCGGCCCCCACCACGATCAGGGTGTCACGCCCCAGCTCGCGCAGGGTCAGGTCCAGGTCGGTGGCATAGAAGGCCGAGTAGCGGCGCTTAGGGACCACGTAGTCCCGCTCCGTGACCTCAAAGGCGTCCAGGGGCCTGGAGTCCTGGGTCCCCCGGACCGAGTGCGCGCCCCACAGCGTCTCCTCCAGGTCGGTGCCCGGGATGTGGTTGTCGCAGGCGAAGAACACCGGCACGCCTGCCGCGCGGGCCGCCCGGGCCAGGCGTACGGAGCTGGCAGCCATCTCCTGCAGGAACTCAGGTACGGGGTTGCTGCCGCCGAGAACGTCGACGACGAGCAGCGCGGCCCGCTCCAGGTCCAGCTCGTTGCTGCTCTGCCAGGGGGTGGGCTGCGGTTCAGGGAGCGCCATGGTGGTCCTTCCGTCCGGCCTGGTGTCATGACACCTGGTAGGCGCAGCGTACGTGCCCCTGAGCGCCGTAGGCAAGCGCCCTGACCAGCACCACAGGACGCCGACCGCCCTGCACCTGCTCTTCTCCGCCCGGTGCGACAGGACGCCGACCGCCCTGCACCTGCTCTTCTCCGCCCGGTGCGACAGGACGCTGTCCGCCCCGCACCTGCCCGCCTCCGCTCAGCGTCCCAGCCCACGGGCAGGACGGCACCCACCCACGCCTCACCGCACCCCACCCAGCGTGGCGGGCCACCCAGCACTGCGACCCTCCCGGCAGGAGACCACCCAGTACTGCGACCCTCCCGGTCCCCCGCCCCTGCCGCCTGCCCGCACGTGCAGCGCGCACGATCGGGTCGCAGACCATAACCTGTATGCAGGTTCGCTGCGGCACCAGCGCCCGCGTCCATATCCGACCCCCAGGAGGAAGACGGCAGATGAGGCTTCCACACAGGTTCTGGGACGTCGCCGCCCCGGTCTACGACCTGGCTACCGTGCGCGGCCGAGCGGGAGCGAACCAGGCAGCCGCATACATCGCCGAGCGCCTCTCCCCTGCCGACCTGCTGCTGGACGCCGCCTGCGCCACCGGCCTGTTCGCCTGCGCCCTGGCCCCGCAGGTGTGGCGGGTGCTGGCCTGCGACGCCTCCCCTGCGATGGTGGCGCGCACCCGCGCTAAGGCCCGCCGCAAGAGGCTGCGCAACCTGGCGGCCCGCACCGGGGACGTCACCGCCCTGCCCCTGGCTGACGACGCCGTAGACGCGACGGTGGCCGGGAACGTGCTGCACCTGCTGGAGCAGCCGGAGCAGGCCGTCGCCGAGCTCAAGCGCGTGGTGCGGCCCGGCGGGTACATCGCGCTCCCCTGCTACGTGCTGACGGAAGGCACGCAGAGCCCTGGGGGCACGCGCCTGTGGCATCGCGCCGGATTCAGTCCGGGGCAGCAGTGGCAGGCCGAGGACCTGCTAGAGCACCTGGAACGCTGGGGCCTGCAGGTGGAGGACCACCAGGTGTTTGCGGCCTTCAAGCCGCTGTGCGTGGCCCGCTGCCGCAACGACTGATCCCGGCAGCGCCCTACGCCCTACAGCACCACTCCCTCAAGGCGCAGCAGGGCCTCCTTGCGGGCCGTCCCACCCGCGTATCCGGTCAGCCGCCCGCCTGCCCCCACGACCCGGTGGCAGGGCACGAAAACACTGACGGGGTTACGCCCCACAGCCCCGCCGACGGCGCGGGCCGAGCAGGCTCTGCCCGTAGCGGCGGCCACCGCCTGGGCCAGCTGGCCGTAGGTGCGGGTCTGTCCGCGGGGTATCTGGCGCAGCAGGCTCCAGACCTGTTGCTGGAAGGGGGTGCCGCGTGCCGCGAGCGCAGGCGGTTCCCCCGGCTCGCTGCCCGCGAAGTACCGGTCCAGCCAGCTGCGGGCTGCCACCAGCACCGGGGGCTTCAGGAGGCCTGCGGCGACGACGTCGAGCGCGTCGTCGCTGGTTCCGGCGCGGTCATAGGCCTGGCCGTCGAACCACGCGCCCACCAAGGCCCCACCTGCCGGCAGGTGCGCGCCAGCCGTCTCCACCGCCAGGGTCATCGGCCCCAGGGGTGAGCGGTAGGCGGCCAGCAGCTGCGTCACGCCACCCAGGGTAGCGGCCGGGCCCGGCACCGTTCAGGCGGCCTGGACCACCTGGTTCCAGGGCGCCCTCACAAAGCACCCCAGGGAACGCTCTCGCTCACCCCCTGCCGCACTCGACGGCTCACAGAAAGGCTGTGGGCTGGCAGGGAACGAAGGCGGACCTACCGGGATTCTGCTCGTAGTAACCCACGAGCCTCTTACAAGGACAGACAGGGTGGGTCCTGGTACCGGCCGACCGGCACATCCCGGAGAGCCCACACCCTCCCGGGGGAATCACGCCTCCCGGCCTCCCTGGAACCGCCAGAAACCCTATGGGCTCATGACTGTCCAGAGCCCGACGCAGGACGTCACCAGAGCCCCGGCACGGACCTGACCCCGAGGGGCAGCAGCTCTGCCAGGGCCTGCGTCACGAAGGCGCGGCTCTGTGGGTCCAGGTCCTTGAATGCCCGTACCACTGCGGGTGCGGTACGCCAGCGTCCGGAGAGCAGGTCCTGGGTGGTCTGGGCCCCGGCCGCCTCCAGGACGGCGTAGAGGGTGTCGATCAGGCGCTCACGCTCCTCCGGGCTGCGGCTGCGCAGCCAGGCGGTCAGGGTGCTGTCCACCAGGCGGGCGGAGGGCGTCAGGGAGTCCACGTAGGCGAAGTCCCTCCCCTCCACCACCCAGGAGAAGGGGTCGTGCTGCCAGATCAGGAGCCGTTTGGAGCGCACTACCCGGTGCTGCTCCTGGTCCTCCAGCAGCAGCCCGACCACGGAGGCCTGGGGCACGGTCTTGCTGATCTTGGGGGCCACCCGCGCGTAGGCCTCAGTCTCTACCAGCTCGGGCAGCAGGCCGGGGCCGTCGTGGGAGCAGACCTGGGTCAGGCGCGCCTGCACGTCCTGCGGCACGCTGACGGCGGCGTAGACGGCCAGGTTGCCTCCCTTGGAGTGCCCACCGACCACCAGCCGTCCCTCCAGGTGCCGGGCCGCCTCCTGCAGGTAGGCGGCGGCGTCGACCTGTGAGGGCACGGGGCTGCAGAAGCAGAGGTTGAAGTCCTCCTTCCAGCCCACGATGCTGGCGTCGGTGCCCCGGAAGGCTACGTAGGACAGGTCGGGTTGCAGGCGGAAGGTCATGGCGGCGAACTGCTTCTGCGCCTGCCAGTCGGTGTGCTCGCGGTAGCCGACCACCGGCAGGTCCCGGAAGCGCGGGCTGGCGGCCACGGCGGCCAGCAGGCGCAGGCTGTCGGCCTCGCCCGGGATCCCCGCGTAGTAGTGGGGGAAGTACTCGGCCCGGTACAGCTCCCGCAGGGGCGCGCCCTGCCAGCTGCGCAGGTTGAGGCCCGCCTGCTCGGCCTCGGCCGGCAGCTGGGTGTAGGCCAGCCAGGACAGCACCAGGCTGTCCACGGGGCACAGGCCCCGCTCAGAGAAGGGCTCCAGGTGCCTCCGCACGTAGCTGAGCATGTTGCCGCTGCGGGGCGACGCCGTCGGAAGGGCCGTGTCCATGCCCCCATAGTGCGCCATCAGCGGCCGCGTGCAGCGGTGTTGCAGGCAGGTGCTTCCGCCAGGCGGAACGCGCTGCGAACCAGGGAACGGTTCACGGCCCCAGGCAAGCAAGAGGAATGACGAGGACGCCGTCATCACGGCGATAGGCCGTGGCCCCGGCGGTGACGACGGCCAGGAAGGAAGGCTCCCCCATCCGCCCAGTGTCCACACGCTCGCGCAGGCGCAGGAGGTTTCGCGCGGCATCGTCTACCTGCCGAGACCCCAGCTTGACCTCTACAGGGGCCCAGCGGCCGTCGGCAAGGGTGATGACTATGTCAGCCTCCAGCCCGGTCTTGTCACGGTAGTGCGCGACCGTCCCGTCGGCAGCCTGCGCGTACACGCGCAGGTCCCTGACGCAGAACGACTCAAAGTACAGCCCCAGCGTCTCAGTGTCGCGGAGCAGGTCGGCCGGGCTCCAGCGCATCACGGCAGCACCGATAGAAGGGTCCGTGAAGTGTCGGGTAGGGCTGGTGCGCAGGACCGTCCGCGAGCGCAGCGCGGGACTCCAGGCAGGCAGGTCCTCTATGACGAAGGCACGGGTCAGGGCGTCCAGGTAGTCACTGACGGTGTTGGGTGACATGGCGCCCTCGTCGGCGGCCAGGTCAGCGGCGATCGTCTTCTGGGATGCCTGTGTGGAGACGTGGCGCGCGTATGCGCGCATGAGCGCACGCATACGTGCAGAGCTGCGGGTGACGCCATCCAGACGGGAGACGTCTGAGTCGATCAGCACCTCTACGTAGCTTCTTGCGAGCCTGGTGGCGGCTCCTCGGGTTGAGCCTGAGGCGGTTACCGCAGCGGGCCAGCCGCCTCTGCACAGGAGCCAAGCCAGGTCCTCGACATCTGCCTTGGCCAGGCCGACAACGTCTGAGCTGCCCGTCGCTCCGTCGAACAGCGCCTGTAGCGATATCTCCGTGGTGGAGTCCCCAGACTCAGCCAGGGTCATCGTCCTCATAGTGACTGGCACGATCCGCCCGACCCCAGAGTGCGCACCGGTAACCGTAGGAGTCGAGGAGCCGGTGAGGATGAACTGACCCGGCTCCGCCCGCTGGTCCACCGTGAAACGCACGGCGTCCCACAGCTGGGGCGCCATCTGCCACTCGTCTATAAGTCGCGGTACGGCCCCCTCCAGGAGCCTCGAGGGCTTAACGTCCGCCAAAGCCAGGTACGAGGCGCTGCGGTCAGGGTCCTGCAGGTAGAGGGTCGAGCGGGCGTGCTGCCTGGAGGTCTCCGTCTTGCCGCACCACTTGGGGCCCTTGACCTGGACAGCACCGCTGACGGCAAGCAGCTCACTGATCACCTTGTCGATGGTGCGCGGGATGTAGGTTGACGACATCATGACCTCCGGAAACATTGCAAAATCAAGGACAAGTATACTCCGTTGCGTCAGATGGCCGGTTTCCGCTGCGTCAGATGGCCGGTTTCCGCTGCGTCAGATGGCCGGTTTCCGCTGCGTCAGATGGCCGGTTTCCGCTGCGTCAGATGGCCGGTTTCCGCTGCGTCAGATGGCCGCAGGGCCGCCCACAGGCCCAGGCGGCCCCACCCACAGCAAGACCTCGCCCCGCCGTCGGTGTCCGGACGGCGGGGCGAGGCGTCAGCACCAGGTGCTCACTCCCACTCGATGGTGCCCGGCGGCTTGCTGGTGCAGTCCAGCACCACCCGGTTGACCTCCGGGACGGAGTTGGTGATACGGGTGGAGATGCGGGCCAGCACGTCGTAGGGCAGGCGCGTCCAGTCGGCCGTCATGGCGTCCTCGCTGGAGACCGGCCGCAGCACCACCGGGTGCCCGTAGGTGCGCCCGTCGCCCTGCACCCCCACGGAGCGCACGTCTGCGAGCAGCACCACCGGGCACTGCCAGATCTCCTCGTCCAGGCCCGCAGCGGTCAGCTCCTCCCGCACGATCAGGTCCGCGGCGCGCAGCACCTCCAGGTTCTCGCGCGTGACCTCGCCGATCACCCGGATCCCCAGCCCCGGCCCGGGGAAGGGCTGGCGGGCCACGATCTTCTCCGGCACGCCCAGCGCGCGGCCGATGGTGCGCACCTCGTCCTTGAACAGGGTGCGCAGCGGCTCGACCAGCTCAAAGTCCAAGTCCTCCGGCAGTCCCCCCACGTTGTGGTGGCTCTTGATGTTGGCGGCCCCCTCACCGCCGCCGGACTCCACGACGTCGGGGTAGAGCGTCCCCTGCACCAGGAACCGGATCTCACCGCCCTGCGCCCCGACGGCCTCGACCACCTGGCGCTGGGCGGCCTCGAAGGAGCGGATGAACTCCCGGCCGATGATCTTGCGCTTGGTCTCCGGGTCGGTGACCCCGGCCAGGGCGGCCAGGAAGCGCTCGGACTCGTCCACGGTGATGACGCGGATGCCCATGCCCTGGGCGTAGTCCTGCTCCACCTGCTCGCGCTCCCCGGCCCGCAGCAGGCCGTGGTCCACGAAGATGCAGGTCAGCTGGTCCCCCACGGCCCGGTGCACCAGGGCGGCGGCCACGGAGGAGTCCACGCCCCCGGACAGGCCGCAGATGACGTGGGCGTCACCTACCTGCTCACGGATGGACTGGACCTGCTCCTCGATGATGTTGCCGGGCGTCCAGGTGGCGGGGATACCCGCCCCCTGGTGGAGGAAGTTCTCCAGGGCGGCCTGGCCGTGGCGGGAGTGCAGCACCTCCGGGTGCCACTGCAGGCCGAACAGGCGGCGCTCGCGGTCCTCAAAGGCCGCCACCGGGGTCTCGGCGGTGGAGGCGGTGACGGTGAAGCCTGCCGGGGCGGCCTGCACGGCGTCGCCGTGGCTCATCCACACGGCCTGCTCCACCGGGGTGCCTGCGAACAGGCAGGAGTCGTTCCTGACGGCGGCGTCGGTGTGCCCGTACTCGCGGGTGCCGGTGCGCCCCACCTGGCCCCCCAGGGCCTGGGCCATGGTCTGGAAGCCGTAGCAGATGCCCAGCACGGGCACGCCTGCCTCGAAGATGGCAGGGTCGATGCTGGGGGCGCCGTCCTCGTACACGGAGGAGGGGCCGCCGGACAGGATCACGGCGGCGGGCCGCTTGGCCAGCATCTGGTCCACCGGCATGGTGTGGGGGACGATCTCCGAGTAGACGGAGGCCTCCCTGACACGACGGGCGATCAGCTGGGCGTACTGGGCCCCGAAGTCGACCACGAGAACTGGCCCGGGGGCGGCCTGCCCGGGGGCGGAGAGCATGTCTGGGCTTGTCACCCGGCGAGTATAAACTGGCTGGCTGCCCCTGTGGCGGCAGGCACAGGACGCAGTTCACAGCCCCGGAACTGGACGGGCACGCACCCGCCTCCCTAGGGTTTGACACGTCAAAAACAGGGCAGTCCCGCCCTGGTACGGAGCCGTGCAGGACGCGGCCCGCCGCTTCTGCCGCGAGCGCAGGAGCAGGAGCAGATGACCACCGCCGACACCCCCCTGGTTACCGCCCAGTCGGTGCTCAGCTCGATCGACCTCTCTGAGCGCGACGCCTTCAACCCGGCCCCCGAGGTCCCTGCCGGCGCGGTGCGCAGGCTGCTGCTGGTGGTCACGTCCCTGGCCCTGCTGGCGGGCGCGGTGACCGGCGTCGGCCTGCTGACCGGCACCTCGGCACTGACGCTGCTGGGGGCCACCGGTCTGCTGGGGGCGCTGTTCCTGGGCGGGGAGAAGCTCACCCGCCTGCTGGACCTGGACTGAGCGCCGCGAGTCTCCTCACCCCAGAACCTGGACCACATTAGTCCTGACAATTTAGACTCTCCTTGACGAGCAATGAGGCTCGGGGAGGCCCTGCCTCCCACGCATACCTAGGAGACCGACATGACCTTCCGCCTAGACCCGGCTACCGCCATCACCGACCCCCACGGCATCAGCTGGGGCATGCACCCCATCTCCTGGCGCAATGACGACATACCGGAGGTCGGCGCCTACAACACCTTGGAGGACATGCTCCTGGACCTGGCGGACACCGGCTACCGCGGCACCGAGTGCGCCGGCTTCTTCCCGGCCCGGGAGGTGGTCAGGGAGCGGGCGCAGGCGCGCGGCATCCAGGTCGTGGCCCAGTGGTTCTCCTCCTTCATCCTCCGCGACGGCGTGGAGGCGGTGCTGCCGGAGTTCACCGCCACCTGCGAGTACCTGCAGTACCTGGGGGCCACGCGGGTGGTCGTCTCCGAGCAGACCGGCTCGGTGCAGGGCAGGCGGGACGTGTGCATCTTTACCAACAAGCCGGTGCTCACCGAGGAGGAGTGGCCGGTGCTGGCTGCGGGGCTGAACCGCCTGGGTGAGGTGGCCCACGAGCACGGCCTGGAGCTCGTCTACCACCACCACCTGGGCACGGTGGTGCAGACCAAGGAGGAGACCGTCCGGCTCATGGAGCTGACCGACCCCGCCAAGGTCTCGCTGCTGTTCGACACCGGCCACGCCTACGTGGGCGACGGCGACGTGATGGGCCTGCTGGAGGCCACCATCGACCGGGTCAAGCACGTGCACTTCAAGGACGTGCGCCCGGAGAAGCTGGCGGAGTCCCGGGCGGCGGAGCGCTCCTTCCTGGACTCCTTCATGAACGGCATGTTCACGGTCCCGGGCGACGGCTGCATCGACTTCACCGAGCCCTACAGGCTCCTGCTGGAGCACGGCTACCAGCAGTGGATCCTGGTTGAGGCCGAGCAGGACCCGGCGGTGGCTAACCCGCACGAGTACGCGCTCAAGGCCCGCGCCTACATCGAGTCCCAGCTGCTGCCGCTCTGAGGCCCCCGGCCTGACGGGGGGGCAGGCCCCGCTGTCAGACGACGGCGCCCACCAGCCTCGGCTAGCTCTTAGCCGGGCGGTGGGCGCCGTCCTTGCTAACGGCGGCTCACAGGCTCATGTCCACCACGGCCCGCCCCTGCACCTGGCGGTGGCGCAGGGCCTCGTAGCCCTGCCCGGCCTGCTCCAGCGAGAAGCGGCGGGAGACGACGTCGCGGTAGTTGATGACGCCGCGCGCGGCCAGGTCCACCACGGCGGGCAGGTCCTGGCGGGTGCGCGCCCCGTAGGAGCCCAGGATGCGCTGGGAGCGGCGCACGGTGCGGTTGATCTCCACCCCGGCCGTCTGTACGCCTGCCCCCAGGCCGATGGGCACCATGCGGCCGCCGTCGGCCAGCACGTCCAGGGCGGTCTTCCAGGTGTCGGGCACCCCCAGGGCCTCGAAGGAGACGTCCACGCCGCGTCCGCCGGTGAGCCGGAGGACCTCCGCGCGGGCGTCCTGAGTGGCGGAGTTGATGACGGCGGTGGCGCCGTAGGCCCGCATCGGCTCCAGCTTCTCGTCGTCGACGTCGATGGCGATGACCTGACTGGCCCCGAACACGGAGGCGATCTGGACGATGTTGGTGCCCACTCCCCCGACCGCCACCACGGCCACGGTCTCGCCGTAGCGCAGGTCGGCGCCGCGGCGCACGGCCCCGAAGCCGGTCATGGCGGCGCACCCCAGGATGGCGGCGGGCACCAGCTCCATGGAGCCGGGCACGGGGGCCAGGGCGGTGGCGGGCACGACGGCGTACTCGGCCAGCCCGCCCATGGAGTACATGTAGATCGGCTCGCCGTCCTGGGCGGCCAGGCGGGTCTGGCCGTCGTAGAGGCAGCCCTTGAGCCGGTTGAGGTCGAAGAAGGGGCCGCACAGCTCGTCGCGTCCGGCGGCGCAGGCCTCGCACTGCCCGCAGGGCATGAGGAAGCCTCCGGCCACGTGCTGGCCCACCTGCAGGCCGGAGTGCTCGTTGCCGGGCCCCAGCTCGACGACGGTGCCGGTGACCTCGTGGCCCAGCACCGCGGGCAGCGGGAAGCTGATGGCCCCGCCGATCACGTGCAGGTCGGAGTGGCACAGGCCGCAGGCGGCGACCTTGATGAGCACCTCCCCGAAGCGTGGCCGGGGGGTGCGGATGGTCTCTACCTGGAGGCCTTTGGTGATGTCGCGCAGCACGGCGGCGCGCATGGTCCCAGGGACGGTGGTGGCTTGCTGGCTCATATGCGTGACCCTTCCCGGCAGGCGCCCCGTTGCGTCTGCCGTCTGTCCTACGAGTCTACGCCAGCCAGCACTATTTGTTAGGACATTTAAGCGGTAACTCAGGCTCACCCAGGATCTCCCACAAGCCACCAGCCCTGGTTTTCCGGCGCAGACCTTGTGCAGACAGCCGGTGGCCCCTCCCCGAGAAACCCGGGAAGGGGCCACCTGAGTCACCTGCCAGGGCGGTGGACGCCTGGCCAGGGACGTGCTACCAGCCGCCGGTCACTCGTAGACGGCCTTCTTGATCTTCTCGTCGTCCAGGTTGCTCTTGTCGTACCAGTAGAAGCCGGAGTCGATGAACTTCTCCAGGCTCTCGCCCTTGAGGACCTTGTCCGCGGCGACCACGGCCTGGTAGCCCATCTCGTAGGGGTTCTGGGTCACGGAGCCGACGATGGTGCCCTTCTTGATGAGGTCCAGCTGCGGCTTGCCGGAGTCGAAGCCCACGATCTTGACGGTGCTCTCCACGCCCGCGGTCTCCGCGGCCTGGGCGGCGGCCACGGCGCCGTCGTCGTCGGTGGCGAAGATACCCACCAGATCAGGGTTGGCCTGCAGGATAGCGGCAGCCTGCTGCTGGGCCACGGCCTGGTCGGAGTTGTTGTACTGGGTGTCCACGATCTGGACCTCCGGGGCGTTCTTCTCCACCCACTCCTTGAAGCCCTTCTCCCGGTCCTGACCGGTGACCGAGGTCTGCGAGTGGCAGACGATCGCCACCTTGCCCTTCTTGCCGATCAGGTCGGTCAGGTTCTTGGCAGCCTCAGCCGCGGCCTCCTTGTTGTTGGTGGCCACCGTGGTCTTGGGGATCTCCGAGCCCGGCACACCCGAGTCGAAGGCCACCACGGGGATAGAGGCGTCCTGGAACTGCTGCAGCACGGTCCCCTGCGAGTCGGAGTCCAGGGCCGCGAAGACCAGCGCAGCGGGGCGCTTCACCAGGGCCTGGTTGAGCTGGTCGTTCTGACGGGGGACGTCGGTCTCGGTGTCCGGGCCGTTGAAGGTCACGGTGTAGCCCAGGTCCTTGCCTGCCTGCTCGGAGCCCGCGCGGACAGCCGCCCAGAACGGGCTGGCATAGCCCTTGGCCACCACCGCGATGGTCTTGCCGTCACCGGCCGCCCCGCCTCCGCCGCCACCGCAGGCGGCCAAGCCGGTCGTGGAGATCGCGAGCGCAGCCGCGACCCCGAGTATCTTCTTGAACCTCATTGTTCTCTCCTTGGTTGTGTGCTCAGAGGCCTCGGTGTGAGGCGGCCTCTTGGTTGTGGGTGGATCGTTTGGTGGACGGCCGGACGCCCCGGCGTCACTTGTCGGTGCGGCGGGTGTCCAGGTAGACGGCCCCGAGCACCACCACGCCCAGCAGCACCTTCTGCCACTGGTCGGGGATGCCCATGAGCACCGCGCCGTTACGGATGGTGGCGATGACGACGGCGCCGACCACCGAGCCGAAGACGGAGGCCTTGCCACCCATCAGGGAGGCACCGCCCAGGACTGCGGCGGCGATGGCGTACATCTCGTAGGACTGGCCGACGTCGGGCTTGCCGGAGGCCAGGCGGGAGGCCATGAGGATACCGGCCAGGCCGGTGAAGGTGCCGCCCAGGGCGTACACGTACAGCTTCCAGCGCTTGACGTTCACGCCGGACAGGCGGGTGGCCTCCTCGTTGGAGCCGATAGCCAGGGCGTAGCGTCCGATCAGGGTGCGGTTGAGCAGGTAGGCGGCCACCAGGGCGGCGGCCACCACCAGGAACATGGCGTTGGTGACGCCGAGGGTGCGCCCCTGCCCGAGGGTCAGGAAGGCCGGGAAGCCGGACAGCGGGATGGCGGAGGTGCCGGACAGGACCAGGGCCATGCCCCAGGCGATAAGCATCATGGCCAGGGTGGCGATCATGGGCTGCATACGCAGGTAGGCCACCAGGAAGCCGTTGATCGTGCCCAGCAGGGCCCCTGCCAGCAGGCCCACCAGCACTCCCAGGAAGATCACCAGCGGGGTGCCCAGCCCGGCTTTCGCAGCCTCTCGCATGACCACCGCCAGGCACACCGAGGTGAAGGCGATACCGAAGCCGGGGGTCAGGTCGATACCGCCGGTGGCGATCACGAAGGTCAGTCCCAGGGCCAGCAGGACGTACACGGAGGCGTCCAGCAGCAGCGCCGAGAAGTTGGAGAGCTGGAAGAAGTAGGGGCTCGCGATCGAGAACACCACGATCAGGACAAGCTCCGAGACCAGCACCAGGACCTGGGAGGCGTGGCGCCTGAGGAAGTCCATCAGGTCGGTGCCCTGGCTCATCGAGGACATAGGCGGCTTTACCGAGCCTTGTTGCGGCTTGACGGGTGCTGCAGTGCTCACGCTGACTCCTTCGTCTTCGTGCCGGCCTGGCCGGTGGCCAGCGCCATGATTGAGTTCTGGGTGGCTTCGTCGTTGCTGATGGTGCCGGTGACCCGGCCCTCCCACATGACGACGATCCTCTGGGCGAGGCGTAGCACCTCGGGGATCTCAGAGGAGATGACGATGATGGACTTGCCCTGGGCGGCCAGCTGGTTCAGCAGGTCGTAGATCTCGTCCTTCGCGCCGACGTCGATACCGCGGGTCGGCTCGTCGAAGATGAGGATGTCGCAGTCACGGGCCAGCCACTTGCCGATCACGACCTTCTGCTGGTTGCCACCGGAGAGGTTCTTGGCCCGCTGCCGCGCGGAGGGGGTCTTGACGCGCAGGCGGTCGATATAGCGCGCGGCGGTGCCCACGGCCTGGGAGTCGTCCACCACGATGCCCCGCGACCAGATGCGGTAGGAGGGCAGGGCCGTGTTGAGCACCAGGTCCTTGTCCAGCAGCAGGCCGTAGCGCTTACGGTCCTCGGACAGGTAGGCCAGGGAGTGCTTGACCGCGTCCTCGGGGGACTTGATGTTGACCTCCCGCCCCTCGATCTCCACGCGCCCGGCGGTCTTGGGGTCGGCGCCGATCAGGGCTCGCGC
Organism: Actinomyces weissii; assembly: GCF_016598775.1. Taxonomy (NCBI): domain Bacteria; kingdom Bacillati; phylum Actinomycetota; class Actinomycetes; order Actinomycetales; family Actinomycetaceae; genus Actinomyces; species Actinomyces weissii. Next base: position 692,883 of record NZ_CP066802.1, on the reverse strand, counting down.
GGTCTCGGTACGACCCGCGCCCACCAGTCCCGCAAAGCCCAGGATCTCGCCACGGCGCAGCTCGAAGCTGACGTCCTTGAGGAGCTTCTTGGTGCACAGGCCCTCGACCTTGAGGACCACCTCAGCGTCGGGGTCCCCCGGCTGCGGGCGGATATTCGACTCGATACGCCGCCCCACCATCTTCTCGATGATGTCGTCGATGCTCAGGTCTGCGGCGGGGCCGGTGGAGACCCAGCGGCCGTCACGCATGACGGTGATCGTGTCGGAGACCCGCTTGATCTCGTTCATGCGGTGGGAGATGTAGACGATGGCGGTGTCGGGCTTGACGAAGTCCTCCATAACCTTGAACAGGGCCTCGGTCTCCCGGTCCGTCAGGGCCGCTGTCGGCTCGTCCATGATGAGGACCTTGGCCTCGAAGGACAGGGCCTTGGCGATCTCCACCATCTGCTGGGTGGCTACCGTCAGGTCGCCTACGCGGGCGTCCGGGTCCAGGTGCAGGCCCACGCGCTCCAGGAGCTCCTTGGTCTCCTTGCGCATCTTGGACGGGGAGAGGTTGAAGCGGATGCCCTCGTACTGCTCCCGGCCGAAGAAGATGTTCTGCTCGACCGTCAGGTCGGGCATGAGGTTGAGCTCCTGGTGGATGATCGAGATGCCCTTGGACTGGGCGTCCAGGGGCCCGTGGATGGTGGTCTCCACCCCGTTCAGGCGCAGCACGCCTGCGTCGGGCCGGTGGATACCTCCCAGGACCTTCATCAGCGTGGACTTGCCAGCACCGTTCTCACCGACCAGGGAGTGGACCTCCCCGGGCCGCAGGGTGAACTGGACGTCGTCGAGGGCCAGCACGCCCGGAAAGCGCTTGGTGATCCCCTGGGCCTCCAGCAGCGGCGTCTGCGTGGTGTCTACCGCCATATCTGGCCTCCTCCTTCCTTTGGTGTAGCTGTCGGGTCAGTTGGCTCGGATCTCGGAGACCTTAACGGGGCGCCCTTCCTCACGGGACCGGCCGATGGCCAGGGCCACGTGCAGGGCCTCCAGGGCGTCGTCGATGGTGCAGGGACTGGCGGCCCGGCCTGCGGCCACGTCCACGAAGGCACGCAGCTCAGTCTCGTAGCAGCCTTTGAAGCGGGCGATGAAGTCCACCCAGGGCTCGTCGTCAGGGAAGGTGACGCCCGGCTCGACGCTTACGAGCGGCACCTTTGGCTCCAGGCCCACGGTGGCGTTGGCCAGTGTGCCGGAGATCTCCATGCGCACGTCGTATCCCTGGCCGTTGTTGCGGGATGTGTGCGCGGTCACCAGGGTCTGGTCGTCCAGACGCAAGAGGGCCACACCTTCGTCGACGTCACCGTGGGTGCGGAAGTACTCCGCCCCGCGCACCGCCCCGAAGGCGAAGACCTCCTCCACCTCGCGCCCGGTCACCCAGCGCAGCGCGTCGATGTCGTGGATCAGGCAGTCCCGCCAGATGCCGCCGGAGCCTGCCACGAAGGTCTCCGGGGGCGGGTTCTGGTCGCAGGTGAGCATGTGGACGCGGTGGACGGCGCCCAGCTCTCCGGCGGCCACCCGGCGCCGCGCCTCCTGGTAGCCCGGGTCAAAACGCCGCTGGAAGCCGATCTGGGAGGCGACGCCGGCGCCGTGCACCGCCTGGATGCAGCGGCGGGTCCCCTCCAGGTCCATGGAGACGGGCTTCTCGCAGAAGAAGGGAAGTCCGGCGCGGGCGCAGCCGAGCACCAGCTCCTCGTGCGTGGCCGTGGGGGTGGCGATGACGACGCCGTCATAGTCCTGGGGGTGGGCCAGGACCTCCGGCGCGGTGGAGACCGCCACCTGGGTGCCGTGGGCCGTGCCGACCTCCTGGGCCACCTGGGCGGCCCGCTCGCCGTCGGCGTCGCAGACGGTCAGGCTGACCTCCGCGATACCCGCCAGCGCGGCCGCGTGCCCGACGCCGATGCGCCCGGCACCTATCAGGGCGATGCGTACAGTGCTCCCGCCGCTGCTTGTGACCATGTACAGCTCCTCCGAGCCAGGCTGTCGTCCTTGACAGCCGTTCCAGTGAAAGGGACTAGGTGGCACACCCTCGTGCCAGCAGGTATGTCGCAGATTACACTAAGTGCTTTGTCCCGACAATTGCTTTGGTAGATTTCGGGGCCCCGGCTGCGTTCCTGCGGTTCCTGCGGCACTCCCCCGCACCCGCAGGACCCGCGCCAGGGCCGCAGGAAGCCCGGGGACCAGGCTCCCCGCGGCCCGGAGGCCAGGGGCTTACTCCTCCCGCTGGAAGGACATGGTGGCCGCGTAGGTCTTCTCGGAGGGCCAGCGGCTGGTCACCGCCTTGGCACGGGTGTAGAAGCGCACGCCCTCGGGGCCGTGAATGTGGGTGTCGCCCAGCAGCGACTCCTTCCAGCCGCCGAAGGAGTAGTAGGCCACCGGCGTGGGGATCGGCACGTTGACCCCCACCATGCCCGCCTCCACGTCCATGGTGAAGCGGCGGGCGACCCCGCCGTCGTTGGTGAAGATGGCCGACCCGTTGCCGAAGGGCGAGGAGTTGACCTGCTTCATGGCCTCCTCGTAGGTGTCGGCGTGGACGATGGCCAGCACCGGCCCGAATACCTCCTCGGAGTACAGGGAGGAGTCCAGCGGCACGTTGTCCACCACGGTGGGGCCCAGGAAGTGGCCCTGCTCGTGGCCGGGCACCACCAGGCCGCGCCCGTCCAGGACCACCTGGGCGCCCTTGGCCTCCGCGTCGTCGATCAGGGAGGTGATGAACTCCTTGGCCTTGACGTTGATGACCGGCCCCATCTCCACGCCCTCGTCCAGGCCGTAGCCGACCTTGATCTTCTCAGCGTGGGCCTTGACCTTCTTGGCCAGCTCAGGCCCGCAGCCGCCCACGGCCACGACCACTGGCAGGGCCATGCAGCGCTCCCCGGCGGCCCCGAAGGCGGCGGCGGAGATGTGCTGGGCGGCGAAGTCCAGGTCGCAGTCAGGCATGACGATGGCGTGGTTGTTGGCCCCACCCAGGGCCTGCACCCGCTTGCCGTGGGTGACGCCCGTGTCCTGCACGATGTGGGCCACCGGGGTGGAGCCCACGAAGGAGATGGCGTCGATCCCGGGGTGCTCCAGCATCCGGGAGACCATCTTGCGGTTGCCGGAGACGACGTTGAACACCCCGTCAGGCAGGCCCGCCTGCTTGTAGAGCTCGGCAGTCAGCAGCGCCGCCGAGGGGGTGGCGGAGGCGGGCTTGAGCACGAAGGCGTTGCCGGTGGCGATGGCGATGGGGTGCATCCACATGGGCACCATGGCCGGGAAGTTGAAGGGGCAGATACCGGCTACCACGCCGACGGGCTGGCGCAGGGTGTGGATGTCCACGCCGGTGGAGATGTCGAAGGAGTACTCGCCCTTGAGGGCCAGGTTGATGGCGGTGGCGAAGTCCAGGGTCTCGCGGCCGCGCTGGATCTCACCGACGGCGTCGGAGTAGTTCTTGCCGTGCTCGGCCACGATCATGCGGGCCATCTCGTCCTGGTGGGCCAGGACCAGCTCGCGCATCCTGAACATGATGGCGGTGCGCTTGGCCAGCGAGACCTTGGCCCACTCCTTCTGGGCGGCGCGGGCGACGGCGACGGCGTGGTCGAGGTCCGCGTCCGAGGCCTCCAGCAGCTCCGCCTCCACCTGTCCCGTGCCGGGGTTCTCCACCTTGAAGCGCCCGGCAGGGGTGCCTTCGTAGTACTCACCGTTGATCCAGTGGGAGATCGTCTTCATCGTCATTGACTCCTGAGTCTCTTGGTGGCGTTCAGCCTGGGGGCGCGACGGCGGGCCTTAGGTCCCCTCCTTGCGACCTGGGCTCCACCCTAGCGCGCCCGCCCACCAAAAGCGATGCTTTTGTCAGTACATTTTCCAGAAAGTGGCGCCCCGGCCCCGGGGTGGTCCGGGAACGGGGCGCCAGCAGCGGCCGCGGCAGGCTCACAGGTAGTGGCGCTGCGGCTTGCGCTCCTCCAGGTAGCGCTCGTAGGCCTGCTGGGTGGACTCCAGGCGGGAGACGCCCGAGACCGCCACGTCCCACCAAGAGGAGCTGGGCGGGTTGGGCCCGTACAGGTCCGTCTCGATGTGGATCATGGAGGCCCGCGTGTCGGCGTGGGCGGCCGCGTAGGCCTCCTTGAGCTCCGCGATCGAGGAGACCCGGTAGACCTTCAGCCCCCAGGACTCGGCGTTGGCGGCGATGTCCACGCCCGGGACCTTGGTCTCGTCCTGGAGGTGGCCACCCTCCCCGCGCTGGCGGAACTTGGTGCCGAAGCGCTGGGAGCCGCGCGACTCGGACAGCGCCCCGATGGAGGCGAAGCCGTAGTTCTGCAGCAGCACGTAGATGACCTTGACGTTCTCCTGCACCACGGTGGCAAGCTCCATGGGCAGCATCTGGTAGGTGCCGTCCCCCACGATGGCCACCACCTCCGACTCCGGCCGGGCCAGCTTGCAGCCCAGCCCTGCCGGGATCTCGTAGCCCATGCAGGAGAAGGCGTACTCCACGTGGTACTGCACGGGGGTCCGGGCCTGCCACAGGGCCTGCAGGTCCCCGGGCATGGACCCGGCGGCGTTGATGAGGATGTCCTCCTCCCCCAGCATCTCGTTGAGGGCCCCGAAGACCTCAGTCTGGGCGGGCAGGGGGCCGTGGCCCAGGTGGTAGCAGCGCTCCGTGGCCTCCGCCCAGGCCTGCCGCTCCCGAGCGACCTCCTGGGTGTAGGTCTCGCTGACGTGGTAGCCCTCCAGGGCGGCGGTGAGCGCCACCAGGGCCTCCCGGGCGTCGGCCACCAGCATCTCCGCGCTCTGCTTGGCGGCGTCGAAGGGCCGGACGTTGACGTTGACGAACTTGACGTGCGGGTCCTTGAACTGGGTCTTGGAGGCGGTGGTGAAGTCCGAGTAGCGGGTGCCGATCCCGATCACCAGGTCCGCCTTGTCCGCGATGTGGTTGCCGGAGTCGCCGCCGGTGGAGCCCACGCCACCGATGGCGCAGGGGTGGTCGAAGCTGATGGCGCCCTTACCGGCCTGGGTGTCGGCCACGGGGATGCCGGTGGCGGTGGCGAAGGCGCGCAGCTGCTCGGAGGCCTCCGCGTAGATCGTGCCACCGCCCGCGATGACCATGGGCCGCTTGGCGGCCTTGATCATGGCCACCGCCCGCTCCAGGGCCGCCGGCTCGGGCACCGGACGGCGCACGTGCCACACGCGCTTGCGGAACAGCTCCACCGGCCAGTCGTGGGCCTCCGCCTGCACGTCCTGCGGCATGGCGATGACGACGGCGCCGGTCTCGGCAGGGTCGGTGAGCACCCGCACGGCCGCCAGCAGGGAGGGGATGAGCTGCTCGGGCCGGTTGACGCGGTCAAAGAAGCGGGCCACGGGCCGGAAGCAGTCGTTGACGGTCACGTCCATGTCCGTGGGGTCCTCCAGCTGCTGCAGCACCGGGTCGGGGACCCGGTTGGCGAAGACGTCGGAGGGGAGGATCAGCACCGGCACCCGGTTGGTGGTGGCCAGGGCCGCCCCGGTGACCATGTTCAGGGAGCCGGGGCCTATCGAGGCGGTGACCATGTAGGTGGACAAGCGGTTGCGGACCTTGGCGAAGGCGGCGGCGGCGTGCACGGCCCCCTGCTCGTTGCGCGGCATGATGTAGGGCATCGGGTTCTCGCCCTCCACCGGGGCGACCTCGTTCTGCAGCAGGGCCTGCCCGATCCCCGCCACGTTGCCGTGCCCGAAGATGCCGAAGGCCCCCTCGATCAGGCGGTGCTCCACCCCGTCACGCTCGGAGTACTGGTTGGACAGGAAGCGGATGGTCGCCTGGGCGACGGTCAGGCGGATGGTGCCCGCATAAGCCTCATTGCTCACGTCTACTTCTCCTTGGGTAGTTTGCTGGCGGCCTCAGTGGGCCATGGGCAGGCGGGGGTCGGGCTCCTGACCCTCCCAGCTGGCCCGCAGCCAGTGGTGGGCAGGGTCGTCGGGGGCGAGCCAGACCAGGTCGGTCTCCGGTCCTGCCATGACGTTGAGGTAGTACATGTCGTAGCCGGGGGCGGCCACGCAGGGACCGTGGTAGCCGTAGGGCACCAGGGCGACGTCGCCGTCGCGCACCTCCACGCACACGTCTATGGGGCGCTCGGGGCTGGAGGCGTAGGTGCGGTGCAGCCCGAAGCCGGGCCCGCCCTCCGGGGACGGGGCGATCTCGAAGTAGTAGACCTCCTCCAGCTCGCGCTCCACCTCGCTCTTGGTCTCGTGCTTGTGGGCGGGGTAGGAGGACCAGTTGCCGCCGGGGGTGAGCACCTCGGTGACCAGCAGGCGGGAGGTGAGGACGTCGTTGTTCAAGGCGTAGTTGCTCACCTGCCGGGAGCAGTCCCCGGCGCCACGAATGGTCACCCCCACCTGCTCACGGGGGAAGTACCTAACCGGCAGGTCGCGCTCGGCCACGGCTGCGGGCAGGGCGAAGCGCCCCCCGGCGGCGGAGGTGAGGGTAAAGGTGCTGGACCGGGGCACGTACAGGTAGTCGGTGATCTGCTTGAAGACGCTCTCGCGCCCGGCCAGCTGGTGGGACTGTCCGCCCACCTCCACGGTGCAGGCCCCGGCCAGGGGCAGCACCAGCAGCTCACTGTCCCCGGACTCCAGGGTCAGGGCCTGTCCCGGCTCCAGCACGGCCACGCGCAGGCCGCTGTAGCACCACCCGGCGTCGGCGGGGCTGATGTCCACGGTCAGGGAGCTGTGCGCGGTGCTTCCGGCACGTACGTGTGATGGCAGTGTCATGAGAGCAGTCCTACTGTCTTGTCAACGGCCCCGGCGACGTCGTCGTCGGGCGGGAAGAGGAGGGAGCGGCCGATCACCAGCCCCCGGACATTGGGCAGGGCCAGGGCCCTGGACCAGCCCTGCCTGGCAGCCTCGGCGTCGGCGCGTACGGCGCCCCCGAGCACCAGGGTGGGCAGCGTGGAGGCCCCGACTACGCGCTCCATGTCCTCCACCAGGGGGATCTTCAGCCAGGTGTAGGCGCTGGTGCGCCCCAGGCCGGAGGCCACGCAGACGGAGGTGATGACGGCGTCGGGGTTGAGGTCGTTTACCACCCGGCCGTCCCAGCGCCGGGACACGAAGGGCTCCACCATGGCGATCAGCCCCCGCTCGGCCAGCGCGTCGACCGCCTGGGCGCAGGCCTGGAGGGTGTCGGCGGTGCGGGCGTCGTCGTAGCCCAGGCGCAGCAGCATCTTGCCGCCGTCCAGGCGGGAGGCGGCCACACCGGCGGCGTCGTAGCCGGTCATGCGGTCGTCCAGCTCGAAGCAGGCTCCGGCCAGCCCGCCCCGGTTCATGGAGCCGAACACGGCCTTGCCGTCCAGGGCGCCGAGCAGGGTCAGGTCCTCCACCAGGTCCGCGGATCCCAGGAAGCCGTTGACGCCGGGGCGCGACAGGGCCGTCACGCAGCGGCGCAGCAGCTCCTCGCGCGCGCCCATGGCCAGGGGTGAGCCGCCAGCGGCCAGGGCCCCGCGGGCGGGGTGGTCGCAGGCGATCACCAGCAGGCGCTCCAGCTCGGTCACGGGCGGGCTGGGCGGGCGCTGCGCCAGGGCCTGGGCCACCCGCCCCGGCTCGCGGGCGCGCAGCCGGCACAGCTGCTCGGTCAGGGAACGGGAGGACACGGCGCTCACAGGTCCTTCACCCCGGGAGCGCACTGCTCCCGGAAGCGCCGCATCTCCGCCAGCAACTCCGGCTCGGTGGGCATGGCGGTGGAGCACTCCAGGCGGGAGGCCACGATCGCGCCCGCGGTGGAGGCCGCGAAAATGGTCTTCTCCAGGGACCAGCCCGAGAGCAGGCCGTGGCAGACGGCGCCCCCGAAGGCGTCCCCCGCCCCCAGCCCGTTGAGGGTCTTCACGGGGGTGACCGGCATGGCGATGCGCTCGGTGCGGGTCTTGGCCAGGGTGCCACGCATGCCCTGCTTGACGATCGCCAGCTCCGCCCCGGCCTCCAGCAGGGCGTCGGCGGCCCGCTCCGGGTCCGACTCCCCCACGGCCACGCGGCACTCCTCCCGGTTGCCGATGGCCACGTTGACCTTGGGCAGGACCTCCTGGACGTAGCGGTGTGCCTGGACCTCGCTGTCCCAGAAGTTGACGCGGTAGTCCAGGTCCAGGATCGTGAACTGCTTGCGGGCGCGGGCGTCCAGGGCCAGGTGGTGGGTGGCGCGGGAGGGCTCCTTGCTGAGCCCGGTGGCGGAGATCCAGAAGATACGGGCCTCCTTGACGGCCTCCAGCGGCAGGTCGTCCGCCGTCAGCTCCAGGTCCGGTGCGGAGGGCTCCCGGTAGAAGTACAGGGGAAAGCTGTCCGGGGGGAAGATCTCGCAGAAGGTCAGCGGGGTGCTGAAGTCGGGCTTGGTGACCACGTAGTCGTCGTAGACGCCGAGCTGGCGCATCTCCCGGCAGACGAAGCGCCCGAAGGGGTCGTCCCCTACCCCGGTGACGACGGCGGCGCGGTGCCGGTAGCGGGCCGCGGCCACGGCCACGTTGGTGGGGCTGCCGCCCAGGAACTTGCCGAAGGTGGACACGTCCTCCAGTCCCACCCCGGTCTGCAAGGGGTACACGTCTATCCCGCAGCGTCCTATAGTCAGGACGTCCAGCGGCGCGACGGTGCCGGTCACCTGGTCCCTCCACTTCCTTGGGGCGGGCAGTTGCGCGGGGGCGTGGTGGCCCTCACACGCCAAGCCTGCCCCAAGCAGGCAGCCCCGTCAACCTATTGTCCGAACATTTCTGACGGGCTACTGGGGTGCGCGGACGCCGTCGCCCCGTGGCACCTGTCCCGCCCCAGTGCCGCCATCCACCACTCCCCCTGCGCCACCGTCAGTCCTGCCGCCTGGACGCCCGCCGCCTCGCTAGGGCCGGTCATAACCCTCCACCAGCCAGCCCCCGCCACTTATCATGGCTGACAAGCCACTAGTAGGAGCTTGTCATGGCAAGTAACGCCCCCGCCCCGGAGCCGCACACGCAGGAGCCCGGCCCTTTCCAGCCCGAGCTCTCCATAGACCGTGGTTCCAGCACCCCGCTGCACCAGCAGATCTCTGAGCCGCTGGCCGCGCTTATCCTGGCGGGCACCCTCAAGGCCGGCACCCGCATAGAGGACGAGGTCTCCATGGCCCGGCGGCTGCACGTCTCCCGCCCGACCACCCGCCAGGCGCTGCAGAGCCTGGCTGACCGGGGGCTGGTCTCGCGCCGTCGTGGCGCGGGCACCGTGGTCACCTCCCCGCACGTGCACCGGCCTATGCAGCTGTCCAGCCTGCTGTCTGACCTGACCGACGCCGGGCACCAGGTCTCCACACAGCTCCTCTCCTACGAGGAGCGTCCGGCCACGGCGGAGGAGGCCGCCCAGCTGGAGACCGAGCCGGGCACCCTGATCGTCTCGCTCAAGCGCCTGCGCCTGGCCGACGGCGAGCCCATCGCCTTGATGCACAACCTGCTGCCCGCCGACCTGGCACCCACCGAGGCCGAGCTGGAGCAGCAGGGCCTGTACGACCTGCTGCGGGAGCGCGGCACGGTGCCGCATACCGCCACGCAGGTGATCGGGGCGCGCAACGCCACCAAGAAGGAGGCGGAGGCCCTGTCCGAGCAGCGCCGGACCGCCCTGCTGACCGCCCGGCGCACCTCCTACGACGCCGCCGGGCGGGCGATCGAGTTCGGCTCGCACATCTACCGGGCCGCCCGCTACTCCTTCGAGACCACGTTGTTCTCCGGCTAAGGCAAAGGTCGTTATGGTGGGGGTGGGTGGGGTAGCGTTCTTGGGGTGGGTACTGCTGAGCTCCCGTTGTGGGGAGGTAGGAGGTTGTGGTGGGTGAGGTGGTAGAGCCGGTGGGGCAGGGCTCGCCGGAGGGGCCGGTGGGCCAGGAGCAGCCGGGACCGGTTCCTGAGGGGCGGGTTGCTGAGGACTCGGTTGCTGGGAGGCTGGTGCTGGATGACGGGACGGTGCTGGTGGGTCGTAATGGTGAGGACCTGCGGGCCCGGGCCCTGCGGCTATTGGCTCCGATCGAGGAGGACCGTTTGAGCCGGGACCTGCTGGCCCAGGGGCTCAGCCCCCAGGAGGTAGCCGAGCGGGTGGGAACCGAGGTGCGGTTCGTGCGGGGTGTACGGCAGGACATGGAGCGGGGTGAGGAGATCCGTCCGGTCACGCCTGAGGAGCTGGTGTATCGGCGGGCTGCGGGTCAGATCAGTACCCAGGAGATGATGGAGCGGTTGCGGGCCTGGCCCTACACCTTTGGGCGGGTGCGGGGCTATGACGGCTACGAGAGCGGCAGCTGGGACGACATCATAGGCGTGCAGTTCTACGGCTTCCTCTCCCCGGAGGAGTTCGCGGAGCTGGATGACATAGCCCAGAGCCTGCCCCAGCCCCCGGAGGCGCCTTATGGCAGTGCCGAGTTCTGGGGGTACTGAGCCCGAGGGGCCCGTGGCGTCTGGGCAGGAGCGGGCGGGCGTGCTGGGGCGTACGGGGGCGCAGGTGGCTGAGGTGGTCCAGCGCCTGTCGCGGGAGCACTGCCTGCCCGCTAAGCCTGCTAGGGGTTCTGCCTGGTACGAGCTGCGGGAGGCGGTGCGGGCTGCTTACGTGGCGCGGGCGGGTGCCTGTGGTTCGCGGCGGGGGCGGGCGATCATTATGGCGGGGGCGCCGGGGGCGGGTAAGTCCCGGGCGGTGGGTGTGGCCGGGGGTGTGCTGGGGGCGGGTGAGTCTGGGCGTATGGGTCTGGACGAGGCTGGTTTCACCACGGTGGACGCTGATGACGTCAAGCAGCTGCTGCTGGGTAACCGGGTGGAGGGGCTGGAGGTTGACCAGGGGCTGCTGGAGGGGGCCCGGGCGCACTGGGACGCCTTGCTGGCGCGGCACGCGCCGCAGGTGCTGGCTGACGGGCGGCCTGTGGTGCGTGGGGAGCTGGCGACGCTGGTGCACCAGATGTCCACCGATACCGCGGACCTGGTGCGTAAGGACCTGCTCAAGGAGGGGTTTGACGTCAAGATCGAGGGGACCTTGCAGTGGATGGAGTCTCCTGCCCGGGGGCAGGGCCCGCGCCTGCTGGACGAGCTCAAGGCAGCCAAGTACGGGCAGGTGGTCGTGGTGGTAGCGGACACGCCGCGGCAGGTGTGTGAGCGGGGAGCGTTCCAGCGGTGGGCGGGTCCGCGTTCCCGGGGGGAGGTGGGGGCTCGTTTCACGCCCAGGAGCGCGGTGGCGGGCGTGTTCCAGGCTACTGGGGACGGGGAGGTGTGCCGGTGCACGGATAACGCCCGCGCGACCTTCAATCAGGCTAGGCAGGTCGAGAGCTTTGCCCAGGTGGACCTGGTAGTGGTCACTAGGCGGGAGGACCAGCCCACGCTGGTGGAGCACGTGGACCGCTGCGGGCAGTCGCACCGCCACGAGGTCCCGCAACAGGCACCACAACAGGCACCACGGCAGACCCCGCAGCAGGACCCGCAGCAGGGCCCGCATCGCTCTGCCAGCCAGCAGGCGTCCCGCCCGGGCCAGCCCAAGAAGCTCTCGCCCCAGCAGGTGCTGGCCTCTATCCAGCACACCGCCGCCACCCGCCACCAGGGCGCCCGCCCGCCCCAGCACGGCATGCCAGGCCCCCGCAACACCCTAGGACGCTAAGGCACCCCCCGCCCGGAACCGCCTCTCGACAAGCCTTGCAAATGCCCACCACATGACACCCTTTGTCCAGACAAAGGTTGACACCGGTGGGTGTGACGGATTCAATTGCCCTATGGGCCGGGCGGCAACGAGGCCGACCGGCTGAACCGACTCAGGAGCAAGCTGATGAGCATCGAGTACACCCCCGGCCCCCTCCTTGAGGCCTCACGCACCACCCCCACCGCCCTGTGGAACGACTCGGCCGACCCTGACGAGCTGCGCCAGTCCATCGCCTACGGCGGCGTGGGCGCCACCTGCAACCCGGCTATCGCCTTCACCTGCATCAACCAGAAGAAGGAGCGCTGGCTGCAGCGTATCGCCGAGCTGGCTGAGGAGATGCCGGAGGCCACCGAGTCCGAGATCGGCTGGCAGGTGGTGCGCGAGCTTTCCATCGAGGGTGCCAGGCTCTACGAGGGCATCTTCGAGGAGCACAAGGGCCGCAACGGGAGGCTCTCCGTGCAGACCGACCCGCGCCTGGCCCGCAGCGCCCAGGCCCTGGCGGACCAGGCCGAGGAGTTCTCCCGCCTGGCCCCCAACATCGTCGTCAAGATCCCTGCCACCAAGACGGGTATCGCCGCCATCGAGGACGCCACCTACCGGGGCGTGTCCGTGAACGTGACGGTCTCCTTCACCGTGGCGCAGGTGCTGGCTGCCGGGGAGGCCATTGAGCGCGGCCTCAAGCGGCGCGAGGCTGAGGGCAAGGACGTGTCCACCATGGGCCCGGTCATCACCCTCATGGGCGGACGCCTGGACGACTGGATCAAGATCGTCGCCAAGCGCGACCAGATGTTCCTGGACCCCGGACACCTGGAGTGGGCCGGCGTGGCCGCCATGAAGCGCGCCTACCACGAGCTGCAGGCCCGTGGCGTGCGGGCCCGCCTGCTGTCCGCCGCCTTCCGCAACGTCATGCACTGGTCCGAGCTGGTCGGCGGCGACCTGGTGATCTCCCCGCCCTTCAAGTGGCAGAAGCTCATCAACGACTCCGGCTACAAGGTGGTGCCGCGCATCGACGTGCCTGTGGCCCCGGAGATCATGCGGACCCTGGAGTCGATCCCCGAGTTCCGCCGCGCCTACGAGCCCGAGGGCCTCAGCGTGGAGGAGTTCGACACCTTCGGGGGCACCGTGCGCACCCTGCGGGGCTTCCTCCAGGCCGACGCCGACCTGGACGCCCTGGTACGCGACGTCATCATGCCCCAGCCCTGAGCGCCCACCCACAGACAGGAGACGTAGCAGATGCTCAACATCGCCATTATCGGTGCGGGCCGTATCGGCCAGGTGCACGCCAAGACCGTCGCCAGCCACCCCGGCGCCCGGCTCGTGCTGGTGTGCGACCCCGTGGGCGACGCCGCCCAGAACCTGGCCACCCAGTACGGCGCCCGCTCCTGCCAGGAGGCGGAGGAGGTCTTCGCGGACGCGGAGGTTGACGCCGTGGTGGTGGGCTCCCCCACCCCGCTGCACATCCCCCACCTGTTGGCCGCAGCCAAGGCGGGCAAGGCGGTCCTGTGCGAGAAGCCGATCGCCCTGGACATGGCTGACGTCAAGGCCGCCCAGGCCGAGCTGGACGCCATAACCACCCCCGTGATGTTCGGCTTCAACCGGCGCTTCGACCCCTCCTTCGCCGCGGTGCACGCGGCGGTGCAGGACGGGCACATCGGCGCCCTGGAGCAGCTGACGATCATCTCCCGGGACCCGGCCGCCCCACCGGTGGAGTACATCAAGGTCTCCGGCGGGATCTTCCGGGACATGACCATCCACGACTTCGACATGGCCCGCTTCTTCCTGGGGGAGATCACGCAGGTGCACGCCGTGGGCCAGAACCTGGACCCGGCTATCAAGGCCACCGGTGACTTTGACGCCGCCGTCGTCACCCTCAAGGCCGCCAGCGGGGCGGTGGCCACGATCATCAACAACCGGCACTGCGCCTCCGGCTACGACCAGCGGCTGGAGGCCTCCGGATCGGCGGGGGCCCTGTTCGCGGAGAACATCCGGGCCACCACCGTGCGGCTGTCCAACGCCCAGGTCACCGACGCCCAGGAGCCCTACCTGGACTTCTTCCTGGAGCGCTACGCCGACGCCTACCGCCTGGAGCTGTCCGCCTTCATCGAGTCGGTGGAGCAGGGACGGCCCACGCCCACCACGACGGCGGACGCCATCGCCGCCCTGGCCCTGGCGGAGGCGGCCACCGAGTCGGCCCGCACCGGCCAGCCGGTCCAGCTGGACTGAGTACCGCAGGCTGGCGCGAGCAGCACGTCCGGGGCCCGGTGACCAATGCAGGTCACCGGGCCCCGGCGTGTCCCTGGCAGTGCGTGGACCACTCGCATCCAACCGCAGCCATTGCACCCGGGGAGCCAAGCAGCGGCCCAGCAACCTGCCTGCAAGCACCTAGTGCTGCACCAGCGCCCGCGCGCACCACCCCTGCCCCCCCAGATGTGCCTGTTGCCACACGGCAGCCTCCTGAAGACGTAGGTCCTAAGCCTCTGGCAGGGGCAGACTTGGCACGTGGACTGTCGGCAGATCCCGGCGCCCCGCATGACGCCCGAACCCCGAATCCAGAACCAGAAGGAAGCAGACCGTGGCGCAAAGCATCTACCTCGCCTCCCCCAGCAAGACTGACCGCTCCACCGTCGTGGCGGCACTGACTGACAGCCTCTCCAAGGCGGTGTCCCGGGTAGGCACCTTCCGGCCCTTTGCCGCCGCCCCGGCTGCGGGCGTGGGCGTCACCTGGGAGGCCTACTACGCCGACCCGCAGGAGGCCCTGACCACCGTGGTAGACGCCTTCCGCACCGCCGCCAAGGAGACCGACGTCCTGGTCCTGGACGGCACCGACGGCACCGCCGCGCCCGGTACCCCCGAGCTGTCGCTGGACGCGCAGGTCGCCGCCAACACCGGCTCCCCCCTGGTGCTGGTACTGGACGGCAGCCAGGAGCAGGCGACCCTGGAGGCCAGCGCCCGCGTGTCCCTGGCCCAGGTCCAGGAGGCCCACGCCACCGTCGGGGCTGTGCTGGTGCTAGGAGGCCCCGGCCACACCCTGAGCCTGGAGGGCGTGGAGGTCGTGACACTGCCCGCCGGTGCCGACCTCAACGAGTCCGAGGCCCTGGAGACCCTGCTCGGTGTGGTCGAGCTGCCCACCAGCCAGGTGGTCACCCCCCTCATGTTCCAGGCCGGCCTGGTGGACCGGGCCCGCGCGGACCGCAAGACCATCGTGCTGCCCGAGCCCGACGACGACCGCATCCTGCAGGCCGCTGACGAGATCCTGCGCCGCGGCATCGCCGACCTGGTGCTGCTCGGGGACGAGACCACGGTGCGCGCCCGGGCCACCGAGCTGGGCCTGGACATCAGCGCCGCCCGGGTGGTGGCCACCAACGACCCCGAGCTGCTAGAGACCTACGCCGCCGAGTTCGCCCGCCTGCGTGCCAAGAAGGGCGTCACCCTGGAGCAGGCCCGCCAGACCGTCCAGGACGTGTCCTACTTCGGCACGATGATGGTGCACATGGGCCAGGCGGACGGCATGGTCTCAGGCGCGGCCCACACCACCGCCCACACAATCCTGCCCTCCTTCCAGATCATCAAGACCAAGCCGGGCACCGCTATCGTCTCCTCCGTGTTCCTGATGCTCATGGAGGACCGGGTCTGGGCCTTCGGCGACTGTGCCGTCAACCCCAACCCCACCCCGGAGCAGCTGGCGGACATCGCCCTGTCCTCCGCCCAGACCGCCCAGCAGTTCGGGGTGGAGCCCAAGGTGGCCATGCTGTCCTACTCCACCGGCACCTCCGGCACCGGCCCTGACGTGGACGCCGTCGTCGAGGCCACCCGCCTGGCCCGGGAGAAGGCCCCCGAGCTGGCCATTGAGGGCCCCATCCAGTTCGACGCCTCCGTGGACGAGGCCGTGGCCGCCAAGAAGCTGCCCGGCTCGGCGGTGGCCGGGCACGCCAACGTGTTCGTCTTCCCCTCCCTGAACGCCGGGAACATCGGCTACAAGGCAGTGCAGCGCTCCAGCGGCGCGATCGCCGTCGGCCCGGTCCTGCAGGGCCTGAACAAGCCGGTGAACGACCTCTCCCGCGGCGCCCTGGTGGAGGACATCATCAACACGGTGGCTATCACCGCCGTGCAGGCTCAGGGCTGAGCCGCAACGGCCGCCGTCCCCGCGGCGCCAGCCCCGCCACGCTGCCGCCGCCCACACCCCCAGAACAGAAGGAAAAAAGGCTCTTGAGCACACGTACCGTACTCGTCATCAACTCCGGCTCCTCCTCCATCAAGTACCAGCTGGTGGACCCCGACTCCGGTGAGCGTCTGGCCTCCGGCCTGGTGGAGCGCATCGGGGACAGCATCGGGACCATCACCCACAAGCACGGGGAGGAGAAGACCGAGATCACCGAGCCGGTCCCGGACCACGGCTTCGGCCTGGCCGAGGTGCTGCGGCTCTTCGAGGAGAAGGGCCCCACCCTCTCCGAGGCGCACGTGGTGGCCGTGGGCCACCGGGTCGTGCAGGGTGGCCGGTACTTCTCCGGCCCGGCCCTGGTGGACGACGCGGTCGTCGCCAAGATCGAGGAGCTGGTGCCCCTGGGCCCGCTGCACAACCCGGCCCACCTCAAGGGCATCGAGGTGGCCCGCAAGCTCATGGCCGGGATCCCGCAGGTGGTGGTCTTTGACACCGCCTTCTTCCAGGACCTGCCTGAGGAGGCGGCCCGCTACGGCCTGAACCGCGAGGTGGCGGACAGGTACTCCATCCGCCGCTACGGGGCGCACGGCACCAGCCACCAGTACGTCTCCCAGGAGATCGCCAAGCGTCTGGGCCGGGAGGACCTCAAGCAGATCGTCCTGCACCTGGGCAACGGGGCCTCCGTGTCCGCGGTGGTCAACGGGCACGCCGTGGACACCTCCATGGGGCTGACCCCCCTGGAGGGCCTGGTCATGGGCGGGCGCACCGGGGACATCGACCCGGCCGCCGTCTTCCACCTGGTGCGGGTGGCGGGCATGACCGTGGACGAGATCGACCACCTGTTCAACCGCGAGTCCGGTATGAAGGGCCTGACCGGCCAGCAGGACATGCGTGAGGTCTGGAAGCTGATCGAGGCCGGGGACCAGCAGGCCCGGGACGCTATGGACGTCTACCTGCACCGCCTGGTGAAGTACGTGGGCGCCTACACCGCCGTCATGGGTGGGGTGGACGCGATCACCTTCACCGCCGGGATCGGGGAGAACGACAAGCGTCTGCGGGCCGAGCTGTGCGAGCGCCTGGCCTTCCTGGGGATCACCGTCGACGCCGCCGCCAACGCGGCACCCGCCGGTGAGCCGGTGACCATCTCGACGCCGGAGTCCGCCGTGGTGGTCACGGTGCTGCCCACCAACGAGGAGCTGGCGATCGCCCGCCAGGCGGTCACCCTGATCTAACCGTGCCGTCCGGCTGCGGCGGCCCTCCTACTGGCTACGTGCCCCACACCGCCCCCGCCCGGCAGAGCCCTGCGGCGCACAGTGACGGCGTCAGCCCCCATACAGGTGGCTGACGCCGTCACTGCTGCTACCAGGCCGGGGAGACGGGCACCTGCTGGGTCCGGGGAGGCTTTGGCCTGGCAGACGGCACGGGCTGCTAGGCGGCGAGTGCTGCTGGCCCTGCCTAGGGGCAGTGGAGCGGGGCAGCCTGCTAGAAGAGAGTCTCCTCCTGGGACTGCCGCACGGCCTGGGCCTGCTGCTGGGCGAGCTTCTGCTGGGCCTGTAGCCGGGCCCGGCGGGCCGCCGTCGCCCCGGGCACCACCGGCTTTCCAGCACGCTCGCCTAGAGACGCTGTGCCTGTGGGCTGGCCAGGACCTGCCCCCTGGCCGGAGGCTCCACCAGGACGGCCTGCTCCCGCGTCCTGGGGCCACCCTGGTCCGGCTGGCACCGGCGTGCCGCGCTGGTAGGCCGTGGCGGCGGCCCGGGCCCGTGTGTCGGCGGCCTCGTTCAGCGGGTGTCCCACGTGCCCGCGCACCCACTCAAAGCGTACCTCGCGGCCCACCAGGGCCTGGTCCAGCTCCTTCATGAGGTCGTCGTTGAGGACCGGCTTGCCGTCGGCCTTGCGCCAGCCCCGCTTCTTCCAGCCGTGGCGCCACTTGGTCAGGGAGTTGATGACGTACTGGGAGTCGGCCTGGATCAGCAGGTCCTGGCCGGTGTGGGCGGTGGCGCGCAGCAGCTCCAGGACCGCGGTGAGCTCGCCCCGGTTGTTGGTGGACTCGGGCCAGCCCCCGGCGGCCCAGCAGGAGTCGTCCACGTACCAGGCCCAGCCTGCTGGTCCCGGGTTGCCGAGGGCGGAGCCGTCTGCGGCGGCGATGATCGTCATGCGGCACACCCTACCTGCGGAACCCTGGACGCTTGAGGGGCTCACGGGCAGGCCTCTAGGTGCGAGGCCAACCGGGTGCGGCCCCCGCCCGCTTGCGGGCGCGCTCCCCGAGTGGCAGAACCGGCTGGAGATTACCCGCGGCCCCACCCGCTCGCTGGGCGTACCTGTGGGCTGCAGGCACTTGCTGACGCCGACAAGGCGCCACCAGCACGCTGAGGGGCGCGCACCACGCAGGTGCGCGCCCCTCAAGCGGGATCTACTGGGCTGTCTGAGGCCGCTCAGGCGTCCAGGTCGGTCTCCAGGAGGTCCTTGAGCTCGGCCAGGCCCTTGTCACTGCCCTCGTCCTCGGAGGCGAGGGTGACGACGTCGCCGAAACCTGCGCCCAGGGTCATGACCCCCAGGATGGAGGAGGCGTCCACAGGGGCACCGCCCTCCTTGGCGATGGTGACCTTGATGCCCTTCTCGGCGACAGCCTTGACGAAGGTGGCGGCGGGGCGGGCGTGCAGCCCGACCTTGGAGGCGATGGTGGCCTTGACCTCTGCCATGGTTTGCTCCTTGTAGTTGGTTGAGCAGCGCAGCGGGGTGCCGCGCCCTTGGTCCACGGGGGCTGCGCCTCGTGGTCAACGTTGATGGGTCGGGCTTTAGCCTACCCGAAGGCGGGCCTAGCGGAGGCAGCCGAACGGGGTTCTGTGCCGCCTTCCCTACCGGACCGGCGCACGCAGAGGAAGCAGGGCTGGTAGCCGCTTCAGACTGTCTTCCGTCATGGACGCGCTAAGACCCCTGCCCCCAGCTGCGCAGCCTGCAGCCCAGGTCTCAGCTCCGGGGGCGGGTGCCCTCATAGGGGGCCAGGACCACCTCCACGCGCTGGAGCTCCTTGACGTCGGAGTAGCCGGTGGTGGCCAGGGTCCGTCGCAGGGCTCCCATGAGGTTCAGGGTGCCGTCGGCCCGGTCGGAGGGGCCGGTGAGGATCTCCGCCATGGTCCCCACCGTGCCCACGTAGGAGCGGTAGCCGCGCGGGAGACTCGGGTGGCGGGCCTCCGCGCCCCAGTGGTAGCCGCCGCCGGGGGCGTCGCTGGCCCGGGCCAGGGCGGCGCCCAGCATGACGGCGTCAGCCCCGCAGGCGATGGCCTTGACGACGTCGCCGGAGTTGCCCACGGAGCCGTCAGCGACCACGTGCACGTAGCGGCCCCCGGACTCGTCCAGGAAGTCACGGCGGGCGGCAGCGACGTCGGAGACGGCGGTGGCCATGGGCATGTGGAGCCCCAGGACCTGGCGGACGGAGGAGGAGGCGCCCCCTCCCTGGCCCACCAGTACGGCGGCCGCCCCGGAGCGCATGAGGTGGAGGGCGGCGGTGTAGGTGGTCACGCCGCCGACCACCACGGGCACGTCCAGCTCGTAGGTGAAGCGCTTGAGGTTCAGGGGCTCGGTGGAGCCAGAGACGTGCTCGGCGGAGACCACGGAGCCTCGGATCACGAAGAGCTCCACCCCGGCCTCCACCACGGTACGCCAGTGGCGCTGGGTCTGGGCGGGGCTGAGGCGCCCGGCCACCACCACCCCGGCGTCGCGCACCTGCTGCAGGCGGGCGGTGATGAGCTCGGGCTGGACCGGGGCGGCGTAGACCTCCTGGAGCACGCGGGTGGCCTGGTCAGGGCGGGCCTGGCGGATCCGCTCCAGGGCGGGGGACGGGTCCTCGTAGCGGGTCCACAGGCCCTCCAGGTCCAGCACCCCGATGCCGCCCAGGCGTCCCACGGCGATGGCGTTCTCCGGGCTCATCACGGAGTCGGCAGGGGCGGCCATGACCGGCAGGTCCACGTGGTAGGCGTCCAGCTGCCAGCCCACGCGCACCTCCTCGGTGTCGCGGGTGCGCCGGGCGGGCACCAGCGCGATGTCGTCAAAGGAGTAGGCCCGGCGGGCACGCTTGGAGCGCCCGATCTCAATCTCACCGCTCATGCCCTGATGGTATGCACTACCACCGTCACGAACCGCCGTACCAGGGCAGGCGGGTCTGGGGGGAGGCGCGAAGGCAACCTGGTTGCAGGAAGAAGGCGCGTGGCGGCCGCCGCACCGGGCCTGGCAGTGGTGCTCCCTGGAGGCGCCGCTGGAGGCTCAAGGGTGACGCCGGGGCCGCCCGTGCCCTGCAGGCTCTAGGTTCCTGCACAAGCTCAGCGTCCGCTCTCGGCAGTACGGGGCACGGGGTCCGCATCGTCCTACCCTTTCTCCCGCTGACAAGTCCGCTCCCCAGCGGTACCGGGTCCGGGACCAGTTGCTGCGTGGGCAGGGTTCTTGTCTGAGGCTGGTGGCAGACTCGGGGACATGAGCACTGACGCACCGCAGACCCCCACCTTCCCTGAGTGGCTGGAGGGCCCTCTGCTTGGCTTTGACACGGAGACCACCGGCGTCTCCCCCACCTCAGACCGCCTGGTAACGGTGGCGCTCGTGGAGCGCGGTCCGCTGCAGGACGGCGGCAGCCGGGCGCAGCGCACCACCACCTGGCTGGCGGACCCGGGGGTGGAGATCCCGCCAGCGGCCACGGCTATCCACGGGGTCACCACGGAGCGCGCCCGCACGGAGGGCCGCCCGGTGGCGGAGGTGCTGCAGGAGGTGGCAGAGCGCCTGTGCCAGGCCATGGCCGCGGGCACCCCGGTGGTGGCCTTCAACGCCGCTTTCGACCTGACCCTGCTGGAGTCGGAGCTGGCCCGGCACGGCCTGCCGACCCTGCGCGCCCGCCTGGGACGGGAGCTGGGGCCGGTGGTGGACCCGCTGGTGCTGGACCGGGCGGTGGACCGCTGGCGCAAGGGCAAGCGGACCTTGGGGGACCTTTCGGCGGTCTACGGCGTCCAGGTGCTGGACGACCTGCACACGGCGGAGGTGGATGTGGAGGTCACCCTAGACGTCCTGGAGGCCATGGCCGCCCGCCATGCAGCGCTGAGCCGGGTGCGGGCGGAGGAGCTGGTCTCCTGGCAGGCCCGGGCGCACCGCACCTGGGCGGAGTCCTTCAACCGCTGGCTGGAGTCCAAGGGCCGCACCCCGGACGTCCAGCTCGAGTGGCCCCTGCCCGCCAACCTTTAGCCCCACCCACGGGTGGCAGGCGGCTGGCCCCCGCAATGCCCCGCGCAGCCGGTCGTCACCCCTTCCGGCTCCCTCCGTGCTGGGTGAGTGCACACCCCGCGAGCGGCTGCAGGTGCTGGCACACCAGTGCCTCCAGGCCCCAGTGCACACCGGCCCGGAAGGCCTTGGCACGCGGCTGGCCACCTGGCTGGCATCCTGGCGCCACACGTGCCCACACCCCTGGCAGCGGTAGCGGCGCACGGTTACCAGCAGCGTGGTGGGTCTCCACCCAAAGGGCCATGAGCCAGCTGCCTGGTCACCGTGTCACGAGCCACCCCCAGGCCGCCCGCCAGTGGCACCACTCATCTGGCTCGACCACGCGGCAGGCCAGCACCGCACGCTCGGGCTCAAGGCGTTGGCCGGTGACCTCCCCACCGAGCCCCTCAAGGCCGGTGAACGTGGTCAAGCCAGGGACAGCCAGGGTAGCGTTAGACACATCGAGGTCTTCCAGACGGGCTGATGCAGCAACCCCCACCACTGGAACACCTCGACCCCCACCCAGGCACCAACACACCAACCCCACCCACACCCTCAATGGAGAAGAGCCCGTTTGGCGGGCGCTGTCGGGCCTGCCAGCACCAACCGATAGGAGACCCTAATGAAGACGCTGTTGCCTGTGGCTGGCCCGACACCTACTGCGATTGACCCGAGGGTCACCACCCTTCCGGGGCTGGCAAACTGGTGAACACCTTCCTGGGTTATGGCATGCGGGTTGGTGGTGCCATCACAGTGATCTCTCTGACTGCTCCGGGAGCCGTCGTCACGCTGAACTCATTCGGTCGTGCGGGCGACCACGCTAAGGTCATCGTCAAGGGCCTGGCGATGGTGGTGGCTGGGGCCGTGCTCATCACCTCGGCAACCTGTCTAGGTAGACTCCTGATCCCTGGGATCTGATGATGGTAAGTGCGAGGGATGAGGAGAGCCCGAGCCTGTGGACTAGTACACGGTTCGCTCTCTCGACCGTGATGATGCTTGTGCTGGTTGTTGCCGGGGTGTGGCTGGGTGTCAGCCATTTGACAAAGCCTGTGCAGGGGCAAGCCCAGTCCAGCCCAGGAGGGTCGACTACAGGTGTCAGCGACTCGGTGTACAGCCTGGAGGCCGAGTCACAGGACGTACCTACTGCTCAGCCTGAGACCCATAGGGTCTCACTGTCACCAGAACTGGTCATACAGACCTCGGCGCAGGCTGGGCCCAGACTGCTCGATGAGGTTCCTCTCCGCTTCGCCCACTCCCCCACGGGTGCGGTCATGTCCGCAGCGAACTTCATGCAGGTCTTCTCCTCGAAGTGGCGCATGGATGAGGTTGCCCAGGAGCAAATGGCCAGCGGCCCCGAGCGGGACGAGGCCGTCGCGGACATCAAGGCGCACTGGGACGGGCGCTCATGGCAGGGACTGCGGGTGCTCGGCTTTAAGGCTGATGTCAGGGGCCCGGACGAGGTCCTGGTCACGCTGGCGGCCGGTCTGCCGCAGGCCCCCTCACAGATGACGTCCTGGCCCCTCCTAATGGTCTGGGACGAGGGTGACTGGAAGTTCAAGCAGCCGGGCAACAACGCTTTGGGCGAAGAGCCGATTTCCAGCTTGTACGGATTCATTCCCTTGCAGGAGTAGGGACGATTACTTCAGCAGCCGCCTGGACTAAGGCGGAGACCAGGTGGATTCAGACCTCATCCCAATTGCGGGTGCAGGCGGGGTCTGAATCCTCAATTGGGAAGAGCCAAATAAGTCTTGCGCACTACAGCCTGGCACAAGCGCTACAGCGACCTTAACACGAAAACCCCACCCACCCACAACTAGTAGGAAGCAGATCAGTGTCCACCGCACCCCGGAGCAACACCACGACCCCGCCAGAGCACACCCAGGACAGGCACGACGAGGACACACCTCCCGGCAGTAGAAACATAGGCACACTGCTGCCGTCAAGGCGCACGATTATCACATCTTCCCTCACGGCAGCAGCCACCACTCTAATCATTAAGGCTTCTGATGCTTACACAAGCAAACCCCTCGACCAAAGTTCGAGCATAGTCGCAGGCGGAGAGGCCTTCGATCAAACCTTGCAAAATAGCGGGGCCTCAGGCATCAACTTCACTATCACCAACAAGGGGAAAGAATATGTCTCAGTAACGGGGATTCGCGTTAGAATAGAAGCATTTGAGTACCTGCAGATGTGCGGCTCAAGGCACGGACAGTCAAGACCGTCCACACATTGCTACAACGTGGTTCTACCGCTAGATAATGCCACAGGGCAAGTGATAGACCATAAGTTCATTCTAGCCCACAATGTCGAACCGGGCCGAACCATAAACCTGCCCGTGACCTTCACACTACCCGACTCCCTGTTCACACTATCCGTCGCACTGTACCGAATTCAAGTAGAACTGCTCCAGCATGATAGAGGACCTACTCCAGCAGGTTCATACGCGCTTGCCTTGCCAGGCGCAGACTTGATTTACCCACACTCATGGGCGGCCCAGAAATCAGAGTATGGACACAGAGCCAATGGGAGCAAACCGCTCAACCTAAGCAGAAATCAACAGGCTGCACGCTACTCCCACAGCCGTGAGCAACTCGCTGAGACCATCGCATGCTACTCACACAATGACCAGCTATTAAGGTCAATCTTATCTGACGACTTAGTCATGTCGCCCGCCCTGAGATCCATATGGGATGGAGTAATTACAGGCACCTATCGACCACTATACCTTCCCCCTCCCTCTCACCCTGAATGTTCCGCACTTTAGTGCACTATCTTCAGCCCCGGCCGGAGTAGTTGGGGGCCTCCACCGTCATCTGCACGTCGTGCGGATGGGACTCCTTCAGCCCCGCCGCCGTGATCCGCACGAACTGGCCGTTGGCCTTCAGCTCCTCGATCGTGCGGGCCCCCACGTAGAACATCGACTGGTGCAGCCCGCCCACCAGCTGGTACACCACGTCCCCCAGCGAACCCGAGAAAGGCACCTGGCCCTCGATCCCCTCCGGCACGATCTTGGAGTCGGAGGAGACGTCAGCCTGGAAGTAGCGGTCCTTGGAGTAGGACTTGCGGCCGCGCGAGCTCATGGCCCCCAACGAGCCCATCCCCCGGTAGCGCTTCCACTGCTTGCCGTTGACGAACACCAGGTCCCCCGGCGACTCCGTGCAGCCCGCCAGCAGCGAACCCAGCATCACCGTGGAGGCCCCAGCCACCAGCGCCTTGGCGATGTCACCCGAGTACTGCAGGCCGCCGTCGGCAATCAGCGGCACCCCCGCAGGCGTGCAGGCCCGGGCCGCCTCGTGCACGGCCGTCACCTGCGGCACCCCCACGCCCGCGACCACCCGGGTGGTGCAGATAGAGCCCGGCCCCACCCCCACCTTCACGGCGTCGACCCCGGCGTCGATCAGCGCCTGCGCCCCCTCACGGGTGGCGACGTTGCCGCCAATTACCTCTATCTCAGAGAAGGCTGGGTCAGACTTCAGGCGCGAGATCATCTCCAGCGCCAGGCGGGCCCCACCGTTGGCGGTGTCCACCACGATCACGTCCACGCCCGCCTCAGCCAGCGCCCCGGCCCGTTCCCAGGTGTCCCCCCAGTAGCCGACGGCGGCCCCCACCACCAGGCGCCCCTGGCTGTCCTTGGTGGCGTTGGGGTACTGCTCGGTCTTGACGAAGTCCTTGACGGTTATGAGCCCGGTCAGGCGCCCGGCGTCGTCAATGATGGGCAGCTTCTCCACCCGGTGCTGCGCCAGCAGGGACTTGGCGTCCTCACGCGAGATCCCCACCTGGCCGGTGACCAGGCGCTCACGCGGGGTCATGCACTCACGCACCGTCATGGAGGACCACTGCTCCGGCGGCACGAAACGCAGGTCACGGTTGGTGATGATCCCCAGCAGGTTGCCGCCCTCATCCACCACGGGCAGGCCGGAGACCTTGTAGCGGCCGCACAGCTCGTCCAGCTGGGCGATCGTGGCCCCCGGGCCCACCGTTACCGGGTCGGAGACCATGCCGGACTCGGAGCGCTTGACCTGGCGCACCTGCTGGGCCTGTTCCTCGATGGACAGGTTGCGGTGCAGGACGCCCATACCGCCCTGGCGGGCCATGGCGATCGCCATCTCGGACTCGGTGACGGTGTCCATGGCGGCGGAGAGCAACGGCACCTTCAAGGTGATGCGCCTGGTCAGGCGGGAGCTGGTGTCCACCTCAGAGGGGATGACGTCGGTCAACCTGGGCAGCAGGAGCACGTCGTCGTAGGTCAGTCCGGTGGGGGCGTACAGGTCTGGGTTGGTGATCGCGTCGCTCACGGAGCCATCGTATGGCCAGCAGGCGGCCCCACCCAAGGAGGGGCTGTTCCCATCCCGGCAGCGCACCGCCACCACCGTCTGTCGGTGCCGACGGCGGCGGCCGAGGCGCGGACGGCACGCAGGACGACGACGAAGCCGCGAGCAGATTCCCCACGGCCGTCCGCGACACCTTTACACCGCATCCACACCACCCAAGCCCATGAGCACCAAGACCGAGGCCCAGGCCCGGATCGCCGTTGTCCGTTCGGAGCCCCACCCGCGTGCCCCGCCACCCCACTGTGACCTCCTCCCAGCCAGCCCGCTCCCCCGAGACACCCCGCCACCCCCACCAGATTCCGGCCCTGCCCCCCCCAGGCCACGACCGACGGACGCAAGACCCTCAGCCTGTAACGCACTTCATATCCCGCCTGCCAGTCACTCCTAGCAAGCGGACATCGGTACCTATTCGTAACTGCATTGATATATGCCTGAGACTGGAACTACGCTTGTGTCATTCTCACGCGACCCGCGCGGGCAGCCCGCAGCCCCCTGGCCCGCCCTCCAGAAAGGACAGCCGATGCTGGCTCTCTCCCAACTCCCTGGCCCCCTGGCAGACCTCTGGGAGTGGCAGGTCCACGGCAGGTGCCGCACGGCTGACGCCTCGGTCTTCTTCCACCCCGAGGGCGAGCGGGGCTCGGCCAGGCGGAACCGCGACGCCCAGGCCAAGACCTTCTGCGCGCAGTGCCCGGTCATCGAGCAGTGCCGCGAGCACTCCCTGCGCGTCAAGGAGCCCTACGGCGTGTGGGGCGGCCTGACCGAGGAGGAGCGCCGCACCATCCTGTCCACCAAGCAGCCCGCCACCGCCTACCGGAGCCGCGTGCCGCTGGTCGAGGTGCAGGAGCCAGCAGCCTGAGCCGCTGGGCCATCCTCCTGGCTCGCCCAGCACCTTGACCCCAGAACGGCAGGAGCCCCGACCTACACAGGCCGGGGCTCCTGGCTTACCTGCTCAGGCGGATGCTGCCCGAGCAGGCCGACAGTCACTTGGTGACGACGGCGAGGATGTCGCGCGCGGAGAGGATGAGGTACTCCTCACCCAGGTACTTGACCTCGGTGCCACCGTACTTGGAGTAGATGACCACGTCGCCCTCGGCGACGTCCACCGGGACACGGTTGCCGTTGTCGTCAACGCGGCCGGGGCCCACGGCCACGACCTTGCCCTCCTGGGGCTTCTCCTGGGCGGTGCCCGGGATGACGAGACCGGACGCGGTGGTCTGCTCTGCCTCGACCGTCTGGACGACGACGCGGTCCTCGAGCGGCTTGATGGAGACCGACACTTCGGACCTCCCCTTCTCGCTGGTTAGCGTGTGGAACGACTCTTGGGTTCACGGCCCTCTGCTGCCAGCCGCCGTCGCGGGGGTCGGCCGGTGCCTGGGTCGCGAGCCGCAGGGGAAGGGGATCGCTCCCGCTCCCCTGCGCCTGATGAGAATCTACGACGCCGTTAGCACTCAGTCAACGCGAGTGCCAACGGCGTGGCCCAGGTTCGCCCCAGGCGAGCCCCCACCCCACCCAACCCCCTTGTTTACCGCGAGACCGGGACATATGGACCGCGAGGCCGGTAAGGCCACCCTAAGCTGCGGCGGCCAGCGACCCCGTCAGCACCGTCACCGCCCTGAGCGTCAGGCACCAGCGACCCCGCCCGCTCCCCTGCTAGACCCCGCGACTCAGCAGCACGCTGCGGCCACAGACCGCCACCATGACCCAGCCACGCACCACCGTTACGGTCCCCACAACCGACGACGTCGCCGTCGCCACACTCGCAGCCACCACCCACCCAGATGCCCCCACCCAGGCACCACCAGCACCCCCAGTTATCCACAACTAAGGTCACCCTTACCGAACTCGCGAGCCATATGTCCCGGTCTCGCGAAAGATAAAGACGGGGACGGGGCTGCCGGTGCTCAGGCGCGCCTGCGCTGGGTCCAGGCCACAGCCTCCTGCACACTCGTCTCCCGCGGCCCCAGCAGCGGCGGCTCACCCCGCACCTCCTCATAGGCGGCCTTGCCCACTGCCAGCCGCTCCCGCACCCAGGACTGCACCCAACGAGCCCGGTTGACATGCGCCCGCGTGTCCGCCACCCCGTACGCCTCGACCCCCGCCCGGCGGCACAGCGTCACCGCCCGTGCCTGATGGAAGTCCTGCGTGACCAGCAGGGCGGCGTCCACCCCGAAGACCTGCTTGGCACGGATACAGGTGGCCCGTGTGTCAAAGCCCGCATAGTCCAGCGCGATCGCCTCCGCCGGCACCCCCACCTTGACCAGGTAGCGCCGCATGGCCGTGGGTTCGTCGTAGTTAGCCACCCGGTTGTCTCCCGAGACCAGGATCGCGTCCACCCGCCTCTGCTTGTACAGCTGCGCTGCGGCGTCCAGCCGGTAGGCCAGCCAGGGCGACGGCGAGCCGTCAGGTCGCACCCCCGCCCCCAACACGATTGCCACAGGTGCGGTGCGGTTGTCATCCACCTCCCCCAGCACACTGACCCGGCCAGCCGCCCCGGCGACCACCCAGAGGTTGGCGCCCACCAGGGCCAGAAGCACCAGCACGACCAGCAGCACCAGTACCCGCAGCACCCACCGTGACCAGCTCGCAGCACCCCGCGTGGGAGCCCCACCACGCGCGCCACCCCGGAGGTCGGCGCCGAGACGCGCACCAACTGCACGTAGGGCCTGCGCCGGGGGCTCCTTCCCGGCACCGTCCTCAGGGCGCGCCCGCCTGGCCCGGATCAGCTCGCACATACTTGAGGTCACGCACCGAACCTACCTCCATGACATGATGCCCACGATGGATGCAACTGCCCTTGCCCCCCTGCTCACGCCCCAGGGCTGGGCCCTGCTGGAGTCTCTGCCGCCCTACGAGGAGTCCACCGCCCTTAGCCTGGGAGAGTCGCTGCGCGCCCAGGGCCACTCCCCCGAGCTGGTCGCGGCCGCCCTGACCCAGCAGCGGTTGCGCGCCCGCGCCCAGGGCAAGTTCGGTCCCTTCGCCTCCCAGATGCTCTTCACCCCGGACGGCCTGGAACAGTCCACCCGCCTGGTGGTGGCCGCCCACCACGCCAAGCGCTACCTGCAGGCGCAGGTGAGCAAGGTAGCGGACCTGGGCTGCGGCATCGGCGGCGAGTCGGTGGCCTTGGCCGGCCTGGACCTGCCAGTGCTCGCCGTCGAGCAGGACGAGGCCACAGCCGCCCTGGCCACCGTGAACCTGATGCCCTTCCCGCACGCACAGGTACGTTGCGCGGACGCCTTCAGCCTGGACCTGGCCGCAGAGCAGGTCGACGCCGTGTTCGCTGACCCGGCCCGCAGGCGCAACGGCAGGCGGGTGACTGACCCCGAGCAGTGGGAGCCTCCCCTGTCCCGGGTGCTGGGGCTGCGAGAGCAGGTGGAGGCAGTCGGGGTGAAGGTGGCTCCGGGTCTGGAGCACCGGGCGATCCCGGCGGACTGCCACGCCCAGTGGGTCAGTGTGGACGGCGACGTCGTAGAGGCTGGTCTGTGGTTCGGGCCGCTGGCCCCGGAGGGTCCCGGTCGCAGCGCCCTGGTCATCCAGGAGACTCTCGGTCAGGCCACCAGCGCGCACGTGCTGCAGGACCCTGACTGCCACGACCCGTCTACCGCCCCGGCCCAGGTGCAGGCCGTCTCCTCCCCGCAGGAGGTGGGCGCGTATCTGTTGGAGCCCGACGGCGCCGCCATCCGGGCGGGTCTGGTGGCCCACCTGGCGCAGCGCGCGGGGGCGCAGCCGGTCGGGGACAGGATCGCCTACCTGACCGGCGCCAGCCCGGCCCCCGCCGAGCTGCAGGCTTTCCTCCGCTCCTGGCGGGTGACGGAGGTGCTGCCGCTGCACCTGAAGTCCCTGAAGGCGCGGGCCCGCGAGCGCGGCCTGGGCCGCCTGGACATCAAGAAGCGTGGGGTGGAGGTCTCCCCCGACCAGCTGCGGGCCAGCCTGCGGCTGACGGCCGGGGCCGCGGGGCCGAGCGAGACCTGGATCCTGACCCGTGTGGGCGCGGCCCGAAAGGGGCTGGTGCTGGTGGTAGAGCCTGCCTGAGGGACCGGGGCGGCCGGGGCCGGGCTGGCTGCGAGGCCACCGCCCCCCTGCGGCACGCACCTGAGCGGCGCCCCCAGGGGACGACTCGCACACCCCGGGGTGCGGTCACGCGCCGGACCGCCTGAGCAGCCCCCACGGAAACCGCCGCCCGGCAGCTCCACTACCTACTGCCAAGCAGAGGCAGCTTAGGGACCACGCGGCGGTTCACCCCGTCAGGCCGAAGGAGGCACGCTCCACAGGTCCGTGACGGCGTCGGAGACGTCGCGGTTCACCCCGTCAGGCCGGGGCAGGCACGCTCCCACTCCGTCCCTGCTCCCGGCCCGTCAGTGCGCTACGGGCACGTCCAGGGGCATACCGGAGTCGGGGGCGAAGTCCAGGGGGCTGGGCTCCACCCCGGAGCGCACCGCGGCGGCCCCGAGCGCGGCGATCTGGGCGCCGTTGTCGGTGCAGTAGCGCAGGGGCGGCAGGCGCAGGGTGATGCCTGCGGCCTCACAGCGCTCAGCGGCCAGCGCCCGCAGGCGGGAGTTGGCGGAGAAGCCGCCCCCCACCACCAGGGTGTCGCAGCCGGTGTCCTGGCAGGCGCGCACGGCCTTGGCCGTCAGGGAGTCGTTGACGGCCTCGGAGAAGGCGGCGCAGACGTTGGCGGCAGGCACCTCCTGCCCCTGGTCCTGCAGCGACTCCACGTAGCGGGCCACCGCCGTCTTGAGCCCGGAGAAGGAGAAGTCGTACCTGTGCCGCTCCTTGTCCTTGCCTGCGGCCAGGCCGCGGGGGAAGCGGATGGCGGTCAGGTCCCCCTCCTGGGAGAGCCGGTCGACGTGCGGGCCACCGGGGTAGGGCAGCCCAAGCAGGCGGCCTACCTTGTCAAAGGCCTCACCGGCGGCGTCGTCCAGGGTGCCGCCCAGCTCGACGACGTCGCTAGCGATGTCCCGCACCGCCAGCAGGTTGGAGTGCCCGCCGGAGACGATCAGCCCGACGAAGCGCTCGGGCAGCGGCCCGTCCACCAGCTCGTCGACAGCCAGGTGCCCGAGCACGTGGTTGACGCCGTAGACCGGCTTGCCCAGGGAGGCTGCCAGGGTCTTGGCGGCGGAGATACCCACGGTGAGGGAGCCGATCAGGCCGGGGCCCGCGCACACGGCTACGGCGTCCACCTCCGCAAGGGTGACTCCGGCCTTGTCCAGGGCCGAGTCCAGGGTGGGCAGGAAGGCCTGCAGGTGGGCCCGGGAGGCGATCTCGGGGATGATTCCGCCGAAGCGGGCGTACTCGTCCATGGAGGTGGCCACGGTGTCGCCTAGCAGCTCACGGCCCCGCACCAGGGCGACGCCGGTCTCGTCACAGGTGGACTCGATGCCCAGGATCAGTGCTTCACTCACGGCCGCCAGCCTAGCGCCCTGTGGGTTTGCGGCCCCACCAGCCCTGGCGGACTGGGCGGCAGGACGGACGCCTCCCAACCACTGCCGCCCCAGCAAGGTCACAGCAACCGGCACGGAAACCGAGTGCGGCCGGGGCCGCCCACGGTGCGGGCGGCAGGAAGGTCACAGCAACCGGCACGGAAACCGAGTGGTAACCCGGGGAGACGCCAGTCACCTAGCAAGGGTCCCGCGCCCAGAGGCTGATTCTCATGCGCCTTCTGGGTACCAGCCAGCGGGCCCGGCACCTCCTCCATCAGCAGGATCGGGCGCCCTCTACACCAGCGTCGGCACTGGGATGCCGTTGAGAAGTTGTCACTGACGGAGGATTAGAGCCCGCCAGCCACCACAACCCCTCCTCAAGAACCGCATGATTCCAACAACAGCCCCGTCACCCACCCCCAGCCACCGGCTTCTAATCCTCCACCAGTGACAAAACCCGGCACAGGAACCGCGCAGCACCCAGGGAACGGCCAGCAACCGGCACAGGAACCGTGCTGCAACCCGGCGCTCTGGGACAACCTGACCAGCGGTGCCACCCACCGCCCACCCAGCAGGACCGAGACTGTTCTCACTGCCGCCAGCCAGCGCACCCCAACCAGGCAGATAACGACCACATTACAAAAGCGGTTATCTTAAAGGTATGTCGCGTGAGCCCCTGAACCCAGACCACGGTCCTGCCCTGACACGCGACGATGTGGTGGACACGGCTTTGTCTCTTGGCCTGACCACTTTCACCTTGGTGGGCGTGGCGGGCCGCCTGGAGGTGCCCACCTCTGCCCTGTACCGGGTGATTGACTCGCGCGAGGACCTGCTACGCGCCTGCCTGGAACGGATCTCCCAGGAGTGCCTGCCGGGCTTTGACGACCTGTCCGGCTCCTGGCAGGAGGTGGCCGAGCGGTACAGCCAGCTGTGGTGGGACCAGCTGGAGCACAGGCCGGGGCTGGCGCACGTGCTCATGTCCTCCCCCTGGGCCTACTCGGTGTTCGCCACGGTGGTCGGCTCTACCTGTGCAGGGCTGGAGGCTGGCGGGCTGCCTGCTGAGGAGGCACTGGTTCTGGCTGACCTGCTGGTTGACACGGTGGTGGCCACGCATCTGCAGCTGGAGGCGCTGGAGGCTGCTGGCGGCTCCTGGGCGGTCGGGACCCTCTGGAACTCGGAGACCTGGTTACGGCACCGGATCGGCATCGTGGTCGACGGCGTAGCCGTGCGCGCCGGTGCTGGCGGTGGCGCCCGATCGTCTTCTGCTGGTACGCAGGCGGCTGACACTGGTGCGCGCGACCGGTCTTCTGACCCTCGCCCCGGCCCTTCCGGCAGGTCTCCCAGCTCCGCTGGCGCTGTGCGCTAGACGACGCAGCCGCCAGCACTGCCCTTGCGGAGGCGGAGGGTACAGGTAAGCCGCAACCAAGGTAGTGGCTGCAGCCCAGGTCGCAGAACAGTCACCCCAGCTCTGCTGGCCCTGCCTTCTAGCCGACGCGGGCTCCAGACCATCTTCTGCAGGCTAGCCGCCATACACTGTGGCTGGTCTGCGGACCGTGCACTGGTCTTTGCTATCTGCTGAGCCCTGATGACTATCCGGGGCTCAAACGGCGCGACTACCGGCAGCGCTGTTCTTCAAACTGGTTGTCCACAGGTCACCCCAGTGGCCGTTGAGGATGGTTAAACTCTGCTTGTGCCTGTTTGGGCGGGTGGCAAGGTCTCCGTCTGTGCCGATGAGGGCCGCCACCCTGGTCATCTCCCTGAGCTTTTGTGAGGACAGCCGTGCGTAGTTCTGTGCCCGCTAGCGCAACCGTGCTCGCCGACACCAGCACCCCCACCCCGACCCGTGGGGCAGCCGAGGCGAGCGAGGCCTGCCGACAAGATGCTCCACCTACAGGAGGAGGAAGCCGCCATTCTGGCAAGCCGAATCCGTGGGAGGGCTTGCGCTGCGCGCGGTCCCAGGCCGAGCACCATAGGAGGCAGGAAGCGGAGCGTCGTTTACCCGAGCAGGGCCTCGGCAGCGGTGGGTGCGCGCAGCCTGGCGCTGCAAAGTACTGGCTGCGCACCGCTTCTGCCGCACCAACTCAGACGCGAGCACCCAAGCATGCCTCAGACGGTGGTGGGCGTTCGCGGCGGGGGTCTGTAGGCCATTGGCTGGGTGCTGCTTGTGCGGTGCTGGGGCGGTTGCGTTTGTTCGTGCAGGGAGTCGACGGCGGGCGTGGTGTGCGTAAGGTGTCTGCTGGGCGGGGTTGGCGGCTGGTGGCGGGGGTGCTGGCTGTGGTGGTGCTGGTGCTGCCGGTCAGTGCCTGTGGGGGTAATCGCTTGCCCGAGGCTAAGCCGACCTTGACGCGGGAGGAGGCGATTGCGCGGGCCAAGGAGCGTTACGCCTCGGCCGAGGCCTCTGCCTCGGCGGCGGGCCTGCCATGGCCGCCCACCCCCTCGGCCAGCCCGTCAGCGGCACCCTCGCTGTCTCCTGAGGCCCAGGCCAGCAAGGACCAGGCCCTGGCCACACCCCTGCCACCCCGGTTGGAGCGCATGGACGAGAACAGCCCAGAAGGTGCGGCCCAGGCAGCCAAGTACTTCATGCTGCTGTACACCTACACCTTCACAACTGGTAACACCCAGCCCTGGCAGGACATAAGCGAGGAAGGGTGCGTCTTCTGTCAAAATGTGGTCGACAACACCAAAGCCATCCAAGACAAGGGTGACTGGCTGGAACACTGGCATATTTCGATAAGTCGCATTTCATACATCAGGCCAGCGGAAGGAGATGACCTGCATCTTATCACATTGACCTTCTCTAATCCTGGTACTACTAGGCACAAGGCCGACGGGAGTACGGCGGCAACCAACTCTGAAACAGACCGTAAACTGCAGTTTGGGATGCGTTACGTAGACGGCCGTTGGGTTGTTAGCCGAGGAGCGACCGCCTCATGATCAGAAGCAAGGTAGCCGCACTTACAGCAATACTTTCCGCATGCGTGTGCGGTATTGCCCACGCGGAGGAACCTGATGTGGTTGCTCAAGGGGAAGGGAATGTTATCTCAACTACTGGTGACGCAGAGACATATATAGTCGTGTTAGACGAAGAAGATAGTGATGTGGTAAACCAGTTGACTTCTGATGGCAGCAGAGGCGATCCCGAGCCTTCAGACCTGGCCCCACCTGAAGTGGGTAACTCGAATAATTTCTGTGCTGCTCCGGATGATCCTGAGGTGTACTTCCAGGTGTGGAACGCTTGTCAGGAGCCTCCGGCTGAGCCTGTGGCTCCTGGTGGGCCCCAGCCAGCGGCCCGCCCCGGGGGCAAGCGGGTCATCACGATCACCCGCTCACAGGTCGCCCGCCTGCTGGTGGGCGGCTCGGGCATCACCCGCCAGCCACCCTCGCTCAACACCCGCCTGAACATGCCCCTGATCGTCTACACCAGCCCCAGCCCCCAGACCCTGTCTACCACCGTCCTGGGCACCCCCGTCACCATCACCGCCACCCCCAAGAGCTACACCTGGTCCTGGGGGGACGGCACCACCACCACTACCACCGACCCCGGCCACCCCTACCCCAACCACAGCGTCTACCACTACTACCAAGCCCCCGCCCAAGGACTGCACATCACCCTGACCACCAGCTGGAGCGCCACCTACACCACCCCCGAGGGCACCACCCGCCCCGTAGCCGGCACCATCACCACCACCAGCACCACCACCGCCTTCAACGTCAAGGACTACACCGCCGTCCTGACCGACGAAGCCGAAGAAGAACAAGGCCGCTAAACCCCCGCACCAACGTCACCACCACCCACCACGACCAGGACGCAGAGGCGACACCACACCACCACTCCCGCCCACAACAGAAGGGAGGGGTGGTGCGCCACCCTCACCCTCAGCACCACCAGTACGCCCCCCGCCCCGGTCCGGATCACCGCGGACAAGATCCCCCACGCACCAGAGGCTGCCAGACCAAACCCCCGGTCCCGCGGCAGGCACACCCCCAGCCCCTGAGCCCCTGAAAGACTGCTATGCCAAGTACAAGCTCTGCCCATGCCCCCAGCCCCGTTGACGACGCCGTGAACACCCTCAGGCCCCAGACCCTCACCAGCCCACTGGCAGACACAGACACGACCAGACAGAGGGAGGCCCCGCCCCCGCCTCGAAGGGTCCCGAGCGGGCGCCAGGCCGCCAGCACTCAGCGCTGGAGAGCAGCTCCAGCGCGCCCTTGGGCGCACGCCTGGGCCAGGGCGCTAGCGGCAGCGCTCCTGGTACTACCAGCCAGCGCCTGCACCAACCAGCCCACAGCACCGACCCCCACAGAATCCGCCAGCACCACAGTCACCCCAGGCACCACCCCCGCACCCTCCGCCGCAACCCTCGTCCCGACCACAGGCTCCTCCCAACCACCTGCCACCTCGGCCAGCCCGTCAGCGGCACCCTCGCTGTCTCCTGAGGCCCAGGCCAGCAAGGACCAGGCCCTGGCCACACCCCTGCCACCCCGGTTGGAGCGCATGGACGAGAACAGCCCAGAAGGTGCGGCCCAGGCAGCCAAGTACTTCATGCTGCTGTACACCTACACCTTCACAACTGGTAACACCCAGCCCTGGCTAGAAATGACCGAGGAAGGGTGCGTCTTCTGTAAATCCGTTGTAGACAACACAAAAGAAATCCATGACAAAGGCGACTGGGTAGACCACTGGGATATACTAATCAGTAGGATTACGTATGCCGCTCCAGTTGACGGATATGAACTGTCTGCCGTTACTTTAACCTTATCCCACCCCGGCACCACCACCAGATATAAGGCAGACGGGAGCATCGTGCAAGTGGAGGGGGAAGATGACTACAAGCTGCAGCTAGGGATGCGCTACACAGGTGGACGTTGGACGGTTCGTCAGGGAGCAAAGGTCGAATGAGCATCAGCGCACACACAGCGGCAACAGCCCTGCTTCCAATATGCTTGTACGGCACTATCTATGGTACAGATCTGACATTTGACGCCCAATCATTAGATAGCGAAGTGTCCGTGGTAGGTACACAACAAGAGGTAGAAGTTGTTTCTCCTCCAGCAAGTCGCAACGAGGACCCAGCCACTCAAGGACCCATTAAGCAAATATATGATCCGGCAGAGCTAGATTCCCATAAAGTAAAGAGCATCAGAGACTATTGTGCTGCTCCGGATGATCCTGAGGTGTACTTCCAGGTGTGGAACGCTTGCCAGGAGCCTCCGGCTGAGCCTGTGGCTCCTGGTGGGCCCCAACCAGCGGCCCACCCCGGAGGCAAGCGGGTCATCACGATCACCCGCTCACAGGTCGCCCGCCTGCTGGTGGGCGGCTCGGGCATCACCCGCCAACCACCCTCGCTCAACACCCGCCTGGGCATGCCCCTGATCGTCTACACCAACCCCAGGAACCAGCCTCGTACAGCACAGACACGTGTGGGGCCTGCGGAAGCTCCGCAGGCCCCACAACGCCAGCCAGTCACTCACCCCAGAAGGGGCTGGGTTCAGGAGTGCGCCACCGTGCCCTTCCACAGGGCCCGGCCCAGATCACGGTTCAGGCGGGCGATAACCTCCAGCGGCACCGACTTGGGGCAGACCGCGGCGCACTCACCAATGTTGGTGCAGCCGCCGAAGCCCTCCTCGTCGTGCTGGTTGAGCATGTTCACCACACGGTTGAGCCGCTCCGGCTGCCCCTGCGGGAGCAGGCCCAGGTGCGCCACCTTCGCCCCAGTGAACAGCATCGCGGAAGCGTTCGGGCAGGCCGCCACGCAGGCACCGCAACCGATGCAGGCAGCAGCCTCGAAAGCGGCCTCCGCCTTGTCCTTCTGCACCGGCACGGCGTGAGCGTCCGGGGCCGCCCCCGTGTTCACCGAGATGTAGCCACCGGCCTGGACGATCCGGTCCAGGGCCGAGCGGTCAACCACCAGGTCACGCAGCACCGGGAACCCGGTGGAGCGCCAAGGCTCAATGGTGATGGTGGAGCCATCCTTGAAGGACGGGTCCTCCGCCAGGTGGCGCATGTGCAGCTGGCAGGTGGTGGAGCGGATCGGCCCGTGGGCCTGCCCGTTGATCACCACACCGCACTGGCCGCAGATGCCCTCACGGCAGTCGGAATCGAAGGCCACCGGCTCCTGACCAGCCTGGAAAAGCTGCTCGTTGAGCAGGTCCAGGACCTCGAGGAAGCTCATGTGCTCCTCGACGCCGGACATCGAGTACTCCTCGAAGTGGCCCTTGGTGTTCTTGTTCTTCTGGCGCCAGATCTTCAGCTTGATGTTCACTTGTAACTCCGCTGCTTGAGCTCGATGTCGTTGTAGATGAGGTCCTCCTTGTGGAGGATCGGGGGCTGGTCCTCGCCGCCCCACTCCCAGGCCGCGACGTAGAGGAACTCGTCGTCGTGACGCATGGCCTCCCCCTCAGGGGTCTGGGACTCGGCGCGGAAGTGGCCACCACAGGACTCGCGGCGGTGCAGCGCGTCGATGCACATGAGCTCAGCGAGCTCAAAGAAGTCGAGCAGGCGGCCCGCCTTCTCCAGCGACTGGTTGAGCTCCATGGGCTCGCCGGTGACCCGGCCGTCACGCCAGAACTCGGCCTTGAGCTCGCGGATCATCTTGATCGCCTTACGCAGGCCGGAGTCGCGGCGCTCCATGCCGCAGTACTCCCACATGATGCGCCCCAGGGCCATGTGGAAGTCGTCCACGGAGCGGGTGCCGCGCAGCGCCATGAGGCGGTTGATGCGGTCCTGCACCGCGGCCTTGGCCTCGGCGATCTCCGGGGCGTTGGGATCCACCTTGCCCAGGCGCAGCATGTCGGCCAGGTAGTCGTTCATGGTGTCCGGCAGCACGAAGTAGCCGTCCGCCAGGCCCTGCATCAGGGCGGAGGCGCCCAGGCGGTTGGCGCCGTGGTCGGAGAAGTTGGCCTCTCCACCCACGTACAGGCCGGGGATGTTGGACTCCAGGTCGTAGTCAACCCACAGGCCACCCATGGTGTAGTGGACGGCCGGGTAGATACGCATCGGCGTCTCGTAGGGGTCGTCGCCGGTGATGCGCTGGTACATCTCGAACAGGTTGCCGTACTTGGCGGAGACCTGCTCCTTGCCCATGCGGGAGATGGCCTCAGAGAAGTCCAGGTAGACGCCACGACGCATCATGCGCTCGTTGCCGTCCGCGTCCCGCTCCTTGATGGCCGGGCCTACGCCGCGGCCCTCGTCGCACATGTTCTTGGCCTGGCGGGAGGCGATGTCCCGGGGCACGAGGTTGCCGAAGGCGGGGTAGATGCGCTCCAGGTAGTAGTCGCGGTCCTCCTCGGGGATGCTGCGCGGGTCCTTGTCACAGTCCTCCGCCTTCTTGGGCACCCAGATCCGGCCGTCGTTACGCAGCGACTCACTCATCAGGGTGAGCTTGGACTGGAAGTCACCGGACTGCGGGATGCAGGTCGGGTGGATCTGCGTGTAGCAGGGGTTCGCGAAGTACGCGCCCTTGCGGTAGGCCCGCCAGATGGCGGTGCCGTTGCAGCCCATGGCGTTGGTGGACAGGAAGAACACGTTGCCGTAGCCACCGGTGGCCAGGACGACGGCGTCGGCCAGGTGGGTCTCGATCTCCCCGGTGACCATGTCACGGGCGATGATGCCGCGGGCACGCCCGTCGACCAGGATCAGCTCCACCATCTCGTGGCGACGGAACTCCTGGACAGTACCTGCCGCAACCTGCCGCTCCAGGGCCTGGTAGGCACCGATCAGCAGCTGCTGACCGGTCTGTCCCCGGGCGTAGAAGGTACGGGAGACCTGCACGCCACCGAAGGAGCGGTTGTCCAGCAGGCCACCGTACTCGCGGGCGAAGGGCACGCCCTGGGCCACGCACTGGTCGATGATGTTCGCGCTGACCTCGGCCAGGCGGTAGACGTTGTCCTCACGGGCGCGGTAGTCGCCGCCCTTGACGGTGTCGTAGAACAGCCGGTACACGGAGTCGCCGTCGTTGCGGTAGTTCTTGGCGGCGTTGATACCGCCCTGGGCGGCGATGGAGTGGGCCCGGCGGGCGGAGTCCTGGTAGAAGAACACCTTGACGTTGTAGCCCTGCTCACCCAGTGAGGCCGCGGCGGCGCCACCGGCCAGGCCGGAGCCGACGACGATGACGTCCAGCTTGCGGCGGTTGGAGGGGTTCACCAGCTTGGTGTTGAACTTGCGCTGCTCCCACCTGCGGGCGATGGGGACGTCGTGGGGGGCCTTCGTGTCGGCGACCTTGTCGCCCAGCTTGTAGAGGCCATCGATGAGGTCAGTCATCATTTACTCGCTCTCGGTCAGTGGGTCAGCGCAGCGCAGTGGGAGACGTGCTCGGCCGCAGAGCCGACCGCCTCACACAGCTGCGGGTAGTAGTCGGTTGCAGCCATGGGGGCGTCCACCATGCCAAAGAGGATCGCGGTGGGCACCGCCATGAAGCTGGCGAAGACCGCGAAGGCCACCAGGAAAGCGATGATCCGGATACCGGGGACGGTCTGCCGACGGGTGGCCCCCAGCGTCTGCAGGGCGGACCACACGCCGTGCCACAGGTGCAGGCACAGGGAGATCAGCGCGACCACGTAGACCAGGTAGACCCACCACAGCTGGAAGCCCCAGTACATGTTGGCGTAGGCACGTCCGTGCACGTACTCGCCACCGGGGGTGAAGTGCAGGGTGGTGAACTGCAGCAGGTGCAGGATGATGAACAGCAGCAGGATGGTGCCTCCCCAGCGCATGGTGCGCATGGCGTAGCGGGAGGCGTAGGAGTCCGCCTTGGACACCTTGACCGCGTACCGGTCCGAGCCACGTGCCCGCTTGTTACGTGCCCACAGGGAGTAGGCGCTGTGCACGTGGGCCGCCAGGCACACCAGCAGGGCCAGGCGCAGGATCCACAGGAAGCCCTCGTAGGGGAGGATCGGCTCCAGCAGGGTGCGCAGGAACACGGCGTAGTGGTCGTAGGCCACCTCGCCCTGGAAGTAGTGGAGGTTGCCGTAGGCGTGGAATACGACGAAGAAAAGGAAGACGAGTCCGGAGACCGCCATCATGCGCTTCATGAAGACCGTCGTGGTGAAGGCGGTCCTCTTCTTTGGGGATGAGAGTGTCTTGGCCACGAAGACACCCTAGCCAGTGCACGGCGCCCGGCTGGCCGCCTTGGCCGCCCCAGGTTCACCGCAGCCCCACCGACCGCCACTATTCCCATTGCTGGCGCGGATCTTTGCGATAGGAGCCGGTTCTGACACTCGCCGGGCACACGTCACCACCGGCAGCCCTGGACAGGCTTTTGGTGACAAGCCTGTCAGCCAATTCTCAGGCGCGGGCTAGAGGTTCAGGCGCATGAC
Organism: Actinomyces weissii; assembly: GCF_016598775.1. Classification (NCBI taxonomy): domain Bacteria; kingdom Bacillati; phylum Actinomycetota; class Actinomycetes; order Actinomycetales; family Actinomycetaceae; genus Actinomyces; species Actinomyces weissii. The sequence continues at coordinate 652,783 of NZ_CP066802.1, read as the reverse complement.
CAAGGCGTCCTCCACAGGTGCGGTGTAGTAGCGTCTGCGCCTGCCCAACGGCTTGAAACCCCGCCCCAGGTAGAGCCGTTGTGCCGCGGTGTTGGACTCCCGCACCTCCAGCAGCAGGGCGGGGCACCCGGCGGCGCGGGCGCAGGCCACCGCCGCCTCCAGCAGGGAGCGGGCTACGCCCTGACGGCGGTGCTCGGGGACCGTGGCGATGGTCAGCAGGTCCGCCTCCCCCTGCCCGTCCCCCGTCCACACCCCGGCATAGCCCACGACGACGCCGCTGCCGGGCCCCTGTCCCTCGCGGCCATCCGGCCCGGCGTCGTCATCCGGCCCGGCGCCGTCATCCGGCCTCCCACTGGCCTGCACCGTCTCCGCCGCCGTGGCAGCGGCCTCCGCCACCAGGTAGCGGCGGTCCACTGGCCCGCGGACCCCGGCGGCAGCCGCCAGCTCGGCGGTCAGCAGCTCCTGGCTCCAGGCCTCGGCACCAAACAGCTCCTGCTCCAGCCTGGCTATCTGCGGCAGGTCCGCGGGGCGCATGGGCCGCAGGCGCCAGGCGGTCACAGGGCCCGCTTACGGGCAGCGGACATCTGCACGTCGGCGTGGCGCAGGTAGAGGGGCTCGGTGTCCAGCACCTGACCGGCAGGCAGCCGCTCCAGGCGGGCCAGCGCCACCCGCACCTGGGTCAGAGCGTCCCCGGAGACGGGGGCGAGCACCTGACGGCCCTCCGCCAGCACCGGGTGGAGCCGAGCCCCGGAACCGGCTACGGCATCGGCGGGCCCCAGGTCCAGCGCCTCCTGCGGCGCCGCCACCAGGAAGCCGTCCAGCCGCTCGACGTCGTCCGCCCCGGCGGCCCGGTACCTGGCGGCGTACACCTCCTTGCGGCGGGCGTCAGTGGCTACCAGCACCGTGGCGCCCTCAGGCAGCTCGTCCAGGGCCAGGCGGGCGACGGCGTCGAGGCTGGGCACACCGTGCACCGGAACTGACCGGGCGCGGCCCAGGACCCGGGCGGTTACCAGCCCGGCGCGCAGCCCCGTGAAGGGCGCGGGCCCCGTGGCCGCCACCACCGCCTCCAGCGGCAGCCCGTCGCTGTCGAGCCGCTCCAGCACCTGGGCGAGCATGGGCCCCAGGGACTCGGCGTGGTGGCGGGGGTCAGCCTGCTCGGCACGGTGCAGGACGCGCAGCTCCAGGCGGCCCGTACCCGGGTCGCGGAGGGCGTCGCAGGCCAGCAGCTGGGTGCCAAGGGAGGAGTCGATGGAGATAACACGCACGCCCCAAGCCTAGCCCCGGCCCGGGACCGCGACCCCAGCACCCCTGCCCAGAGGCCCAAGGGCCTAGCCGGGCCAACGCAACCGGCACGGCCAACGCAGCCCCGCCGTCGGCTAGTCCTCCGACACCTGGCGCTCGTGCCGCCAAGCCATCAGCACCGCGGTCACGGCCAGCAGCCCGAAGCCGCCCACCGCCACCCAGACCAGCTGGGGGCCTGGCAGCCAGCCGTTCCAGATCGGTAAGTCACCCGGCCCGGCAACGGCACGCCGCTCCTGCACGATCCTGGCGTAGACGCCTACCGGCAGCTCACCGGCCAGCACGCTCTGCCCGACAGGCCGCACCACTGCGTCACGCACCACGAACCAGGACTGGTCCACCTGGTCGTGGACTACCATCCCTGCGCCTTCGGCACCCGCCTGGGTCTGCTGGAGAAGAGCGTTCAGCAAGGCATCACCTAGGAGCGGGTCAGCCAGGTACTCGCCGTGGAGGACCATCTCCTTGGCCAAGGGGACAGCGCTCAGGCGGGGCCGGGCCGAGGCGGCTGCCGCCGGGGCGGGAGCGTCCTGGTGGGATCCAGGGGCCACCCGCCTGCTGTAGCGGAGGGCGTCCCCCGTCCACAGGTGCACCGCCCCCACGGTCTGCCCCAGCACCTGCACGGCGGCAGCCCAGTGCTCAGAGTCCTTGACCCCGTTACCCTGAGGCTCTCCCTGCAGGAAGGACTCGTCCCAGTCCCACACCCGCACGGGCTCCATGACACTGACCTCTGAGTTGGGCACCCCACCGGGGGTGGCGTCTGACACAACCTGTGGGGCGCTGCTTCGCAGCCACTCGCTGACGGCGGCAGGTACCGCCTCGGTCGCGGCCGCGCGGGGGGCCGGGGAGGTATGGAGAACCAGCACGGAGGCCAGGAGAAGTGATCCGGTGAGGGCCAGCCAGGAGCGGCTTACCTGTTGGGGAAGATAGCTGCAGCACATACTGGGGCTCTCAGCTCCCGGTCACGGCCACAGAGGACCAGTCCGTACCGGCCCACCGCGGTCCTACCGCCCTGATAGTCACGCTACGGCGTCCGTCATCAGCCTCCGCCAGGTCCGTGACCGCCTGGGCGGCCAGAGCGGCAGCTTCCTCCTGCTTTGGCGCAGGCCCTGCCCCCAGGCCACCATGAGGCCTGCTTACGGTGATCTCCAGCCGGTCAGCGGCCAGGGACTCCACCTTGTCCTCCCCCCACTCCACCAGCGTGACCGAGCTGTCCAGGGAGGAGTCCAGGTCCAGGGCGTCAACCTCCTCCAGGCTGTTGAGCCGGTAGGCGTCCACGTGGATCAGGTCCGGCCCCTCCCCGGTGGCGGGGTGGACCCGCGCGATGATGAAGGTGGGTGAGGAGACCCGGCCCCGCACCTGCATGGCCGCGCCGACCCCCTGGGCCAGGGTGGTCTTGCCTGCCCCCAGGCCGCCGGAGAGCAGCACCAGGTCACCCGCGCGCAGCAGCCGGGCCAGGCGGGCCCCAAGTTCCCGGGTCCCGTCAGGTCCGCTGGTCTCCACGGTCAGCTCGTGGACGCTGTGGCTGCTGGTCATGAATGTTCCTCATCGCTGTTGTCTGTGTATGCGCGCGGCACCCGCGGACCCAACCGGGTCACCATCTCGTAGCTGATGGTCTCGCAGGCCTGCGCCCAGTCGTCTGCTGTAGGCACCCCGGGCAGCGTCTGTGGGTCGCCCCACAGGACCACGGGGTCACCGGCCTGCGCCGGGGGCACAGGCTGCTCCTGCTGCGCTCCGCTGCCCGTCACGGGGCCCAGGTCGATCATGAACTGGTCCATGCAGACCTTGCCGACCACCTGGGTGCGCCTGCCACCAGCCCAGACCGGGCCGCAGGAGGCGGCGGCTCGGGGCACGCCGTCGGCGTAACCCAGGGGCACCAGCCCCACCCAACGGTCTGTGGGGGCCGTCCAGGTGCCCCCGTAGGAGACCGCCTGTCCCGCCGGGATCCGTTTGACCTGCAGGAGCCGGGACTCCAGCCGCATGGCCGGGCGCAGCCCCAGCTCCGTGCCAGAGGCCACCTCCGGGGCCGGACTGAGCCCGTAGAGCCCGATACCGGCCCGCACCAGGTCCAGCCTGGTCTCCGGGTGCCACAGCAGCCCGCCGGTGGCCGCCAGGTGCCGCAGCGGCGGACGCAGGCCCGCCTCGTGCAGCAGCTGCTCAGCCAGGCGGAAGCGCCGCAGGTGCTCCTGGGTAGAGCCGCTGCCTGGCTCGTCGGCCCGCGACAGGTGGCTCCACAGGCCCACCACCTGGATCAGCCCCGCCTCCTGGGCCTGCCGTGCACCGGCGGCCAGCTCAGGCAGGTCCTGCGCCACCGCCCCGGCCCGGGACATCCCGGTGTCGGCCTTCAGGTGCACCCGGGCCATCTGCCCCTGGGCGCGGGCGGCCGCCGTCACCGCAGCCAGCTGGTCGCTGGTGGAGACCGACAGGTCCAGGTCGGCGGCAAGTGCCGCTCGCAGCGGCGAGCCCTCCCCCGCTGCCTCCTGGGGGCGCAGCACCGGCATGATCCAGGTCAGCACCCGGGGCGCCTGCGGGCTGGCCGGAGCACCAGCAACCGGGCGGGCGACGGCGGCCTCGTCCAGCAGTGCCCGCAGGTGCAGGGCCTCCGCCAGCTGCGCCACCCCCAGCCAGGAGGCTCCGGCCCGCAGGCAGGTCAGGCTCACCGGCAGCAGGCCGTGCCCGTAGGCGTCAGCCTTGACCACCGCCATCCAAGGTATCGCGGCCGCGCGGGCCAGCACCTGGGCGTTGTGGGCCACCGCCTTCAGGTCCACCACCGCCCGGGCGGTTGCCGCGCCCGGGGCAGTACCAGCATCCAGGCCCGGTGGCACGTGGCCCGGGGCCTTAGGGGTAGGTACTTGCGGTGGGATCACGACGCCGATTCTTGCACTGCCTCCAGCAGTGCCTCCAACACCGCGGGCAGTGTCTCCACCAGGTCCAGGGCAGCCAGCGGACGCCCCTGACGGCCCGGGCCGGTGCCTGCGCAGATGTCTGCGGCGCGGGCATGAATCCGCCCTCCAAGAGCGGTCACCAGGAGCGGGTGCATCCATACCGGCACCAGCCCAGTGAGGCAGGACACCTTCACACCTCCAGTTTTATTGCTTGGAATTGCAACAGAGTCTCGACTTATATCTTCCTGGTAACACTCCAGCACCGATTTGGTTGAACCATGTAGCAGCGGGGCACTGTCAGCCGCCTGCGGCTCACCCGCAGACGGGTCCACCGGGGCGGGCCCCGGACTGCCAGCCCCCGGCTCGGCAGCGTCTGCCTGCCCACGGCCCGTGACGCAGGCTTCTCCGACGCGGTAAACCTCACTGTCAGGTCTCTCCCAGGAGGCGGCCTCCACGGCCAGCAGGGCACCCAGGACCCCGGCGAGTACGTCGCCGCTGCCCGCGGTGGCCAGCCAGGCGGGACCCGGGTCCAGGCGTACAAGGAGCTGTCCCCCCTCACCAGACACCAGGGTCGGGTTGCCTTTGAGCAGCACCGTGGCACCAGTCATCGCTGATAGCGCCCGGACGGTGGCCTCCGGATCCTCCTCCACCTGCTGGCGGCTGGTACGCCGTCCCAGGCCACTAAGCAGGACGGCGGCCTCACCCGCGTGGGGTGTGAGCACGTGCCAGGGCCAGCAGCGCGCGCCTGCCTGCAGGCGGCAGGCCAGCAGCGGCAGGGCCCCGGCGTCAAGCACCGCAGGCAGCGGCGGGGTGGTCGGGTCCCCCAGGGCCAGGGCCAGGGCGGCGTCGGCCTCTGCCGCGCGGGGCACGTCCTGCGCGCTGATGCCGGGGCCGATCAACAGGGCCTGGCTGCGCCCGGCAGCGGGCACCACCTCGGGACGGCGGGCCAGCACCAGGTCCGCCACCCGCTGCGGGGCCTGCAGGCGAACCAGCCCCACCCCCGTGCGCACCGCGGCGGCGCAGGCCAGCACCGCGGCCCCGGGGTAGGTCTGGGAGCCTGCCCACACGCCCAGCACCCCACGGGTGTACTTGTGGTCCTTCGCCCCTGGCACCCGTAGACGGCCTGCCAGCTGTGTGTCGGTCAGCGTCAGGGACTGCGGGCTCATGCGCCTATCTTCCCGTGGTCGGGCGGCGCCGTCGACCAGTAGCGGGCCCGCGACCAACCGGGCCGCAGGACGCAGCCCCACTACCTGAGGGGCTAAGGCACACTGGGGTGGTGATCGTGGCAGTAGGTACCGACGTCGTAGAGGTAGCACGTCTGGCCGCCCGCCTGGAACGGCACCCGGGGCTACAGGACCGGCTCTTCACAACCCGCGAACGCGAGCTGTGCGCAGGCCGCCCCCGCTCCCTGGCGGCGCGGCTGGCCGCGAAGGAGGCGGTGCTCAAGGCGCTGGGCAGCGCCCTGGCCCACGGCCCGCAACGCTCCCCGGCGGCGCCCCCCACGGGCTGGCGGCTGACTGATATAGAGGTCAGCACCCCACCCGGGGCGGTCCCCGGCCTCCGCCTGCAGGGGGTCACGGCACAGGTCGCCCAGGCGGCGGGAGTGCGGCACTGGCACCTGTCCCTGTCGCATGAAGGCGCGCTGGCGCTCGCCTTCGTCGTCGCGGAGGGCGACGCCCCGCGCTGAGGGGTACGAGCTACTCGACGGTGACGGACTTGGCCAGGTTGCGGGGCTGGTCCACGTCCAGCCCCCTGGCGGCGGCCAGGGCGGCGGCGAAGACCTGCAGGGGCACCACCGTCAGCAGCGGCCACAGGAGCGTAGGGGTCTGCGGGACCCGGATCACGTAGTCAGCGCAGGCGTCCACCGCCGTGTCCCCCTCCTCCGCGATCACGATGGTGCGCGCACCCCGGGCCCGCACCTCCTGGATGTTGGAGATGACCTTGTCGTGCAGCACCGGGCGGCGCGGGGTGGGCACGATGATGAACACCGGCAGGCCCTCCTCGACCAGGGCGATCGGCCCGTGCTTGAGCTCCCCGGCCGCAAAGCCCTCCGCGTGCACGTAGGCGAGCTCCTTGAGCTTCAGGGCCCCCTCCAGGGCCACGGGGAAGCCCACGTGCCGCCCCAGGAACAGGAAGGAGGTCTGGTCCGCCAGCTGCGCCCCCAGGTCCTTGACCCGCTGCTCCTGCTCGTCGAGCACCTGCTGGATCTTCCGGGGCACCTGGGCCAGGTGCCCCAGGTACTCGCCCACCTCGTCCGGCCACTTGTTGCCCCGCTGCTCGGCCAGGTACAGGCCCAGCAGGTAGCAGGCGGTGATCTGGGCGATGAAGGCCTTGGTGGAGGCCACCGCCACCTCCGGCCCGGCGTGGGTGTAGAGCACGGCGTCCGCCTCCCGGGCGATGGTGGAGCCGTAGGTGTTGACGATGGCCAGCACCTTGGAGCCCTGCTCGCGGGCGTGGCGCAGCGCCTGGATCGTGTCCATGGTCTCCCCGGACTGGGAGATCGCCACGGTCAGGGTCTTCTCGGAGACGATCGGGTCACGGTAGCGGAACTCGTGGGCCAGCTCGATCTCCACGGGCACGCGGCACCAGTGCTCGATGGCGTACTTGGCTACGTGCCCGGCGTAGGCGGCGGTGCCGCAGGCCACCACGATGATCTTGTCGATGCTGCGCAGCAGGGCGGGGTCGATGCGCATCTCGTCCAGGACCAGCTCCCCGTTCTGGTCCACGCGCCCGCGCAGGGTGTCGGCCACGGCTGTGGGCTGCTCGTGGATCTCCTTGTCCATGAAGGTGGCGTAACCGCCCTTGACGGCGGCGGAGGCGTCCCAGGAGACCTCCCAGCGGCGGGGCTCGACCACCTCACCCTGGGCGTCCCACACGGTGACGGCGTCGGCGCTGAGCAGCAGCACCTGGTCGTCGCCCACCTCAGCAGCCTGCTTGGTGAATGACACGAAGGCGGCGACGTCGGAGCCCAGGAAGTTCTCACCCTCGCCCAGCCCGATCACCAGGGGGCTGGAGCGGCGGGCGGCCACGATCACCCCGGGAACCAGCGGTGTGAGGGCCAGCAGCGCGAAGGTGCCTTCCAGGCGGGCGGTTACGGCGCGCATGGTCTCCACCAGCAGCCTGCGGGCCAGCGCGCTGTCGGGGGCGGCGCCGTCCGGGCCCCGCCAGCCGGTGGCCGTGTGCTGGCAGCCCGCAGCCTCCAGGCGGGCGGCCAGCTCCAGGTCCAGCAGGTGGGCCACCACCTCCGTGTCCGTGTCCGAGGCCAGGGCGCGGCCCGCCGCCTCCACCTCCACCCGCAGCTGGCGGAAGTTCTCGATGATGCCGTTGTGCACCACCGCCAGGTCACCGGCCTGGTGGGGGTGGGCGTTGGCGGCGGTGGGGCCGCCGTGGGTGGCCCAGCGGGTGTGCCCGATACCGGTGGTGGCCGGGGCCGGGTGCCGGTCGGCCAGGGCGGTGCGCAGCCCCTCCAGCTTGCCTGCGACCTTGACGACGTCCATGCCCTGCGAGGAGACCAGGGCCACGCCAGCGGAGTCGTAACCGCGGTACTCCAGGCGGCTGAGCCCGTCCAGCAGCACCTCCAGGGAGCGGTTGGAGCCTAGGGTTCCTGCCGAGGCTGCGGAGGCTGAGTCAGCGGGACCAACATGACCAACAATTCCACACATAGGAGTGATCGAACCATGCGTGGATCAATCATTCAACTGCTTCAGCCGGGTGCGGCCGCCGCCCGCCGTCGATAGTGCCCCTGCCCACTAGTGGACCAAACCTGCCGGACGACGGCGCCCTATGGGTAAGACTGGCCGGGTGACCGACTCCTTCAGCCCTACGGACGCCGCCCCTGGGCGTTCCGGCACCGGCCAGGGTGAGGCCTCCGCCTACATCGAGCTGTGCCGCGACCAGTGGCGGCAGCTGGCCTCCACCGCGCCCCTGCCCCTGACGCAGGCCGACGTGGAGAAGCTGCGCGGGCTGGGCGACCCCATAGACCTGGCGGAGGTCGACGTCGTCTACCGGCCGCTGACCGCCCTGCTGCAGGAGTACATCGCCACCAGCCGGCAGCGGGCCCGCCAGATCGCGGGCTTCCTGGGGGTGCCGGAGACACCCACGCCCTTCGTGGTGGCGGTGGCTGGCTCGGTGGCCGTGGGCAAGTCCACCACCGCCAGGCTGATCGCGCACCTGCTGTCACGCTTCGAGGCCACCCCGCACGTGGCCCTGGTCACCACCGACGGATTCCTGCTGCCCAACGCCGTCCTGGAGGAGCGGGGGCTGACCGCCCGCAAGGGCTTCCCCGAGTCCTACGACCGCCGGGCGCTGCTGGGCTTCGTCTCCGCCGTGAAGTCGGGGGCGCCGCGGGTGGAGGCGCCGGTCTACTCCCACTCCGTGTACGACGTCGTCCCCGGAGAGCACGTGGTTGTGCAGCGCCCCGACGTGCTGGTGCTGGAGGGCCTGAACGTGCTGCAGCCCGCGCCCCGGGGCCGCTGGCAGACTGACGGCGAGCCCTCCTCCGCCCTGGCGGTGAGCGACTTCATCGACTTCTCCATCTACGTGGACGCCGACCCCCAGGACATCCGCCGTTGGTACCTGGACCGCTTCCTGACGCTCAAGCGCACGGCCTTCCGCGACCCCGGCTCGTACTTCCGCCGCTACGCGACCATCCCGGACGACATCGCCGTGGCCGCCGCCAAGGAGGTCTGGGAGACTGTGAACCTGGCCAACCTGCGGGAGAACATCGAGCCCACGCGGGGCCGGGCCACCCTGGTGCTGCGCAAGGACGCCAACCACCACATGAGCCACGTCCTGCTGCGCAAGTCCTGAGGTCACGGCCCTCGGGCACCGCTCCCCCGCTCTGGCCGCACCGGCACCTCCACGGGCCTGCTCGTTGCTGCCCCCGGGCCTGAGCGCCCCACGGTCAGTTCGGGCCGCTCCACAGGTGTGCAAGTATTCGGGGCCATGAGCAGTACGAAGAACCCTGAGAACCTCGTTCCCCAGAGCGCCGGTCTGACCACCGTGGCGGCACAGGCCGCCCAGGGCAGCGCGCTGGCGGGCCCGGTCCCTGCCGAGCCCACCGAGGTATACGACGTCGTGGTGGTCGGTGGTGGGCCCGCCGGGGAGAACGTCGCCCAGTACGCCACCCAGGGCACCAGCCTGACCGTCGCCCTGGTCGAGGGCGAGCTGCTGGGTGGAGAGTGTGCCTACTACGCCTGTATGCCCAGCAAGGCGCTGCTGCGGCCGCTGGAGGTCGCCGCCGCCTCCCGCAACCTGCCGGGCCTGACCGCCGCCCAGCCCAGCGCCAACGGCCTGCTGGAGCGCCGAGACCAGTGGACCTCCCGTTACGACGACGCCGGGCAGCTGCGGTGGGCGCAGAGCCTCGGCATCGAGGTGCTGCGCGGCTGGGGCCGCCTGGTGGGTGAGCGCCGGGTGGCCGTCAGCGGCCCAGCAGGGGTACGACTGGTAGAGGCCCGCCACGCCGTCGTGCTGGCAACCGGCTCCCGCCCCGTGGTGCCGCCCCCGCTGCGCGACGTGGCCGCCTGGGACTCTCGTGACGTGACCGCCGTCAAGGACGTCCCGGAGCGCCTGGTGATCGTGGGCGGTGGCGTGGTGGCCTGCGAGGCCGCCACCTGGATGACCGCCCTGGGCAGCAAGGTGACCATGGTGGTGCGCGGGGGCCGGCTGCTGGCCACCTCGGAGCCCTTCGCCTCCCAGCTCGTGGAGAAGGCCCTGACCGACCTGGGCGTACGGGTGGTGACCGGCCTCCAGGTGGAGTCCTGCACGCGTGACGAGGTCGCCCCCGCCCCCGAGCTGGGCCGGATCCACGGTGGTCCGCTGCGGGTGCAGGGCGGCGGAGGGGTCCTGGAGGCGGACGAGGTGCTGGTCGCCACCGGCCGCCGTCCGGCCCTGGAAGGGCTGGGCCTGGAGTCGGTAGGCCTGACCGCCCAGGACGTGACCTCCGGGAACCTGCCCCAGTGGCTGCACGCGGTGGGTGACGCCAGCGGGCGCAACCCGCTGACCCACATGGGCAAGTACCAGGCGCGGGTCATTGGTGAGCGGATCGCCGCCCTGGCTGCGGGCCGCACGCCGGAGGAGGTCCCGGAGATCGTCCCGGTGCCCCGGGTGGTCTTCACCGACCCCCAGGTGGCGGCCAGCGGGCTCACGGAGGCCCAGGCCCGGGCCCAGGGCCTGGACGTGGTCACGGCCACGGTCCCCTACACCTCCGCCGCCGGGGCGGCCCTGCTGCGCGACGACGCCCACGGCCAGGCCATGCTGGTGGTGGACCGGGCCAGCCGCACCCTGGTGGGAGCCACCTTCGTGGGCCCGGAGGCCGGGGAGATGATCCACGCCGCCACCATCGCGATCGTGGGCCGGGTCCCGGTGGAGCTGCTGCGCCACGCGGTACCCGCCTACCCCACGGCCTCGGAGATCTGGCTGCGCCTGGTGGAGTCCCTGCCCGCTGAGCTCCTGCACCCGGCCCAGGACTGAGCAGGGGCCGCTGGCTCCTTCAGACGCGGCACCGCCCGGCGCGCTTAGCGCCGGGCGGTGCCGTCCTAGCCGGGCCCGGTCGCAGACGTCCTGCTTCCGGCAGGCAGCTCAGACCACCAGGTTCCAGTCCACTGCCCCAGGATCTCCTTCCTACAGGCTCAGGTTCTCCTTGACCACCTCGGCCAGGCCCTGGGCTACGGCGTCCGCCTCCGCCTGGGTGGCGGCCTCCACCATCACGCGCACCAGCGGTTCGGTGCCCGAGGGGCGTAGCAGCACCCGGCCGGTGTCGCCCAGGCGCTCCTCGGCCTCCGCCACGGCCTTCTGCACAGCGGCGTTGGTGCCTGCTGCGGACTTGTCCACGCCCTTGACGTTCACCAGGGTCTGCGGGAGCCGCTGGACGATACTGGCCAGCTCCGCCAGGCTCTTGCCGCTGCGCTTGACGCGGGCCGCGATCCGCAGCGAGGTGAGCACGCCGTCGCCGGTGGTGGAGTGGATCGTGTCGATCACGTGGCCGGACTGCTCCCCGCCCAGCGTGTAGCCGCCCGAAAGCATCTTCTCCAGCACGTAGCGGTCCCCGACCCCGGTCTGGACCGTGCGGATACCGTGCTCCTTCATGGCCAGCACCAGGCCCAGGTTGCTCATCACGGTCACCACCAGGGTGTCGGACCCCAGGGTGCCGTCCGCCTTCATACCCACGGCAAGCATGCCCATGATCTGGTCACCGTCCACGAGCCTTCCCTCAGCGTCCACCGCCAGGCAGCGGTCGGCGTCGCCGTCGTAGGCCACCCCCATGTCCGCGCCCACGTTGCAGACGTAGGCCTGCAGGCGCTCGGGGTGGGTGGAGCCGCAGGCGTCGTTGATGTTCAGGCCGTCCGGGGAGGCGTTGATGACGATCACCTCCGCCCCGGCGGCGCGCAGGGCGGCGGGGCCCACGTGGGAGGCCGCCCCGTTGGAGGCGTCCACCACGATGCGCAGGCCGGTCAGGTCGGTAGACACGGAGTCCACCAGATGGTTGATGTAGTTCTGGTCCGCGACGGTCTCACCCTTGATGACCCGCCCCACCCCGGCGCCCGTAGGCAGGTCGGTGACCTTGCCCAGCAGGGCCTCGATCTCGTCCTCCACGGAGTCCTCAAGCTTGTAGCCGCCCCGGGCGAAGAACTTGATCCCGTTGTCCTGGAAGGGGTTGTGGGAGGCCGAGATCATGACGCCCAGGTCAATGTCCTGGGTGGCGGTCAGGTGGGCGATGGCGGGCGTGGGCAGGATGCCGACGCGGGTCACGTCCACCCCGGAGGAGGCCAGCCCCGAGCTGATGCCGTGGTCCAGGAACTCACCACTGGCACGGGTGTCACGACCGACCACGGCCCGGGGGCGGCCGGAGCGGGAGGTGGTGGAGTCGGCGGCCAGCACGCGGGCCGCTGCCTCACCGAGCTGTACAGCCAGGGCCGGGGTGAGCAGGTCGTTGGCCAGGCCCCGAACGCCGTCGGTGCCGAAGAGTCTTGCCATGAGGTCCTCCTGGGGGTGTTCCCGGTGTAAGTCACGGCAATCATTCCACGCCTGCCCCGGCATTCGCCGTGTCTGAAGGGGCGCTTCGCAAGAGCCGGGGCTGCCTGCTGTGCCGTCGGGGCATTCGCCGTGTCTGACAGGAGCGCATCGCAAGAGCCGGGGCTACCTGCCGTGCCGTCGGGGCATTCGCCGTGTCTGACAGGAGCGCATCCCTGCCAGAGGACATGCGATTCATCCACGCACCCGTGAGCGCGGCGCAGCGTCGTCGTGCCCGCCTGGACCTGCGGCTGGCTCCCCGCCCGCGCCCCACTTGTGCATTTCGGCTCGACTGGTGCGGTTTTCCAGCACCAGTCGAGCCGAAATGCACAACTCGAGGCAGAGGAACAGGCAGGGGAACAGCGACGGCGACGCCCCGCCGTCGCTGTGGCAGCGGAGCGGGGCGTCGTGCTGTGGCTGGGGCCAGCCTGAGGTAAGCGGGTCAGCGCTTGGAGTACTGCGGGGCGCGGCGGGCCTTGTGCAGACCGGCCTTCTTGCGCTCGACGATGCGGGCGTCGCGAGTCAGGAACCCGGCCTTCTTCAGGGCGGGACGGTTCGCGTCGCGGTCGATCTCGTTCAGGGCGCGGGAGATGCCCAGGCGCAGGGCACCGGCCTGGCCGGAGATGCCACCGCCGTTGATACGGGCGACGACGTCGAAACGGCCCTCCAGGTCCAGCAGGGTGAAGGGGGCGCGCACGAGCTGCTGGTGCAGCTTGTTGGGGAAGTAGTCCTCCAGGGTGCGGCCGTTGAGGGTCCACTTTCCGGTGCCGGGCACGAGGCGCACGCGGGCGACAGCCTCCTTGCGGCGGCCCAGGCCAGCGCCTGGGGCGGTGATGGACTGGCCACGCCCCTCACGGGCGGCCTCGGTCTCGGTGGTGTAGCTGGAGGGGGCGTTCTCCTCGTCCAGCGTGTCGATGTCGACAGTGGTCTCAGCCACGATATGTCCTTTGCTTGTCGCGGGTGCCGGGCGCGGAGCGCTTACTGGGCGACCTGGGTGATCTCGAAAGCCTGCGGGTTCTGCGAGGCGTGCGGGTGCTCAGCGCCCGCGTAGACCTTCAGCTTCTTGAGCTGGGCGCGGCCGAGCTTGGTGTGAGGCACCATGCCCTTGACGGCCTTCTCCACGGCGCGCTCGGGGCGCGTGGCGAGCAACTCACGGTAGGAGACCGCAGTCAGACCACCGGGGTGGCCGGAGTGGCGGTAGGCGAACTTCTTGTCAGCCTTGCCGTTTGTAAGGGCGACCTTGTCAGCGTTGATGATGATGACGTAGTCGCCGCAGTCCGCGTTGGGGGCGAACTGGGGCTTGTGCTTCCCACGGAGCAGGGTCGCGGCCTGGGCCGCTAGACGGCCGAGGACGACGTCGGTGGCGTCGATGACGTACCAGTTCTTCTCGACGTCGCCGGGCTTCGGTGAATACGTGCGCACGGGCGTTGCCTTCGTTTCTCTTTGGCGGGCGGACACGCGGGCACCGCGATGAAGCTTCACGGCACTGCGAGACCACCATGGTCATGTGGGCGGTCGGAGCACGGGCGGTTCGAGGCGAGTGGGATGGCACCCGGAACGCGCACAGTTGTGCTTCACGACGTTGCCACACATTACCGGCTAGCCCGGACGGGGGTCAAAGCTGTGGTGGCTCGATCTGCCGTGAGTCCTGCCACGGTAGGCCCGCCCCGCTGGTGCCTGCACCCCGACGGCGGACGGCGGTCCCGGCCCACTGACTGCTGGTGCCCCCTTGGTGACTGGCGCACCGCTCTGGCCTCGGCCTGGACCCGGAACACCGGAAGGATCGCCGCTGCCCCAGCCTCGCTAGCGGCCCTCCACTTCCAGCCTGCGCTGCACCGCAAGCCTCAGCCCACCGCAAGCCTCAGCCCACCGCAAGCCTCAGCTCACCGCAAGCCGCGGCCCACCGCTAATCTCCGCCCACCACAAGCCGCGACCCGCAGCCGCCGTCGCCGTCGGCACCCTTAGCAGCAGTTCGTGCGCAGCACCCGCGCCCTGGCGGCCTGGGCGGCCAGCTCCTCGTCGGGCGGATAGCTGACCGCCTCCAGGGTCAGGCCGTGCGGCGGGGCCACCGGGGCCGCCCCCTGACGGGTGCGGGCCGCCAACAGCTCACCGGGCCAGTCCGGACCCTGGCGCCCCTGCCCCACGGCCAGGCCCGCGCCCACCAGGGCACGCACCATGGAGTGGCAGAAGGCGTCCGCCACCACTGTGAGCGTCACCAGCCCCGCCTCCGGCCCCTCGGACGCACGCCGCCACTCCAGGTGCCGCAGGGTGCGGATGGTGGAGGCCCCCGCCCGGGGCTTGCAGTAGGAGAGGAAGTCGTGCTCACCCAGCAGCGGCCTGGCGCTGGCCGCCATAGCCGCCACGTCCAGCTCGCCCGGCACCCACAGCACCCGGTGGCGCTGGGCGGGGTCGCGCTGGCTGGGACGGTCGCACACCCGGTAGGTGTAGCGGCGCTCCAGGGCGCTGAAGCGGGCGTCGAAGCCCTCTCCCACCACGGCCACCCCGTGCACCACCACGTCACAGGAACCTCGGGGCGTCCCCGGCGGCCCCGACTGCTGGCAGCGGTGGGCCAGCACTCCCGCCAGGCGGGACAGCAGGGCCTCCCCCGGCTCCCGTCCGGAGCGTCCCGGCAGCCGCTGCCAGACCGCCACCGGCAGGTCCAGGTGGGCGACCTGAGCCGCAGCGTGCACCCCGGCGTCGGTACGCCCGGCCACGGTCAGGCGCACAGGCACCCGGGTGACCGCCTCCAGGGCGGCGGTAAGCTCGCCCTCCACGGTGCGCAGGCCCGGCTGCGCCGCCCAGCCGGAGAAGCCTCCGCCGTCGTAGGCCAGGTCCAGGCGCAGGCGCAGCGTCTCCGGCCCGACGGCGCGCCCCCGTTCCGCTGCGGGCGGGCCCAGTGCCGGGCTGCTGGGGGGCGTGTTCTGGCTCATGCCCCCATTCGACCACGCCTGCACCGGTCCCGGCATCCCTGGCGGCGACAGCCCCCGCGCCTGCCGGGCCCAGCCCGCCCCGCACGGTAACTTCGTGCCGTGAGCAACCTGACCACCTTGTCCGTCGACTGCGGTGGCGGCGGGATCAAGGCCTCCGTGCTGGACGGCACCGGCAGCATCATCTCGGACGCCGTGCGCACCCCCACCCCCTACCCGCTGCCCCCGGAGCTGCTGGTAGAGACCATTGTGGCGCTGGCGGTCCGGCTCCCCCGCGCTGACCGGGCGACGGTGGGGATGCCTGGCATGATCCGGCACGGCGTGGTGGTGGCCACCCCCCACTACATCACCAAGGACGGCCCCCGTTCCCGGGTGCTGCCCGAGCTGGTGCAGGCTTGGCGGCGCTTCGACATGGGGGCGGCGTTGCGCGGCGCCCTGGACCTGCCGGTGCTGGTGCTCAACGACGCCGAGGTGGCCGGGGCGGGCGTGGTCACCGGCCAGGGCCACGAGATGATCGTGACCTTGGGCACCGGGCTGGGCAACGCCGTCTTTGACAACGGGGTGCTGGCGCCCCACGTGGAGATCTCCCAGGGACCGATCCGCTGGGGCCTGACCTACGACGACTACATCGGGGAGCACGAGCGTCTGCGGCTGGGGGACGCCCACTGGTCACGGAGGGTCCGGCGGGTGGTGGACTCGCTACGGCCCATGTACCTGTGGGACCGCCTGTACCTGGGTGGGGGCAACTCCCGGCGGATCGTGGCCTCCCAGCTGGCGCTGCTGGGCAACGACGTCGTGGTGGTCCCCAACGAGGCCGGGATGACTGGCGGCGCCCGCTGCTGGGACATGACCCGCCCCTAACAACCCCCTCCCTCACCGCGAGACCGGGACATCGGTACCGCGAGACCGGGACATATGGCTCGCGACTTCGGTAAGGGCGGCCTCAGTTGTGGATAACTCGAGCGGGTTTGGTGGATGCTGGTGGCTGGTCGACGACGAGGCTCGCTGGGCGTCTTGTCTGCGGGAAGAAAGTTGGGAGTGGGCGATAAGTCTTGCGGTGAGGCTGTGCCCCTGCTGCGGTTCTCCCGGCTGGTCTCGGTGAGCGTGGTCGACCCAGAGCTGTCACTGGCGGAGGACTAGAAGCCCCCACACCGACTGCTGACGGCTCAACTACCCCGGAATCAAGCCGAAACTTCCCAGGACCAGACTCAGGACACACTTCTAATCCTCCACCAGTGACAAAATCCTCCCCCTCAGACGACAGAAGGCCCAGCAACCAGGGACAAGACCGCCCCCCTAGATGGTTGTTTCCACGGGATGCGGGTAGGCGTGGGAAGATGTGGGTAGGCGTGGGAAGATGCGGGTAGGCGCGGGAAGATGCGGGTAGGCGTGGGAAGATGCGGGTAGGCGTGGGAAGATGCGGGTAGGCGTGGGAATCTGAGGCGCGGGCGAGGGCCTCGCAGCATCGGTACTGCTAAGCACCACCTCCGAACCCTGTTGGAAGGCGCCCCCATCGTGGACACCGACCTGAAGCCAGCCCCATCGTGGACACCGATCTGGAGACCCTCGCTACCGCGCTGCACGACATCGCTGATGACTTGTTGAAAGCCCGTCCCCAAATCGTTCCCGCTCGCCCACGCACTGGAATCGCTCCGACCATCACCGACGCCGAGGCCCTGCCCCTGACCACCATCGCACCGCTGCCGGGCATCAACACCGAAGGATGCTTCCTGCGCTAAGCCCGCAGGCACCTGGCAGCCAGGTTCCCCTACACCCCCTGGCCAGTGCTCGCACCCCGGCGCAGGCCGGGCTCACGGCCCACAGGCTCCCCTACACCCCCTGGCCACAGTGCGAGTACAACAAGCACATATGAGCCCTGGCCAGCACCATGGGATGGCTCACCACCGCGCTGGCCACGTCCACCAGCGTCTACACCGACGACGTGCGCCTGGCCGACTCCACCCCCCCCCGTTGAGTGCGCCCGCTCCCGGCCCACCGTCACACGTTCACACCTGGGCAACTTAGCCGGCTGGGCCGGCTGGGCCAGCTAGGGCCGACTGGGCTGGCTACGGATACCGCGCCTCCCGCTCACGCTTCTTCTGCGGCCTGCGCCTGCACCTGACCACCACCCCAGCCAGCCTGCCAGCGGCCTGGACCCAGACCAGCCCCAGCCCCTACCCCAAGCCCCAGCGCCCGCAGGCCACCAACGACACCAGCCACGCCGTCGCCGTCGCCCCTCCCACTCCTCCGACTGCTTTTCTGACGCCATATCTCACAGAACTGGACGAACACTCCGAACGAGGAGTATTAATCCATGGCAAGTACTCCCAACCCTGAACTGGATTCATAATCGTGCGCAAACCAGCACTCAAGACATACGCCCTTGCCCTGTCCCTGTCCGTCGCGGCCCTCACCGTCCCGGCCTACGCAGTGCCGGCGGAGACGCCGTCCACCACCACCGAGGCTGTAGCGAGCGGCGCCACAGCGGACGCCGACGACCAGGCCCCCTCCTCTGCCCAGACCGCTCCCGACAGGGCGGCGCGCTCCTCGGTCACCATCGAGGCCCAGCAGAAGCAGGTGCACCCCGGCGATCAGGTCACCATCAACGTAGGCGGCCTGGACTCCGGCGAGAGCGTCACTGTCACCGTCCGTGACAGCGACGGCAAGGTGGTGGCGACCCTGCAGTCCCCGCGCACCGAGCGCGGCACCGGCGAGACCACGGTGCTGTGGACGGTCCCGGCCAACGCCAGCCTGGGGTCCTACTCGCTGACCGTCGACCCGCAGCGCGCCACCACTTCGGTCACCGTCGTGGCCCGGCCCGTTCCCCCCATGCCAGAGGCGCCCAAGAACCCGGAGGCCCCGAAGCCGACCCCCACCAAGAAGCCGGAGGCCCCAGAGCCGACCCCCACCAAGAAGCCAGAGAACGACAAGCCGGAGGCTAAGGCCCCCGCCCCGAGCACCGAGAAGCCCGGCGAGCCGCAGGGCTCCGCGACTGCTACGCCTCAGGCGCCTGGTGCGGCCGGTGCAACGCCTTCCACCAGCCCCAGCGCCAAGGCCAAGAAGGGCCAGTCGCTGGCCCAGACCGGTGTTGAGGGCCCGCTGCTCGTGCTCGCCGCCTCCGTGCTGGTCCTTGGGGGCGTGGCTCTGCGCCTGCGTTCGCGCGCCTGACCTCTCCGGCCTAGCGGCCTAGCGGCCTAGGCCGTAACTGCCCCGCCGTCGTCCTTACTGCGCTCTTTAGCCTTGGTGGTACGACGGCGGGGCACTTTCGTACCTGCGGGTGGTCTCCGCTAACGACGGCGAGGCCACTTCTAGGCAGGCGTTGGCTGCGGCCGTTCAGGGTGGTCTCCACCTACGACGGCGAGGGCACGCTCTTACCTGCGAGTAGTAGCCGCCCCGGGGTGGCAAAGTGGGGCCTGGCCTCCGGACCGGTCTGGGCGGGCTACGGCTATGGCTGCTGCGACTCCCGGCGCAAGGACCCGCGGTGTCGGCTCTACCAGCACCGACACGCATAGCCACCTGCCGCAACGGTCATCCGACCACTACCGCGTCCTGGGACGCCTCCAGCCCTAAAACGGCGCTGGTACCACCAGATGCCGCCGTCATTCACCAGGAGGCGTTGGCACCCACCAGGGCGCCGGCACCCACCAGACGCCTCCAGCTCCCAGGCGCCGCCGTAAACCCCTGAGAAGGCGGAGCTATCCACAACCAAGGCCACCCTTACCGAACTCGCGAGCCGTATGTCCCGGTCTCGCGGTACATATGTCCCGGTCTCGCGGTACGTATGTCCCGGTCTCGCGGTACCGATGTCCCGGTCTCGCGAGAAGCGATCGAGAGCGGGGATGCGGAGGGCCCGGGCACCTTGTAGGTACCCGGGCCCTCCGGTCCAGTTAAGCAGCCAACTCAGCCAACCAGCTCAGTCACAGACCAACCCAGCCAAAACCAGCTCAGTCACAGACCAACCCAGCCAACCAACTCGGTCACAGACCAACCCAGCCAACCAGCTCAGTCAGGCAACCGTCCTGGTCACGCAACCAGCTGGGGCAGCTGGCGGTTCAGCCAGCAAGCGCCTCAGCCAGCAGCTAGCTCACTCAGCGATCTTCTGGGCGGCGGCGCCACCTGCGGGCTCAAAGCCCGCGGCGACGGCGTCCTCAGCGGTGGCGAACCAGACCTCGGCGATCGTGGCGTCGTACCAGCGGGAGCCGGGCACGTGGTACTTCATGGAGTCCTCGTTGCCCTTGATGAGGTGGTCGGCGTCGGGGGCCTCAGCAGCGCCCTCAGCAAGGCGCACCGCGCCCTTGTACTCCTTGGCCTCTACCTTGGCGGCAGCGTCCTTCTCAGCAGCCTTGTCCGTGGTCTTCTCGGTAGCCTTGGCAGCCTTCTTCTCAGCAGCCTTCTCCCCGGCCTGCTCGGCAGCCTTGGCGGCGGCCTTCTTGGCGGTGGCTACGGCGTCGTTCACGACCTCCTTCTTGGCCACCGGCTCGGTGACCAGGGCGATGACGGCCATGGGCGCGTTGTCACCCTTGCGGGGGGCGGTCTTGATGATGCGGGTGTAGCCACCCTCGCGGCCCTCGAGCTTGGGGGCGATCACCTCGAAGAGGCGGTAGACGGCTTCCTTGTCGGTGATCTTCTTGAGCACGGTGCGGCGGGCGTGCAGGTCGCCGCGCTTGCCCTTGGAGATGAGCTTCTCCGCGTAGGGGCGCAGACGGCGGGCGCGGGCCTCCGTGGTGGTGATGGACTCGTGCAGGAACAGCTGGCGAGCCAGGTTGGCGAGCAGGTGGCGCTCGTGCTGGGCGGAGCCGCCCAGGCGGGGACCCTTGGTGGGACGGGGCATTGTTGTCTCCTTGGTTTATGCGAGGCGGCGCTCAGGCCTGCTCGTCGCTGAAGGTGGGGTTTGCGTAGGCGTCATCCGCGATGTAGTCGATCGGCGAGCCCTTGAGGGACAGGCCCAGGGCCGCCAGCTTCTCCTTGATCTCGGAGATCGACTTGGCACCGAAGTTGCGGATGTCGAGCAGGTCGGCCTCGGAACGGGCCACCAGCTCACCAACGGTGTGGATGCCCTCGCGCTTGAGGGCGTTGGAGGAACGGGCCTGCAGGTCGAGCTCGTCGATCATCAGGGCGAGGTCCTGCTGGAGGGCCTGGTCCATCGGCGAGGGACCCACCTCGATACCCTCCGCCTCCACGTTGAGCTCGCGGGCCAGGCCGAAGAGCTCAACCAGGGTCTTGCCTGCGGAGGCGAGCGCGTCCCGCGGGGTCATGGAGGACTTGGTCTCCACGTCCACGATCAGGCGGTCGAAGTCGGTGCGCTGCTCCACACGGGTGGCCTCCACGGCGTAGGAGACCTTCTTGACCGGCGAGTAGATCGAGTCCACGGGGATCCGGGAGATCTCCGCGTTGGGGTCCTTGTTCTGGCTGGCGGAGACGTAGCCGCGGCCGCGCTCCACAGTCAGCTCGATCTCCAGCTTGCCCTTCTCGTTGAGGGTGGCGATCACCAGGTCGGGGTTGTGGATCTCCACGCCCGCCGGGGGGGTGATGTCACCGGCGGTGACGACGGCGGGGCCGGACTTGCGCAGGTACATGACCACCGGCTCGTCGTTCTCGGAGGACAGCACGATCTCCTTGATGTTCAGGATGATCTGGGAGACGTCCTCCTTGACTCCCGCGATGGTGCGGAACTCGTGGGGCACGCCCTCGATCCTGATCGAGGTGACGGCGGCACCGGGGATTGAGGAGAGCAGGGTGCGGCGCAGGGAGTTGCCGAGGGTGTAGCCGAAGCCGGGCTCCAGAGGCTCGATGACGAACCGCGAGCGGCGGTCCTCCTCGACAACCTCCTCGGTGAGGGTGGGTCGCTGTGCGATCAGCACTAGGTGTTCCTTTCGTCACGGCGCCCGCTATATGACGCCGGTCCAAGGTGGCCGCCCCGGCCCCGCCTGCGCGGGTGGCGGCCCGGCGTCCTCCCGGTGGGAGGTGCCGGTGCTAAACCGGTCCCGACGGCGTGGCTCGGCTGGGGGCCGGGCTACGCCGTCGGGGCTGGGTGGTCAGACGTGGCGCCGCTTGGTGGGACGGCAGCCGTTGTGCGCCTGGGGGGTGACGTCCGTGATGGAGCCGACCTCCAGGCCAGCGGCCTGCAGGGAGCGGATCGCGGTCTCACGGCCCGGGCCGGGGCCCTTGACGAAGACGTCGACCTTCTTCATGCCGTGCTCCTGGGCGCGGCGGGCGGCGGCCTCGGCCGCGAGCTGGGCGGCGTAGGGGGTGGACTTGCGGGAGCCCTTGAAGCCGACCTGGCCGGAGGAGGCCCAGGAGATGACGGCACCGGTCGGGTCCGTCAGGGACACGATGGTGTTGTTGAAGGTGGACTTGATGTAGGCGTGGCCGTGGGTGACGTTCTTCCGGTCCTTACGACGCGGCTTGCGCACGGCGGTGCGGTTCTTGGGAGGCATGTTTCCTTCTATGGGTGAGGTCGTCTGTCCGCGCCAGGGCTAGCCGCCCGGCGTGTGGATCACTGCTTACTTGGCCTTCTTCTTACCGGCCACGGTGCGCTTGGGGCCCTTGCGGGTACGCGCGTTGGTCTTGGTGCGCTGGCCGTGGACCGGGAGGTGACGGCGGTGGCGCAGGCCCTGGTAGCAGCCGATCTCAACCTTGCGGCGGATGTCAGCCTGGACCTCACGGCGGAGGTCACCCTCGACCTGGTAGTTGGCGTCGATGTGGGTACGGAGCTTGACCAGCTCCTCCTCGGTGAGGTCCTTGACGCGGGTGTCGGGGTTGACGCCCGTCGCCTTGAGGGTCTCGTCCGCACGGGTACGGCCGATCCCGAAGATGTAGGTGAGCGCGATCTCTACCCGCTTCTCGCGGGGGAGGTCGACACCGGAAATACGTGCCACGGTAGTGGTTCTCCTGTGTGGTCCCGGAGGTCGTCACCCATTCGCCCCGCCGTCCTCGTGGCGGCCCCGGCCTCCGAGAACCGGGGGTTGTGAGCTGGGCTCACTGGAGTGGGTGCTTGTGTTGTGGCCACCGCGGGGTGGCCGGCAGCGTGGGCGTTCAGCCCTGGCGCTGCTTGTGCCGCGGGTTGGAGCAGATCACCATGACACGTGCGTGGCGACGGATCACCTTGCAGCTGTCACAGATCTTCTTGACGCTCGGCTTGACCTTCATGATGTTCCTCCGCCGGCCCAGGGGCCGACTTGTCACTTGTACCGGTAGACGATGCGACCACGGCTGAGGTCGTAGGGGCTCAGCTCCACGACCACGCGGTCCTCGGGGAGGATCCGGATGTAGTGCTGCCGCATCTTCCCGGAGATGTGCGCGAGCACGACGTGCCCGTTGCTCAGCTCCACACGGAACATTGCGTTGGGGAGGGCCTCGACGACCGATCCTTCGACCTCGATGACGCCGTCCTTTTTCGCCATGCTTCCTTCTCGGTACTTTCTCGCTCGAGTTCCCCGACGACGACGCCGCCGGGCGTTCGCCTGCCCCGCCCTGCTGCTCCCCCTCCTGGTCCAGGACCGGTGTGCGGGCGCGGCAAAACATGGACAGACGTCCGGCTGCTAACTCTATGACAGGCTGACGCCCCGCCACCATCCGCTAGGGGCTTGCGGCCCGGTGGTTCCTGCCACACCGCTTAGCGACGGCGTCGGCGCCGTCTGGCTGCTGGTTGTCGGCGGCCTCTGGCACTGGTGGAGATGAGGGCCCCACCTCGGCGGCCTCTGGCACTGGTGGAGATGAGGGCCCTGCCTCAGTGGTATCTGGGGCCTGG
Source organism: Actinomyces weissii (assembly GCF_016598775.1). Classification (NCBI taxonomy): domain Bacteria; kingdom Bacillati; phylum Actinomycetota; class Actinomycetes; order Actinomycetales; family Actinomycetaceae; genus Actinomyces; species Actinomyces weissii. Next base: position 629,915 of record NZ_CP066802.1, on the reverse strand, counting down.
GGGTTCTCGGGCCCCGCCTGGGCGGCGTCCTGCGCGCGCTCGCGGGCCTTGCACCTGTCCCGCCTCCACTCGATCACGGCCCCCACCCCCTCCCACAGGGCGTAGACGGCCAGAGCCAGTGCGACTACCAGGCGCCATGCAGCCTTCGCGCTCGGGTCCAGCAGTACAAGCAGCCGACCGAGCAAAGGCACGTGGTAGCGCAGGATGCCACGTATCTGCTTGGGCTGGACCCAGCCGGGGTCCGGGATCGAGTTGGCGTCCCCCTGGATCTGGTAGGTGGTGTCCCCACCGCCTGCCGAGCGGATGCCTACGATCCGGTGGGTGACCAGCACGTCTGAGTCGGCTTCGGGCAGGTAGATGACCACGTCCCCTATCGCCAGATTGCCCGCCTGCTCCAGGGAGAGGCTTTTAACCACGATCAGCGACCCTGCGGGGATACCTGGTTCCATGGATCCGGTGAGCACGGTCAGCGGCACCCAGCCCATCACCGCCGGCACTAGCGAGGTGGCAGACAGCACCGCCAGGATCCCGAGCCCCAGCAGGATCTCCGCAACGAAGACCAGCACCCCCAGGACCCCCTTCGGCCTGGGGCGTGGCCGGACCCGCCGCGGTTCGGAGCGTCCGGGTAGGGGTAGGACTGCACGCCAACGCGAGCTGGCGGCGGAGTGGACAGCTCCTTGCCTACGCGCCTCGCTTGGCCGCTCGTGGCGCCTGCAAGCGCGGGTAGAGGCATGCCAACGCTTACGTCTCCGTACCTGGCGGCGCGGCTCGTTAGGACCAGAGGTGGCACCTTCCCGAGGAGGTCCGGGCCAGTGGCCGTGAGCCGTTTGCGGCTGGCTGTCACTGTCCACACCCACAGCCACCTCCTATCATTCTGCTTCAGCCTGTAAATAGTCCACACCTCTTCGGCCTGGCGCTCTTGCCACCAGGCTACTTGCCACTAGGTCAGGCAAGCCGCGTCCGGGGCAGATATCACTTTGGGTCGGCCTCCTGATGGAGGCCGACCCAAAGTTGAAGCTAGCTCAACAGCTAGTCATGGCGAGTATCTCGGCTCGCCGACTGCTCGAATCAGGGAGCCGGCGCGGGGTCCGCCGGACGTGCCTGCTGCTCGAGCACCAGGGCGTATCCCGCCACGGAGATCCCCTTCCCCATCTCGGCGTCCGCCTTGCTCCAGTCCGTGTGCGTACCGTCACCCATACCGTTCGGGATGGCGGAACCCGTGTTGTCGTGGGGTCCTACCGGGTAGATGAGCTCAACCTTGACGGTGCAGGTAGCACCGTCGTCAGCTTCCGTGATCTGTCCCTGGTTAACACTGCCAACACCGTCCGCACGAACACAATCGATGTTGGTGATCTCCGACTTGATCTTGCCGATAGCTGGAGACGCGCTCGCCGGGGCGCTGACAGCAAACTCGGCACGAAGGTTCTTACCCTTAACGTCGAGCTTGATCTTCTTGGTGAAAGAGACGACGTCACCAGGAACGATAGTCTCAGTTGCCGGGTCAAACTCCTTGGTTGGGTCAGCCTCGGTACCTTCCTCCGGCGCGTTGATAAGCCACTTGTCCTTGACATCGGTGTCGACGATCTTCAGGGTACCGGTGGTGACCGAGGCGTCAGTCACGGTCTTCTCGTCGTACCAGCGGGCAAAGGTAGCGCCGGAACCAGCGAGCAGCGCCAGCGCGGCACCACCAGCGATCAGAGCGCGGGAAGTACGGGACATAGGTTGCCTCCTTGCGACCTACTAATGGGAATGGGGCTGGAACGCTCACCGACGTTCACCGGGCTCAACCTACCCTGCAACCGTTCCGATACACAAGCGGAACCCGGTCTTAACACCCGGCTAAACCCGCATACCTTGCCCTTAGGCCGCTGCTGACCCGCCCGCACCACCCCCACCCCGCCAGAGCCGGCCACAGCCCTCCGGCAGCAGCTCAGCCAACCGGGCCAGCCAACCGGGCCAGCCCCTCACAGGGGCCTGGGCCTGATCCCGTAAGGCGCCAGCCCCTCCACGCCGCCGTCAGGCGCCGTCAGCACCCACACCCCGCCGGGAACCACTGCCACCGTGTGCTCCCACTGGGCCGCCCGCGAGCCGTCAGCCGTGACCACCGTCCAGCCGTCGTCGAGCTCCCTGACCTGCGCGGAGCCCGCCGTGAGCATAGGCTCCACCGCCAGCACCATCCCGGGCCGCAGCCGGGGCCCCCTGCGCTTGACCGAGTAGTTCAGCACGTCCGGCGGCATGTGCATGGCCGTGCCGATCCCGTGGCCCACGTAGTCCTCCAGGACGCCCAGCTCCACGCCCTCCTCCTGGGCCACCCGCTCCACGCGGGCCTCCACGGCGTCGCCCACCACGTTCAGGCAGGCGGCACGCCCCTTGGCCTCACCGCTCACGGCGCGGGCGATCGCGGCGATCGCGTCCCACAGGGCCGCGCGCGTGGCCGTGTCCAGCACCCGGTCGGTCTCTGAGGCGTAGCGGCCCCCCACCACGGTGGTGAAGGCGGCGTCGCCGTGCCACTGGGTGCCGTCCGGGTCGGTCAGGTAGGCGCCGCAGTCAAAGGTCACCAGGTCGCCGTCCTCAAGCACCCGCGCGCCGGGGATGCCGTGCACCACCTCCTCGTTGACCGAGACGCACACGGTGGCCGGGTAGTCGTAGTAGCCCAGGAAGTTCGACCTGGCCCCGGCGGCGGCGATCGTACGCGAGCTGACGGCGTCCAGCTCGGCGGTGGTCACGCCTGCCGTCACCGCCTCCCGCAGGGCCTTGTGCACCTCAGCCACCACCAGCCCCGCCTGGCGCATCCTGCGCACCTGCTCCGGGGTCTTGATCTGGATCTGCTCCCGTCCCAGCACTGTGTTCCTCTCTGTCTGCTAGCCGTCTCGACGGCGGACGCGCCGTCGTCTGTGCCTGCCCTCGGCCCTGCGCGCCTGCGGCACCGGCGCCTGGTGCACCGTCTGCTCTGTGCGTCTGTCTCGCTGCCCGACCTGCGCCGTCGCCGCTCCCTGGGAGCCTGTGCCGGACGCGCCTGCGCCGTCTGTGCCTCCAGAGCGAGCCGCCCCGCCAGCCTCAGCGCCCCGGCCCCGAATGACGATGGCGGGCCGTCCGTGCTGGAACGACCCGCCATCCTCCGGCTCAGGCGCTCAGGCCCGCCTGCGCCAGGGCGGCCATTATGCGCTCAGTGACCTCGTCGATCTCACCGATGCCGTCCACCCGCACCAGCAGCCCCTTGTCCTGGTAGAGGGCGGCCAGCGGCTCGGTCTGCTCGGCGTAGACCTGCAGGCGGCGGCGGATCACCGGCTCGGTGTCGTCGGCACGGTTCTGCTCGGTGGCGCGCTTGAGCAGGCGCTGCACCACCACCTCGGCGTCGGCGGTGATCTCCAGTACCACGTCCAGCTTCAGGCCAGCGGCGGCGAGCATCTTGTCCAGCTCATGCACCTGCGCCTCCGTGCGCGGGTAGCCGTCCAGCAGGAACCCCTGGGCGGCGTCCTCCTGGGAGAGGCGGTCCTTGACCATGGCGTTGGTGACGGAGTCGGGGACGTACTCCCCCTTGTCCATGTACGCCTTTGCCTGCACGCCCAGGGGCGTGGCCCCGGCGACGTTGGCACGGAAGATGTCTCCGGTGGAGATGGCGGGGATCCCCAGGCGCTGCGAGATGCGGGCGGCCTGGGTGCCCTTTCCGGCTCCGGGGGGACCGAGTAGGACCATGCGTGCGCTCATGACAAGAACCCTTCGTAGTGGCGCTGCTGCAGCTGGGAGTTGATCTCCTTGACGGTCTGCAGGCCCACGCCGACCATGATCAGGATAGTGGTACCACCAAAGGGCAGCGCCTGTGACAGGCCGAGCCAGATAACTGCCAGGGTCGGGATCATGGCCAGCACCAGCAGGTAGACCGAGCCCGCTGCGGTGACACGGTTGATGACGTAGCTCAGGTACTTGACCGTGGGCTCACCGGCCCGGATGCCCGGGATGAACCCGCCGTACTTCTTCATGTTGTCCGCGATCTCCTCCGGGTCGAAGGTGATAGCCGTGTAGAAGAAGGCGAAGAACAGGATCAGGACGGCGTAGGCCACCAGGTAGACGGTGTCGGTCTGCTGCAGGTTGTTGGCGATCCAGTTGGTCCAGCCGTGGGGCCGGTCGGCGAACTGGGCGATCAGCTGGGGCAGCGCCAGGATCGAGGAGGCGAAGATCACCGGGATAACGCCCGCGGTGTTGATCTTGATCGGGATGTAGGTGGTGGAGCCACCGAACTGCCGCCGACCGATCATGCGCTTGGCGTACTGGACCGGTATGCGCCGGGTGGCCTGCTCGACGTAGACCACGGCCAGCGTGGCCACCAGGACCACCGCCACTACCACCAGGAACTTGCTGACGCCGCCGCTGCCCGCCGCGATGGAGATCATGTTGGAGGGGAACTGGGCGATGATCGAGGTGAAGATCAGCAGGGACATGCCGTTGCCGATGCCGCGCTCGGTGATGAGCTCACCCAGCCACATGATCAGGCCGGTGCCCGCCGTCATGGTGATGATCATGAGCGCCAGGTTCAGGGGGGAGGCGTTGGGGATCACGGGCACCGCGCAGTCGCCGAAGAGACGGTTGTCGGCGGCGGTGGCCACGATCGTGGAGGACTGCAGCAGACCCAGCGCAATGGTCAGGTAGCGGGTGTACTCGGTGAGCTTGGCCGTCCCGGCCTGGCCCTCCTTGTGCAGCTCCTCGAAGCGGGGGATCACCACGCGCAGCAGCTGGATGATGATCGACGCCGTGATGTACGGCATGATGCCCAGCGCGAAGACGCTCAGCTGGAGCAGGGCGCCACCGGAGAAGATGTTGATCAGGTTCACCAGGCCAGCGTCCTGCGCCTCACCCAGACAGGTGTTGACGTTCTTCAGCGAGACGCCGGGGGTCGGCACGACCGAGCCGAGCCGGAACAGTCCCATGATGCCTAGGGTGAAGAGGAGTTTCTTCCTCAGGTCGGGCGTCTTGAACGCCTGCACGAACGCGCTGAGCACTCGGACTCCTGTGGTGTGCGGATGATGATGTCCCTGCCGCATGCGGTGCTTGCGGCAGGCGGGCCAAGGCGCACGTAGCGCCGCAGTAACACTACCTTGCCTGCGCGCCCCTGAATAACCCGCCCGACGACGGCACCGGTCTCGTGGTATCGATGTCCCGGTCTCGCGAGACCGGGACATCGATACCACGAGACCGGGACATATGGCTCACGAGACCGGTAAGGGGGGCCTAAGAGAGGACCGAAGGCCGCCTGGGAGCTACGCAGGAGGCGAGGTACGAACGCCACGGACCCCGCCAGCGGGATCGCCTCCCGTGGCGGGGTCCGTTACCAGCTTGCAACGCGCGACGGCGTCGCTAGCGCGCTCAGCGAGCGGAGATGGAGCCTCCGGCAGCCTCGACCTTCTCCTTGGCGGAGCCGGACCAGGCGTCGGCGACGATCTCCAGCTTGACCTTCACGTCACCGGTGCCCAGCACCTTGACCAGGTGGCCGTCACGCACGGCCCCCTTGGCAACCAGGTCCTCAACCGTGACCTTGCCGCCCTTGGGGAACAGCTCGGCGATCCGGCCCACGTTCACCGGCTGGAACTCCACCCGGTTGGGGTTGCGGAAGCCACGCAGCTTGGGCAGGCGCATGTGCAGCGGCATCTGGCCGCCCTCAAAGCCCGCCTTCACCTGGTACCGGGCCTTGGTGCCCTTGGTGCCGCGGCCCGCGGTCTTGCCCTTGGAGCCCTCACCACGACCCACGCGGGTCTTGGCCTTCTTGGCGCCAGGGGCCGGGCGCAGGTGGTGGAGCTTGACGACGCGGGTCGTCTCCTCCGTCTTCTTGGTCTCAGCCATCTCAGACCTCCTCAACGGTCACGAGGTGCGCCACCGTGCGAATCTGGCCCTGCAGGGTGGGCGAGTCCTCGCGGACGACGGACTGGCGGATCTTGCGCAGGCCGAGGGTCTTCAGGGTGGCGCGCTGGTTGTGGGTGCCCCCGATACCAGAACGGACCTGCGTGACCTTCAGCTGCTTGGGCTTGGACTCTGCCATCACTCACCCACTCCTTCGGCGGCCAGCTCGGCCTCCTTCTTCTCGGCGGCGGCGCGCTTCTCGGCCTCGCCCTCGGCACGCGCACGCAGCAGAGACTGCGGGGCGATGTCCTCAAGCGGCAGGCCACGACGCGCGGCGACAGCCTCGGGCTGCTCGAGCTTACGAAGCGCGGCGATCGTGGCGTGCACGATGTTGATCGCGTTCGAGGAGCCGAGCGACTTGGACAGGATGTCGTGGATACCAGCGGCATCCATGACGGCGCGCACCGGACCACCGGCGATAACACCGGTACCGGGCGAGGCGGGACGCAGGAGGACGACTCCGGCGGAGTCCTCGCCCTGGATCACGTGCGGGATGGTGCGACGGATCATCGGGACGTGGAAGAAGTTCTTCTTGGCGAACTCCACGGCCTTGGCGATGGCGGAGGGGACCTCCTTGGCCTTGCCGTAGCCGACACCCACGGTGCCCTCGCCGTCACCGACGACGACCAGCGCGGTGAAGGTGAAGCGACGTCCACCCTTGACCACCTTGGAGACGCGGTTGATGGTCACCACGCGCTCGATGTACTGGTCCTTGCTGTCGCGGCCGTTGCTGCGGTCCCGACGGTCGTTGTTGCGGTCGCGACGACCACGGCCCTCGCCGCGCTCGTTGCTGGTGGCCGAGTCGGTGGACGACGCGGACCTGTTTCGCTGCTCTGCAGCCATCAGATTCTCCTCTGTTCTCTCGTCGTCTCAGGGCTCACAGAGCGAGCCCGCCCTCGCGGGCGCCTTCAGCCACAGCCGCCACACGGCCGTGGTACTTGTTACCGCCGCGGTCAAAGACGACCGCCTCGATGCCCAGGGCCTTGGCGCGCTCAGCGATCAGCTCGCCGACCTTGCGTGCCGCGCCCACCTTGTGGCCCTCAACGCCCTTGGCCGCAGCCTCCAGGGTGGAGGCGGCGCACAGGGTGTGGCCAACCGTGTCGTCGATAACCTGCGCAACCATGTGGCGGTTGGAGCGGAAGACGACCAGGCGGGGACGCTCTGGGGTGCCGTTGACGTGCTTGCGCACACGCTGGTGCCGGATCTTGCGGGCAATAGCCTTGGACTTGCCCCTCTTGATCGAGTAAGCCATGGTCACTTACCAGCCTTTCCGACCTTGCGGCGCACGTTCTCGCCGGCGTAGCGCACGCCCTTGCCCTTGTAGGGCTCCGGCGGACGGATCTTGCGGATGTTCGCGGCGACCTCGCCGACCTGCTCCTTGGAGATGCCGGAGACGTCGATCTTCAGGTTGCCGTCCACCTTCAGGGTGATGCCCTCGGGGGCCTCGACGACGACGGTGTGCGAGAAGCCGAGGGACAGCTCGATGCCGGTGCCCTTCTGCTGCGCACGGTAACCGGTGCCGACGATCTCCAGGCGCTTGGTGTAGCCCTCAGTCACACCGATGACCATGTTGTTGATCAGGGTGCGGGACAGGCCGTGCAGCGAGCGGGACTCGCGCTCGTCGTCGGGCCGGGTCACCAGGATGGAGCCGTCCTCCTGACGCGTGACCGACAGGGGGGCGGAGATCGTGCGGCTCAGGGTGCCCTTGGGGCCCTTGACGGTGATGTCGTTGCCGTTGATGGTTACGTCCACTCCGGCGGGAACCGGAACGGGAAGCCGTCCAATACGAGACATGGTGTTCCTCCGTTCCCTATCTCACCAGACGTAGGCGAGGACTTCGCCGCCCACGCCCTTGGACTCGGCCTGCTTGTCGGTCAGGAGGCCGGAGGAAGTGGACAGGATCGCCACTCCCAGGCCGCCGAGGACCTTGGGCAGGTTGGTGGACTTGGCGTAGACGCGCAGACCGGGCTTCGAGATACGCTGCACGCCCTGGATGGCGCGGCGGCGGTTCGAGCCGTACTTGAGGGTCAGGGTGAGCGTCTTGCCGACCTCCGCGTCAGTGACCTCGAAGCCGGAGATGTAGCCCTCGGTCTTGAGCATCTTGGCGATGTTGACCTTGAGCTTGCTCGAAGGCATCGAGACGGTGTCGTGGTAGGCCTGGTTTGCGTTACGCAGACGAGTAAGCATGTCTGCGATCGGGTCTGTCATAGTCATGAGTGGGCCTCAGCCCTTCCTCGTCGTGGTTTCCTCAGCGGACCTGCGACGTAGTTCCTTACCAGCTGCTCTTCGAGATGCCGGGGAGCTCGCCACGGAGGGCCATCTCCCGCAGGCAGATACGGCACAGGCCAAACTTGCGGTACACCGAGTGCGGGCGGCCACAGCGCTGGCAGCGCGTGTAGGCGCGGACGCCGAACTTCGGCTTGCGGTTGGCCTTCTGGATCAGAGCGGTCTTCGCCATGTCACTTCTCCTTGAAGGGGAAGCCGAGCTGCTTGAGCAGCGAGCGAGCCTCCTCGTCGGTCTTGGCCGTGGTCACCACGGTGATGTCCATACCGCGGACGCGGTCAATCGAGTCGGCGTCGATCTCGTGGAACACGGACTGCTCCGTGAGACCGAAGGTGTAGTTGCCGTTGCCGTCGAACTGCTTCGGGGACAGGCCGCGGAAGTCGCGGATGCGGGGAAGCGAGATCGAGATGAGACGGTCCAGGAACTCCCACATACGGGCACCACGCAGGGTGACGTGGGCACCGATGGGCTGGCCTTCACGCAGCTTGAACTGGGCGATGGACTTGCGGGCCTTGGTGATCTGCGGCTTCTGGCCGGTGATCGCCGCCAGGTCGCGGACGGCGCCCTCGATCATCTTGGAGTCGTGCGCGGCCTCGCCGACGCCCATGTTGACCACGACCTTGACGACGCGGGGGATCTCCATGACGTTGGCGTGCCCGAACTCCTTGCGCAGCGCGGGGGCGATGGTGTCCTGGTACTTGGCCTTGAGGCGGGGGGTGGTGTTCTCAGTCATGGTCACAGGTCCTCCCCGGACTTCTTGGCGTAACGCACGCGGACGGTGCGCTTGCGGCCGTTGGGGCGCTGCCCCTCCTCGACGCGGAAGCCCACGCGGGTGCGCTTCTTGGTCTTGGGGTCGATGGGCATGACGTTGGAGGCGTGGATCGGGGCCTCGACGGTCTCGATGCCGCCGGTGCGGGCGCCGTTGGCGGACTGCCCGACCTTGGTGTGCTTGGTGACGCGCTGGACGCCCTCAACCACCACGCGGTCAACGTCCTTGAGGACCTCCAGGACACGGCCGGTCTTGCCCTTGTCCTTGCCCGCGATGACGATGACCTGGTCACCCTTCTTGATGCGTGCCATAAGCTCAGATCACCTCCGGGGCGAGCGAGACGATACGCATGAACTTCTTCTCACGAAGCTCACGGCCGACGGGACCGAAGATACGGGTACCGCGCGGCTCGCCGTCGTTCTTGAGGATGACGGCGGCGTTCTCGTCGAAGCGGATGTACGAGCCATCGGGACGACGGCGCTCCTTGCGGGCGCGCACGACGACCGCCTTGACGACGTCGCCCTTCTTGACGTTGCCGCCGGGGATGGCGTCCTTGACGGTAGCGACGATCGTGTCGCCGATACCCGCATAGCGCCGACCAGAGCCGCCGAGCACACGGATGCAAAGGATCTCCTTGGCACCGGTGTTGTCGGCGACCTTAAGTCGCGACTCCTGCTGGATCATTGAGTGTTCTCCTGTCGTCGAGCCGGTTCTCGGCGTGCCGAGCCTGGCCGAACGTTCCTTCTGCAGTCACGCGCCCCCGGCAGCCACAGGGCTAGCCAGAGCCCCGACCACTCCCGCCAGACACAGGCACACTTACGTGCGAGGTCTCTGGCAGGCGCTTTCGGGCGCGCGCAACTCTCATAGCCTAGTGCAGGAGGCCAGTCCCGAGAACCGCGGTATCCCGCTACTCCCTGTGCCTTTGCTCACCGGCTCCTGGCGACGGCGCAGGAGGTGCCGACGGCGCAGGGGGTTCTCGACGGCGGCCCTGGGCTCGTGTGCGCTGGTCCTGCGTGCCAGTCCCTCGCGCTGGTCCTGCGCGCGGGCCCAGCCCCTCCCCCACCAACAGACGACGGTGCCGTCACCAGGGGGGTGGTGACGGCACCGTCCTCATTCAGGAGCTACTGCCTACTGGCAGCCACGTCCTGAGCCTGTGGCAGGAAGGTCACTTGGCCTTCTCGATGATGCTGACCAGGCGCCAGTGCTTGGTGGCACTGAGCGGACGGGTCTCCATGATCTCGACCAGGTCGCCGACGTGGGCGGTCTCCGCCTCGTCGTGCGCCTTAACCTTCTTGGAACGACGCAGCACCTTGCCGTAGAGGGAGTGCTTGTAGCGCTCCTCGATCTCCACGACGATGGTCTTCTGCATCTTGTCGGACACGACGTAGCCGCGGCGGACCTTGCGCTGGGGGCGCTCGGAACCAGCGACGACGTCCTGGGTGCTCTTCTGCTCGCTCACTTCGACTCCTCCGTGCTCGGAGCGGTACGGATGCCGAGCTCACGCTCGCGCACGATCGTGTAGATCCGGGCGATGTCGCGACGCACGGCCTTGAGACGGCCGTGGTCCTCCAGCTGGCCAGTAGCTGCGGCGAAGCGCAGGTTGAACAGCTCGGTCTTGGCCTTGGAGAGCTCCTCAGCGAGGCGCTCGTTGTCCATGGCGTCCAGGTCGGTCGGGGTCAGGTCCTTGGAACCGATAGCCATCAGACGTCACCACCCTCACGAGTAACGAAACGGGTCTTCATCGGAAGCTTGTGCATGGCGCGGCGCATGGCCTCACGGGCCAGGGCCTCGTCCACGCCGCCGAGCTCGAACAGGATGCGTCCGGGCTTGACGTTGGCGATCCACCACTCGGGGGCACCCTTACCGGAACCCATACGGGTCTCGGCGGGCTTCTTGGTGAGCGGGCGGTCCGGGAAGATGTTGATCCAGACCTTGCCGCCACGCTTGATGTGGCGGGTCATGGCGATACGGGCCGCCTCGATCTGCCGGTTGGTGATGTAGGCGGGCTCAAGAGCCTGGATGCCGTACTCACCGAAGGCGATGCGGTTGCCGCCCTTGGACAGGCCCGAACGGTGCGGGCGGTGCTGCTTGCGGAACTTCGTCCGGCGGGGGATGAGCATGGGGCTCAGGCCTCCGATCCCTGGGAAGCGGCAGCGTTCTCGGGGGCCGGCGTCTGCTCGGCCTGCTGCTCGGTGTTCTGACGCGCCGGGCGCTCACCGCGGCGGGCGCCGCCACGGCGGTCACCACGGCCGCCACGACCACGCGGGCCGGACTCGGCCTGCTGGCGAGCGAACTCGCGCTCGGTCAGGTCGCCCTTGTAGATCCACACCTTGACGCCGAGACGTCCGAAGGTGGTCTTGGCCTCGTAGAAGCCGTAGTCGATGTTCGCCCGCAGGGTGTGCAGCGGCACGCGGCCCTCGCGGTAGAACTCGGAGCGGCTCATCTCCGCGCCGCCCAGGCGGCCGGAGCACTGCACCCGGATGCCCTTGGCGCCGGCGCGCACGGCGGACTGCATGCCCTTGCGCATGGCGCGGCGGAAGGAGACGCGGGAGGCGAGCTGCTCAGCGATCCCCTGGGCGACCAGCTGGGCGTCCATGTCGGGGTTCTTGACCTCAAGGATGTTGAGCTGGACCTGCTTGCCGGTGAGCTTCTCCAGGGAGCCGCGCAGGCGCTCGGCCTCGGCGCCGCGGCGGCCGATGACGATGCCCGGGCGGGCGGTGTGGAGGTCCACGCGCACACGGTCGCGGGTGCGCTCAATGTCCACCTTGGAGATACCGGCACGCTCCATGCCGTCCTCCATGAGGCGACGGATCTGGACGTCCTCCTTTACGAAGTCGCGGTAGCGCTGACCCGGCTTCGTGGAGTCCGCGAACCAGCGCGAGCGGTGGTCCGTGGTGATGCCCAGGCGGAACCCGGTCGGGTTGACCTTCTGCCCCATTACCGGGCTCCTTCCTTCTTCGCGGTGTCGGCCTTCTCGCCGACGATAACGGTGATGTGGCTGGTCCGCTTCAGGATCCGGCCGGCACGCCCCTGGGCGCGCGGACGGAAACGCTTGAGGGTGGGTCCCTCGTCAGCGAACGCGGTCACGATGAAGAGCTCGTTCTCGTCGAAGCGCTCGTTGGCCTTCTCGGCCTTGACCCGGGCGTTGGCGATAGCGGACTCGATGACCTTGCGCACCGGCACGGCTGCGGCCTGCGGGGCGAAACGGAGGACGTTGACGGCCTCTACGGCGCGCTTGCCGCGGACGACGTCGATCACTCGACGTGCCTTCATCGGCGTGCAGCGCACGTACTTGGCCTGCGCCTTGGCTTCCATTCTTCCTTGCCTCTCTTCTTCCGACGGCGTCAGCGACGCGACTTGCGGTCGTCCTTGACGTGCCCGCGGAAGGTGCGGGTCGGTGCGAACTCGCCGAGCTTGTGGCCCACCATGGACTCGGTGACGAAGACCGGGACGTGCTTACGGCCGTCGTGGACGGCGAAAGTGTGTCCGAGGAAGTCCGGCGTGATGACCGAACGACGGGACCAGGTCTTGATGACGTTCTTGGTGCCCTTCTCGTTCTGGGCGTCCACCTTCTTCTGCAGGTGGTCGTCGACGAAGGGACCCTTCTTCAGGCTGCGCGGCATATCAGGCTCCTATCAGCGCTTCTTGCCGGTCCGACGACGACGCACGATGAGGCGGTCGCTGGACTTGTTGGGACGACGGGTACGGCCCTCGGGCTTGCCCCACGGAGAGACGGGGTGGCGACCACCGGAGGTGCGGCCCTCACCACCACCGTGCGGGTGGTCAACCGGGTTCATGACGACACCGCGGACGGTCGGGCGCACGCCCTTCCAGCGCATACGGCCAGCCTTGCCCCAGTTGATGTTAGACTGCTCGGCGTTGCCGACCTCGCCGACGGTCGCCCGGCAGGCGGCCTCGACGTTGCGGATCTCCCCGGAGGGCATACGCAGCTGGGCGTACTTGCCCTCCTTGGCCACCAGCTGCACCGAGGTGCCGGCGGAGCGGGCGATCTTGGCACCGCCGCCGGGACGCAGCTCGACCGCGTGCACGACGGTACCGGTCGGGATGTTGCGCAGCGGCAGGTTGTTGCCGGGCTTGATGTCGGCCTTGGGTCCGGCCTCCACCACGTCGCCCTGGCCGAGCTTGTTCGGCGCGATGATGTAGCGCTTCTCGCCGTCGGCGTAGTGCAGCAGCGCGATGCGGGCGGTGCGGTTGGGGTCGTACTCGATGTGCGCGACCTTGGCGGGCACGCCGTCCTTGTCGTGACGACGGAAGTCGATCACACGGTAGGCGCGCTTGTGGCCACCGCCCTTGTGGCGGGTGGTGACGCGACCGCTGTTGTTGCGGCCACCGGACTTGCTGAGCGGACGCACCAGGGACTTCTCGGGCTCGCTGCGCGTGATCTCGACGAAGTCGGCCACGGAGGAGCCACGGCGACCCGGGGTCGTCGGCTTGTACTTACGGATTCCCATCTCGATCTACCTTCCGCGTCACTCGGTAACGTCGCCGAAGATGTCGATGGTGCCCTCACGCAGCGTGACGATCGCGCGCTTGGTGTCCTTCGACTTCCCCAGGCCGGTCCGGGTGCGACGCACCTTGCCCTGGCGGTTGGTGGTGTTCACCGAGGCGACCTTGACCCCGAAGATGGCCTCGACGGCCTGCTTGATCTCGGTCTTGTTGGATCCCGGCGCGACGATGAACGTGTACTGGCCACGGTCCATGCAGGCGTAGGACTTCTCGGAGACCACCGGCGCGACGATCACGTCGCGGGGGTTCTTGCTCTTCTCGAGGCTCACTTGGACTCCTCCTCCTCGCGCTTGCCCAGGAAGGCGTCCAGGGCGTCGGCGGTGAAGATGACGTCGTCGCTGAGGAGGACGTCGTAGGTGTTGAGCTGGTCGGCCCAGGTCACGAGGACGTCGGGCAGGTTGCGCAGGCTCCGGGCGCTGAGCAGGTCCTCGCGGTCTACGACGACGAGGGCCTTGCGGTCCGTGAGGTTGCGCAGGGCGGACAGGGCCGACTTGGTGGAGGGCTTGTCCTGGGTGAGGAACTCCGTGATGACGTGGACGCGGGCGTTGCGGGCGCGGTCCGACAGGGCGCTGCGCAGGGCGGCGGCCTTCATCTTCTTGGGAGTGCGCTGGCTGTAGTCGCGCGGCTGCGGGCCGTGGACCGTGCCACCACCGGTGAACTGGGGGGCGCGGGTGGAGCCCTGGCGGGCGCGGCCGGTTCCCTTCTGACGGTAGGGCTTCTTGCCACCGCCGCGGACCATGCCGCGGGTCTTGGTGGCGTGGGTGCCCTGGCGGGCCGCGGCCAGCTGGGCCACGACGACCTGGTGCATCAGCGGGATGTTCAGGGGGACGTCGAAGACCTGGGCGGGAAGCTCGGCGGTGCCGGTCTTCTTGCCCTTGGAGTCGACTACGTCGACGGTCAGTGCCTCGGACATGGTCTCAGGCTCCCTTCACGGCAGTGCGGACGACGACCACGGAGCCCTTGGGGCCGGGGATGGCGCCGTTGATGAGCAGGTAGCCCTTCTCTGCGTCGACGCCCCGGACCTTGAGGTTCTGGACCGTGCGCTGGACGTGCCCCATGTGACCAGCCATGCGCAGGCCCTTGAAGATGCGTCCGGGGGTGGCGCAGGCACCGACGGAGCCGGGCTTGCGGTGGTTGCGGTGGGCACCGTGGGAGGCGGAGACACCAGCGAAGCCGTGACGCTTCATGACGCCCGCGAAGCCCTTGCCCTTGGTGGTGCCGGTGACGTCGACCAGCTGGCCGACCTCGAAGGTGTCGGCCCCGAGCTCCTGGCCGGCCTCGTACTCGCCGGTCAGGGAGGTACGGACCTCGGCGACGTGGCGGCGGGGGGCGGCGCCGGACTTGGCGAAGTGGCCCTTGAGGGGCTGGGTGAGCTTGCGCTCGTCGATCTCGCCGTAGGCCAGCTGCAGGGCCTCGTAGCCGTCGTTCTCGATGGTGCGGATCTGGGTGATGACGTTCTTGTCGACGCGGACGACGGTTACGGGACGCAGGTTCCCGTTCTCGTCCCAGACCTGCGTCATTCCCAGCTTGGTGCCGAGCAGCGCCTTCGCGGGCGCGGCGGGCGCCGACGTGGTGTGCGTAGTCATGTCGTGGAACCTCAGAGCTTGATCTCGATGTTGACGTCGGCGGGCAGGTCGAGGCGCATGAGCGAGTCGACCGCCTTCGGCGTCGGGTCAACGATGTCGATCAGCCGCTTGTGCGTGCGCATCTCGAAGTGCTCGCGGCTGTCCTTGTACTTGTGGGGCGACCGGATGACGCAGAACACGTTCTTCTCGGTCGGCAGCGGCACCGGACCCACGACCGTCGCACCGGCGCGGGTGACCGTGTCAACGATCTTGCGCGCGGAGGAGTCGATGACCTCGTGGTCGTAGGACTTGAGCCGGATGCGGATCTTCTGTCCCGCCATGGCGCCTAACCTCTCTTACTTTCGGTGACCGGTCCACGCGCTCGGGCGTGTCGGGTAGGCACGCATAAGCTCCGCTGTTCAAGTGGGTGGACTGGTCTGGACACACGGAAACCCGGTGGCAACCGGGTCCGTCAGACTGGTTCCCGGGACGACCCCGGGAGGTGGCTCCGGCGGAGCTCTCCGCCTCGGCCCGCCTACGGTATCAGCGCCAGGGACAGGCCCGGAACCTGCTGGGCTGTGAGACCGCCCACCCGGTTCACGCGCTCGGGCGTGTCGCGGCGGAGGCGCGGGCGTGTCGCGGCGGAGGCGCGGGCCTGTCGTGGTGGATGCCCGGGCCTGTCACGGTGGAGGCGCGGGCCTGTCGCGGTGGAGGAGGGTCCGCGCCAGGTGGGCACGCCCCCTCCCCTCACTCCACTTGTGCATTTTGGCTCGACTTGTGCGGGAATTCGGCACAAGTCGAGCCAAAATGCACAGATCAGGCCAGGGGGCGACGGCCCTGGCCCGCAGCCTGCCTGGCACACCGCGAGCCCACACGCCCGGCACACCCCCACTTGTGCATTTCGGCGCGAGTGGTGCAGGAAAATCGCACCACTCGCGCC
Organism: Actinomyces weissii; assembly: GCF_016598775.1. Taxonomy (NCBI): domain Bacteria; kingdom Bacillati; phylum Actinomycetota; class Actinomycetes; order Actinomycetales; family Actinomycetaceae; genus Actinomyces; species Actinomyces weissii. Next base: position 613,938 of record NZ_CP066802.1, on the reverse strand, counting down.
GAAATGCACAGGTCGACGGGGGTCACCACTGACGGCCGGTGGGGCGGACCCCGACGTCGGCAAGTGCCTCCAGCATCCGCGCCCCGCCGTCATGCCACGCATCTGCCCAGGTCCACCTGGCGACGACGGCGCCGCAGGACTCCAGCGCGCGCTCCCTGCGCCGCTCCTCGAAGACCGTTTCCTCCGCCGCCACCCCGAAGGAGGCCCGGTGGTACTTCACCATGCCGTCAAACTCTCCGACGACGTGCGCACCGTCGCCCAGCTGCCACAGGAAGTCCACACGGAAGCAGCCCAGACGGGTGTCAACAGTGACCTGCAGCCTGGGCCGCGGCAACCCCGCCTGCCACATACGCACACGGGACAGCGACTCGCCCGGCGACTCAGCCAGCCCGTCCGTCAGGTGCACAGCACTCCTAGCGGCACAAACGCCCCGGGTGCCCTCCCCGAGCTCAGCCAGGGCGGCCTCCAGCTCACCCCGCTCACACAGGCCCTCACGCAAGGCGTGGTCCATCGCGCAGACGGCCTGGACCAGGTCCCCTGAGCGAGCCAGCTCCAGGCAGGTGGTCACTACATCAGATGCGAGCACCCCGCCAGCGTCGACTACCCGCTTGAGATCGCGGCAGTGGCGGTCGAACACCGCCGTGCGCCCGCGCTGGCTCCCCTGCCGAAGCACCTGTACACGCTTAGGCAAGCGACCGACCACCGGCAGGCCCTGAGCCAGTGCGGCGGAGGCACCTAGCAGGATCACGGCGTCTCCCTTTCGTCTGGCTGCCGCCGCGATCTGGGTGAGATGCCGTTGCTCCAGGTCGGCTAGCTCCCACTGCTCGGAATCCGCGTACGCGCCGGGGGCGATCCGGGTCCATTCCGGGGCGCTCTCGATGCGCTTACCTCCCTCGCTGCGAAGCCTCGGGGCCAGAGCCGTACTCAGGGCGCAGCCCTTGCGTCGACCCAGGCACGAGGCGGTCGGAACAGCCCACATGCTCTCGCCCTGTGGTGTGAGGGGTCTGTCCTTGACTGAGTGCATGCGTCAAGAGTCCGGCACCCTGGAGGCCTGCATCGCCCAGACGGAGGACATCAGACCACGCACCTTCCGCTTGCAGGACTGTGGAGCGTGCACCACCCCACCCCCGCCACCGGTGCCGTCGACCTGTGCATTTCAGCTCGACTGGTGCGGTTTTCCTGCACCACTCGCGCCGAAATGCACAAGTGGAGGCAGGGGGCTACGGCGTCGGTGGTGCCCCTCAAGGCCAGAGCTGACTACGACTTCGTGGGAACTGCGTACAGGAGGATGTTCTCTGGGTGCCCTTCAAGGCCAGAGCTGACTACGACTTCGTCCTTGGTGCGGCAGGAGCGGCTGAATCGGAAACAGCTGCGGATCGAGAAGCCGTAACGCAGTGCTAGCCCACCGGGAGGCAAGCAGCTAGCAGACAGGCGCTCACGTTATGGCTCCGACAGGCGAGGTCCTCTGTCTTCCCCACTCCACTTGTGCATTTTGGCTCGACTGGTGCGGCATTTCGGCACAAGTCGAGCCAAAATGCACAGGTCGCCGATGGCAGGCCGTCCTCATCGTCCACCTCCAGGCCTGCAGCCACCTGCAGACGGCGGCGGCCAGCACTACCTCAGAGCCTGCACCACCCCAGCTCAGAGCCCGCGCCACACCGCACCAGCTCAAAACACGCACCGCACCAGCTCAAAACACGCACCGCACCAGAGCTCGCACCACACCAACTCGGTGCACACACCGCACCACCCCAACTCAGAGCGCGGCCCGCCCCGGCTCAGAGCCAGGGCGGGCCGCTCCCCCGCTGGGGCCTGTGGCTAGGCCCGGCGCGTGCGCACGAACCTGCGGGCGCTGATGGCGGCCGCCCCACCGAGCAGCAGCGAAGCCAGCACCAGGTTGGGGACGATCCCGGCCCCACCCGACAGCGGCAGGCGCGCAGACTCAATGTCGGCGATCGTCATGGTGTCGAAGATCGTGGGGTCAGCGACAGCCGTGACGGTGGCGGTGGACACGCCCAAGGTGTTGCCGTTGAGCACCATGATGCCCTTGTCGGTGACCTTGAAGTGCACCGGCTCGGCCAGCAGGTTGTGCCCTGCGGGGGCCTTGGTCTCCACCAGCCAGTACTCGCGGTTGATGAGCTGGGGGGCCACGTTGAAGGAGCCCTTCTGCCCGTTGGGGGTCACGCCGCCGACCACCGGGGTGGCCCCTGGGGTGACGGGGTTGGTGTCGTAGAGGCTGAACTCAGCGCCCTCAAGCAGGCCCTGGGAGCCGCTCTTGATGACGGTGAAGCCGCGCCGTCCCGCGTTCGGGCTCACGTCATTGCAGGCCAGGTCGTGGTTGGGCCGCTTATCCACGTCCTTGCCGGGCTCGGTGACCAGCTTGTTGAGCAGGCCGTGACCTTCCTGGAGCAGCCCGCTACCCGCGTCGGTGGCGCAGGCCAGGGAGGCGTCCGAGTAGCCCGGCACGGAGGGGTCCACGGAGACGGTGACCACTACCTCCCAGGTCAGGGTCTGGCCGCTGGCGACGGTCTCGCCGGCGGTCACCAGGTAGCCGCCGTTGTCAGCCGGAACCTCCTGGGGGTTCTTGCCGCCCTTCGCCACGGTGACCCTCTTGACCACCAGGCCGGGGGCGAAACTGGGCTGGTCCACGACCTTGCCGGTGCTGCCCGGCAGGGCCCCCTGGTTCACCACGGACACGGTGTAGCCGACGTCGAAGGTCGAGCCGTTGCCAGGCGGGGTCGCCACGACCTTGGAGAAGTGCAGCAGCGCGGAGGTGGACAGGCAGGCGGTGTTGTTGCCCTCGCCGTCGGTGTCCCCGTCCATGAGGGCGGTGTTCACCAGGCCAGCGGGCTTACCGTCGGTGCGCTGGTTGCCACAGGTGTAGTCATCTGCCCGGTAGCCGGTGTCGGCGGCGTTGACGGTGAAGTGGACCTGCACGCCCAGTACCCGCTTGCCTCCTTCCTGCTGCCCGGGGACGGCCTTGGCCAGAGTCTCCCCGCTGCCTGCCTGCGCCAGCACCATGCCACCGGCAGCGCTGACGGCGGTTCCGGTGAAGGTCTGGGTGACTACGCCGCCCTCACGCACCTCCACCTTGGATACCTGGGTGGAGGCAGGCAGGTCCAGCTTGTCGCGCACGTCAGCGACGATCTTGGCGTCCACCTGGGAGGTGTTGGTGACGGTGACCTGGTAGCTGGCCACGTAGCCGTTGCCACCCGGCTCCCGGGTGACCTCCACCGGGGTCTTGGCCAGGGAGAACTTGGGGTTGGCGGGCACCATGCCGCAGGCGTCAGCCTCTACGGCCGTGCTGTCCCCCTTGGTGGTCACTGAGGCGGTGTTGCGCACGAACTTCCCGGCGGCCACGGCCTGGGCGTCACACTTCTGGCGGGCGTCCGGCTGGACACCGGCGTCAGGGGCACTCAGGTTCACGACGACGGTGTAGACGTGCTCCTGGCCCTTGGGGAGCTGCACGTTGCGGGTCTCCCAGTTGGCGGTGCCGGGTGCCACCGTTACGGTCTGGCCGTCCTGCCGGTTGACCGTGACGGTGTTGACGGTGGTACCGGTGGGCACGCTGGTGGCGTCGGCCAGGGTGTAGGTGAGCTCCTGCACGGTGGAGGGGTTGGAGACCCTGACCGTGTAGGTCTGGTCGAAGGTGTCACGACCATTGAGCTCCTGGCCCTTGGCGACCTTGTTGAAGACCTTGGTTACGGCGGCGTGGGGCACCACCTTGTTGGTGACGGCGATGCTCAGGTCACCCTGGGTGGAGTCAGGCACCGTGAAGCTTACGCCCGGGCCCTTGTCGCCCGCGGCGGCTACCGGGGTCGTCTGAACGTCCTGCAGGTTGCCGGTCTTGCCGATCTTCACGCTGAAGGTGGGCTCCCCCCAGGAGAAGGTGCCGCTCCGACCGACCACCAGGCCGCTGTCGTCCAGGACCTGCTCGGTGACGGTGCAGGTGGCTCCGCTCTGGAGGCCCGCGATCTGCACGGGGCTGCCGTCCTTGGGCAGCTCGAGGCTACCGGTCTCGGCCGCACCGCCGTTGGCGGGGCCGCAGGAGTAGGACAGCCGGTAGTTCTCCAGGGTGGCACCGTCAGAGGCACCGGTGACGGTCTTGGTGGCGGCGACGGGGGTCTTACCTGCCTTGTGGCGGACGGTGCAGGTGGCGCTGCCTCCGGTGAGCACGGCGTAGGTCTTGCCGCCCTCCTGCTTGACGTCGGCCCCGCTGCAGGTCCACTCGCCGCTGCGCACGTAGCCGTTCGGGCCGTTGTCTACTTCAAGCAGGTAGGTGCCACCTGCGGTCTTCTGGTTGGTGACATCCGGGCTGCCGGAGGCGCCGGTGATGGTCCTCTGGCCGAACAGGCCAGCCTCCTTGGGCGTGGCGGAGAGGGTCCACTCGTTGGGGTTGGCGCTGCCGGAGTCCACCTGGTTGACCAGGGTCAGCGTGGTGCTGGCGATCACGTACTCGTTGTTCCAGGTGCAGTTGACTGCGGCCTGGGTGAAGTCCACGGCCAGCTCGCTCTGGTCCAGCCGCAGGCTGCGTGCAGTGCGGTTCACGTTGCTGGACTCGTCCAGCCGTCCGCCTCCGTGCTCCCGGTTGAGCAGCAGCGGGCTGTGGGGCGGGTGGACGAACAGGCACTTGATCCCGGTCAGGTGCCAGCCGGAGCTGGTGATAGTGCCGTCCTGCTGCACAACGGCCTGAAGGTTCTGCTCGTCCTGGGTGACGGCGGCCAGGTCGTTGGGGGCCAGCAGGGTGTACTCCTGGGAGATGTTGGAGGGCTTGTCGAGCCCCCAGCCTGTAGGGGTGAGAGGGGTCAGGGTGTGTCCCCAGTGCGTCTTGCCGTAGGAGCCGTCAGCGGAGGTGTTGGTGTACCTGAAGGTGGGTGGGGTGCCCAGCTGCTGGCGGATGGACTCGTCCGCGTTAGCGGTGGCCTGGAAGGTGATGGGCCGCAGCTGCTCGATGGAGCCGTACAGGCAGCCGTAGGAGGTGCGCTTCTCCGGGGTCACGAAGAACTCGTTCAGGCGCTTGTTACCCGGGTTGGCTTCACATTGCTCATTGTCACCCCCGAAGGTGAATCCCCAGATCTTGAGCTGGTAGTTGATCTTGGTGACCGGGTCGGTCCAGACGGTCTCAGAGCGGTCAGCCTTAATCGTCAGGTGGTCGTCAGAGCAGGCCTGCCCCAAGGCGTCGTACAGGGTAGTTGTATCACTGGTGTAGAAGTAGTAGTCCCCGGCGCTGGACTGGTAAAGTTTGGTGCCTTTATGGTCGTAGATGTACTCTCCGCCTACCGGACCTACCTGCTGTTGCAGGTTGAAGGCGTACTCGGTACGGACACGCCTGTCATGGTCGTTTATGGACCCGCCGTGATCCTTGATCACCATGTGCCCGTTCTTATCCAGCTTTGCCGTGCAACGGTTTACGGTGTCCACCTCCGTCCAGGGGAAGACGGAGTCGATGGTTCCGGCCGTCTGGATCCGGAACTCCCCCTTGTATGCCGAGTTGGCCCTGAGGTTGTCGGCACCACTGTAGATCGGCTTGTTGATGTGCCTCATGGTGCCGATCAGGAAGGTCTCCCCAGCATTAACCTTGCTGATTCTTGAAGGCTTCAGTGACATGGAGGACTGTCCGGTGTTCTCTGGGGAGCTGCCGTAGTCGTCAGGACAGTTACCCACACTGGGCTGACCGTAGCTGACGGCCGCATAGACTCCGCTGCTGCCCTTAACCGGCCCGGTGCCGCTACTGGTTGCCGAGCCGTCTCCGTAGTAGTACAGGCAGGGCTTGCTGCTGGTATGCACCGTAGTTACTTTTTTTACCTCCACCGTGGTGTCGCCCAGCTGCACCTCCAGGGTGGTGGCGCCCGCCTCCGCGGGGGACCCTAGGGGGCTTAGCAGCGTACCCACCAAGGTGGCTGAGAGGACCGCTGTAGCAGCGGCCGCAACCCGTAGGCGGCGCAGGCTCCAGCCTTTACGGCCCCGTGCCGCCTTGGCTCCGCCCGTTGTCTGGAGAGCATTTCGCATCAGAGACTCCATCTGTTGCACCAGTGAAAGCACTAACTTGCACGTACTGTCTGAGAACTTAACAGGGCAATTGCCTGCAACCACGCACGATTCGGTAACACCCGGGCGTCGGCTTAGCGTCTGCCGGTACGCCGGGCAAAGAGGCGGCGACGCCGCCCCGCCTCGGCCCCTTCCGCACGCCCGCCCCGGCGTCGCACCGGGTAGCCCGAGCGCCACACGTACAGGACCACCAGGGTCATTCCCGCACTGAGCCACACAGCCCACCAGGGGAAGCCCGGGATATCCGGCTTGGCACCTGCGGCCTGCACGTCCTTGACCGGGGTGGGGGTCACCCGCTCCCCGGTCACGAGGATGCGGTGGGTGTTGATGCCCAGGGGCGTGCAGGTGACCAGCGTGGCCAGGTCCTTGCCAGGCACCGCCCGGAGCGACTCGGTCTCCTCCGGCTCCACCACCTGCTTGTCAAAGACCCGGTAGGTGAGCACCTCCCCAAACACCTCCATGACGAAGGTGTCCCCCACCTCCACCTGGTCCAGGTTGGTGAACATGGTGGCGTTGGCCAGGCCCCGGTGACCGGTGACCACTGACCGGGTGGAGTCCCCACCGACAGGCAGGGAGGTGCCTTCCAGGTGCCCCAGGCCCGCCAGCAGGGTCTCCTCGCTGGTGCCGTGGTAGATCGGCAGGTCCAGGTCGATCTTGGGGATGCGCAGGCGGGCCATCAGCCCGGCCCCGTTGGCGTCCAGGATGCGGTTGTAGCGCAGGGTCTCGTCCGAGCTGGTGCCATCACCGGTGGGCACGTTGGTGTTGGCCTCCAGTACGGCTCCCACGGACAGCGCCTGGTTGTACGCATGGGCCTGCTTGACCTGGTCGCTGGCCTCCGGCTTGGCGTGGGAGACCTGCTCCTCGTAGTCGTGCACGATCTGGGACTGGTTGTACTGACTGATCCAGGCCGCGACGCTGGGGTAGGAGAAGAGCCCCATACCAACAGTGGCCAGCAGGGCGGTCAGCAGGGACAGCCAGGACAGCCGCCACTTCTGCCCCTGCTTGCCCCGGGCCGCCCGTCCCCGGGCCCGCGCGTGACGCGGGACGGTGCGTACAGCGGTCATCTCAGCAGACCTCCTTCGCTGTCAGGCGCAGATTCCGACGACGCCGCAGCAGGCCCGTTCCCAGGGCCGCAACCGCCAGCAGCAGTCCGCCCGCCAGGAACACGTCCGCGCCTGTCCCGCCTGTCAACGGCAAGGCCGGTACCGAGGTCTTCCGGTTGGTAAAAGGCTGCGGGAAGGTGTGCTGTGGTGCCTGGGCACTCAGTGTGAAGGGGTGGGCGGTGGTGTCTAGCCGGTAGCCAGCCGGGGCGGCCGACTCCACCAGCTGATAACTACCCAGTCCCAGGCCCGTGACCCGGAGGTGGCCGGCCCGGGGGTCCGTGTCCCGCCACTGGCCGCCCAGGCAGGGGTCCTGCCCGCAGTCCGCCACCACGGTGGCGGCGGGAACCCCCGGACCGGTCAGGGCCCAGCTGGAGCCGCCCAGGGGACGCTGGTCCGCAGCGTCCACCTTGGACCAGCTGACCTGCCCGGTGACCGGGGAGTTGACCACCCCACCATCCAGCACCCCAGAGGCTGCCTGCAGGTGTGCCTCCAGGCGCTGCGCCCCCAGCTCCTCAAAGGAGAAAGAACCTTGTGCAGCCTGGTATCCCCGGGGCGCGCTCCGCTCGGTGACCGAGTAGCTGCCCCAGCTGAGGCCCTCCACCCGGAGCCGCCCCGTCTGGGGGTCAAGGTCGCGGGGGCCGGTTCCCCGGCAGGGCGCCTGCACACAGTCGTCAATCACCGTGCCGCTAGGCACGCCAGGTCCACGCAGCTGCCAGGAGGAGGCGCCGGTGGTGATCGGTGCCCCCGTGGGGTCCACCTTGCTCCACACCAGGGCACCGGGCTGGGGCGAGTTGGTCAGGGTGCACACCACCCACTCCCCCTCAACCAGGGTCAGGCTGGTGCCGTCAGCGGACAGGCGTGAGCGCAGCGGCTTGGTGCTGCTGGGGTGGGGTGCACAGCTGGCCCCAGCCAGGCTGTAGCCCTGGCGGGCCCCCGCAGACCGTCCAGTCTCCGAGAGCTTGACCGTACCGGCGGCCATCACCGTGGAATCCACCCGCCCGTTCCCTGTAACACGCCGGCTCCCTTGGGTCAGCGCCAGCTCCCACTGCTGGGGGGCCAGCAGGTTGCCGGTGCCGCCAGCAACTCCTTGGGGGTCCTTGACCTCCTTGACCAGGCTGACCATCGCCGCCGGTACCACAGTGACGGCGTAGTCCTCCACCTCGCCGGTAGCGGTAGCGCCAGTGGGACCGGGCAGCTCGGCGTCGGCGGTGATGCGCAGCCGCATGTACGAGCCGACCTCCGCCAGGCCGCCTGTGCCGCCCACGGCTACGTCCGCGGGCACGGTCCAGGTGATGGTGGCCTGACCGCCGCGGCAGGAACGGACGTCAGACTTCTCGGCGTCGTCAAAGGTGCCGTTGTGGTTCCAGTCCACCCAGCCCAGGACCTTGCCGTCACCGCCGCAGGAGACCTGCCTGCTGATCTGTGCCCCGGGGGCCACCACCAGGCGCAGGTCGGCGGCACTGGTGAGGCCGTCCTCGTCGTCCACGGACTGACGGTCTGACGCCTCGTCGTCGGCGTCGGCCCCGGCGGAGAAGACCTGGTGGTGCTCTGCGTCCACCTCCTGCCCCAGGCGGGGGGTGGAGGGGTCGGCACGCAGAATCGCCCGGCTCCCAATGAAGGCGTCGCGCGTGCGGTTCACCTCCCCTTCCTGCCACTTAGGCTGGAACAGGGAGGAGGCGGTGCCGTAGCTCTGCGGGGCGTCACCGAAGTCAGCTGACAGGACCAGCCCCAGAGCGACCGCGGAGTAGCCTGCACCCTGAATGGTCACGGTGGCTGAGGTAGCCCCTTCCATGAGCATCACCGCAGCGGGTCCACCAATGCCGTTGGGGTTGGAGTAGGAGCCACCGTTCTGGTAGACGCACTCGCTGCTGCTGGGCATCAGCCGCAGGGTGCGACCTCGCTCGCTGAGCTCGGCGTTGGTGGTGACCCGGCTGCCATCAGCCGTGGTGCAGTTGGAGGAGCGCCCCCGCTCCAGCACGCGCCAGGTGACCCGCTGGCTGGTGGAGGCCTGTACCCACTCGTCAGCCCACTCGTCACGGAGCTTGCCGTCACTGCCTCTGGTGCCTGAGCGCTTGGAGGAGGCTTCGGCGTCAGCAAAGACCAGGCCGTTCACGGGTACCGGGACGCTGCCGCTGGGGGTCTCCAGCTCAGCCGTGCAGGAGTAGTCAAAACTCAGCCGGGAGTTATAGCCAGTTGGTGCCCGGTCCGTTCCGGGGCTGCCCCAGATCTCGCTGCTGTTCTTGGCGTTGCCTCCGTTGTAGGCGTAGCCGTTGGCCAGGCCGATCACCATCTGGTTCTTGTTCACGTAGTCGATCGGGTACCGAGGTGTCGGGGCGTTCCAGTCCTCCACCACCTGGCCGTTGCGCTTCACGTGCCAGGGCTTAGGCCTGGGCTCGGAGGGACCGCCCACGTTGTACAGGTTGTCCAGCACGTCTCCGGCCCAGGTACCCGGGATCGTGGCCACTAGGGGCCCGTATGCCTGGGCGCTGGTCAGGGGGGAGCCGTCGTCCCGCTTGCTGCCGTGCCCCAGGTGCTTGAGGTTGCTCAGGGTGCACACCGTGTGCAGGCTCTGCCCGGGTCCCAACGCACGCACGTTGCGGAAGGTGCGGGTCTGTCCACGGTCCAGCACGGGCACGTCCGGGCGGTCATTGCCTTTGAACTGGGTCTCGTAGTCACCCCACTGGAGCCACTGGATGACGTCCTTGTACTGACCGACCCCACCTGTGGCAAATACTGCGGGCAGCTCGGTAGGGGCCGCCTGGGCTGCCGGGGCTGTCAGCCCTTGCCCCAGCAGGGAGCTAACGGCCAAGGCGCATCCCAGCATGATGAGGCACAGGTTCCTGCGCAGGCTGGGCCTTCCTTGTGCGGGCATGTACTTCTCCTGGTTCCTTGGGGCAGCTGACGAAGGCCGGAGCTAGCGGCTTGGCACCTCACACCGGCATCGGCAGACGCTCGTGCTCCGCGAGGTCTGCAACGTCTGGTTTGACGGCGGGGAGGCTGCTCCCTGACAGGTCGCTACGTTCCGGCACAGGCGGCTGCGGCAGCCGACCACCTTGCAGGGGTGCGCTGGGGTCGGCGGGGCTGGGGTCCAGGCCGCCGTCGCCACCGCCACCCTGGTCGTCAGGGCCGGGGCCGTCCGTGAGCCGACGACGCCGCAGCAGGGCGGCTCGCAAGGTGGCCAGCAGCACCAGGGCGACCACGCTCAGGACCGCGACCACCACCCAGATGATCGCCACCTGCCAGGTCTGCATGGGGGCGGGCAGGGCGCGGGCGGCGTCAGCGGCGGCCTCGACGGGGTCAGCGGGCACACGCTCGCCGGTGACCAGCAGGCGGTGGCTGTTGACGCCGTACGGGGTGCAGGTGATGAGGGTGACCAGGTCGCGCCCAGGGGCCTCCTCCAGGGACTGGGTCTCGGTGGGCAGGACCACCTGGATGTCCACCACCTGGTAGCGCAGCGTGCGCCCGGCCACGGACACGTAGAACACGTCATCCTTGGAGAGGTCCACCAGGTTGTCGAACATGGTGGCGGTGCCCAGGCCGGTGTGCCCGGTGATGACTGAGTGGGTGGAGGCGCCTCCCACAGGCAGGGAGGTGCCGAACAGGTGGCCGATACCCTTGTTCAGGGTGCTGGGCTGGGTGCCGTGGTAGATCGGCAGGTCCACGTGGATGGAGGGGATGGTGACCCGCCCCATGACCTCGTCCACGTCCAGCTCACGCAGGTAGTCCTGGTAGCGGGGGGTGTCGGGGCGCTGGGACTCCAACCAGGGGTCCAGGATCGGTGAGGACTCCAGGTTGGTGTTGTACTCCTCGGCGGAGGTGATCTCCTGCCCTAGCAGGTCGGGTCCTACAGCCTCCATGCGGGCCGTGTACATGCTGGCCAGCCGCTGCTGGTCGGCGTTGTTGTGCTGGGTGGCCAGCACCGGGTAGAGCAGCACGGCCACCCCCAGCAGCACCAGCACCAGCGGGGCGCTTACCCGCAGCCAGCGGGGCAGGAGCACCCGGGCGATCCTGGACGCCCTGGGAGATGTCTGGGGTACGGGTTCTGAGGCGGCTTCTTGCATCACGGCTCCGTGTACTGCGGCTGTTGGAGAAGGTTGGGGAGTACCGAGGTCTAGCGCCCCGGAGCTCCCGGGGGCCTGGCGTTGTGGGGGAGGTGGGCGAAACCCACCTCCCCCACGTTCAGCCGGGCCTCAGCCACCGTGGTGGCTGGCCTGCGCCAGGCTCAGTCCCGGGTGCGGCGACGGTGGTTGTACAGCGCCACGCCGCCACCACCGAGGACCAGCAGACCGCCCAGGGTGGTCAGGAAGACCACGCCACTGGCGCCGGTCAGCGGCAGGTGCAGCCCGGCGTTGGCGGGCACGTCCACCACGGTGACCTGCGTGTCAGTGCTGGTGTCCGTGGTGTCAGATGCCAACACACGGAACGGAATCGGGTCCGGAGCCAGGGAGTAGCCTGCAGGGGCCTTGGTCTCCACCAGGCAGTACCAGTTGTCCTTGTTAAGCTCCTTGGCCGCACCGTTCTCCCAGTCATTGGCACGCAGGGAGCCGATCACCAGCTTGCCGTCAACAGGAGCTTCACGCTTAGCCTTCTGAATGTTAGTAGCCTGACCGGTCACAAATACAGTCTGACCATCCACAGCCAGAGGATCCCTCTTGAGAACAGGATTCACGTCCTTCAAAAGAACGGGAACACTGCCATTCTTAGCAGCAATGTTTGCTTCCGCCAAAGCAGCATCATCCAGAGGAACACTGCACTCATAGACCTGGAACTCAGCCCCGTTGTACTTTGTCCCATCGGGAGACTTGTCCGTCCCAGTCTTGGTTATCTCAAGATCGCCATACTTACTAACAACTGTCTCAGAGGAGGTGCCAGGAAGATTTGGCTTACTGGGGTCCGGACCAGGGTCCGGGTTGTCCTTGTCCCAGGTGTAGTTAGGTGAGTCGTTGGGAACCAGTGAAGCCTGGTTGGTGATACCACCGTCCAGATTAGTTCCTGGAGCAAAGGTAGCGGTCAGGAGCAACTGCACCTTAGTGTCATTAGTTCCCGCACTCCGCGCATCGGCCAGCTTCTTTAGTCCACTGGGCTTAAAGTCTACCGTCAAGTAATTGCGCGTATCAGCAGGCGCACGCTTGCTGGCACGAACAACGATGTCGTAATCACCTTTATCCAAGGCCGGCAAACCGGGAGCCAGCCCCAAGATCTCCACGCGCGGGTTCAACTGCTGCGCATCCAAGCCGGTCTGCACGCGACCATCCAGGGCGTCAATGATCTGGTACTTCTTGATGCCCTCAGTGCCCACCTTGGGGATAGAGGTGGTGATGGTGTAGGTCAGGGCGTTACCAGAGCCGGACGCCGCCTCAGAATCCTTAACAGTCTTATCAATACCATTGAGGATATTCTTGGGATAGACGTGGACATCATAGTTCCACTTGGAGGTATCAGCCGGATTGGTCATAGGCAGAGTCACAATGAAGTCCGCCGCCGGAATAACCCCCGCCGGGGTCTTGGTCTCCGAAACTAGGTAGGCCCTTCCGGCACTGGTCTCTGCGTCACTAAAGACCGCAAGACCGCCACCAGCAGTTACTTTCTTAACTGGAGCCCCCTGCTTGTGATCAGAATCTCCGTCAATATCCTGAGTCACAGCTTTATTGACGTCACCATTTGCTGCCGCCAGATCAACCCAACCCTTCTGGGTGGTGAGGTCGTAATCAAGCTCGGTAATAGTGAACTCGACGTCGTTCACCGGAGTGCAGTTGACACTGTCATCCTGATTACCGGTGCCAGGCTTGTTCCCGTTATCGTCAGTCTGCTCGCACTTGTGCACGGTCAGTGTCGTGGGGGCGCTCGGGTCCACGTTGAAGGTTGTGGGGGCGGCCGCACCCGCCGGAGCGGCGAGGGCTGCCGCCGCCAACGTCGCAGACACGGCCAGGCCGATGCCCCGACGGATCCTGATTGAGCTCATGGTCTCTCCATCTCTCAGTTTGGTGGTTAGCTGACGACTCGTACCCCTAAGGGCCGCACCGGTCTTGTACTGGCTGGCTGGACCCTGTGCACGTAGATCGTGACGTCGGCATCTGAAGTTTCCGCAGATCCGTTCCCTGATATGCGGGATACCAGAAATGACTTTACTTGCCACATGTCACAGCGCAGTCTCGCCGCCCTGCCATTGCGGTCACGGTTTCCCTCTGCCCGTTGCCGCCGCAGGAGCGGGACCACCTCACCCCCCTCCCTCCACCCCCGCAAAGAAGCAGGCCCGGTGCGGGCCGACCCCTGAAGGCCGACCCGCACCGGGCTCTTGCGCATTGTCTATGCGCGGTGTCTAGGCAGGCTATCAGCACCACCTAGAGCATTCGCTCTCAGTCCTGAGCCTCGCGACGGCGAGCCACCAGCACGGTGCCAGCGGACAGCAGCACCAGCGCAGCACCACCAGCCATCATCAGCACCTGGCCGGACGCACCGGTCAGAGGCAGCGCCGGTACAGCGGTCTTGGTGTTGGTGATGACAATGTGGTTGTTGCCACCCGCATCACCGGCCGCACCAGCCACAACAGTGATAGGCGTGTGGGCTGCAGTGTCATCGGGCAGAACGTAACCGGCTGGGGCAGCCGTCTCCACCAGCACGTAGCAGCGCTGATTGTGGTCCGGCGTAGGAGCGTCGTCACCCGTACCTTTCTCCTCGTCCACGAACAGGCCGGGAATAGTTACTACGCCGTGCTCATCAGAAGTGAAGCTGTCCTTGGTAAGAACGGAGATCGCGTCACCAGACTTAACCGCATTGGAGCAGTCCTGGGCGTAGGGCTCAACGGCGTTGAATACCTGGAAGGTGGCACCCTTAAGCAGGTTCTCGCTGGCCTTGTCCTTCTTGGTGACCTTAACCTCACCCCAGGTGGTGACCACCTTGTTGGTGGGCAGCGGCGGCACGTCACCAGTGGTCTTAGGTGGTGTGTCTCCCTGGGGGGGAGTCAGCGGCGGCACACCGTCACCCGTCGGCGGCTCGTCAACCGTGGGCGGGTTGCCCGGGTCGTAAGGCTTGGTCTCGGTGTCCACCAGCAGGTAACCGGTGTTCTCCGCCGTTCCAGCCTCAGACAGGTTGTCCTGCTGAGCGGTGATGGTCACCCGGATGGTCTGCCCGGGAACAGACTCCAGGTAGGTCAACTGCGTAGCCTGGTTGAAGTCCACGCGGGCGAACCGGGTATCCTCATCAACGGTCTTGACATACTTGTCCGCGGGCACGTCCTGGGCAGCGGTGAGCGTACCATCACCACCCACACCGGTGCCGATCTGCACGCTAGAGATCTTGACGTGGCTCGCCCCCTTGGGCAGCTGGTCATAGATGGTGAAGTACTTGAAGTTCTCGGAGGCGTCATCCACATCCGGGACAACCGCGTCAATGGTGTAAGTGACCTGGTCAGCCGTGCCCAGACCGTGCGAGGCTTCGGTAACCTTCACGTTCTTGCTCGGCTTGTTGACCACGGTGTTCTTGGGGAAGGAGTGGACGTCGTAGATCCAGTCGCTGGCAGTTCCCTGAGCCGCCTTACTATTTGGGTACGGTAGAGCGACGATGAAAGGCAGCGCCTTATCGATCACACGCACGTCTGCGTTCTTGACCTTGGCACCAGAGGTGTCGGTCTCACAGATAAGAAAAGCCCCCAGCCCTAACTGCTTCGTTGCTTCGCCTGCCGTAGATGTCTTGTCAAATACGATCGGCTTGGCAGTGTCAACCGTCAGACCCCCCGGAAGACCAGCGCCAACCACAGTCCCATCACAGACGGAGGAGTTCAGGGGAGTCGAGGCATGCTTGGCCAGATTTTCCCAGTTATCCTGATTACTGAGGTCGAGGTTGTTGATCTTGTAAGCGGTAAATACCACACCCTCAACCGGATCAGAAGCAGTCTGCGGCTTGTCACCTGTCGGGTGCCCCGGAGTGGTACCCGGAGCCGGCTTAACGTGCTTGTGAATGGTCAGGGTAGCCTGGGCAGCCTTTGCGTCGTCAATATTGGCCAGCGTGTCAACCGCAGACGCGGTAGCCCCCAGACCGGCCAGGCCCACGGCGAGTGCGCCAGCTGCAGCAGCCGCCCGCACTGCGGCGAGACGAGTTGTAGTACGCATGTGGTACTCAATCCTTTCATCATGCACGGCTCCCACCGTGCCCCTGTGATGCGGAAAAGATGTTGACTTGGTCAGGGTCTGCTCACTGCGGACTGCTTTATCCAGCTGGCTGGATTAGCGCCCTCCCCCGGTCTCAGGTGCAACCAGGGCCCCGTCAGCGAGACTGTGCTTACTGATGGATCTGCGAGCCCAACCTCCTGTTCGCTCTGGCAACTACATCCACTGTCACCCGTTCCCAGCCTCCTGCCCAGGCGTCCTGGCTCGTGCCACCCTGACCACCAAGCACCTTCCAGCTGCGTGCGCAGTCTGAGACGGCCAGCATCAGGACCTCCACGGTGCAGACGATTGGGATGGGGAAGCAGGTTCAGGAAGCGTTTGCTTCCCTGCGGATAACTCCACTCTATTTGTGCTTGCTAACGTTTCTCACAACACGGTGTTTCGATACAGCCTCAGTGCCTGGTTCCTCCTGGCCACCCCCAGAAGCGCCGCCAGCAGCCCCGCAGCCATACCCGCCAGCCAGAAGGAGTCCGCCCCCATACCGCCGGTCAGCGGCAACGCCGGGACCACCACCTTGTGGTTCACGAAAGGCCGGTCAAAAGAGTGCTCCCGGCGCGCTGCATCCAAGCTGAAGGAGTGCACCTCGCTGTCGAGCCGGTAGCCGACCGGGGCCGTCTTCTCAGCCAGGGAGTACTGCCCCAGCGCCAGGCCACTCACCCTGAACCCTCCGGCTGCCGGGTCCTGCTCCGCGCCCCGGCACGCCACAGCCTCCTGCGCCACACAGTCCTCAACCACCTGCGCCTTGCCACCAGGCCCTGTCAAGGTCCAGGCGGAGCCCCCCCCAGCGGCCCGCCACCGGGAGAGACCTTGGACCAGGACACCTGCGGCAGGCTCTGATTGACCACCGCCCCCAGGTCCAAGGGCTGCCGGGCATGGCCCTCTACCAGCTCCAGCTCCTGCGTCCCCTCAGCCACATAGCCCTCCGGCGCCTTCACCTACACCAAGGAGTAGGCCCCCAGAGGCAGGTCGTCTACCCTCAACGCACCCGACCGTGAGTCAGTATCCCGCGCCCCGCCGTCAACGACCTTGATGGCCGCTCCACCAGCACGAGGCCGCAGCTCCCACTCTGACCCAGGCAGCAGGAACCACCAGCGGATCAGGCCAACCGTCGCCTAAGCCACCCAGCCACCAGGGCCAAAGCCGCCACGGCCGAACCCGCCAGCCAGAAGGAGTCCGCCCCCATACCGCCGGTCAGCGGCAAGGCCGGGACCACCACCTTGCGGTTCTCGAACGGGTCACTGAACTGGTAGTGCAAGGCTTCGCTGGTGATCATGAAGTCATGGACGGTCTTACGATCCAAGGCGTACCCGGCGGGAGCAGCCTGCTCAACCAGGCTGTACCGCTCCGACGACCAGGCCAATCCCCCCACCCGGAAGGCGCCCGGCAAAGGGTCCTCGTCCCGGTACGCCCCCGGACCGCACGGCTCCGCCTCACAGTCCTGCACCACCGTGCCCGGAGGCAGCCCCGGCCCGGTCAACGTCCAGGAGGTGCCCCCTAAAGGCTCGCGGCTGTGCCCATCCACCTTGCGCCAGGAAACCGACCCCGTCTCCAAGGCGTTCATGACGCCGCCGTCACTGACCGCCCCACCAGGCACCAGGGTGCCCGCAAGAGAGGCCCCACCGACCGGGGAGAAAGCCATCTCTTCACCAGCCGCCACGTAGCCGGTGGGCGCCTGGGTCTCAGCCAGGCTGTAGTCACCCCACTTCAAGCCAGTGACCTCAAGCTCCCCCGCCGCCGGGTCCTTGTCCAGACCGGTACAGGCCAGCGCGTTCGTGGCCACACAGTCATCCACCTCCACCCCCTGGCGGTGGCTCGGCCCGGTCAGCCGCCACCTGGCCCCGTGAAGCCCCGTTCCCGGCTGCTGCGCCACCCGGACAACCGCCCCGTCAGGGCCAGTCTTACGCCAGCTCACAGACCCCGGGACCGGCCGGTTGGTGAGCGTGCACTGGATCCAGTCCGCACCCCTGACCGTCAAGGTCTGGGAGGCGGCGTTGTAGGTGGAGGTGATACGCCCAGTCGTTCCCGGCATGTTCACGCAGGCCACCCGCTCCAGCTGGTAGCCCGCCGCCTCAGGGCGCGCAGAGGACTCAGTAAGCCTGATGGCCCCCGTAGGAACCTCCACCGGCTTGAAACCACCGTCACCGGAAGCCAGCACCTTCCCGTTGCTCACCACGGTGGCAGACAGCTCCCAGTCGCGCGGCTCCAGAGGAGACTCCGCCACGCCGTCAGGATCCTCAACCGCCTTCACCAGCGACAGCATCGGCACAACCTTGAAGGTCCCTAGGTAGTCCTCCACCTCACCGGTCAGCGACACCCCAGAGGGCTGCGGCTCCTCCACAGCACCGTCCCGACCCCGGTCGCCGGTGATCCGCAGCCGGAGGTAGGCCCGCTGGCCGTTGAGCGCGTCCCGGCTCACGCTGTCGGGCACCCTGAACCTCAGGGACGCCCTTCCCGAGGCAGGGCACTGGATCACCTCTGAGCGCTCGCCCTCCTCAAAGGTGCCGCTCATGTCCCAGTCCAGCCAGCCAGCTATCTTCCCCTCCCCGGTGCACACCACCTGCGGGGCCCAGACTATCCCCGGGGCGACCGGAACCTTCTTGTCCCAGACCTCCCCCTTGGGCCCCAGCAGGCCGTCCTCGTCATTAGGATCACCGCCCGAACGTGGCTGGCCTACTGAGTTGGTCCGGTCGTCCCCATCAGCTCCGGGTGAGTACACGGCCCGTATATCAGCGTCGATGCGGCTGCCGAGTCCGACGACGCCACGTTGCACCGATGCGAGCCGACCGGACTCCTGGGCGGAAGTCAGGTTGTACCAGTCCCCCTGGGTCCCCGCAGGATTACCCGAACGCGGTACGTCGCCGCTACCGCTACCACCGATCAGACCGCCACGCCAGACCGGCTGGAACACGGAGACAGCCTCACCATAGGACTCAGGCGCGTCACCGGTGTCAATAAAGGTCGCCACCCCGAAGGCTACGGCGCTGACGCCACCGCCCTTCAGCTCCACGTAGCCGCCCCGCGCATTCGGCATCAGCACCGCAGACGCCGCCCCGTAGCCCCCGGACCGCAGGCCTGCACACTCCCGGCCGTCTGAGCGCATCCGGAAACCGGAACGCTCCCCACCGGGATAGGGGAAGGTAGCCTCCCCACCCCAGGATGTCGTCGGGCACCCGGGCGAGCGCACGGACTCCAGCAGCCGGTAGGTGACATCACTACGACGTCTTCCGTCCACCGGGATCGGGTCTATCGTGACCGCCTCATAGTTACCGTGGATCCAGTTGGAGGACTCAGCGTCCGCGTACACAAAGCCCTCCACAGGGATCTCCTGCCTTGGCAGGGATTCCAGAGCAGCCTTCACGGGCCTGGTGGCGGACCGCAGCAGGTAGACCCGGCACTCCACCTGGAAGTAGGCGTCAGCCGAGGTCGTGTGCTCACCCCCCTGCACGTGGGCCAGACCTACATCCAGCCCCGACCGGAAGTCTCCGCCCCCCTTATGCACCCCGTTCGTGTACAGGGAACCGTTGTTGTAAAGGTGGGCGAATCCGTCACCCTGCCAGGAGCCAGGGTCATAGCCTACGTGCAGCCCCTCGTCATTAGACTTTACTACGAGACCATTCTCCACCCGCTCAAAATGGGTGTCTGCCACGTAAAGGGAACACTTGGCCGCGCGCCAGTAACCCGCTGCAACCCTAGCAGGAGTGGACCACACCTGGGACGTCACTCCGTCATTGACGACGTTCTTGCCGTACTTGCTGACGGTATTGGTCGCACCGCTCCAGTCGATCCAGTCGATAACGGGCTCGAACCTGCCCGAGCCACCCACCGGTTCAGCCGTCACCGCCCGGGCCACCGGACCCACGGTCCCCACCCCGCTCAGCAGCAGAGCCGTACAAGCCATCAGAACGCCACCGCAAGTAAGCACTGCACGGCTTAAGGCACCTACAGGCCCACCCTTAAGAGAATACATAGCAAATGCTCCGTCAGTAGGTCCACACCCATTGGCGGCACCCACTACCTGGGCACGTGAACAAGCCTAAGGTCCCGAACTAACGATTAACTAAACTACTGGTATCCGGTTCGCATCGGTTGACTGCCCGAAGCCGCACCGCAAAAGCTCCCGCGAGCACAAGAAAACGCCCCCGCCTGCACAACGCAGGCGGGGGCGCCAGGCGGAGCGCCTTTCAGGCACCCCAAGGAATCAGGTCATCACTTGATGATCTTGGTGACACGGCCGGAGCCGACGGTGCGGCCACCCTCACGGATGGCGAAACCGAGGCCCTCCTCCATGGCGATAGGCTGGATGAGCTCAACGGTCATCTCAGTGGTGTCGCCAGGCATGACCATGTCGGTGCCCTCGGGGAGGGTGATGACACCGGTCACGTCGGTGGTCCGGAAGTAGAACTGCGGACGGTAGTTCGAGTAGAAGGGGTTGTGGCGGCCGCCCTCGTCCTTGGTCAGGATGTAGACGTGGCCCTCGAACTCGGTGTGCGGGGTGATGGAGCCGGGCTTGACCACGACCTGGCCACGCTCGACGTCCTCACGCTTGGTGCCGCGCAGCAGCAGACCACAGTTCTCACCGGCCCAGGCCTCGTCCATCTGCTTGTGGAACATCTCGATACCGGTGACGGTGGTCTTCTGGGCCTCGCGGATACCCAGGATCTCGACCTCAGAGTTGATCGGCAGCTTGCCACGCTCCACACGGCCGGTGACGACGGTGCCACGACCGGTGATCGTGAAGACGTCCTCGATCGGCATGAGGAAGGGCTTGTCCATGTCACGCTCGGGGGTCGGGATGTACTCGTCGACCGCGTCCATGAGCTCCTTGATCTTGCCGGCCCACTCGGCGTCGCCCTCCAGGGCCTTGAGAGCGGAGACACGCACCACAGGGGCGTTGTCGCCGTCGTAGTCCTGGGAGGACAGCAGCTCGCGGACCTCCATCTCGACGAGCTCCAGGAGCTCCTCGTCCTCAACCATGTCGCTCTTGTTCAGGGCGACCAGCAGGACCGGCACGCCCACCTGGCGGGCGAGCAGGACGTGCTCACGGGTCTGGGCCATGGGGCCGTCGGTGGCGGCGACCACCAGGATGGCGCCATCCATCTGGGCCGCACCGGTGATCATGTTCTTGATGTAGTCAGCGTGACCGGGGGCGTCAACGTGGGCGTAGTGACGCTTGTCCGTCTGGTACTCGACGTGCGCGATGTTGATCGTGATACCGCGCTGACGCTCCTCAGGAGCCTTGTCGATCTCGTCGAAGGGGGTGAAGGGGTTGAGGTCCGGGTACTCGTCGTGCAGGACCTTGGAGATCGCGGCGGTCAGCGTCGTCTTGCCGTGGTCGACGTGACCGATCGTTCCGATGTTGACGTGCGGCTTGGTCCGCTCGAACTTGGCCTTGGCCACTTGTGTCCTCCTGGGACTCGGGTAGTGCTCTTCGTCGTGGACTGACCCGCCCATACTAGCGAGTCCGACGCAAAGCGTGTCTACGGTGGTTTGTTGGGAATCTTACTGGAACAGCGGCCTCAGGCGTAGTGCCGGGACCGCCAGGGCGGGGAGGGGTCGGGCACACCGGCCCCTCCCCCACCACGGCTGGGCTCAGGCGCCCTTGGCCTTGGCGATGATCTCGTCCGCGACGTTCTTCGGGACCTCCGCGTAGGAGTCGAAGGTCATCGAGTAGACCGCGCGGCCCTGGGTCTTGGAACGCAGGTCACCGACGTAGCCGAACATCTCCGACAGCGGCACCGCGGCCCGCACGACCTTCACACCCACGGCGTCCTCCATGGACTGGATCATGCCGCGGCGAGAGTTCAGGTCACCGATCACGTCACCCATGTACTCCTCAGGGGTACGCACCTCGACGGCCATAACCGGCTCCAGCAGGACCGGGGAGGCCTTCTTGGCACCCTCCTTGAACGCCATGGAGCCCGCGATCTTGAAGGCCATCTCAGAGGAGTCGACCTCGTGGTAGCCGCCGTCGATCAGGGTGGCCTTGACGTCCACCATCGGGTAGCCCGCCAGCACACCGGTGAGCATGGCGTCCTTGACGCCGGCGTCGACACTGGGGATGTACTCGCGCGGCACGCGGCCACCGGTGACGGCGTTGACGAACTCGTAGTGCGACTTCTCCTCGCCCTCCTCGGCCTCCACGACCTCCAGCGGCTCGAAGGACATGAGCACCTTGGCGAACTGGCCGGAGCCACCAGTCTGCTTCTTGTGCGTGTACTCGACCTTGTCCACCTTCTTGCGGATGGTCTCGCGGTAGGCGACCATCGGGTTACCCACGTTGGCC
Organism: Actinomyces weissii; assembly: GCF_016598775.1. Classification (NCBI taxonomy): domain Bacteria; kingdom Bacillati; phylum Actinomycetota; class Actinomycetes; order Actinomycetales; family Actinomycetaceae; genus Actinomyces; species Actinomyces weissii. The sequence continues at coordinate 592,339 of NZ_CP066802.1, read as the reverse complement.
TCCACCTTGAACTCGCGGCGCATACGGTCCACGAACACGTCCAGGTGCAGCTCGCCCATACCGCCGATGACGGTCTGGCCGGTCTCCTCGTCCAGCTCGACCGTGAAGGTCGGGTCCTCCTCAGAGAGCTTCTGGATGGCCACGCCCAGCTTCTCCTGGTCACCCTTGGTCTTGGGCTCGATGGCCACGTGGATAACCGGGTCCGGGAAGGTCATGGACTCCAGGATCACCGGGGCGCTCTGGGCGCACAGGGTGTCACCGGTGGTCACGTCCTTCAGGCCGATGAAGGCGTAGATGTGGCCGGCGTGGGCCTCCTCCACCGGGTTCTCCTTGTTGGAGTGCATCTGGAAGAGCTTGCCGATGCGCTCCTTCTTGCCCTTGGTGGCGTTGAGGACCTGCTCGCCCTGGGAGACCTTGCCGGAGTACACGCGCACGTACACGAGCTTGCCGTAGAACGGGTGCGTGGCCACCTTGAAGGCCAGGGCGGAGAAGGGCTCGTTCTCGTCAGCCTTGCGGGTGACGGTCTTCTCCTCGTCGTTGGGCAGGGTGCCCTCGACGTCCGGCACGTCCAGCGGGGAGGGCAGGAAGTCGAGCACGGCGTCCAGCACCGGCTGGATGCCCTTGTTCTTGAAGGCGGAGCCCGCCAGCACCGGGAAGGCCTTGCCCGCGATGGTCAGCTTGCGGATACCGGCCTTGAGCTCGGCGACGCTGAGCTCCTCACCCTCCAGGTACTTCTCCATCAGGTCGTCGTCGGCCTCGGCGACCGTCTCGACCAGCTCGGCGCGCAGCTCCTCGGCGCGGGCCTGCAGCTCAGCGGGGATCTCCTCGTACTCGACGACGGAGCCGCGAGTGTCCTGGCCGTCAGCGTCCTTCTCCGGGAAGCGGATGGCGCGCATCTCCAGCACGTCAACCAGGCCGGAGAACTCGTTCTCCGCACCGATGGGGAAGTTGATGACGATCGGGGTGGCATGGAGACGGTCCCGGATGGTCTGGACGGAGAAGTCGAAGTTCGCGCCCAGCTTGTCCATCTTGTTGATGTAGCACACGCGCGGCACGTTGTACTTGTCCGCCTGGCGCCACACCGTCTCCGACTGCGGCTCCACGCCCTCCTTGCCGTCGAAGACCGCGACGGCGCCGTCGAGCACCCGCAGGGAGCGCTCGACCTCGACCGTGAAGTCCACGTGGCCGGGGGTGTCAATGATGTTGATCTGGTTCTTCTTCCAGAAGCAGGTGGTGGCCGCGGAGGTAATGGTGATACCGCGCTCCTGCTCCTGCTCCATCCAGTCCATGGTGGAGGCACCGTCGTGGGTCTCGCCCAGCTTGTAGTTGATGCCCGTGTAGAACAGGATGCGCTCGGTCACGGTGGTCTTACCGGCGTCAATGTGGGCCATGATGCCGATGTTGCGGACCTTGGTGAGGTCTGTCAGCACGTCAAGTGCCACTGGTGGTGTCCTTCGTTCGTGAGGTGGGTCTTGACGACGCTGGCCGGGTCCCGCCGAGGGCGAGCCCCGGCCAGCGTGCGGCTGGAATTACCAGCGGTAGTGGGCGAAGGCCTTGTTGGACTCAGCCATACGGTGCATGTCCTCGCGGCGCTTGACCGCGGCGCCCAGACCGTTGGAGGCGTCCAGGATCTCGTTCATGAGACGCTCGGTCATGGTGTTCTCGCGGCGCTGCCGGGAGTAGTCCACCAGCCAGCGCAGCGCCAGGGTGGTGGCGCGGCCCGGGCGGACCTCCACGGGGACCTGGTAGGTGGCACCGCCGACGCGGCGGGAGCGGACCTCCAGGGCGGGGCGGATGTTGTCCAGGGCGCGCTTGAGCACGGAGACCGGGTCCTGGTCCGTCTTGGAGCGGACACCCTCCAGGGCGCCGTAGACGATGCGCTCGGCGGTGGACTTCTTGCCGTCCAGCAGGACGCGGTTGACGAGCTGGGTGACGACCGGAGAGCCGTAGACCGGGTCGACGACGAGCGGCCGCTTGGGTGCGGGACCCTTACGAGGCATTACTTCTTCTCCTTCTTGGCGCCGTACTTGGAGCGTGCCTGCTGGCGGCCCTTGACACCCTGGGTGTCGAGGGAGCCACGCACGATGTGGTAACGGACACCGGGAAGGTCCTTCACACGACCACCACGGACGAGCACGATCGAGTGCTCCTGGAGGTTGTGGCCCTCGCCGGGGATGTAGGCGGTCACCTCGATGCCCGTCGACAGGCGGACACGGGCGACCTTACGCAGAGCGGAGTTAGGCTTCTTCGGCGTCGTGGTGTACACGCGGGTGCACACGCCGCGACGCTGCGGGCTGGCCTTCAGCGCGGGCGTCTTGGACGTCGAGCGCTTCGTCGAGCGGCCCTTGCGGACCAGCTGCTGAATCGTGGGCACTACTGATTCTCCATCTTCAGTGCATCGGACAGAACTGCTGCCTGCCGCCTGGGCCGCCCCCTGCACCGTGACGCGCGTGCCCCTAAGGGTCGGCCGGCCCGCAGGACCACCAGGCTGAGCGCCTGAGCAGTTCCACGCCCGGAGCCTCCGGCTACGGAGACCCGTCGGTTCCCGCCACGGCAGACCCGTGTCACGACCTGGCTGCGCGGGGCGCGGCCAGCCGCTGGGAACGGAATGGAGAACGGCACCCGGTTGCGGGCACCGCAGCAGAGGCTACACGGCCCGGCCCCCGCCCCGCCAGGCCGCCGAGGCCGGGAGGCACGTGGGCTCCGCCACGGCCCCCTGGCCCTACCGCTCGCCCATCCCCGCGCCCGCAAGCCCCCACCCTGCAGCCCCACACCCCACTCCCCCACCCCGCGCACCCACCGACTTGTGCATTTTGGCGCGAGCTGTGCGGGAATACCGCACAGCTCGCGCCAAAATGCACAAGTGGAGACAAGGGGAGGGCGCAGGTGGGGGCCCAAGGGGAGGGCGTAAGTGGGGCGCAGGAGCCTCAGGTCAGATCTCGATACCCTTGGTGGCCAAGCCCCACAGGATCGGGTCAAGCACCCGGAAAGGCGAGATCCCTCGCGCCGCCAGCAGCTCCTTGTGCTGCGGGCTCTCCCCCACCGCCGAGGCGACAAAGTGCTGTACCTGCCTGATCTTCCCGCTCTGGACCGCCTGGTCAGCGAAAGCCGTCACGGTCTTCTCATTGATCCGCTCAAACAGGGAGCGCACCTCCGCGTCCAGGAACACACAGTCCTCCGCGTGCAGCACAGCCGCCTGGCTCGGCGGCAACTTTGCGCGCCGCATAGTCTCATCCTGGTTGAAGTGCGCCGCCGGGTTGGCGAATACCGCCGCCAACGGGTTGCTGGCCAGCGGCAGCTGCTGCATGGCGTCAAACTTGGAGATGACCAGTGCCAAGCTAGTACTGCCGGAAACAGCCTGTCCCAGAACCTTAGGCAGCACCTCACCGGGCTTGTCCCCCAAGCGGTTCTCATCCACATCAGGAATAACTCCGGACAGGACCTGCCGCACAGTGTCCAGCATCAACGGGTCAAAGAGGAACACCAACAGGTCCGCCTGGTCAAAGAAGGAGAAGCTTGCTTGCGCACCCGCCGCGCGCTCCAGGTCCTCTCCCGCCACGTCCCGCATGACGATCGCCAGCGACCCGCCCGGAAGCCCAGAGACCGTCCAGATCAGCGGGTCCTGCTGGTACGCCCCACCACCGGAGATCGGTGGGGTACCGTCCATGACCTTGTTCTCCTTGAACAACGGGCGGTAGTACTTGTCCGAGTAGACCTCCTGCGTACCGGTGGTCTCCGCCCCCAGGGTCCAGCCCCGGGTCTTCGTGTAGCGGATAAGCATCTCCACCGCCACCGCGATGTATACCGACTTGCCTGCGCCGCGGGCCCCGGTCACCGCGATCGTGAACACCTCACGGTCCCGCCACCGCGGAGGCAGGTCCCGGTGGCAGATCGGGCAGATCTCCTGGGTGCACGCGGAGTCACAGGCCCGGCAGGGGATCATCGTGGGCAGGCTGGGCATCTGCTCAGAGACGACCCACCGGTAGTACCGGGTGATTTTCACCTCGTGGCCCGCCAGCCTGCTGGCCTCCGGGTCCGGCTCAGGGCTGCACCTGTCAGAGGTGCAGCGGTAGACGACCTCATCGACACCAAGGCGCGTAAAGCAGTGCGGGCATGCGGACTTCATCGGGAGACTCCGTTCTCGGACAGGGGGCGGGTGAGCCAGTCAAGCAAAGGGGTGAGCACGTCCAGGGTGGCGGGTCCGAAGGCCCGGTCCTCCCGCTCCAGCTCCGCCCAGACCGGGTCACTCAGGACCAGTGCCCCGGGCGTAGGCAATGCCTGGGTCAGCGCCGCCGGCCCCAGCAGCAGGCACTCTGGCCCCTGCGGGTCCGGGGCCGGAGGCAGGTCAGTAAGTAGCACCGGCCTGTCTCCACCACCGGGCAGCTGCTCAAGCATGCCGACGCCGTTGGCCTCTGCTCCCCCCACCCGCAGCCTGCGCACCGCTGGCACCACGGCCTCCGCCGTCTGCGCCATCTCCTCCAGGAACCGTTCTAAAGCCGCCACCTTGGACTTAAAGGGACGCATGGAAACCGAGGTGTCCACCCCGATCTGCGTCACCGTGGGGGCAAAAGGCAGCCCGGACTCCTGCCGACGACGCACGCACCAGCCCCCCAGGCCCAAGGTAGCGTTCCCGCCCTCACCAGGCGTGAGCAGCAGTCCCTGCGGCGCCCGCTCCAAGCGCACCAGCACCGTGTCCAGCTGGCCGGCGACGTCGAGCCCCCGCAGCATCCAGGACTGCCCTCCGCCCGCGGCGGAGATCACCAGGTCAACCGTCTCACCGACCCCGAAAGGCTGACCACCGGTAGCGACCACCCGCACAGAGACCGGCTGCACCTCCGAAACCGACTTAGCCGGGAAAGCCACCGTACGGCGCCCAGCACCCAGGTACTTGGGCTTGGTAGCGGTACCCAGCACCTCTATCTTGGAGGGGGTGCCCTGGGACACCAGATTGAGCTCAAAGGCGCCCAGGTCAGGCAGGATCTGGCGTTCCCACTCACCACTGCTGAGTATCTCAGGCATGACATTCCTTTCCGACGCAGGCTAGTGCGCACCAAACAGCCGCCGCAAGCCTTCAGCAGGCCCCCCGGCTGAGGAAGCTATGTTCTTGCTAAGCCACTTGCTGAAGCCGGGAGGATCATTCACCGCCCGCACCGCAGCCGTCACGAACCTGTCCCGCTCCGGGGCAGGCAGTATGGCCACACCGGCCCGGCAGACCGCCATCGCCGCCTCATCCTGGCTCCTGAGCGCGACCACTGACGCCGCCTCATTGGCTTCCAGCTGCCGCCGGTACTGGTCGGCCCAGTTCTGCCAGTCTTCCGGCATCTTGCTGCCGCTGCGGGAGACCAGGAAGAGACGGAAGGCCACCGGCGTCAGCACCCGGTCCACAGCGGCCGGGCCCACCGGCACCAGCAGCGCCTCCTGGGCACCCAGCCTTTGCGGCAGCCCTCTGACCAGATCTGCCGAGACCCACTGCGGCACCTGCGGCACAGGCAGCCCGGCCCACAGGCACAGCAGCAGACCGCTCAGGGCCTTGTCCTGCGCCCGGCTGACAGCGGCCTGTTGCGGCGCACCTAGTCCTTGAGGCAGGTAGGACAACGCCACCAGCGCGTTCTGGCTCACCGCCAGCACCTGCTGCGGGGCATATGCCAGCACCGGTGCCGCACAGAACCAGGCCACCACACAGCTGGCCGTAGAAACCGGCACCCGCGGCAAGACGCTGGAGAGCAGCACCTGCTCACTCAACCTCTGCTCCTGCAGGTAGGCGCGTGCCAGCTCCAGAGACACCGGGTCCTGCGGATGCGCCAGGACCACCGCCCCGAGCAGCTCAGCGCGGCTAGGAACCGAGGCTGGCAGGCGCCTGACCTGCTCCGGAGTGAGCACCTGGCCCAGCTCCGCCGTCAGCTCCTCTGAGAAGCGCACCTGCAGACCGCACCTGGCCACCAGGCCAACCAGCATGTCAACATGATTCACCCCCGCTGGAAGGGCCTTGGTGCCGACCGTCCCGCACAGAACCGCCGCGCACAGCTCCATGCTCAGGTAGGGACCAACCTCTGGCAGGCCCCGCGCCACCCATGCCAGGGGGGCACCAGCATGACCTGGCAGCACTAGCAGCCTGCGGCCCTGGGCCTCCTCCCGGAGCATCTCCTCCACGCGCTGCGCAATCAGCCAGCGGGTCGAAGAGCCGAGAGGCAGGCTCAGCACCTGCTCCAGGTCACGCCCCTGGGGGTTCAGCAGCATCGTGCACAAGCCGTTGAAGAGCTCGGGCACGTAGTCGGCTGGCAGGTGCAGGCCGTCCCGCAGGAGACGGTCAGCCAGCTGCAGCCGTACCAGAGGGTCCGGCCCCTGCTCCTCTACGGTGCGCAGCATGGTGCCGAGCAGCTCACGGAGCCGCGCGGCCTGGGTCGGCTCCGCGCTCCAGGCTCGGAGAAGCCGCCGGGTGGCCGCCGTCGCCTCCCGCCCCGTATCCAGCAGCCAGTCACGGCTGCGCGCCGCCGTCTCCAGGTACTTCTCCACCAGTCCGGCCACGACGGCGTTCCCCTGCGAGTAGACCGGCAGCGCCTCCAGCCGGGACCACCATTCCGCCGGCTCCCGTGTGGAGGAGCCCAGCACCCGGTCGGAGATCACCTGGGACAGGTACGGCTGTTCCGCCAGCTCCGGCGGGTAGCAGTCTACCAGCGCCCGTTCCACGACCTGGCTGAGCCCGTTGCCCACCAGGTCCCCCAGCAGGCCCGGGTTACAGCACTCTGCCACCGCCAGCGGCCAAGCGGGACTCAGCCTCCGGTGGTCCCTGAGCAGGCTCAAGATCTCCCGCACAGCCTGCGTGCCAGCCATCCAGGAGCCCAGGTCCTGGGCCACCACCGACACCAGCCTTCCCCAGTTCGTCCTCGGAGGCGTGGTAGGCGGTGCCGCCGGGTCGATCACCAACGCACCCGCCCGGGCAGCCGCCTCAAGATCCGCATGAGGTGCGAATACGAGGTCCAGGCGCTTGGTCGCCGCCCGGTCCAGGTCCCCAGTGCCAGCAACACGCTCCAAGGTGGAGTAGCCCAGCAGCCTGGTGGTCGCCGGGGCGCAGGTCCACTGCAGGGCCGCCACCCATAAGGCCGCCTCATCAGTGGAGTCGCAGCCCATCACCACCACCGAGCTCGCCCGCCCGTCCCAGTCCTGCCCGTTCACGCGGGCGAGCAGCCGCTCCTCCAGGGCGTCAGCCAAGGCCGACAGGACAGCGGCCCGCGGCTCTGCCGCGATAAAGGCCGCGACAGAGTCGTCAGTGACCGCCTGCCCAGGACGCAGCGCCGCCGCCTCCGGCAGCGAGGCCTGGCGGACCTGCTCAGGACCGAAAGGCACCACCCATCCGGCCGAACGCCACCAGGAGACAGTAGGTACAGCCGGTTCAGCCTCCGGCGGCAGGACCAGCACGTGCGTGACCGTGTTAGGCCGACCGGTAGTGTCCACCCCGGCGGGAGCCGTGTGCACCAGGACCGTGCCCAGGTCGGCGGGTGACTGCACCAGACGACGCTCCGCCGTCGCCACCTCCTCCGGGGTGGGGAAACCCGGCAGGTCACGCACGGGCTTCAGGTTCGTCTCCACCAGGCTCAGCAGCTGCTTGCGAGCCTCCTCCCCCAGGCTCGCGGAAGCCTCCATGGTCTGCCAGCCTGAGGTGGAGCGCCCGTCCACCACCCGGTCCACGTTGGAGTAAAGCAGCTGCGCCAGGCCCTGGGACAAGGCAGCAGCCGACTGCCCGGAGCCTACCTGAGCGGTCATGCTGTCACCGGTCCTTTACCAGGCTGCGCAGATCGGGGTCCACCAGGCAGTAGTGCTCCAAGGCAAGGTGCTGGTACTCCGGCGCGATCTGGGAGGCGGCTGAGGAGTTGACCATCAGCCGCAGGTAGCCAGGTGGGAGCTGGGCGTGGTCGAACCACAGGCTGATCTCCCCCGTACCGCCAGGCAGGGCCGCCAGCTGGGTCGCGGTCTGCCCGCCCTCCTTGGTGGGGCGCTCCGTGAACAAGGGCACCGGGGTGCCGTCATCCGGGCTGAGCGGCAGGCGCGACGGGTTGTGGATCAGCACCACCCAGACCGCGCTGGCTGGGTCGGTGAAGCCCTGCCGGGCTGAGACATGCACCTCCACCAAGGTCTGCCGGAGCATCGCCAGAACCCGGATGCCCTTGTTTCCGAGCATCTCTCCCGGCCACTTTATCTGGTACTCGTACACCCAGCGGGGCGGGACCACGATCGAGGTGATCTGGGAGGGGATCTGCCTGCCTTCCAGGTAGGTCAAGGAGTTCAGGTGCAGCTCCCCGCCCTCAGGCGGAAGGGCCTCCGGCAGCACCAGGCCTCCCTGGCCGTGGTACTCCTCCTTAGAGACCGTGACGTCGGCGGGCGCGTTGGGGTCAACCTGCTGACCGGGCAGCGTGCGCCGCAGCTCCACAGAGGCGGCCTCACCCGGCCAGGTGAAGGTCACCAGGTCCCAGGTCAGGCGGCGTACCAGGGTCGCGTTGCGGACCCCGCCGGCACGCTTGAGCCGCAGCGGCTTGCCAATCGTGGCCTGGTCCTCCGAGTGGAACGTGACCGGCGTCAGGTACAGGGCGTCCCAGCTCTCCCCCTCAGGCCAGGTGACCTCGGTCAGGGTGGCGGCGCACCTGTTGGAGTCGGGCAGCTCGGTGAGCTGGACCAGGCGGGTGCTGATCTGGCCGTCCTCAGGCAGGTGCGCCTCAGCCAGCTGGGACTGCGGGAAGGCGTCCCGGGAGCGGGCCTCCTCAGACACCGGCTTCTGGGTGCGGTACAGGACCACCTTGGTGTGCGGGTCCTGGGTCCAGGTGACTGTCAGGGTGGAGGGGCGCTGCCGGTCCGGGTCGGGAACCTCCACCGCCTCCAGGTCCATGATCCGCTCCACTGCCACGTCCGGCACGATAGAGCGCAGTGCCGGCTTGGAGCTGTGCGTCTGCCCGTTGACCGTCACCTCGACGGCGGCGACGTAGTTGTACTTCTTGCCGCCAACCACCTCAGCGTCCCGGAACCCGGAGCCGTTGTTGGCCAGCTCGTAGCCCAGCCAGGCCGCCGTCTTGATGAAACGTCCTGGGGACTGGTTCAGCGGGAGCCGGGCGGAACGGATCACGACGCTGGTGGCCGGGGGCGCCTCCGGGCGGGTCCAGCTGCCCACCACGGCACCGGTGTCCTGCTCCATCTCCACAGCCCAGTCGCGCAGCTCGTGCACCACCACCTTGGAGGCGACCCGACGGCACTGACCCAGGCCGCCGCCGTACTCCTCGTAGGCCCAGACGGTCACAAAGCGCACCGCCGTGGTGATCGGGGTCGAGTCCCAGGCCACGGGCTCACGGGTGACCGCCACCTCGTCAAAGTCATCAGGGCTGTAGGGATCCTCCAGGTCTGACACCACCACCCGGTAGACCTCACCCGCACCGGTGTCCGGCCAGGTGTAGCGCAGACGCCCTTCAAAACGCTCCACCGCCACCGGGCAGTGGGGGCCGTCCGGCTCAGCGGAGTCGAGGTCCTCCCGGGAGTAGTCGTAAGCGGGAAAGAGGAAGTTCTCGGCAGGTTCCTGGCTGTCTCCCGGCTGCTCCGGGCTCGCAGCAGCAGACTGAGACGCTGCCGCCGGGGCAGCAGCCTCCTGAACGGCCTCCGGGGCCGCCAGGCCGCTCTGGTGCTCCGGGGGCTCCTGTCCGGCACCGGCCTCAGAGCCAGCTACCGGTCCCGGCCCTGGAACGGTCTCGTGCGGCCCTACCTGCCAGGGGAATCCGCCCTCGGCCTGGGCGGGACCAAAACGGTCGTTGAGGAACTGGGCCAGCGGCTCAGCCACCGTCTCCTGCAGCTCGTAGCGCCCCGCCAAGGCCATCTGCACGATAACCGCCGGGGAGAAGACCGTGCCTCCCGGCACCTCCGTACCAGCCATGCGCACTTTCATCCAGGACGACGGCGGCAGGGCCGAGCTCGCCTCCTCGCTGGCAAGGTCACTGGCCCAGTGGGTCATGGCGTCCATGAAGTCACGCAGGTTGACAGGCATCTGTTTATTCCTTCGGGTGCACAAGATCGATTAGGAAAGGCTGGTCGCCTGGAGAGCTCAGCGCACTGCCTCTGGCTCTAGTACTCCAGGTGGCCAAAGGAGTTGCTCTGGGGCACGGCTCCCTGCGAGCCACCCCCGGCTGAGGCGGCAGAGACGCCGTAGTCAGGCTCCTGCAGGCGGAAGCCAGACATGCTGCGGCTCGGCTCCGGGTAGACGAAGGCCGAGGCCGGAACCGGCTGGGTGGCGGCTACCAGCACCAGGGTCTCGCTCAGTCCCTCAGCCGAACGGGCGAACCAGTGCCTGTCAGGCACGGTGAAGGCGGAGCCGTCTGAGCGGGCCGCCATACCCAGCACGTCCGGCACCACCATGCGCGGCTGGGCAGCCTCCAGGTCCTGGCGGTAGTCAGCCACGAGGCGTCGCCCCTGCCCCGGCAGCACCGCCATCAGCTCCAGCGAGATACCCGCAGGGTCGGCCAGCAGCTCCAGGCACCTGGCCCAGTGCTCTGCCCCCGCTCCTGAGCGGACACCCTTCTGCTGCAGGGCGGCAGCCCAGTTGCTGAGGGCTGAACCGGGTTCGCCCGACTCGGTCAGCAGGTCCAGCTGCCGGTTGTTGTAGCGGGTCCGCTGCTCCGGCGCCAGGTCCTCCTTAACGGTGCGCTGCATGGCCTCCCAGGCGTCGTTAAGCCAGCCGACGCGGAACACCTGCCCGCGCAGCTCTGCCGCCACGTCTGCCACGTGCCCCGGCTCAGCCTCCACCTTGACACGCTGCAGGCCGTTCGGCAGCACGGTGGCGTGCTCGCGGGCGGTGGCCTCAGTGTCCTGCTCCCCCAAGGGGTCAGCGAAGAAGGCCGTGGCAATGGTGGCCCACTGCTCGAACTGGGCGTAGGCCTGTCCCTGGGCTGCCAGGTCCTCCACCGCCAGACGCAGGTTGGCGGTCAGGCGGGGCAGCAGCAGCTCCCGCTCCTCCGCCTGGAACAGCAGCCGGAAAACCTCCTGCTGGCGCTTGACAAAGGTCATCACGGAAGCCACCAGCCAGGCGATCACAGCCAGTACCGAGAACACGGCCACCAGCAGCCAGCCGATACTGCCCAGCAGCGCCAGCACCACCGGCACGGCCAGCACCACCAGCAGTGCCAGCAGCATCAGCCGCAGGATCCGGGCCAGACGACGCTGCTTCTGCTCGGTCTCCGGCCCCAGGTCCTGCGAGACCAGGGCCTGCAGCCGCTGGCTGAGCGCAGCCACGTCCGCCCGGGTGGACTCGAAGGTGGTGGCCAGGGAACGTCCCAGCAGCGGGATGAATCCAGACTCGCAACGACGTCGCCACCGCTCCAGGTGCCCCAGCTCCTCACGGGCCTCCTGCGCCTGCAGGTCAGAGCCAGCTGCCACCTGCCGCAGGTCCTGGGACACCTGTGTAAGCGCCAGTGCGTCCCAGGGCTCAATGACGCTGCCCGCAGGCAGGTGCCCGAGGTTGCGCCGCAGGACAAAGCTGTTCTCCGGCCCGACCGGGGCGATCAGGTCCCGTTGCGACACGTAGCCCTCGTAGGCGCGCACCCCCAGGCTGTCACAGCCAGCGCCGGACAAGAGCGCGATCGAGCCGTCAAACAGGTCCTTCCACAGGGCTCCGAAGTCCCGTGCCGTCTCCTGCCCGGCGCGGGAGGAGACGGCGGGCAGGGACACGGCAGCGTTGGCGGCAGCCGCCGTCAGCTCCCGCCAGCCCACCGGCCGTCCCGTGTCGTCCACGCCTCCGACCACGACCCGCACCTGGGAGCCCTCACCAAAGACCGTGCTCGCCACCGAGCGGGCCACGCTCGTCTTCAGACCGTGCACCCGCGAGCGCAGCCAGTCACCGGGAGCCCCCATGATGGCCTTGACCAGGAAGCCGAAGAACATGGTGATGGCCTGCCAGGCGCCCACGGAGCGCTCCGCGCCCTGGGCGGGCAGCTGCACCTGGGGGCGGCGCAAGGTGCTGTAGTGCCGCTGGTGCCAGGCCTGGGCGGTGGCCATGACCTTGCCCGCCGGGTCCGGGAAGGCGTTGACCCACTGCTGGGTGTCTCCACGGATCGGCTGCGGGAAGGTGGCACCCACCTGGGTGACCAGGCTGCGTAGGGAGTCCTCCACCTGGTGCGCGTCCGTGACCCGCACAAAGCTGCGGGCCACCTCCACGTAGGTGGAGCCACCGGCGGGAGCCTGCTCCTGCGGGCTGCCTGCCACAGCCCCGCAGATACCTGCCTGCGCGGCCAGACCAACCGCCGCCGCTCCCGGGATGAGCTCCGGGTGCTGCCACCACCCGTTGGCGCTGTATGAGGGGTCCGCTGTGGACTCTGGCGAGAGCATCACATTGCTCCACCCCTGGTGGCCCAGCTCAGCAGGCAGCGGCTCGTCGCTCCAGGGCACCAGTACCCGCACGCAGTCGCGTACCGCGCTACTGGCGATGCCCAGCCCCTGGAAGTGCAGCTCGGCGTGGGCGCTGAGCGCGTCCTGGGCGGGGTGCCCCACCGGGACCACCACCAGCAACCGGACCCGGTTCAGCCCGTAGCGGTTGGCCACCGGTGAGAAGCTGGTGACGGTGCAGCGGCCCTGGTTGACCGTGATGGCTGCGGGGTCCCGGAAAGCCCGGTCTGCCTGCGGCTCCGGCACCGACTCGATCCAGTGGAAGGGGGCCAACAGCCCTGCGGCGGACAGGTCGGTCAGGGCTGCCAGCAGTGGCCGCTGGCTAGGCGGAGCAATGAAGACGACGGTGGTCCCCCGCTCGTCAAAGGTCTGGCTGGGCAGGTTCTCCCTCATCTCAGTACTCCAGACCGCCGAAGCTGATGGGGCTGGCAGCCGCCCCGGCGGGGACGACGCTCGCCAGGCTCTGGCGGACCGCCTGCAGCTCAGCCAGCATCTCTGCCGCCAGGTCAACGCTCAGGGGTGCGGTCTCCACCAGCTCACGCCTACGGAAGTTGGTCCAGCGCCCTGGCTCGTCGGCCTTGCCTGCACCCGGCAGGTAACTGGCTTCCAGGTCCTGGCAGACGGCGTCCACGAAGGCCAGCAGGACCGTGCGGCGCTCCGCGGGCGTGGTGGCTGCCGTCAGGTCCACGACCGGCGTCAGCCCGTCAACCGCACCCTGCCCCAGCAGGGTGGCCAGCATGGTTTCGACCGGGGTCTGGGAGCCGTAGCGTTCCTGGTGCCCGTTGGCACCGTCGTCGGCCCAGCGGCGCAGCGCCGCCCAGGGGCGGAAAGCCGCCATGCCTTCACGGCTGACCCGCAGGTAGGCCAGCAAGGAGGACTCCAACACAGCCGGAAGCCAAGCGTTGGGAGCGATCATCTGGGACGGAGGAGTGAGCATGGGGGCGGGGAAGTCGACCCACTCCTGCTCCTGCCGGTCCCAGACCCGCACGCTGTGCTGGTCGTTGACCTGGCTCCAGGGGTCGCGGGAGATACCACCGGCCAAGGTGGCCGCCCACCAGCCCCGCACCAGGGCCCGGCGCTCGTCGTCTCCCATGGGCAGGCCCCCAGCCAGCGGCCGGGCCCGGCGGAACCTCCAGAAGGCCTCGCGGGCGCCAGCAGATCCGGTGGCGGCGTCCCATGCCTCAGCCACGGACTTGAGCAACCCTGAGTAGGCCACCGGTAGGGACCGCGGGTAGGAACCGAATACGTCCACCCGGGCGACGTCGTCGTCCCCGAGACTGCGGTTGAAGTTGTCCACCACCAGGTCGGTGTCGAAGGCGTCACTGTGGCTGAGGTAGTCCAGGAACTCCCCGGCCACCGGCTGGTTACGGAAGGGGACCTGGGAGAAGTTGAAGGCTAGGCGGGGGCGGTCACCGTTGTGCAGGGTGGCGTAGACCTGGGGGTCGATCTCTACCAAGGGGCGGGCCATCTCCAGGGCGCGCCGCAGCCCTGCCTGCACGGCCTGGGAGCGTTGGTCACGCTCGTGGTCCCCGACGGTGTCGTCGTTCAGGAAGCCCCGCAGGGACTGGGAGGTGAAGGCCTCAAAGGACTCCCCCCGACGGCTGACGAAGGCCCGGGCGCGGCGCAGCAGGTCGGCGGGGCGCAGGCGCAACTCGTAACGGGCAGGCGTGGGCAGGCTGCCCTGAGTGGCTCCAGGCAGGCCCTGGGGCACCCAGGAGGCAGTCACGGTCAGCAGGTCCGCTGGGGAGGGGTCGCCAGCGCCTTGCTCCCACTCCCCGGTGACGACCTGCTGCACCACCGCCTGGTAGGCCCTGCCAGTCTCGTCCCGGGCCCCGACCGGCGCCGCCTCCTTGACGTGGACGCCAAAGGTGGCGGCGTAGGTGTCCACCCCCATGAGCACCACCTCGTTGTGGGCGGTGGCGAAGCGCTGCGGCACGGCAGCCACCTGCCCTGGCGGGGCCTCCTCCGGCCAGGCGGCGTAAAGGTCGGTAGCCACGTCCGCCACACCGAAGGCGCTGCGCTTGTCCGCCCGGGCGCCTTCCAGCACCTTGCGGGCGTCATTGAGGACGTTCTCCAAAGGCTTGATGGCCGAGGCGGCCAGGTCCCGCACCACGGGAGCCAGGTCCTGGGATACCTGGGCGGCCAGCCAGTAGAAGACCTGCTCACTGAGCTGGGCCTGCAGCTCGTTGTCCAGGCCGCGCAGACCTTCCGAGCCCAGGGTGCCGTTGCCCAGGGACCGGACCTTCTGCATGGTGCCCTGCGGCGGTGCCAGGGGGCGGGTCCGGTCTGCGTTGCCGATGGCCTGCAGGTGGTCCGCCAAGGCGGCCAGCACCCCACCGCTCTGACGCAGGTGGGTGAGCACGGTCAGTGCATAGGGGATGCCGAGCTCGGCCAGGTCCAGGCGGGTGTTGTCCGCCAGCCGCTGGGCGAGCTCCTTGGAGAGGTTGAGGGCCATCAGGGCGGCGGTCCGGCTGAGCTCAGCGGTGACCTGCGGCTCCTGGCTCAGCAGCCAGCGCTCATTGGTCTGGATCCAGTCTCCCGGGGTGATTCCCCCCTGGATAGCCATCTTGCGGCTGAAGAGGGAGCCCACGACCTCCCGGGCGCGTTCCCGCAGGGTGCGCTCGTTGACGGTGGGGCTGGTCTGCTCGGACAGGATCCAGGACACGGTGGCCTGGTCCACCGCCTGGCTGCCAGCCAGCACCGTGCTGGTGCTGGGCTGGGGCAGTGCCAAGCGGTTGAGCTCCAGAGAAGCCCGGTCACGCCACAGGTCCGCCAGGCGCTGGGTGTCCCCGGTGGTTGCCCCCGGAAGCTTGAAACCGTCTAGCAGGTGGTCCACGGCCCGGCGGGCGATCCGCTGGGAGGCGTACTCCGCGTAACGGTCGCGGCCCGTTGACAGGGAGGAATAGCCGAAGGAGGACCAGACCATGTCGGTGGGATCCACCCCCCAGCTGACCGCTTGCCGGTTCGGCACCGAGACCATGTTCGCGATGTCGTAACTGACATAGTCACGGAAGGCAGGCGAGGAGATGTACCGGGCCAGGCCGCGGCCCATCCCCCGGAACACGCCCTCCGCGGTGCCGTCCCCAAAGACCGCCCCGGAGCCGCCAGCCTTCAGGCCGATAGGCGTGACCCGTTTGAAGGCCCTTCCCGCCTGGTTGCTTAACCCCAGGAGGGAGTAAAGGGACTGGTCCTGCCTGGAGGTGGTGCCCTGCGCTCCGGCCTGGGCCGCCACGATCTCCCCCAGCATCGCCAAGGTGTTGCCAGGCATACCCGCCCGCAGGTGCGCTGGCACGGAGCCGAATGCCTCAGCCGTGTACAGGAACACCGAGATGAGCTGCGGATCGATAGCCGGGGTGGTGTTGGCGCCCGCCACCAGGCGGCACACGTCCAGGGTCATGGAGGCACCAGAGCCACCGGCCATGGAGGAGACCACCAGGACCAGGGGCGGGGCGGAGATGTCCGGCACGGTGCCCGCACCCGGTACGACCGCCGCCACCCGCGCTGCCTGCTCCTGCGACTCGGGGGATGACATGCGCGCCATCGCTGCCTCCACCGCGTGGGAGACCTCCCGCAACTTGGACAGGATCAGCAGCCGACCGATCCCCCGGAACTGCCCCGCCCCCACGGTGACCGGGAAGGTCACGTCCCGGGGGTGACGAGGCATCCAGGTGGCCAGGTGCCTGAGCCCTTCAGGGGCACCTTGCTGCACCCTCTCAGTCAGCGCCTGGTCCACCACCGCGTACTCGCCGGAAGCCACTCCGCAGGCCACGTAGGCGCCACCCTGCTTGCTGACGGAGCCTACGGCCTGGCCCTCCTCCTCCTGCAGGGGGGTGTCCACGTTCAGGAACTGCCAGCAGCCGGGTATCTCCTTGATCCCGAATACGGCCAGGTCCGCCCGTAGCTGGTCCATCATGTACGCCAAGGTCTTGGCTCCCGAGCCGCCACATCCGATGACGAGCACCTTGTACATATGCGCTGTTCCTTTCAGCCGTATTGTCGGCGGCGCAGAAGCTCTCCTGCGTCAGGTGGAAGAAGACTGTCTATCGGAAAAGCTCTCAGAGCTGCTGTCCGCCCACCGGCCCGAAGGGGTTAGGGCTGCCGCCCCTGCCGGGGCCGGGCGCGAAGGGGTTGAAGGCCTCTGGCTGGGCGGCGAAGGGGTTACCCGCGGTACCGCCGTCAGGAACCGGCCCACCACCTGCCGGAGCAAAGGGATTAGCAGCGCCAACAGCGCCGACGTCAGGGCCGGTGCTCGCCTGCGGGGCGGCCGGGAAGGACTCGGCCACCGTACGACCCAGGCGCTCAGCGGCGTCAGCGGTGATGGCCCCGATGGTCTGCGGGTCACTGTCGGCTGCCAGCACCAGCAGGCTGACCCTGCTGGGGGAGTCTGGCTGGTCCGCAACAGCCACCCAGTGCCCCCGGATCTCAAGCGGCAGACGGGCACAGCCGTTACGTGCCCCAACCAGGACCCCGGAGACGGAAGGAACCTTGGGCTCCACCAGCCGGACCTCAGGCAAGGAGGTGGGAGACCAGCCCAGGTGCACCCGCAGGCGGTACCCGGCGACCTGGAGCTCTCGCACGGGTTGCCTGACCGAGCGGGTCTCAAGCTCGGGCAGAGCGAAGCTGATGCTGGCGCCCTGGCCCGGGCCGGGGACCTCCACCACCTTCACGCCGCTCGTCAGCAGCCCCGGCCGGATACGCCCGGCCAGGAACCGGAATAGGTACAGGGCCGCCAGGGGCAGGCCGATACCAGCCAGGAGCACCAGCACGAAGGCGGTCCAGGCGGTACCCACGTCCAGGGGACGGCGCATGTCCGCCGTAAAGGGCACCTCGATCTGCTGGGCCCGCTCGGGGTGGTCCTTGGGGGCCACCGATACCTTGAGCGCCCCTGTCAGCGCACCGTTGGCGTGGTCGGAGACGCTTAGCGTCAGCGGCAGGGCGGCGGTGGCACCTTCCTCTACCGACACGCAGTTGTCCTGGTTGCTGGCCGTGGAGCTGATCTTGATGGTGCCCGCCTCAGCCGGGGCCCCGGTCAGCACGACGTCGTCGGGCTCCAGCCAGACGCAGCCGGGGCCGGTCACGGCCAGCTCCGTGCTCGCACTGACCTGCTCCTCCAGCAGACCGAAGTCGGCCTGCTTGGCCAGCACCGGGAAGTCCAGGGGCGGGTTCACCGTGACCGGCACGGAGCTGAGGGTGGGGGCCAGCGTGGTGCCCTCAATGCTCTGGCCGCCAACGGTGACCGCAGCCGTGGTCACGGTGACCGAGGTGGTCAGGGTGGCGGCCCCCAGGGGCACGTCCGGGCCGATCTGGAGGCTCAGCGGCTGCTGGAGCCGGCTCAGGTCCGAGGACTCCAGCAGCTTGTGCTGCTGCCCCTGCGCGTCGAACAGGGAGACGCTGTAGCTGACTGAGCCCTTGATGCGGGAGCTGTCCACGACGGCGCCGCCTGCCCGCTCCAGCAGGGCGATCTGCGCGCCGTCTATGGTCTCCCCCTGCCGCAGCGGCGTGTCAGCGAGGTTCTGCCACGACAGGGTGAGCGGCGACGACAGGTGGGTGTTGATATGCGCCTGCCGTCCCTGCGAGCTCGCCTGCTTGTCCACGAAGGTCAGGCGCCACTGGCCGTCCCAGCTGCTGATGTCCTTGGCTGACAGGTCGATCTGCAGGGTCTTTCCGGTCAGCCACTCCGAGCGGATACCGTGCTGCGTCTGCGGCCCCTTGGTGGTGGACGGCAAGCTCACGGCGGTGCTGGCACCGGGAGGCATGACGTGCACCTCCAGGCCCTCCACGTCTGCGGTGGCCAGGATGTGCACGGCCTGGAGGGTGCTGTCCAGCACAAAGCTGGTCTCCCCCTCCTGGCAGACCGCCCCCTGGCAGATCAAGGCGTTGCTCTGCGACACCTGGGTGCCGGGAGCGGAGACCAGGTCAAAGGCGAGCAGCAGGGAGTCGATGTCCGACACCTGGTAGAAGGCGCCTTCCGGCTCACTGACGTCGCCACAGGCGACCACCCCGTTGCGGGCGGCGTAGTCTCCTCCGCCGGAGACGACCCGGTGCATCAGCCCGAAGTCCGCGCCACCGGTGGACAGCCCTACACCTATGAGGGTGATGCCGGAGGAACGCAGCTGGTCAGCCAGCCCGGTGGCCCGGCACAGGTCCTCCGCACCTTTCTTCTCTGCCGCCCCCACCCCGGCCTCGCTGGTCAGGCTCGCGCCCGGGGCGTAGGGCTTGGTGTCCCCCACCTGCTCCTGGGCTGCTGAGCCCTCCCGCACGTCCAGGTCGAAAGCGCCGTCTGAGAACCAGATGACGGCCTGGCAGCCGTCCTGGGCGTGGTCCGCCAGGTCCTGGCGCGCCCCTTCCAGGGCCGTCCAGTAGTCGGTGTCGTAGTCCTTGATGGCGTCACCGACGTTGGTGATCGCCTCCGCGACCTGGGGCATGGAGGAGTCGTTCAAGGAAGCCCACTGCCCTTGCGGGTTGTAGACGTCTGCGAACCCTGCCACCCGCACGTCCAGGGTAAAACCGGTCCGCTTGGAGAAGTCGTTGAGACGCTCGGCCAGGTACTTGGCGGAGACGACGCGGCTCTTGTCGGGGTCGGTGCTGGTCAAGGAGCCGGACTGGTCCATCAGCAGGACCAGGGAGCCGTGCCCCTGTCCGGCCAGGCAGGCCCCGAACTTGGCCATCCCACCGGACTGGGGAGCCGGCGGCTCCTGCGCCTGCACCTGGGGGCTGAGTCCTAGGACCAGGCTGGCCACCAGGCACAGGGCGTAGACGCTGGCCAGGAGGCGACGGGGCGCCCGCTGCAGGCTGGCAGTCACTGGCGCTGTGGAGCGCCTATTGTTCGCAAGGAGGCGCAACTGCCTCACATCCTTCCGACGTAGAGCGCGATGCGTCCGGCGGCGGCAGCCACCGCTAGCAAGGCTGTCACCACAGCCCCTCGGTACAGCCACTGGTGCCAGGTCTGGCTCACGTACAAGGCTCTCGTCTTACGACGGGCGTCACGCACCAGGAACAGCGCCGTCAGCCCCAGGCCCACGAGCACCGCCAGGGCCCAGGCCAGGACCGCGATACCGACGTGCTCAAACAGGCCCGCCAGCGCCAGGGCGACTACAGAAGCGGCCAGCGAGCCGTACAGCAGCCCGACGGGAGCCTTGGTCCCCTGCAGACTGCTCGTAGGCGCCACCGCCATGTCCCCGATGCCGCTGAAGGCACCCGCGCCTGGCCCCGGCGGGAAGGTGGCCGACGGGGGGCTGGGAAAACCTGTCTGGGGGAAGGGCTGAGGGGACAGGCTGCTCTGCGCCACCACCGGCGGGGTCACCCCTACCGCACCGTTGCCATAGGCAGGCTGGCTACCGGCACCGTCCGGGGGGCTCGACCGGGGGCCGGAGCCCCAGGGGCCGACCGGAGGAATCTGCGATCCTGTAGTACTCATGCTGCTGCCAGTCCTGTGTAGTTGAAGCCGTCGAAGGTGTTGCGCGTCCGCGTGTCCGGGGAGGCTGCCTGGGTCATGGAGTCTCCTCCGGGTCCGGGGTAGGGGTTCCGGCGACCTCCCGGGCCTGCCGTAAGCCCTCGACCACCTGCTCCCGGCCAGGTGCCTTGATCCCGAAGGACTCCAGGTAGTCGTAGACCGTGTTGACGTCCTCTGGCTCAATCCGGCTTGCGTACTCGTTCACGCTGGCCAAGGTGCTGCGCTCCAGCTCCTGCCCACCCTGGTGCAGGCCCGCCGCCGTCGCCACCGCCGGCAGGACCAGGGACACGACCAGCAGCAGCGCCGGTACCCAGCGGGGCCTGGAGCGGACCACACCTACCAGAACCAGTACGCAGGCGACCAGCGCCAGCAGCGCACCCGCTAGCAGGCCACCTAAGGCCTGGCCGTTCAACAGGCTCGCCTCCCCCAGCAGCACCGCGAAGACCCGCAGGGAGGCCAGCAGGGTGTATGCGGACCAGGCCAGCAGCCCGCTGGCACAGACCGTCAGGAGCACCCCGGCGGCTACCGCCCGGGAGGAGCGGCGTGCACGTGCGCGCGGACCAGCCAGCGGCTGGTGAGGCGGCGGCGCAGCCAGCCTAGGCACTGGTACGTCCGGGTGCGCAGGCCACAGCGCCCCGAAGGGAGAGGTGGCCGCAGGTCCCGCCAGGGGGTCAGGGACTGGTCCTGGCTGCGTCCCTGTACCCCACAGGTCACCCGGCGTCGCCGACGACGAGCCAGGCAGGCTCCCACCACCACCGGAGGCGAACGGGGACCTAGCCGGGGAGCCAGAGACTAAAGGGGGCATCATGACCTTCCGTGGTCAGGAACAGCCAACACAGAGCCTGTGCTGCGGTGAACTGTTAGCACTCCCTGCACAATACTCGATCCAGTCTTAGGAGAGCAGCGCCGGCCCATATATCAGTTGCTAGACCTGGGCTCCTCAGAAAGTGTCGTAGCCCTCCCGGTAGATCGTGAAGCCATGACCGGTCTCCTGGTTCCAGCAGGTCATACCCGTGGTCCGCGAGGTGCAGGCGTACTTCTCCGACCGGGCTGATGAGCCGTACTGGAGCCTGGTGACATGCTGCCCAGGCACTCCTAGGAACTCCTCACCACAAGCGAGTGTGGGGCGCGAGTGGCTCACCGTGATGGAGAACAATCGGCTGGAACAGTCCTGCTGGCCGTTCTCCTTGTAGGTCCGCGTCAGGATCGAGCAGGAGACCGAGTTCTCGTACAGCTCGCAGGAGATGTTCTCAGACGGAGTGTCAACCAGGTCGGCGTAGACCGCAGTCCGTGGAGCGGGGCTGGCCAGCTGCTTCGGGGTCTCTTTCTTGTCTGGGAGGTCGGAGTCAGGGGTCGAGTCCGACCGCAGGTCGGAAGTCACGTCCCTCTGCGAGGACGACCCAGTGCTGAGCTCTTCCACCCCACGCGAGCTCAGGATGCTAGCGACGTACGCCACTATAGGGAGCATCAGCACCAGAAGCAGCACCAGTCCCGCAAGCAACAGCCCCGAGGAGGAGCCCGATCTGACAGGAACCGGAGACGGCGTAGGGACAGGCTGCTGAAGCAACTGGGGTGGATATGCCTGCCTCAAACCGGGGTTCTGCTGAAGGATCCACGCTCGTGTTCCTTCAGGACACCCGGGGTTCGCCACCAGGGCAGCATGCAGCTCTGGAAACTGGTCAGCCAGCCTGTCAAGGACCTCCGGCGGCGTGGAAGGGTCCTGGGCCTGACGAGCCTGTAGGAAGCTGTCCGCACTCATGCTGACCTCTGTGCACAGTGTTATAGGAAGGGAAGGCTCGCGCACCTCGGGGCACTTACCTGGGGATTTCATCCCCAGACTAGCATCCTGCCTGCTCTATCTCCTACAGGAAGGATAACTGATCACCAACCTGGCCAGACCTACATGCCCACCTGCTAGCAAGACCCAGTTTTCCGCGCCAGACCAACTGATTCCCGCCCCCGGCGCCGCCACCCGACGGCGGCCGCCCTGGAGGTCGCTCAGAAGGTCTGGTATCCCTCGCGGGCCAGCTTGAAGCCGTGCCCCGTCCACTGGTTCCAGCAGCTGACCCCGGAGGTCTCCACCAGGCAGGCAAAGTTCTCGGAGGCCGCGTACTGCTGCGGCGCCAGACGCTGCGGGACCTGCCCGGCCGCCCCCAGAAACGACTGGCCACAAGCCAGCTGGGGGGCGCCGTCGACGACGGTGATGGAGAACAGCTCACCGCTACAGTCCTGGGCCCCTGAGGCGTTGTAGTAGCGCTCCCGGATCGAGCAGGCGGCCCGCTCGTCACTGATCTGGCAGTAGATGTTCTGCGTCTGCGTGTCGATCAGCCTGGCCGGGAGCGCGTCAGCCGGGGCCGGGCGGAGCTTGGTACCGGAGTACCTGCGGCTGGGAGTGGGGCTGGGGGCCAGGGCGGTGACCTGCGGGCTGGGCCCGGCGGTAACAGCCTGGTCAGCACCCGACGTAGGACTGCCCGCGGAGGCCGTGTCCACCGCGCCAGAGCCACCGGCCTCAGAGGAGCCTCCCCCGGCCCCGACCAGGGCCCTGATACCCAGAACGAGGACCAGCGCCAGCACCACCGCCCCCACCAACCAGGCCACGCGCCGCGGCGTCAGCCCCTGCAGAGTGGCAGTCCGGACCCCGCGCCCCTGCAGGGCGGTCGACTGGGACCGGGCTCTAGACGGTGCGGCAGGGACTTCCGCCCGCCCGGCTACAGCCGGTGCTCCCCCCAAGGGGGTGCCCCAGCCCCGACCTGCCTGGACGGCGGCGGGCAGCACGGACGGCGGCAGGCTGGCAGGTGGTTCAGGGGCCTTCGGAGGCTGTGGCGTCACAGGCGGCAGCTCAGTGGTCGCGCCCTCAGCAGACCCCAGCGGCCCCAGGACCACCGGCAGCTCCAGGGTCGACGGCGAGGCGGCGCCCACCACACGCGCAGACCGCTGCGACGGCGTCTGGCCAGGTGCTGCGGAAGGCCCCGCCGTGGCCGCAGGCGTCAAGGGCCTGCCCACCGGGTCAGCCGCCCCACCGCTAGAGGCGGCGACCTGAGAGGTGGCTGGTGCCGGTGGCGGAACCGGTCGCTGAGGGGCCTGGGCCTGTGGACCGGTCTGCAGGATCCAGGAACGCAGTGCCTCCGTGCACGCCGGGTTCAGCAGCAGGTCCGCGTGCAGCTCAGGGGAGGACGCGGCGATCTCATAGAGCCGCTGCACACTGGTCTGCGGATCACGGGCCTCAACAGCCGCCAAGGAGCTCTTCATACTCATGGCCTCCCGGGACGTACTGACTTCTATCACCCGCTCCCAGCTGGAGGACACTCAGGAGAGGCTGCCAGCACGCCAACAGCGTCCGGCTGCTTTCAGGCTAACAGCCTGCTGCGGCCACCTCTGTGAGGCAGGCCATCTCAACCTGTCAGAAGCCGGGTGCGGGAGCTCCGCACGAGAGCCTTGACCGCAGCCGACGAGCCCCTCCACGCCCCCGGAAGGAGTAGGAGAAGGTCCCTCCACGCCTCAGACATCCACCCGCACAGGATCAGGTGCCCGCCTGGTAACCCCCTCTGGTGCCTGAGTCACAGGACCGCCAGGAAAGGGGCCTGCTGCACGGAGGCCCCGACCGGAGTCAGCCGCGGTCCCCTGTATGGCACAGGACACCGCGGCTGACCGGGGATCAGAAGCCGTAGTACTCGGAGGAACCAGTTACCTCAATCCTGGGTTCGGCACCGTCCGGGAAGGTTATCTTCCCCTTCATCTTGTACTTCGTCTCCTTGAACTTGGGGTTGGGGCGCCAGGAGGTCACCTTCTCCTGATACTTGAAGGTGACTGGGCCACCAGAGAAGCTCATGTCCTCCTCGATGCTCAGGTCAGACCCGGTTTCCTTCACCTCCAGGCTCTGCAGATCAAAGGTACGGATCAGCCAGGGGCACTCCTCATCCTTGCGGTTCTCGGGCTTCACACAGGACTCCGCCGCCGCCTCGACTGCTTTCTGCGCTAGCTCCTCCAGCTTGGAGGTGGGCTGGACAGTAACAACGGTCTTGGCCTGGTTACCACCAAAGCCAAGGGAGGTTACGGGCTCCACCAGCAGGGTGCGGTTGACCGGCTCCAGGTAGGTGGAGTACCCCTCAGGCAAGGCAAGGTCGTAGATCCCGAAGTACGCGTACTGCTCCACCGATGAGTAGCCGACGTCCTTTTTCTCCGGGAAGTCCAGGGTCGCACCAGATACCACTACCTGCTGCAGCCCCATAGCCGACAAGGTCACCTGCTGGACGGCAGGCGTGTCAATCTTCCAGGTGTTGAGCAGGCCGTAATCCTTGGGCCCCTTATGCACCTCTATAGTCAGCTCGTGGCTCTTATCGTCCAAGGAGACAGTGGCCTTGACTGTGCGGACGTCACCCTTTCCTTTAAGCTCTCTCACCTCGTCCACCACGATCCGGCTCTTGGCTGCACCCAGCACCTCGTCAGTCAGCAGCAGGCGCTGGTCATTGGGCACCCCCGGGTCCACGACGGCGTTGGCCTCGCTTGCCTTGCCCTCAGCCACCAGCTGCAGGTAGCTCTGAACCGTGGCCTGAGGCGTCCTGCTGGAGTTGAGGAAAGCCACCGCGCCTACCCCTACGGCCACCAGCAGGACCAGTACCCCAAAGCCTGCGCCGATGACCTTGAGCCGCTTACGCGCAGCCGGGTCCAGAGGGGCAGGGGCGGGTAGGGCCTGGCCCGGCTGAGCCACCGGCAAGCCCCCGGTCTGGGACGCCTGGTAGCCTCCAGCTGCAGCCGCCCCCGCATCCGGGGCCGCCATGAAGCCCTCCGGCGGAGCCACCGGCGCACCACCGCCTGGGGCCACCGGGAAACCGCCGGTCTGAGACGCCGGGAAGTCACCAGCAGCAGCCCCAATGACCGACCCCTGCGGCGTCGTAGTGAAGCCCCCGGCAACCCCGCCCGCAACCGCACCAGCGGGTACCGCCACTCCTGGCCCAGCCAACCAGCGGCTGGTCGCAGCTGAGCCCGCACACAGCCGCAGCAGCGGCTGGGAGAGGTTGTACATGATGGCAGGCACATACTCAGCGAGCACCGACACCGCCGTCACCAGCAGGGCGAAGGTGAGCGAGGACCACCAACTAGCGGTGACCGAAGACTCTTGCCGCGCCCCAAGGACCTTGGCGCTCAGGCTCACCGGAGCCAGCAGGTGCAGGAAGACCAGAGCCACCACCCAGGCCAGCACCGGCAGCTGCCAGACGCGGGTCAGGTCCGGGGCCGCCAGACGCGGACGCCGCACGCCCACGCTCGCCGCCAGCACCACCACCAGCACCACCATGACCAGGAACAGCAGCACGGACCAGGCACCCATAACGTCCCAGGCGAACTGGTACTCACTGCCCTTCTGCGCACCACCGTCAGCAAAGGGGTCTACGAATGGGTTGGAGTCCCCTTGCACGGCCCCGAAGGTCCCCAGGGCCAGCAGGCCGGTAAGCAGGTTGCCCAGGTAGACCGGGACCAGGGCGGAGGCCGCAGCCTGGTCCTGCACCAGGAGGAGCACGACACCGCCTACCAGCACCAGCGGGGCCATGAAGCGGAAGGTGTACGAGAACAACGCCCCCACCTCACGTAGAGACCCGGCGGCAGAGGCGGGCAGACGGCCCAGCAGCACGTCACCAGCGCGTCCCAGGAACAGAGCCGCGAACACCAGTACCAGCACCACCAGGAAGATCCCCAGGAAGCAGCCGCGCATCTCCACCTCTACTTCGTCCACCACGTGGACAGTGAGGAAACCCAGCAGGATCGCCGTCAGCAGGGAGACGGCAAGCGCCTCCACGCAGCTGCGCAGCGCCACCGCCCCCACAGGAGCCCAGGCACCGTCCAGGTGACGGCGTCGGCGGGCCAGCTGGAACAGCACCGTCCCAATAAGCGTCAGCGTGCCCAGCGCCAGGATGCTCAGGTTGACCTGTGCATCCCCCAGGAAGGCCTGTCCGGTGATACTGAGGCGACCAGACAGGCTCATCCCCAGCGCCACCGGCAGCATGTTGACCTGCGGCTCCTCCTCCCCAAGCTGGGAGGTACCTACGGCTAGCAGGATGCCACTCAGAAGCGCCGCCCCCAGGACCGTCAGCAGGCTGAACAGGACGGTGAGCTGGGCCGGCACGGCGGCCAGGGGCCGGAAGGCCAGTGAGAACGGGTCCGTAGCCGGAGTGCCCACTGGCGCCTGAGCGGCTACCGGCGCCTGGCCAGGGGCGGGCAGCGGGGTGCCTACTGGCACCGGGGCGGGGGCGGGCATGGAGGGCACCGAACCCACCGCAGCAGGCACCGCCTGCGTAGACGCCGACGCCGTAACCAATGGTCCCGGAGGTGCCGTGGAGGCCGATACCGGAGACGCCGGCTCCGTGGCGGGTGCCTGTCCCACCACGTCAGGAGCCGAGACGCCCAGGTACTCCGCCGGCGTTACCCCCGGCTGTACCGGTGCTGGCGGCGCTCCGGCCTCGGGGAACGTAGTGGGAGTCCCACCCTCCGCACCAGGAGCAGGAGGACCTCCAGGCACGGGAGCACCCGCGTAATCAGGGACGACGGGTTGACTGTCTTCAGGGCACACAGCTTCATCCTTGGTAATAGCTTGTTGTTCTGTTCCCACTAGGCAGGCGCACCTCATGAGACGATTCGCACCAGCAGCCTACGGCAAAAAGCGGCTTGGCGGCCGCCCCGGTAAGGGGCGGCCGCCAAGGACCACGTGAGAGCAACAGGCTCAGCCCATCTGGTTGGCGATCTGCTGGTCGGTCTCGCGGTAGGCGTTGGCCATGTTGCGCAGGTTGCTCGCCAAGGTGCCCAGGGTCTCGATGGTCCGGTTGGCGCTGGTGACGAAGTCAGTCACGGTGGACTCGAAGGCCCCGGAGGCAGAGTCCGTCACGAAGCCGGAGGAGACCAGGCTCTGCACCTGGGACTGGGACTGCTGCAGCTGCTGGGTGATCGAGTCGCGGGACTGCTCCAGGCGGGTGGCCTGCTGGTCCATCTCGTCATAGGTCACGTTAAGGTTGGCCATCTTGGATTCCTTTCAGGTTGTCGGAGCGGGCAGGGCGCCCGCTCCAGGTGGGGAGTTGTGTTGTTGGTACTGAGTCTGCCGGTAGCGCCCGCACCCAGCAATGGGGATCAAGCACCATCAGAGTCTGGCAGAAGATGATGTAGCCAGGTGGGCTCAGGGGACTAGCCTGAGACTCGCTAGCAGGTCCTCGACAGCGGGGACCACCTCCGCCAGTAGAGTGACTGACTCGCCCACCCAGGTGCGGGTTACGACATCCACCTCTCCGATACGGACAGCGTGGAAGGCACATACGGCCACGTCAGCCTCGTCCTCCGTGTCCGGGATCGGCACAGCAGCGACTGACCGGTGGATAACCCGACCGTCAGCCAGGTCCACAGTGTCCGACACATGCGGCCCTCGCTCATTCTTGTCCACCGTAATCAGGGATACCAGAGCGGCAGCCTCATCAATGTCCTTGTCCTGAGCGTACTCAAAAAGCTCTAGCATGACAGGCGCCATCTCGCTGCCGGGGAGAAAGAACAGGCGCTTAGTGACATCCTCGTCCTGCCTCGCACCAGCAACCTCGCGCAGGAAGCCCAGGTACGTGGAGGCCACAGCAGGATCCGGATACGGCAGCTCCTGCTCCACCTCCTTCAACCAGGCAGCAAGTTCCGCCCCCTGCAGAGGAGCTTCCGGCAAGGCGATCCACATCTGATCGGTATCAGCCACGTAGTTGCTCATGCGAACCTCACAGACCCGACGGTTGCATCACAGAGCCCCAGCAGCTTCTCCACGAGGTCCTTGCCTGCCTCGTCACCGCGGGTGCTCATCTGCGCGACCATAACCATCCAGTCATCAGGCGCACCCGGATGACCGACATAGTAGGTCGCGCTGGTACGTACCGCCTCGACATCAGCAGGATCCACGGCAGGAAGGTCGGCCGCCTCCACCAGGTCAAGCTGCTCACGCACAGCCTCTGTCCGGTCATCGGTCTCGATCGTACGCAGGACCACCAGCTCACCAGCCTCGAACACCACTGCACCCGGCGTCTGAGACGCGACAGAGACCAAGGTGTCCATAGGATCCTCATCCAGGTCGTCAGGGAAGGGGAACACGGTGATCGACACCCCCGTGAGAACCCCCATGAAGGGCTCCACCTCCGTCAGGAACAAGCTGGCTCCCTGCTCACGCAGGCCCTCCAGGTTCTCACGCAGCGCCGCGGAGATGACCACACGCTGACGCTCCGCATCCCCAGCTCCCTGCGTGAGCCTCTGGACAACGTCCTGGACCTGGGGAGCCAGATCTGCAGCAAAATCAATCTCCGCCCAGCCGCTGGGTAGGGCGTACTCAATCTTCCGCACAGTTTACCTCCTAATTAGACGACCACACGTTAATGCACAGGCTTCAGAGCCTTCTTAATCTTTCCGGGGAAGTAGTACTCCCAGGGCGCCTTCTGCTTATCTTTTCCAGTGTATGCCTCTACGATCTGGTCCTTGATGAGGTTACGGGTGCCCTTGTACACATCCTTAGTGCCTTCACGCAGAATCGAGTACTTGATACCACTACCGATGGTCTCGTTTGCGCCGTTGCGCCACAGGCGATAACCATACTCGTCAAGAACCCGCCGCTTCAAGGGCTCCCCGTTCCACAAGTCCTTCGCCTTACCATAGAGCCGTCGAACCGGGTTCGCCTCCCTGAGCTCGTTGGCACGCTTCGCCCAGCTAGTAGTGTCCTTGACGTGCTGCGCAGCAGCAGTGAGCCCCGTCCTAGACCCTTTCAGGACACCGATGGCACCCTTAGCGGACTTGGCGGCCCCCACAAAACCCAGCACGTCCATGCCGGTGTTAAGGGCAAACTCGCCCCAGCCCATCTCGCCGTCTATCAACTTCCTGCCATTGACCATCAGCCCTGTGGCCAGCGTAGCCGCTGCCAGCACTAGAGAAACTATCTTCAGCACCGCAGCAACCACCTGCAGTCCTGGGATGCAGGCCACCACGATACTCACCACAGAGAGGATGGCACTGATCTTGTCCAGCCAAGGCTTGATCTTCTCCAGCCACTCCGAGACCTTCCGCGCGATACCGCAGACCTTGTCCCACCAGGAGTCCTTCAGTCCGCTGTTACCTACCAGCTCCCGGAGCTTGCTGGCAGCGGTCTCGGCCGCGGAGTCCCGGCCTTCAATCGCATCCTGCAACCGACGCCGAGCAGCCTCGACCTGCTCACCCTCCTGCTTGAGCTTATTGTCCCACTGCAGGAACTGAGTACGAAGGTCATTACGCTGCTGGGCATCCTGCGAGGAGTTGTACTGCTCCCTGATGTTCTCCCGGTGCCTGTAGGCATTTTCACACTCAGCCTTATGGGTCTGCGCGTTCTGCAGCTCCTTGAGAGAGACCTCCTGGGCGCTCTCCAACACCTCTACATAGGGGTTCAGGGCGTCATCCACACCGTCACAGATCTGGTGCGCCTTCTGGATCTTTTCCGCGAGCTCATCACACTTCTGACGGATCTTGTGAATCGCCTCCCCCTGACCGTTTATCGAGATGTTGCGCAGGTGGCTCTCAGCCTTGCTGATCTCATCAGCGGTGTTCTGGAAGGTCTTGGCAGCACTGGCCACAGTCAGCGGGTCACCCGGCACCGGGTCGGAGGCGAAACCGATCGGGGACCAATCAGTTGGACGACTCATCAGCTGTTCTCCTTCGAGCTAGAGAGGCGATCACGCAGACGCCGGGCCTCCTCATTACGTTTTTCCTCCTCGGCACCGGTAAGCCCGGCCCTTCCACCAGCAGCACTCATACCGGCCGCCATGCCCATGCCCCCCATCATGTGGGCATGGCGCCTCTCCTTGACGACCTCCTCACGGTGAGCCGTCTCAGCCCCTTGATCCAAACTGGCCGCAGCACCAGCAGCCGGGGCCGCCTCAGCACCGCCCGACGCCGAGCCACTCGGAAGCGGTCCTCCCAGGTCACCGCCCGACGTCGAGCCACTCGGAAGCGGTCCTCCCAGGTCACCGCCCGACGTCGAGCCACTCGGAAGCGGTCCTCCCAGGTCACCGCCAGCGGCAGACGCTCCGCCACCGGCTCCACCAGCAGCGCCCGAGCCGGTCAGACCGGCATCGCTACCAGCAGGCAGGTCACCACCCAGGTCCTGGCCACCACCAGCCCCCAGATCTGACAAGGAAGCCTTCAATGCCTCACCCGAGAGCCCCGGCGCACCCTCCGGCAGCCGGGCGTCACCGCCGTCCCCCGAAGTAGGCAGCCCTTCAGCAGCCTCAGCCAGGGAATCACGCAGCTGCGCCCCAGAGCCACCAGCCCCGGCGTCGTCTCCAGAAAGCTCCGGTGACAGGTCCTTCAAGAGGGCGTCAATTAGGTTCTGCCGGTCAGTAGCCTGACGCGGCGCAGAATCACCCTTCAAGCCACCGGAAAGGTCACCGAGCCCGCTCCGCAGCCCCTCCTTCCCAGTACCCAGGTCACTCACCTCAGTATCGGCATCGTCACCGGAACGGCGCAGGGCCGCCAAGGTGGCTAAGGCCGCCAGGCCGATGCCGGAGACCCCGGCCAAGGTCAAGGTCGGCTCCCCGCCGCCCTTGCCTCCGGTCAGCGCGACCTCAACCATGCCGCCAAACAGCTCCTTGACCCGGTCAACCGCCTCCTGGGTGCGGGTGTCCAGCGTCGGCGCCGGTGCCGCAGAACCGTCAACCAGACCCGGGGCCTTAGCCCCACCCGCCTCAGTCTGCCCCGTGGCCGCCCCCAGGTCCTGCACCTTCACCGGCACCTGGTTAAGACCAGTAAGATTGCCCTTCTCGTCGTACTCCGGCTTGAGGTCAGCAATGTCCACCACCTTGCCGTTGCCGTCCACCACGGCGGAGACAGTCGGCGGATCGTCCTGCGAGCCCAAGAGCGTACCGATCCCCTCGACCTGACCGAGCGGACGCTGCACCTTACCGTCCACGGCAAAGACCGGCAGCCCCTGCTCCTGCAGCTGCTTAATCAGCTCAGCGTTGGCCGGGGTGTCATCCACCCGGCTGGCGTCCTGATGGGGCCCCATGACGACGCCGTCAACGCCCTCCCCACGGTTGCCACCGCCCTGGACCTGCCCCACCTCAGGAGCGCCAGGCGGCAGGTCCTGACCCAGGTCTGCCTGGGCGCTGCCACCCGTAACCTGGTTGACGTCCTTGTGCGGCTCAGTCTCGGTGCTCCCCAGGTTGGCTCCCCCACCGCCACCAGTCACAGAGGGTACCCCCGCGCCCCCGCCCAGGTCAGCACCTCCGCCACCGGAACCACCCGAGCCGCCAGTGCCTCCAGAAGGCGTCTGCGCCGGCGGCTCCGCTTGCGGCTGCGGCGTAGGCCGCTGGGGCTGGCTGTCCTCACCCCGGGGGGTAAGCTCCTGCTCAGTCTTGTCAAAAGCCTCCCTGGTCTGCTTCAGCATCTCAAGGTGCTTGTCGATCGCCCGCTGGATACGGTCCCGGTTAACGGACCAGCTAGAGACAAACTCCGTGCAAGCAGCAGCCAGGCCACGGTGCCCGACAGAGCTGGCGAGCTCATCACCCACCGACTTCATGCTCGAGAAACCGTCTTTAGTACGCGACAACCCAGTTATCGCATTATCAAAGTCGGCGTCAGTGACCTTTAGGTCAGCCATACTCGTTCCTCCTTGGACCAGCCCTGCAGACAGTGCTCCACCAGAAAACGGAATCGTGGAACCGGACCCGGGATCCGGCTTCTACACAGAGGGTATCTCCGATCCCCCGCGCAGCAGATGGGGATCGTCCCCCATCTACCCACAACCGCCTTCACCCCTCCAGCAGCGGCACCTGCACCTTGGTGGCCTTGGATGCCTGCACCCAGTAGCCCCGCCCCACAGGCATCTCCCCACGCCGGACCTTGGGGATAGAGGTACGCAGGATCATGTCCCCGTCCCCCGAGTCCGGCTGCAGCAGCAGGCCCGTGCGGGCAGAACGGATCTCCTGCAGCAAGGGCCAGGAGGAGTTCCAGCCAGAGGTCTCCCCCTCCGCCACCACCAGGTGCCCGTTACGCTTAGCCTTCTTGACGGCGTCAATCAGCTTGGCCTCCAAGGGCCCCTGCAGGAACTCCGGGTAGCCCTCAATGAACAGGGCGACCGTCGGGTGCCCGGGCCGGGCCTCCTGCTCCAGGGTGGGCAGGATCCGCTCCAGGGCCTCCTTGATCCGCTCCTCACCAGAGACGGACAGGTCCCACAGGTCCTCCAGGCCCGCCAGCGGGGAGCGGCGGGAGGCGATGTGCACGCGCACGGCGTCGGCGTCCCAGGCCTTAACCGCGGTGGCCATCCAACGGACAGCGTTGGTGGTGCCGGACTGCGGCGGACCCGCCACCAGCATCACCCCCACCGCCTCAAAGACCTGCGGCGCCAGCGTGTCCGAGGACATGCCGATAACCGGGCTGCCCGCCACCACCGGCAGCAGGTCCCGGGCCGTCAGGTCCGCAGGCAGGCGCTTGATCGCTGCCGGGCGCTGCCGCCCGCGCGACTCCAGGTACCTGCCGAAAGCCTCCAGCTCGCGCGCCTGGGCCAGCACGTCCATGGACTGCCCCAGGATCGCCATCTGCATCTCCTGCGGGTTGTCGGTCTGCATGGCGCGCCCTGGCGGGCTGGTCGGGGACAGCACGTCCTTGGGCAGGCCAAAGTACATGTAGCCGTCCTCGTCGCTCTGCCGCAGCACCACCTTGCGCAGGAAGGAGCTGGCCATCGCGGAGGTGATCGCCTGCGGACGCTCCGCCGTGCCAGCCACGTGCACGCCCACCGCCCGGCCATCCACCAGCACCCGTCCGAAGGCGTCCAGCAGGGCCATGCCGTCCATGGTCTTCTCCAAGGCACCCCGCCAGGCCCCCAGTCCGTCCACCAGCAGCAGGATGCGCGGCTCCGCGGTGTTGCCGCTGATCTGGCGGTAGTCGGTGATCGTGCCCGCATGCGCCGCCGAGTAGCGGTCAGCACGCTCGTCAATGACCTCTGTCAGGTGCCGGATCAGCCGCTGCACCCGCTCCGTGTCGTCAGCGTCAATGACGCCGCCCACGTGCGGCAGCACCTCCAGCATCTGCAAGGAGCCGCCAGCGGCGTCGATCGCGTAGACGTCCACCGGACCGGACCTCGGGGTGATGGCCGCCGCCACTGCCAGGGTGCGCAGGGCCGTCGACTTGCCGGAGCCACCAGCCCCGTAGAACACGATGTTCCCGTCCGTGTCCGGGTGGTAGTACTCCGTGTGCTGAGCCTGGTTGTCCGGGTCGTCCACCACACCCAGCAGCAGGTCCGTGTCCCGCCGCTGCGACAGGTGGTTCAGGTCGTAGCTGGCCGCCAGCTCCGGCAGCCAGGGCTTGCGCGGCACCGGCAGGCCCGCCAGGTCCGCCGCCCGCGCCAAGGTGTCCACCACCCGGTCAATGTCCTGGGGGATGTCCTCCGAGTGGGACTCGTGACGCGGCACCTGCCAGGGCCGCGGCACCCCGAAGGTCATCTCCTCCACCGCCACCTGCGCCACCGGCACCTCCGCGCTGGTGCGCGCCCCCGGGTAGGCGGACTGGAACTGCTTGATGCGCCCCGGCCCCGTCTTGGCGGCGCCCCGGCCCGGGATCTCCGGAGGGAAGTGGGCGGCGCTCTTGACCCCCAGCACGTCCTGGGAGTCCGACTCGTCCGCCATGCGCAAGGCCACCCGCAGGTTCGTGTTCGCCCGCAGGTTGTCCTTGATGACACCCGCCGGACGCTGCGTGGCCAGGATCAGGTGCAGCCCCAGGGAACGCCCCCGCTGGGCCACGTCCACCACGCCGTCCACGAACTCCGGCACCTCAGAGACCAGGGCCGCGAACTCGTCCACCACGATCACCAGGCTGGGCGGGCAGTCCGGGTCACCGCTCTTCTCCAAGGTCACCAGGTCCTTGGCCCCCTTGGCGTTCAGCAGGTGCTCCCGGTAGCGCAGCTCAGCCCGTAGGGAGGTCAGCGCCCGGCGCACCATCGCGGGCGACAGGTCCGTCACGATACCGACGGCGTGCGGCAGGTCCGTGCACCGGGCAAAGGCCGAACCGCCCTTGTAGTCCACGAACAGGAAGGTAACCCGGTCCGGGGACAGGGCCTGGGCCATGCCCAGCACCCAGGACTGCAGGAACTCCGACTTGCCCGCCCCCGTGGTGCCCCCGACCAGGGCGTGCGGGCCGTGCACCCGCAGGTCCAGGGAGATCGGCCCCTCCGCCCCCTGCCCCACCAGGGCCGCCAGGGACACCGGCCGCTTGAGCGGGAAGGTGCCGGTGCGGTTGATGACCGAGTGGTTGGCCTGCCAGCGCAGGACCTGCGCCTCCGGGGAGTCCGCCAGCTCCTCACCCGTCAGGGACACGAAGGATATGGAGCGCGGCAGGTCGGACTCGTCGTCCACCGGGACCCCCGCGTCCACCACCGGGGCCAGCACCCGCCCCAGGCCCCGGCTGCGCTCCGGGCTCAAGAGCTCCGGCACGACGTCGTCACTTGAGCGCGACCGGCGCACGAAACCGACAGTGGTGCCCTGCGCCTGCACATCCACGAAGGTGCGACAGGCCGCAGGCAGGTCCTTGACGTGATCGGTGACCCATATCACGTGCACGCCCACGTCCGGCCCCTGCTCCACCACCCGGTTCAGGCGGGCCCGGTCCACTGCGGCGCCATCCACCAGCACCACCACCGCGGGCACCGTAGGCTCGTCCCCGGAGTCGTCCTCATGCTCCGCAGGCCCACGCAGCCCCGGCGTGCCTGCGCCGCCACGCACCGAGATCAGCTCCTCCAGGCGAGCCAGCAGGGCCGTGCCCGTTGTGGGGTCGCAGGCCAGCTGCATGGAGCCTATCGGCGAGTGGGGTGAAGACGTGTGCGGCAGCCACTCCAGCCACCCCCAACGGCCCTTGCCACGGGTGTCAGTCAGGCACACCAGGGACAGCTCTGCCGGGGAGTGCAGCAGCACCAGCTGGGCCAGTACCGCCTGGGCCACGCCGTCGAGCAGGTCCCGGCGGCCCGCCAGGCCCACTGAGCCGTCCTCCCGCAGGTTAGCCACGATCGGCACCTCGGAGATCAGGTCGTTGCGGGCCTGGACCTCCCGGATCATCTCCTTGTGCACCGGCACGGCGTCGGCGTCGTTGCCGCCGTCCAGCTGGGTGCGCGGCACGTCCGAGCCCAGCCCCAGACGCAGCTGCAGGAACTCCGGGTGCTCCGGACGCCGGGCCCAGAGCATGGGCCCCATCAGCAGCGCGTCCGCCAGCACCTCCTCCGTGGAGGGGTACTGGGCCAGACGAGCGGCCCGCTCCCTCTCGTGCGCCTCCTCCAGGTCCTTCCCCGCCTGCTCAATCGCCTCCGAGAAGACCTCCACCTCATGCTTGTAGGTTCGCTTGGACCTGATCCGCTGGTCGATCCAGTTGCCGATCATGATGATCGGGCTCAGGGCCACAAAGACCAGGCTGAGCGGGTTGCGGGTCATCAGGTACATGGCGGCGCCCATCACCAGCGGGGCCATCATCGCCAGGATCGGGAAACGGGCCTTGTCCCGCGGCCTAGGGGCGTTCGGCAGGTCAATCGTGACCTCCGGGGTGCGTGGCACCACCCGGGGGGAACGTATGTGCCCCAGGTCCGTGGTGTCCGCGCTGCCTGGTATCTCCGAGGCAGCCACCACCCGGGAGACGCGCAAGGTCGTGCTGCCGATCGTGATGACGTCGGCGGCCCCCACCTCCTGGCGCTGCACCTTGAGGTCCCCCACCAGGACCCCGTTGGCGGAGCCCAGGTCACTGACCTCCACCGTGGCCCCCACCAGCAGCCGCAGATGGTGCTTGGAGACCAGCGGGTCCTTGCCCAAGGTGATGTCGCAGCGGGAGGAGCGCCCGATCTCCGTGGCCCCCACCGGCACCGGGAAGGACTCACCCCCGTGCGGGCCGCTCAGGACGGTCACGACCGCCCCCTCCTGGGCGCTGTCCCGGTGGGAGCGGCTTACCGCCCGTACCGTCACCACCGCCCCGGAGCGCAGCCCGGACTCATCCAGGTGCAGCGCCGGGTCCAGCATCCGCCCCTGCACCCCGCCACCAATTGAGGACCCAGCACGACCGGTGGTGGACACCGGACCACCCGGCTCCAGCACCTCCAGGGTCACTGAGCGCGGATCCACAGGGTCGCTCGCCCGGGACGGGCCAGCACCGGCCAGCCCCGCGGCCACGTCCCCGATCGTGGCCGTGGCGTCAGCCGTGACCTGCAGGTTGCGGGCGACCCCAGAGGGCGCAGTGACAGTCAGACGTAGCTTCATCAGGCCTCCTTGGCCGCTGCAGCGGCCGCATCCAGCAGGGGCAGGTCCTCGACGCCGACCAGGCGGGCCGCGAGCGCGTAGTCCACCAGGGCCACCCGCCGGAATGAGGCGTGCGCCTTGGGTCCCCCACGCATCCCCTTGACCCCCACCCGGTCCAGCTTGTCGCAGACGTTGTCGAGCTTGCGGTTGAAACGGGTCAGGCTCCAGCCCAGGCGGGCGGCGGCATCCACGTTGCGTGGCAGGTCCACCGGTCCTGTGCCCGCACGACGCAGCCAGGGCTCCGCCAGGGCCAGGATCAGCAGGCGCTGGCTGGCGGTCAGGCTCACCGCGCCGATCGTCGTCTCCATGTCGGTGGCTGCGCTCATCGTGCAGGCGCTGTAGGCCGGGCAAGGGACCTGCAAGAGGATCTCGTAGGTGGTGGTCCCGGCTGAGAAGACCAGCGCCATCTCCGGGAACACCAGCGGCACCCGCGAGCCCGGGGCCACGTGGGAGACGGAGGAGCCGGTGCTGTCCGCCGCCGAGGCCGCCAGCCGTGAACCGACGTTAGACAGCCACCACAGGCCGTGCACATACTCCAGGACCAGGAAGCTGCGGTGCAGGAAGGGGTTGTCGTCCAGGGACAGGTCTCCCTGCCTACCGATCCTGAACACCTGCCCGGGCTGTACCTCGTACAGCTCCCCACAGAAGTCGACTTTCAGCGGGGCCCGGGTATCAGCCTCCGCCGAGGACTGGCTGGCTGGCGGCTGCTCCTGGCTCATGGGGTCTCCTGGCAGGCGGTCACGGGTACCGAGGAGGAACCCGAGGCGCTGCGGGCCACGACCTGCACGCAGGTGCGTCCCGGCAGAGCGTCAACGGTCACGGAGTGCTCAGAGGTCTCCTGCACCTGCTGCTCTGCCGCAGGATCCACCACCGAGTAGAGGAAGGTCGCGCCCTGGGGACCGTCATAGTCCCAGGTGACAGTCACCTGCTTGCCGTTGGCGGCCAGCTGCAGGTTGGTGACCCCGGCGTCGCGAGCCACCTCGCCACCAGGGCCGACGACGTCGGCCTCCGGGCTGGCGGTGGACTGGACCTGGTGGGTGCCGCCCTCATCGCGCAGGACCGACCAGACGGCCACCCCCGCCACAGCCAGCACCAGCACCGCTGCGGCCACCAGTCCCAGGACTGATCTTCTGGACGGCGGGGACACGGCCTCGTCCTCCCGCGGGGCGACGCCGTCACCCGGTGCCTGCGCCGCAGCAGCCGCTGGCTCGGGCTCGGGGCCCGGCAGGGGCGAGGCAGTGGTGCTGTGGCGGAAGTCCTGGGTGCGTTGCCTCCCAGTGCTCTCCGCAGCCGGTGCCAGGCCACCGCCGAAGAGAGGGCCTTCCACTGGCAGCGCCTGGCCTGACTGGGGATGGCCTCGCAAGGTGTCGGCGCTGGTCCGCTCGTCGGGCTCCGGCTGGGGGACGATGATCCGGGGCTTGAAGCGGGTGGCGTCGGCCACCATGGAGTCCTGGGTCCCCTGGTAGGGGTCTATGGAGGTCACCGGCCGCAGGACCGTGTGGTCCGCCTCCCCGGTCTGCGCCGACGCCACTAGGGACTGCTCCATGATGTCGGCCTCAGTGACCGCCAGGTTCTGGTCACGCTGGACCTTCTGCAGGTCACGCACCAGGCTCAGGACCGTCTGGTAGCGGTCTACGGGACGTGGGGCCATAGCGGTGCGCAGCACCCGGCGCAGCTGCTCGGGCACGTCAGCCCGGCTGATCGGGAGGATGTCGCCCCGCTGGGCGCGGCGCAGCATGTCTGACCGCTCGTTCTGGGCGCCTTTGCCCGGGTCCACGTGCGGGGGGTGCCCGGTGAGCAGGTTGTAGACGGTGGCACCCAGGGCGTAGACGTCAGCCGCCGGGGTCAGGGCCGTGTTAGCCAGCTGCTGCTCGTAGGGGGCCCAGGGCGGGGAGGCTCCGCCGAACTCGTCGTCCACCACCTGCGCCTCAATCGGCACGGCGATGCCGAAGTCCGTGAGCACAGGCCGCTTGAAGGGAGTGAGCAGGATATTGGCTGGTTTGATGTCCCGGTGCAGGTAGCCGCTGCGGTGGATGGTCTCCACCGCGGAACCGATATTGACGGCGTACTTGAGCACCCGGTCCAGGGAGGGAGGCTCCTGCCTGCACAGCTGCCCCAGGTGGGGCGGCGGACAGAACTCCATGACTATGTAGCCCCGGCCGTCCTTGGTCTGGCCGGCGTCGAACACGGAGACCACCGAGGGGTGGGAGGAGAACAGGGCCATGGTGTCGGTCTCGTGCTTGAACCGGCTCTGCGCCTCTGTCTGGGCCTCGAAGCGGATAACCTTCACGGCCACGTCCCGGGAGGGAGACTCCTGGTGGTACAGGAACACGTCGGCGAATCCTCCCGCCCCCAGGAAGCGCACGTAGCTGGCCCCGGGGATGTCCGGCGGGACCGGGCGGGAACGCTCAAACACCGTAGGCCTCCACGGCAATGGTCACCGAGTCGGCCAGGTTGAGCACGTCCCCCGCCTGCAGTGGCTCCGGGGCGCCTCGGGTAACCCGGCGGGGAGCCTCGCCTCGGCGCAGGAGGAAGGTGCCGTTGGTGGAGCCCAGGTCCTCCACCAGCAGGTCCCAGCCCTCGACCCGTACCGCACAGTGCGTCTTGGACACCGACTTGTCCGGGCAGGCGACCGCCAGCAGCTGCGGCATGGTGCCGTTGGGCAGGGGAGCGGCCTGGGGCGCCCGGCCGATCACGACGTCGCTGTGGAGCACCACCTCCTCCTGGCTGGAGGTGCGCAGGCGTCCCAGGACGGGTCTGGGAACGTGGACGCTCGGGCCACCCACCGGCGCCCCACAGACCCGGCAGGCCAGGGCAGTGACCGCGTTGGGGTGCTGTGCGGGGCACATAACGGCTAGGACGGTGCCCTCACGGTCCGGGCCTGCTGGCTGTGCCGCCTCGGCCGGGCTGGCGGCGTGCGCACCCCGACGTGCCCCCCGTCGCACTGGCACCTGGACGGTGTGGCCGTCGTGCATCCACCCGGGAACCACCTCCGGCGGGATACTGACGGGCTCTGGTCGAGGGTCCTCAGGGGAGTAGGTGACCGGCAAGGCGTCTGCTACCGCGCCACTCGGTGAGCCCACTGGATCCGCGGGATCAACCGTCGTGGGCTGCCCCGCCTTGGGCACCGAGGTGACCAGACCCGGTTCCTCTGCAGGCTTGGCGATAGCGGCCTCCGCCAGGCTGACGGCCATAGTGTGGTCACCGTAGTGGTGGGCGTAGACGCTGGGCTCCTCCAAGGGATGCTCTGCGGGGGCGGACTCCGCTTCCCCGACCAGGTCCAGGTGGTCCATACCCAGGGTGGCAGCGGAGGCAGGGCTGCCTGCTACCGCGGGCTCGTCCGGGTACACCGGCTCCTCGTAGGGTTGGGTCTCCACTCCAGGCTCAGACGGGTCCTGCGGAGCCGGGAAGACCTGGCAGGGCTTGCCCGCAGCCGGCTCCGGGACCTCCAGGACAGCGGGACCGGGCAGGCCTGTACCGGGAGCCACAGGCACCGGCTCGGCAGGAACAGACGACGCAGGCAGTGGCTGCTCAACCTGGCCACTGATACGGGGCTGCGCCCCTGCCGCCGAGAATCCCTGAAGACGCAGACTGCTGGCGGGGACTACTCCCGACTGCAAGAGCCAGCCAGGCCCGACTGGCTCACCCCCCTCAAGCTCCATGACGACCTCAGTGCCTGCGGGTACCCTGACCTCCTCCCAGGCCACGGGGTCGGGTGCGTGCAGCAGGACCGCACCAGCGGCGTCAAGCAGGCGGAACCGCCCCCGGGCCACCGCCCGCAGGCCCTCCTCCTGCGCCGTCACCAGCAGGAAGTCCGGCAGGTTGAGCAGGGAGCCGTCGTAGGCCAGCACCAGCACGCGCAGCACCTCTGCGACGTCGACGCCCCGCTCCAGCTCTGCCCACAGGCGCTCCAGCAGGGAGCCGTCCCCGTCCAGCGCCAGTGCCCCGGTGGCGCTGACGGCCACCGGCACCTGCCCCGTCCACCAGCTGGTTCTGCTCACTATGCCTCCTCCGGGCCGGGATGGCTGACACTCGGCGTAGGCACGGTGTCATCCGGCGCGAACCCGTGGGAGCCGGAGCCATCGGGCTCCGCGTCGCTCCAGCTGGGGCTCACCTCCAGCAGGTCCACCACGACGACGGTGATGTTGTCCTGCCCGCCTTCTCCCAGCGCGAGCTCAAGCAGACGCTCCGCCGCCTCCTGCGGGTCCTGGTGGCTGAGTAGGACCTGCGCCAGCGCGGCGTCGCGCACCTGGCCGCTCAGGCCGTCAGAGCAGATCAGGAACCGGTCCCCCTGGACGGCGGGCAGCAAGGTCTGGTCCACGCGGACTACCGGTCCCGCCCCGGCGCCCAGCGCCCGGGTGATGACGCTGCGGTCCGGACGCTTACGGGCCTGCTCCGGGCTGATGAAGCCCGCGTCCACCAGGTCCTGGACGTGTGAGTGGTCCCGGGTCACCTGGCCGAACACGCCGCTGGAGAGCTGGTAGGTGCGGGAGTCCCCGATGTTGAGCACCCGCAGGCAGGGGCGCTGTCCCTGCAGGGACAGGACCGTGCCGGTCAGGGTTGAGCCCGGGGCCACGGCGTCGTGCCCCAGCGCGGAGACCTCTGCCGCTGCCCGGGACAGGCAGCGTTCCAGCTCGGCAGAGTCCACGAACTCCTGCCCCACCAGGTGCTCGAAGGATGACAGAGCCAGCCGGGAGGCCTGGTCCCCCAGACGGTGCCCGCCCATGCCGTCAGCCACCAGGAAGACCGGGCTGCTGGCCAGGAAGGCGTCCTCGTTGTGCTCGCGCACCAGCCCCGTGTGGGTCACCGCCCCCCAGGACACACGCAGCCGGGGGCGCTCCGCAGGGCAGGACCGGGGTTTGTCAGGGTTCACTTCATTCACCTTTCTACCGCGATCAGGCGCTCGCCCACGCGGATACAGGCTCCCTCAGGCAGGAGGGACGCCTCGGGTCCTTCCACAGCCACCTCGGTGGCGTCCGGCATCACTATGGTGGTTCCGTTCGTTGAGCCGAAATCCTGGAGCCACAGCCCCTGGGGGGTGACGATCACGCCCAGGTGGGTCTTGGAGACGCTGCGCTCCGGGTCCTCAACCGGCACGGCTGCAGCCTGCGCCCACTCGCCACGGGCCTCCGGGGCCCGCCCCAGCACCGTGCGCTCAGTGGTCAGGGGCACTACCTGTCCGGTGTCAACCCGCAGCAGCGGCTCTGCGCCTCTCCCAGGCATGACGGTGGCCGCCCGCTGGTCCCAGGGCTGCGCAGCGGCCACCGCCCACGGAGTGGCTGACGGCTGCGACGGCGCAGGCGGCACCGGCACCACGTCCTCGACAGCACCCGACCCCGGCTGTGGTGGGACAGCCTGCCCCGGCGGCATGGACGGTGCAGGCGGCAGCGAGGTCACAGGCGGCGCCTGGGACGGGACAGGCGCTGCAGGCGGCAGCGGCGACGGAACGGCCTGGGCAGGCGGAACCGGTCCCCAGGCCGGAGGCATCGCCTCCCCCCACGGAGGCGGCACCTGCGGGCCAGGACCGGGGGCTTCCCAGGGAACAGAGGTGATAAGCGGCTCTGCCTGCGGCAGAGGGGCCAAGTGCCCCTGCCCGGCAGGCTGCTGCGGAAAGGCTGGTTGCCCACTCAGGGTAGGAGCGAACATGGGCGCGTCCCCACCTGGCTGGAGTACCGCCTGGCCGCTGGGCACCGGCAGCCCCTGACCGGCCCCCTGCCACTGCACCGTGACGGTGGCCCCGAGCGCCTCATCCGGGTCAGTCAGCTCCTGGTCAGGCTCCAGATCCTGCGGAGCGGCAGGGCGCAGCGGATCAGCCCCGGCCCGCGTGTCCACCACGTAG
Organism: Actinomyces weissii; assembly: GCF_016598775.1. Lineage (NCBI taxonomy): Bacteria > Bacillati > Actinomycetota > Actinomycetes > Actinomycetales > Actinomycetaceae > Actinomyces > Actinomyces weissii. The sequence goes on along the minus strand of NZ_CP066802.1, from coordinate 550,350 downwards.
GTCCCGGCCGTGCGGTCCAGCCAGTTGCGGCCCTTGCTGTCAGGCTGCAGCAGCACCACCAGGGGCGCTATCCCCAGGCTCACGGAGCCGATCAGCCCCGCCAGCAGGAACCACAGCAGCCCACGTCCGCGCGGCGCCCGCCCGTCGTTCCAGCAGACCATGCGGATGCCCAGCAGCGCGTAGCCCGGGGTGCGCCCCCGCGCCCACACCCAGACCGCGTAGAAGACCGTCAGCGCCAGCGCCACCAGGGCCGGCACGGGCAGCCAGCCCGCCTCCACCTGCTCCGGCGCCGTGCCCGCAGCCAGCTGCTGCAGTATGCCGCCCCAGGCCACAGCCACCACCAGCGCCTGTACGACGGTCAGCAAGAGGCCGTCCAGCAGCACCGACCCCACCCGTTTGCCGGGAGCAGCGGACTTGCTCCCCTCCAACCTGGTGGCGGCAGCCGCCCTGTTCCTGCGCGTCATCACCTGTCTCCTTGCCTGACTCCGCGGGCCCCGCCCTCACTGGCTGCCGCAGGGCCAATCCTGCCAGCCCGGCGCCCCTTGGTAGCTGCATGCGCGCTACGGGCGCGCGGCCCCTTGGCCTGCCTGGCCCCGGCCCGGTGCCGCAAGGAGGCCAGGGAGACGGCGGCCCGCAGACGCCGTCGGCGGGTGGACTGCTGCCGCAGCCCCAGAAGCACCTGGTCCAGGCTGCTCCAGGAACGTTCCACCACCGTAGGCGGAACGGAGGTGCCAGAGAAGACCGCGCCATCAACCTCCTGCGCCAGCTCCTCCAGGCTGCCTGCCTCCGCCACCGGCCGGAAGCCTGAGCGGGCGGGCTGCCCGCTGCCGCTGCGGATGGCCTCCGCCTGCTCACGTCTAGGCTCCGTGAGCGGCACCGGCAGGCGCAGGTCCCGCGCCCGGTCCACCAGCTCGTCCCAGGCCCCCGTGACGCGGGCCAGCGGCTCCTTGGCCCGACGTCGACGCCGCCGTAGCAGCGCCTTTGCCAGAACGATGATGATGAAGGGGGACAGGAGCAGCAGCAGGCCACCGAGCACCTGCAGTCCCAGCAGCACCCAGGGCCACCAGGACAGCGGCTCGTCCTGGTCGTCCTGGTCGTCCTCGTCTATGTCCGGATTGAGGTCCGCCGGGTCCTGTGGGGGCACCGGCGGCTGGATCACCTGGGGCCGCGGGTTCGGCTTAGGCTCAGGCAGCTCCGTCTGCGGCTTCTTGTCCCGGGGCGGGGTGGGGTCGAAAGCCACCCAGCCCGCCCCGGAGAAGAACACCTCCACCCAGGCGTGGGCGTCGGTACCGGTGATCTCCTGGGGCCCGCCACTGTAGGAGTCCGGGTAGAAGCCCAGCACCACGCGGGCGGGGAAACCGGCCTGCCGGGCCATCAGGGTCATGGCGACGGCGTACTGCTCGTCGTCCCCGACCATCAGCCGGGCCGGGTCCAGGAACTTGGACAGGCGGGCCGCCGAGTGGCTGGCCAGGGAGAGCTTGTCAGAGCCGTCGGAGTAGAAGCCCAGGGTGCTGAAGGCCTGCGCAAGTGCCCGCACCGACTCCACCCCGCCCTGGGTCTCCCCCAGGAACTCCGGCAGGCGCTGGCCCACCTCCTCAGGCACCTGCTGGTCCGCGGGCAGGGGCACCTGGCCGAAGGCCCTCCCGGCGAGATCGGCGTCGCTCCACTGGACCGGCAGCACGGTCTCCACCTGGTAGGTGTCCCCCTTGGTCAGCCCACGGGTGGTCATGGCGGTCTGCAGGTAGGAGGAGTAGTAGACGGTGTCCTGGAGCTCCTGGGCCGCGGCAGAGGTCACCTCCAGACGGCGCAGCTCGCCGCCCCCGGGGATCCAGTAGCCGTTGTAGTCGTTGATGGTGATGCTCAGGCTGGTGGTCTGCGCCTCCGGCGGCAGGGGCGTGTCCGAGACCGTGGCGCCCACCCGCCGGAAGCCGGCGCCGCTGCCCGCGTCGCCCACCCGCATGACCACGCCGTCGTAGGCGTCCAGGGTGGCCAGGCGCACCCGTTGGTTCTTGCGCAGCCCGTCCACCGTGAACAGGACGGAGTCCTTCTTGTCGTCCATCCAGTACCGGTAGCTGGTCAGCGGTGAGGCGTAGCTGCTCAGGTCCAGCGGCGGTTCCAGCTGGTCGCGCAGCACCGCCCGGTGCGCCTGCGGGTCCAGGTACCGCGGGGCCGCCACCCCCGCACCGGCAGCCAGGGCCAGTACCAGGACCCCGCCCACCACCCGGGCGGGGCGCAGCCGTGCGGCCGCGGCCTGGGAGACCACGATCCCGGCGGCACCGGCCTGACGCCGTCGCCGTGCCAGCCAGCCGCCCCACAGCACGGCCAGGATGACTGCCACCGCTCCCAGCCAGCTGCTCAGGGGGGCGTTCTGGGAGCCCCAGGCCGCCCCCACCACCCCCAGGACCGTCACTGGCAGCAGCGCCCAGCCGGGCCGGGAGCCGCGCAGCGCGATGGTCACGGCCAGCACCGAGCACAGCAGACCGGACAGGAGGGGCACGATCGCAGGGCCCACGAAGGCCCCGGCGGGCGGGGTGAGCGTGAGCAGGTCCTTCCAGGACTGCACCGCCCCCACGACCAGCCCCTGGAGGGTGGCCAGGGAGGGCAGCACCCGCAGGCTGGTGGTGCTGGGCAGGGCGAGCGCCCCGCCCCCAAGCAGGTAGACGACGACCGTGTCCAGGCTGGTCTCCAGCAGGCTCCAGCGCCAGCGGGCGGCCGGGACAGCCACCAGCAGCCCCAGCAGCACCCCGCCTGCTACCGCGACGTAGCCGGAGTGGTCCCCGAAGACGGGCCCGTGGGTGGCACCCGCCAGCAGCAGCAGGACGGTCAGGGCCAGCAGGTCCCCCACGTGCAGGCGACGGCGGTCCCCGGCTGCGGTGCCCGGATTTGCTTGAGCGGTCACTGGGCGGCCCTCCTCATGGCCAGGGGCAGCGACTCCAAGGCCCCCAGGGTGAACAGCCGCAGTCCACCGACCTGGGAGGAGACCAGCGTGGAGCCACGGTCCACCCGCAGGCCGAGCGTGTAGGCGGCCAGGGGCAGCTGGCAGTAGGCCCGGTGCAGCTGGGTGGCTGGCTGCTGGGAGCCGGTCACCAAGGCCACCACGGAGGCGTGAGGCACGTCCTGGGCGGCCTGTCGGGCCAGCGTGCCCAGGTCCGTGCGGGTGCGCAGCCGCTCCAGGCGGGTGATCGCGTCCAGGGCCCGCACGGCGGTGGGTGCCACAGGGATGCCCGCCTGGCTGAGCAGGGTGACCTCACGGTCGGCCCGGTATGCGGCCAGCACCAGGGAGGCGGCGCAGGACACACCGGTCTCGAACTCCTCCGGGTCGGCCCAGGCCACCTCATCCAGGTCCAGCACCACCAGCAGGTGGGCGCGGCGGGTCTCCTCGAACTGGCGGACCATGAGACGGCCGGTGCGGGCGGTGGAGCGCCAGTGCACGTTGCGGCGGTCGTCACCGGGCACGTAGTCGCGCAGGGCGTGGAAGGAGACGTCCGAGCTGGACAGCTCCTGGGTGACGGCGCCCTCAATGTCCCGGATGAAGCCGATGGACTCGGCGTCGATCGCGGTGGTGCGCGGGTGCACGAAGAGCTCCACCGGCTCGTTCCAGCGCTGCCGACGGCGCAGCAGCCCCACCGGGTCGCCCCGCACTGAGGTCACGGGCCCCACGACGATCACGCCACGACGTCGGGTCGGGATCGTGAAGACCTCCTCGTGGGAGGCCTTCCCCGCCAGCCTGGGAACCTGGAAGACCGCGGTACCGGCCCCCACCGGCAGCTCCACGGCGGAGCCGCCCACACGGCGCGGGGCCGGGTTGCTAAGCCGCACGGTACCGATCGCGGGCTCCCCCACGGTCACCCGCCCGGAGGCCAGGCTCACCTGCACCTGGTAGGTGCGTCGGCCGATCACGGTAGGCAGCGCCAGCACCAGCAGCACCGTCAGGACCACCGCCACCCCCCAAACCTCCTGCCAGTGGGTGAGCAGGGCGACGGGCCAGGCCAGCAGCACCGCCAGCAGGCTCCAGCGCCCCAAGGGGGTGACCACGTCCAGCACCCGGCCCAGGGCCCCGAGCAGGGCAGCCAGCACCGGCTGGCGGGCCGCCCGGGCCAGAAGGGCGCTGAGCCGCTCCAGCAGGAGCAGGCGGCGGGAGCGGACCCGGGCCCGCAGCGCCTGCGCCCTGCCGCTGGGGAAGGGCCGGGGCCTGCGGGGGCCTGGCCGCCCCAGACGAGGCCGACGACGTCTGGGGCTCGGTTCGTTGACGACCTGGCTGACCATGGTGCGGGACCTGCTGGGCTGCCCGCTCAGGCGCGGCCCTGCGGTGCTGGGACCTCCGCCAGGGCCCGGGCTACCACGTCCTGGGCGGTGGCGCCCGCGAACTCGGCGTCCGGGTCCATGACCAGACGGTGCGCCCACACCACCTCCGCCAGGTCCTTGACGTCAGCAGGGAGGACGTAGGGGCGGCCCTGGGCGGCGGCCCACACCTTGACCGCCCGGGTCATGCCGATAGCCCCACGGGTGGACACGCCGATGCGGGTCTGGGGGAACTCGCGGGTGGCCCGGGCCAGCTGGGCGATATAGGCCAGCACCGAGCGCTCCACGTGGTTCTCCGCCGCCAGGTCGGCCATGGAGGCGACGGCGTGGGAGGCGATCACCGCCCCCAGCTGCTTGGAGCGGTCGGGGGCGGCGGAGCCCGCCAGCACCTCGATGAAGGCCTCCTCCTCGGGGTAGCCGATGGAGGTCTTCATCAGGAAGCGGTCCAGCTGGGCCTCAGGCAGCTTGTAGGTACCCGCCTGCTCCACCGGGTTCTGGGTCGCGATCACCATGAACGGCCGCCCCGCCTCATGACGCACCCCGTCCACCGTCACCTTGGACTCCTCCATCACCTCCAGCAGCGCCGACTGCGTCTTGGGACTGGCCCGGTTGATCTCGTCAGCCAGCACGATCGAGGCGAACACCGGACCCGGGTGGAAGTCCCACGACCCCGTCTTCTGGTCATAGATCGTCACACCCGTGATGTCACTAGGCAGCAGGTCAGGAGTGAACTGGATACGCGAGTGCGTCCCCTGCACCGTGGCCGCCAGCGCCCGCGCCAACGCCGTCTTACCCGTACCCGGCGCGTCCTCCAGCAGCAGGTGCCCCTCCGCCAGCATCGTGGTGAGCGCCAACCGGATAATGTCCTTCTTCCCCAGCAGCGCCAGACCAACATTGTCAACAATACGCGCGAAGGTGTCGGCGAACCAGGTCGCGTTCTCCTGTGTCATAGGCATAGGACAAGGGGCCTTTCTCTAGGCTGGGGACAGTCACAGCGGCTGACGGGTCACCGGCAGGTGAACCACGGGGGGTTACTGAAGTCATTGCGGTCGTTGCTCATAAGCGTGCCCTCCCAGTGCCCGTGCCAGCGGGGCTGGCCATGGTAGTTCCCTGCACCGTCAACGGTCACGGTGGTGGTCATCTGGTGCCCGGCCCAGGGGCCGGAGCAGGTGACGCTGCTGCTGGGCGGCCAGCCAGACAGGGAGACCCCCACGCGCCACGACCTGGTGCCGTTACAGGGACCGTAGGTACAAGTTCCCTGAGCGCCCTGGAAGGTGCCGAAGCCACGGCTGTAACTGGGGGCGACGGCGCTGGCGCACTGGTTGCCGTTCGGGGCCCCCGCGTGCCCGTCACGCACCGCGTTCACGCACAGCCTGCCGGTGCCGCCCTCACCCACGTTGAAGCTGCGCTGCCCTGATTCCTGCAGGGCGATCCGTTCGTGGGAGCCGTTGGCGTCGATCTCCAGCGTGGCGGGAATCCCGCCGTTCTTGGCGCCGCTCCAGGAGCAGCTGACCTGCCCCACGCCCGCTGGGGAGCAGGAGACGCCGGGGCTGGTGGGCGGCTGGAAGGGGGTCACCGAGCCCACCACCGTGGGCTGGGAGCACACGTCCGAGCCGGTCTTGGTGCCGCAGGCCCGCACCGACACGGAGGCTGCCGAGCCGACGGCCAAGCCGTTGCCGGAGAGGTCGCTCAGGCCCTGCCAGCTGCTGCCGTCCACGCTCCACTGCACGCTCAGGTCCGAGGCGCTCCAGCCGTTGCCCTCCCGTGCCGCGGCCTGCAGCCGGATCGAGGCTCCCTGGCCGGTGGCCTCCAGGCCGCTGCCGCTGGGCGAGGGCGGCAGCCCCACCACCCAGGTGGAGGTACTGGTCTCCACGGAGGTGTGGGCCTCCGGGGCGGCGGCGTCGTTGGTGGCCGTGATCCTGAAGACCACCTGGCTGGTGGAGGTGCTCACGGACTCCAGGGTGGTGGAGGTCGCGGCCTCCACCCGCTTGGAGCCGCCCGGCCAGCTGATGGTGTAGTACACGATGTCCCGGCCGTTTCCGTCGGCGGCGCTCCAGGACACGTTCACCCGGTCGCTGTTCCCACCGGTGCCCAGGGAGGCGGCCCGCGCCGTCAGGCTGCCCACGGCCCCAGGACGCCCGTAGGGGGTGACGGACTTGGAGGCCGGGGAGACCTTGGAGGAGCCCTTCTTGTTGGTGGCGGTCACGGTGGCTGTGTAGGCCGCGCCGTTCCTGAGCCCGGTGAAGTTCGCGGAGGTGTCAGTGACCTGCTTCTCCGTGACCCCGTCCGGGCCGGAGAGGTAGACGGTGTAGCTGCTGATCGCGGAGCCCTCGTTCTCCGGGGCCGCCCAGGTGAAGGTGGCCTGCTGGTCCCCGGGCGTGCCGGTGAGGGCCGCCACCGCCGCCGGGACGACGTCGATATTGGTGGTGGCGCTGGCGGAGGCGGGCGAGTCACCCACCCCGTTGGTCGCCACCACGTGGAAGGTGTGGTCCACCCCGTTCCTGCGGCCCTCGATCAGGCAGGTGGTGACCTGCCCGCAGGACTTGGAGTCCCCCTGGGTCTCGTCAAAGACCGTGAAGCCGCTGATCGGGTCGCCGTTGGCGGAGCCAGCGGTCCAGGAGACGGTGGCGGTGGAGGCGGCTGCCGAGCTGGCGGTGACGCCGGTGGGGGCCGCCGGCTTGTCCTTGACCGTGACCTGCACGGTGCCCTCCACCTCCCGGGCCGGGTCATTGGTCTTGTCGCCCAGCCGGAAGCTGACGGTGCTGGTGCCGTTGGTCCCCGCGGGCGGGGTGATGGACAGGGTGGTGCCGGAGACGCTCACCGTGCCGGAGTCGGAGGACACCGGCGTGCCCACCACGTGCAAGGGGGTGTCCGGGAAGGGGTTGGAGGCGTACTGCCCCAGGTCCACGCTCACGGCCTGCCCCGCGTTCGTCGTCACGGACACCGGCGAGACCTGGATGCGCTCCCTGGTGGAGGCCACCACCTGCACCTGAGCGGTGCCGATGGCGGTGGCCCCGGCCGTGTCCTTGACCGTGATGCTCAGCTGGCCCGCAGGCCCCTGCGCGGTGCTGGCCTCGGCGGAGACGGACAGGGTGTGCCCGCTCAGGGAGGCGCTGGCCCCCAGCAGGGAGGGCTCCACCGAGTAGGTCATGCTGGTGGGGTCCTCCCCGTCCAGGTCAGTGACCCACTTGCTCAGGTCCACGCTGACGGGCTCGTCACCGGCCGCCACCTCGACCTGGGTGGGGGTGAGCGTGGGGGGCTGGTTGCCAGCGGGCAGCACGGTGATCGGCAGGGTCAGGGTGGCTACCCGCCCGTCGGAGTCGTTCAGGTCCTGGCCGTCGGTGACCTCAAAGGTCACCGAGCTGGGGCCGGAGTAGTCCGCGGCCGCCCCGAACACCAGGGTGGTGGGGTCCTTGACCAGCGAGGAGCCGTCCCAGCCCAAGGAGGCCGATACCTTTGCGGCGTCGGTGATCTGCACCTTGTGCCCCGCCCGCGTTAGCACGTAGTCGTTGACCGGGATGGTCACGCTCTCACCCGCCTTGACCTGCAGGCTGCCGGTCCTGGTGGTGTCCACCTCCGGCGCGCTGACCTGGGAGCCGGGCACGTGCACCACCGCGGAGGAGGACAGTCCGTCCGGGTCCGTGAGCGTGTACAGCACGTAGTAGGCGGTATCCCGCACCGGGACCGTGAGCGTCCCGCCGGAGACCTTCACGCCCTCGTCGCTGCTGGTGACCTGGTCGGCGTCGACGTCGCCGTCGGGGTCGGAGTCGTTAGCGGTCACGTCCACCTCCACCGAGATGGCCTGGGCGGCGTCGGCCACCGCCACCGAGTCGTCCCGGGCCACCGGGGCCAGGAGCGGGGCGGAGGCGGACACGACCACGGTCAGCAGGCCGGTGACCGGCTCCGAGCGGGTGTCAGTGATGCCGTACTGCACCGTGAAGGTGCCCTCCACCTCCGGGGTGGTCAGGGAGACGCTGTTGCCCTTGGCCTCCACCACCACGCTGGGGTCGGTGGCGGAGAGCATCTCGGGGACCGTCTCCAGCTCGTCGCCGTCGGGGTCCACGTCATTGGCCAGCACCGGCACGCTCACCCGTTTGCCTGGGCGGACGTTGACCTGGTCCGGCACGGCCACCGGCCGCTGGTTGGTGGTGGCGGCCGGGGCCACGCCCACCCGGGCGGTGGCGGTGGCGGTCTTGCCCAGGCGGTCCTTGACCGTGTAGGAGAACACGTCCGTGCCGGCGGACTTGGCTCCGGCCGTGTAGCGGAACCCGCCTGGCTCCAGCTCCACCGTACCCAGCCTGGGCGAGGAGGCCACCCCCACCAGGGTCACCGAGTCGCCCTCGGAGTCGATCCCGGTCAGGGGCACCGGGATCCGCACGCTCTGCCCCGCCACGGCCCAGCCGGTGACGTCCTTGGGGTGGGGCGCGGTGTTGCTGGCCTCGTCCAGGGCCACCACGCTCACCGCCACCTGCGCGGAGGCGATGTTCCCGGCGGAGTCGTGCACCGTGTACACCAGGGTGCCGCTGCCGGGCTTGTCACCGGCCCGCACCCGCACCACGCCGTCGGAGACGAAGGGGCTGGCAGTGGCCGGGTCCAGGGTGTGCTGGAGCTTGTCGTCCACGCTGAGGTGCAGGCCGGAGGGTGAGCGGTCGTTGTCCAGCACCCGCACCGAGCCGACGTCGCCCACCCGGACCACCAGGGTGTCGTCCGCGAGCACCGGCGGCTCGGTGGCGGAGACCGCCGGGGCCGGGATCACCAGCACCTGCCCCTCCACGCTGCCCGCGCCGTTGGCCACCGTGTAGCTCACCTGCTGGGTGGAGGTCAGTCCGGACGGGGCGGTCACGCGCAGCACGTGGTGGTCCAGCAGCGCCACCACCAGGGGCGAGCCGTCAGGCACCTTCACTGACTGCACCACCAGCACCCCGCCGCTGGGGTCGGTGTCATTGGCCAGCACGTCCACCAGGGCCTGCCCCCCGGCAGGCAGGGTGGTGACGTCGTCCTGCGCCACCGGCAGGCTGCCCTCTTCCTGGGCTACCACGTCCACCCGGATGAATCCCGTGGTGGCGGCTGGCCCGTCCGTGACGTTGTACTCCAGGTAGTAGGTACCCACCGTCTGCCCGGTGACCGAGATGATGGACAGGTCCGGGTCGAGGGCGACGGCCAGGCCCGCGGGGGCTGGGGAGACCGAGGCGACCCGCAGGGAGTCCCCGTTGGGGTCGGTGTCGTTGAGCCGGGGGTCCAGCTGCGCCGTCTGCCCCTGGGACACCACCAGGTGGTCGCCGTTGGCCACGGGCGCGATGTTCTCCGCGCCGCGCACGTCCACCCGCAGCAGGCCCTCGCTGGTCTTGGAGCCGTCAGAGTAGGTGACGGTGAGCTCGTGCACGCCGGTGCCCTGCCCCAGGTCGCGGACCGTGACGGTGCCGTCAGCGCGCCAGCCCACGTCCAGGCCGGCGGGGAAGGCCACGGACTCCAGGTAGGCGGGGTCGCCGTCCGGGTCTATCCAGTCGCCGGAGACGTTCACGGTACCCCGCGCCCCCTGGCCCAGGATCAGGCTGGAGACCCGCAGCTGCCTGGGTCCCTCGTTGACCTCCCAGGGGTGGACGCTCAGGGTGACGCTGGCGGTGTCGCTGGCCCCGCCGTCGGAGAGCTCGTAGGTGAAGGTGCTGGTGCCGGTGGCCTCCGGGCGGACGCGGGCCTGCAGGGCCGCGCCGTCACGCACCTGCACCACCTCCGCCCAGGCGGGCTGGGTGGTGGGGGTGGCTACCAGCACGTCGCCGTCGGGGTCGGTGTCGTTGACGATCACGGGCAGGCTCACGGATCGGCCCGGACGCACCCCGAACTCGTCGTCGACGGCGTCCGGCGGGGTGTTCTGCTCGCGCCGCTCCGAGGGCGCCTCCTGGTCGGTGCGGGTGGTGTCGTCCTGCTTCTGGTCGTCCTGCTTGAGCTCGGAGTTGATCTGGTCCCAGTTGTCGACCTTGAGCATGTTCTCGTCGGGCAGCCAGACCCCGCCGTCCTCGGTGTTGTTGAGCACGATCGCGGTGCGGTTGACCCGGAAGACGGCGGAGGTGGCCCGGTTCAGGTCCTCGCGGTCCTCGTTGCGGTCGTCCACCTCCCCCGGGCAGTCGCGCAGGTAGCCGCCCTGGCCGCTCCAGGCGGAGTAGACGCAGCTGCGCAACCGTACCGGGCGGGTGGGCCGTCCCCCGGCGCTGCGCTTGGGCACTGTGGTGACCTGGCCGTCGGCGGCCACCCGCAGCAGGGCCTCCGCGCTGGCCACCAGCACCTCGTCCGCCGCCGGACCAGGCTGCTGGAGCTGCAGCTCTGAGCCGGAGAGCTGGACCTTGGAGCCGTCCCCGCGCACCAGGGTGCCGGAGGTGCGGTCCAGGACCACCGTCTGGTCCCCCACCGCGGAGACCTGCAGCTCGGCCTGCTCCCCCAGGGAGGGCAGGGCGGTGGTGAAGGTGTCCTGCAGCGCCCCAGCCTGTTTGATGGTGGTCATCCGGCCGGTGTCCAGGGAGACGACGTGGGCCGAGCCGTCCACCCCCATGGCCAGCAGGGCGCCCTTCTCCTCCTGGAGCACCGGCTCGGTGGCAGCCGGGTCAAAGCTGTTCTGCTGCTCGGCTGGCAGCACCCACACGGAGCCGCTGGCCGGGTCCGCGACCCCCACCCGGTTGCCTCCCAGCTGCATGCTGGCGGCTTCCTGCACCGGGGCCAGCAGGACGTTCTTGGCCACGTCCACCTGCGTGTAGGAGCCGTCCTCCTGGTCGGAGACGAAGACGGTGGACGCCTCCTGGGAGACGTCGAACTTGCCGGAGGCGGCCCGCAGCCCGCCGTCGATCACGTGGGCCGGGTAGTTCAGGTGGCCGATCGTGCGCAGGTTCTGGTTGGTGACCCACACGCCCCCGTCATGCAGCTCGACCTCCCGGGTGACCACCCCGGGGTGCCACAGCGCCAGAGCCACCGCCCCAGCCGACAAGGCACTGATCATCCCAGCGGCAGCACGGCGCAGTGTCAGGTAGGGCATGGATACGTCCAATCACGGCCGGAGCTAGAAGAGGGAGCGCAAGGGGACTGCACTGCAGCCATGATCTATCTGAAAAGAGTCTTTGACAACCTCCTGAGGCTACTTGTGGGGATCTCTCCCCTACCCGACCCGGCAAGCCGGGACTGCCCGCCCGTTACCTTGGCTGTGGTTGCTGGCCGCAAGAGTGCTGGTGGTCGGACCGGCGGTGGTCAGCATGATGGTCTGCTCTTGTCTGACTGAATGACCCGGGGGGTGTCACTAGCCGCCGCGACGCCCAAGTCATGACGCCCAAGTCATCACCCAGGCGGCCCGCACCCTCGCCTCCACTTCTGCATTTCGGCGCGAGTTGTGCCGGAAAACCGCACAACTCGCGCCGAAATGCACAAGTCAGGGTGGGGTGGGCACCCCCAGGGAGCCCCAGCCGGTCCAGGCACGACCGCCGGGAGCAGGCAGAGGCCGACCACTCCCCTTCCTGCGGGAGCAGCCGGCCTCGGCCAGGGCGCTCAGGGCCGGAGCCCTGAGGCGTTCAGAACTGGTAGTCCTGGTTGTTGAAACCGGTCTGGAAGTCGTCGGAGAAGTCCGCCCGGAAGTCGCCGCTGAACTGGAAGTCGTCCAGGGCCACCGACTCCGCCAGGCCGTAGCCCAGCGCCGCGCTGGTGCGGCTGAAGGCCTCCGTCTTGGCCTCCTCCGTCGGCTCCACCTCGATGTCGGCGTAGCGGGCCAGGCCCGTGCCAGCGGGGATGAGCTTACCGAGGATCACGTTCTCCTTCAGCCCCAGCAGCGGGTCGGACTTGCCGTTCATGGCGGCCTCGGTCAGCACGCGCGTGGTCTCCTGGAAGGAGGCGGCACTGAGCCAGGAGTCCGTGGCCAGGGAGGCCTTGGTGATGCCCATCAGCTCGGTACGGGCCGAGGCGGTCTTGCCGCCCTCAGCCATGACCCGGCGGTTCTCCTCGCGGTAGTGCATGACGTCCACCAGGTCACCCTGCAGCAGCGTGGTGTCACCCGGGTCCAGCACGGTCACGCGGCGCAGCATCTGCCGCACGATGACCTCAATGTGCTTGGAGTGGATGTCCACGCCCTGGGAGCGGTACACGCCCTGGACCTCGTCCACCAGCTGGCGCTGGGTGGCCCCCACAGAGCGCAGGCGCAGCATCTTCTTGGGGTCGATCGGCCCCTCGGTGAGCGGCTGGCCGGGCTCCACGGAGTCACGGTCCTGCACGAGCAGCTTCTGGCGGCGGGAGACCGGGACCACCAGGTCCTCCTCGCCGTCGTCACGGGTGATGACGATCCGCTTGCCGTCCACGTCGTCCTCGATCTTGACGCGCCCGGCGGCCTCGGCCACCGCGGCCTCACCCTTGGGGGTACGCGCCTCGAAGAGCTCCTGCACACGCGGCAGACCCTGGGTGATGTCAGCGGCACCAGCGGCACCACCGGTGTGGAAGGTACGCATGGTCAGCTGCGTGCCCGGCTCACCGATGGACTGGGCGGCGATGATGCCCACCGCCTCACCGATGTCCACGCGCTTGCCGGTGGCCAGGGAGCGGCCGTAGCAGGCGGCGCAGGTACCGACGGCGGACTCGCAGGTCAGCACCGAGCGGCAGGTGACCTCCTCGATCCCGGCGTTGATGGCCGCCTGGATCTGCTCGTCACCCAGGTCGGAGCCGGCCTTGACGACGACGTTGCCGTCGGCGTCCACCGCGTCCCGGGCCAGGGTCGTGCCGAAGACCGTGGTCCCCAGGACCTCGCTGGGCTCCTTGAAGCGCTCGCCGTCGACCTCCTTCCAGGAGAAGATCCGCTTGGTCAGGCCCTTGCGCGTGCCGCAGTCGTCCTCACGGACGATCACGTCCTGGGACACGTCCACCAGACGACGGGTCAGGTAGCCGGAGTCGGCGGTACGCAGGGCCGTGTCAGCCAGGCCCTTGCGGGCGCCGTGGGTAGCGATGAAGTACTCCAGGACGGACAGGCCCTCACGGTAGTTCGACTTGATAGGCCGCTCGATCAGCCGCTGCTTGGGGTCGGCCACCAGGCCACGCATACCGGCGAGCTGACGGATCTGGTCCCAGTTACCACGGGCCCCGGAGACCACCATCTGGTAGACGGTGTTGCGCTGCGGGAAGTTCTCCCGCATGGCGGTGGCGACCTCGTTGGTGGCCTTGGTCCAGATGTCGATCAGGGAGGAGTAGCGGTCCTCCTCGGTGAGGGCACCCATGTCGAACTGCTCCTCGACCTCGGTGGCCTCAGCCTCGTAGCGGGACAGGATCTCCGCCTTGGACTCGGGCGAGACGACGTCGGCGAAGGCCACCGTGATCCCCGACCAGGTGGACCAGTGGAAGCCGTTGGCCTTCAGCGCGTCCAGGGAGGCGGCCACGTCCACGCGCGGGTAGGACTCGGCCAGGGTGTTGATGATGTTCCCCAGCTTCTTCTTGTCCACCGTGTAGTTCACGTAGGGGAAGGACTCGGGCAGCGCCGTGTTGAACAGGGCCCGGCCCAGGGAGGTGCGCAGGGTGATGGGGTCACCCTCCTGCCAGCCCTCGGGGGCCTGCCAGTCCTCGGGGGCCACCACGCCCTCCTCGAAGCGGATGTCGGCGGCAGCGTTGACGTGGAGCCTGCCGAAGTCGTAGGCCATGACGGCCTCCGCGAAGGAGGAGAAGCTCGGCACCGCCTGCTCACCCTGGGCGTCCTTCTCCACCGCCAGGGCGGGGTCCGGCTCCTGGGTCAGGTAGTAGGTGCCGATGATCATGTCCTGGGAGGGCATGGTCACCGGGCGCCCGTCCGAGGGCTTGAGGATGTTGTTGCTGGAGAGCATGAGGATACGGGCCTCAGCCTGCGCCTCCGCGCCCAGCGGCAGGTGCACGGCCATCTGGTCGCCGTCGAAGTCGGCGTTGAAGGCGCCGCACACCAGCGGGTGGAGCTGGATGGCCTTGCCCTCAATCAGCTGGGGCTCGAAGGCCTGGATACCCAGACGGTGCAGGGTGGGGGCCCGGTTGAGCAGCACCGGGTGCTCCCGGATGACCTCGGCGAGCACGTCCCAGACCTTGGGGTTGGCACGCTCCACCATGCGCTTGGCGGCCTTGACGTTCTGGGCCTCCTTGAGCTCCACCAGGCGCTTCATGACGAAGGGCTTGAACAGCTCCAGGGCCATCTGGCTGGGCAGGCCGCACTGGTGCAGCTTGAGCTGGGGGCCGACGACGATCACGGAACGGCCCGAGTAGTCCACGCGCTTGCCCAGCAGGTTCTGGCGGAAGCGCCCCTGCTTGCCCTTGAGCATGTCGGACAGGGACTTCAGCGGGCGGTTGCCCACGCCGGTGACGGGCCGACCGCGGCGGCCGTTGTCGAACAGGGCGTCCACCGCGTCCTGGAGCATGCGCTTCTCGTTGTTGACGATGATCGTCGGCGCACCCAGCTTCTTGAGCCGGTCCAGGCGGTTGTTGCGGTTGATGACGCGGCGGTAGAGGTCGTTAAGGTCGCTGGTGGCGAAGCGGCCACCGTCGAGCTGCACCATGGGGCGCAGGTCCGGCGGGATCACCGGGATCAGGTCCAGGACCATGGACTCGGGGGAGGTGCCGGTGACCCGGAAGGCGTTGATGACCTTCAGGCGCTTGATGGCGCGGACCTTACGCTGGCCGGTGCCGTTCTCCACGACCTCGGCCAGGCTGGCGGCCTCGGCCTCCAGGTCGAAGCTGCGCAGGCGGGCCTGGATGGCCTCCGCCCCCATGGCGCCCTTGAAGTAGATGCCATAGTCGGCCTGCATGTCGCGGTAGAGGAGCTCGTCACCCTCCAGGTCACCGACCTTCAGGCCCACGAAGCGGTCCCAGACCTTGTCCATGTGCTCCAGGGTCTTGACCGAGCGACGGCGCAGCGCGGCCATGTCCCGCTCAGCGGCCTTGCGCAGCTTCTCGCGCTGGGACTGCTCGGCGCCCTCAGCCTCCAGCTGGGCCAGCTCGGACTCCAGGCGCTGCTGGCGGGCCTCGACGTCGGCCAGCCCGGCCTCCTCGACGTGCTTCTTCTTGACCTCAAACTCGTTGCGCAGGCTGGGCAGGTCGTCGTGACGCCCCTCCTCGTCCACCTCGGTGACCATGTAGGCGGCGAAGTAGATGACCTTCTCCAGGTCCTTGGGGGCGACGTTCAGCAGGTAGCCCAGGCGGGAGGGCACGCCCTTGAAGTACCAGATGTGGGTGACGGGGGCGGCCAGCTCGATGTGCGCCATGCGCTCACGGCGCACCTTGGAACGGGTGACCTCCACGCCGCAGCGCTCGCAGACGATGCCCTTGTAACGCACCCGCTTGTACTTGCCGCAGGAGCACTCCCAGTCCCGGGTGGGGCCGAAGATCTTCTCGCAGAAGAGGCCGTCCTTCTCCGGCTTGAGGGTGCGGTAGTTGATGGTCTCAGGCTTCTTGACCTGGCCGTGGGACCAGCTCTTGATGTCCGAGGAGGTGGCCAGACCCAGCTGGATGCGATCGAAGACGTTGGCGTCGAGCACAGTTCCTACTTCCGATTGGTCATTGCATCGGTTTGCTTGTGGGGGCTGCTCCGCGCTTTTCCAGGGCGGGGAGCTGCCCGGTGGGACCAGCCGGGAGGTGCCTGGGCTCCTCTACCGGCTGGCCCCCTGGTGTCAGATCTCGTCCACGGAGGCGGGTGCCCCGGGGCGGCGGCCCAGGTCGAAGCCCAGCTCCTCACCGACGCGACGGTCCTCGTCATGGTCGTCCAGGGCGATGGTGTTGCCCTCGGCGTCCAGCGCCTCCACGTTCAGGCACAGGGACTGCATCTCCTTCATGAGCACCTTGAAGGACTCGGGGATGCCGGGCTCGGGGATGTCCTCGCCCTTGACGATGGCCTCGTAGACCTTGACACGGCCGTTGACGTCGTCGGACTTGACCGTGAGGATCTCCTGGAGGGCGTGCGCGGCGCCGTAGGCCTCCAGCGCCCACACCTCCATCTCACCGAAGCGCTGGCCACCGAACTGCGCCTTACCACCCAGCGGCTGCTGCGTGATCATGGAGTAGGGGCCCGTGGAGCGGGCGTGGATCTTGTCGTCCACCAGGTGGTGCAGCTTGAGGATGTACATGTAGCCGACCGAGATCGGGTACGGGAAGGGCTCGCCGGAGCGGCCGTCGAAGAGCCGGGCCTTGCCGTCAGGCTGCACCAGCTCGAAGCCGTCCGCGTCCGGGACGGTGGAGTCCAGCAGGCCCATGAGCTCGTCGTCGCGCACACCGTCGAACACGGGGGTGGCCACAGGGGTGCGGGGCTCCGCCTTGACACCGTTCTCGGGCAGGCGCAGGGCCCACTCCTCGCCGGCCTCACGGGCCTTGGTGGCGTCCCAGCCGCGGGAGGCCACCCAGCCCAGGTGCAGCTCCAGGACCTGTCCCACGTTCATACGGCTGGGCACGCCCAGGGGGTTGAGGATGACGTCCACCGGGGTGCCGTCCGCCAGGAAGGGCATGTCCTCGACCGGGTTGATCTTGGAGATGACGCCCTTGTTGCCGTGACGGCCCGAGAGCTTGTCACCCACGGTGATCTTGCGGCGCTGGGCGATGAAGACGCGCACCATGCGGTTGACCCCGGCGGGCAGCTCGGCGTCGTCGGAGGAGGCGTCGATCTCACGCACACCGGTGACGATGCCGTACTCGCCGTGGGGCACCCGCAGGGAGGTGTCGCGCACCTCGCGGGCCTTCTCCCCGAAGATGGCACGCAGCAGGCGCTCCTCGCTGGTCAGCTCGGTCTCCCCCTTGGGGGTCACCTTGCCCACCAGGATGTCCCCGGAGCGGACCTCCGCACCGATGCGGATGATGCCGCGCTCGTCCAGGTTGGCCAGGGCCTCCTCGGAGACGTTGGGCAGGTCGCGGGTGATCTCCTCCGCGCCCAGCTTGGTGTCGCGGGCGTCGACGTCGTGCTCCATGATGTGGATGGAGGTGAGCAGGTCCTCGGCCACCACCCGCTGGGACACGATGATGGCGTCCTCGTAGTTCAGGCCCTCCCAGGTCATGAAGGCGACCAGGAGGTTCTGCCCCAGGGCGAGGTCGCCCTCGTTGGTGGCCGGGCCGTCCGCCAGGACCGTGCCGACCTCCACGCGCTCGCCCTCGGAGGCGACCACGCGCTGGTTGTAGCAGTTGCCCTGGTTGGAGCGGCGGAACTTGGCCACCTTGTAGACGGTCTCGGAGGCGTCGTCATTGGCCACGCGCACGAAGTCACCGCAGACCTCGGTGACCACACCGGCCTTGGTGGCCACCAGCACGTCCCCGGCGTCGACGGCGGTGCGCCGCTCCATGCCGGTGCCCACCAGGGGGGCGTCGGGCCGCAGCAGGGGCACGGCCTGACGCTGCATGTTGGCGCCCATGAGCGCGCGGTTGGCGTCGTCGTGCTCCAGGAAGGGGATCAGCGAGGTGCCCACGGAGACCATCTGGCGCGGGGAGACGTCCATGAGGTCCACCTGGGAGGCAGCCACCAGGGCGGGCTCGCCACCGGTGACCCGGCACAGCACCTGCTCCTCCGCGAAGTGGCGGCCGTCCTCGGTGAGCTCGACGTTGGCCTGGGCGATGGTGTGGCGGTCCTCGTCGTCGGCGGTGAGGTAGTGGACCTCGTCAGTGATCTTGCCGTTCTTGACCACCCGGTAGGGGGTTTCGATGAAGCCGAAGGGGTTGATGCGCGCGAAGGTGGCCAGCGAGCCGATCAGGCCGATGTTGGGGCCCTCAGGGGACTCGATGGGGCACATGCGCCCGTAGTGGGAGGTGTGCACGTCACGCACGTCCATGGAGGCGCGCTCCCGGGACAGGCCACCGGGCCCCAGGGCGGACAGGCGCCGCTTGTGCGTCATACCGGCCAGGGGGTTGTTCTGGTCCATGAACTGGCTCAGCTGGGAGGTCCCGAAGAACTCCTTGATCGCGGCCGTCACGGGCCGGATGTTGATCAGGGTGTTGGGGGTGATGGCCTCCACGTCCTGGGTGGTCATGCGCTCACGCACCTGGCGCTCCATACGGCCCATACCGGTGCGCACCTGCGCCTGGATCAGCTCGCCCACGGCACGGATACGGCGGTTGCCCAGGTGGTCGATGTCGTCAAACTCGACGGCGACGTCGATGATCTCGCCGTCGCGCACGCCCTCGACGGTCTCGGCACCTGCGTGCAGGGACAGCAGGTACTTGATGGCGGAGACGACGTCCTCGATGCGCAGCACGGACTCGTCCAGGCGGGCGTCCAGGCCGAGCTTCTTGTTGATCTTGTAGCGGCCGACCTTGGCCAGGTCGTAGCGCTTGGGGTTGAAGTAGAAGTTCTCCAGCAGGGCACGGCCAGCCTCCACGCTGGGCGGCTCACCGGGGCGGATCTTCTTGTAGATGTCCAGCAGGGCCTCGTCCTGCGTGGTGATCTTACGGTCCTCGTCCAGGGAGGAGACCAGGGCCGGGTAGTCCTTGAAGGTCTCGCGGATCTCGGCCTCGTCCATGCCCAGGGCCAGCAGGAAGACGGTGATGTCCTGCTTGCGCTTGCGGTCGATGCGCACGGCCACGCGGTCGGACTTGTCCACCTCGAACTCCAGCCAGGCGCCGCGGGAGGGGATGAACTTGGCGTTGTAGAGGAACTTGTCGCTGGCCTTCTCGGTGGTGCGCTCAAAGTAGACGCCCGGGGAGCGGACCAGCTGGGAGACGACGACGCGCTCGGTGCCGTTGATGATGAAGGTGCCGCGCTCGGTCATGAGCGGGAAGTCGCCCATGAACACGGTCTGGGACTTGATCTCGCCGGTCTGGAAGTTCTCGAAGTCGGCGACGACGTACAGGGGGGCCGCGTAGGTGAGGTCCTTCTCCTTGCACTCCTCGGCCGTGTACTTGGCCTCCTCGAAGCGGTGGTCGTGGAAGGACAGGGCCATGGTCTCCGCGAAGTCCTCGATGGGGGAGATCTCCGCGAAGATCTCCTCCAGGCCGGAGGTCTCGGGCAGGGAGCCGGGGCGGGCGGCGTTGGCGGCCTCGGTCCGTGAGCGCCACTTCTCGTTGCCCATGAGCCAGTCGAAGGACTCGGTCTGGAGGGCCAGTAAGTTAGGAGCCGCCATGGGCTCCGGGATCTTCCCGAAATTGACTCGCCGGGACGCGGTACGGGCGGCGATTTCTTCTGCGGTGGGTGCAAAGGTGCGCGAGGCAGCCAACAGTTTCCCTTCCCTCAAGAGCGGGGCTTAGAGTGCGCGATCAGTGGGCTGCTGGGCCGGGGGCCGAGCCCGGCACAGGGTCTGGCTGGACTCCAGCCAGGTCCCGTCCAGGTGGTCGACATATGGCAGTCCACACAATGCACGCGAAGCGCTAGCCTACACGGGGCGTTCAAGCAGGTCTATCCGTAAGGCGTGTCAGTAGTTGCGATTCCCACCACAGTCGTAGATACTGCCTGGCTTCGCACCTGCACAGGCCCCCGGTGGCCGCCGTCGCGGCTCACTGCCCGGAGCCCTCCTGACCTCCCCGACGACGGCGCCAGGCCAGCAGCAGGCCCCCGAGGAGCAGCAGGCCGCCTACCCCGACGCCTACGCCCAACAGGTCCACACCGGTGACGGCCAGCCCGGGGCGACCGGGGGCGCCGGGCCGACCCAGCCAGCCGGCCCCGGACCCTTGGCTGCTTCCGGACCCCGTCTGACCAGGTCCCGCCGGGGCCCCCGGCGCCGGGTCCAGGTCCTGGGCCGCGACCTGGATGCTGAAGCCGAGCCACACGCGCTCACGCTGGGTGTCGTTCAGGTTGCTGTCAAAGGGGAAGTCCACCAGCCCCTGGAAGTCCAGCCTCTCCCCCGGGGACATGGTGATCTGGGAGGTCTGGGTGGAGCCGGTGCAGCGCAGGCTCTCCGCCGTCAGCCGGGAGCCGCCGTACTCCACGGCCGCCCGCATCCCCGGCGAGTAGAAGCGGGTCTGGCCGCCGGGGTGGGGCAGGCCGCTCAGGTGGGGGTCCTGAGCGAAGGACTGCCCGGTGCAGCGGTCGTTGCGCCAGTCCATACGGACCACCACGGCCACCGGCTGGCTCCCTAGGTTCTGCACGGCGAAGGCCGGGCGCAGGCTGTCTCCGGGCACCAGCGCGAAGGCTCCCGGCTGCCCCTCCCCCAGGCTCAGGTCCGGCACGCGGTCCACCACCTGGCGGGCCACGCCGTCCACGCAGAAGGTGTCTGCCGGGCAGTCCTCCAGCCCCCCGGCAGCCGGCTGCGCCGCCTGTGCCACCGGCAGCGCGGTCGCGCCGCACAGGAGGGCACCTGCGGACGCGGCGGCCCCCAGGGCCCCGAGCAGACGGCGTAACACCACCGATACCGAAAAGCAATCATCTTGCAGCGCAAGACGGCGGAACCACGTCGTCATGGAGGTCTCCTGGGCGGGGAAAACGGCACCTTCGTTGGCACCGCTAGGGAATGCCCACATCTAACCACCGAGCCTCCGGACGCACCACCGCAACCGTTCCGTTATGGCCGCAACCTCACAGTTACATTCATCATGCCCGGTTCAGGGTGGCCACCACCGGGGCCCAGGGCGCCACTCGCCGCCACGGTCTACCGGCAGACAAAAAGCCCTGCCCCGCCCACCAGTGGTGGACGGGGCAGGGCTGGAGCACGTTCCCCTACCGTCAGGCTGCTGTCAGCGCAGCACCCCCGACGGCGGGGCAGGACTCACTTGAGGGTGACGGTGGCGCCAGCGCCCTCGAGCTGAGCCTTGGCCTTCTCGGCGGCCTCCTTGTTGGCGCCCTCGAGGACGGGCTTGGGGGCGCCGTCCACGAGCTCCTTGGCCTCCTTCAGGCCGAGGGAGGTCAGGGCGCGCACCTCCTTGATGACCTGGATCTTCTTGTCGCCAGCGGACTCGAGGATGACGTCGAACTCGTCCTTCTCCTCAGCGGCGGCGGCCTCGCCGCCAGCAGCCGGGGCGGCGGCAACGGCCACGGCAGCCGGGGCGGCGGCGGTGACGTCGAAGGTCTCCTCGAAGGCCTTCACGAACTCGGACAACTCGATGAGGGTGAGCTCCTTGAAAGCCTCGATGAGCTCGTCAGTGGTCAGCTTCGCCATGATGGGCGTTCCTTCCTGGATATGGGGTCCTGCACCGTCTGTATCTCAGCACAGGCTGGGGTTGTGGTTCTGACGCGGGCGACGCTCAGGCCGCCTGCTCCTGCTTGTCGCGCAGGGCGTCGACAGTGCGGACCGCCTTGGAGGCGGGCGCAACGAAGAGGTAGGCCGCCTTGGACAGGGACGCCTTCATAGCGCCCGCAGCCTTGGCCAGCAGCACCTCACGGGACTCGAGCGAGGCCAGCTTGTCGACATCAGCGGCGCCCAGGACCTTGCCGTCCATGAAGCCGCCCTTGATAACGAGCTGCTGGTTGTCCTTGGCGAAGTTACGCAGCGCCTTGGCGGCCTCAACCGGCTCCCCGGTGACGAAGGCCAGGGCCGTGGGACCCTTAAGGTCGTCCGCGAAGGCCTCCAGCCCGGTCTGGCGGGCGGCGATCGCGGCAAGCGTGTTCTTCACCACGGCGTACTCGGCGTTACCGGCGAGGGAACGGCGCAGCTCCTTGAGCTGGGCGACGCTCATGCCCCGGTACTCAGTCAGCAGGACAGCGCTGGCGTCGCGGAACCGGTCCGCGATCTCAGCAACCGCTGCCTCCTTGTCAGGCCTTGCCATGGGCCCTCCTTCCGTGGTCATCCGCCGGCCCTGCGCGAAAGAGCCCCGCGCCGGTGGGCACGGGGCTCGCAGTCCGCATACACGGAAGGATCTCGTTAGGCTCACCTGCGCTGGCTCCAACCAGGTTGGACTTGGCCCCGTTGACGAGGAACCGGCGGTCTTTGGCAGGGCCAACCCTATCTCGGCAGCCGGGCGAAGGCGCAAGCCGGCCCCCCGCCCCAGCGTGGTGCAATCGCTCACGTCCCCTGGCGGCGGATGGTCTCCGACGGGCCTAGGCGCCCTCTCAGGCCTGCTCCACCGGGATATCAGTCAGACGCAGGGCGAGCACCGCATCGGAGGTGTCGGCCTGCTTCAAGCCGGGCAGGTCCAGCACCACCTTGTCCTCGCCGGTGTCCGGCCACACGGCGGGCAGGCGCACCGGCTCACCTCCGCCCTTGATCCTCACCGGCACGGCCCCGGACAGCGGGTAGGTCTCCTCCCCGCCCACCAGGTAGGCCGCCACCGGCAGGTACACGTTGCCCTTCAGGAGCGTCAGGCTGCACACCCGGGAGAAGCGGTCTCCCCACTTGATGGTGCTGCTGAAGGAGCTAGGCAGGACCAGGGAGCCGTACGGGAGCTCGACGTCGGTGGCGGAGCGCATTAGCACCTCTCCCACCAGGAAGCCGTTCACACGGGTCACCTTGTCCATCCACACGTGGATGGTGCTCCCCTCGTACTGCACGTCCACACCGTCCTTGCCGGTGCCGACCGGCCCGCGCGCCGCCGGCTGCTGACCCGGCCCTGTCGGTGGGGCCGTGGGCTGGCCCGTCCGCCCCTGCTGCCCCTCCTCGGGCTTGACCGGGGTGAGCAGCACCTCCACCCGCCGGTTGAGCTGCCGGTTCTCCTCCGAGTCGTTGGGGACGCGCGGCGCCGTCTCCCCCTTGCCGGAGACGGTCTGGGTCCAGGCGCTCAGGGAGGTCAGCTGGCCCAGCCGCTGGGCCACGGCCTGGGCGCGCTGCTCGGAGAGGATCTGGTTGGAGGCGTCGTCGAGCACGTCGTCGGTGTGGCCGGTGACCTCCATGGTGCCGCCGGAGGGGAAGCGCCCCACCTGCTCCACCACCGAGGCCAGCACCGCGTCCGCCTGGGCTGACAGGGTCGCCGAGCCGGGGTCGAAGGTCACGTCCCCGCTGATGGTCACCGTGGTGACGCCCTCGTCCTCCTTGGTGTCGGCGGAGCCGTCAGCCACCAGCCGGCGCGTGATGATCCGGTAGCTCCCCTCAGCGGAACGGTCCACCTTGGCCTCGCGCAGCACCTCGTCCAGGTCGAAGCCAGCCTGGCTCGGCGCCACCACCGGCACCCCCAGGACCACCCCGCTGCGCGGCACCATCACCTCCACGCTGTCCAGTCCCTCCGGCAAGGCGTTGTAGACCGGGAAGACCTGGATCCACTCCCCGACGCTCGCGGAGCTGAAACGGCTGGGCTGGTAGCCCCCGATCACCGGGTACATGACGGAGCGGGGCAGGGACAGTAGCCGCAGGCCCCCAAGGGGCAGCGAGCTCCCGTCCTGTAGCAGCCCGGCCCCCAGGGTCACCTTCTCCCCAGCCGACGGGCTGTAGGCCACCCGCAGCACAGTCAGGCCGTCGCGTACCACCGCGGGACCGACATGCACGTCCCATACCTGGCCGCCCAAGGAGGTCCGCACGCTGACCCCGTCGGCATTGGCCGGGACGGCTGCCGCGCTCGGGGTGGCCGTGGCAGCGCCGTCAGCAACACCCTGGGCGTCCTTGCTACAGGCTGCCAGGACTGGTATGCCAGCCGCAGCCAGGGAGGCCAGGATCGTGGCTCGTCTAGAGACCAGGACCATCAGGGACCAGCTCCTTAGGTTGACGCTTCAGAAGTACCTCAGAGAACAGGTGGACAGGCTGCGCGCGGGTCCAGGGACTCAGCTGGCGACGACGGTGTACAGCACCAGGTCACCGTAGTCCCCGCCCTCACGTACCAGCAGGCGCCGGGACTTGGCCATGGTGCCGCTGGCCTTAGGGTGCTGCGACAAGGCCGTGACCAGGGTCCCCTTGACCTGCCAGGTCTGCTCCCCGGTCTTGCGGTCGTAGGCCACCACCTGGTCACCGGTGGCACCCTGCCTGGAGGAGCTCTTGCCTGTAGAGAAGACCACCCCGGCGCCGTCGGCGATGATGCCTATAGGCGTGATCGTGCAGGGCTCTCCCTCAGTGCGCTGGGGGGCGGCGAAGCCGGTACCCTCCTTGCCCATTACGTTGGCCGTACAGGCGTTCGTGTCCAGGGACAGGGCCAGGGACTCACCGCCGGAGACCAGCAGCACCCGCTCATAGCGGCCGGAGTCCTGCGGCACCGATTCCAGCGCCTTCTTCATGTCAGCCGCCGAGGTCGGGTCCTGGGCCCGCCAGCTGGTGGGCAGGCCGTTCTCGGTGGCGACCTCCCCCAAGGAGTTTCCCTCAGCGTCATAGACCACGGAAGGCGAGCCCTCCACCAGGAAGCCCTGCCCACCGACGAGGATATCGATGCCGCCTGGGCGGGGCTTGTCCCATTCAGGGGTCTTCTCAACCGGCTGCGACAGGCGGATAGCGCCGTTGGCGGCCTTAATCACCTGCATACGCCCGGAGCCGTCCTCATAGGTCAGGATGAAGTCCTTGGACACCCAGGCCTCGGTGTAGCCGCCGTCTAGCCGCCAGACCTGGTTGCCGGAGCCGTCCAGGGCCACCAGGGAGCCTTTGTACGAGCCTTCGCGGACGATCGCCAGGTCCCCAGTGGTTCCCAGCACCTCCGTGCCCTTGGAGAGCTCCAGGGAGCTGGGCTGCCCGTCCAGGCCGATGAACTGCCGCTTACCACCGGTCTCCTCACAGGCAAAGGTGTCGTTGGTGAAGAAGTAGCCGCTCGAGCAGTGCCCCTTCCAGAAAGCCGCCTGGTCGTCGCTGTCCAGGTCCCGCAGGCTCCAGTCACCGAGGTTCTCGGTGGCCAGGACCCGCTCGTTCGGGGAGAGCCTGATTCTGGACACGTCCGCGATCCGCTGGCTCTCCTGCAGCTTGGCGTGCAGGGGGAGGCCCAGCACCGCGCCACCGCTGCCAGCACCCCCCCAGCGGTTGTAGAGCCAGTAGCCCCCGATCCCGGTGCCCGTGAGCGCCAGGACCGCCACCAGCGCGGCCACCAGCCCGGCCCGGCCCCGCCTGGGGGTAGGGCCGGCAGGTGTGAGGCCAGCCGCCGCGAAGGGCGCCGGGGAGGAGCCGTAGGAGACCGCGGCAGGCGCCGGGCTGCCTCCCGCAGGGGGCAGTACGGAGGTAGCCACCGGGCCGGAGAGCGGCGCGGTCCCGTAGCCTGTACTCAGCCTGCTTCCCTGAGGCATCCCGTAGGCCTGGGAAGGGGAGGCCACCGCCTGCGGGGAGCCTACGGACGCTCCTGCCTGGACACCGCCGTAGAGCCCGTAGCCGGCAGCGGTCCCGGCTGGTACCGCTGCCGACGGCTCCACCAGGGTGGCTTCCCGGACTGCACCTGCCGTACCCGCCGCCGCAGGCTCCTGCGGGTCCCACTCAAAGGGGTTGTGGGCGCGGGTCGCGGGCAGCGGGGTGCTGAGCCGTGGAGCCGCCGGGATCTCCCGCAGCGAGGGCTCCAGCAGCCGCAGGCGCTCAGCGACCTCAGCGGCGCTCGGCCGGTCAGCAGCCTGCTTGGACTGCATGGCCAGGATCAGCTCCCACAGCGCGTCCGGGATCCCTTCGGGGCGCCCCGGGGTATGACGTGCGTGGCTGGCCAGGACCTGTGGAGTGCTCCCCTTGAACGGAGGTACCCCGCAGGCCATCTCGTAGAGCATCACTCCCAGGGAGTAGACGTCAGCGGTCAGTGGAGGAACCTTGCCGGTCAGCACCTCCGGGGCCATGTACAGGGGAGTGCCGATAGCGCTGGTGGAGGTGGTGGCACCCACCGCCTCACAGATCCTTGCCACCCCGAAGTCCGCCAGACGGGGTACCACCGACTCCCCCTCAGCGTGCCGCTCCAGCAGCACGTTAGCGGGCTTGATGTCCCGGTGCAGCACGCCCACCGCGTGCACAGCAGCCAGTCCCTCCGCGATCAGGGCGCCCAAGCGGGCCACCTCAGCCGGGGGCAGCGCGCCGCGCTCCGCCAGGTACCCGCGCAGGTCACCGCCGTCCACCAGGTCCATGAGGATGGCGAAGGTGTCCCCCTCCACCACCAGGTCACGCACCGCCACCACCGACCGGGACCGGATACGCATCAGGGTGGCACGTTCTCCCAGGAACCGTTCCAGGACGCCGGGCTGGGAGGCTATCTCAGCGCGCAGCACCTTGGCCGCCAGCTCCTCGTGGACGCCGGGCGCGCTGGTGTCGGCCCCGACCGGGTCCCAGAGGCCGGAGGCGTCCTCGGCACGCTGCGCACGCCAGACCTCACCTTGGGCACCGGAACCGATGCGGTCCAGGAGGACGTAGGCACTACCCAACCGGCGCAAGGGAGCAGACGCAGGAGAGTTTGCAGATGTCGTCATTGGGGTCTCCGGGGATCGTTAACCGTTTCAAGTAAAGGCTGGCACTGAACCTACCGCCCGACAAACCGGTTCTCAGCACCTATGTGGAACCATGACGGCTTGTGCGCCCTGGTTTGCGGGAACCGGGGCAGCCGGGACGTTCGGAAACCGGACGTCTCCCCGAGGCTAAAGGGGGCTGCCCCAGGCTGCCAGGGGCAGATCCCCCCGCCTCCCCAGGTACTCCCCGTGGAGGCTGGACCTGCCCTGGGAGGCGGCTCCCTAGACGGCTTCCACCTAGCAGCCCGCAGCGCTCAGGAACGCCGTCAGGGCCTGCGGGGCACGGACAGCCTGGCCGGAGCCCTGTGGATCACCCGTTGCGCCGCCGTGCACTGCATAGGCATGAGGTACCCGATTGACGTAGTCCACGTGACCCGCCGCGGCCAGGTCCTCTGCGTGCGCCTGATGCGCCCCGGTAGCATCGGCCTGCCCAGGCTGCGCGCCTACGCGGTGCTGGAGCTGCCCGCAGGCTGGGCGGCCAGGCTGGGGATCAGCACAGGCGCAGCCGTGGCCCTGGGCCCGCCCCGCCAGCAGGAGCGGGGGGGAGGCAGATGGAGCCCCAGCCCGGTCCGGGTACTAGCCACGACACCTGTGAGACAGTTTGCCGGTGCTGTTCCCCCTGACCCTGACGGCGCTGGTGCTGGCGAGCACCCTGCTGGCCGCGCTGCCCGCCTCCGCCTTTGCCCGCAGCTACGTGGAGGCTCTCAGCCCGGACGTGCCGGTCCGGGGGACCAGGTTCCTAGACCGACTGCCCCAGGCTCTGCTGGCCCTGGCCGCCACCGCCGCCTCCGCCTGGTGGGTGTGGCGTACGGAGGCCGGCTGGATGGGGCTGGTGGCCCTGCCCGTCATCGCCCTGCTCGGGGTGGCCGCCAGCACCGACGCCGTATGCCACCGCCTGCCCAACCGCCTGCTGCTGGCCGCTGGGGCCTGGGTGACCACCGCCCTGGTGGCGCTCGCCATCGCCAGGGCGGTGGCCGGGGCGCCCCTGCCGGAGGCGGTATGGCCGCTGGGGCGCGGACTGCTGAGCGCCGTAGCCACCTTCACGGTCCTGCTGGTCATGACCATGCTGCCTTCCGGGATGGGCATGGGCGACGCCAAGCTAGTGGCGGTACTCGGCCTGTGGCTGGGGGCGCTGTCCCCCTGGGCGGTGGTGGCGGGCCTGGTGCTGGGCTTCTTCATCGGCGGCGTGGTGGCGCTGGCGCTCCTGGCCTTCCGGCTGGTTGGGCGCAAGGACGTGCTGGCCTTCGGCCCCTACCTGTGCTGCGGGGCCTGGCTCTCCTGGGCCTGGGCGGTGGACTGAGCCGCACGCGACGGCCTGGGCCCAGGGAGGAGGAGAGCCGCTCCGGGTCAGCCCTGCTTCACCGGCACACGGTTCAGGCGGCCGATCGCTCCACGCACCGACTCCTTCTGGCTGGCGCCTGGCAGGTCCAGGGTGACGGTGTCGGTTCCTGGGTCGGCCCAGATGACCGGCAGGACCAGAGGCCCCTGGGTGCCTACCTGGCCGTAGATGTTCATGGAGAGCAGCGGGCGCTGACCGCTGGCCAGCCGCAGGTCCGCGGGCAGGTAGCGCACGCCGCCTGAAAGCAGCGTCAACGCCGCGGTGCCCCCGGTAGCGGGGCTGTTGGCACCCTCCCAACGGCTCCCCCAGGGCTCTGGGAGGCCTAGGCCTCCTCCGGCTTGGCCGGGCTGACCTGGAGCTCGACGCGCCGGTTGGCGGCGCGAGCCTCCTCAGTGGTGCCTGGTACGCGGGGCTCGGACTCTCCCTTCCCGGAGACGGTGACCTGCCACTGGGACAGGTCGGTCAGCTGTCCCAGGCGTCCGTGGACAGCCTGCGCCCGCTTCTCGGAGAGGGTCTGGTTGTAGGCGTCATCGGCGACGTCGTCGGTGTGGCCCACGATGCTCAAGGAGCCACCCGAGGGGTAGCGTCCCAGCTCTGTCACCACGGTGGCGAGCACCGAGTCCGCCTGCCCGGAGAGCTCGGCGGAGTCGACGGCGAAGGTCACGTCATTGGCCAGGCTGACGGTGACCTGGTCCTGGCCACGATCGACGTCGAAGGAGCCGTCCGCCGCCCCGCAGAAGAACTCCACCGGCAGCGGCCCCTTGTCCGCGGCGTCCAGCACCGCGGCGGACACCACCTGCTGGGCGTCAAATCCCGCCTGGTCCGGGGTGACCACCGGTACGTCCAGCGCCACCCCGAAGCCGGGGACCAGGACCTGCACCCGGGAGAGGCCCTCCCCCAGCGCCCCGAAGACCGGGAATACCACCAGGGGCTTGCCTGGGGAGGTCACGCCGCCGGTATCCCCCTGAGCCGCCTTGGAGGAGGTGTCCTGCACGGGCCAGGCCAGGGACTGCTCCAGGGACAGCAGGTAGACGTCCGTCAGTCTGGAGCTTCCGAAGCTTAGGGGGGCCGTGCCGCCAGTGTCCACGGAGGCCTCCAGGCGCACCACCGTCTGCTGCCCCACACGAACCGCCGGACCCACGTCCAGGTGCACGAGCCGCTCTCCCAGGGTGCTGTCCAGGCGTACCACGGGGGGCTTACCAGGCTGGCTAGCCTCCACGCTGGGAGTACTGGTGGGCGCCTGGGTCGGCTCACCGGTAGGCTGGGCCGACGGCGAGGTGGCCCCAGAGTGACCGCCCCCGGCCTCACCGCCAGGGACCTTCTTGCCCCCGCACCCGGTCAGCAGCGGCACCCCCACCGCCACCGACCCCAGCAGCACCCCACGACGAGACAACCCGCCCACAGCACACACTCCTTAAAGCCACGACCACAGGGACAACCACCACGCTAAGCACCCACCACCCCCAAGTCGATGGGCACCCACCCCACCCTCCCCAGGCACTCCCCGGGCAGACCACCCGCACTACCGGGTACCCACAGCCCCTGCTGTGTTCTACCCGCGGCCCTCTCAGCCCTGGACGACCGGCACGTCGGTCAGGCGGCAGATCAGGCCCCGCAGCTTGTACTTCTTGCTGGCTCCGGGTAGGTCCACGGTGACCGTATCGCCGCCGGGATCGGGCCAGACCACCGGCAGGGTCTGGGTGGCCCCGTGACCCACCGAGGCCAGGTTCAAGGTGGTCAGCGGCGTGAAGCCTTTCTCCCCCTTGTAGTCCGCGGCCAGGTACCGCACCCCGCCCTTGAGCAAGGTCAAGGAGGCACTGCCTGGGCCATCAGCGACCCCGTCCCCCCACCGGTAGAAGAAAGGACTCGGCAGCTGCATGTACTGCTGCATGTCTCCTGTACCGCCATCCGGGTTCTGGGCGTGGAGGTTGCCGACCAGGAAGGAGCCGATACGGGTGACCTTATCCAAGGTCACCTTCCACGACCCCTTACTGGAGCTACCTACCAGGGGGGCCGTCACGCCCTCGGGTCCCTTGCCTACCGGTCCTTCCGGGGCGGGCTCGGAGCCCTGGGCCAGCACCGCTCGACGCCGCTCCTCAGCCTCCTGCGGGTCAGCAGGCTTCGCCACCACCTCCACACGCCGGTTAGCCGCCCGGGCCTCCTCGTCGCTCCCCTGCACCCTAGGCTCGGACTCACCCTTACCGGACTCCGACACCTGCCACTTGGACAGGTCCATCAGCTCTCCCAGGCGCTTGCGCACGCTAGCAGCCCGCTTCTCCGAAAGCGCCTGGTTGTAGGCATCATCGGCCACGTCGTCAGTGTGCCCCACGATGCTCAGCGAGCCGCCCGAGGGGTAAAGGCCCAGCTCAGCCACCGCCCCGGCCAGCACACCATCGGCCTGAACCGAGAGCTGATCAGAGTCCACCGCGAAGGTCACGTCACTGGCCAGGCTCACCGTCACCTGGCCACCATCACGCTGCGTGTCCAAGGACCCGTCCGCCGCCCCCGAGAAGAACTCAATCGGCAGCCCCTGCCCCAAAGAAGCGTTGATCTTCGCCTTACGCAGCCCCTCCATCGCGTCATAACCAGCCTGGCTTGGCTCTACCACCGCCACCCCCAGGGCCACCCCGTAGTTCGGCACCAGCACCTGCACCGACCCCACCTGCGCGTCCAAATCCCCGAACACCGCAAACAGGTCCACAGGGCTACCGGGCTTCACGGAGTCTCCTAAAGTCGTCCAGCCGCCCTGGTCCTGGTTGCGCCACACCAGCCCCTGCTCCAGGGACAGCAGGCACACGTCCCGCAAGTCATGGCCCTGTCCCAGGTGCGGGGTAGCGATCTTCTCGGACTCGAAGCGCAGGCGCACCACCGTGTGCCCCTCCACCCGCACCGCCGGCCCCACCACCACGGACATCGGACCGCTGCTCCCACCACTGTCCAGCCTCGCAGCACCAGCCCCCGGCGAAGCAGCCCCCGACGCCGACGGCGCTGCCCCGCCAGAACCTGTTGCCTCCGGCGAGGCACCCCCGGAGGGATCGCCTCCGGCCTCACCGCCTGGAACCTTCTTGCCACCGCAACCAGCCAGCAGCGGCACCCCCACCACCACCGCCCCCAGCAGCACCCCACGACGAGACAGCCCGCTCACAGCACACACTCCTCAGAACCACGAACACAGGGACAACCACCACGCTAAGCACCCGCCACCCCCAAGTCGATGGGCACCCACCCCACCCTCCCCAGGCACACCAGGCACTCCCCGGGCAGCAGACCGCCAGCCGTCGTCACTCCCCGCACAAACACTGACGCCGGGCCCCACAGGGGACCCGGCGTCAGTGTGCTCGTCAGTGCGCTGCTACGGCGTCAGCAGATCAGGCCTTGGTGACATCCATCGGGATGCCGGGACCCATGGTGGTGGCCATGGTGGCCTTCAGCAGGTAGCGGCCCTTGGAGGTGGACGGCTTGAGGCGCAGGACCTCCTCCAGCGCGGCCTTGAAGTTCTCCACCAGCTGCTCCTCGGTGAAGGACACCTTGCCGATCACGAAGTTCAGGTTGGCCGCCCGGTCCACGCGGAACTCGATACGGCCACCCTTGATGTCGGTGACGGCCTTGGCCACGTCCATGGTCACGGTGCCCGTCTTGGGGTTGGGCATGAGGCCGCGGGGACCGAGCACGCGGCCCAGGCGGCCGACCTTACCCATCAGGTCCGGGGTGGCGACGGCGGCGTCGAAGTCCGTGTAGCCCTTGGCGACCTTCTCGATGAGCTCGTCGCCACCGACCTCGTCAGCGCCAGCGGCGAGGGCCTGCTCGGCGCGCTCACCCTGGGCGAAGACGATGACGCGGGCGGTCTTACCGGTACCGTGCGGCAGGGACACGGTGCCACGCACCATCTGGTCGGCCTTGCGGGGGTCCACGCCCAGCCGGAGCACGACGTCCACGGTGGAGTCGAACTTCGTGATGGCGGTCTCCTTGGCCAGGTGGACGGCCTCGGCCGGGGTGTAGAGGATCCCGGACTGGATCTTCTCAGCGGCGGCGCGGTAGGCCTTGCTGCGCTTGGTCATCTGCTTCTCCTTGCAGTCGTGGTGAACGGGCCGCGCTGGCCCTTCCACGGGGGTTTGTCTAGGGGTGCTGAGGCTCAGGCCTCAACGGTGATGCCCATGGAGCGGGCGGTGCCGGCGATGATCTTCGCGGCGGCGTCGACGTCGTTGGCGTTGAGGTCAGCCATCTTGGTCTGGGCGATCTCCTTGACCTGGTCCATGGTCAGCGAACCGACCTTGGCCGTGTGGGGGGTCGCGGAGCCCTTGGGGACACCAGCAGCCTTCTTGATCATCTCCGCGGCCGGGGGGGTCTTGGTGACGAAGGTGAAGGAGCGGTCCTCGTAGACCGTGATCTCAACGGGGATGACGTTGCCGCGCTGGGCCTCCGTCGCCGCGTTGTAGGCCTTGCAGAACTCCATGATGTTGACGCCGTGCTGACCGAGCGCGGGACCGATCGGCGGAGCAGGGTTGGCTGCGCCGGCCTGGATCTGGAGCTTGATGAGCCCGGCGACCTTCTTCTTGGGAGCCATGTGTATGGATCTCTTTCTTGTCCGGAAAGGCTGCACGCCTGCCGTGCAGCAGCGGCGCGCACCTGGGCGGAGCGCCTAAGCGCACGCACGAACGCCAATCCTAGCCCCGCCCAACCACCTGGAACGACCGCGGTGCGCGGAATCACAAGCCAATCCGTGTGAGACACGACGCCCGCCGCGGCGGCTGTAGCCACCGGCAGCGGGCGTCACGACGTCGAGGCTGGGCTCAGATCTTGGCGACCTGGTTGAAGGAGAGCTCGGCCGGGGTATCACGACCGAACAGGGAGATAAGCACCTGCACCTTCTGGGTGTCGGGGTGGATCTCCGCGATGGTGGCGGGCAGCGACTCGAAGGGGCCGTCGGTGACCATCACGGACTCGCCCACCTCGAAGGCCACCTCGTAGACCTGACCACCGGCGGCGACCTGCGTCCTGGCGCCCTCCTCCGGGGCGGCGTTGGCGGCCTCGGCCTGCTTGGCGGCCAGCTCCTCGGGGGTGGGGCCCAACTGGGAGACAGCCTCCTCGAAGGTCAGCGGCACCGGGTTGTAGCGGTCGCCCACGAAGCCGGTGACCGCCGGGGTGTCCTTGATGGTGCGCCACACGCGGTCGGAGGTCTCCGGGTCGTCCAGGTCCATGCGCACGAACACGTACCCCGGGATCCGGACGCGTGAGACCTCCTTCTTCTTGTTGCCGTTCTTGATCTCGATGACGGTCTCCATGGGGACCACGGCGTCGAAGACGTAGTCCTCGATCTCGAAGTTCTCCGCACGGGTGCGGATGTCGGTGGCGACGCGGCGCTCGTAGCCCGAGTAGGTGTGCAGCACGTACCACTCGCCGGGCAGACTGGACATCTCCTTGCGGAAGGCCTCCAGCGGGTCGACGGCGGGCTCAGCCGCGGCCGCAGGCTCGGTGGCCGCGGGGGCGGCAGCCTCCTCCTGGACCTCGTCCTGGACGAGGGGCTCCTCGGGAACGTTCTCCTCAGACACGGTGTACCTGCTTTCAGCTAAATGTCTTGGTTCGGTGCGGGCTTCCCAGGGCCTTGGAGGGCAGCCCGGCACAGGGCCAGCTCAGGCGAACACCCAGTTGACTACCTTGCTGAACAGGAAGTCAAGGACACCGGTGTAGACCATGATCGCCAGGATGAAGACGATCACCACGATGAAGTAGGTGCTCAGCTCGTTACGGGTGGGCCAGACCACCTTCTTGAGCTCGCCGACCACCTGACGGAGGAACAGCGTGACGCTGGCGATCAGGCCACGCTTCTTACGCTGCTCAGTGGCGGCGCTCTCGCTCATAATCACGGTCCTCAGGCTCGGCGGTCCAGTCACTGCCCCTTGTCGGGCGAGAAGACGAAACCGACGGGGCCTCCCGGCAGATCCGCCGTCTCAGCAGGGCAGGCGGGACTCGAACCCACAACCGCCGGTTTTGGAGACCGGTGCGCTACCAATTGCGCCACTGCCCTTTAGCGAGACCTAATACTTGCACAGCCAGCCCCCGAACGCGAAATATCTTGAGGTGGCCTGCGCCACGTGCCTGCCAAGCAGCTACCATCAGGACATCAGACGTCCTGTCGGGACGACGCTCAACGAGGAGGGACCCACATGGCTCACGGCCTGATCGGCGCCTACGCCGCACTGCCCGCACCGCAGGAGGAGCAGGAGGAGCTCTACCGGCTGCTGGGACAGCTGCCCGGGGTGCGCGGGCTGGAGATCCCCTACGTGCACGGGCTCGGGGACCTCCCCTGGCTGGCCCGGCAGCTGGCCCCGGCCTGGGACCGCAACGTAGTCACCGGGGTCGGCGGCACCATGGTGCGCGTGTGGGACACCGGCACCTTCGGCCTGGCCTCCACCGATGCCGCCGGGCGCCAGGCGGCCCTGGCCTTCACCCGCCAGCTGCGCGACGCCGTCGAGGCCCTGCGGGAGGCCGCCGGACGCGACGTCGTGGCCGGTGTGGAGATCCACTCCGCCCCCTCCGGCGCGCACGGCACCGCCCACAGCCCGCAGGCCTTCGGCGAGTCCCTGGCCCAGGTGGTCGACTACGACTGGGGCGGGGCCCTGCTGCTGGTGGAGCACTGCGACGCCTTCGTGGCCCCCAACCGGGGCGAGAAGCGCCTGCTGAGCCTGGAGGACGAGCTGGCGGTGCTCACCG
This sequence comes from Actinomyces weissii, assembly GCF_016598775.1. Classification (NCBI taxonomy): domain Bacteria; kingdom Bacillati; phylum Actinomycetota; class Actinomycetes; order Actinomycetales; family Actinomycetaceae; genus Actinomyces; species Actinomyces weissii. Next base: position 515,827 of record NZ_CP066802.1, on the reverse strand, counting down.
AGCTGGGCCGTCCCGAGCTGCGCGTGACCCTGAACTGGGGCCGCTCCGCCCTGGAGGCCCACGACGCCGCCACCGCCGTCGCCCACGTGCGCCAGGTGCGGGCGGCCGGGCTGCTGGAAGGGGTGATGTTCTCCGGCGCCGGACCGGTGGACACCCCCTACGCCAAGGCCTGGATGGACGGGCACCTGCCCCTGGACGTGGACGAGCCCGGCAGCGCCATGGGGGCCGCCCAGGTGCGGGAGTGCGCGGTCGCCGCCGTCTCCACCGACCCCGCCGCCCTGGCCGCCGCAGGCAGCCCCGCCGCCCTGGCCGAGGCCGTGCCCGCCAGCTACGTGGGTGCCAAGTGCCAGGTGCCCAAGGACGCCGACCTGGCCACCCGGCTCGGCTTCGTGCGCCGCATCCTGGAGGCCACCGAGGTCCTGGGTTGAGCGGGCGGCGCCGCAGCAGGGCCACCACTGGGGGCGTGGGCTGAGCAGGCGGCGCCGCTGGCAGGCCACCACCGCGGGCGCGGGCAGCCAGGCATAGCCGCGCGGGCAGCCAGGCATAGCCGAGGGCTCCGCCACGTGGGACCATTAGCCCGTGAGCACAGCACCAAGGACGCGGGTCTCAGCCCGCCTAGCCGCCATCGCCCCCTCCGCCACCCTCGTGATCGACGCCAACGCCAAGGCCCTCAAGGCCGCTGGCCGTCCGGTTATCGGCTTCGGTGCCGGTGAGCCGGACTTCGCCACCCCCGGCTACATCGTCGAGGCCGCCGTCGCCGCCGCCCAGGACCCGGCCAACCACAAGTACACACCCGCCAAGGGCCTGCCCGCCCTGCGCGAGGCCGTGGCCGCCAAGACCCTGCGCGACTCCGGCTACGAGGTCAGCCCCGACGACGTCATCATCACCAACGGCGGCAAGCAGGCCGTATACGAGGCCTTCGCCGCCCTGGTGGACCCCGGTGACGAGGTCATCCTGCCCGCCCCCTACTGGGTCACCTACCCCGAGTGCGTGCGCCTGGCCGGCGGCACCCCCGTGGAGGTCTTCGCAGGCGCCGACCAGGGCTACAAGGTGACCGTGGAGCAGCTGGAGGCCGCCCGCAGCGAGCGCACCAAGGCGGTCCTGCTATGCTCCCCCTCCAACCCCACCGGCGCGGTGTACACCCCCGCCGAGCTGACCGCGATCGGCCAGTGGGCCCTGGAGCACGGCGTGTGGGTCATCTCCGACGAGATCTACGAGCACCTGCTCTACGACGGCGCCCAGAGCGCCCACGTGGTCGCTCTGGTGCCCGAGCTGGCCGAGCAGACCCTGGTCCTCAACGGGGTGGCCAAGACCTACGCCATGACCGGCTGGCGGGTGGGCTGGATGATCGGCCCCTCCGACGTCATCAAGGCCGCCACCAACCTGCAGTCCCACATGACCAGCAACGTCGCCAACGTGGCTCAGCACGCGGCCCTGGCCGCCGTCAGCGGCGACCTGTCCGCCGTGGCCGAGATGCGGCAGGCCTTCGACCGCCGCCGCCAGCTGATGGTGCGGATGCTCTCGCAGATCCCGGGCCTGCTGGTGCCCACCCCCCAGGGCGCCTTCTACGCCTATCCCAGCGTGGAGGGGCTGATCGGCAAGAGCCTGCGCGGCCGGGTGATCGACTCCTCCCTGACGCTGTCCGACGCGATCCTGGAGCACGCGGAGGTGGCGGTGGTGCCCGGTGAGGCCTTCGGGCGCTCCGGCTACCTGCGCCTGTCCTACGCCACCAGCGACGAGGCCATCACCGAGGGCGTGGGCCGTCTGCAGCGGCTGCTGGCCGAGGTGGAGTGACCCCTGGCAGGAGCCGCGGGGGGCGGGCCTGGCGTTGTAGCTGCCGGGCCCGCCCCCGCGTCCGTACCAGCGCGCCTGCACAGGCTGCTGCTACCGCACTGACGACGGCGCCCGCCCCGCCGTCGACCAGCAGTCACGGCGGCCCACCCGGCAGCCTGCCGTACGCCGCAGCGGACCCGGGCACGCAGCAGCCCCAGGGCGGTGCTCAGTGGCCGCTGTCCTGCGGGACGGAGGAGAAGCTGGTCCCGTCACACCGCAGCCGCGGGTCCTGCTCCAGGTAGGCCCGGGTCTCCCGCGCGATCAGCGGGGCCAGGAGGAGCAGGCCGATCAGGTTCGGGATCGCCATCAGGCCGTTGGCGATGTCCGCGAAGGTCCACACGTCCTTCAGGTCGGTGACCGTGCCCAGGAAGATCAGCACCGTGAAGAACAGGCGGAAGGGCAGGACGCCGTGTACGCCCACCAGCCGCTCCGCACAGCGCTCCCCGTAGTAGGCCCAGCCCAGGATCGTGGAGGCCCCCAGGAAAACCAGGGACACGGACACGATGTAGTGCCCCCAGTCCCCCGGCAGGCCGGTGGTGAAGGCCTGCGCCGTCATGGTGGCAGGGTCGTCCCCGGTCCAGGTGCCCGTGGACAGGATGACCAGGCCGGTGCAGGTCACCACGATGATCGTGTCGATGAAGGTCTGGGTCATGGAGACCAGGCCCTGGCGGGTGGGGTGCTGGGTCTTGGCGGCCGCGGCCGCGATCGCCGCCGAGCCCATCCCCGACTCGTTGGAGAAGATGCCGCGCGCCGCACCGTACTGCAGGGCCATGATCATGGTGGAGCCCAGGAAGCCGCCCACCGCGCCCTGGCTGGTGAAGGCCGAGGAGACCACCAGGGCCAGGGCCCCGGGCACGGCGGAGATATTCACCGCCAGGATGTACAGGCAGCCGCCCACGTAGAAGACGATCATCATGGGCACGAAGGCCGACGTAACCTTGCCGATAGCCTCGATGCCGCCCAGCAGCACGCCCCCGATAGCGATCGCCAGCAGGATGCCCACCAGGGGCGGGTCCGCGTTGAAGGAGTGCTGCAGCTGCGCCGCGATCGAGTTGGACTGGGTCATGGAGCCGATACCGAAGCAGGCCAGCAGCGTAGCGACCGCGAAGAACACGGACAGGAACCTGCCCAGCGGGCCCCGCACCGCCTCACGCAGGTAGTACTGGGGTCCGCCGGACTGCTTGCCGTTCCTGTCCGTGGTGCGGAAGCGCACCGCCAGGAAGGCCTCTGAGTACTTGGAGGCCATGCCGAACAGGGCCGTGACCCACATCCACAGCAGCGCCCCGGGCCCGCCCAGGTGGATAGCGGTGGCCACACCGATAATGTTCCCTACCCCCACGGTGGCGGCCAGCGCCGTCGTCAGGGCCTGGTAGTGGGAGATGTCCCCCTCAGCGGAGTCCCGCTCCTGGTCGTCCCGGTCCAGGAAGGCGAAGCGCAGCGCAGGCAGCAGCATCCTGAGCTGGATGCCCCGCAGCTGGAAGGTGAGCCATACGCCGGTGCCCAGCAGCAGCGGGATCAGCAGCCACGGCCCCCACAGGAAGGTGTCGACCGCGGTCAGCCAGTCGGACAAGGTGGACTGGCTGGGGGCCTTAGCCGTCATGGGCGGGAGGGCGGCACTGGGTTCTGGGAGGACCATCGGCTGACCTGTCTGGACGTCGGGGAGCGCGGGCGCCCGAGTGGTTCCCAGGTGCCCGCCCGAGCGCTCCGGCCTGCGCTCGAACCGCCCAAACTAGCCGCCGGTCTGTGTCAGGCGGGTTTCACCGCCCCGGCGCCGCCGTCCGGCCTCAGACCACCGGGGCGGAGTGGGGCGCGCGGCGGGTGTCGATCTCGCGGGCCTCAGCCAGCCACAGCTCGGCGCGCGCCAGGCGGCCCTCCGCGTCAGCCCGCCAGGCCCCGCCGTCCTCCCGGCGGGCGCCCGCCACCAGGGACAGCACCACCCCCGCGCAGCGGGCCCGCAGCGCCACCGGGTCCGCCTGCAGGTCCGCCAGGCGGGTCCAGGTGTCCACCGACGGGCGCAGGAAGGGGTAGGAGGCGGGAGCCAGGTGGTCCAGGATGCTTACGTGCCCCAGCAGGCAGGCCAGGTCGTCCACACGGTGGCCGGGTCCCAGGGAGTCCACGTCCAGCAGGCAGGAGACCTGCTCGCCGTCCATGAGGACGTTGGCCTCATAGAAGTCACCGTGGACCGGCACCACCGGCCCCGGGTCGGTACGGGCCATCAGCTCCACGACGCCGTCCGCCACCGCCTGGGTGCGGGCGGCGCACTGCGGCAGCACGGTGGCGGCAGCGTGGGCGTAGTGGCGCACGCGCTCCGACCAGGCCGGACGCCGCGGCAGCCGCACCGCCTCAGCCGGCAGGGAGTCCAGCAGCCCCGTGAGCGCGCCAAAGACCCGCGTGGCCTGCGCCTCGTCCATGCCCGCGGCCAGCAGCCCGGACAAGGGGGTGCCCGTGCCCGTGGACAGCAGCACGAAGCCGTCCGGGTCCTCCCGCAGGACCCGAGGTGCCGGCACGTTCGCGATCTCCAGCAGCCGGTGGCGCTGCACGAAGGGCAGGGCCTGGGAGGGGCGCAGCACCTTGGCGTAGGCGGTGGAGGAGTCCGGGTAGGTCACGCGCAGCACCGCCCGCCTGGTGGGCCGGTAGACCACCACCTCCACGCTCACGGCGGTCCCCAGCCGGGCCCCCAGGGCCGAGGGGGTGCAGGCCACCGTCAGGGCGGGCAGCTCCGGGTCCGCCGGGTGGCGCCAGACGTGGATGGTCGGACCGGCGCCCTCCACCGGCGCCACCCGCACCAGATGGGGCGAGCCGGGGTTGGACAGGCGCGCCGTCGTCGCGAACAGGTACTCGGTGGCCCGGTAGCCCTCCGGGAAGTCAACCAGCGCCGTGTATCCCACGGACACCCCCGCGCCGGGGCGGTGGTGCACGGAGTGGACGCGCCAGGACACCAGGGTCTGTTGGGCGGGGGCCAGGGCCGCGGCGAGCACTGAGGCGGCGCGCGGGCCCGTCAGCAGAGAGACGTCCTGTGCCTCTCGTCCTGCCAACGCATTGTCCATGGGGACAAGTCTGCCCTACGCGCAGGCAGATGCACTCCAGGAGAGCGGGCTCTGGTGCCCATCTCCGCCGTGAAATCCCGCCCGTACGCGCTCGGCGAATTAACCGGGGGACTACGTGGCACAATCCGGCACATGCGTGACCTAGCCAAGCTGCCCAAGGCGCACCTGCACCTGCACTTCACCGGGTCCATGCGCCTGGACACGCTGGTCGAGCTGGCCTCCGCCACCCGCACCCGCCTGCCAGCCTCATTCATCGACGGCGACCCGCTGCACGTCCCGGCCGACCACCGCGGCTGGTTCCGCTTCCAGCGCTCCTACGACACCGCACGCGCCCTGGTGCGCAGCGAGGAGATCATGCGCCGCCTGGTGCTGGAGGCCGCCCTGGACGACGCCGCCGAAGGCTCCCGGCGCCTGGAGATCCAGGTGGATCCCACCTCCTACGCCCCCTACGTGGGCGGTCTGACCCCCGCCCTGGAGATCATCCTGGACGCCGCCCAGCAGGCCACGCTGCTCAGCGGCGTGGAGGTGGCGGTGGTCGTGGCGGCCTCCCGGATACGCCACCCCCTGGACGCACGCACCCTGGCGCGACTGGCGGTGCGCCACGCCGGGGAAGGGCCCGGGCAGGTGGTGGGCTTCGGCCTGTCCAACGACGAGCGGGCCGGAGACACCTCCTCCTGGGCGGCGGCCTTCGCGATCGCTCGGCGGGCGGGGCTGGCCTCGCTGCCCCACGGCGGGGAGCTGCTGGGGCCCGAGCACGTGCGGGCGGTGGTCTCCGCCCTGGCCCCCACGCGCCTGGGCCACGGGGTGCGGCTCAGCGAGGACCCCGCCCTGCTGGACCAGGTGGTGGAGGCCGGCATAAGCCTGGAGGTGTGCCCCGCCTCCAACGTGTGCCTGGGGGTGTACCACGAGCCGGGCGACGTGCCCCTGGGGGTGCTGCGCGCGCACGGTGCGCAGGTGGCGCTAGGTGCTGACGACCCGCTGCTGTTCCACTCCCGGCTGGTGGACCAGTACGAGATCGCCCGGGGCCAGGGGCTGGACGACGCCGCCCTGGCGGAGCTGGCCCGGGGCTCTATCCGGGCCTCACTGGCCACAGAGGGCTCCAAGCGCCGGTGGCTGGCGGAGGTGGACGCCTGGCTGGCTGCGCCGCAGACCGAGGGGGAGGCGGAGGCGGCCCGGGGCTGAGAGGACGGCGGTCTGTGCTGACCTGAGTGGCTCTGCCGGTCCAGGTGGCCCGCTCGGACCGGGTGGCCCGGCGTAGACCTGAAGGGAGCCCCGCACAGCCCAGGTGGCCCGCTCGGACCGGGTGGCTCGGCGTAGACCTGAAGGGAGCCCCGCGCAGCCCGCGCCGTCAACCGTAGGTGGGTGCCGAGGTGCCCAGCGCCCGCAGGTCCGCGACCAGGCGGCGCCGTCGGATCAGAGGAGCCAGCTCAGCCACCACCGAGGCCGCGAATATCAGGCTGCCGCCCACCAGCAGGCGCACGGTGACCGGCTCACCCCCCAGCACAACCGCGAAGGCCGCCGAGAACACCGGCTCCAGGGCCATGATGACCGCCGCCCGGGCCGCCTCCATATGCGCCTGCGCCCAGGTCTGCCCCAGCAGAGCCACCAGTCCCACCACCACCGACAGGAACAGCAGCAGCCCCCACTCCCGGGGACCCTGCGGCAGCACCACACCTCCCGGCAGGGCCAGCAGCAGGTGCAGCACCCCCAGAGCGATCATCTGGATCGCCCCCAGCGCCATCGCGTCGCGCCCCACGCTCCACCGGCCCATCAGGGCCACGTGGAAGGAGTAGCCGACGGCCCCACCCACCAGCAGCAGCTCCCCCAGGCCCACGTGCAGCCCGGACAGCCCCAGCACCGCGGCCCCCGCGAGCGCCAGCAGCACCGCCAGCAAGGTGGAGCGGGCCGGACGGATGCGCCACAGCATCCAGGCCACCAGCGGGGTGCCCACCACGTACAGCGCCGTCAGGAATCCGGAGACGGAGGCCGAGGCCCGCTCCAGGCCATAGGTCTGCAGCACCTGGGAGACCCCGTAGATGCCGCCCAGCGCCAGGCCACGCCCCCAGGTCCCGGCGTCGGCGCGCCGCAGCCGTGGCAGCAGGGCCACCGCCCCCAGGACGGCGGCGATACCGAAGCGCAGGCCCAGGAAGTCCAGTGCGGGGAGGCGCGCCAGCAGATCCTTGGTAAGGGTGAAGGAGGAGCCCCACACCAGGGCCACGGCCACGAGGACCAGACCCGGTGCCAGCTGGGAGAAGGGCGTGCCGGAGTTGGAAGACTTGACAGACATTGACTTATCGCAGGATGGGGGTTGCTGGGGAGTACGGGGAGGGGTTTGGCCGGGCTGAGGGGCCGGCACCCGGTGCGGGCTGGCCGGAGCAGCCGGGCTGGTGGCCAGGGCGCTCTAGCCGGGGCCCTGTGCGGACCAATGGCCAGGACTGGCAGGCTGACAGGAGAAGCTGGGCTGGGCGCCGGGAGCCAGGGCTGATGCTCCGGCTGGGGCAGCCGGGCCGGCTGGAGCAGCCGGGCTGGCTCACCAGCCCACGTGCACCGGCTCCGGCACCAGGGTGATGCCGTAGCGCTCACGCACGCCGTCCACGACGGCGTCGCGCAGCCGGGCCAGGTCCGCGGCCTGGGCGCCGCCCCGGTTGGTCAGGGCCAGGACGTGCTTGGTAGACAGGCTCGCTGCCGGGGTGGCAGGGGCCGCCGGAGGCGCGGCGACGGCGTCGGCAGCAGCAGCAGCGGCGGAGCTGGCGGGCAGGGCCCAGCCCTTGGAGAAGCCCGCGTGGTCGATCAGCCAGGCGGCAGAGGTCTTGACCAGCCCCTCCACCACCGGCACCCCCCCGGCGCTGGTGGCCCGGGAGTGGTCCGCCACCGGGAAGCGGGGGGCGTCGTCGGGAAGCGCGCGGGCCTGGGCGGCGTCCAGGACCGGGTTGGTGAAGAAGGAGCCCGCGCTCCAGGTGTCGTGGTCGCTCGGGTCCAGGACCATGCCCTTGGAGCGGCGCAGCTCCAGCACCGCCTCCCGCACCTGCCGCATGGGGGCGCGCTGCCCCAGCTCCACGCCGAGAGCCTGGGCCAGCTGCTTGTAGGCGACCGGACCGGACAAGGTGGCCTGCCGCACGGCGAAGACCACCTGCAGCACCACCCAGCGGCCGGTGGGGCCCCAGGTGCGTCCGCCCCCTACGGTGGCGTCGGTCAGGGAGCGCTTCAGGGCCGAGTCACGGTAGCTCAGGGCCAGGGAGCTCAGCGGCAGGTGGACGGGGCGGCCCTGGGCACGGTCCCAGGCGCGCACGGAGGCGATCAGCTCAGCGACCTCCGCCCCGTAGGCGCCGATGTTCTGCACCGGGGCGGCCCCCACCGTGCCAGGGATGCCGGACAGCGGGGCGAAGCCGCCCCACTGGCTGGCCACGGCCTCCCGCACCAGGTCGTCCCAGGTGGTGCCCGCGGTGACCTCTATCTCGACGCCGCCGCAGCGGTCGTCGGAGAGCAGGCGCACCTGGCTGCGGGCATCACGGACCACCAGCCCCGCGAAGCCGGCGTCGGAGGCGAGGATGTTGGAGCCGCCGCCGATGACCAGCAAAGGGGTGCCTGCGGCGTCGGCCTGGCGGACGGCGTCGATCAGCTCCGCCTCCGTGCTGGCCTCCACGTAGCCGCCCACCGGCCCGCCGACGCGCAGGGTGGTCAGCTCCGCCAGGGTGGTGGGGGCGGGGACGGTGCCGACCTGGTGGGCCAGGGACTCCACCGGCGCGGGCCAGGTGCTGGGGTCCGCGGGGCCGTCCGTCATGGGCATCTCGCAGGAGGCGTTGTCCGCGTAGACGGGCAGGATGCCTGAGGCCTGGGGGAAGGCGTCCTGCTGGGGGCTGGGCGGCTGGGTCATCTGGGCTCCTGTGGGTGGTGGTGGCGGCCGTCAGGATAGGCGACGGCGTCGGGCGCCCCTCTCCCCAGTTGTGCATTTCGGCGCGAGAGGTGCGGTATTCCGGCACAACTCGCGCCGAAATGCACAAGTCGGAGGGAGGGCGGGAAGGGAGGCGGGGGAGGCGGGGAGGGTGTGGACAGAAGGAGGGCCCCGGGCTGAGGCTCGGCTCGGCTCGGGGCCCTACGGTCACGCAGGACGTGTCACTTCTTGTTACGACGCTGGTGACGGGTCTTACGCAGAAGCTTGCGGTGCTTCTTCTTGGCCATACGCTTGCGGCGCTTCTTGATGACGGATCCCATGAGATCTCCTCAGTATTCGTGGTGGGCTGGAGCCCGGTTGGCCCGTGCCGGTCCGGCCGTGGTCTTCTCGGGGTGTCGACCGGCGGCGCGCTGGCGCACGCAGGCACCGGCCACACAGTGACCGGGCGATTCTAACGGCTCTCAGGAGCCCGTAACCGCCTGATCCCCGTGGCCCCAGTCACCAAGGCCCGCCGACAGGTACTCCTCCACAGCCCGCTGCGGCACCCGGAAGGACCGCCCCACCTGCATGGCCACCAGCTCACCGGAGTGGACCATGCGGTAGACCGTCATCTTCGAGACACGCAGGATCGCGGCGACTTCCGCCACGGTGTAGAAGGCAGGCGCGGCGCCGACGCCAGCCGCAGAGGTAGGCAGACCCGAAGGCATGGGTGTACTTCCCGTCGTCAAGGGCGAACAGATGCATAGAACATGCGGCCAGGCACGCTGACCGTCGGTCAGCACCTACAGGGCCTCCCCAAATATAACCCAGTCACACGGATCGCATAGATGTGTTTTCGTCACAGAGGCACCTTCCGGTCCGCCCAGCCCAGCACAGTACAGCTCCCGGAGCGGGCCCGCCCCAGGCTCGGAACCCCGGCCCCACCCCTCCGCGGCAGGACGTACCACCCCCACCAAGGCCACGGTTCTTGCGAGGATGCACCACAATAGCCAGGTGCCCGCCACGAAAGACGACCTCCTGCCGCTACCCAGCAGCGGCGAGGAGGACGACCACAGCCCCCGGCAGGTCGCGCGCATCAGCAAGCCGACCGGCTGGCGGGCCGTCGTCGCCCGCCTGAGCCCACGCGGCTACGTGACCAAGGCGGCCCGGACCTCCCCCGCCCGCCTGGCCTTGTTCATCTTCGGCTCGATCATCGCCGTCATCACCGGGCTGCTCAGCCTGCCGGTGGCCACCGCCCCCGGGCAGCCCTCCGCCCCCTTCGTGGACGCCCTGTTCCAGGCCACCTCCGCCGTCTGCGTCACCGGCCTGACCACCGTGGACACCGCCACCTACTGGTCCCCCTTCGGGCAGGCCACCATCATCCTGGGGGCAGCCATCGGCGGCCTGGGCGTCATGACCCTGGCCTCCATCCTCTCCCTGGCCGTCTCCCGCCACGTGGGCCTGACCCAGCGGATGCTCACCGCCTCCGAGACCCGCGCCTCCCTGGGCGACGTCGGCAGCCTGCTACGCGCCGTGATCGCCACCTCCCTGGGGGTGGAGCTGCTGCTGAGCCTCGCCCTGCTCCCCCGCTTCCTGACCCTGGGCCTCCCCCTGCCGCGCGCCACCTGGCACGCCGTCTTCATGTCCCTGTCCATCTTCAACAACGCGGGCTTCGTGATCATGCCGGAGGGCCTGGAGCCCCACGCCACCGACTGGTGGATGTGCCTGCCCATCGTCCTGGGCACCTTTATCGGGGCCGTGGGCTTCCCCGTGATCCTGGACGTCGTGCGCGGTTACAAGCGCCCCCGCGCCTGGAGCCTGCACACCAAGCTCACCCTGGCCACCTACAGCCTGCTGAGCCTGTTCGCGGCCGTGGCCATCGGCGCCTTCGAGTGGAACAACCCCAGCACCTTCGGGCAGCTGCCCCTGCACGGCAAGGTGCTCAGCGCCCTGGTCAGCTCGGTCAACGCCCGCTCCTCCGGCCTGGCCACCGTGCCCACCTCCGAGATGCAGGAGACCACCTGGTTCCTCCAGGACATCCTCATGTTCATCGGTGGCGGCTCAGCCTCCACCGCCGGGGGCATCAAGGTCACCACCTTCGCCGTGCTGGTGCTGGCGATCCTCGCCGAGGCCCGAGGCGACCAGGACATCGAGGCCTACGGACGGCGCATCGGCCTGTCCACCGTGCGCCTGTCCGTGTCCGTGGTGTTCATTGGGGCCACCGCCGTGGGGGCCGCCACCCTCCTGCTCCTCCAGCTCACCGACCTGGAGCTGGACCTGATCCTCTTCGAGACCGTCAGCGCCTTCGCCACCGTCGGCCTGTCCACCGGCATCACCCCCGCCCTGCCCGACACCGCCAAGTACGTGCTGGTGGCCCTGATGTACATCGGGCGCGTAGGCACCATGACCATGGCCTCCGCCCTGGCCCTGCGGGAGCGTCGGCGCGTGATCCGCATGCCCGAGGGCAGCCCGATCATCGGCTGAGAGGCTTCAAGGGGCTAACGTGTAGCCCGTCGGCCCGGCCGCACCTGCCCCCTAGCCCCGTAGGAGTCCACATGCCAGACCCCAGCGCCTACAACGACTCGACCCTGGTGATCGGGCTGGGACGCTTCGGCTCCGCCGTGGCCGCCACCCTGGACCGGCTGGGCCGTGAGGTGCTGGCCGTGGAGCACGACCCGGTGATCGTGCGCCAGTGGTCCGGGCGCATCCCCCTGGTGGAGGCCGACGCCACCGACATGGAGGCCCTGGAGCAGCTGGGCGCCGTCGAGTTCGGCACCGCCGTCGTGGGGCTGTCCTCCTCCCTGGAGGCCTCCGTGCTCATCACCGGCAACCTGGTGGACCTGGGCACGCCCCAGATCTGGGCCAAGGCCACCAGCCGCGCCCACGGCCGGATCCTGCGGCGCATTGGCGCGCACCACGTCGTCTACCCGGAGTTCGACGCCGGGCAGCGCGCCGCCCATCTGGTCTCCGGGCGCATGCTCGACTACATCGAGATGGAGAAGGGCGGCTTCACGATCGTGAAGATGCACCCGCCCGCCGAGCTGCACGGCTTCACCATCGGTGACGCCAAGGTCCGCTCCCGCTACGGGGTCACGGTCTTCGGCCTGATGAGTCCCGGTGAGCCCTTCGAGTACGCCCAGCCAGACACCCTGGTCAGTGCCGACGACGTGCTGGTGGTCGGTGGCGACGCCGCCCTGCTGGAGCGCTTCGCCAACCGGCGCTGAGACGGCACCGGTCCGCGCCGGTCCGCCCGGGCGGTGACGAGCCAGCCCAGGCCGCGCCAGTACGCACTAGGAGGCTGGCTGGCCCGGTCCGCCCGAGTGACGGCGAGACAGCCCGCGCCGTCTGACCGTCTGGGAGGCACCGGACCGCGCCGGGAGACGGCGCTCAGTCCACCTCGCGCAGGGACCAGGCCAGGGTGTGCTCCTGGCCCACCTCCAGCTCCACCAGCCCCACCCCGCTGTTGAAGGCGTTGGCCGGGCAGGTCATAGGCTCCACCGCCAGGCCCCGGCGACCAAGGTGCTCCGCCGTGTAGATCTGCGCCCAGGGGGCGTCCGCGGACAGCACCACCGCGGGACCGCCCTCAGCCCGGGCCAGGCGGATCTCCCACACCCCCTGCGGCAGCCCCGTGAAGGCATTGTCCGCCCGGGCCTCCCCGATGCGCCTGCCCGCCCGCCAGTCCTGCTCCGTGCCCGCCACGTCCCGCAGCACGGTGGGCACCAGGCGCTCGTCGGTCTCCAGCACCTGGTCACCGGGCAGGGTCAGCACGCAGTCGTCGATCCGCACCCCGCGCGTCAGGTAGGGGTGGGCGGCCACCCCGTAGGGAGCGGCCGCGAGCGCCCCCGTGGACAGGTCCTCCGGCGCACCCACGACGTCGTCGGTGGCCAGGGCCGCGCCCACGCAGATCGCCCGGGTGCTCACGGACAGGCCCGACACCGGGTGCAGGCGGTAGCAGGTGGTCACCAGCAGCGACCACGGGTAGCCGTAAGAGGCAGGCAGCAGGGTCTCGAAGGAGGCTCCGTCCACGTCGACGCCGGTTACCTCCCAGTCGGTCCAGGAGACCAGGCCGTGGTTGGCTGACCCCGTCTCCGGCTCGTTGCAGGCCACCTGGAAGGTGCGCCCGCCCCGGGTGTAGGCCGCCCCGGCGATCCGGTTGGGCCAGGGCAGCATGGTCTTGCCCTGCCAGCCGGAGGGCAGGCTGGCCTCGGCGTCAAAGGGAAGCACCAGGTCCCGGCCCGCCCGGGTCAGGGACACGAGCATCCCGCCGCAGGAGGCCACCTGCGCCTGGTAATCCCCAGCGTCCAGGGTGATGAGCTCTCCGTTGATCATGGTTTCCTCCCGGGAGGTGCAGGGCTGGGCTACGGGCTTGAGCCTAGCGGGCTGCTGGGGGCGCTCGCCTGGACCGTGCGCCTGGGCCACCCTCGGCCTGACGGCGGCCCGCCACGCCGTCGCCCGCCTGCGTGCCGGGCTGCGCCGCACCGTCCTGTGACGGGGCCGCCCGGGACCGGACGCCGCCCGGGCCTGCCCCCAGCCCTACCGGCCGTGACCGGCCGCGCCGTCACCGTTACGCCAGGGTGACAAGACAGACCGCCAGGGGCTTTGCCGCCCCACCCCCGGCAGTGCACAATGCGAGGACAACCACCCCAGGCGGCCCGCAGCACCGCCGTTAAGGAGAAGCCCCATGCCCACCGAGACCCTGAACATCACGGATCTCGACCTCCAAGCCATCGCCACCGCCAAGGCCCTGACCGCCGACGCCGTCGAGCGGGCCGGATCCGGTCACCCCGGTGCCGCCATCTCCCTGGCGGGCGTGGCCCACCTGCTCTACCAGCACGAGATGCGCCTGGACCCCACCGACCCGCACTGGCTGGGACGCGACCGCTTCGTGCTGTCCATCGGGCACGCCTCCTTGCTCCAGTACTGCCAGCTCCTCATGGCGGGCTTCGGCCTGGAGGTGGAGGACCTCAAGCACCTGCGCCGGTGGGGCTCACTGACCCCCGGCCACCCCGAGCGCGGCCACACCGCCGGGGTGGAGACCACCACCGGGCCGCTGGGGGCCGGCTTCTCCACCGCGGTGGGCATGGCCATGGCCGCCCGCCGCCAGCACGGCCTCCTGGACGCCGCCACCGCCCCCGGGGAGTCGGTGTTCGACCACTTCGTGTACACGGTCCTGGGAGACGGCTGCATGCAGGAGGGGGTGACGGCGGAGGCCGCCTCCCTGGCCGGCACCCAGCAGCTCGGCAACCTGATCGCCATCTACGACGACAACGACATCTCCATCGAGGGCAGCACCGACATCGCCTACACCGCCGACCCCTCCGCCGAGTTCGCGGCCTACGGCTGGCAGGTGCTGGAGGTGGACTGGACCCACGGCGGCCAGGAGTACTCCGAGGACCTGCACGCCCTGCACGCGGCGCTGGTGGCCGCCCGGGCCGAGACCCGCCGCCCCACCCTGGTGCGGCTGCGTACCGTGATCGCCTGGCCCTCCCCCACCAAGGCCGGTTCCGCCTCCGCCCACGGCGCCAAGCTGGGCGCGGAGGAGATCGCGGGCCTCAAGCGGGCGCTGGGCCTGGACCCGCAGCAGGAGTTCTTCGTGCCTGCGGGCCTGCTGGAGGCTGTGCGGGAGCGGTCCGCCGCCCGGGCCGCCGCCGCCCGCCAGGACTGGGACGCCCGCTTCGCCGTCTGGCAGCAGGCCAACCCGCAGGAGGCGGCCCTCCTGGAGCGCCTGCAGGCTGGCCGCCTGCCCAGCGGCTTCGACGCCGCCCTGCCCGGCTTCGCCCTGGGCGAGTCCGTGGCCACCCGCGTGGCCTCCGGCAGGACCCTGACCGCCCTGGCGCCCGTCATGCCTGAGCTGTGGGGCGGCTCGGCGGACCTGGGGGGCTCCAACAACACCACCATGGCCGGGGAGCCCTCCTTCCTGCCCGCGGAGCTGGCCCAGGCGGAGGGGGACGGCCCCTACGGGCGCACCCTGCACTTCGGGGTGCGGGAGCACGCGATGGGCTCGGTCCTCAACGGCATCTCCCTGGACGGACTGACCCGCCCCTACGGCGGCACCTTCATGGTCTTTTCCGACTACATGCGCCCGGCGGTGCGCCTGGCCGCGCTCATGGGCCTGCCCACGGTGTTCGTGTGGTCCCACGACTCCATCGGCGTGGGCGAGGACGGCCCCACCCACCAGCCGGTCGAGCACCTGGCCGCGCTGCGGGCCATCCCGGGCCTGGACGTGGTACGGCCTGGAGACGCCAACGAGACCGTGGCCGCCTGGGCGCAGGTGCTGCGCCATCGGGACCGGCCTGCCGGGCTGGTGCTGACGCGCCAGAACCTGCCCGTGGTCGTGGAGGCGCAGGCCGCCCTGGCAGGCGTGCCCAAGGGCGCCTACGTGGTGGCCGAGGCTGAGGGCGCTGACGGCGCGGCGGCGCCCCGGCTGGTGCTCGTGGCCACCGGCTCGGAGCTGGCCGTGGCCCTGGAGGCCCGGAGGCTGCTGCAGGCTCAGGGCGTGCCGACGCGGGTGGTCTCGGCTCCCTGCCTGGAGTGGTTCGCCCAGCAGGACGAGACCTACCGGGCCTCCGTGCTGCCGCGCGAGGCCGTGAAGGTATCCGTGGAGGCGGGCATCGCCCAGGGCTGGCGTGAGTACGTGGGCGACGACGGCGCGATCGTGTCCCTGGACCACTTCGGGGCCTCCGCTTCCGGCAGCGAGCTCTTTGAGCGCTACGGCTTCACGGCGCAGAACGTTGCTGCGGTAGCGCAGGCGGCGCTGGAGCGGGCGGCGCAGGGCCGGTAGCTGCCGGGCGGGCCCCGCCGGACGGGGCCGCCAGGGCCTGCAGCCACCCGCTGGTAGCCGCGAGAGACCCTGCATCCCTTGCCGCACCCGCACGGGTGGCCCACCGGCACAGGTACTCCCCCACTTACACGCTGACCTCCGGGCGCCCCCCTCCCTCACAGCCACCAAGTAAGGCCACCCTTACCGGTCTCGCGGTACATATGTCCCGGTCTCGCGGTAGGCAAGGGGGTGATGTCGGAGGGTGGAAATATCCTCTAGCCATGCCTGCAGCCAGAGCCTCCGCCAAGACCTCCAAGGCCCGCGTCTCCTTCCTGTGCTCCGAGTGCGGCTGGACCAGCCCCAAGTGGCTGGGCCAGTGCCGCGAGTGCAAGGAGTGGGGCACCCTGGAGGAGTTCCGTGAGCCCGGGGCCGGGACCACTACTGCGGCACCCGGCGGCGGGGCCGCGCTTGCCAGCGCCGTCACCGTGCGCCCCACGGTGGCCGCCCGCCCTATCGCGGAGGTCAGCGCCCAGGAGGCCCAGGCCCGCTCCACCGGGGTCGGGGAGCTGGACCGGGTGCTGGGCGGGGGCGTGGTGCCCGGGGCCGTGGTGCTGCTGGCGGGTGAGCCCGGCGTCGGCAAGTCCACGCTGCTGCTTGACGTCGCCGCCAAGGCCGCCGCCGTATCCCGCCAGCAGGGCACCGGCCCGGTCCTGTACGTCACCGGGGAGGAGTCCGCCAGCCAGGTGCGCCTGCGTGCGGAGCGGATCGGGGCGATCGACCCGGCGCTGCTGCTGGCCTCCGAGACCGAGCTCGGCACCCTGCTGGGGCACGTGGAGGCCACCAACCCCTCCCTGCTGGTGGTGGACTCCGTACAGACCGTCTCCTCCACCCAGGTGGAGGGCGGCGCCGGGGGCGTCACCCAGGTGCGGGCCGTCGCCTCCGCCCTGATCTCGGTGGCCAAGAGCCGGGGCATCCCGGTGCTGCTGGTCGGCCACGTGACCAAGGACGGCGGGATCGCGGGCCCGCGGGTGCTGGAGCACCTGGTGGACGTCGTCTGCCAGTTCGAGGGGGACCGCCACGCCCGCCTGCGCCTGCTGCGCGCCGTCAAGAACCGCTACGGCCCCACGGACGAGGTGGGCTGCTTCGACCTGGGTGAGCGTGGCATCGTGGGCCTGGCCGACCCCTCCGGCCTGTTCCTGTCCGCCGCCCGCAGCGAGGTGCCCGGCACCTGCGCCACCGTCACCCTGGAGGGACGGCGCCCCATGCCCGTGGAGGTGCAGGCCCTGGTGGCCGCCACCGGCGCAGGCTCCCCGCGGCGCACCACCTCGGGGGTGGACCACGCCCGTGTGGCCATGTCCTTGGCGGTCCTGTCCGCCCGCCTGCGGGTGGACACCTCGACGGCGGACGTGTACGTCTCCACGGTGGGCGGGGCCCGGGCGGTGGAGCCCGCCACGGACCTGGCCGTCGCCGTCGCCGTGGTCAGTGCCGCCCGCAACCTCCCCACGCCCCCAGGACTGGTGGCCTTCGGGGAGGTCGGCCTGACCGGTGAGGTACGCGCCACCGTGGGCATCCAGCGGCGCCTGGCGGAGGCTGCCCGACTGGGTTTCGACCGGGCCATAGTGCCTCTGGCAGGCAGCGAGGAGCTGCGCCCGGTCAAGGGCCTGACCTTCCTGCCGGTGGGGCACGTGGGCGAGGCCGTAGGGGCCGCCCTCCCACACGGCTAGAGGCGGCCGAGGCGGCACGTCAGGGGCTGGTGGCCACGGAAGCCGTAGAGGTAGCGCAGACGGCGGGGACGGCGGGCTCAGCGGACCACGAAGACGCGGTCCCCCAGGACGTCCTCGCCCCCCAGGGCCACGCGCAGGTGGTAGGTGCCCGCGCCCGCCACCGTGGCCTTGTCGGCGGCGCAGCCCGGCCCGGAGACCTTCCCGTCCCAGTGCAGCGACGCCGTCGCCGAGCTGGACAGCCCGGCGGCTGCGGGCGTGGGGACCAGCCCAGCCGGGTCCACCGCGGTGGCTGCACTGCCCGGTAGCAACAGGGTGCCCCCGGCGTCGCCTGCCGGACAGACCTGGGAGTCCCACACCGTCTGCCCCCCGGAGGTGACCAGCATGGTCAGGGACTCAGCGGAGGTGTCCAGCAGGCAGTCCTCCACCCCCTGGTTGACGAACTCCAGGTTGACCGTGGCCCCCGCCCCCACGGCCACCGTGTCAGGCAGGTTCACCCTGACCTCCAGGTCTCCCGGAGCACAGCTAGAAGGCACCGGGTACACCGTCTTCTGTGCCCGCGCCGCCGCTTCCGCGTTCTGCTGCCGGACCATCTCCCGGTACGCCGCCGTGCCCCAGATCAGGAGCACGCTGATGACGATCACCCCCAGCACCGCCGCCACCCCTTTCCCGATCCAGACAAGGCGCTGGCGCTCCTGGGGCGAGAGCGTGCGGCGGGGCCGGGGGGCGAGCCCACGGCGCGCCTGCCCCGGACGGTGCTGCGCCACCGGGTTCACTGCCTGGCGGGTGCGCAAGGCTCCGCTCTTCCCGGGTACCGACGGCGTCCGCCCGCCCGCCCGCTGTCCCCGCTGCTGCGCGGCTTGCGGCCGCTGCCGCCCGTGGGTGCCTCCGGGAGCCGGGGTCCGGGTGGAGCGGCTCGGCCTGCCACCCGCCGGGCTTGCCTGGCTGGCCCCGCGCGGGGCGGCCCCGGTCTGGCGGGGGCGGCCCGCAGCGGCCGTCCGGCCTCCTGCCTGCCGGGTGCCACTGGCAGCAGCCCGGGTGGTGCCCGCCGTCCTCCGGCCTGCACCGCCCGGGGCGCTACCCTTTCCGCCTGCAGCTGGCGCGGCGCCCGCCGTCTGCCTGGCGCTGGCCCCTGGGCCTCCGCGAGCCCGGCCAGCCGCACTAGCCCTGCTGGCAGTCCTAGCACCACCGGCGGCCGGACGCTGCTGCCGCCCGCTCGCCGCAGCCGGACGCTGCTGGCGGGCGCCTCGGCCGGGGGCCCCGGGCACGTCTGAGTCCGGCTGCTCCCGGTGGGTACTCCCTGGCGACGCGGAGCGGCCTGTACCCGACCTGCTAGCGCCGCTCCTGCCGGTGCCGCTCTGGGCGGCCCGGCCCGTACCAGGCTTGGCTGAACCGGCTTTGGCGGTACTGCTGCGCGTGGCCGCGGTCCTGGGCGCTCCACCGTCCGCTCCCCGGGCCGGGCTCCTGCCGTTAGCACCCGGGGTGCTTCCAGTCCCGGCGCGCTCTACCCCAGCAGGCCCCGCCCCGGCAGCACCCCGCCGTCTGCTTTCCGCCGCCTTCTTGCGAGCGCGGGCTATCCGGACGCCCTGCTCGACGGGGATCCACCGTGGTCCCCGCCCGTGCGCCTCATCCCCCGCTGCCATGTCCTGCACTGTACCGGCCAGGTCACAGGTGCCCGGGGAGGCACGAGGCGGCTTGGGCCTCACAGATGCGTCACTGGCCCAGCCTGTGTCAGGGCCTACGCGCAGCTCAGCGGCTACCGCGTGGCCGGGGGCGGCGCTTGCGGGCCAGGGCCAGCACCGCCCGGGCCGTGGCCTCGTCCACCACCAGGTCGGTGGCCACCCGCGCCCGCAGGGCCGCCAGCAGGGCCCGGGCCTTGCCCGTGCCTGCCACCACGCACAGACGGCGGGGGATACGGGCGAGCTGCGCGGGCGTGGGGCCGGTGGCCCGCCGGTTCAGGGGGATGCCCTGCCAGGAGCCGTCGGCGCGCAGCATCACCGTGCACACGTCCCCCACCACGTCCTCGCGGCTCAGCAGCAGGCGGTCGGTGTCAGTAAGGTGCCCTCCGGCGTAGACCTGGCTGGGCAGGGTGACGGCGTGCCCCTGCCCGGGAACCGGGGCGGTTCCCACCCCGAAGACCGCCAGGTCGGCCCGCTCAGCCAGTGCCAGCACGCGCCGCACCGAGCGCTCCGACCACATGGCCTCCCGCGTGGAGGCGTGGTCAAAGAAGGCGGGCACGGGGAAGGCGACGGTGCGTGCCCCCAGGCGCTCATGGAAGGCCGCCAGCACCTCCCCGGCGCTGGGACCCACGCCCTCAGGGTCGGAGGCGCCGTTGAGCTGGACCACGCTCAGGCCCGGCACCGGGCGCGCTGGCAGGGCCGCGCACACCTCGCTCATGGTGGTGCCCCAGGCGGTGCCGATCACGCCGTCGGCGGGAGCGAGCTCAACCAGCCTGCGCGCCGCTACGGCACAGACCTGCTCCAGGCGGTGGATCTCGGTGGTGCCCTCACGCACCGGCACGATACGGGCCTCCACGCCGAAGGACTCCCGCAGCTCGGACTCCAGGCTGCCGCGCCCACCAGGCTCTACCAGGGTGATGCGCACGACGCCGTCCTCACGGGCGCGGGCCAGCAGGCGGGAGACGGTGGAGCGGGAGACCCCCAGGTGCCGGGCGATAACCTCCATGGTCTCGCCCTGGACGTAGTACATGGAGGCGGCCTCATAACACTGTGAGGCGCTCCTGGGCGGTTCTACGGGCACGTCGCCCACCCCCTAGATGGTGCACGTCCGTTCAGGGTCCCTGCCCATGATTCCACAACCGGCGCCGCGGGACAGCGGTTCAGGCTGGCAAAAGGCTCAGTCCTCCACCCCAGGCAGCCGGGAGAGCCCGTAGGCCGCGTGGATGACCCACACCGGGTGCACGGTACGCACCCCGGAGGACTTCTGGATCTGCCAGCGGCAGGTCTCCGTGTCGCAGACTGCCAGCCCCGGGTTGACCTCCCGCACCAGCTCGAACAGGGACGCCCCCACGGCCTGGGCCACCTCGTACTTCTCCTTCTTGAGGCCGTAGGTACCCGCCATGCCGCAGCAGGCCTTGCCGGACTCCACCACCTGGAAGCCGGGCACCAGCTCCATGACGTCTATGGCGGGCAGCCCCATGTTCTGCCCCTTGAGCTGGCAGGGCGGGTGGTAGGCGACCGTAGCCTCGATACGCCGGAAGCTGTGCGGCAGCTGCCCGGCCTCGTCCAGGTCCCGCAGCAGCTCGGAGACCTCGACGGTGCGGGTGGACACGTCCGCGAGCGCAGGAGCCTCCACGCCCATGATCTCGTGGGCCTCGTGCTTGAGCATCCCGGCGCAGGACCCGGCGGTGGACACGATGGTCAGCCCCTCCCCGGCGGCCCGCAGCTGCTCGCACAGGCGCACCACGGAGGCGCTGGCCTGCCCGTACAGGCCGTTGGACTGGGCGGCCAGGCCGCAGCAGCCCTGCTGGGGGATGACGACGTCGTAGCCGATGTGCTCCAGCACCTCGATGGCGCGCTTGGAGGTCTCCACCTCAAAGTACCCGCCCGCGCAGCCGTGGAAGAACACGATCGGCCCGCGCGAGCCTGCGGGTACCAGGGTGTCGGTGCGCTTGCGGCGGTGCTTGAGCCAGTGCCGCAGGGAGCGGGGCTCGGCCTGGGGCATGGGGGCGTCCCGGTGCACGCCGATGACCTTCTCCATGACCACGCGTGCGGGCTTGTTGGCCAGCACCGCGTTGGCGACAGGGGCCACGGGGGTCATGACCTTGCCCATGAGGGTGGTCTGGGTGATGATCCGGTCACGCAGGCTGACCGCACCGGTCTGGGCGCGCATGACGGCGCGGGCCTGGTTGTTGAGCTCGGCGACCTTGACGCCCTGGGGGCACACGCGGGTGCAGGTGCCGCAGGAGGAGCAGTAGTCGATGGAGTGGTCCACGCTCTGGCCGTTGCGGTAGCGCTCCGCCTGGGGCCCCACGAACTTGGGCCCGGGGAAGAGCTCGGTGACGGCCATGACCGGGCACATGGTCTCGCAGATATTGCACTTCACGCAGCAGTCCAGGCTGGCTCGGGCCAGGTTGTGGCCAGCGCTGTCCAGGGCGGCGGAGCCGCTGCGCACGGCCCGTCCCCCGGCACCGGGCAGGGCCAGGTCCCACCGCTTGGCAAGGACGTCCAGGTCAAACATCAGTGCTGCTCCTTGGGGTCGCGCTCTGCCGGGGTGCCGACGACGTCGGCCCGGTCCTGGGCGGTAGCGCCGGCGATCCGGCTCGGGCGGCTGCCTGCCGTGGCCGGCCTGGCGACGTCGAGGTCTGCGGCGGCCTCCTGGCCCGGACGCGCTGCGCTGCTGGGCTGGCTTGCGGGCTGGCCGCCGTGCCCCAGCCCGGCCAGCACCGCGTCGGCGGCGGCCCAGGCGGAGCCCAGGGCGATGCCCTCACCGGACATCTCCGCCCAGCGCACCGCCCCGGCCAGCACCGACCCGGCGGCGTACACCCCTTCCAGGGCGGGCTCGCCGTCGGGGCCCAGGGGGCGCATCTGGGAGTCCACGGCCACGCCGACCCGGAACACGCCCTGGGGCATGCCCCAGTAGTCGCGGTGGATCAGGCGGCGCAGGTTCTCAGCGGGGTCCGGGCTCACGCCCGCCAGGGGCAGGCCCAGCACGGTCTCGGTGACCTGCCCGTGGGAGTCCATGGCCAGCGCCCCGGACTCGAAGCCGCCTGCGGCCAGCACGAAGGCGGCGGCGTGGTGCTCGCGGGCGCGCCCGGAGGCGGCGCTGGTGACGGAGACCAGGCGGCCGCGCTCACGGCGGCTGGCGACCACGCGCCCGCCCATGACCACACGTACGCGCTGGGCGACGGCCAGGCGCTCCAGGTGGTGCTCCAGGCGCAGCCCGGGCACGGAGGGCGGTACCAGGGGTATCTCCCCGACCGGGGCCCCGAGCCGCTCAGCCAGCTCCTGGCAGGCACCGGGGCGCTCCAGGCCCAGCACGGCAGGCAGCAGCACGGTCTCTCCGGGGCGGACCTGCCCGGCCAGGGCCTGGGCCAGGCGCTCACGCCCGGCTGGGGTGTCCAGGGCGCGGGCGTGGCCGACGGCGTTGGTGTCCGCCTCCCCGCTGCGGGCCTGGAAGTCGATGGTGACGGCCCGGGCCTGCACCTGCCCGCCCTCCGGCAGCTCGCTGCGGCTGAGGTTGGCGGCCACCAGCTCGGCGTTCAGGTCCTTGAGACGGGCCAGGCCGACCACCAGGTAGCTGCCGCCGGGCCTCAGCGCGGAGGCGGTCATGGTGGGCTGGACCACCAGGCTGGGGCGGACGGCGCCCAGGGCGGTGGGCAGCCACAGGTTCTGCGGGCCTGCCGGGTCCTCGTGCGCCCGGGGGCTGAGCAGCTCCGGCCCCACCAGGGCGCACAGGCCCGACACGGCGGCAGCGGTGCGCTGGGCCCCGATGACCCGGTAGGGGTGCCCCTCCGGCAGGAGCCCGTCCTGGGCGATAGCGGCGTAGGGGTGGGTGACGGCGCGGCGCTGCCAGCGCTCGGCCTCGCCACCCGCCCCGGGGCCAGCAGGTCCCGCCACGCCTCCCAGGCGTCCCAGTACGTCCAGGTTGCCGGTGGACAGGGACAGCCCGCCCATCCCCTTGGTGAGCAGGGTGACACGGGCCCCGGCCTGGCGCAGGCGCAGGGCGGCGCTGTACCCGGCGATCCCGGCCCCGATCACGACGACGTCGCTGCTCATGCGGCCCCCTCCTGGTGGGTCTCCCTCACCGCCGGTGCCGCAGCGGCCACGACGGGTGCCTGGCTGAGCCAGGCGCGGGCGGCGGCCAGGTCGGCGGCGTCCTGCTCGCCGTCCTCGGCCCCGGTTATGGCGGTGGCGACCTGTGGTGGCGGCGGGGTGGCGGGCAGGTCCTCCAGGGCCAGGGTCCCTTGGACCATCCACAGGTTCAGGGCCGCCTCACGCACCTGCAGCCCGTGCAGGACGGGCCACAGGCCGATCCAGCGGTGGCGCAGGAAGGTGCGCAGCATCTCGGTGGAGGTGGCGGCCTGGGCCTGCTGGCAGCTGGCGTGTATCCCGGCGACCCGGGGCGAGCAGAAGCCTCCCTGGCAGGGGCCCATGCCGACGCGCAGCTGGCGGCGCAGGTCGTCTATGGAGGCGTTGGGCTGCTCCTGCAGCAGGTCGGTGACCTGCTGGCGGGTGACCAGCTCGCACTCGCAGACTACCTGGTTCTCCAGGCGGTCGGCCTCACGCTGCTCCAGGCGGTGGGTGGCCCGGTGGTTGCGCCCTGCCTCGGCCCCGGGGCAGGGCTCGGTGTCGGTGGTGCAGGCGGCCTGCACCCCCAGCTCGGCGCAGGCGGCGTCGACGGCCAGCTTGGCCATGAGGCGGTAGGTGGTGAGCTTGCCTCCCGCGACGGTGACCATCCCGGCCACGCCGTCGGCCTCCCGGTGGCTGATGACGGTCATGCCGCGGCTCATGTGGCGGGTGTCGTCCCCGGAGACGCGCTTGTCCAGCACCAGGGGCCGGGCTCCGGCCCAGGCGTGCACGGCCCGGCTCTCCCGGAAGCCGGGCAGGAGCACCTCCCCCTGGTCCAGCATGTAGGCCACCTCGTCCCGGGGGATGGCCAGGTGGTCAGGGTCCTCGGCCCGGTGGTCGGTGGTGCCGATAACCGTGACCGTGTGGGCGGGGACGATGATGTCACCGTCAGCGGGCTTGACGCAGCGGTTGACGACGTGGTTGACGAGCCGGTGGTTGACGGCCACCATCACGCCCGCGCCGGAGACCACCTCCACGCTGGTGGCCCCGGCCAGCGCGGCCACCCGTCCGGCCCAGGGCCCGGCGGCGTTGATGACCACGGCGCTGGAGACGGTCAGCTCCTCACCGGTCTTCAGGCCGCGGGCGCGCACGGCCACCACCCGCCGGTCGCTGCCGGTGCCTTCCACGACGAAGCCGGTGACCTCGTGGTAGGTGAGCACCTGGGCGCCGTAGGCCTGGGCGGAGCGGGCGGCTCCCCAGACCATCTGCCAGCCGTCCACGGCGGCGTCGTTGACCCGGAAGGCCCGCTTCAGGCCCGGGTTGAGGCGGGGCTCCAGGCGCAGGGCCTGGCCGGGGGTGACCTCCTCACAGGCCACCCCGTTCTCCCGGGCCCCGGCGAGGAACTGCTCGGAGAAGTCCAGGTCGTCCTGGGGGGTGACCACGAACAGCCCACCGGTCCGCTCGACGGCGTTGGCGTGGATGCGGCTGACGACGTCGTTCTCCTGGGCGCACTGCTGGGCGGACTCAGGGTCGGAGACGACGTAGCGGCCCCCGGAGTGCAGCAGCCCGTGGAAGCGCCCGGAGGTTCCCTGCGCCAGGTCCGCCCGCTCCAGGAGCACCACCTGCAGCCCGCGCATGGCGGCGTCGCGGGCGGCACCGACGCCAGTGGCCCCGCCGCCGATGACGACGACGTCCGCGCTCATGGTTCTCACGCTGGTCCTCCTAGCCCAGAGTGCCGGGGCCGGGCCGTCCCGGTTGGGGACCATCCCAGTCGTCCTGGTTCTAGAAGTACACGCTGTTAGAAAATCGTGCACGCACCTAGCACAAACGTTCACCCGGTGGGGCAGGAGGCTGCACCTTATCCTGCCCGGCCCGTAGACCACCTGCACTTGTCCCTACAGGCACAAGGCAGACCCCCGCCGAGACGGCTGGCCCGGGACGGCGGCCGGCCCCGAACAGCCCACCAGAAGCAGGCAGGCGCAAGCACTTTGTGACCTACCCTCATTCTACTGACGGGCCCAGGTCACCTTCCCGCACAGGCTTGGCGCCCAGATCCGGCCCCAGGCGCCTGACGCCCGTCGCAAGGCCGCACACGACGCACAAGGACGTGCAGAAAGTGAGTCAGCTGGCAATGAGCCTCACTCAGATATTTATGTCCGAGCTCCTCGGCACCGCCATCCTCCTGCTACTTGGTGGTGGCGTGGTCGCCACCAACCTGCTGCCCAAGTCCAAGGGCAAGGACGCCGGCTGGTTCATGATCAACTGGGGGTGGGGCCTGGCCGTGCTCGCAGGCGTCTACGTCGCCTACGGCACCGGCGGGCACCTGAACCCGGCCGTGACCCTGGCCAAGGTGGTCGGGCACCTGTTCGACCCGGCGGTCACCCTGAACGGGCCCGCCCTGGACGCCGGCGGGATCGCCGTCACCGCCACCAACGTGCTGGTCTACTGCGTCGCCCAGCTGCTAGGGGCCTTCACCGGGGCCGTCCTGTGCTGGCTGACCTTCAAGCAGCACTTTGACGAGGACTGCGACCCGGCCCTCAAGCTGGCCGTGTTCTCCACCGGCCCCGCCATCCGCTCCTACGGCTGGAACACCCTGACCGAGGCCATCGGCACCGCCGTCCTGATCCTGTGGATCTACGTCTCCGGCCACACCCAGAGCCAGATCGGCCCCCTCGGCGTGGCCCTGGTCATCGTGGTGATCGGTACCTCCCTGGGCGGGCCCACCGGCTACGCCATCAACCCCGCCCGCGACCTGGGCCCGCGCGTGGCCCACGCCCTCCTGCCCATCAAGGGCAAGGGCGACTCCGACTGGGGCTACGCCTGGGTCCCGGTGGTCGGCCCGCTCCTGGGCGCCGTCGCGGGCACCGTGCTCGCCTTCGTCAGCGGCCTGGCCTGAGCGCGCCCCGCACCGGCCCGAGCCCCCACAACCCCTAACCAACAGCTGAAAGGACCATCCATGACCGAGCACACCGAGAAGAAGTACGTCCTGGCGATCGACCAGGGCACCACCTCCTCCCGCGCCATCGTCTTCAACCACGCCGGGGAGGTCGTGTCCATCGGCCAGAAGGAGTTCACCCAGATCTTCCCCAGCCCCGGCTGGGTGGAGCACGACCCGGTGGAGATCTGGGAGTCCGTGCGCGCCGTCGTCGCCGAGGCCCTGCAGAAGGCGGAGATCAACCGGCACTCCCTGGCCGCCGTCGGCATCACCAACCAGCGCGAGACCACCATCGTGTGGGACAGGAACACGGGTGAGCCCGTCTACAACGCCATCGTCTGGCAGGACGTGCGCACCGGGGCCATCGCCCGGAAGATCGCCGCCGGGCACCCCCTGGGCACCGAGCGCTACCGGCAGGTCACCGGCGAGAACATCTCCACCTACCCGTCAGCCACCAAGGTCAAGTGGATCCTGGACAACGTGGAGGGCGCCCGCGCCAAGGCCGAGGCCGGGGACCTGCTCTTCGGCACCCCCGACACCTGGGTGCTGTGGAACCTGACCGGCGGCGTCAACGGCGGCGTGCACGCCACCGACGTCACCAACGCCTCCCGCACGCTGCTCATGGACGTGCGCACCCTGCAGTGGCGTGAGGACATCTGCCAGGACTTCGGCATCCCCATGTCCATGCTGCCCCAGATCAAGTCCTCCTCCGAGGTCTACGGCTACGGCCGCAAGAACGGGCTGCTGATCGACACCCCGATCTCCGGGATCCTGGGCGACCAGCAGGCCGCCACCTTCGGCCAGGCCTGCTTCGAGAAGGGCATGGCCAAGAACACCTACGGCACCGGCTGCTTCATGCTGATGAACACCGGCGAGGAGCCGATCTTCTCCAGCAACGGCCTGCTGACCACGGTCCTGTACCAGCTGGGTGACTCCAAGCCGGTCTACGCCCTGGAGGGCTCGATCGCCGTGGCCGGGTCCCTGGTGCAGTGGCTGCGCGACAACCTGGGCCTGATCGAGAAGTCCTCCGACATCGGGGAGCTGGCCAGGACGGTGGAGGACAACGGCGGGGTGTACTTCGTCCCGGCCTTCTCCGGCCTGTTCGCCCCCTACTGGCGCGACGACGCCCGTGGCGCGATCGTGGGGCTGACCCGCTACGTCACCAAGGGGCACATCGCCCGCGCGGTGGAGGAGTCCACCGCCTTCCAGTCCGCGGAGGTGCTGGAGGCCATGAACGCCGACGCCGGGGTGCCGCTCAAGGAGCTCAAGGTGGACGGCGGCATGACCCACGACGACCTGGTCATGCAGTTCCAGGCGGACCTGTGCGGCGTGGACGTGATCCAGCCGGTGGTGGCAGAGACCACTGCCCTGGGGGCCGCCTACGCCGCCGGCATCGCGGTCGGCTTCTGGAACGGAACCGACGACGTGATCGCCAACTGGCAGGAGGGCAAGCGCTGGAAGCCCTCCATGGACCAGGCCGAGCGCGACCGCACCTACCGCCTGTGGAAGAAGGCGGTGACCCGCACCTTCGACTGGGTGGACGACGATGTGGACTAGCCCCCAGGCCCCACTTGTGCATTTTGGCTCGACTGGTGCCGGAATACCGCACCAGTCGAGCCAAAATGCACAGCTCGGACGCACAGATCGAGGGTCGGGACCTGTCAGGACAGGGACAGGAACAGCTTCTCCAGCCGGGTGGTGTCCAGGGCCCGTCCCTGTGCGCCCCCCGGCTGGTCCTGTGCCTGGGGCGCCGCCTGGGCCTGCTCCCGGGCCTCTGCCTCCAGGCAGGCGCGCATGCCGGTGGCGATCACGGTGAAACCGGCCCGGTCCACCGCCTTGGACACGGCGGCGATCTGGGTGACCACCTCCTCGCAGTCCCGCCCCTCCTCCAGCATGCGGATCACGGCCTCCAGCTGGCCACGGGCCCGCTTGAGCCGGGTGATGGTGGGGCGCAGCTGCTCGGGGTCCAGCGCCACGGCCACGGCTCAGCCCTCCTGCCGGGCGGGGGCAGTGGTCGCATCGGGACGGGCGGCCGAACCAGCGCCGGTGGCCGCACCCGGACCGGTGGCCGTCCCAGCACCCGTAGCCCTACCAGCGGCGGGCACCGCACCAGCACCTGCTCCCGCGCCAGGGACGGTAGCCGCGCCGGGGGCGCTGCCGGTCACCCCGGTGCCGTGGACCGCGGACCAGGTGCGGTAGCCGCCGTCGAGGTTGCGCACGTCGCGCCCCAGCTGGCTGAGCAGGCGGGCCGCCACGTGCCCGCGCAGGCCCACCTGGCAGGAGACCACCAGGGGCCCGGCGGGCAGCTCGTCCAGGTGCTCGCGCAGGCCGTCCACGCTCAGGTTGACGGCGCCGGGGACGTGCCCGCGCGCGTACTCGGCCGGGCTGCGCACGTCCACCACGGTGGCCCCGGCGGCCACGGCGGCGTCGAGCTCATGCCACTGGATGGTGCGGGTCAGGCCGCTGAGCACGTTGTCCGCCACCAGCCCGAGCATGTGCACCGGGTCCTTGGCCGAGCCGAAGGGCGGGGCGTAGGCGGTCTCCAGGTCGGCCAGGTCGGCGGCGGTGAGCCCGCCGCGGATGGCGGTGGAGATGACGTCCAGGCGCTTGTCCACCCCGGTCTCCCCCACGCCCTGGGCCCCCAGGATCCGCCCGCTGCCAGCCTCAAGGACCAGCTTCAGGCTCATGGGCCGCGCCCCGGGGTAGTAGCCCGCGTGGTCGGTGGGGTGGACGTGCACGACCTCCACCTCCAGCCCGGCGGCGCGGGCCCGGGTCTCGGACCAGCCGGTCAGGGCGACCTGCAGCCCCAGCACCCCGACGATCGCGGTGCCGATGGTGGGCACGGACCGGCTGGGGCGGCCCGCGATGGCGTCAGCCACCACGCGCCCGTGGCGGTTGGCCACCTGGGCCAGCGGCACGAGGGCGGGGGCGGCGTCGATGGCCCCGGTCTTGACGGCGGCGTCCCCGGCGGCCCAGATGGCGGGGTCGCTGGTGCGCTGCTGGGCGTCCACCACGATGCCGCCGCGCTCGTCCAGCTCCAGCCCGGCGGCGCGGGCCAACCCGGTGTCGGGGCGCACGCCCACGGAGACCACCACCAGGTCGGCGGGCACGGTGGTTGAGTCGGTCAGCTGGGCCGTACCCGCGGTCAGGGCGGTGACGGAGGTGCTGGTGCGCACGTCCAGGCCCGCCTGGGTCAGCCGCTCGGCCACGGGGGCGGCCATCTCCGGGTCCAGGGGCGCCAGCACGTGCTCGGCGAGCTCCACCAGGGTGACGGCCAGGCCCTGGCGGTGGAGGTTCTCGGCCACCTCCAGGCCGATGAACCCGGCCCCGATCACGACGGCGCTGCGGGCGGGCCCGCCGTCGGCCCCACCGGTGGCGACGGCGGCGGCCAGGGCGTCGGCGTCGTGCACGTCCCGCAGGGTCAGGGCCCGCTCGATGCCGGGGACCGGGGGCACCACGGGCCTGGCGCCGGGGGCCAGCACCAGGGCGTCGTAGGGCAGGAGGGTCTCGGTGACGGAGCCGTCCGGGTGGGTGGTGCGCGCCTGCACGGTGCGGGCGGCACGGTCGATGCCCAGGGCCTCGGTGCGCACGCGCACGTCCAGGTTGAAGCGGGCGGCCAGGGAGGCGGGGGTCTGCAGGAGCAGGTCCTCACGCCGGGGGATGACTCCGCCCACGTAATAGGGCAGGCCGCAGTTGGCGAAGGAGACGTGCTCGCCGCGCTCCAGCACGGTGATCTGGGCGTGCTCGTCCAGGCGGCGCAGGCGGGTGGCGGCGCTCATCCCGGCTGCCACCCCACCGATGACGACGACGCGGCGGCCGGGGGCAGCCGGGGCCTGGCTGGCGGCGGGAGCGGGAGCAGGGGCGGGGGCAGCCATGCTCAGCGCCCCCCGAGCAGACGGGACAGGAAGCCGCCGCGGGAGGTGGTGGCCCCGCCGTCCTTGGGGGCGTTGCGGTCGCAGGTGCACCACTGGCCCGGGGGGACCTGGGCCTTGACGCTGGCGACGTGCTGGCCGCAGCCAGCCCAGGTGGTCTTGGAGCACTTCTTGCAGGTCACAGGTCGGCACATGGGGCTCTCCACTTCCTTGTTAGACGGGCGTCATCGGGGCCTCTCAGCACCCAATGTATACCCCAGGGGGTATATTGCCTAGACCTTGGTCCCAGACAGTCTCGTAACAGCGGTCACGTGTGTGCCAGTATGTGCGGGCAACCGGCGGACGCAACGGCGCCCCACCGAGCCCCTAGCCACGGAGCAGATATGACTCTTGCACCCTTTGCAGACCTGCCGAGCCAGTACCTGGCTCTGCCGAACGCCACCTTCACTCCCTCCACCACCGCGGTGGGGGACAACGTCTTCGCCACCGCCGCCGTGGGCCTGCTGCCCCTGGTGGCGTTCTTCGTGCTCATGGGCGCGTTCAAGGTCAAGACCCACTGGTGCGCGATCATCTCCTTCGCCCTGTCGGTCCTGATCGCGGTGCTCGCCTTCGGCATGCCGGTGGGTATGACGATCATGTCCGGCACCCAGGGCCTGGCCCTGGGCTTCGTGCCGATCATCTACATCATCATCGCCGCCGTGTGGCTCTACAACCTCACGGAGACCTCCGGGCGCAGCCAGGACCTCAAGGCCGTGTTCAACACGATCGGCAAGGGCGACCAGCGCGCCCAGGCACTGATCGTGGCCTTCTCCTTCTGCGGCCTGATGGAGGGCCTGGCGGGCTTCGGCGCGCCGGTGGCCATCACCGGCGCCATGCTCGTGGCCCTGGGCCTGCCGCCCCTGAAGGCCGCGATCGCCACCATCGTCGGCAACGCCATCAACGTGGGCTTCGGCGCCATGGCCATCCCGACGACGACCGCGGGCAAGCTCGGCGGCGTCGAGCCCACCCTGGTGGCCCAGAACATGGGGCACCTGTCCTGGATCATCGCCTCCTTCGTGCCCGTGGTCCTGCTGTTCATCCTCGACGGCACCCGCGGCATCAAGCAGCTGTGGCCCCTGGCGCTGGTCTCCGGCGCCGCCACCGCAGCCGGGCACTTCTTCACCCCCGCGGTCTCCTACGAGCTGACCGCCGTGGTCGCCTCCCTGCTGGGGCTGGCCGCCTGCTACCTGTTCCTGCTGGTGTGGACCCCCCACACCCCCGAGGAGTACCGCACCGAGGTCGCGGCGGCGGACAAGCCCAACGGTGAGCGCGTGGTCCTGGCCCTGCTGCCCTACGTGCTCGTGGTCACCATCATCGCCGTGACCAAGCTGTCCAAGCCCCTGGCCGCCGCCCTGTCCGCCACTGACATCAAGATCCAGTGGCCGGGCGTGTACGGGTCCCTACTCAACGCCCAGGGCGAGCCCGCCAGCTCCGCGGTCTACAACCTGCAGATCCTGTCCAACCCGGGCACCTGGATCTTCGTGACCGGCGTGATCGTGGCGGTGGTCTACGGCCTGCGGTCCTCGGGCGGGCGCTTCCAGACCAGCGTGGGCGAGATGTTCGCCGTCCTGCCCAAGACGGTCTACAACCTGCGCCTGGCGATCCTGACCATCTCCATGGTCATGGCCCTGGCCTACGTCATGAACTTCTCCGGGCAGACCACCTCCATCGGCGCGGCCCTGGCTACCACCGGCGCGGCCTTCGGCTTCCTGTCCCCGATCCTGGGCTGGATCGGGACCGCTGTGGCAGGCTCCGCCACCTCGGCGGGCGCGCTGTTCGCGAACCTGCAGGCCACCGCCGCCGCCGGGGCGGGCCTGGACCCCCAGATCCTGCTGGCCGCCAACACCGTCGGTGGCGGCCTGGGCAAGATCGTCTCCCCGCAGAACCTGGCTATCGCGGCCACCGCCGTGAACGCACCCGGCACGGACGCGGAGATCCTCAAGAAGGCCGCCCCCTACTCCATCGGCCTGCTGCTGGTGCTGTGCACGCTGGTGTTCATCGCCTCCCAGGGCTGGCTGGGCAGCTACATGCCCGTGTGACACCTGCACTGGCACCAGGCACGCAGCGGCGCCGGTCGGGCCTACGGGCTCGTCGGCGCCGCTGCCGTCCTCTGCCGTTTTCTGGTGCCGACGGCGGGCGGCGCGGGCGCGTCTGGCACTGCTGGCGCGGCTGCGGACTGCGGTATCGCCTAGCCCCCGGAGCCCCACCTGCGGAGGCAAACAGTAGGACTCAAACTGGCGACCTCCTGCGGAAAGGCCCGGCACCCCCGTCCACGCAGGCACACATGCAGCAAGCCACGGCGCGCCTGGCAATCTCCCCCCTGGAGCGTGGCGGCGTGGCTTAATTGGCGGGTAACCAGCGCGCGCAGCACCGTCCCCGTCACCACCCCCGACGGCGCCCCCGTCCAGCTCATCTCAGATGAGGCCTTCTCCGACACCGGGCACCTGGAAGGCCCGGTCTACACCTGCGTGACCCGCAACGGGGACGTGCTCAGCGTGGACGTCACCACCGGCGTCCTGCAGAACCGCTTCCAGGTCCCCCTGACGGACAGGGACTGGAGCTCCAGGTTCGTGGTCACCGACACCGCCGTCTACGCCCTGTACGTGCCCCGGGACACCACCAAGCCCCTGACCCTGACCCGCTACGACCTGGCCACCGGCAGCCCCCAGCCCCTGATCACCGTGCCAGGTGCCGCCAGCTACCTGGACGGCAGCCTGCTCACCGACCAGCTACTCGTAAAGTCCGTCGCCCTGCGCCCCAGCTACCTGCAACAGCTCGCGGCTCGCCCCTAAGGTCCCACCCGGGCGCCCGCCCGGGCACCGGAGCCCACCTGACCTCCCGGCGCGGGAGGCTCACCGCGCCCCGCCGCACCCCGCCGTCGCCCTCCTGACAAAACCCAAGCCGGGGCTTGCGCAATACCTCCCAAAAGACGGCTTCCAGGGCGCCGCCAGAGCCCCACCCCGCCTCCGGTTCCACCGGACTTTTCCGCACCGTCACGGCCTTTCGTCCTAGCGGCCGGGAGCCCGCCCCGTTCCCGGAGGCCAAGCAGCCCACGGCGTCCATATGCTGGCCCGGTCTCGTCAACGAAGCCGTGGAGGTAACCGTGCGAATCGCACTCTTTGCGACCTGCCTCGCAGACACCATGTTCCCGCAGGCAGCGCAAGCAACAGTCAGCATCCTGGAGCGACTCGGGCACGAGGTCGTCTTCCCCGAGGGGCAGGTGTGCTGCGGCCAGATGCACGCCAACACCGGCTACTTCAAGCAGGCGGCCGCCATCACCCGCAACCACGTAAAGACCTTCTCCCCCGTGCTGGACGGCGAGTGGGACGCCATCGTGGTGCCCTCCGGCTCCTGCACCGGCGCCGCCCGCCACGAGCAGGAGCTGGTGGCCAACCACGTCGGCGACGAGGAGCTGGCCAAGCAGGCCGCCCGCGTGGCCGCCCACACCTACGACCTCTCCGAGCTGCTCACCGACGTGCTCGGCCTGGAGGACGTCGGCGCCTACTTCCCGCACACCGTCACCTACCACCCCACCTGCCACTCCATGCGCGTGGCCAAGGTCGGGGACCGCCCCTACCGGCTGCTCAAGGCCGTGGAGGGCCTGACCCTGATCGAGCTGCCGGAGGAGAAGGTCTGCTGCGGCTTCGGCGGCACCTTCTCGGTGAAGAACTCCGACGTCTCCACCGCCATGCTGGCCGACAAGGTCTCCAACATCGTCTCCACTCGCGCCGAGGTGCTGTGCACCGGCGACTACTCCTGCCTGATGCACATCGGTGGCGGACTGTCCCGCCTGAAGTCAGGCGTGCGTGTCATGCACCTGGCCGAGATCCTGGCCTCCACCAAGGACGCCCCCTTCACCGGCAACATCTCCTTCGCCCCCGCTAGCGCACAGGTGGTTTCACGATGACGCAGACGTACCTAGGCATGCCGCAGACCGTCAGCCCCCAGGAGGAGACCCACACCGGCGGCTGGCGCACCACCGTCTCCATCCCGGAGGACGCCCTGCGCTGGGGCCCCACCTTCCCCGAGGCGGCCCGCAAGACCCTGGCCAACACCCAGATGCGCCGCAACCTGGGCCACGCCACCCGCACCATCCGCGGCAAGCGCCAGATGCGCGTGGACGAGATGCCTGACTGGGAGCAGCTGCGCGAGGCCGGTGAGGCCGTCAAGTTCGAGGTGGCCTCCCGCCTGCCCGAGCTCCTGGAGCAGTTCGAGGCCAACGTCACCAAGCACGGCGGGATCGTGCACTGGGCGCGGGACGCCGCCGAGGCCAACGCCATCATCACCGACATCCTGCGGGCCAAGGGCTGCGACGACGTCGTCAAGGTCAAGTCCATGGCCACCCAAGAAATCAACATGAACGAGCACCTCAAGGCCGAGGGCATCGACGTCCACGAGACCGACCTGGCCGAGATGATCGTCCAGCTGGCCGACGACATGCCCTCCCACATCGTGGTGCCCGCGATCCACCGCAACCGCTCCGAGGTGCGTGGCATCTTCCTGGACCGCATGGAGGACGCCCCCCAGGACCTCTCTGACAAGCCGGAGGAGCTGGCGGGAGCCGCCCGCGCCCACCTGCGCAAGAAGTTCCTGCACGCCCCCGTGGCCATCTCCGGCACCAACATGGGTATCGCCGAGACCGGCACCGTGTCCATCTTCGAGTCCGAGGGCAACGGCCGCATGTGCCTGACCCTGCCGGACACCCTCATCACCCTGATGGGCGTGGAGAAGCTGGTGCCGCGCTACCAGGACGCGGAGATCTTCGCCCAGCTGCTGCCGCGCTCGGCCACCGGCGAGCGGATGAACCCCTACACCTCCATGTGGACCGGCGTCACCCCCGGTGACGGCCCCCAGGAGTTCCACCTGATCCTCATGGACAACGGCCGCACCAAGGTGCTGTCCGACCCGATCGGCCGCTCCGCGCTGGCCTGTATCCGCTGCGGCTCGTGCATGAACATCTGCCCGGTGTACCAGCACACCTCCGGACACGCCTACGGCTCGGTCTACCCTGGCCCGATCGGCGCGATCCTCACCCCCCAGCTCACCCAGGGGCTGGCCGACGACGACCCGGTGCACACCCTGCCCTTCGCCTCCTCGCTCTGCGGGGCCTGCGGCGAGGTCTGCCCGGTCAAGATCGACATCCCCACGATCCTGATCCACCTGCGCGCCCGCAGCGTGGACGTCAAGCGCAAGCTGCTGCCGGACGTGTGGGACCTGGCCATGAACGCCGCCGCCCCCGCCATGTCCAACAAGACGATCTGGGGCGCCCTGGCGCAGGGCGCTAAGACCACCCGGCTGCTGGGCGGGAAGAAGGGCTCTATCGGGCACATCCCCGCCCCCGTCATCAGCGGCTGGACCTCCGCCCGCGACCTGCCGGTCACCCCCAAGGAGACCTTCCGCCAGTGGTGGCACCGCACCCACCCGGACTCGGACGCCAGCGCCCCGCGCACCGACGCCCCCGCCCGGGGCGTGCCGCTAGCCGGTCACGACGGCATGACCACCCGCACCAACGACCAGCCGGAGGCCTGACAGATGGACGCCAAGACCGCAATCCTCGCCCGCGCACGCGACGCCATCGCCCGCTCCCAGCAGGGCCGCCCCGTGCTGGAGGTGCCACGCAACTACATCCGCACCGGGGAGCACGCCCCCGGCTCCGAGCCGGTGGTGGCCGACATGGTGGAGAAGCTGGAGGACTACTCCGCCCAGGTGTCCCTGGCCCCGGAGGAGGCGGAGGTGGCTGAGGCGATCGCCACCTTCCTGGACGAGGCGCAGGCCCGTAGCGTGGTGGTCCCCGACGGTCTGCCGGAGGCCTACAAGAAGGCTGCGGGCCGCGGCGGGCGGACCGTCCACGAGGACTCCCGCGAGACGCCCATCCCGACCCTGGAGCTGGACCAGATCGACGCCGTCGTCACCTGTGCCCGCGTGGGGATCTCCATGTCCGGCACCATCTGCCTGGACGGCGAGCCGGACCAGGGGCGCCGCGCGATCTCCCTGGTGCCGGACACGCACGTGGTGGTGCTGGAGCGTGAGTCGATCATGCCGACGGTCCCGCAGGCGGTGGACGTCCTGGGGCAGCACCCCACCCGCCCCACCACCTGGATCGCAGGCGGCTCCGCCACCAGCGACATCGAGCTGGTGCGGGTCAACGGCGTGCACGGCCCCCGCAACCTGCGAGTGGTTATCGCGCACTGACACCCGCCCCAGGAGAGCCTGGGACGCTTGACTCCCTTGCCCCGTCGGCTGCACAAGTCGGCGGGGCGAGGGCTTTCTTGGGGCTGCCGCGGCAGGGCGGGGCGGGCCGCGGAATGGGAGGGGCTGCGAGTACGGGTGCGGGCAGGCCCCGGGCTGGCGGGGCGGGAAGGGCCGTCGGCTGGGCGTGGGTTCAACCTTTCGGACGCTGTTCCACCCAGACGACGCGGATTCACCCCCACGGACGCGCCCCACCCCACGCCCACAGCACACAACCTGCGCCCACACGCCAAACCCGCACCTATGCCCACAGCACACAACCTGCGCCCACACCCCGCACCATGTCCGGCGTCCCCTGCCGGGCAACGCCGTCGTGAGGGACGGTGGTCTCCAGCGGTCAACGACGCTGCTGACTGGCCTTAGGCTTAGGGGCCGTGACCGCCCGCGTGATCCTCCTGACCGGCCCCTCCGGCTCCGGCAAGACCTCCCTGCTACGCCACGTGGGAGCACAGCGCCTTAACCTGGACAACTTCTACCGCGACGGCGACGAGGCAGGCATGCCCCTGCTGGACGGCACCTTCTCAGGCGCGCAGGGCGTGGACCGGGCCCAGGCCATGAGCCAGATCGACTGGGACAACCCGCTCGCCTGGGACAGCGGACGCGCCCTGGAAGCGATCCTGTCCCTGTGCCGCACCGGGGTGACCCAGGTGCCTGTCTACTCGATCCCCGACAACGCCACCATCGACCACACCACCCTGGACATCGGCAGCACCCGGGCCTTCGTGGCCGAAGGGGTCTTCGCGGCAGAGCTGATAGAGCGGTGCCGCCAGGCCGGGGTCCTGGCTGAGGCCCTGGTACTCAGGCGCCCCCGTCTGTGCTCCTGGTGGTTCCGGCTGCGCCGTGACCTGGCCGAGCGGCGCAAGCCCCTTTACGTGCTGCTCACCCGAGGGCTGCGCCTGGCCCAGGCCGAGCCGGCTGCCGTCGCCAAGTGGGTGGAGCAGGGCTGCCGCCCCGTGAGCCGCCACGAGTGCGCGGCGCTGATAGCTGAGCTCATTGGCTCCCCCGAGACCTCGACCAGCCCAGGCAGCCAGCGGGCCTGAGCCACCCAGGCAACCAGCGGGACTGAGCAAGCCGCGCTTCATTCACTGCGCCCCTGGGACGCTGAGTGCCTGCGCGTCCAGTGCGTCCGGCCCCCCGCGCCCCGGTACTTCTGTCACTGGCGGAGGACTAGAAAGACCCGGAGGCGGTCAACCAGCACAGCAAACGCTGCAACCACAAGGTTTGCCTAGAGACAGCCAGCGGCTGGCACAGCTCTAAGCCTCCACCAGTGACAAACCCCAACAGCCAACCGGCCCCCTGCCCACCCCGCGCACCGGCACTTCTGTCACTGGCGGAGGACTAGAAGGGCCCGGACGCGGTCAACCAGCACAGCAAACGCTGCAACCACAAGGTTTGCCTAGAGACAGCCAGCGGCTGGCACAGCTCTAAGCCTCCACCAGTGACAAACCCCAACAGCCAACCGGCCCCACCCCGCACGAGCCCACCCGGTAACGACAAGCAGTCATTAACTTAGGTTTACCTTGCCTAACCGGCCCGCCCTCCCCTACCCTCGCCACTACTGGGCCCTTGTACCCAGACAGAACCCACCACCCCACGACAACGAAGTTGGTCATCATGGTCAAACGACAGGTCCCCAACCCCGCCGAGATCTTTGAGCTGCTGCACTTCAAGACCCCGGACCTGAACGGGCGCCGCCGTCGCCTTGCCGCCTGCCAGACGATCTGGGACCTGCGCAAGGTGGCCAAGCGCCGCACCCCCGCCGCCGCCTTCGACTACACCGACGGCGCCGCCGAGGGCGAGCTCTCACTGCGCCGCGCCCGCCAGGCCTTCCGGGACGTAGAGCTCCACCCCGACATCCTGCGCCCCGCCGTCGACGTGGACACCTCCTGCGAGATCCTGGGCGGCCCCTCCTCCATGCCCTTCGGCATCGCCCCGACCGGCTTCACCCGCCTCATGCAGACAGAGGGCGAGGTCGCCGGGGCCGGGGCCGCCGGGGCCGCCGGGATCCCCTTCACCCTCTCCACCCTGGGCACCACCTCGATCGAGGACGTCAAGGCCGCCAACCCCCAGGGACGCAACTGGTTCCAGCTCTACGTCATGCGCCAGCGGGAGATCTCCTACGGCCTGGTGGAGCGCGCCGCGGCGGCTGGCTTCGACACCCTCATGTTCACGGTGGACACGCCGGTGGCCGGAGCCCGACTGCGGGACAAGCGCAACGGCTTCTCGATCCCGCCGCAGATCACCGCCGGGACGGTCCTGAACGCGATCCCCCGCCCCTGGTGGTGGTTCGACTTCCTGACCACGCCCAAGCTGGAGTTCGCCTCCCTGAGCTCCACCGGCGGTACCGTCGGCGAGCTGCTGGACTCCGCCATGGACCCCACCATCAGCTACGAGGACCTGAAGGTCATCCGCAGCATGTGGGACGGCAAGATCGTCATCAAGGGCGTGCAGAACATCCCCGACGCCAAGCGCCTCCTGGACCACGGCGTGGACGGCATCCTCCTGTCCAACCACGGCGGCCGCCAGCTGGACCGCGCCCCCATCCCCTTCCGCCTGCTGCCTGAGCTGGTACGGGAGGTCGGCAGCGACGCCACCGTCATGATCGACACCGGCATCATGAACGGCGCCGACGTCGTGGCCGCCTGCGCCCTGGGGGCCAAGTTCTCCCTGGTCGGGCGCGCCTACCTCTACGGGCTCATGGCCGGAGGACGCCAGGGGGTGGACCGGGCGATCGCGATCCTGCGCGAGGAGCTGGTGCGCACCATGAAGCTGCTGGGCGTCTCCAGCATCGCGGAGCTGGAGCCCCGCCACGTCACCCAGCTGACCCGGCTGGTGCCGGTGCACAGCCAGGTCAAGGCCGCCGCCGACCAGCTCAGCCGCTGAGGCCGCCCGGGTGCTGCTCGACCCCGCGCCCGTAGGCCTGCGGGGGCCTGTGCGGGGCCTGGTTCACTGTGGCGACGGCGCAGGCGGTGCCCCTGGGCCCTTCTGGGGCCCGCCTGCCCGGCGTCGCTGGGGTCGCACCGCCTCGCACCACCAGCCGGGCTGTGCGCTGGCCCGCCTGCCCGGCGTCGCTGGGGTCGCACCGCCTCGCACCACCAGCCGGGCTGTGCGCTGGCCCGCCTGCCCGGCGTAGCTGGGGCCGCACACCTGCGCACTGGCGTGCGACCCTTTACCGGAGGCGGTTCTGTCACTGACGGAGGACTAGAGAGTCCTGGACATAGCCGAGCAACGCAGGCATCGTTGCAATTGCAAGGTTCCACTGGAGGGCTCGAGCGGTCGGAGCAGTTCTAACCCTCCGCCAGTGACAAGCTCCCGCGCCCCAGCCCGCCAGAACCGCCCGGGCAACGCAATGCGGCCCGTACCGAGACCAGCACGGCTCCGGTACGGGCCGCATTGCGCTTACAGCAAGCGCCTTAAGCGATAGAGGGCTGCTAGCCTCTTTGCTGGTCAAGGGCTCTTTCCGCCACCTTCAGCGGCCTTAGGGCCCGCCCCGGCACAGCCCCGGAAACGGCGCCGCCACCGGAACCACCACCTGCCGCTCAGTAAAAGTTGAGCCCACCGGAGCTCATCCAGACAATTGAACCGAAAGACTCACGCACCGGCCTTCCCGCCCACGCAGCCTGGACGCCGCAGACCGGAACGCGCAACCTTCACCACGCACCCCGCCACCTGGCGGAGACACCGCAACAGCAACACATCGAGGACCCTGACATGCTGCTGACCTCCACCCAAGTGACTGAAGCACGGTTTCCTGCCACCGAGTACCAGGACGGCTACGACATCCACTCCGTGG
This sequence comes from Actinomyces weissii, assembly GCF_016598775.1. Classification (NCBI taxonomy): domain Bacteria; kingdom Bacillati; phylum Actinomycetota; class Actinomycetes; order Actinomycetales; family Actinomycetaceae; genus Actinomyces; species Actinomyces weissii. The sequence continues at coordinate 475,957 of NZ_CP066802.1, read as the reverse complement.
ACACCTACCTGGACCAGATCACCAGCACCCTGCGCGCCTGGGAGCACGGAGCCAGCGACGGCGAGGGCAAGGCCATCCTGCGGTCCCAGGACGTCCACGACGTCATCTTCCCGATAACCACCGCGGTGGACGAGGAAGGCTACTCGGTGGAGCAGATCGACGACTTCCTGGACGAGGTGGTGCGCACCCTGCAGCATTACGAGGCCCGCGCCAACGCGAACGTGCCGGGGCGCCCGCTCACCGCCGAGGACGTCAGCCACCTGGTCTTCACCACCGTCAAGCTCCAGGAGGGCTACGACCGCGAGCAGGTGGACACGGTGCGGGACAAGATAACGCAGACGCTGCGCGCCCGGGAGGCCGGCACCTGGGTCGGCGGCCCTTACGGCATGCTCACCTCCACCGACGTCCGCCAGCTCGGTTTCCAGCGGACCATGTTCCACACCGGCTATGAGCCCAATGAGGTCAACGCCTTCCTCGACGACGTGGCCCGCACGCTAGCAGGCTACGAGGCCCAGTCGGCCTGAGGCCAGTGCCAGGGGCCCTCTGCGGCCAGGTCCGTCCTGAGGGCCGGACCCCTGCGGCCAGCCGCCGCCGGTAGCCGCTCCCCACGCGCACGCTCGCACCAGTTCCGGGTGCTACAGGCGGTGAAGCGACGCAGCCGCTTCCTGCGCGCACGCTCGCACACACAACCTTGCAGCACGTCTAGACAGGGGCCGCAACACCCCCAGGGACACCGACTCACAGCCTCTCAGCGCCCCGAGGTTCAGGGCACTCCCCCACACCCTGCTGCGGTGCGCCGCTGCGCCGCCGGGGACTAACTTGGCACCATGAGCCCCGCACAGCTAACAGCCCCCGCCACCCTGGTCCGCACCCGCGCCGAGCTGGCCGCCGCCCTCCAGCACGACACCGCCCCCCGCGCCGTCGTCATGACCATGGGCGCCCTGCACCAGGGGCACTTCGACCTGGTAACCGAGGCTGCCCGCCGCGTGGGGCCGCGGGGCACCGTCGTCGTGACCATCTTCGTGAACCCCCTACAGTTCGCCCCCGGGGAGGACCTGGATGCCTACCCCCGCACTCTGGAGGCCGACGTCGCCGGGCTGGCCGCCACCCTCACCGGCGCTGACGGCGCCCTGCAGGTGGGGCGTCTGGTGGTCTTTGCCCCCACCCCCCAGGTCATGTACCCCGACGGCGAGCCCGGAGTCCGCATCGACCCCGGCCCCCTGGCCACGGTGCTGGAGGGAAGGACCCGCCCCACGCACTTTGGTGGCGTCTGCCAGGTGGTGCTGACCCTGATGCACCTGACTGCGCCGCAGTGGGCGCTGTTCGGGCGCAAGGACGCCCAGCAGCTGGCGATCGTGCGCGCCATGGTGCGCGACCTGGCGGTCCCCGTGGAGGTAGTGCCGGTGGAGATCCGCCGGGAGCCGGACGGGCTGGCCATGAGCTCGCGCAACGCCTACCTGTCTGCCGCCGAACGGCAGCAGGCCCTGGCCCTGTCCCAGGCCCTGACCGTGGGGCGGCAGGCTGCCGCGCAGGGGGCCGGACCCGCGCAGGTACGGGAGGCTGCGCTGGCTTTCCTGCAGGCGGCCGACGGCGTGGAGGTGGACTACGTGGCGCTGGTGGACCCGGACTCCTTCGTGGACCTGGCGGGCGCGGGCCTGGGGCTGCCCGCCCCTGCAGGGGTAGCAGGGCCTGGGCAGGGGCTGCTGGCCCTGGCCGCCCGGGTGGGCAGGACCCGCCTGATCGACAACACCCTGGTGCCCCTGGCCTGAGCCCACGCCCCCGGTGCCCGGAGCCTAGCCTGGAGCTCGGCGACGGTCTGGAACAGGTACCGCCACGCCCCGGAGCCCGGGGCCCAGCCTGGAGCTCGGCGACGGTCTGGAACAGGTACCGCCACGCCCCGGAGCCCGGGGCCCAGCCTGGAGCTCGGCATCCAGGGGGCGAGCCGCGTTGCGCCCTTCTGCGCCCCACCCGCCCGGCGCACCCGCCCCTTAAGGGTGCCCAGGTCACAGACCACGGGGAGCCCCCTGCCCGCCCAGCACGCCCCTGTCAGGTCCACCACTTTCCACTGCCAGCACTTCTTGGGCCCCAGGTCCCACGCCTACGCTGATGCCGATGAGCACCCGCCTGCGGACGATGATGACGTCCAAGATCCACCGCGCCACCGTCACCCAGGCCGACCTGAACTACGTCGGCTCGATCACCGTGGACGCGGACCTCCTAGACGCCGCGGACCTCCTGCCCGGCGAACGCGTGGACATCTGCGACTGCACCAACGGCAACCGCCTGTCCACCTACCTGATCCCCGGCAGGCGCGGCTCCGGGGAGATCTGTGTCAACGGGGCGGCCGCCCACCTGGTGCAGCCCGGGGACGTGGTGATCCTGATCGCCTACGCCCAGATGGATGACGACACCGCCCGGAGCTACCGCCCCCACGTGGTCTTCGTGGACGAGCACAACCGGATCGTGGAGCACGGCAGCGAGCCCGGGCAGGTCCCTGAGGACTCAGACGCCGCCCGCCATCAGGGCCTGCGCTCCTCCGGCACCCCGCTGGCCGAGGCGCGGGACTGATCCGCAAGCCCCTAGCAGAAGGCTGGGGGCAGGGGCTCTGTGCGGACACGGGACCGGCCTGCTGGCGGAGCAAACCCCGCCTCTGAGGCCGACACACCCCCTGCGGGCACAGTCCACCGGTACACAGGTGTGCCCGCGCAAGGTCCCGGGCACCTTCCCGGCGGGCACAGTCCACCGGCCTCCAAGCACAGCCACGCAAGGTCCTGGGTGGCGAGTAGTCAGGAAGAGCGCTCAGACACGCCACAGGCACGGCCACGCAAGGTGCCGGGGCACAGTCCCCCGCAGGCACGGCCCACGCCAGCCACCGCCGCACGGTCCCACGTCCAACCGCCCAGAGCGGCAGAAGCGCGCCTCTCACCCGCAAGGCGTGGCCCACGCCTCTTGCGGGCGAGCCCCCGGCCAGCGCCACCCCGGTAGGATCGGCCTGTGACTGACGCGCAGACCCAGCCCGAGAGCACCCCCGTCCCTGCTGCCGCCGACGCCGCCGCGCCCGCCGTGCAGGAGCAGGTCACCCAGCCCAGCCCGGACGCCCCCGCTAAGGCCCCCAAGGCGGCCCCTGGCCCGGGAGAGCAGTTCGAGGTACGGGCCGCCAAGCGCGAGCGCCTGCGGGCTGAGGGCTGGGAGCCCTACCCGGTCCAGCTGCCCATCACCTCCACCATCGCCCAGGTCCGGGCCGCCTACAGCCACCTGCAGCCTGGCGAGGAGACCCAGGACGAGGTGGGCCTGGCCGGGCGCGTGGTCTTCCTGCGCAACACCGGCAAGCTGTGCTTCGTGACCCTCCAGGACGGCCCTGGGGCCACTATCCAGGCCATGCTCTCCGCCAAGTCCCTGCCCGGCCACGGCCACACCAGCCTGGCCTCCTTCAAGTCCGACGTGGACCTGGGCGACCACCTGTTCGTGCACGGCCGGGTGATCGCCTCCCGCCGCGGCGAGCTGTCCGTCTTCGCTGAGACCGCGCTGACGCAGGGCACGGACCCGGCCACCCTGCCCGACCTGGGTGACGACGCCGTCGCCACCCCCGCCTGGCGTATCGCCTCCAAGGCCCTGCGCCCCCTGCCCAAGACCTGGACCAACGAGGCCGGTGAGGCCGTCACCCTCAGTGAGGACAACCGGGTCCGCCGTCGTGAGCTGGACCTGCTGATCCGCCCGGCCGCCCGGGACATGGTGCGCACCCGCGCCGCCGTCGTGCGCTCCCTGCGCGAGAACTTCCACCGCCGTGACTACATCGAGCTGGAGACCCCCATGCTCCAGGTGATTCACGGGGGCGCCTCCGCCCGTCCGTTCACGACCCACATGAACGCCTTCGACATGGACCTCTACCTGCGGATCGCCACCGAGATCTACCTCAAGCGGGCGGTCGTGGGCGGCGTGGACCGGGTCTTCGAGATCAACCGGAACTTCCGCAACGAGGGCGTTGACTCCTCCCACTCCCCCGAGTTCACCGCGCTGGAGGCCTATGAGGCCTACTCCGACTACGACGGCATGGCGGAGCTCACCCGCAACCTGGTGCAGCAGGCCGCCCGGGACGCCCTGGGCCTGGAGGAGGGCAAGGAGGTCGTCACCCTGGCCGACGGCACCGAGTACGACCTGTCCGGCCAGTGGCGCAAGATCGACCTGTACACCGCGGTCTCTGAGGGCGTGGGTGAGGAGGTCACGGTGGAGACCCCCCGTGAGCGGCTCGTCCAGCTCGCGGAGAAGCTGGGCCTGGAGGTGGACGACTACGCCGTGGCCGGGAAGATCGTGGAGGACATCTTTGAGGTCACCGTGGGCGACAGCCTGTGGGAGCCGACCTTCGTCTACGACTTCCCCGAGGACACCTCCCCCCTGACCCGCTACCACCGCTCCAAGCCGGGCCTGACCGAGAAGTGGGACCTCTACATCCGGGGCTTCGAGACCGCCACCGCCTACTCCGAGCTGGCTGACCCGGTGGTGCAGCGCGAGCGCTTCGAGGCCCAGGCCCTGGCGGCCGCCAACGGCGACCCGGAGGCCATGGTCCTGGACGAGGACTTCCTGGTGGCCATGGAGCAGGGCTTCCCGCCCTGCGGCGGCATGGGCATGGGCATCGACCGCCTGCTGATGGCCCTGACCGGTCAGGGCATCCGCGAGACCATCACCTTCCCGCTGGTCAAGCGCTCCTGAGCCCAGGCCGCTGCGGCTCGCGGTCCGCACCCGGGCTCAGCTACCGGGGGCGGGACCGCCCGCAGACTCACCCGCAGGCCCGTCCTCACACCCGTCTGCGGGCCCGGCCGCACTCAGGGCCTCCTGCACCGCCTGCGCCTGGCTGGCGCTGATCCTTCCGGATGCCTGGCAGCGACGCGCCGTCGCCTCCGCCAGCACCCGGTAGGTGGCGACGACGTCGCCCAGGTCCCGGCCCGTCTCGTCCCGTAACCCGCCCAGGGCCTGCAGGTGGGCGGCGACGGTTCCGGCGTCACCCCGGGAGACCGGCCCGGTCAGACCCGCCTCCCCCTCGCTCAGGGCCCGCTCCAAGGCGGTGCCGAGCAGGGGCCGCAGGGTGGCTGCGCCGTCAGCCACCCCGGCGGCGGCGAGCACCCGCACCGCCTGCGAGACCAGGGTGACCAGGTGGTTCGCCCCGTGGGCGAGCGCGGCGTGGTAGGCGGGGCGGGCGGCCTCCTCCAGCACGAAGGGCTCACCGCCGAGCTCCACCGCGAGCGCCTGGGCGATAGGCAGCACGGGGGCGGGCGCGGTCACGGCCATGGGGCAGCCCACCAGGCGGGCCACGTCCGTGGAGAAGCCCCCGAAGGTCATGGCGGGGTGGATCGCCAGGGGGATCGCCCCGGCCCGGCGCGCAGGCTCCAGGACGGCGGTGCCGTAGCGGCCGGAGGTGTGGACCACCAGCTGGCCATCCTGCCAGTGGCCCAGGTCTGCGGCCCCCTGGACCAGGGGGGCCAGGGCGTCGTCGGGCACTGCCAGCAGCACCAGCTCGGCGCGGCGGAGGATCTCGTGCACCTCCAGCAGGGGCACCCCGGGCAGGAGCACCTCGGCGCGCTCACGGCTGTCGGCGGAGACGGCGTGCGCACCCACCACCTGGTGCCCGGCGGCCCGCAGCGCGGAGCCGAGCACGGCGCCCACGCGCCCGGCGGAGATGACGCCGACGCCCAGGCGGCCCGGTCTGGAGGAGGTCTCAAGGCTCATGGCCCGACCCTAACCCGCCGTGCCCGCCAGGTCCGCTGGGGCAGCCGTACCCAGTGAGCCTGCCAGACCTGCTAGGGACTGCCTCGTCCGCTCGCAGACGCTCCGGGCGACGGCGACCGTCTCCACCAGGTCCGCCGGTCCTGCCTGCGGCAGGCGCGCGCTCAGGAGGCCTGCGGTGCGTCGCCGGTGGCGCGCTGCAGCCAACGGTCCAGCTGCTCCTCCCCACGCCGCCGCAGCGCCCGCTCGGAGATGACCTGGGCGACGGCGGCGGCCTCCGCCAGGTCCAGGTTGCTCAGGTTGCGGGCGATCGCGATGTCCACCATGTCCAGGTGGATGGTCGCCAGGCCGCGGCGTCGGGCGAACGGCCCCTGGCTGACCCGCAGGGACTGTATCCGCTCGTAGGGGATCACGCTGGTGCGGCGCCACCAGCGGCCCAGCCGCAGCACCACGCAGGTCTCGGTCAGCGCAATGCCCTCACGCCGCCAGGCGAAGGGCGAGAACACGCGCCCCCGCGGTGAGATGCCCACGAAGCCCGCGGTGGGGATCGCCACCGTCGTCGAGGCGGAGGCCGGCCCGGCGGCAGCCTGGCTCGGGCTCGCAGCCTGGACCGGGCCTGCGCCGCCTCCAGGCGCACCCGCTGCGACTCCGGCGGCCGCGCCGCCCACCTGGCCTGGGCCCAGGGCCTCCTCCAGGAAGGCGTCAGGGTCGGGCACGCCCAGGTCGGGCACCACCAGCCACAAGGCTCGCAGCGCCGTGTCCCGCACCCCCACGGGCAGCAGCACGTTCGCGCCAGTGTTCTGCACTCCGTTGGAGCTGGCCTCCACGTTCTCCCGCCCGGCCACGCTGGTCTCCACCCGCCACCAGTCGGGGCCCCGCCACAGCGGCCCCTGCTGCAGGTGGACACCGTGCACCCGTCCCGGGGGCAGGGTGGAGGAGGTCTCCGCCGTCAGCCCGAAGCGCATCCGTATGCCTGCGGGGGTGGCGGCCGCCCGGAAGCGCCAGGCCTTGTCAAAGCGGTTCCACAGGTAGCCGCCGAAGGCCACCGGCACGGTCAGCACGGGCAGGAGGGCGGAGAGCACCGCCCCGGCCCTCAGCTCCTCGTCGGAGGCGTTGATCGAGAGCAGCACCACGGTGGCCGCTATGCCGTAGCCGAGCAGCACCAGCAGGAAGACCAGGCTGGCACCAGAGCGCAGCATGGAGCCGAGCAGCACCTTTATATCCACCTCGTACAGGTCGTGCTCGACGTCCTGCACCAGGCCCGGGGCCAGCGGCTTGGCGCTGAGCGCGTCCGCGAAACCGCGCGGCGCCGCGTCAGCCTGTGGCCACCCTGCACCCGGCGCGACGCCGTCGGCGCCAGTCCCGCCCCTCGCATCAGGCCCAGCATCAGCCGCTGCGGCCTGCCCCGCCCCATAGCCAGCGACGCCGTCAGCCCCGCCGGGGCTGCTGGGAGCGCTGCCACGGGCGACGCCGTCGGTGACTGTGGCACCTGCTGGCCGCGCGCCTGCCTGAGCTGGGGCCAGGAAGTTGCCCCGCAGCTGCTGGCCCGCGGCCAGGGAGAGGATCTGGTCGCGCAGGGCCTGCAGCTCGCTGGTGCGCAGGAAGCCGATGACCACGCGGGAGTCGCCGCCACCTGCCACCTCCACGGTGAGCCGCCCCAGCCCGAGGATCCGGCCCAGCAGCGGGTGCACCACGTCGACTGACTGGATGCGTGGCAGGCGGGCCGTGCGCAGCTGCTTGTTGAGCACGCCGGTGCGCAGGTACACGGCGTCCTGGTCCACCGCGAAGCTCCGCATCCGCCAGGACAGCCAGAGTCCCAGGGACACCAGCGCCAGGGCGAGCAGCACGGTGGCCAGCACCCAGGGCCAGACGCGGGCCAGGGTGGCGGAGCCGACGCCGTTGAGGGCCTCATAGGCGTCACCCAGCAGCTGGGCGTTCTGCCACACCACGAAGGCGAACAGGGCGGTGACGACCTTCCAGCCCTCCAGCAGCGGGGTGATCGGGTGCACCCGCCGCCACTGCGCCTTCTCGGGCAAGGGGATAGCCCGCTCCTGGGCAGGCCGCCGGTTGCTGCTCACAGCCCCGCCATCCGCTGCTCGCCCCGTTCCGAGAGCAGCTGGCGCAGGTGCTCGGCCTCAGCCACCGGCAGCCCGTTGATCGTGGCGTCGGTGGAGGCGGAGGCCGTGTGCAGCTTGACCTCGGCGATGCCCAGGTAGCGGCCCAGCGGCCCCTGGGAGGTGTCCACGAACTGCATACGCCCGTAGGGGATCACGCACAGGCTGCGGAACATGATCCCTTTGCGCCACAGCAGGTGGTCCTCGGCCAGGGCGTAGCCCATAGCCCGCACCTGCCGGGGAATGAGCCACAGCTCCCACAGCAGCGCCAGGGCGCAGACGGCCGCGCCGATGTAGGCCCAGGGGCTCAGCAGCACTCCGGCCACCACGAAGCCGATAGCCGCCAGCAGGTCGAAGCCGACTGCTGGTATGAGCCGGGCTGTGGCCAGGCGCGGGGAGATCGGCTGGAAGGTGACTCCCTGGGGGGCGAAGGGGTCACCACCAACGGCAACCACCGTCTGCGGCGGCCGGGCCGCGGAGCCTACCGGGGAATATGGCTGGGAGTCCGGCAGAGAGCGTGGATGATAGTCCGGCAGAGAATCCGGCAGGGGGCCTGCCGGGCAAGCTGGCAGGGAGTCTGGCAGGGAGTCTCCCACCGGCGCGGCGGCCGTGCTGTTGGGCGTGGCGGGCCCGGCTGGCTGGCTGGTCATGCAGGTTCCTTCGGCTCGGATGAGCCGATCATCTCAGGCCCGCGGCCACCGGGCATCCTCCTGCAGGACGGTCTGTGCCAGGACGGCCTGCGGCTGGCGTCCCCGTCTGAGGCTGCCTACTGACGGCGATGGCGTCGCTCGCCTGCAACTCACGGCGGCAGCACGCTAATGGTGGCGGCGGGAAGGGCCGGGAGGCGACGCCGTCCGGGCAGTCCCACGGGCGGCGTCCGGGGACTCAGCGCCGGGGGCACCACCGGTGCCGTCCTCGTCGTCGTCCTGCTTGAGGGCGCACCAGGACTCCACCAGCAGGCCGGTGCCGCACCAGATCAAGGCAGCCAGCAGGCAGCTTCCGGAGGCCCAGGCCAAGGAGGTCATGGCCGGGGAGGGGTCAGAGCTCAGGGCGATCACCAGCTCGGCGGCGTACACCCCAGCCACCAGCGCCCCCACCACGGCGGAGGCCTTAGCGGCCACTGCTGTCAGGGCCGCCCCGATAGGGGTGATCCAGGTACGTTCACGGGAGCGCAGGCGCCGTACCGCCAGCCCGCACCACAGCACCACGGCGCTGACCACCAGGGCCAGGGCGGCACCCCAGGGAGTCAGTGCGGGCACCCAGCCCTGGTAGCGCAGCACCAGGTCCAGCACGGTCCAGGCCACGACGCCGGTGCCCAGGAACCAGGCCAGGACAGTGGCCCAACGGGTTCGGGTCATTCGCGGCCCTGGTTGCCGCCCAGGACGTCCTTCCAGGCCACGGGGGCGCCCCAGGAGTCCTCTGCGGAGGGAGCCTCAGCCTCCGGGGAGGCCACGGCGGCGGGCTCCGCCTCCGGCATCTCCTCCAAAGCCGTGGCGTGCTCCTGGGGCAGCGGGGCGGCAGCCTCGTCAGTGTGCCGCGGCAGGGCATCCTCCTCCGGCTCCTGCCCCTGGGGGGCCTGCTCGGACAGCTCGTCAGCCGCCAGCGGCGGGGCGATGTACTGGCCGGTGGGCAGCGCGGGCAGGCTGTCCGAGTCCTCCCAGTCCAGGGCCAGCCAGCGCACGCCGTCCCGGTCGGCGGCGTTCTCAGCCAGCAGGGCCACTGACTGCCCGCTGATCTCCGCCAGGTCGTCCACCTCTGCCCAGGGCACCAGGACGAAGGCCCGCTGGACGGCGCGTGGGTGCGGGAGGGTGAGCTCGGGGTCGTTGGAGACGACGCCCTCATAGTCGATCAGGTCCACGTCCAGGGTGCGTGGGCCGTTGACCTTGGTGCGTACCCGCCCGGCGTCGGCCTCCAGCTTGCGGGCCACCTCCAGCAGCTCCATCGGGGACAGGACCGTCATGCCCAGCAGCACCGTGTTGAGGAAGTCCGGCTGGGGCTCGGAACCGGGGTCAGTGACGGCGGCGGTACGGGCCAGCGGCGCGACCTGGGCCAGCTCCACCCCCACGGTGTCGCGCAGCGCTGCCACCGCGTTACGCAGGTTGGGCAGGACCGCACCCACGTTGCCGCCCAGGGCCAGCACGAAGGCCGCGGGCTGGGCAGGGCGGCTGCGCAGCGGGTCGCTGAAGGGGGCCGGGGCAGCCGTGCCACCACCCGGCACGGGGGGCTCCGGGAAGCCTGCGCCAGGCTGCCCCGGGTGGTTCTCGCCCAGCGGGGCGGACTCCGCCTGCGGGTGCAGGAGGTCCTCTGCCACGGGGGCGGCGGGAACGTTCTCCGGGTCAGGGGCGAAGGGCGAGAAGGGCTCCGCGCCCCGGCCCCAGCCCGCCGGGCCGAACTCAGCCTCGGCGGAGGCCTCGACGGCGTGGGCGTCCGCGATCAGAGCCTCGATACCGGACTCTGCGCGGCTCTCAGCCGCCACAGCACCGGCGGCCAGCGTGCCAGCCGCTGCCGCACCGGTGGCTCCTAGGGCACCGGCGGCCAGGCCGCCTGCCTCGGCGTCCACTGCGTCCACAGCAGGGCCCTCAAAGCCGGAGGGCGCGCCGTCTGCCTGGTCCAGGCCACTGGGCTCGACGGCCTGTACGGGCTCCTCGGCCTCGGGGGCTGCGAGATCCGCTACCGGAGCCTCAAGGAGCTCGGGAGCGTCCTCAAAGACGCTCATGTCCAAGGGGGCGGGGGCGGGGGCGGCCAGGGCGGCAGCCAGCTCGGGGTCCACCGGCGCCTGGGGGGCCTTGCCGATAGCAGAGTCCAGCGGGCCGATGCTGGCGTCAAAGGCCAGGGGCTCCTCCGGGCCAGGTACGGACTGTGCCTCCGGCGCTCCCGGTAGCTCCTGCGGGGAAGGCTCCACCTCCAAGGCCGCAGGCTCAGACGGGACCGGCACCTGCGTGAGCACCGGCGGCGGGGGCGGCACGGAGGCGTCCTGCACCGGCAGGAAGGCCCGCTCGGCCTCCGGCACGAAGGCGGGGGCAGGCACTGGTGGGAAGGCGGGATCAGCCGTCGCCGCAGCCACCTGGGCGGCTGGCGCTGGCAGCTGCTGGGAGGCGGGCGCACCAACGGACCCGGCAGCAAGCTCGCCACGGCGGATGGTCACGGACACGTCGTCGAAGGCCACGTCCAGGGGGGCCTCCGGCTTGTGGACCGTGACCTCCACGGCCCGCACGCGCGGGTAGCCCAGCACCAGGTCAGCGATCCGGGCCGCCAGCGTCTCGATCAGGTTGACGCTGTCGCCCTCGATCACCGAGATGACGGAGGTGGCCACGGCGGCGTAGTCCACGGACTCAGCCAGCTGGTCGCTGGCGGCGGCGGCCTGGGCGCCACCGGGCCCCAGCTCCAGGCTCAGGTCCACCACGAACAGCTGCGGCTCCTCCCGCTCCAGGGGCAGGACACCGTGAAGTCCCCGGGCTGACAAGCCCTTCAGGCAGATCCTGTCACTGGCGCCGGTCAGGTTGACACTCATCAGCTGTGCTCCTTCCAAAGAGCGGAGGTTCGTACCGCGTCCAGGCTGGACGGGACGTCGTGGACGCGGACGGCCCAGGCGCCAGCGGCGGCAGCCAGGGCAGTGGTGGCGGCGGTGACGGCGTCGCGCGCCGTCGGGTCCACCGGGCCACCTTCCCCGGCCGCCTTCAGGGCAGCGGCCAGGAAGCGTTTACGGGAGGCTCCCACCAGCACCGGCAGCCCCAGGTCGGTGCTGAGCCGGTGGGTGGCGGCCAGCAGCTGCCAGGACTGCGGGTGGGTCTTGGCGAAGCCCAGGCCGGGGTCCACCACCAGCTGGCTGCGGGACACCCCGGCGGCCTCCAACTCAGCCAGGCGCTGGGAGAGCTCGGCCTCCACCCCGGCGACCACGCCCTGGGGGTAGTCGGTGAGCCGGTCCATGGTCTCGGGGGTACCACGCCAGTGCTGGCAGACGTAGACGACGCCGGTACGAGCCACCAACGCGTGCATCTGCGGGTCGGCCAGGCCCCCGGAGACGTCGTTGACTATGCAGGCTCCCGCCTCCACGGCGGCGCGGGCGGTCTCGGCGTGGATCGTGTCAATGGAGACGACGTGGCCTGCGGCAGCCAGGCCCCGCACCACCTCACCCACGCGGGCGATCTCCACGTCCGGGGTGATGCGCTGGGAGCCGGGGCGGGTGGACTCCCCCCCGACGTCGATAATGTCCGCCCCCTGCGCGGCCAGCTCGTGGCCGCGGGCGAGGGCGGCCTCCACGGTGTCCCAGCGGCCCCCGTCAGAAAAGGAGTCCGGGGTGACGTTGAGGATCCCCATGACCAGGGTGCGCCCGGCCGCGCTGGCCCGCCCCAGGTGCTCAGGCAGGGGCGCGGGAGTGAGTACGGCACTCGTGGACACAGCCCCAGGCTAACGGACCTAGGGCCTGCCGGACCGTAATGACAGCCTGCCGTTCCGCGCCAAGCGCACAGCAAAAGGTCCCGGCCGCTGGTCGGTTTCCGGTGGGAGGGGGGAGCCTTGGCAGCCGTCTGCCTGGCCAGGCCCGCCCGGGGCTGGCCAAGGCCCTGGGGCTAGCGGCCGTCCCGGTCCCTGCGAGCCACCGCCTGGGCGGGGCCGCCGACGCCTTGAGCCCTCATACCAAAGGTGGAGAGCGCCAGGAAGTCCCGCCCTTAGGCGCATTCAGGGCCCGTACCCCCCGTTCCTACGCTCAACCCGAGGCCCAGCCCGTGGGCCGCCGACCGGAAGGGAAAGAGGAACATGCTTGAAGCCAGCCGCGCCAGCAGCCCGGAGCGAACGCCCCGGCAGACCCAGACCCCCGCAGACCCCTGGCAGGCCAGTGCGGGCTCCAGCGGCAGCGCCCGGCCCAGCCGCCCGGAGGGTGGAGCCGAGGTGGTGGTGGAGGCCCGTGGGCTGAGCCGGGTCTACGGCAGCGGGTCCACGCAGGTGCTGGCCCTGGACCAGGTGAGCCTGAGCGTGCCGCGCAGGCAGTTCGTGGCGGTCATGGGCCCCTCCGGCTCCGGCAAGTCCACGCTCCTGCACTGCCTGGCCGGGCTGGACTCCCCCACCTCCGGCACCGTGCTCGTGGGCGGCCAGGACCTGGCGGGACTGGACGACAAGGCACTGACCCGGGTCCGTCGGGACCACCTGGGATTCGTGTTCCAGTCCTTCAACCTGCTGCCGCAGCTGACCGCGGAGGAGAACATCAGCCTGCCGCTGCGGCTGGCCCGGCGCCGCCCGGACCCGGACTGGTACCGGCTGGTGATCGAGACCCTGGGGATCGGGGACCGGCTGACGCACAGGCCCACGGAGCTCTCCGGCGGGCAGCAGCAGCGGGTGGCGGTGGCCCGCGCCCTGGTGGGCCGCCCCGAGGTCGTCTTCGCTGACGAGCCCACCGGCGCCCTGGACTCCGCCTCCTCCACGGCTTTGCTGGACGCCCTGGCGCAGATGTGCGACCAGCTGGGGCAGACCGTGGTGATGGTGACCCACGACGAGGGCGCCGCCGCCTTCACCAACCGGGTCGTCCGCCTGCGCGACGGTCGGCTGGTGGCCGACGACACGCAGCGTCCCGGCGCCTCCGGCCCCGTACCGGCGGCAGGCTCACCCGCCACTGCAGCCCCCGCCGCCGCGCGCCCACGGAAGGAGGCCCGCTGATGCCTGCCGTCATGGACCTGCGGCGCGCCCTCGCCGCCCTGGTTGCGGTGGCCCTCAGCGCCGCCCTGATCACCTTCGCCTTCATCATCTCCGACTCCTACCGGACCCAGGTGACCGCGCAGGCCCGGACCTCCTTGGGCGGGGCCGACGTCATCGTGCTGCCAGGGCGCGGCCAGGCCCTTCCTGCTGACACCGCCGTCCGGCTGCAGCAGGTGGCCGGGGTGGCGCAGGCGCGCACCTACCTGGAGGGTCACGCCGTGGTGGACCACCCCGGCCGGGCCTATGACGAGCACGTGTTCGTGCTGGCTGCCGAGGCCCCGGGCACGGCGCAGCACCTCACCGCCGGGCGCCTGCCTGAAGGAGCGGCCGAGGTGGCCGTGTCCACGGGCCTGGCTGAGGCAGAGGACCTGCGTGTAGGAGACACCCTCCCCCTGCTGGAGAGCTTTGACGCCCCCAGTGGGCAACAGCTCCAGGTGGTGGGGATCGTGGAGGGCGCTGCGGAGCTCTCCCGGCGCAGTCCTGATGACACCTTCGTGTTCGCGACGTCGGAGGGGCGGACACGGCTCGGTCAGGACGACCGTCCCCAGACCGTCTACCTGCACGCCCAGCCCGGCACCTCCGTCAACACGCTCAAGGAGGCGGTCACGGCCGCCACCGGGGACCTGGACAGCGAGATCTACACCGCTGAGGAGCTGCTGCCGTTGCGGGCGCGCCTGGACTCCTCCCACACAGCAGCGATCCTCACGCTCCTGTCCCTGCTGGGGCCGGTCTGTGCAGTGGTGTCCGCGATCGTGATCGCCGCCACCTTCTCCACCCTGGTGGCCCACCAGACCCGGCAGATCGGCCTGCTGCGCTGCGTGGGGGCGAGCCGCCGCCAGGTGCGTCTGGCGGTACTGCGCGGGGCGGTTGCCACCGGTCTGCTAGGGGCGGGGCTGGGTACGGTCCTGGGCTCCGCTACCGCCTGGCTGCTGGTGCGTTCAGGCACGGTGCAGGGGCTGGCGCCTGCCAGCCTCACGGTCTCCTGGCGCTCCGTGGCCCTGGGCCTGGTCCTGGCCCCGCTGGTGACGGTGCTGGCGGCGGTGCGCCCCGCCGGGCAGGCCAGCCGGGTCTCCCCGCTGGTGGCCCTCACCGGGCGGATCGCCCAGGACCGGGCTCTGGGACGACGGCGCGCCGGGGCCGCCGTGGCCGGGCTGCTGGGGGCGCTCGTAGGCGTAGGCGTGCTGGCTATGGCCGTACAGACGCGGATGATCGAGCTGGCGGCAGCAGGTGCCGTCATCGTAGTGCTGGGCCTGCTGCTGGCCATGCCGCTGGCAGTATCCGGGACCGCCCGGCTCGTGGCACGCCTAGCGGGCGAGGACCATTCCCTGCTACGGCTGGCGGCACGGAACCTGGGGCGTAACCCGGGCCGGGCTGCGGCTACCACGGCGTCCCTGCTGGTGTCGGTGTCCGTGGCCGCCACCATGGTCACGGGGCTGAGCAGTGTGGCCGCCTCCACGGACGGCTACCTGGCCGCCAGCAGTCCCCTGGACCTGCAGGTGGAGACGGTGCTGGCCGGACAGGACGCGCAGGCGGTGCAGGCCCGGGTGACGGCTGTGCCGCAGGTGGAGGCCGCCGTGCTGGTGACCGAACCGACCGTACAGCTGCGCAGGCCGGACGGCACCGAGGATGCCCTGACCGTGCACGCGGTGGACCAGGACTCCCTGGCGCCGGTGGCCCGCTCCTTCCACGGCCTGGAGAAGCTTGATGACCACAGCCTCGTGCTGGGCGGCATCTACCACCTGCCGGAGGGCAGCCAGGTGGTGCTTACCGGACCGGCTGGGAGCGTGCCCCTGCGCGTGCGGGTGGTGGAGAGCGGCTACGGGCCGGTCGTGACCCCGACGGTGGCGCACCAGCTGATGGGCTCGGAGCCGGTGGACCAGGGCCTGTGGGTGCGGCTGCGCAACGGCGGCACCGACAAGGCGACGGTCTCAGCGGTACGAGAGGCCCTGCGCGGCTCCGGCCTGGTGGTGGCCGCCAGCGGGGACGGGCAGGTTGCCTTCATGCGGCAGGTCAGCCGCACCACCACGGTGGTCGGCCTGGTGCTGTTACTGACGGTGCTTATCACCCTGACGGGCCTGGCCAGCGCAACGGAGGTGAGCGTGCTGGAGCGCGTACGGGAGATCGGGGTGCTGCGGGCCACCGGGTCCGGGCGGGGGCAGGTGCGTGCCCTGTTCATCACGGAGGCGGTGCTGACGGCCCTGCTAGGTGGCCTGCTGGGTGCGGCCCTGGGGGCGGGTCTGGGACTGGCCGGGGTGGCTGCCCTGCTGGGCACCGAGGCAGGTTCGGGGCTGGTGCTGGTGGTGCCGTGGCTGCAGCTTCTGGGGGCGGTGGTGGTCTCCGCCCTGGTGGGGGTGGTGGCCTCTGCGCGCCCGGCCGGGCGGGCGGCTGCCGTGGCCCCGGTGACGGCGCTCGCGGCGGACTAGCGGGTTGCTGACGGCGGCGCCGTGGGCGCTGTGCCCGGGCATGGTGGGGCGCCGTGCCCGGGCCTCGCGCTACCGGGCCTCGCGCTCGCGGTGCACCGCCACCACCAGCTTGAGCCGGGAAGCCACCCCGTACTTACGCATCAGGTGGGAGACGTGGGTCTTCACGGTGGACTCGGCCACCACCAGGCGTTCGGCGATCTCCGCGTTGGAGTAGCCCTCGCACAGGAGCGCCAGCACCTCCCGCTCCGCCTGCGTCAGGTCGGTCCTCTCCCCCGCCTGGGTGGGGCGCAGGTGCTTGGCCACCAGCCGGGAGGCGGCAGCCGGTGAGATGGTGGTGCCGCCTTCCGCGGCAGCCAGCACGGCCCGCACGATCTCCTCCGGAGCCGAGTCCTTGAGCAGGAAGCCGTGGGCGGAGGCGGACAAGGAGGTCAGCAGGGCGGCGTCGTCGTCAAAGGAGGTCAGCACCACGACGGCGGTGCCGGGGTGGTCGCGGCGCACCCGTGCCAGCAGCTCCAGGCCGTCCATGCCGGGCATCCGCACGTCGGTGAGGAGCACGTTCACTGGTACCTGGCGCAGAAAGGCCAAGGCGTCGGTGGCGCTGGTAAAGGTTGATGACACCTCGATCCGCTCGCTGGAGGCCAGGTAGCTGCGCAGGGCGGTGAGGACAAAGGGGTCATCGTCTACCAGCACCACCCGCACCGGGGTGGTGGCGGGGCTGGCGGTGGAGGAGGTCATGGCAGGATGCTAGCGAGCAGGAGACAGGAGATGCTTATGAGGTTCAGGCAGGACCAGGTACCCCGTCCTGGCGGAGGCCCTGCCTGGCCCGGCCTGCTTGGGGGACAGGTCGCGGCCAAGCACGTGGCTGAGCCGCTGGCCGCCGCCACTGGCCGGGCCGCGGGGGCCACGGACCCTACCGAGGGCTGGCTGGCGCGGAGCCGTTGGAGCACCTGGCAGCCCCGGCGGCGCACCCACCTGCTGTGCGTGGGCCTTTCAGGGCTCCTGACGCTAGGGTCGGTGGGGAGCCTGTACCCCTGGACCCAGGGTGGGGCGCTGCGGGTGCTGCTGGGTGGGGTGGGGGTGGCTCTGGTATCGGTGTGGCCCCTGGGCGGCACGGTGCTGGCGCTGGTGGCCTCAGCACTGGACCTGCTTGCTCCTTTAGGGCACCAGGGGCCGGTCCTGCCGCTGGCGGGACCCTGGCTGTGCTCCGCAGTGCTGCTGACCCGGGGCTTTCGCCGCTCCAGCGCCTACGGGGCGGTCGTGCTCAACGCGCTGCTGCTGGCGGCGGCGCTGCGGGTGCAGCAGGCGCCTGCTGGGTCCTCGTCCGAGGTGGTGCAGCTGTCCGTGGTGATCGCCGGGACGTGCCTGGTGGTGGCCGAGCTGGTCCGGCAGCCACGGTCCCAGACGGAAGCGGGCGCCCGCCAGCACCGGGCTGACCTGGAGCACCAGCGCCTGCTGGTGGTCTCCGAGCTGCACGACACGGTGGTACGTGACCTCACCCAGGCGGTGATGACGGCGGAGCAGGCGCGCCTGTCCAGCCAGTCCGGGGAGTCGCTGGCTGGGGCTCTGGCGGAGATGACGGCCTCCGTGCGCACGGCCGTGGAGCAGCTGCGCGGGAGCCTGCGGGCGCTTGGCGAGGCCGGGACGGACGACGGCGCCACCGCAGGTGGTGCAGCACGCTCTCCCGGCAGCGGGCCAGGGGCAGCCACCACGAGCCTGTCCCTGGACGTACTGGCGTCCTCCGCCCCGCGGCCCTTGGCGCAGAGCGTGGCGGCCGCGCAGAAGGTGCTGGCAGCACGCGGGATAGCCCTGGAGGCCAGTGGGCTGGAGGTGCTGGACCGGCCGGAGGTCAGCCCTGGTATGCGCCAGCAGCTGACGAGGGTGCTGAACGAGCTGGTGGCTAACGTGACCAAGTACGCGGCACCAGGTAGCGCACGGCTGCTGGTGGAGTGTGACGGCCGGAGCGTGGAGGCTCTGGTCAGCAACGCCACGGCCGCCGACGGCAGCGGGAGGGACGCGGGCGCGGCGACGTCGTCAGGGCTGGGGCTGGTGGGGGCGCGGCGGCGTACGGAGGCCTTGGGTGGTGAGTTCGTGGTCACGCGCGGGGAGGAACGCTTCACCGTCCTGCTGACCGTTGCGCTGGGCCGGTAGGCGACCGGCCCAGATGTCCCAGCAGGCTCGTCTGAGGGCAGGCCCCTGCCGGGCCAGATCCTCCCGGCCCCCCCGCACGTGGGCGCCTGCGCCTTTCCCAGCAGGCCTAGAGCCTGCTGCCAGACGCTCCCGGCCCCCACACGTGGGCGCCTGCGTAGATACTGCATATGCCAAGCGCCGGAAACTAGGCTCGGCCCCCGCACGTGGGCGCCTGCGCCTTTCCCAGTGGCTATGCACGACAAACCGCCCTCCCGGCCCCTGCGCCAGTCCACGCAACCTGGCACAGGACGTCCCAGGGGACTGCCGGGCTACCGTGCCCGACAGCGGGAGCTCCCGGGAGCAGTGGCGGGCGCCCCGGCTCAGGAGCGGCTGGCCCCTCAGGATCGGCGGCCCAGGATCAGGCTCATGGCCTCAGCGCGGGTGGCGGCCTTGCGCATCTGGCCGCGCACCGCGCTGGTGACCGTGTTGGAGCCGGGTTTACGCACCCCGCGCATGGACATGCACAGGTGCTCGGCCTCCACCACCACCAGCACGCCGCGGGCCTGGAGGCGCGCTACGATCGCGTCAGCCACCTGGGCGGTGAGGCGCTCCTGCACCTGGGGGCGGCGGGCGTAGCCGTCCACCAGGCGGGCGATCTTGCTCAGGCCGGTCACGCGCCCCTCCTCGTTGGGGATGTAGGCGACGTGCGCGGCCCCGTGGAAGGGCAGCAGGTGGTGCTCGCACACCGAGTACAGGGGGATGTCGCGCACCAGGATCAGCTCCTCGTGGCCGACGTCGAAGACCCGGTCGAGGTGCTCGCCGGGGTCCTGCCCCAGGCCCGAGAACATCTCCGCGTAGGCGCGGGCCATGCGGTCCGGGGTCTCGCGCAGGCCGTCCCGCTCCGGGTCCTCCCCCACGGCCACCAGCAGGTCCCGCACGGCCTGCCGCACCGCCGCAGCGTCGTAGGCGCGCGGGGGCTTGGCAGCGTCGGGACGCCGGGCCTTGGCGTCGTGGACGCGCGGGGAGGGGCTGGTCTCACCCGGGGCTCCGGCGTCGTAGGCGCGCGGGGAGGAGGCGTCCAGGCCCGGGAGCGCTGCGGCGCTGCCGGAACCCCCGTCCCGCCCAGCAGCCTCCTGGGGGCAGCCGCCCCCCTCCCCCGCGGGCACGCCCACGACGCCGTCGCTCATGCCTGCGGCTCCGGGGACTCCCCCTGCCAGCCGCCCTGCCCGTAGCCGGGGGCGGCAGTACCGTCAGCCACCGGCGTGGCCGCAGGCGCGCCAGCAGCGGGCACGGCCGCAGGCTCGACGGCGGCCCTGGGGACGCGGCGCGGGGTGCGCGAGCCGGAGAAGTAGCTGCCGGAGGCCAGCTCCTCGTCCAGCACCAGGGAGTCGTCGGAGTGCCACAGGGGCCGCTGCGGCTGCTTGACCACATCCGCGAAGATGCGCTCCAGGTCCTTCTCCAGCAGCGTCTCCTTCTCCAGGAGCTCGGTGGCCAGGGACTCCAGGACGGCACGGTTGCGGGTGAGGATCTCCCAGGCCTCCCGGTGGGCGACGTCGATCAGCTCCCGCACCTGGGCGTCCACGGTGGCCGCCACCTGCTCGGAGAAGTCCCGGTTGGTGGCCGACAGGCCCAGCACCGTCTCGTTCTCGGTGGTGCCCAGCTTGACGGCGCCCACGGCCCGGGACATGCCGAAGTCGGTGACCATCTTGCGGGCGGTGGCGGTGGCCTTCTCGATGTCGTTGGAGGCCCCGGTGGTGGGGTCGCGGAAGACCAGCTCCTCGGCCACGCGCCCGCCCATGGCGTACACCAGCTGGTCCAGCAGCTCGTTGCGGGTGGTGGAGTACTTGTCGTCGCTGGGCATGACCATGGTGTAGCCCAGGGCCTTGCCGCGCGGCAGGATGGTGACCTTGGTGACCGGGTCGGAGTAGGCCCCGGCGGCCGCGCACAGGGCGTGCCCGGCCTCGTGGTAGGCGGTGACGGCCTTCTCGTGCTCGTTCATGACGCGGGTGCGCTTCTGGGGGCCGGCGATCACGCGGTCGATGGCCTCGTCCAGGGCGCGGTTGTCGATCAGCTGGGCGTTGGAGCGGGCGGTGAGCAGGGCCGCCTCATTGAGCACGTTGGCCAGGTCGGCACCGGTGAAGCCGGGGGTGCGCTTGGCCACCAGGTCCAGGTCGACGTCGCCGGTCATGGGCTTGCCCTTGGCGTGCACCCGCAGGATCGCGGCGCGGCCCGCCATGTCCGGGGCCTCGACGGCGACCTGCCGGTCGAAGCGTCCCGGCCGCAGCAGGGCGGGGTCGAGCACGTCAGGGCGGTTGGTGGCGGCAATCAGGATCACGTTGGTGGAGGCGTCGAAGCCGTCCATCTCCACGAGCAGCTGGTTGAGGGTCTGCTCACGCTCGTCGTGGCCACCGCCCATGCCGGAGCCGCGGTGACGGCCCACGGCGTCGATCTCGTCCACGAAGATGATCGCGGGGGCGTTCTCCTTGGCCTGCTCAAAGAGGTCGCGCACGCGGGAGGCACCCACACCCACGAACATCTCCACGAACTCCGAGCCGCTCATGGAGTAGAAGGGGACGCCCGCCTCCCCGGCCACGGCCTTGGCCAGCAGGGTCTTACCGGTTCCGGGCGGGCCGTAGAGCAGCACACCCTTGGGGATCTTGGCGCCCACGGCCAGGAACTTGTCGGGCTCGGAGAGGAACTCGCGGATCTCCTCCAGCTCCTCCACGGCCTCGTCCTCCCCGGCGACGTCGTCGAAGGTCACGTCCGGCATCTCCTTGGAGCCGACCTTGGCCTTGGACTTGCCGAAGCCCAGCGCCCCGGAGCGGCCCCCCTGCATGGAGCGGAACATCCACCACATCAGGCCGATCAGCAGGGCGGTGGGGATCAGCAGCTGGAGCATGGAGCCCCACCAGGAGCTGGTAGGCACCACCGTGTTGAAGCCGCCCGCGGGGTTGGCGGCCTGGATCAGCTCGTCAACCTGCTTGGCCTGGGCCCCGGAGTAGGAGAACTTGACCTTCTTGCCCAGGACCTGCTCGCGCTGGCCCTCCTTCTTGGGCACGGCCTTGTAGGACTCGGTCAGGGTCAGCTCCACCGACTGGTTGCCGTCCACCACCGTGACGGACTCGATGGTCTTGTTCTCCTTGAGCAGGGCCAGCCCGTCGGAGGTGTCGATGGTGCGGAAGCCGCCCAGGGAGCTGACCAGCAGCCAGGTGAGGGTGGCGATCAGGATCACGGGGACGAGCCAGAACATGGGGTTGCTGAGCGTCCCGCGCTTGCGGCGCGTGTCCGGGCGGTCCTTACCGGACTCCTTGCGGCGGGAGGAGTCCTGCGAGGGCTTGTCGGTCTTCATGGTGGCGTCCTGGTCCCTTCTGGCTTTCGACCAGTGAACGCTAGCGGACTTGCGGGCGTGAGTGCTGCCCTGGCCGCCACTTTTCGCGCCCGGCGTGGCGGCAGGCCGCTGCGGTAACAGCCAGGTCTCGAAGCCGGGGGCGGCCCGACGCCCGAGGCGGGTCTAGCTGGCGGCTGCCCCCTGGCTGGGTCTCTGGCTAGGGGTGCTTGAGTGCCTGGCTGGTGCGCGACAGACGCAAGCACCTGGGCACCCCTGGGCACCACTCGCATGCCGGGGCACCCCTTTCACCTCCACTGGTGCATTTCGGCGCGAGTGGTGCGGAATTCCGGCACCACTCGCGCCGAAATGCACAAGTCAGGGTGGGGTGGGCACAGCCCGACGCCGGGGGCGGTGGGGGCGCGGACGGCTGGATGGTGCACGACGTACGCAAGCACCTGGGCAGCCCCTGGCTAGGCGTGCTTGGACGGGTGTACGGCCGTCACGGCGGCAGCCCGCCTGCCAAGGGTGCCCAGGCGCCCGGCTGATCGGTTTTGTCACTGGTGGAGGATTAGAACGGCCCCCTGGCACTGGAGCCAGGAACTTTCTGACTTGATTCCGCGATAGTTGAAGGTTCACTGGTTGGTGCGGGGGCTTGTAACTCTCCGCCAGTGACAAGCCCCCCACCGGGCCAACCCTTCAGGAGAAGACGCCAGCCCACCAGTCAGGGGCGCCCAGGCGCCCGGCTGATCGGTTTTGTCACTGGTGGAGGATTAGAACGGCCCCCTGGCACTGGAGCCAGGAACTTTCTGGCTTGATTCCGCGCTAGTTGAAGGTTCACTGGTTGGTGCGGGGGCTTGTAACCCTCCGCCAGTGACAAGCCCCCACCGGGCCAACCCTTCAGGAGAAGGTCCGGTCCACCAGTCAGGGGTCTTTGCAGTTCTTTTGACTAGGGACGACGCCGCGCCGAGTTCGTCCCTCCAGTCAGGGGTTCTTGGCGTCCCAGGCCAGCTGACCTCCGCCCAGCGCACCATGCGCGCCCTCGGGACCTGGACCAGCGCCGCTCTGCGCGTACTGCCCGCCCCCTGGGCACCACCCGCGCACCCGGGCCCCCTGCACCTTCGCCTCCACTTGTGCATTTCGGCGCGAGTGGTGCCGGAAAACCGCACCACTCGCGCCGAAATGCACAAGTCAGGGTAGGGTGGGCACAGCCCGACGCCGGGGGCGGGTCTAGGTGGCTGCGACCTCAACCACGACCTCGGCCGCGTCCAGGACGTGCCCGGCTGGTAGCCGTCGTAGTCAAGAGGCGCCGACGATGGGGACGCCTTCGGAGGGCTGGACCACCACGAAACCAGGCCCGTGGAAGCCCAGCTGGAAGGACTCACCAGAGCCACGCCCTATCAGCGAACCCACCTTGAAGGTCGACTTGACCTGCGGCTGCAGGTTCGCGGACCAGCACACCGCCGCCTGCGGGTCCACGAAAGTCGGCTGCTGCGAGCAGTCCAGCACCATCGGAGTACCGTCTGTGGATACCGCCGCCACCCCGTGCCCCTGCAGCAGCAGGTTGAACAAGCCGCCCGCCAGCAGCCCCGAGTTACCAAGCATCCGGATGTCGTACTGCAAGGTCGCGTCAAAAGCCAGCAAGGACCGCGTGTTGATAGTGATCGCGTCCCCCTCCAGCTGCAGCAGGAAGATATTCTGCGCCGCCCGCGCGAAGAACACCTCGCCCTGACCGTTGACCCGCATCAGGTTGCCGCCCTCACCGGTAACAGCCTTCTTTAGCATCCCGCCCAGGGAACCAGCACCCTTATAGCTGAAGTCCATGGCCCCCTGGTAGGCGACCATCGCCCCCTGCGCTGCCAGCACCTCCGGCCCCATCAGCACCCGCAGCATCTTCTGCGACTGCAAGGTCCAACGCTGCTGGCTCTGCTGCTCAGCATGAGCCTGATCAAAGATCGCACTACGCACAAGGACTCCTTAGGGAGGTCTGCCAGGGGACCGCCCCAGGCTATCCCGGTGGCCACGCGCCGGGTAGGACCTCAGCGCACCATGTGCGCCCCGGGAACTGGACCCACGCCGCACCGTGCATACTGCCCGCGCCCCCTGGGCACCACCCGCGCACCCGGCCCCCCTTCGCCTCCACTGGTGCATTTCGGCGCGAGTGGTGCGGAATTCCGGCACCACTCGCGCCGAAATGCACAAGTCAGGGTGGGCCCGCCCCGACGCCGAACCTCACGGCCGCCCCACACATCACTCACGGCCTCCCGGCACGTCACGCGCCAGGTAGGCCCGACGCCCGGGCCCTATGGACTCGGTAGCCAGCCCGCCGGGGACGCCGCCGTCAGCCCTCGTAGACGTGAGGGGCCAGGGTGCCGATGAAACGCAGGTTGCGGTACCGCTCGGCGTAGTCCAGGCCGTAACCGACCACGAACTCGTTGGGGATGTCGAAGCCCACGTAGCGCACGTCCACCTGCACCTTCATGGCCTCAGGCTTGCGCAGCAGGGTGGCGATCTCCACGCTGGCGGCACCCCGGCTGGAGAGGTTGCCCAGCAGCCAGGACAGGGTCAGGCCCGAGTCGATGATGTCCTCCACGATCAGCACGTGCCTGCCGGTCAGGTCAGCGTCAAGGTCCTTGAGTATCCGCACCACCCCGGAGGACTTGGTGCCCGAGCCGTAGGAGGACACAGCCATCCAGTCCATGTCGGCGCTGCGGCGCAGACGGCGGGAGAGGTCCGCCACCACGTAGACGGCCCCCTTCAGCACCCCCACCAGAAGCAGGTCCTGGCCCGCGTAGTCGGCGTCGATCTGCTGGGCCAGCTCGTCCAGACGGTGCCCGATCTGCTCCTCGGTTATGAGGACCTGCTGGAGGTCGTCCCCCATGTCCGCTGCCTGCATGCTGTCGGCTCCTTCCGGTCGGGCTGACGCCGTCCGGCGCCACCCTGGCCCCACCAGAGTGCCACAACCGGCCTAGCGGGGCCCGGCTTCATGGTCGCGATCGCACGGGCATTCTGTGTGGCCACAACCAGCCTAGCGGGGCACGGCAGTCTCACGGCCCGCCGCGCAAGATCGTCCCGGCCCCCCACCATCAGCCACCTAGGCCCCACCCAGGATCACGGCCTGCGCCACTGCCCACCGTCAGCCACCGCCACCGCGACACCGTCGGCCCCCAGCGCAACCGCGCACGCCTCAACGCCGTCAGCGCCCCCAGCGAGAGCGGGCCCAGCGCATCACCAGCCACCAGGCCAGGAGCCCCAGGACCACCGAGGCCCCCAGCCCGCCCAGCAGCCACCAGCCCCACGCCACCGGGTGCCCCAGTATGCTGTGCTGCCGCACGCCGATACCTTGCGCCGCCTCCCAGTTGGCCCATACCTCCATGAAGATGCCCAGCGGCATACCCACGAAGGTCAGCACGGCCAGGGCGACCTCCATGACGCGGCTGGAGCGGGCGCGCGCCTCCTCAGCCTCCTGCTCCGCGCGGCCGATGCGCATCAGCACATTCTCCCGCAGCCGGTGGGCCTGGTCCCGCACCTCCTCAACCATGAGCGCCACCCGGTAGGTGCGCAGCAGGTAGTCCAGGAAACCGTCCAGCTGGGGGTCGTTGTCAGTCATGGTGCTCCACTGCTCGGTCACCACGAATCCGACCGTCTGCGAGTCGAGATCTATGACCTGGTCCACCTGCTCAGCGCAGTGCGGCTGGACAGCGGCCAGGCGCTCCATCAGGGATGCAGCCCGGTAGCGTTGCAGGAGCATGAGCAGCACCGCCTCCAGGAACCGGCCCTCCATGTGCAGCAGGGGGCGGAAGGAGTCGTGTGCCAGCTGGATGAAGGCGCAGCCGTAGGACCCGGCGTAGGCCGTCCAGGTCCGGGAGAGCTGGTGGACCTGGCCGAGCAGCTCGGCGGCGTCGGCGTCCTCAAAGCGCTTGCCCCCGCGCCGCGGCAGCTCGCCCCAGAGCCAGGCGGAGACCTGGGCGGGGGCGACGTCGGCGGGGAACTGGTTCGGGACGGTATTGCCTTCACACTGCGCTCCGGGATTCAGCGCCCGATCCTTAGGCACGTAGGTCATGCAGTAGGGGGCGGCGGCGACGCTCCCGTCGGCCTCGGTGGCACCGTAGCCGTGGCCCACCTGGTTCCTGTCCACCGGCTCCGGCAGGCAGGTGGCGACGACGTCGCCCGCGGTCCGCTCCAGCTCGCGGCGGCCTGCGGGCTCACGCATGATGCCCCGCACCCAGCTGAAGGCCTCCGTAGCGGTGGGCTCGTGCAGCACCGTGTGCAGGGCCAGCAGGAGGCGGGTGGTCTCCTGAGCGGGGGCGTCGTGCGGGCTCTCCTGGTCTGCGATGGCGGGCCTGATGGTCTCTACGTGCAGCACGTCGCAGGCCAGCACCTCAAGCTCCGGCCTGGAGCCGGGCGCCCTGCGGTCCTTATCTCTAAGGAACAGCGGCACGGGCTGGGCGGGCAGCAGGTGACGGCGGTGCTGGGGTGAGAGCAGCCGTCGCCGTACGGGCTCACGCAGCCTGCGGGAGGCGGCGTCGTAGGTGACTGGCGCGCCCTCAGCGCTGGAGATGACCACGGGGCCGGGTTGCAGGAGTTCACGCCACTGCTCCCAGGTGCCGGGCACCTCCCAGGGGACCACGATGACCAGCCGGGGCGCGTTGTTGTCCTCCTTAGTGATCTGCAGGCCCAGGGTGGCGCCGCTGCCGGGGAGTGTGGGGGTGGTGGGCACGGGGTCATCCTTCCTGGTGGGCGGCCTGGGGCTGCACTGCGTGGAGGCTGGCCAGGCGGCGGGCGGAGGTGACCTGCCCGGCGGCGTCGCGCTGCAGGTCGTCTGGCCAGACCAGGTCGGTGCGCTCCGGGTGGTGCTCGGCGACGACGCGGCTGGTGACGTACAGCGTGCCGGGGCAGGGTGCGGGCAGCGGGGGCTCCAGGCCGGTGACGGTAGCACCGACGGCGAGCTCCACCGTGGCCACGACGGTCAGGGCGTCCGGGGTGTCTGAGGTGCCCGAGGTGTCTGAGGTGCCCGAGGTGTCTGAGGTGCCCGAGGTGTCTGAGGTGCCCGAGGTGTCTGGGGTGCCCGAGGTATCCGGGGCGTCCGGGGTGTCTGGGGTGCCCGAGGCGTCCGAGGTGCCCGAGGCACCCGGGGCTCCTTCCCCGGGCTCTCCTGGGACGGGTGGACGACTGACCTGCAGGGTCTGCCGACTGCCTTGGCTGAGCAGCAGGCGGGGGACGGTGCCGGAGGGTGGCAGGCGCAGCTCGGTGCCGTCCGCCAGGGCCAGCACCACCTGGTGGGGCGTGAGGTTATTCAGCGTGAATGACATTTTCTGGCTCGCTAACACCTGTTACTGGAGCTTGGTCTCAATGTCCTGGCAGAGCTTGTCAAAGTCCTGCTTCCAGGTGGAGGCCGTCAGGTTGATGGATTGTTCTGCGGCACCCTCAAGCAGTTTCTTCTTGGTCAGCCTAAGCACCGTAGGGTAGGACCATTCCTCATAGTCATAGAAGAAGGGGTTAGGGCGACCATCAGTCGGCCCGTTCTTAAACGGGCAGCACGCGGCCGCCTCAAAGGCTTTCCGCGACGCCTCACCCCCATGGGTGACTACCAGGTTGTTGCGCACTTGGTACAAGAGGGCTAGGAGGTCACGGTGACTAGCCTCTATATTGCCCGCACACGCACCACCACCCGTGGAGCCAAACCGACGCTGCCGCCACCCTACTCTTTCAGTATACTCAATCTGACGCACCAGGAGGGTGCGATTATTGCTCTTAAAGTCCAGAGCTTCTGCGACGACGACCATGAGGCGCATCTTGACCAGCTCGTCGGTGGCGGACTCCCACAGATGCGCCACCACTTCCAGCAGGTCCATGAGGACTGCGGCACCTTCATCTGGAGCGTCGTCGTTGTTGGCGGCATGCAACAGCTTCTGCCGGAGTTTGCTACAGCGTTCCGCCAGATCATGCATCTGCCCGTCCCCTGCCTCTAGCACGCGCACCGCACTGAGCAGGTCCAGGCGGGCCAGGCTCTCCTTGGCGACCTCCAGCAAGGCTTTCCGGGTGTCCCGGTGGAGGGCGACCCGGTGGAACTGGGGGGCCGCCCGGTCGCCGTCTACGAAGGTCTGCAGGAACAGGGGTGCACCGTGGTCCGCGCACCACTTCTGCGCCGCCTGCAGAGCGCCGTATACAGCAGGCTTCTGGCCAGTACCCACCAGCACGACCGCCGCCGGACGCTTTGCCCGGAGAACCAGTGAGACCTGCGCCGACACCGCTTCCATGATATCCGGGGTGGCCAGGTACTCCGACGTGGCCGCACCCCCGTAAGTTATAGAATCAACCGATATTGGAGACATACGCGCCCACTCTCCGTGGAGTGCGGCGAGCATGCCGCCAGCCGCGTTCTCTAACGCGACCTTCTTAGACTTTGGGTCCTCCGAGTGGAGGAGCAAGAACTCCACCTCCAGCGGCAGGCCGTCACTGAGCAGTCCTCCTGGAACCGCCGCCTTTAGAGCGGGTGGAACTGGAGAAAGGAGCACTCGTTGCGGAACCGGTTCACCCCGCTGCATGGTACCGCAGGGCACAATGTAGAGAACCGGCCGCTCCCCCGGTCGAGACACCCAGTCTGGGAGCTCCCGCCCCAGGCCGAGGTCCTGTAGCACGTACCTGACCTCACTCAGCCGCGGCTCCCCCAGATCATGTACGGCCTTCTTGCCGATCTCATTAAGTCTGCTTTGGCCTGCCAGCCACCTGGCACTTTCGGGACAATCCGGACCTTGCGACCGCACCTGCTCGGAAGCCGCCCTTATCGCTGCCCCTAAAGGAGCCCCCCTCCTGAAGAGACTAACTCTTTCACCCCTCTCCGCATCCTCTCTTTCGCTCCCATCAGCACTCTCATTTCGACTCTCACCCGCACCCTCTTGCGCAAGCATCTGGCGGTAGGCCTTCTCCACCCAGGGACGCACCAGCAGGCCCGCCGTGCCGTCGGCTCGCGCCATGTCCAGGGCGAGCAGGCGGCCCAGGTCCTGGGCGTTCAAGTGCTCGGGATCCTCTCTGAGTCGACGAGACAGAGCGACAATCTCCCGGTGCGTCCCGTCGACAGGCCGGGCACCAGCACCCAGCCTCTCGGCCAGGCGTTGCGCCTGCTCCAGGTACCCCATAGAGCGCAGCCAGTAGAAAGCGGCTTCCTTGTGGGAGGTCACCTCAAGCAGATGCGCCGCCTCCTTGCCCTCCCCTGGAGCCACCGCCAGGCGCCAGCTGCAGGCAAGCTCATCTAGCAACCCCATTGCTGCGAACACGATCATGGAGGCCCCGGAGATGCCGTTTACCACATACTCGGCCTCACCCAGTTCTCGTACTCTTTTCTCCAGCGCCTCTACGCCAACCTTCTCACGCAGATCGGCTTCAATCGTCTCAACTTCCACCTTGAAGCCGTACCTAGATTCAAGCTGTTTCTGCACGTCTGACAACCCATAGGCTTCCTCAAGGCGTTTAGCCACAGAATCGGTGGGAGTCCTTGCGTTCCCACTCTTGCTGTCGAGCAGCAGCACCCTTACCGCACCCCCTCCTGCCAGACCAGAGGCTTCTATAGAGTTCAGCAGCAGCGTCACCGGCGGCACGGGGAACCGACCGTCTCCCGCCCCCTCCAAGAGCATTTTGGCGACCGCCTCGGTATCCGGGGCAGCAACACTGTCCTTCAGCCGCTTCCGAGGCTCCACATCCGCCTCTTGCCTCTCCCTGGGATCCATCTCGACGATGTCGATCCCCAGGTCCCCGGCCCCCACGGCACTTATAACAACAGTCACGGCTTCCTTGCCTCCCACTTCATCATGAGCTAAAGCCTATGGATGGGCGCCCACCGCGCAGCGATAGCCCTTAGTCCTTGCAAGCCCCCTGAAAGGGTTTTGCGGGCCAGTGTAGAACCTGCTTCACAGTTATCGCGCGCGCCGGGCAAGCAAGTGGCAGACTGCCACCACCAGCCCACCTGAGAGGACGCCCGATGCAGCTCGTGATGCTTGAGACCAACGGGAACCAGCGTTACATCTTCTCCTCGCCCCGCCTACGAGAGAACATCGGTGCCTCCGCCCAGCTCTCACGGCTGAAGGATTGGGTCACCACCGCCGTACGTTCCTGCGGGGCGGACAAGGGATGGCCCGAGGAGCGCCCCGAGCTCTGCCCCACCGGCTCGGCAGCCGACAAGGCGGACAGCAGCACCCCAGCCTCACTGCTTACCCGACAGTGGGTCTCTCGCTCCTCCGGCAAGGTCATCTTCATGGTGGAGACCGAGGAACAGGCCCAGCAGGTGATCGGTCATGTCACCCGCACCGTTCTGGCGCAGGCTCCCGGTCTGGACCTCTCCGGCGTCTACATCAGCATGGGTGACAAGAAGACGGTGGACCGGCAGCTGCTGGAGGAGGTCCATGCCGAGGCGAGCAGGTACGCGCTCAACCGTCCGCCCGCAGAGGCCCGTTTCAGCCAGATGCCTTTCCTGGCCCAGGCCAAGGACTCCAACCTACCTGCCGCCCCGCCCCTGGACATTCGGGATGAGGCTAATGACGACAAAGCCACTCCCCATTCCCTGCCTTCCCGGGTCAAGCGCTACCAGGCCTACCAGTCCCGCACCCGCCTAGCGGGTCTGGCCAGCGGCCAGTCCGAGCTGCTGGCAGAGCTGAAGAAGGGCAGCAAGCTGGCGCTCAACCCCACCGAGCTCGCCAACGCCCTGAAGCAGGAGCTCACCCAGGCCTTTAACCCCAGCAGCACCGTCCCTGAGCAGGACGCTCAGGGCAGCAGCCAGGACCTGCGGGACTTGGAGAAGCGCTTTGAGGACGAGCGCTACCCCTCCGCGCCCCCGGTCCCGGACGAGCTCCAGGGGGCTCAGGATGCACCGCTGTCCAAGGTCGCGGTCATCCATATTGACGGCAACGGCGTGGGCGCGATCATGCTGAACCTGGACCTGGCCATGCAGCGCGTCGCCCCCGAGGACTTCAAGACCGCCACTGGCTGCGAGCGGAAGGACTCGGACGCTACCAGGTGCTTTGTACTGGCCGTCAGCCAGCGTCTCGACCAGGCGGTCACCGCCGCCTTCGCGCAGGCCTGGGCCGATGTAGCCCGCTGGGCCTCCGCCAATCCTGCGGACCCGGCCGCAGGCTTCCAGGTCGCGCCGGTGGTACCGGTGATCCTGGGCGGAGACGACGTCACCGTCATCACCAGCGGCGACTACGCCCTGCCTTTCGCTGCCAGCTTCCTGAAGCACTTCGAGCAGAACACCGGCGCGGACGTCCTCCTGCGGCACCTGCACGCCGTCGGCCAGGAGTCGGTGACCGGCCCTGGCCCGATGACGGCGGCGGCCGGGGTGGCCATTGTGCGCCGCAACTTCCCCTTCCACGTGGCCTATGACCTGGCCGAGCGGCTGGTCAAGCGGGCCAAGGGCGTGGGCAAGGCCCAGCAGCCCACATGCTCCACCCTGGACTACCACGTGCTGTTTGACACCACCGTGCTGGAACCTGCCGAGCTGCTGGCCAGCTACAAGGGCTTCACCACCCGGCCCTTCCGCCTGCAGCCGGAGCCAGCCACAGGCAGCCCCGCTGAGCCCAGCCCCGCCACAGGCAGCCCCGCTGAGCACAGCCCCACCGGCGCCAGCACCCCGGAGGACGGCCCGCAGTACGCGACCTGGGACTCCGTCTGCCGTCGCACCGCCCGATTCAAAGGCTTCCGGGACGCGCAGGACCAAGCGGACCAGATCCTGCCCTTCCCGCACACCCGGGCCGCCCGTATCCGCAAGCTGCTGTCGGACGCGGAGCAGAGCGGCAGCCAGAGCGAGCAGGCCGAGACCCTCAGGCAGGTGGACGCCCAGTGGGAGGACGCCAAGAAGGAGGTCCGCGCCAACCTGGACACCGAGCTCGGCGGTCCGCACACGCTCTACGACCTGCTGGAGCTCGGCGAGCTGCTGCCGGACTCCTTCCTCAGCGAGGCCACGAAGCTGGCCCCACCAGTTCAGTCCGCGTCAAGGAACACCCGGACCAGCACAGAGGCCCAGTCATGAGCAACGAGACCACCTCCCTCTCCTTCCCCCTCACCCTCGTCTTCCACTCCGACTGGGGCGTGTCCACCGGCACCGGCGTAGTGGGCGGCGTCGACTCCGTCATCGAGACGGATACCGCTGGCCAGCCGGTGGTCCGCGGCACGGTGCTGACCGGCGTGGTGCGGGCCCAGGCCCGGCAGGCGGCCGCCGCCCTGGACGACGGCCCCTCCGGCCCCTGGAACAGCTTTGCCGACCAGCTTTTCGGCCCGGCGCCGGACGACACCCGGGAGGCCGCCGCCCGCCCCCGGCACAGCCACGTGATCTTCTCGGACGCCTGCGTCCCGGTGGGCCAGCGGGTGCCGGTGCATGAGGTCATCTCCCTGTCCATCGACGAG
The DNA here is from genome assembly GCF_016598775.1 of Actinomyces weissii. Classification (NCBI taxonomy): domain Bacteria; kingdom Bacillati; phylum Actinomycetota; class Actinomycetes; order Actinomycetales; family Actinomycetaceae; genus Actinomyces; species Actinomyces weissii. The sequence goes on along the minus strand of NZ_CP066802.1, from coordinate 444,167 downwards.
CAGACGGGAACCGCCCGCGAGAACTTCCTGCGGGTCTTCGAGCGGGCGGGAGGCTGCCAGCTCCAGGGCACGGTGACCCTGGTGGACGTGGACGCCCAGGGCCACGCGCTCAGGTGGACCGAGGCCCAGCGTGACGCCGCCCGCCTGCTGCTCTCCCTGGCGGGCCTGCTGGTCCGGGGCATCGGCTCCAACCGTTCCGACGGCGACGGCGTGTGCGACGTACTGATCGGGCAGGCGGCCCCGCCGTCGCAGGGGTCAGGGCCGGAGCAGCCGAACCTGGCGGACGCGGCCACCCACAAGCAGGAGGTGCGGCGGTGGTGCGCCCAGGCCCTGGACAGCCTGGAGCCGACGGCGACGGCGGGCGACATCCAGCTGGAGCCCAGCGTCCCCACGCCTGCGGCGCCGTGGGACAGCCCGGAGGTTCCGCGCCCCGGCCAGGGTGGGGTGGCCCCGGCGAGGGTCCCGGCGGGGGACGGTGCCGGGTCAGCCTCGCAGTGGTGCACGACCACCCTGCGCATCGACCTGCTCACCCCGCTGGTCTCCTACGAGGTGCCTTTCTCCAACGAGGTGCGTTCCCTGGACTTCCTGCGGGGGACCGTGGTGCTGCCCTGGGTCCACCAGCTGCTGCGGCGGGCGCTGCCGGATGACCCGGTGGTGCGCGACGCCGTCGTGAGCGGCAGGCTGCTGGTCTCTGACGCCCTGCCGGTGGTGCAGGGCTGCCGGGGGCTGCCCACGCCGCTGGTGCTCACCCGCCCCAAGGCGGACCAGCCGGGGCAGTGGTGGCTGGAGGTGAGCAACCGGCTGCTCGCCGCCCCGCCCCCGGAGGTGCAGTCCCCCATGCGCAGCGGCTTCGTGTTCCCGGGCGTGGCGATGCCGGGCCAGCAGGAGGCGCAGCCGGGGCAGGCTCAGCCGGGGGACCAGACGCAGCAGGCGCAGCCGGTCAGCGGGGCCTGGGGCGTTCCGGCACTGACCGGCCGCCAGGGCACGGCCCACAGCGCGCAGACGGGCGCCACCAAGGACGGCTCCCTGTTCCTGGTGCGGGCCCTGCCTGCGGGCATGCGCCTGGAGGCCACAGTCACCTTGTCCAAGGACCTGGCGGAGCGGCCGGGGGTCCGCCAGCTGCTCACCAGGATGGCGGGCGCTGGTAGGAGCGTGGAGGCGCGGCTGGGGCTGCGCCGTCTGAGCGGGGCCTATGGCCAGACCCGCTGCTGCTTCACGCCGCTGGTGGAGGTGACGGCGCCGCAGGTCCAGGCGGGCACGACCACGCTGTGGTTCACCGCGGACGTGCTGGCGCGCTCGGCCGCGCTGGGTCCGGGCGGCTCCCTGACGGACCTGCTGGGGGCGTTTAGGCGTGCGGGCGCAGCCCTGCGCCTGGCGGAGGGCGAGGCGGACCGGTACCGGGCAGGTATCCGGCACCGGCGGGTGGACACCTGGTCCCCGGCCAGCTCGCAGCCCCGGGCCACACGCATGGCGGTCCAAGCAGGTTCGGTGCTGCGTGTGGAGGTACCCCCGGAGGCCACGACGGCGTTGACACGGCTGGCCCTCACCGGCGTGGGCAGCCTGACGGCGCAGGGCTTTGGGCGTTTCGTGGTCGGGCACCCCCTGCTGGAGCAGGAGGCCTTCAACCTGCGCACGCTGCGCCGTCACGACTTCATCCACACCGCCCAGGAGGCGCAGTCATGAGCCGCAAGCGTTACAAGCTCACCATCCACCTGAGGACCGACTCACCGCTGCACTCCGGCGGGGTGGACGAGGTGGCGGACCCTAGCCGTGAGGGCGTTGAGCGGGAGGTGGTGGCCAGGCGGTTCGCGCGTGACGCCCACGGCGAGCCGGTGCTGACCGGCCGCTCCGTGAAGGGGGCGGTGCGGGCGGCCTGCGCGCAGTACCTGGCTGAGCTTCCGGAGGGCGACGCGCTGGGGCGCCAGCTGCGGGAGGCGGAGCGCAGCCTGTGGGGCGACCAACGGGGCGCGCCGCAGAACAGTGCGCCGCTGCGGGCCAGCGCCCTGACCTTCCGCACTGTCAAGCTGCCGCAGACGGCGGTAAAGGAATCGCAGCAGGGGCAGGCAGCGCAGGCTGGCGCCCAGCAGACGGCGGGGGCCGGGGAGGCGCCGGGGCTGCCGCAGCGGATGGGCAACGCCATCGACCGGCGTTGGGGGACCGTGGGGGACGGCGCCTTGTTCGCGCACGAGTTCCTGCCCCGCGGCCACAGCCTGACCCTGGTGGTGACCGCGGAGGCTGCTACGGAAACGGCTCCGGCGTCGTCAGCGGAGGGGGACGCCCCGGTGCGGGCTGGGGCGGAGCAGGTGCCGCCGATGGCCACCACCGCGCAGGTGGAGCAGGTGCTGGCGCTGATCGTCGGGCTGTTCCAGGCGGAGCGGATCTGCTTTGGCGGGCGGCAGGGCGCGGGCTGGGGCCGGGTGGTGCTGGATGCGGATCACCCCTACGAGCTGCGTGCCTTTGAGCCCACCTCCCGGGCGGGCCTGCGGGCCTTCCTGGCTGAGAAGCCGCAGGCCGCTGAGCTGCCCTCCCTCGTGGACTGTGCGGCCCCGGCGCGGACCAGGATCGAGATCGAGTGGGACAGCCCCACGGGAATCCTGGTGGCCGATCCGGGCCTGAGCAAGCAGGAGAAAGTAGATCGGGCGCAGGAGCGCAGGAGCGGCCCCCAGGAGGGCTGCGATGCAGTGCCAGCTATGCCTCTGCGGGACTCGGGCGGCGACGACGGCCCCCTGGTGCTGCCGGGCAGCTCGGTGCGGGGGGCGCTGCGTGGCCGGGCCTCACGAATTGGGCGCACCGTGCTGGCGAACTCGCCTGGGCCGCACCTGCGCTCCTGGGAGGGCGAGGGCCTGGGCGTCCATGAGCAGCTGGCGGATGACCCGGCGCTGGTGCGGGACCTGTTCGGCACCACGGAGCGGCGCGGGGCCCTGCGCGTGCTGGACACCCTGACTGCGCAGCTGCGCGACCGGCCGCGCCGGGTCACCCACAATGCCTGCGACCGCTGGACCGGGGGCGTGGCCGAGGGCGCCTTGTTCTGCGAGGAGCTCTATGACAAGTCCTGGAACAAGATCGTCCTGGAGCTGGACGCCAGCTGGTTGCAGCGTGCTGGTGCGCAGGCGCTGGGCAGCGAGGCCAGGGGCGCTGACCGGGCGAAGGCGGCTTTCTGCCTGCTGGGGCTGGTGCTGGCGGAGCTGGCCACCGGAACTCTTCCCCTGGGCGGCAAGGGCACCCGGGGCCTGGGGCAGGTGGAGGTCCGGGCGCTGCATGTGCAGGGTCTGGAGTGGCTGGGGCTGGGGTCGGCTGAATGGCACCTAGGGGCCGCCGCCGAGGCGCAGCGGCCGGGCCAGGCGGTGGCGCGGGAGCTGCTGGCCAGGCTGCGGGAGGTCAACAAGACGATCACCGCTAATGACGGCGCTAGGGAGGCGACCGGCTGGTCGGCCTACCTGGTGGAGACGGCGCAGGAGGAGCAGCATGGCTAAGTCGTGGAGCAGGCGGCCCTTAGAGGGGGCCTGCCTGGAGGTCGTGTCCTTTGAGCAGGATGACCTGGTGGGCCTGCTGGGGCGGGTCGCGGGTCCTGGGGGCGCGCTCCAGGGGGTGGCTTATACGACGTCGCAGGCCTTCGCGGTGACTGAGGTGGTCCTGGGGGCCGCCCCTGCCTTGCGGTACCTGGCCGACGGCGCGCTGCGGGAGGTGCCGCTGGGTACGGTCTACGAGCTGCGGCTGTGGCGGGTCACGGCGGGCCTAGAGGCCGCTGACGGTGGTCTGCTGGCCTGTGAGTGGCGGTGGCTGAACGGCACGGGCGCCGTGCAGGTGACGTTACGGGAGGCTGCGGGTGGCGACGGCGGGGCGGGGACGACGACCTGCTGGTCCCGCCCGAACGCCTACCTGCAGCACGGGGCGACGCTGCCCAGCAAGTCGCCTCAAAAGATGGACAGTATCGAGGTGTTCCAGGAGCACGAGTACGGGAACACCGTTTTCGTGGACGAGCTCATGACCGGAAAGTGGGGCGCATGATGGCGAAGAACAAGCGGCCGCGGAGCTCCAAGAGTGTTCGGCCCAGTAACGGGGAGTCACCTAGGCCTCAACCGGTAGCACCACAGGTACAGGTACCGCCACCAGCGTCCGCAGCGAAGACGGCAGCGGCGGAGAAACCGACCCCGGCAGCGAGTAAGGCGGTGCCGAAGCCTCATGCCCCCAAAGACGGCGCGGGTGCGACCCCCAAGCCAGGTTCGCACGGAGGTGGCGAGTGGCACCACGCCTACAACGGCGTCCCGGCGGTGCGCCTAGACAAAAAGAAAGGCAGTAGCTCGTTCTACCGGGACCGGGGGCCTTCCACGCTGGACCACCTGGCGCCGGGCCGAGTCTCAGGGCATATCGACGTATCCATCAAGGTGGCGACGCCTACCGTTCCGGGACAGCAGGCAGCTGGATCGGCAGGGCTTCGCCAGGTGGTGGTGGCCTCGCGCAGCGGCGACCCGCTGGGGGCACGCAGCTGGGAGGATGCCACTATTCCGGCGACCTCGCTCAAGGGGATGCTCTCCAGCGCCTATGAGGCGGTGACCGCCTCCCGTATGCGGGTGTTCCGGGAGCACGACCATGTGCTGACCCACCGGCGCACCACCCAGGAGTCCACCTTCCTGTACCCGGTGCTGCTGGTACCCAGGGAGGACGGGAGCGGTCTGCGCGCCCGGGTGATGCTGGGAATGAATCCTAAGCCCAGGAACCCACACGAGTGGAACAACCCTAGGTACGTGTGCGCTGCGGTCCTTCCTGACAGCCTGTATGTGGCGGCCAACTTCCTGGAGGCCGACGGTATGTATGTCTTCACCGGCTCAGCGGACCGAAGCAAGCAGAGAGGGGATAGGGCGCGCGCAGAGGAAAGGCTGACAGAACTACGCGCCGTCACCCCACACTTCAAGGAGATTGACTTCTCGGTTGAGCTGGAGCATTTCTATAGCAAACAGAAGCGCGCGATAGTCAACAAGGTGGGAAATGCGTTCTTCTGCCGTTCGAAAAAGGACAACGCGGAGAAACAGTTCGGCCTGCGCGGCATCGTGGTACGCACGACTCCGCAGGCCGGACAGTCGCTGATTGACACCAAGCACTCGGAGTTCGTGTTCTTCGACAAAAACAAGCAATCAACTTTCCTGCCTGTTGACGATGGCGTCCTGAACAACCTGGTGGAGGTCCTGCACTCCTACCTGGCGAATATCCGCACCCTGGAGCAGCAGGAGCTGCGTCGGCGCGCTTGTGGAGCGAGCAGCGACTCCAACACCCGGAAGTCGTCCGACCCCAGCACCTGGCTGGTGGATGTCCTAGACAAGGGAAAGTACGGCGCTCCCGGCCGCAACGCCGGCCGCGAGCAGATACTCTCATTCTTGGAGGACCTTGCCAGCAAGCTAGCCAAGCACAACCGTGGCATACCTTTGTTCGCGACGGTGAGGCAGGGCCGCATCACAGAACTCAGCCCCTCCCAGGTAGGCAGGCGAGCGGACGGTACCGCCGTCGCTCCCGCCGTTCTGGCCGAGGAGGCACGTACCCGCCCTGCCTTGCGCATGGAGGAGGCTTCTCCTGGTGACAGGCTTTGGGGGTTTGTGGCCGACGGCAAGATGGACGGCCAGGACCAGGGCGCCGCACTTAGAGGACGTGTGCGCATTGAGGCAGTGGAGCCTGAGCCTTCGGGTGGCAGTGAGAGTTTCTTACAGCTTCCTGCCTCTGGAAGCAACGGCTGGCTGCTGCCCACGCTGGCGAGCCCGAAGCCCTCTACCGGTTTCCCTTACCTGCGCCGCACGGATGGCGGCGCCTTAGACGAGAAGACTACGCGCGCGCATACCTTCCAGAGGGGGCAGACCTTGATCCGCAAGGTCTACCCGACGCACCGGCTGCTACGGGATAAGCAGATTGCCGCCGTCCCGGGAGTGAGTAACCTTAACGGGGACTCCGGTTCCGCGGATACCGTAATCGGCTCCTATCTGGCACCTGGGGCAAGGTTCCGGACTCGTATTCACTTTGATGGCCTGGAGCCTGCCGAGCTAGCGGTGCTGCTCTGGCTGCTGAGCCCGGAGCGACTGGTTCCCCAGTCGGAGCGCCACACCGATGGCGGCCAGGGGATCGGCTACCACCACATTGGCCTGGGCAAGCCGCTGGGCCTGGGGGCCGTCGAGGTGCGGGCCACCAGGGTGGTGCGCCGTAGCAGTAAGACTATTGGCCAGGGTTACCAGAGCCTGTCTTCTTGCCTGGGGCTGGATGGTGAGAGCCTTGACGCTGAGCTGGAGAGCACGCTCTCTGACCTGCCCTCTGACTTTGAGAAGTCTCTGCCGGTGCGTGCCTTCCAGCGGGCCGCTTTTGGGTGGCGCTCTGGCACCGTGTCCTACCCTGGGGCCGGCGAGGCCGCGAACGGCGACCTGTCTCCGATCATCAACTGGTTCAAGGAGCGGGAGGAAAACAGGGTGAACCACAAGCTGAACGGGAAACAGCTTTCTCGTAAGTACGACCTGCCTCCTTTGGCGACGTCCGCAGATTAGCCTGCCCCACCCGCTTACCCACCTCCGGGGGTGCGCCAACCCATTGGCGCACCCCCGTTTTTGCTGCTCAACAGCCGCGAGGCGATTCCTGACGACCACTGCTGGTACGACCAGCCTCCCCGCCTGTGATCATAATGCACCTACAGGTGCGTGGTGCTTCCTGACACCCCAAGAGTAGCGACTACATACGGCTCTCCGGAGGTCTTAATGCACCTACAGGTGCGTGATACTTCCTGACTCGTAGCAAATTGGGTTTGTGATAACAAGCCGCTTGTCTTAATGCACCTACAGGTGCGTGGCGCTTCCTGCCCCCACTACGAAAGGAACCACAATGCTCAACGTTTTGTCTTAATGCACCTACAGGTGCATGGTGCTTCCTGACACGCTAGCAGCCGCACTCTTCTGACCCGAAAGCCAGTCTTAATGCACCTACAGGTGCGTGGTGCTTCCTGACTGTCGAAGACATCTGCGGGCACATCATGTGCCGCATGTCTTAATGCACCTACAGGTGTGTGGTGCTTCCTGACCGAGCTGACCAGTCGCGGTGTGCCAGCCTGGCTGCCGTCTTAATGCACCTACAGGTGCGTGGTGCTTCCTGACCCAACCACAGAAAGGACTTCGCAATGTCTACTGACACGTCTTAATGCACCTACAGGTGCGTGGTGCTTCCTGACCTGACCCTGGCCGAGGTGGCCAGGGTATTCAAGATGGTCTTAATGCACCTACAGGTGCGTGGTGCTTCCTGACCGGCTGACGAAAGAGACCTTTGGGTCGCCCAGCTGCTGTCTTAATGCACCTACAGGTGCGTGGTGCTTCCTGACTTGGGTCATCGAGATTGTGGTAAGCGGTCAGGTGTATGTCTTAATGCACCTACAGGTGCGTGGTGCTTCCTGACGAGGCCGCCACCGCGAACGGGGTGGAGATCATGAGTCTTAATGCACCTACAGGTGCGTGGTGCTTCCTGACGGTTGCTCGAGGAACGTGATGCCCGTGAAAAGTCATGTCTTAATGCACCTACAGGTGCGTGGTGCTTCCTGACTTGTCGTCGAAGGTACAGACCCCAAGCATGACGCGTCTTAATGCACCTACAGGTGCGTGGTGCTTCCTGACCAGGGGAAGCTATGTTTCTCGAGGGCCTCTTCCAAGTCTTAATGCACCTACAGGTGCGTGGTGCTTCCTGACGTGCGTGTCCGACCGAGGTCGAGTGCGAGGCGTCAGGTCTTAATGCACCTACAGGTGCGTGGTGCTTCCTGACGTTATATGCGCTAAGTGAAGAAGATCACCAGAAGGTCTTAACGCACCTACAGGTGCGTGGTGCTTCCTGACGCGCCTCAAGGACCGCCAGGCGCTTCTCCTTGGTGTCTTAATGCACCTACAGGTGCGTGGTGCTTCCTGACACAGCACCGGCAGCGCAGGCGTGATCGCCTCGTTGTCTTAATGCACCTACAGGTGCGTGGTGCTTCCTGACGATCAACCTGAAGAATGGGAAGTGGTCGATCCACCGGTCTTAATGCACCTACAGGTGCGTGGTGCTTCCTGACACAGCTCCGTGATCAGTGCGGCGCTTGACCGGTCGTCTTAATGCACCTACAGGTGCGTGGTGCTTCCTGACGCCTATGAGGCCGGAGCCAGGGAGTTTGCCATCGTCTTAATGCACCTACAGGTGCGTGGTGCTTCCTGACACTCCGAAACACCATCGAGAAGGCGCTTAGGAAGGAGTCTTAATGCACCTACAGGTGCGTGGTGCTTCCTGACGCCTCCTTCCGGGAGGCCTGTGAGAACTTCCAGAAGTGTCTTAATGCACCTACAGGTGCGTGGTGCTTCCTGACAAGAATAGGGGTGGCAAGAAAGGGGCGTAGGAGCGGTCTTAATGCACCTACAGGTGCGTGGTGCTTCCTGACCCGCTCTGGCAACAGCCGTTATCGTCCTACCTGTGGTGTCTTAATGCACCTACAGGTGCGTGGTGCTTCCTGACTTATGGCTTATCTACATTGCTGTCCGGGAGTTGAGGTCTTAATGCACCTAAAGGTGCGTGGTGCTTCCTGACGAGAGGCGGAAGATATGACAATAGAACTGGTACTCGTCTTAATGCACCTACAGGTGCGTGGTGCTTCCTGACAAGAATAGGGGTGGCAAGAAAGGGGCGTAGGAGCGGTCTTAATGCACCTACAGGTGCGTGGTGCTTCCTGACGGGCGTGCCCCATCGCCCGGTCCCGGCGGGTGGAGTCTTAATGCACCTACAGGTGCGTGGTGCTTCCTGACAGCGGTCTTATAAAGGACCTCAACGCCGTCCTGGGTCTTAATGCACCTACAGGTGCGTGGTGCTTCCTGACAGCGGTCTTATAAAGGACCTCAACGCCGTCCTGGGTCTTAATGCACCTACAGGTGCGTGGTGCTTCCTGACGAGAACCTAGCCGAGCTAGGGTTTTCCAGACAGAAGAGTCTTAATGCACCTACAGGTGCGTGGTGCTTCCTGACGGCCCTTCTGGTCCCGAACTTCGGATCGGAGCTTGGTCTTAATGCACCTACAGGTGCGTGGTGCTTCCTGACATGGTGTTCCTTTCCCCCTTAGGGGCTCTTCTGGCCCGTCTTAATGCACCTACAGGTGCGTGGTGCTTCCTGACGGACAATGTGGTCGAATCACCCGAACCCGGCGACACGGTCTTAATGCACCTACAGGTGCGTGGTGCTTCCTGACGCGACAGAAGATTGCCGAAGAGTTCGGAGAGCAAAGTCTTAATGCACCTACAGGTGCGTGGTGCTTCCTGACGGGACTGCGAGGAGAGTTCCTAGGGGATCGCCTATTGTCTTAATGCACCTACAGGTGCGTGGTGCTTCCTGACTCGATACATAAGAATCGATGATCACTAACCCTTCTAGTCTTAATACACCTACAGGTGCGTGGTGCTTCCTGACAGGACAGCGAGTGAAACATGAGAGATAATTAGAAAAGTCTTAATGCACCTACAGGTGCGTGGTGCTTCCTGACTCATCAAGGGGGACGAGCGGTTCGCCGCCTGCTTGTCTTAATGCACCTACAGGTGCGTGGTGCTTCCTGACGAGAAGGCACAGAAGTTGGAGGCCAAATTGGCCTTGTCTTAATGCACCTACAGGTGCGTGGTGCTTCCTGACGCGTATTATCCAGGGTGGCCTTACGGCCAGCCAGGTCTTAATGCACCTACAGGTGCGTGGTGCTTCCTGACTGTCGTCGTCAGCGACAACGGCCGATGGACGGTCAGTCTTAATGCACCTACAGGTGCGTGGTGCTTCCTGACGCGTATTATCCAGGGTGGCCTTACGGCCAGCCAGGTCTTAATGCACCTACAGGTGCGTGGTGCTTCCTGACGTGACAGTTCGCACAGTGGAGAAAGTCTCTCCCATTGTCTTAATGCACCTACAGGTGCGTGGTGCTTCCTGACCCTGGCCCCCAGAAGCCTTGCAATCACGCCACTTCCAGGACCCAGAGCGCCACTGGCCCCGCAAGCACCCCACAGGACCGGCCAGCACACCCCCACTATACCCACTTTTCGGCACAATCAAGCCAAGCGCCACCGACACCCCAAAACCACCCCCAGCCACCGACTTCCAACGAGACCAAGCCAAAAAGTCCCCCTCCAAACACCCCAACCAGCAAACACACAGCAAACTCCCAGCAATCGGCCCTGTCGCCGCTCCGCAGTACGGGCCGCCCCTAGCCTTACCAGACGCCCCGGTACAGTCCCGCATCGTCAAGCGACGGTGCGGTCCCGTGCACCTCGCAGCGTCCCACGCAGGCGCTGCACAAGGGATACAGGTGGACCACGTCGTCCACGTCGTCGATCAGCTCCTTGACCCGTGCCCGCACCTGCTCCAGCTCGCCCTCAGCCAGACGCAGCTGGAAAACCGACTCCTGCAGCCTGTACCCCCACCCTTCCAACGCCGTCGCCAGGCGAGCGCGCCGTGTGTTGCTGGCCACGTCATAGGCTACGATCACCGTCACCGCCACGACACGCCCTCCCAAGACTCCCCCGGCTCCAGCAGCGCCCGCGCCAGGCGCTGGGCCTGGTGGTGCACGTGCCTGCGCCAGCTCCCCTGGAAACCAGGCAACGCGCCTGAGACCGTCCGCTGCATGGTGGCCTCGTATCCGTCCACCAGGGCCTTCTTGCCCCGGCGCTCCAGCCACACGCCCGCGCCGTCAGGAGACTCCACCGCGTGCTCCGGCCGCAGCCGCCGCTGCCGCAGCAAGGCCATAACCGTACGGTCCACCAGCAGGGGGCGGAACTCCTCCATAAGGTCCAGCGCCAGGCTAGGACGCTTGTCCGTGGAAGCGTGCAGAACCCCCAAGGAAGGCTCCAGGCCCGCCGACAGCAGCGCCCCCACGCACTCCGCCAGCAGGATCGCGTACCCGTAGGACAGCGCCGCATTGGCCAGGTCCCTGGGCGGCCTGCGGCTCCGCCCCTCGAACACCACCTCCGCAGGTACCAGCCGGGACAGCTCCTCGAAGTACAGCAGGGAGGCCGCCCCTTCCAGCCCCATCAGCTCAGCAGTGTCCGCCGCGTGCGCAGCGTCCCCCATCAGCGTCCGCAGCTGAGCGCACACGTCCCCCACCTGCACACCCTCCTGACGGCGCCCCAGCCGCTGGAGCAGCCCCACCTGGTGGCGCAGCTTGGCCTCCACGATGCTACGAGCCAGCGGTAGGCGGGCTGACTCGTCCGCACACACCGCAGCCTGAGCCAGCAGCCGGCGGGCGCTGGCCGTCGCCCGCGGGGCCGCCAGACGCCCCAGGTAGCTGCCACGCCGGGACAGGAACACCACGTCGACGTCGTGCCTCAGCGCCCAGGAGCGCGCCCCCGCCGACAGCCCGACCGCCCCGGCCAGTACCAGGCGGCACACCGCGTGGCGCGGGATGCTCATCTGCGGGATCCCGGAGTCCGCCTCCACCAGCAGCCTGCCCTTGGACACGCGCACCCGGCTGCCCTCCCGCCCCACGTAGACCACGTGGTCAGGGTCCGGGTGCCCTTTGACGTCATGGCGTGGGTCCACGGCGGGCTGCGTGCGCGTCAGCTCGACCCCCAGGTAGCAGAAACCCTCGTCAAAGCTGGTCATGGAGGTCTTCTCCTCGTTCAGTGACAAACCCAGGGAGCCAACCAGGGCGCGCAGGAGCCTGGCACCGTGGGCCAGGTCCTCCCTACTGGGGGAGCAGACGATGATGTCGTCCGCGAACCTGGCGTAGCCGAAACCGGCGTCGCACAGCTGGTGGTCCACGTCCGCGAGCACCAGGTTGGCCAGCAGCGGGGACAGGGTGGACCCCTGCGCGATACCCCGGCTGCGGCAGCGCCGCTCACCGCGCGCCCGGCGAGGCCGTGCCACGAGCCCCACCAGCGCCAGGGTGCGCTCACAACGCACCGCCCGGCCCAGCACCCGCAGGGCCTGTGAGACATCCAGGTTAGGGAAGTAGTCGCGCACGTCGGTGCGCAGCACGTGGACGAAGCCAGCGTCCCGCAGCATGGTCACGTGGTGGATCGCGTCGTCCCGTCCCAGGCCGGTGCGGTAGGCAAAGCAGCACGGCGACAGCAGCAGGTCCACCCGGTGGCTCAGGGTGTTAACCAGCGCCCGCTCGACCACCCGGTCACGGATCGTGGGTATACGCAGGGTCCTGGTGCGTGCACCTGGGGTGCCAGCAGCTTGCCCGCAGGCGGGCTGATCGGTGCCTGCTGCCCCGGGGGTGCTGGCCCCGCCGCCGTTCTTGGCGATCTGAATGGCCCACAGCGGGCCGGGACGGTAGGTGCCTGCCCGCAGCTCCTGGCTGAGCTGGTTGATGAAGCCTTTGGGGTCAGCGGCGATGCGCTGGGTCTGCGCGGTTAGGGTGCCGTCGCGGGCGTCACGGGCCAGTACCGTCTGCCAGGCCTGGGTGAGGGTCTCCACACTTGTCAGGGTCTCGAACAGAGAGGGGCGGTGACTAGCGGGCGCCGGGTTGCCGGAAGCTGGCCGGTCAGCAGCCGGGCAGGAGAGCTCGGCAGGCTGCGGGGCCAGGTCCAACGGGGCGTATGCAGGCAGCAGCTGGCCCAGGTGTACGCCCGGGCCTGCTGCTAAACGGTATCCGCGGCGACGGCGGGCACCTGTTGTGCTGCTGCTGGGAGGGCGCACGGCTGGGTCACCTGACCTCGACGACGGTGGGAGGGCGGGCGGAGCGGCTTCCAGAGCCGTGAAGCGACCGTCAGGAACTGCGGCTCCTGACAAAACATAGTGGCACAGCATGTCCGCGGACGCAGCCCGGGAAACCGCAGACGAAGGACCAACGGACATGCGACAGCAATAAACATGCAGAAGCACCTAGGCAGAGCCGATCAAACCTGAAGAGGACCCCTAATGCATCTACAGGTGCGAGGTGATTCCTGACGCGTCGGGGTTCTCTGACCTAATTTCCTACCTCCAGTCTTAATGCACCTACAGGTGCGTGGCACTTCCTGACAGAAGTGCATCTTGACAAGCAGAGAGAATAGGAGCGTCTTAATGCACCTACAGGTGCGTGGCGCTTCCTGACGTTAGATTCCGCCAGCTGGTAATCCAGAAAAGAATCGTCTTAATGCACCTACAGGTGCGTGGTGCTTCCTGACGATACGGCACCGACATGGTTGACGACCAGGGCGTTGTCTTAATGCACCTACAGGTGCGTGGTGCTTCCTGACCGGTCACCGTCTCCCTTCACGGGCAGAAGCCTGGTCGGTCTTAATGCACCTACAGGTGCGTGGTGCTTCCTGACTCGTCGGGGACAAGAGGCCGGTCAGGCTCTTCGTGGGTCTTAATGCACCTACAGGTGCGTGGTGCTTCCTGACGAGCACGAAGGCGTCTTCCTGGAGGCGTGGACGCAGTCTTAATGCACCTACAGGTGCGTGGTGCTTCCTGACGGATCGGCTGGATATGTCTGCCCAGGCAAAAAGGGGTCTTAATGCACCTACAGGTGCGAGGTGCTTCCTGACCAACGACATCACGAACAAGGAGAAGTGATCATGGCGTCTTAATGCACCTACAGGTGCGTGGTGCTTCCTGACGCAACGAGCTCTACTTGGGCGTGCTAATGGGGTAGTCTTAATGCACCTACAGGTGCGTGGTGCCTCCTGACGATGCGCCCTAAGCCCACCAGAAAATAGCCCACCGGCCTTAATGCACCTACAGGTGCGTGGTGCTTCCTGACCCTGGCCCCCAGAAGCCTTGCAATCACGCCACTTCCAGGACCCAGAGCGCCACTGGCCCCGCAAGCACCCCACAGGACCGGCCAGCACACCCCCACTATACCCACTTTTCGGCCCAATCAAGCCAAGCGCCACCGACGCCCCAAAACCACCCCCAGCCACCGACTTCCAACGAGACCAAGCCAGAAAGTCCCCCTCCAAACACCCCAACCAGCAAACACACAGCAAACTCCCAGCAAAGTCTCTGTCGCCCCCGAAGCATCATTCCCCACCCCCATGCGAAGAACGGCCCCCCGGTACACAATTAGCCCTACCCCGCACACAGCTCCCCACAGCGGCACACCAGGAGGGCACGGTGCCCAGCAGCCTCTACATCTCCTTCGACGCCCCACCCGGCACCCGGCTCACCCCCCGGCGCGTGCACGCCGCCTGGGGCCACGTCCTGGACCTGCCCGCAGGCCTCACCCCCGAACGCGCCGCCACCCACCCCACCCTCGCCCACCGGCCCCCACACAGCTCCCCCACCCCCAAGCCCTACGCCATCGGCCAGGTCACCAGCACCAGCCACCAGCTCGGCTTCGAGCTAAGAGTCCTGGACGACCGCCTGCTAGGCACCCTGGAGGCCTGGCTCGCCTGGGGCGGGGTCCTGCCCCTAGGGGACGGCGGCCCCACCACCCCGACCGCCATCGCCGTCGACGCGCAGCTCCTGCAACAGACCACCTGGCAGGACATCGCCGCCACCACCCAGCACACCTCCTGGACCGTCACCCTGCAGACACCCACCGTCCTGACCTCCCACGGCCGCCACCACACCAACCTGGAAGCCGCCTCGATCGCCACCAGCCTCCACGCCCGCTGGCGCCAGCACTCCCCCACCACCTGCCCCCACCTGCCCGACCGGCACCTGCTGGAGCACCTGCTCACCACCGTGGACCACACCCAGGTCAGCACCATCAGCCTCGGCATGCCTCACGACGACGGGCGCGGCCGCCTGGCCTCCCGCAGCATCCAGGCCCGCACCGGCTCACTGAGAGTCACCGGCCGCCCCGACGCCACCACCGCCGTCTTCTCCCAGCTCATGGCCCTGGCGAGCTACACCAACGTCGGCTCCCACAGCGCCTACGGCATGGGGGCCCTGGACGTGGTGCCCGACCCAGCCTGAGCCAGCACCCGCCGTAAACCAGCACAAGCCCAGACCGCCCCCAGAACCGGTAGCCGCCCAGACCCGCACCAGCCCCTCAACCACCACGGCCAAGGGCACCGGCCCACCTGGAGCCTGGAGCGGCGCTCCTCGCCAGCCGCTGCCGCCCGCGCACCCCGGCAAGCGCCTCAGCCCAGGCCCAGCCGCTCCAGCCAGGCCTCCGGCGCCGCCAGCTCCGCCGGGGTGGGCAGCAGCTCAGGCCCCGCCCACACCCGGTTCAGGCCCTCATGCCCCACCCGGGACAGCACCGCACGCACGAAAGCCCCGCCGTCCACGTACTGGGCCTCCTTGTCCGCCAGACGCACCAGACGGCCTACCAGGCCGCTCAGACCAGCCCCCGGCCCCACCGAGCCACCCACCCGACGGTGCGCCATAACCTGCCGCAGCCGGTGTGCCGAAGGCAGGCGCGCAGGCGTCACCGAGTCCAGCACCGCCTCCGCGTGCCCCTCCAGCAGCGCCAGCACCGCACTGAGCTCAGCAAAAGCCTGCTGCCCCTCCACACCCAGCACCACCGCCAAAGGGTCCGCCTGCCGCCCGTGCAGCAGCCGCAGCAGCCTGCCCGGGCCCGAGCCACCACCCTCCAGCCGCAAGGCCCCCACCACGGCCGCCACCACCACCGACATCCGCGAGCGCAGGTACTCCCCCAGCCACGGGGCCTGCGCCAGCTGCACCGCGTGCGTCGCCTCGTGCAAGGTCACCCAGGCGGGCAGGTCCAGCCGGTCCAGCTCCATACGCTGCTGGAAGGCCAGCACGTTCGGGGCCACCAGCAGCATCCGGCTCCCGGTTGCCCCTGACGACGCCGCCGCACCTTCACTCGCCCCAGCCCTAACCTCCGGCGCCGCAGACGCCACCGGGACCGGGACAGACGCAGGAGCCTGCGCCCCAGCCGTCAACGCAGACGCCGCACCAGAGACGGACACCGAACCGGCCTCGCCGTCTAGCGGCACCGCCCCAGCAGGCACCAGCGCCTCCCTCGGCAGCACCTGTCCCAGCAGGCGCGTGGACCACGGCCCCAGCAGCCCAGCCAACTGGGCGGAAGCCACCGCCCGTGCCGGCCCCAGCCGCCAGCCTGCCTCCACCGGGACCGGCGCAGGCACCCCCTCCAGCAGCCGATGCAAGGACGCCGCCGCCGTCATGATCATCCCCGCCCGGTCAACCACCAGAACCTGGGTGCTCTCCGCCGCCTCCTGCGCCGCCCGCCGCAGCCCCGTGATCTGGGCTACCCAGGCGGGCGCCTCCAAGGCAGAACGGCGCAGCAGGGCCACCACCGCGCGGCGGCTCGCCGGACTCACCTGCGGCCCAGCGGGCGTGGCCGCCGTCGCCAGCCGCACCACCGCCCGCCAGTCCACCAGCGCGGCCGCACTAGGCCGCCCCGCGCCCACCGGCACCTCCTCCAACATGCCTGCCCCCTGCACCGCCGTCCTCACAAAGCCTTCAAAGGCACCACAAAGTCGTTGTCAACCGCGCTGCGGGCGTTCCACAGGCCCCCCGACGCGAAGCCGTCCACGATCACCGAGTAGGCCAGCAGCCGGCCCCCGTCCGTGACCACCAGGCCGCTCAGGGAGGCGCACTCCTCCAGCGAGCCGGTCTTGGCGCGCACCTCCCCCGCCGCCCCCGTGCCGTGGAAGCGGTCATGCAGCGTGCCTTCCAGGGCCGCCACCGGCAGGTCCGCCACCACCGTGCGCCCCACCTTGCCGCCCTGCTCCGCGGCCGCCCGCTGCACCAGCTGGGCCAGCAGGCGCGCCGGGACCTTATCCGCCTTCGCCAGGCCGGAAGTATCCTTGAGCGACACGCCCGTCAGGTCAAAGCCCTCCGCCTTGAGCTGGGCCGTCACCGCCTGGGTGGCCCCCGTGAAGCTGGCCTCCCGGCCCGAGGCCGCCGCCAGCAGGCGCCCCTCCACCTCCGTCATGGTGTTGTCCGACTTCTTGAGGGACACGCTCATCACGTCCGCCAGCGGCGCGGAGGTCACCGCCGCCAGCTCCGCCGCCCCCGCCGGGGAGGCCGCCCGCACCGGGGCGCCCTCCACCTGCACGCCCGCCGCCTTCAGGTGCTCGACGAACACCTCAGCGGCCTGCATGGCCGGGTCAGCCGGGTAGGTGCCAAAAGGGCGCGCACTGATATCCACCATGATCGGCTGGACCCGGGCCACGAAGTCCTCGTTCCCTGCCTCCCAGCCGTCATTCCAGTCCGGGCCTTGGAACAAGGTGTCGTCCAAGGCCACCCGCACGCTAGCCACCCCCTGCGCCTGGAGCTGCTCGGCGGTGGTGCGCGCCAGGTCACCCAGGCCCGCCCGGCCCGCGATCGCCGTCGGACTGCCCTGGTCCTCCGCCAGCAGCACGTCCCCGCCACCCACCAGCGTCACGGTGCCCTGCGACAGCGTGGTGCGGGTCTGCAGGGTGTGGTCCGGCCCCAGCACCGACAGCGCCGCCCACGCCGTCAGCAGCTTCACCGACGACGCCGGGGTCAACGGCGTGCGCGCCCCCACGTCCGCCAGCTCCTGGCCCGTGACGACGTCGATCACGCTGACCCCCACCCGGCCACCACCCACCAGCGGGTTCGCCGCCAAGGCGCTGGCCAGGGCCGTGACCTGGGCAGGCTCAGGCAGCGGGGCGTCCGCGCGCGCACCCCTAGGCACCTGCTGCGGGACCGGGACAGGCGGGTGCACGGACGGGAAGGGCGCGGCAACTACCTGCTCGCCAGCTACCGTGACGAAGCCCGGCACCAGGTCCAGGGCGTCAGCCACCCCGTAGTACCCGATAGCGACGGCGAGCGTAGCGGCAGACAGGGCCCTCACGGTGCGCTTACGCATACTTCCCTCCTGGGTGTGCCCGCAAGTGTATCCAGAGGCCAGCCGCAGCAGGACGGCACCGCTGGCCGGGGCGTCGGCACGCGGGAGCCAGGCGGCCCGGCACGCTGCAGCGAGGCCGCCACCCAGGCCGGGCGACGCCGTCGCCGCCGTGCCGGATGTGCCAGCTGCTCCCGCGGACGGCGCTCGTGGGTCACACTAGTGCCATACGCACCCAACCGGCCCGCCACCGGGAGGGGAGCCCGACCCAGACCTGGGAAGGGACCCCCACCCAGGCACCGGCCAACGGCACCACGCCCGGGCACCGGCCAACGGCACCGCGCCCGGGTGCTGCCCACCGGCACCAGACGGCACTAGACAAGGAGCATCCGTGGAGTTCGACGTCACCATCGAGATCCCCAAGGGGAACCGCAACAAGTACGAGGTCGACCACGAGTCCGGACGCATCCGCCTGGACCGTATGCTTTTCACCTCCACCCGCTACCCCGACGACTACGGCTACATCGACGGCACCCTGGGCGAGGACGGAGACCCCCTGGACGCCCTGGTGCTGCTGGAGGAGCCGACCTTCCCCGGCTGCCTGATCCGCTGCCGCGCCCTGGGCATGTTCCGCATGCGCGACGAGAAGGGCGGCGACGACAAGGTCCTGTGCGTACCCGCCGCGGACCAGCGCGCCTCCTGGCGAACCGACATCGAGGACGTCAGCGAGTTCCACCGCCTGGAGATCCAGCACTTCTTTGAGGTGTACAAGGACCTGGAGCCCGGCAAGAGCGTGGAGGGCGCCCACTGGGTGGGGCGTGAGGAGGCGGAGGAGGAGATCCGCCGCTCCTACGAGCGCGAGGCGCAGCGGGTGGCCCGCGAGGGGCACTGAGCACAGCTGCCGGGGGCGGCTGGCAGCGCACGAGCACCGGGGCGCTGGCGGCGTCGGCGTCGGCGTCGGGAAGGGGCCGATGACCTTCGTGTGCCTGCCAGCCGCCCAGCGCCGTCTCAGAGACCACTTACCCACAGGAACTTAGGTGCACCTTACCGGTCTCGCGGTGCATATGTCCCGGTCTCGCGGAGAGGGGGGTTAGAGGCGGACTGCGTAGGGCATCAGCTCGCTGTAGCGCATGGAGATCACGCGCACGCTCAGGCCCGGCTTGGGAGCCTCGATCATCTGGCCGCCGCCCACGTACATCGCCACGTGGTGGATATCCGCCTCGCCCCCGTAGGAGAAGAAGATCATGTCCCCCGGCTGGACCTGGCTTACCGGCACCTTGGTGCCTCGGTTGTACTGGTAGGCGGCGAAGTGCGGCAGGTTGATACCCAGCTTGGCCCACACCACCATCATCAGCCCGGAGCAGTCCACGCCCGAGTCGGAGGCCCCGCCCCACACGTAGGGCACCCCCTGGTAGCCCAGGGCGATCTGCACCGCCCGCTCCCCCAGGCTCGATCCGGGGGCAGGCGCGGGTGCTGGCTCCTCGTAGCTGGGCTCCTCCGGCTCCGGCTCAGACCAGCTGGGCTCCTCCGGCTGGCTCTGCGGGGCAGCAGGCGCCTCCGGGAGCCCACCCCACGATTCGCCTGCGCCGTCAGGCTGCTGCGTCTGGCTGCTTGTGTCCTGCCAGGCCTGCGGTGCGGGCCGGGCCGCAGAACCCTGGGCACCCCCCGCCTCCAGCGCCTGGCGGGCAGCCTCCTCCTGGGCCTGCCTGCGGGCGACGTCGATCTGGTCCTGCCGCTGGGTCTCCAGCTCGACCGTGGTGTTCCGCTGCCGGGCCAGCTGGGCGATCAGCGTGGCGCGACGGTCCTGAGCCTGCTGCTCGGCGCTGCGCGCGGTACTGGCGGCGGTGTCCGCACTGGCCTTGGCGCTGCTCGACTCGTCCAGCGCCGCCTGCTTGGCCCCCTGCTTGGCGTCAGCCAGGGTGCGCATGGTGTCGGCCACGGCCTGCAGGGACTCGACCTTCTGCAGCTCGGCGTCCGTGTTCTCCGCCAGCCGGTCCAGGTGGGCCTTGGCCTCCGCCACCTCAAAGAAGCTTCCGGCACCCAGGTAGGGGGCCAGGAACTGCAGGGGGTCGGCCCCCTCCTGGTAGGCGGCGAGCACGACGTCGGCCAGGGCGCCGCGGGCGACCTCCGTGGCGGCGGCCGCCTGGTCAGCGGCGTCGGCGGCCTGGACGGCGGCGTCCTGGGCAGTGGCCAGGTCATCCTGGCTGCGCAGGTACTGCTGGTTGGCGAGCTGGGCCTGCAGCTCGGCGGCCTGCGTGTCAGTGGCGAGCTGGGCCAGGGACGCTTCCAGCTCCCCGATGGAGGCGGTGGTGGTCTGCTCGGCGGACCGGGCCTGCTGGAGCTGGGCCTCGGTAACCTCGTCGGCGACGGCGGTGGGCAGGAGCGTCCCCGCGAGCGCCACCACGCAGAAGGCCGCGCCCGCCCGGTGCCGCAGGCGCGCTAGTGGAACATCCAATAACTCTCTTAGGGCCACGCCTTTCACGCTAACAACGCGCACCCCATTAGTGGGTTACGTTCACATAAGCCCCAGGGGCCACTTTGGCTTCGGCCAGGTCGCGTCCCGGTCACCCCCGCACCGGCCCCGTCGCCCCAGCCGCGCCCACACCTGGCACACCTGCCGTCGACGACGGCAACACCCCGACCGGTGTCATGCCAGGACCCCGACCCACGAACGGAACCACCAAGCCCCTGACCGGCTCGCGCACTGGCCTGACGCTGCTGGGCACCAGCGAGACCAGCCACAGCGAACGGCACGCCGTCGCCCTGGCACCCAACCTGTGGACAGGACTGCCCGGTACCTCCACTGTCCCGTTATCTTCCAGACATGTCTGAGACCAACCGCCCCGCCCCCAAGCTGCCCACCGCCACCAACCCGACCGGCTGGCGTTTTGAGACCAAGCAGGTCCAGGCAGGCCACACCCCCGACGGCGACACCGGGGCCCGCGCCATCCCGATCTACCAGTCCACGTCCTTCGTCTTCCCTGACGCCCAGGAGGCCGCGGACCGCTTCGCCCTGAAGTCCCTGGGCCCTATCTACACGCGCCTGGACAACCCCACCAACCAGATGGTCGCCCAGCGCATCGCGGCCCTGGAGGGAGGCGTCGGCGCACTGCTGGTGGCCTCCGGCCTGGCCGCAGAGACCCTGACCTTCCTGACCCTGGGCGGCCAAGGCAGCAATATCGTGGCCTCCCCCTCCCTTTACGGCGGCAGCGTCAACCTGCTCAAGCACACCCTGCCGCGCCTGGGCATCGAGACACGCTTCGTGTCCGACCCGGCCGACCCGGCCGCCTGGGCGGCCCTGGCAGACGCGCGCACCACCTGCTTCTTCGGCGAGTCGATCCCCAACCCCAAGGGCGACATCCTGGACATCGAGCCGCTCGCCCAGGCAGCCCAC
Source organism: Actinomyces weissii (assembly GCF_016598775.1). NCBI lineage: Bacteria > Bacillati > Actinomycetota > Actinomycetes > Actinomycetales > Actinomycetaceae > Actinomyces > Actinomyces weissii. Next base: position 423,097 of record NZ_CP066802.1, on the reverse strand, counting down.
TCCCTGGGCCTCCCGCTGGTGGTGGACAACACCACGGCCTCCCCCTACCTGACCCGCCCCATCGAGTGGGGGGCCGACGTCGTGGTGGCGTCCGCCACCAAGTTCCTGGGCGGCCACGGCTCCTCCGTGCTGGGGGTGGTGGTGGACGCGGGAAGCTTCGACTTTGCCCAGCAGCCGGACCGCTTCCCCGAGTTCAACACCCCCGAGCCCTCCTACAACGGCCTGGTCTACGCCCGTGACCTGGGCGTGGGCGGGGCCCTGGGCGCGAACCTGGCCTTCCTGCTCAAGGCCCACACGGAGGGGCAGCGGGACCTGGGCTTCGCCGCCTCCCCCATGAACGCCTTCCTGGTGGCCCAGGGAGTGGAGACCCTCTCCCTGCGCATGGAGCGGCACGTTGACAACGCCTTGGCCGTGGCCCGCTGGCTGGAGGCCCGCCCCGAGGTCACCCAGGTGCGCTACGCGGGCCTGGAGTCCAGCCCCTACTACCAGCTGCACCAGAAGTACTGCCCCCGGGGCGCGGGCAGCGTCTTCTCCTTCGACCTGGCTGGTGGGCGGCAGGCCGGGGCGACCTTCATCGACTCCCTGACCCTGTTCTCGCACCTGGCGAATATCGGTGACGTGCGCTCCTTGTGCGTCCACCCGGCCACCACCACCCACTCACAGCTCGACGACGCCGGCCTGGCACAGGCCGGTATCGGCCCGGGCACGGTGCGCCTGAGCATCGGGATCGAGCACATCGACGACATCCTGGCGGACCTGGAGCAGGCTCTGGACGCCGTCGCCGCGCTCTGAAGGCCCCGGCTGGGCGGGGCGTATGCGGCAGAATCAGGGTATGACGAGCACCCCTGGGTTCCCCCCTGCGCCTGCCACCGGCGGCCCCAGCCTGCCCGCCCCGGCCAGCCCGCCCAGCCCGGCCGTCCCGCCGTCCCACCCGGCCCCGCAGCAAGACCTGCCAGGCATTCAGGTCTCCACGACCTCGGCCTCCCCAGAGCGGGCCCCAGACCGCCTCCTGACGGCCGCCACCGTCTCCTCCGCCCGCCGCAAGCTGGTGGAGCGCACCGCAGGCTGCCCCACCGGCGCCTGGCACCCGGAAAAGGACCCCGGCCAGCGCCGCTTCCTGGAGATCGGGGACCTGCCCCTGGAGTCCGGGAAGACCCTGCCCGGCACCGTGCTCGCCTTCGAGACCTGGGGCGAGCTGAACGCCGCCCGCGACAACGCCGTCCTGGTGCTGCACGCCCTGACCGGCGACTCCCACGTCACCGGCGAGGCTGGCCCCGGGCACCCCAACCCCGGCTGGTGGGCGGACGTGGTGGGGCCCGGCAAGGCCGTGGACACCCGGCGCTTCTTCGTGGTGGCCGCCAACATTCTGGGCGGCTGCCAAGGGAGCACCGGCCCCGCCTCCACCGCCCCCGACGGGCGCCCCTGGGGCTCACGCTTCCCCTGGCTCACCACCCGCGACCAGGTGGAGGCCGAGCGCCACCTGGCTGACGCCCTAGGCATCGACGCCTTCGCCGTCGTCATTGGGGCCTCCCTGGGCGGGCACCGCGCCATCGAGTGGGCCGCCACCCACCCCCAGCGCGTACGCAACCTGGTGCTGGTGGCCACCGGTGCCGCCACCACCGCCGACCAGCTGGCCTGGTGCCACCTGCAGACGCTCGCCATCGTCAGCGACCCCGCCTTCCAGGGCGGCGACTACTACTCCCACCCCACCGGCCCGATCCGGGGCCTGGGGCTGGCCCGGGCGATCGCCCACACCACCTACCGCTGCGCCGCCGAGCTGGACGAGCGCTTTGGCCGCAGCCACCAGGGCGGTGAGGACCCGGCCACCGGCGGCCGCTACCAGGTGGAGTCCTACCTGGACTACCACGCGGGCAAGCTGCTGGGGCGCTTCGACGCCAACAGCTACCTGATCGTCACCCACTCCATGCGGGTGCACGACGTCGGTGCCGGACGCGGCGGCACCGAGGCCGCGCTGGGGCGGGTCCGGGCCCGCACCCTGGTGGTGGACGTGGACTCCGACCGGCTCTTCCTGCCCGCCCAGGCCGACCAGCTGGAGCGCTGCGTGCCCGGGGCCCGGCGCGCCACCATCCGCTCCCTGCACGGGCACGACGGCTTCCTGGTGGAGCACGAGCAGATGAGCCGTATCCTGTCCGCCTTCCTGGAGGAGGTCTGATGCCTGAGCCCGCACCCACCACCTGGGGGCCGGACCTGCTGGGCCGCGGCTTCCAGGCCCGCAGCATCGAGCTGCTGCCCGACGACGAGGACGACGGCGCGGTAGCCACCCTGGTACGCCACGTCCCGGCGGAGGACCCCCTGGCCCGGCCGGGCACCCCCTCCACCCCCACCTTCGTGTGCCTGTACCTGCACGGCTGGAACGACTACTTCTTCCAGCCCGAGCTGGCGCGGGAGGTAGCCGCCCTGGGCGGGGCCTTCTACGCCCTGGACCTGCGCCGTTACGGCCGCTCCTGGCGGCAGGGGCAGATGCTCGGCTGGATCACCAGCCTGACCGACTACGACGAGGAGATCGGCCAGGCCCTGGCGCTGGTGCGGGCCGAGCGCGACGAGCACCTGCCCCTGGTCCTCATGGGCCACTCCACCGGCGGGCTCACCGCCGCCCTGTGGGCCGACCGCCACCCAGGCGCCCTGGCCGGGCTGGTGCTGGTCTCGCCCTGGCTGGAGATGCAGGGCTCCAACCTGCTGGTGAGCGTGGGCGAGCCGATCGTCCACACCCTGGCCCGCCTGGACCCCCGCATGGTGATCCCCACCCCTACCGCCCCGGTGGAGCAGCTCTTCAGCGCCTCAGACGGCTGGGACCCGGAGCGCGACGGCCCCCTGCCCGACCCGTCCTGGGAGGGCGACCCCTACGTGACCGGCTACCAGATCAACACCGACTGGTCCCCGCGACCCTCCGCCCCTATCCGCCCCGGCTGGCTGCGAGCCATCCTGGCGGGCCACGCGCGGGTCTACGCGGGCCTGGACATCCGCTGCCCGGTGCTGTCCATGTCCTCGGCCCGCAGCCGCCTGGGCATCACCTACAACGAGGACTCCCGCAGCACGGACACGGTCCTGGACGCGCAGGCGATCGCCCGCCGGGCAGTGGACCTGGGGGCCCTGGTGACGGTGGCCCGCTTTGACGGCGGCGTGCACAACCTGACGCTCTCCGCCCCGCCCGTGCGGGAGCAGGTCTACTCCACCATCCGGCGCTGGATCGGCTGCTACGTGCTGCGCTGAGGCTGGCTGTGGTCCGCCGGGGCCGCAGGACGCAGGCCGCGTGCGAAGGGACCTGCTGGCGACGGCGGGGCGCCCAGACAGCAGACCGCTCCAAGCCGCAGGCGGCGCCCAGCCAGACCTACTGGCGACGGCGACGGCGGGTGCCGTCCGCCCCCACGCCTCCTGACTGGTGCCGCTCACCGTCACCGGCCCTGGAGCCGGAGACCTCCTCCAGGGCCTCGCGCAGGCTCGGCCCGCGCACCCCGAAGCGCCACACGTGCCAGCCGTCCGCCCCCTCACAGCCCTGGGCGGCGTCAGCCGCAGCCGAAGGATCCGTGAAGCTGCGCCCGTCAGCCAAGGTGATGACCCCCTGCGGCGAGAGCACCGCCTCATGGAAGATACCGCGGCGCAGGCGCTGCCAGACGATCGGGGTGTCCCGCTCCAGCACCGAGCCCACCAGCTCCAAGGCGGCCGAGGCCTCCGGGGCACTCATGCGCGCAAAGCCGTCCACCGGGGTGGCGGGGTCGCTCGCGCCTGGCGGCGTCTGCGGGGCCTCGGGCGCTGTCGCCTCCGGCGTGCCTGCTTGCTCTTCCGCAGCCTCCTCCCGGGGGCCCGCCGAGGCTCCGCCCAGCTCGGAGACGTCCGGGGCGTCCAAGGTGATCTCCATCGGGTCCTCGGTCTTGCCCGACGCTCCCTGGGAGGCACGTTCCTTAGCTGCCGGGGCCGCTTGCCTGGACGAGGCTACGGCCCCAGCAGGCGAAGCCTGGTCAGCCTGGGCGCCGGGAGCCTGGGCCTTTGAAGCCGAGGCTGCGGCGGCGTCGTCGCTATTGGCAGCGTCGTCAGCAGCGGGCTTGGCCCTCTCGTTGACCACCGCCGTCTGACCAGAGAGCACCGGCTGGGCGGCACGGCGTGAGGCCAGCATCCGGGCTGCCGGGGAGAATGTCTGGGGCTCCACGCGCTGGAGCTCCACCAGCCGGCGCCCCGAGGAGAACTCCCGCACTGACAGCAGCTGCAGCTCCACCCCGGAGGAGGCCAGCATCGCCAGGGAGGAGCGCACCGAGTCGGCGATGCGGGCGGCCACGATAATCAGGCGGGGGCCGGGCTCAACCCGGGCCGGCATGGACTCCCGGAACTCGTTCCAGTCCTCCCGGAAGGTCTGCAGCCCGCCGGGGTAGCGGTTGGCCAGCTCGGCCCAGCCAGCGGCCGCGACCGTGGCCAGGTGCGCCATCGAGGAGACGATCACCGAGGGGTCCAGCTCCTCGATAACCTCCACCGCCACCACCTGCCCGGCCGGGTCCAAGGCGGTCAGCACTGTGCCTGCCTCATTCCAGCACACCGGGAACAGGGGGGCGGACAGGACCTCAACCACGTGGTGACGTACTGAGTCCAGGGCCTCACGGCGGGCGGCCTCCCCGGCCTCGTGCCCCAGGCGCGCAGGGGCCAGGCCTCCGTCGTGGAGCTCGAACAGGGCCATATCCACGTCCTCCTAGTCTGCGGGTCAGAGCCGGGAGGCACAGTAAGGTGCGGCCGGGCTGATAGCGACCTGATAATCCTCTCACGGTCGGGCCGTAAAGAACCTGCCAAGGGCCACGCAGCACAGTGACCCCCTCCTCACACCCCTGCCACCCCCCTCTCGCGAGACCGGGACATATGTACCGCGAGTTCGGTAAGGGTGACCTTAGTTGTGGATAACTTGGACGGGGTTTGGTAACTGGTGGCGGTCTAGTAGACGCCGGTGCCGCCGCTGTCCGCGAGACCGGGACATATGTACCGCGAGTTCGGTAAGGTTAACCTAAGTCCCTGTGGATAACGGGGTGCCGGTGTCGCCAGGGCGGACTGGCGGGAGCGCAGCCGCTGGCTTGGCGCCCTGTGAACGGGGCGTCTTCGGTGGCCAGGCGTCCAAACTGATGACAAAGGCCTTCCCCGGCCCTGCATGCCGCAGCATGATCGTTGGAATCATGCGGATCGCGAGTGGAGCTACGTGCAACTCCGGGCTGTTTGTCATCAATTTGGACACTCCCCACATGGCTCGCGAGACCGGGACATACGTACCGGCCCCAAACCCGTCACTCAGGCCACCGGCAACCCCCACCGCGCAACGCCAAACCTGCCACCTAGACCCAGCGGCCAGCCCCGCCGTCGGTGCATGCCAACGCCGCAGCCGCCACCGGTGCACGCCAGCCTCCAAGACCCCCAGCTATCCACAACTAAGGCCACCCTTACCGAACTCGCGAGCCATATGTCCCGGTCTCGCGGTACTGGCCCCGCCGTCGCCAGCCAAACCGCCCCGCAGCACGCAAAGGGGCCTGGAACGCAACCGCCCCAGGCCCCTCCGCTAGCAGCAGCCAGCCGACTCAGCTTCCAGCCAAGCCAGCCAGCCCAGCCAACCAAGCCAGCCAACCAAGCCAGCCAGTCTGGCTAAGCCTCCGACTCAGCCCTCACCCTGCATGAGCGCCGCCCGCCCAGCCTCCAGGCGCGCCACCGGCACCCGGAACGGCGAGCAGGACACGTAGGTCAGCCCCACCTGGTGGAAGAAGGAGATCGAGTCCGGGTCACCACCGTGCTCACCGCACACACCCATCTTCATGCCCGGCTTGGTGCGGCGGCCGCCCTCCACACCCAGGCGGACCATCCCGCCCACGCCGTCGACGTCAATGGACTCGAAGGGGGAGGACCCGAAGATCGCCTCATCCACGTAGTGCCCCACGAAGGAGGCCTCCACGTCGTCGCGGGAGAAGCCCCAGGTGGTCTGGGTCAGGTCGTTGGTGCCGAAGGAGAAGAAGTCCGCCTCCTCCGCCACGTGGGCGCTGGTGACGGCGGCGCGCGGCAGCTCAATCATGCAGCCGATCGGGAAGTCCAGCTCCAGTCCCGACTCCTTGCCCACCTCCGCCAGCACCTTCTCGGCGCGCTCGCGGGCGATCTGCAGCTCCCGGACGCTGCCGATCAGCGGGATCATGATCTCCGGGCGGGGGTCGCCGCCAGCCTTCAGCCGCTCCACAGCCGCCTCCGCGATCGCCCGCACCTGCAGCTCGATCAGCCCCGGCATGGTCAGCAGCAGGCGCACGCCGCGCAGCCCCAGCATCGGGTTGGCCTCGTGGCTCCTGCGCACCACCGCCAGGAGCTCCTCGTCGGCGGGGTCCAGCTGGCCCCGCTCCCGGTCCACCGCCACCTGCACGCTCAGCTCGGTCAGGTCCGGCAGGAACTCGTGCAGCGGCGGGTCAATGAGACGCACCGTCATGGGCTTGCCGTCCATGGTCTCGAACATGCTCACGAAGTCGCCCTTCTGCAGCGGCAGCAGGGCGGCCAGGGCGGCCTCACGCTCGGCGTCGGATCCCGCCAGGATCAGGTTCTGGACGAACTGCTTGCGCTCCCCCAGGAACATGTGCTCGGTGCGGCACAGCCCGATCCCCTCGGCGCCACGGCTGATGGCGTTGCGGGCGTCCTCGGGGGTGTCCGCGTTGGCCCGCACCCGTAGGCGGCGGCGCTCGTCGGCGTGCTGCATGAGCCGGTCCACGGCGGCTACCAGCTCGCGGGTGTCGTCGTCGGTGGCGGCGGTGAGCGCGGCCTCCAGCCCGGAGCGCAGGTAGGTCATGACCGGGGAGTCCACCACCGGCACCTCCCCCAGGAACACCTCACCGGTCTGCCCGTCGATGGCGATCACGGAGTCGGAGGTGAGCACCTCCTCGCGGCCTGCCACGCGCACGGTCTTGGCGACGGCGTCGACCTCCAGCTGGTCCGCCCCGCAGACGCAGGTCTTGCCCATGCCGCGGGCGACGACGGCGGCGTGGCTGGTCTTGCCGCCGCGCGCAGTGAGCACGCCGGCGGCGGCCACCATGCCGGGCAGGTCGTCCGGGTTGGTCTCGCGGCGCACCAGGATCACGGACTCGCCTGCGGCGGCGCGGCTGGTGGCCTCCTCGTTGTTGAAGGCGATGTGGCCCACCGCGGCCCCCGGGGAGGCGGGCATGGCGCGGGTGAGCAGGTCACGGTCGCCGGACTGGCCGAACTGCGGGAACATGAGCTGGGTGAGCTGGTCACCGGTTACCCGGGTGAGGGCCTCGTCCATGGTGATGAGGCGCTCGTCCACCAGCTGGGTGGCCACCCGGAAGGCGGCGGCGGCGGTGCGCTTGCCCACGCGGGTCTGCAGCAGCCAGAGCTTGCCGCGCTCGATGGTGAACTCGATGTCGCACAGGTCCCGGTAGTGGGTCTCCAGGCGGCGCATGGCGGTGCGCAGCTCGTCGTAGCTGGTCTTGTCCAGCTCCTCCAGGTCCGCCAGGGACAGGGTGTTGCGGATACCGGCGACGACGTCCTCCCCCTGGGCGTTTACCAGGTAGTCGCCGTAGACGCCGGGGCGGCCGGTGGAGGGGTCGCGGGTGAAGCACACGCCGGTGCCGGAGTTCTGCCCCATGTTGCCGAAGACCATGGTGCACACGTTGACGGCGGTGCCCAGGTCGTGGGGGATCTTCTCGCGGCGGCGGTAGATGTGGGCGCGCTCGGTGTTCCAGGAGCGGAAGACTGCCTCGGTGGCCATGTCCAGCTGGGCCCGGGGGTCCTGCGGGAAGTCGAGGCCCGCGTGCTCCTTGACGATGGCCTTGTACTCCTCCACCAGCTCCTGTAGGGCCTCCACGGGGATCTCGTAGTCCATGGAGACGCCCCGGTCGGCCTTCTTGGCCTCCAGGGCGTCGGAGAAGTGGTCGCCGTCGATGTCCAGCACGGTCTTGCCGAACATCTGGATCAGGCGGCGGTAGGAGTCCCAGGCGAAGCGCTCGTCGCCGGAGGCGGTGGCCAGGCCCTTGACCGAGACGTCGTTGAGGCCGATGTTGAGCACCGTCTCCATCATGCCGGGCATGGAGAACTTCGCGCCGGAGCGTACGGAGACGAGCAGGGGGTCGTGGGCCGCGCCGAGCTGGCGCCCCAGCTCCTCCTCCACCTCACGCATGGCCTTGGTGACCTGGACGCTGAGCTCGTCTGGTACGGCACCGCTGGCGAGGTAGGCCCGGCAGGCGTCGGTGGTGATGGTGAAGCCGGGCGGGACGGGCAGGCCTAGCTTGGTCATCTCAGCCAGGTTGGCTCCTTTGCCTCCCAGGAGGTCTTTCTGGTCCTTGTCGCCCTCGCTGAAGCGGTACACGTACTTGGGCATCGTTGCCCCTTTCTGCTCATCGGCTGGTTGGAACAGGCAGGACGGCGCCGCCTGGGCGCCCACAGGGCCACTGTATGTGACAGAGGTCCTAGCGCCAAAAGGTCTGCGCCCAGGAAGGGGCTGGTTTGGTCGCTGGTGGGCGGCGGCTGGTGGAGTTGGAGACGCTGTCGGACACCGACGGGGATGGCAGACACCGACGGCGGGACTGGAAGCGCTGTCGGACACCGACGGGGATGGCAGACACCGACGGCGGGGCTGGAGGCGCTGTCGGACACCGACGGGGATGGCAGGCGCCGACGGCGGGGCTGGCGGTGAGGGCTGTCGGAGGCCGACGGTGGGGTTAGCGTCGCGGCGGTGGTGCGGCTTGGGAGGGGCTCTGTGGCCGCAGGGCAGTTGCAAGGTCTCTGGCTTAGGTCCCCCTTACCGGTCTCGCGAGACCGGGACTTATGGCTCGCGAGACCGGGACATATGTACCGCGAGACCGGTAAGGGTGGCCTTAGCTGTGGATAGCTGGGGTGACCCTTGGGGGCTGGCGGGCACCGGTGGCGGGACTGTCCGCTGACCTTGGCGACGGCTTTAGCGTTGTGGTGGTGGGGCGTTCTGGGGACCGGGGTTCCGAGCGGTAGTGACAGGGCATACGTGGCCATGGGCGGGCGGGGATGCTGGCGCCCGGCGGCTGCTTGCTGCACATGGAGCCAGACTGGTGTTTGGATTCCAGTGTTTTCGGGCGCCCGGTGGTGGGGTGGGCGGCGCGAGGTGTGCAGCGCCGTCGTCATTGCGCAATTGGCCGGGGCGCACGAGGCAGCAGGCCGGAGCGTGTTGCCAGGTATTGGGCGTAATTGCAACGAAAAGCCCTACCCCCCGGGCTCGCGCCGCCGTGCGTGCGACCAGCGGATAGACCAGCCAGAGGCCCCGGATGCCATGCGACAGGACCCCAGTCCTGACCGAGTTACCCACAACTAAGGCCACCCTTACCGGTCTCGCGGTACATATGTCCCGGTCTCGCGAGCCATATGTCCCGGTCTCGCGAAACACGGACGGGGAGCGCCCCAGCAGCTACGGCCGTACCAACCCAGTCCCGGGCGGCACCAGCACCCCGTTATCCACAGGAACTTAGGCTGACCTTACCGGTCTCACGAGCCATATGTCCCGGTCTCGCGGACGGCGGCGGCGTCGTCGATCGGGACGGGGTCGGCGGCGGCAGCACGGCCACCGTCGTCACCAGCGGTACCACCCTGAGCCTCATCCACGGCCGCGACCGCCGCCTCAGCCGCCGCCACCGCCGCGTCCTCGTCCTTGACGTGCCCGGCCCAGGGCTCACCCTTGAAGGTGAACTCACCGAGCAGCCCCTCACCCACGGCGTCCACCGTGACCTTCTGGCCACGCTCGATCTCCCCGAAGAGGATCTTCTCGCTCAGGGCGTCCTCGATGTCGCGCTGGATCGCACGGCGCAGCGGGCGGGCCCCCAGCACCGGGTCGAAGCCCCGCTCAGACAGCAGGTCCTTGGCGGCCTCGGTCAGGACGATGGTCATCTCCTGCTCCGCCAGGCGCTTGTCCAGGCGCGCGATCATCAGGTCCACGATCTGACGCACCTCCGGCTTGGTCAGCTGCGGGAAGACGATCAGCTCGTCCACCCGGTTGAGGAACTCGGGGCGGAACTGCTGCTTGAGCTCACGGTTCACGTGGCTCTTCATCTCCTCGTAGTCCATGGTCCCGGCCTCCGTCGACTGGAAACCAGTGGCCACGGACTTGCCGATGTCCTTGGAACCGAGGTTCGTCGTCATGATGATGACGGTGTTCTTGAAGTCCACCACCCGGCCCTGGGCGTCAGACAGGTGCCCGTCCTCCAGGATCTGCAGCAGCGAGTTGAAGATGTCCGGGTGGGCCTTCTCCACCTCGTCAAAGAGCACCACGGAGAAGGGGCGCCGCCGCACCTTCTCGGTCAGCTGGCCGCCCTCGTCGTAGCCGACGTAGCCGGGGGGCGCCCCAAAGAGCCGCGAGACCGTGTGCTTCTCCGCGAACTCCGACATGTCCATCTGGATCAGCGCGGCCTCGTCGTCGAACAGGAACTCCGCCAGGGCCTTGGCCAGCTCGGTCTTGCCCACACCCGTGGGACCGGCGAAGATGAAGGAGCCACCGGGACGCTTGGGGTCCTTCAGGCCCGCGCGGGTGCGGCGGATCGACTTGGACAGGGCCTCGATAGCCTTGTCCTGGCCGATGATCCGCTTGTGCAGCTCCGCCTCCATGTTGAGCAGCTTGGCGGACTCCGCCTCGGTCAGCTTGACCACCGGGATGCCGGTGCTCATGGCCAGCACCTCGGCGATCAGGTTCTCGTCCACCTCGGCCACCTGGTCCAGGTCCCCGGACTTCCAGGCCTTCTCCTTGGCAGCGCGCTTCTCGGCCAGGCGGTGCTCGTCGTCCCGCAGGGCGGCGGCGCGCTCAAAGTCCTGGTCGTCGATCGCGGACTCCTTCTCGCGCTTGACGGCGGCGATCTGGTCGTCGATCTCCCGCAGCTCAGGCGGGGCGGTCATGCGGCGGATACGCAGGCGGGCCCCGGCCTCGTCCACCAGGTCGATGGCCTTGTCCGGCAGGAAGCGGTCGTTGACGTAGCGGTCCGCGAGCTTGGCGGCGGCCTCAATGGCCTCGTCGGTGATGACCACCCGGTGGAAGGCCTCGTAGCGGTCCCGCAGCCCCTTGAGGATCGCGATGGTCTCCTCGATGGTGGGCTGGTCCACGGTCACCGGCTGGAAGCGGCGCTCCAGGGCGGCGTCCTTCTCGATCTTGCGGTACTCCTCCAGGGTGGTGGCACCAATGGTCTGCAGCTCCCCACGGGCCAGCATGGGCTTGAGGATGCTGGCAGCGTCAACCGCGCCCTCAGCGGCCCCCGCCCCCACCAGGGTGTGGATCTCGTCAATGAACAGGACGATGTCTCCGCGGGTGCGCACCTCCTTGAGCACCTTCTTGAGGCGCTCCTCAAAGTCACCACGGTAGCGGGATCCCGCCACCAGGGAGCCCATGTCCAGGGAGTACAGGTGCTTGTCACGCAGCGTCTCGGGGACGTCACCGTGCACGATCGCCTGCGCCAGCCCCTCGACGACGGCGGTCTTGCCCACGCCGGGCTCACCGATCAGCACCGGGTTGTTCTTGGTGCGCCGGGAGAGGATCTGCATGACCCGCTCCCGCTCCTCGAAACGGCCGATGACGGGGTCCAGCTTGCCCTCGCGGGCGGCGGCGGTCAGGTTGCGGCCGAACTGGTCCAGGATCGCGGAGCCGGAGGGAGTGCCCTCCTTGGACGGGCCACCCGCGTTGACCGTCTCCTTACCCTCGTAGCCGGAGAGCATCTGCATGACGGTCTGGCGCACGCCGGAGAGGTCCGCCCCCAGGTTGGTGAGCACCTGGGCGGCCACGCCCTCCCCCTCGCGCAGCAGGCCCAGCAGGATGTGCTCCGTGCCGATGTAGTTGTGGGATAGCTGGAGGGCCTCCCGCAGGGAGAGCTCCAGCACCTTCTTGGCGCGCGGGGTGAAGGGGATGTGGCCGGTGGGGGCGGACTGGCCCTCACCAATGATCTCGATGACCTGGGCGCGGGTGGCGTCCAGGGAGATGTCCATGGACTCCAGGGCCTTGGCGGCCACACCCTCCCCCTCGTGGATGAGGCCAAGCAGGAGGTGCTCCGTGCCGATGTAGTTGTGGCTCAGCGCGCGCGCCTCGTCCTGGGCCAGGACGACTACTCGGCGGGCGCGGTCCGTAAAGCGTTCAAACACTGGATTCTCCTCGGCACGTGGGGTCCGTGGGGCGGGTGGGGAGGGCTCTTGGGGAGCCCAGGCACCCGCTAAGCACGTGCTGCCTAGGCTAACCGGGGCGGTGTTTCGGCCATGCCGCTGTTCGCAGTGGGCGTGAGTCAAGGTTGAGCCTGGGTGGCTCAAGCCCGGGTGCGACGGCGTAGGCCGTGGAGCATCCCGTGCGTCATCAGCCGGGCCACCGGCCGCGCGGCCCGGACCAGGCGGGCGGCGGCGGCAGTGAAGGTCTCATGCGGTCAGGCTTCCACCAGGATCGTCACCGGCCCGTCGGCCACAACACCCCACCGTCGGCCTCCGCGCCACTGACCACACACCAGCCCTCAGACCTCCACCAGGATCGTCACCGGCCCGTCGGCCTCCATGTCTATGCGCATGTCGGCGCCGAAACGACCCGTCGCCACCTCCACGCCCCGCTGGCGCAGCGCGGCGACCACCGCCTCCACCAGAGGCTCAGCCACGGGCCCTGGGGCCGCCTGGTTCCAGGAGGGGCGGCGGCCTTTGCGCACGTCCGCGTACAGGGTGAACTGGGAGACCACCAGCACGGGGGCACCGAGGTCGGACACCGAGACCTCATGGCCCGGCTGGTCGCCGTCCGGGCCGGGCCCGTCAAAGAGCCGCAGCTCCGCGATCTTGCGGGCCACCGTCTCCACCTGGGCGGGGCCGTCGTCGTGGGTCGCCCCCACTAGCGCCAGCAGGCCCGGGCGCGTGATCTGGCCGACCACCTCGCCGTCAACCAGCACGGCAGCCCGGTTCACACGCTGCAGGACGGCACGCATCAGCGCCGCCAGTCGCGCTCGTCAGGGCGGGACTGGCCGCCGCGGTTGAAGGGACGGACAGAGCCGCGCACCTTGACCGGCGCGAACTGCTGCAAGGCCGGTCGGACGTCCGTGAGGTAGACGGCGGAGGCCACACAGCCAATGACCCCGAACATCGAGCCAAAGCCCGTGAGCACGACCACCGCCACACTCACCGCCGTGACTGCCAGCCAGAAGCCCTTGGTGCGCTTGCCTGCGGCAATGAAGTGCTCAGCCGGCCGCTGCGCGGCGTCTACCACGGCCCACAGGCCCAGCCCCAGGGCGATCAGGTTGGCGCCCAGCCAGAGGTACCCCACCGTCCGGGCCACCCAGTACGCAATCAGGTTGAGGATGCTCACCCGCCCACTCTATCTGCCCTGGCCGTTGGCACCACTGCGGGTCAACACCCAGCAGACCGGGCCCCAGGGACCCAGGACCCCAGCAACGAGAGCACCAACAGGCTGCTGCGCCAGTAATTGCCCAAGGGCACTGACCTGTCCCGCTGGAGCGCCGCCGACCTTGAAGCCGTCTCCCGCACCCTCAGCAACACGACCCGCAGTACCTCGGGCTGGAGGACCCCAGCAGAGGTACTTCGAGGAACAACTACGATCACTCCACGGAACCAGTGTTGCAACGACCTGTTGAGCCCACCCAGTGTCGTGCAGTCATAGAACACGACCCGTAATAGACCCGAGCGGGGCGCGTGGGCATATAGCGCCCCCTTCCACGGCCTCCAGCCCGCGCCATCCCACAGACGGCGGGGCGGCCCTGCTCAGCGCAGGCTCAGCGCAGGCTCAGCGCAGGAGGCCGGGGCGCTGCCCACCAACAGGCCGCAGGCCCTCGCCAGGACGCCGCTCCGGGGAGACCCGGGCCTTGCCTTCGGGGGTGACGAGCGGCTCCTGGGCCGCCGCCACCCGTGCGCCTGCCGCAGCGGCAGCCGGGTCGGGCTCCGGCCCTTCGACGTCTACCAGCAGCGCCGCCTCCAGGGGCGTGCTCCGGCGCAGGAGCGCCAAGGCGATCGGCCCGAGCTCGTGGTGCCAGGCCACGCTGGTGACACGTCCCACCGGCCGGTCCCCCAGGCGCACGACCGCCCCCGGCTGCGGCAGGTCGCCGCTCAGGCCGTCAAGCTGCAGGATGGTCAGGCGGCGGGGCGGGCGCCCGAGGTTCAGGGTGCGGGCCACCGTCTCCTGGCCCGGGTAGCAGCCCTTGGAGAGGTGCACGGCGGTCCGCAGCCAGTCCAGCTCGTTGGGGATGCTGCGCTCATCAGCCTCCCGCACCAGACGAGGGCGTCCCGCCTCCACCCGCAGGGCCTCCCAGGCCATAGCCCCGGCCAGGCACCGGCCGAACCGGGAGCCTGGCACAGCACCTGCGGCCGCCCCCACCGCCCCCAGGCCACCCGGGGAACCAGCCACACCAGCTGCAGGCACAGCCCCCGCCGCAGCGCTTGGGAGCGCGCCACCCACAGCCCCGCTCAGGAAACGCTTCACGACCTCCAGCAGCGACTCGGCCCGCACCAGCATCCACCAGGCCGCCCAGCCTGCACCCGGGTGCCTGAAGGGCCTGCCCTCCGCAGCCAGGCCGACGTCGTAGGCAGTGCCACCCTCTACCACCCCCGGCCACGGGTCGTGCCAGGTCCCCACAAGCGCCCTGGCACCGGCGGCCGCAGCCTCCAGGAGCTCACGCCCAGGGCCCATCACCCCCAGCACGGCCAGGTCCTCACGCACCTGCACCTGTACGCGCAGCATGAAGCGCATGGAGTCCAGGAACTGGGCCAGCCCCGGCCCGCGCCCGGCGTCGGTGAGCAGGTAGGTGGCGGCGCCGTCGTCGATCGCCGCGTAGGCGTGAGCCACGTGCCCCTGGGCGTCCAGGACCAGCGCCTCCACGCCCGGGTGCTGCGGCCCGAGCCCCGTATGCAGCTGGCTGCTCAAGGTGGTCAGCCAGCTGAGGCGGTCCGGCCCCGTGACCTCGACGACGTCGCTGGCCAGGGCTGTCACCGCCCGCCCCTCCAGCAGGGCGACCTGCTCGCGGGTAGGTGAGCCGTAGTGGGCGGGCACGGTCGCATCCACCAGCAACGGTGCGGCAGCCCCCGCCGACGGCCCGCCAGGCCGAGCCTCCTGTAAGGCCGGAGCCAGCCCCCGAGCCTCAGCAGCCCCCGCGAACGGCTGCGGCGTCACCCCCGGCCCGTGGTGCGGCGCGGCACCCTCAGGATGGGAGAGGCCGTCCGCCGACGCCCCCTCCAGGCCGTCACCTGGCGGCGCCGTCTGCCCCTCGTCCCCCGGGAAGGCGACCGCCCCGGGCCAGCTCAGCAGCGCAGAAGGTCTCATCTCAGGCCCCAGGGGTGGAGCCCGCACCGGACTGGGGGTCCTCCACCCGCCCCAGCCGGCCCGAGGCGTAGGTGCTCAGCTCCTGGTTGCCGAAGGCCGCCAGGTCCTGGGTCCACATGAGGTCCCCGCCCACGAGCCCGAACATGCGGGTCATCTCCCGCACCTCCGCCGAGGTACGGGTGCGCCCCACCGCCTGGGTACCCACCTGCGCGCGCGGCCCCTGGATCCAGCCCTCCCACACGGCCACGTGCCCGGCCGGGTCGGTGGAGACCAGCTCCAAGGAGGTTACGGGGGTCCTGGGGTCGGCGTCGTCGGCGTCAGGCTGCTGCTGGCCGACCGGACGCCAGTAGCAGGTCTCCGTGGACCAGACCTGGGCGCGTGCCAGCCTGCTGGCCCCCTCCAGACCCGGCATCTCAAAGTCCAGGTTCTCCGAGCGGGTGGCGTCCACCGTCCAGATAGTGGTGGTCTGCCGCATGTAGGGGCCGCCGTCATGGTCAAAGACCATCTCCTGGTACACCGCCTGCTCCGGCACGGTATCCCCGTAGGTGAGGATGCCGTAGCCGCGCCAGGTGCCTAGCAGCCAGGCGAAGGGGTAGATCTCCGGGGGCAGGTCCGTGTCAAAGGTGAAGGCCATGCCCTCAGGCTATCTACAGGCACTGACACGAACCAGTGCCCCCTGCACCTGCCCGCACACGCAACGACGACGTCGCCCGCCGCCGCTCACCCAGCCGCCTCTGCACCTCACCGCCGTCGGGCGGCGCGTACCAGCGGCTCAGCCAGCGATAAAGGAGCCCATCAGCCGGGCGATCGCGTAGGCCGGGGCCCCCGTTACCAGCACCGGCACCACCGCGCTGGCTATAGCCGCCCGCCCCCCAGGAACCCAGCGGTGCGTCCAGAGGATACGGTTCGCCGCCGCCATCAGCACCCCCGCCGTGAAGCCCACCACCAGGCAGGCGGCAGCGGTCTGCATGGCCTCCGCCGGGGCCACGTGCGCAGGCCCGAAGAAACCCGTGACGGCCAGCACGCCCCCCATAAGCGCAGCCGCGATCGTCGGCACCACCACGGTCAGGGTCTCCAGCACCAGGGCCCGCACCTCCAGCAGCGTCAGCAGCGCCCCCAGCAGCAGCGACACGGCACAAGGCACGATCACCGACGGGTCAGCCACCCCCTCCGCCAAGGCGCACCAGCCCGTGCCCAGCACCACCACCAGGCAGCCGGTCACGTTCGCGGACAGGTCCTCCACCAGCTCCTCGCGCCCGTCCCCGCGGGTCATCTGCGCCACGAAGGCCATCAGCACCGACAGCGCCATAACCAGGCCCGCCAGGCCAAAGTCGCCTGAGGCGGACACCGCCACCACGGCCACCGTCCCGGTCCCGGCGATCAGCGCCACCGAGCGCAGGTCGTGGCGGGTGCGGGTGAGCGCGGACCAGCCCTGCGCCGCCAGCAGCACCAGCAGCAGCACCAGCCCGGAGCGCACCAGGCCGGGCAGGGCGGAGGTGACCGCCAGCAGCACCGGCGTCACGCCAGCGAAGGCCAGCCGGGTCCAGGCCGGGTCCACGATCCCCGGCTCGGGAGCCCGCACCGCACCCCGCCGCGTACCGTGGTCCTGGGCGCTGACCGACCGGGGAGCCGCCTTGGCTGCGGCCTTGCCTGAGTCCCCAGCGCCGGCCCGCCCTGCAGGCCGGACCGCGGCCCGCCGGCTCTCAGGCTTGCCAGCGGCCTCACCTGCCTCACCGTTGGCGGCTGGGCGGGTGCTGGCAGAGCGGTTCCAGGGGCTCGGCTCCGGCTCGGCGAAGGGCGGCTGCTTAGTGTCCACATGCCGCATGGTCGCATACCTGAGGGCGTGGGTTGTGGTTGACTGGTCCGGGAACCGTGAGGACGGGAGAAGGAGCGGCTGTGCGCATCATCATGCTCACCCGGGACACGGACGCCGCCACGGTCCTGCCAGCCTCCTCCTTCCTGGACTCCCCCGTGCAGTGCCTGCCCCCGGCTCCTTCCTCCTACGCCGCTATCGAGAGCGCCGACGTGGTGATGGTGGACGCCCGCCGCGACCTGGCCCGAGCCCGCGCCCTGTGCCAGCTGCTGACAGGCCCGATCGAGTGCCCCCCGATCCTGCTGGTGCTCGACGACGGCGGGGCCGCGGCGGTGCAGCTGGACTGGGGGGCAGCGGACTTCATCATGTCCGGTGCGGGCCCCGCCGAGCTGGCGGCGCGGCTGCGCCTGCTGCGTCCTGCCGTGACGACCCCGCCGTCGGCCCCCAATGCGGACCACCTGGAGGTCGGGGACCTGGTGATCGACGTGCACGCCTACACGGCACGCCTGCGCGGGCAGGTGATCGACCTGACCTACAAGGAGTTCGAGCTCCTCAAGTACATGGTGCAGCACCAGGGGCACGTGCTCACCCGTGAGACCCTGCTGGACGAGGTGTGGGGAGATAACTACATCGGCGGGGCCCGCACGGTGGACGTGCACATCCGGCGGCTGCGCGCCAAGCTGGAGATGGAGCACAACCTGATCGGTACGGTGCGCAACGTCGGCTACCGTCTGGACGCCCCCGGTGCCTGAGGCGATCGTGGCGGGCTAGGGCGGCTGGCGCCTGGCAGGCAGGCTGTCAGGCTGAGGCTCCACCTGTCTGAGGGCTCGGCCACCTGGGGCGCGCGGACGGCTCGGCAGGCCTTACACTTGGGGACGGCGTCGGGTCGTGACGGGCCCCGGGCTCCAAAAAAAGCCGCCACGAGCGGCATTCGCGCCGACTGGCGCTCTCCGACCCGACGTCCCCCTGCCTCCTCCCATCTCTCGCGAGACCGGGACATCGGTACCGCGAGACCGGGACATATGGCTCACGAGACCGGTACTCCACAGGGTTATCCACAGAAATCACCCCTTACCCAGCAGCCCCAAAAAATGCGCCACCGTTGGTGCATGACCGCACTCACACACCCCGCCCCACAAAGACCACGCAGCCGCTCCGAGCTCCGCCACCGCACACAGGCTGGCACGCTCCGGCGTATCCGCCGGGACGTCTACGCGCCCCACGACGTCGACGCCCCCACCCACCAGCGCCACCAGTGGATCCGTGACGCCCTCGTGGCCGCCGTCGGCAACCAGCAGCTCGACGGCGTCGTCGCCTGGGAAGCCGCCGCGATCATGCACGGCGGCCGCACCCTCTACGAGCCAGCCACCGTGGACCTGGTGGTCGACTGGCACCCCAACGGCCTGCGGCGCCGACGCGGTGCGCCCGAACGGACCGCCTCCCGGGCCCTGGGTCCGCTCGACCGCAGGCTGGCGCTGAGCGCCCGGCCGCTCGTCCGCCACACCTACGAGCTCGCTGCGCAGGACGTCGTTGAGCTGGAGGGCTGCCGCGTCACCTCCCTGCTGCGCACCACGGAGGACTGCGCCCGGTTCC
Source organism: Actinomyces weissii (assembly GCF_016598775.1). Classification (NCBI taxonomy): domain Bacteria; kingdom Bacillati; phylum Actinomycetota; class Actinomycetes; order Actinomycetales; family Actinomycetaceae; genus Actinomyces; species Actinomyces weissii. The sequence goes on along the minus strand of NZ_CP066802.1, from coordinate 404,429 downwards.
TGACGCCGGAGCGCGCGCTCGCCGTCGTCGACTCGCTCTTTGCGGTGGCAGCGGGGGCTGGCAGCCGTCCCTGGGACCGGCGGGAGCAGGTGAATGCCTTGGCTCACGGCTTCCGCCAGTGCCTGCTGGAGCGTCTCTCCGAGCGCCCGCGGCAACGGGGTGTGCGGCAGGCGCGCGCCGTGGTGGCTGCGGCGACGCCGTGGAGCCAGTCGGTGTGGGAGACCGAGGTGCGCCGACTGTGCCTGGTGTCGGGGATCCGCGCGCCTGAGCCGCAGATGCCGGTGCGCACCGGCGCCGGCACCCGGTACGTGGACAACGGCTGGTGGGAGGCGCGCCGGGGGCACGAGACCGACGGCGAGGTCAAGCTCGTGGGGGACCGTGCGCTGGCCCTGGAGCGGATCACGGACCGGGACCTGGAGATCGAGGCTGCGGGGGTACGGCTGCTGCACTCCTCACCGGCCGAGGTCCAGCAGGGGGCGGAGCTGGTGGAGGCGCTGCGGGAGTTCCTGCCGGTGACGCTTTGTGAGGAGAGGCCGGTTCTGGCGCTCATGACCAAGCAGGAACGACGGCGGGCCGGGTACTTCTAAGGCGGCGGAAGGCGGTGGGGCGCAGCACCGCGACAGCCCTGACGCAGGGGCGACGGCGGGGCTGGCCTGGGGGCGACGGCGGGGCTGGCCTGGGGGCGACGGCGGGGCTGGCCTGGGGGCGACGGCGGGGCTGGCCTGGGGGCGACGGCGGGGCTGGCCTGGGGGCGACGGCGGGGCTGGCCTGGGGGCGACGGCGGAACCCAAGGCGGGGCGTGCCCCCGACTTGTGCATTTCGGCGCGAGTTGTGCCGAAATACCGCACCACTCGCGCCGAAATGCACAAGTGGAGGCGAGGGGTAGGTGAACATGGATCGCTTGAGGCGCTTGTGGCCCGCGTGGGAGATGCCGCCCACGAGACCGGGACATTCTGTGTTGTCTCAAGAGGGAAGAGCCGCTTCAGTGACGCACCGTCCCCTTCGGTCACGAACCAGCCGAAGACACCCCAGCGAGACGTCCTTATGAGCCACTACTTAGGTCACCCTTACCGGTCTCGTGGGCCATATGTCCCGGTCTCGCGGTACATATGTCCCGGTCTCGCGAGAGGGGGGTGGTGCTGCTCGATAGCAACCACCTGCACCCGACCACGCGATTCTTGTCCGACCGTTTCCAGGCCCCCCGGCGTCAGAGCCTCCCTGCCCTCGCTGCCCCGCTCCGGGCAGCCAGCAGTCTCGGCCAGGTGCAGCACCAGCAGCTCGCCGGTCTTCAGCCACGGGTCCGCGTCTGGCAGGGCCTCCGCCACCGCCGCCGTCGCGTGCTCCGCCACCATCGTCAGCACGGTAGGCAGGGTCGGCCGGTGCAGGCACACCACCGTCACCCCCGCACCGGGTTCCGGGCCACATCCCACCACGACGTCCTGCAAGTCGTCGCGCGCCGTCGCCCCCGCACCAGGTCCCGGGCCACATCCCACCACGGCGTCCTGCAGGTCGTCGCGCGCCGTCGCCCCCGCACCGGGACTATGACTGCTCCCAGCCAGCAGCCTCTCCAGGAAGTCCCGCACCGCCGCGGCGTCCTGGGCGTGGGCTCGCTCGGTCAGGCAGTCCGCCGTCGTCGCCTCCAGCCCAGCCGCCTCCAGGTACGGGCGGACCGTGTCCAGGCAGCGCCGCCAGGGGCTGGTCACCACCTGGGTCACGCCGTAGGCCGCCAGCTCCGGCACGACGGCGTCCGCCCGCTGCTTCCCGGTCGCGGTCAACGGGCGGCTGCGCTCCAGCTCCTCCCCCACCCCGTTCTCGGGGCGGTTCCAGGTGGAGCGCTTGACCGCTCGCGCGTGCCGCAGCAGCACCAGGGTGCGGGTGGCCAGCTGGGCACCCTCCCACAGTCCCACCAGCTGGTCCAGCAGCTCTTGGTCCAGGCGGTGGGTGAGGCGCTGACGGGCCTGCGCCGCCCCCACCCAGGCGACGCCGTCGATCTCCTTGGGAGAGGCTGGCTTGACGGCCCGCTGCGCCCGCCAGGCCGGGTGCCCCGGAGGTACCTCCTGGGCGGCCCAGTAGCTGACCGCCTTGAGGCGCCCGTCAGCCAGCGGGTAGCGGAGGGTACCCAGGGGCCGCCCCAGGACTATCTGCGCACCGGTCTCCTCGGCGACCTCCCGGACGGCGCAGCCGCGCAGGGACTCCCCGGGGTCCAGCTTGCCCTTGGGGAAGGACCAGTCCTGGTAGCGGGGCCGGTGCACGAGCAGCACCTCCAGCCCCGCCCCGGTCTGCCGCCAGACCAGGGCCCCGGCGGCCAGCACCAACTCCTCACGAGGAGCCCGCACCGCCTCCTCACAACCGCCGGGCACCGATCCCTCACGCCCTACCAGCGCTACACCCTCAGGACCGCCTAGCACCAGCTCCTCGCGAGGAGCCCGCACCGCCCCTTCACAACCACCGGACACCGCCCCCTCACGCCCAGCCCGCGCGCCGTCGCCCACCTCAGTGGCTGCCAGCGACGCGGGCGCGGGCCTGAGCCATGAGGGTCGCCTGGATGTCCTCCAGGGGCTGCCCCTGGGAGTCACGGTGGACCCGCTTCCAGGAGCCGTCAGGCTGCAGGTGCCAGGAGGAGACGGCGTCGGAGGCGCTGTGGGTGACCAGCCACTCCAGCTCCTGGAGCATGGTGGGGTCGGTGATACGCACCAGGGCCTCCACCCGCCGGTCCAGGTTGCGGTGCATCAGGTCAGCGGAGCCGATGTACAAGGTGGTGTCGCCGTCGTTGCAGAAGGCGTAGACGCGGGAGTGCTCCAGGTAGCGGCCCAGGATAGAGCGCACCCGGATGTTCTCGCTGAGCCCCGGCACCCCGGCCCGGATGCCGCAGATGCCGCGCACCACGATGTCCACGGGCACCCCCGCCCGGCTGGCCCGGTACAGGGCGTCGATCACGCGCTCGTCCACGATGGAGTTGACCTTGATCCGCACCCAGGCGTCCTTGCCCGCCAGCTTGTTGGCGATCTCCTGCTCGATCAGCTCCAGCAGGCCCCGGCGCAGGGAGCGGGGGGCCACCAGCAGGCGCCGGAAGCGGGCGCGGGGGGCGTAGCCGGAGAGCTGGTTGAACAGGGTGGTCAGGTCCTGGGCGACGTCGCGGTCGGCGGTCAGCAGCCCCAGGTCCTCGTAGCCGCGCGCCGTCTTGGGGTGGTAGTTGCCGGTGCCCACGTGGCAGTAGCGGCGCAGCCCGTCATTCTCCTGGCGCACCACCAGGCTGAGCTTGCAGTGGGTCTTGAGGCCCACCATGCCGTAGACGACGTGCACGCCGGCGCGCTCCAGCTTGCGCGCCCAGCCGATGTTGTTCTCCTCGTCGAAACGGGCCTTGATCTCCACGATCGCCACCACCTGCTTACCTGCCTCGGCGGCCTCGATCAGGGCGTCCACGATCGGGGAGTCCCCGCTGGTGCGGTACAGGGTCTGCTTGATGGCCAGGACGGCGGGGTCGGCGGCGGCCTGGGAGATGAACTCCTGCACGGAGGTGGAGAAGGAGTCGTAGGGGTGGTGCAGCAGGACCTCGTGCTTGCGCACCTCGGCAAAGATGTCACCGGGGGTGGAGGACTCGTGGGCGGCCAGGCCCTTGGGGGTGACCGGCACGAAGCGGGGGTACTTCAGGGCGGGCACGTCCAGGTCGTGCAGGATGTTCAGGCAGCGCAGGTCCAGCGGGGCGGGCAGGGCGAAGACGTCGGAGTCGTTCAGGCCCAGGGCGCGCACCAGGTAGCGGCGCACGAAGGGGCTGATGGTGTCCTCCACCTCCACGCGGACCACCGCCCCGAAACGGCGTCGCTCCAGCTCCTTCTCCATGGCCTTGAGGAGGTTCTCGGCGTCGTCCTCCTCCACCTCCAGGTTCTCGTTGCGGGTGACGCGGAAGGTGTGGTGCTCGATCACGTCCATGCCGGGGAACAGGTGGTCCAGGTGCTCGGCGATCACCGCCTCCAGCGGGATGAGCACCGTGCCCTTGTCGTAGCCCTTGTCGTATGCCTTGTCGGCGCCGTTGGACTGGTCGCGTCCAGGCACCGGCACCAGGCGGGGCAGGGAGGCGGGCACCTTGACCCGGGCGAAGTGCTCCTTGCCGCTGCGCGGGTTGCGCAGGAGCACCGCCAGGTTCAGGGAGAGCCCGGAGATGTAGGGGAAGGGGTGTGAGGGGTCCACGGCCAGCGGCGTGAGGACAGGGAAGATCTGGTTGCGGAAGTAGCGGGACAGGCGGTGGTGCTGCTCCTCGTCCAGGTCCTGCCAGCTGAGGATATGGATGCCGTGTCCTGCCAGGGCGGGGCGGATGTCGTCACGCACCAGGCGGGCGTGGCGGGCGGTGAGAGCCTGGGCCCGCTCGGTCAGGAGGGCCAGCACCTGGTGCCCGTCGAGCCCGGAGGCGCGCACCGGGGTGATGCCTGCGGCGATGCGCCGCTTCAGCCCGGCTACGCGCACCATGTAGAACTCGTCCAGGTTGGAGGAGAAGATCGCGGCGAACCAGGCCCGCTCCAGCAGCGGCAGGTCCGGGTCCTCAGCCTGCTCCAGGACCCGCTCGTTGAAGTCCATCCAGGTCAGCTCACGGTCGGCGAAGCGGTCCTTGAAGTCGCTCAGGGGCGGCAGGTCAGCCTCCGGGTCGGTGACCTCGACCGCGGGGGCGACGGCGTCGGTGCGGCTCCCGGCAGCGTCGTTCTCAGCGGGGGCCAGGCCGTCGGTGGCCTTCTCGCTGGCTGCGTCTGCCGGACTGCTGACCGCCGGGCTGGGGCTGGCTGCCTGGTCCTGCACGGACTCCCGCGGGGCGGCCGCCGGGTCCGTCTCAGCAGCGACCGGTTCCGTGGCGACGGCGGGACCCTCACCTGCCGTGGGACTGGACTCCGGGGTGGTGGAGGTGCTGTCGCCGGTGCTGGGGCCGGAGCCACTGGCGACGCCGTCCTCACCTGCCGGGACGGTCTCGCTGCTGGCGGGCGGCGTCTGCGGGGGGAGGCCGTGGCTGTCCAGGGTCCTGGCGGTGGCAGCCGGGTCCGGGGAGGCGTACAGGGCGGCGCCCACCGGGGGGTGTGCTACCTCGGCGACGGCCAGGACCTCGTCGATGCTGGCGGCCCCGTCCGCGGCGGTGAGCTGGGCCAGGGCCCCGGCCCGGCTGAACACCACGGGGCGCCCCGGGACGATCAGCGCGCCGCCGCCCGCGAAGGCCAGGCGTGGGTTGAAGGTGTCGTCATCCAGGCCGTTCGGCGGCAGGACGGGGCGCGGGTGCAGGTCCGCAGGCGTGGCGCTGAGGGCCGTGTCCCGGACGGACGATAAGGGACCTGCCTCCGGGGCGGGCTCGTCCTGGGGCTCGGCAAAGTCCTCGTCCTCGTACTGGGGGCCGGAGTCGTCCGCGAAGTCACGCGGGTCAAAGGACTCCAGCACGTGCTCCTCCCCCAGCTCCGCCAGGTCAGGGAGCCCGTGGGGCGGGAGCGGGGCAGACGACTCCGGGGCGGCGGGAAGGTCCTGGGCGGCAGGCGTCTCCGGGGCTGCAGGCGGTTCCTGGGCAGTAGGAAGCTCCTGGCCCTCCTCGCCAGCGGGGGCCGGAGCGGGCGCGGTCTCCGCAGTCGGCTGCGGGGCGTTCAGGTCGGTGAGCACCCCGGCCCCGGCGGCGACGGCGTCCAGGTCGTCCGTCTGGACGGGGACCTCAACCACCAGGCCGTGGGTGGGAACAGGCGCCGGGGAAGGCTCTGCGCTGCCAGGCTGCGGGGCGGGCGGCGTCGCCTCTGGACGGTCCTGGGCGGTGGCCTGCGCGCCGGTGTCTACGTCGGCTGCGGTGGGGGCGTCATCCGTCTGGGGCGCCTGCGGGGTGCTTTGAGGGGACGTCTCCGCCGGGCGGGGGGCACGGACCTGCTCTGCCGCGCGCCTGTAGGCCCCTACCCAGTCTCCGGCTACCGGGGGCTGGGCGGAGTCGGCTCCGGCGGAACCGGGCGTGTCGGGAGGGTTGGGGGCGGCGTCGTTGGCGGCAGGAGTCCTCATGCGCCAATCGTGGCATGTACCGGCGGAGTTTGGGGGAGCGAGCCGCTATCAGGACACCTTGGCTGCGGCGAAAGCGCGTCGGGGGCCGTGGCAGGCGTCCTGCACGGGACTAGCCGCGTCAGGAGCGGCCGCACCGGGCGGGGCGGCTAGCTGAGGGTCCCGGCCTGCGCGCGGTGGGCGGCGTCGGCGAGCTCCTGGGCGGTGCTGCGCAGTGCGGAGTCGCGGCGGGTGACGTGGTCGGCCAGGTCGTCGGCGTCGTCGTCGATCCAGGTGTCCTGGGAGCCTGTGGCGAGGGCCCGCAGGAAGCCGGCGGCGAGCAGGCAGACGGGGGCGAGGGCCTGCACCCCTTGGGACTGGCCGCGCAGGACGGTGTCGATCTGCGTGCGCACCTGCTCGGGGGCGGGGGCGCGGCGGGCCTCGGTCAGAGCGGTGTGCAGGCGGGCGAGCTCGGGGGCATCCTCCTGCTGCCCGCTGAGGTCCACGACGGTGGCGTAGCGGCGGGAGACGAGGTCGAGGTCGCGGCGGATCCACTCGCGCAGCAGGAACAGCCGCCACAGGGTGCCTGGGAGGGTGCCTGCCGGGGAGTCGGCCCACAGCTCGGCCACCTCGTCTACCCCTTGGGCGGCGACGGCGACGACGCCTGCGCGCGTAATGGCCAGCGGCTCCTCGCCGGTAGCGGGGGCGTGGCTGGGGGCGTCTGCACCGACCAGGAGCTGGGCGGTGCGGTGGGCGAGCTCGGAGGTGGCGGCGACGTCGGCCGCGCCCTCGATGGACTCCGCGACCTCTGGGTCCAGGCGGGCGGGACGGTGGAACTGACGCATACCGCTATTAAAGCGCGGCTTGCGGGCTCGTGGCAGGGCGGGGTGCGGTGGGGGCTGACGGGAACGGGCGGGGACGGGCGGGGGACGGACCGCCGCCCAGCGGGGAGGCGGGAAGGGGGCTGTGGGGGCGGGCTGATGCCTTGAGCCAAGGAGTACGGGGGGGGTGGAGGCGAGAGGCGGACGGCAGGCGGCGGTGCGGCCAGGCCCGGCAGCGTGGCGGGTGGGGGCAGAGGGACAGGGCGGAAGGTCAGGCGACGGTGCGGCCAGGCCCGGCGGGGAGGCGGAGGAGGGCCGGTGTGGTTATGCTTGGGCTCGCCGCCTCGGCGGCACGCCCCCTTAGCTCAGTTGGTCAGAGCTGCGGACTTTTAATCCGAAGGTCGTGGGTTCGAGCCCCACAGGGGGTACCGGTTGGAATAACGCGGAAACGGGGCGGTGCTGACGAAAGGTGGCACCGCCCCTAGCTGTCTCAACTGACGCTAGCGCACGCTATATCCTCTGTATCCCGAACCGGATGGCTGCCGGTATGGCTGCCGGTATGGCTGCCATCGGATGCCGGGAGACGGAGGGGCGACACGATGGCCAGAGGCAGGGGCGAGGGATCCATCTACCGCGACACCCTCCGGTGCCTGGCGCGCCTCCCTGCCTTCCAGGAGCGCTCCCTTCGCGCTCTCGAGGCCGCACTCGCAGGGTAAGGCGCCGCTACCGGCGCGGTGACGTAGGAGGGGTACGACCCAGGTGAACCGGTTCCCTCCAGTGCCACGTCCGCCATGCTCGACCGTGCCAGATGAGCTCACTGAGGTGCATGCATCTGATGAGAAGATCGCGCACGAATCACGCTTTTTCCCCTGTTCGCGGCACCCGCTGCACCCGTACCATTGAGGAAGCGATGGTGGACACACCACTTGCTGCGCGACAGGAGAGGGGGGACTGCGATGACTATCGCGAACACGCCGTTCAGCGCTACGGTGCCTGCGTCTGCCGAGCTGCTTGCCGCCGCCAAGTACATCAGGGAGCTCGACCCCTACTACACGATGAAGACTCGTGTGCAGAAGCTCCTCTACTTCGTTCAGGGCTCCTACCTTGCGCAGACAGGCAAGTCGATGTTCCGTGAGACGCCTGAGGCCTGGCGGCACGGGCCCGTGTACCGGCCTGTCTACGACGAGTTGACCCACCGCCAGGGCAGCGGGATCGCTCAGGCCAACACCGGCATCCTGACGGACGGTCAGCGCGCTCTCATCCGAGCGGTAGTTGATCGGTACCGTGGCTGCACGGCCAGGGAACTTGTTGACCTCACTCACCAGGAGGGTCCGTGGGCCGACGTCTGGGGTAACCGCGCCGACGATGCCAGAGGGAATGATCCGATCAGCGTCGAGTCGATGATGCGCTACTTCTCACAGCCGGGGAAGGCAACCATCGTGCCCGCAGTGGTGCAGGAGTCCCGCTGGGAGGAGATCCCCGACGGCTGGTTGGAGCAGGAGGAGACCCGCTGGGCCGACCTGCTCGAGCGTCTCGCTTCGTGAGGACTGACGGCGAGCAGGATCTCGTCGAGTTCGCAATCAAGATCAACCGCCGCGCGTGCGGTGCGAGTCACCGCGTGCTCGACGAGGGCAAGTTGCGCGGAGCGTGCGGCCGCCCGTACGCCACCTTCGACGGGGCACCCATCGAGACAGTGATCGCGCGACGCGCGGCGGCGCTGCTCCAGGGCATCAATCAGGCTCACGCTTTCGCCGACGGCAACAAGCGTGTCGCCTGGATGTGCATGCTGTACTTCTTGCGCCGATCAGGGTTAGACGTGCAGGACACACCAGCCGATGAGGCGGAACGGTTTGTTCTTGCGGTAGTCGAACACACCATCGCGTTCGATGACATGGCACGCTGGATCGCCGACCGGGTCATCGAGTCACGGTGAGCACGAGGAGGGGCTCCACACCAACCAGGTGCGGAGCCCCTCGAGGCCTCGCTCGCTGGGTAAGGCGAAGCCAGCCAAGTAGTCAGCGCAGGGTGGCTCGGAAGTCAGCCACGATCCAGGTGGGGACGTCGAGCTCGACGCCGAGGGCGCCGATACTGGGCCCGACGGCGTTCTCGGCGGCCGCGTACTGGCTAGGGGTGAGGAGTCGGCGGGCGACGGCGCGGTTGGTACGGGCCGCGACGTGGCGGGGTCCTGGTGGCCGTCGCGCCCTGCCGCCGCGTGGGCCATCTCGTGCAGGAGGACCGGGGCTGCCTGCCAGTCCTCCAAGCAGCGGCCCAGGAGGATGGTGCGTAAGTCGTGGTGGTAGCAGCCCGCTAGGCCGCCTGGCAGTCTGGTCCAGGTCACGGCCACGCCCATGGTGACGTACTGGCACGTGAAGGTCTCCAGGTCCGGGCGGAACACCTGGCAACAGTATTGCTACCCTCTGACAAGGTTCAGGTACCTGGGCAGTGGTGTAGGCGCCTGGTGGGTGCCCAGTCGCCGTTAGTCACTCTCAGGCCGCCCGCTGGCTTTAGATAGCACTTGGGTCCCCTCTCCCATGTCGTCCTCGTCCCGATCGAGCTCGGGGCGCGCGTTCGTGGTGCCATGGTCGGCGTCGATATTGGCTTCCTGACCAGGCATGACGCGCAGCATGTCTAGCTGTACTGATCGGAGAGCGCATCGGAGTGACCCGCAATGGCCGGTTGACTGCTGTTGTGGTCAGTGTGGCCGATCTGGAGGCACTGGAGGAGCTCAAGATGGCCCAGGACCTGGCCGCCTAGCGTGAGGCCAAGGCCAACGACGACGGCCTGCGCGTCCCCCTAGAACAGCTGCACACCGACCTACGCCCACGACCTACCACGTCAACCTCACCGCAGCAGCCATAACAACCGGTCCCCACCCAGCCGCTTCGGCACGCGCAACCAGATAGCGCCCCGCAAGCCCGACCGGCTGCTCATAGGCCGCACAGCCTCCCTGGTCACCACCTCCCACGGGCCGGCCGCGTGGACGCGCCTGGCCCCAGCGGCGCCGGTGGCTCGCCTCAGCCGCGCAGTGCTCGGCTACTGCGGGACACGCGTCACCCAACGCCTGGTCCTGGGCAGCATGGAGGGCAAGTAGGACCCCCCGCAGCGCCGTCAGGCCTTCCTGGACCGGGCGGAGAAGGCTGGTGCCCGGCAGGCGGAAAGGCTCCGAGCCAGCCAACGCACCCCGTAAGCACCACCCCGCCGCAAGTAAGCGAGACGGCCCCGGCGTCCAGGGAGGGCCAATCCACCCCCCGGACTCCGGAGCCGTCTCATGCAGGTCTGCTAGGTCAGCCCACGCCTACAACGGGCGCACGCTCACTTGCTGCGGCTCACTTGCTGCGGCGCAGCCCCAGGTAGACGCTGATAGCGCCCATGGCGCACACCACGGAGGCGATCCAGCGGATCCAGTCGATGCCAGGGGTCTCAGCCACACCCAGGATCCCGGCGATCCAGCCGCCCAGGAAAGCACCGACGACCCCCAGGGCGATAGTCCACATGGGCGAGATCTGCTCGTCGCCCTTCCTCAGGAACTTGGCGATGACGCCGATTACGCCACCGAACACGATCATGCCGATCAGCTCGCCCATTTGCTCTCTCCGTTCATCTCGCTCCAGGTGCCCGCAGGGCGTGTCCCTGCCCCAGACACCTAAATCTGTCCTTCATGTTCACGCCGACCATACCATGAGAAGTTGAAGCGTCACCGAACCCCGGCCTGCCAACTGGTCGACCCTGCCCGCACCCAGCCCACTCACTGTTCTGCTTCAACGCGCAGCACGGTTCCAGCCACGTCCGGGCTCCCACAAAGCCGACCAGCGCAAGGCAGGTCAGCACAAAGCCGACTCAACGGGCGCTACGGTGCCCGCCACCACGGCGCGTCCCGGCCGCCGGACGCTGGCTGCGCACCTTGCCCCCGCCTTTCGCCCCGGTCTTAGGAGCAGTCTGCCCGCCAGCACGGCCACCGGCGCTACCGGCCCGCCCAGCACCGCCACCAGCAGCCCCGGCCCGCGCCGTACCTCCACCAGTGCTCCCAGCCCGGCCGGCACCACCCTTGGCCCCTGCCCGCTTGGCCGCCGTCGCCGTGCGCTTGGGGGCGTGCCCGCCGCGACCAGCCAGGCCCTTGGCGGCCACCGGCGCCCCACCGCCCTTGATCGCCACGCCCGGCGGCATCTGCTCCACCGGGACGGGCTGCGCCACCTGGCCCACCAGCTCGGCCACGGCGTCGTCGTCGGGGCGGACGCGCTCAAAACCGGCCTTGATCTTGGCCTTCTTGAGCAGCACCTCCACGTCCTTGCGCTGCTCGGGCAGCACCAGCGTGACCACCACGCCGTCCGCCCCCGCCCGCGCGGTGCGCCCGGAACGATGCAGGTAGGCCTTGTGCTCAGCGGGCGGGTCCACGTGCACCACCAGCTCCACGCCGCTGACGTCGATGCCGCGCGCAGCGATGTCGGTGGCCACCATGACGTGCACCTGACCGCTGGCGAAGGCCCCCATGGCCCGCTCCCGGGCGTTCTGACTCATGTTGCCCTGCAGCTCGACGGCGGGGATGCCGTGAGCCACCAGCTTGCGTGCGATCCGGCGGGCCAGGTGCTTGGTGCGGGTGAACAGGATGCGCTGCCCGGTGCCGGAGGCCAGGCGGGTCATCACGCCGTCCTTGGCGGTCTTGTCAGCCACCAGCCAGACGCGGTGCTCCATGCTGGCCACCGGGGACACGGCCGGGTCCACGGCGTGCTGCAGGGGCGAGCTCAGGAACTCCTTGACCAGCTTGTCCACGCCGTTGTCCAGGGTGGCCGAGAACAGCAGGCGCTGCCCGTCGGCGGGGGTGGCGCGCAGGATGCGGCGCACTGAGGGCAGGAAGCCCAGGTCAGCCATGTGGTCGGCCTCGTCGATGACGGTCACGCTGACCTCGTCGAGGTGGACCAGACCCTGGGCCATCAGGTCCAGCAGCCGGCCGGGGCAGGCGACGACCACGTCCACCCCCTTGGCCAGGGCCTGCTCCTGGGGCCGCTGGGAGACCCCGCCGAACACGGTGGTGACGGTCATGTCCACGGCGGCAGCCAGGGGGCTGAGCACCTCCGCGATCTGGTTGGCCAGCTCGCGGGTGGGGGCGAGCACCAGGCCGATGGGATGGCCGGGGCGGGCGCAGTCCTCTGCGGCCAGGCGCTGCACCAGGGGCAGGCTGAAGGCCAGGGTCTTGCCAGAGCCGGTGCGGCCCCTGCCCAGGACGTCCCGCCCAGCCAGGGTGTCGGGCAGGGTGGCGGACTGGATGGGGAAGGGGCTGGTGAACCCGCGGCGGTTGAGGTCAGCGACCAGGTCAGGGTCGACGCCGAGCGCGGCGAAAGTGGTGGGCACGGTGGTCCTGTCGTTCAGGCCGGGCACCCAGGCACCGGGCCTGGGGCGCAGCGGTGCGGTGGTGCCGGTATCAGGGCTCGACGTCGCAGGCCGCCAGGGACCTGCCGGAGCCGGGGCACCAGCCTGGCCGCAGCAGGATGCTGGGCCGGGGACCAATTGTGCCTTGCCGGGAGGCCCTGCGCCATGACCTGGCTCTCCTGCGCGTCACCGGCCCCGCGCTGGACCGGGGCGACCCCTCGTGGAAAGCGGCCCGCGGAAGAATGGTATCCCGTAGAAGGGCATTATCTTGCCCTGGCTGGCCCACACTCCCCCGACCACGCTCAGGACCAGGTGGGCCAGGGACAGCACCCAGATCCCTGATCCCACGATCCCTAAGAGCAGTAAGCCGGTAAGCCAGGCGGACGGTCCTTGCTCTACTGCCACCACGCCTACGACAACAAAGACTCCTTGCAGCAGGAAAATCCCCAAGGTAAATGTCAGCCCCCAGCTGGCGGCCTGCCGGGCCTGGGTCCGCCCGAGCGCAGAACCTTTCCGGCTCCAGAGCAGACCGGCAACCAGCTGCACCAGCCCCGCAGAAATCCCCACGACGTCGGCAATTAGAGACCTGAACAACATTAGCGCAGGAAGCACTAGTATCAGCCCCAGGAACCAGGGAGCAGGGCAGACGCCCTCATTCTGGTTCTGCACACCGGCAGGTGGAAGGGCTGGAATACCGGCAGGCTGAGGGGTGCCCGACTCAGCAGGTTCCCCCAGGGGCACCGCACCGCTCTGCGGGCCGGGCAGGTCATCAGGCTCAGGGGATCCCGCCAGCTGCAGACCGCCAGGCTGCGACGACGACGTCGGGGTCTGCTGCGGCTGGTTGGCGTACTCAGGGTAGGTCATCATGCCTCCAGATCAGGACTGCCCGCCTGGTCAGGCGGGATAACACGACCACCTGGAACTATGTCAGAACCACCTGCCGTACAGGACGGTTGTGGATAACTTTGAAGCAAGCGGAGCGCCCAGGCACTAATGCCCTGATGTGTCAGGGCTGAGCGCTCCAGTCGGTGCGGTGGACGTAGCCGCACTGGCAATGCCCTGATGTGTCAGGGCTGAGCAGATAGGCCAGCACGTGCCCGGGCAGTCCCAGCAGCCAGGACCAGCCCACTACCCTAGGGGCCGCTCAGCGGAAGAAGGGGATCCCGTAGAAGGGCATCGTCTTGCCCTGGCTGGCCCACACTCCCCCCACCACGCACAGGACCAGGTGGAACAGCGTTAGCAGCCCGAGGGCGGCCAGCGGGATACCCAGAGGGAAGAACTCCTTGACCGGCCCGTCCTTCGTGAGTGCAAGGAGCATCCATACGTATGCCACAAACAGCACTAGAGAGCACAGGAGGTAGGTCAGCCCCCAGCTGGCCGCCTGCCGGGCCTGGGCGCGCCCGGTAGTCGCTCCTTCCACCTTCCAGCTCAGACCAGCGATCACCGGGCCCAGCCCCCCAGAAAGCCACCCCACAACAGGAATAGGTACCAGCAGCAGCAACCCCAGGAACCAGGGGACGACACAGTTGACGGTGGCCGGGTCCTGCGCAGCCGGAAGCTGCACGCCTGGAAAGCTGGCGGGATACGGGGAACCTTGGTAGCCCAGCGTGCCACCACCGCCTGGGCCTGCCAGGTTGCCTGCACCGACCTGCGAGTAAGGCGTACCGGCCATCGGGCTGCCTGCTGGCGCAGGGGCGCCTGGCAGGTTGGACGGCGCCACGCCCTGCTGCGGCTGGCTGGGGTAGTCAGGGTAGGTCATCTTGTCTCCAGATCAGGACTGCCCGCCCTGTCAGGCGGGGGAGCGAAACCACCTGACAGTATGCCAAAGGTCCTGCCAGCACGGAGAGCAGCCCTAGCGGGCTTGGAGCATGGCGTAGAAATGCCAAAGGTCCCGGTGGCACGGAGACCAGGTCGGGGTGGTCCAGCGCGTTAGCGCCGTACCACCCCGACAGTATGCTCACGGCCCGCCAGACAGGTGCCCCAGTCCGACAAGGTCGCTATGGGATCAAGGAGCTACTTGCTGGCTCCCTGGACGATCGTGCTCGCGAAGGGGCCGCTACCGGTGGAGGTGACCGGGGCCTGGTCGTCGATCGTCAGGGTGGCGGTAATGTCCTCACCGTCCTTGGCCTGCACCAGCATGTTGGCGTTGGAGGCGTCGAGCACCACGGAGCCGTCGACCTCGACCGTCTTGGTGAAGGGCAGCGGCTCATCAGTCTTCTGCTCCTGGGAGAGGTTGCCGTTGGCGTCGAGGGTGGTGATCGTGATGTCCGCGGTGGTGGCGGAGGAGCTGGTGACCTCGAAGACGATCTTGTGGTTGTCCGCCTTCACGTCCTTGAGGTCCTTAGCGGCCTCTGAGGCCTTGGCCAAGGCTTCCTCAGCCTGCGTGGCCACAGCCGCAGCCTGGGTGGCAGCGGCATCTACCTTCTCCTGGGCAGCGTCCTGGCTGGCTGTCTTACCACAAGCAGTCAGCCCTCCGGCGACCACGACCAGCGTGACCGCACCTACGCAGACCCGGCGGGCAAACGAGGAACGCCCTTTTGCAGAAAGGCTCAAAGACATAGGAGTCTCCTTCGGGATAATGGGGTAGGGGTAGAAGCAGCGGAAGACTACCCCCCCCCGTTGTTTAGCAAGCGCAACCACCAATCAGCTTGCCGCTTTAGCAGATAGGCTCCCTAAGTTCAGGTAGAGCTAAGTGCTGGCGCACCTGAACGGCCTGCCCCGGAACCCGCCTGAGTCAGCGGAAGAAGGGGATCCCGTAGAAAGGCATCGTCTTGCCCCGGCTGGCCCGCACGCCTCCGACCGCACAGACCACTATGTGCAGCAGGAGGAGGACCCAGGTCAGGATCACAAGAAGGTCCCCCCAGGAGAAGGTTTCTGGGCGTCCGCTCCTGACCTGGGCGAGGAACACCCAGATGCGTGCCACCGCCAGCACGAGCATGACCAGGAGGAAAGTCAGCCCCCAGCTGGCTGCCTGCCGGGCCTGGGTGCGCCCACGGGTCGCGCCTTCCATCTTCCAGACCAACCCGGCTACCAGGGGGCCTGCCGCTCCGGCGATCGCCCCTATGAAGGGCAGGGGAAGCATCACCAGCAACCCCAGGAACCAGGGGAAGGCGCAGTTGACGGTAGCCGGGTCCCGCACGAGCGGAACTGGCATGGCCGCGTACCCGGGAGGGTACGAAGCGCCCTGGTACCCCGGCGCGCCCTGGTAACCCGAGGCACCCGGATACCCCGGCACGCTCTCGTAGCCCAGTGCAGTGGGGTACCCAGGGTAGCCGGGCGCAGTGGGGTACCCAGGCGCAGTGGGGTACCCCGAAGCACCTGGGTACCCAGGTGAAGCCGGGTACCCAGGGCCACCCTGCAGGTAGGGCGCACCGGCCAGCGGGCTGCTCCCGGGTCCCAGCCCACCAGCCAGCGGCTCACCTGCTGGCGCAGGACCCGCAGCCGGGGGCGGCGGCACCGGAGTGTACGGCGGCTGGCTGGCGTAGTCGGGGTAGGTCATCATCTCTCCCAGGTCAGGGCCCCACCCTGCCGGGCCAGCAGGGCCACCTGAGAGTATGCCAGCCCTCACTGGCTCACTGCCGCCCGCCCTGAGCACCGGCCGTTCCCGGCGTCCGCCAGGGCACCCAGGCATACACACCGCACCTGGCCGCGGTCAACTGGGCTCCGTGCCGCTCCTGGCCGCCCGGTCCCCCAGGGCGGTGAGCCGGTCCACGAGCGGTGAGCCCAGTGCCTGGCGGGCGGTGCGCCCGTCAACGACCTCGGGGTCCTCCCCCTTGGGCAGCACCCGGCTCACCAGCTCCATGACCCGCACGGTGGTGGACGGGGCCAGGCCGTGCACCCTGGTGGCGACCTTGCTCAGGGCGGACAGGTGGACCACGCGCCTGCCCCGCAGCACGGCGGTGACCATCTTGGAGGCGGCACGCTCAGCGTTCATGGAGAGCAGCGGCAGCGAGGCGCTGGGGGCGAACCAGGCGTACTGCCGGGCCGGGTCCCCAAAGAAGGTGGCCTGCGTGTGGGAGCCGGTGCGCATGAGCCCAGGCACCAGCAGCGTCGAGGTCACGCCGGTTCCTGCCAGCTCGGCAGCCAGCCCCTCGGCCAGGGCCACGGAGCCGAACTTCGCCACCGAGTAGGGCAGCAGCCGGGGAGGTGCGACCTTGCCCCCCACTGAGGCCACCACCCCAAAGCGGCCCCGACCCCGCTCCACCATACGCGGCACCACCGCCAGGGCCAGGTTGACCGGCCCCCACAGCATCACGTCGACGGCTTTCTCAAAGCTCTCGCGCCTGGTGGCCTGCCACGGCCCGACCTGGATGATCCCCGCCACGTGGATCGCCACCTGCACTGGTCCCAGCTCGGTCCAGGCACGGTCCACGAAGGCGGTCACGGCGTCGGGATCAGCGACGTCGCAGACCTGGGCCAGTACCCGCACCCGCTGGTCCACGGCCTGTAGGCGCTTGGCGGCCTGCTCCAGGGTCTTCTCGTTGCGGGCGCAGACGGCCACGTCGAAGCCGCGCCGTACCAGGTCCTTGGCGATCAGCAGCCCCAGGCCCCGGGAGGCCCCGGCCACGAGCGCCACTGGGCGCCTGCGGCGGGGGCGGATGGGGCGGCTGCCGGGGCCAGCGGCGCCGGGGCGGCCTGGGTGCGGCGGGCGGTCCTGTTCACTGTGTTCGGTGGGCTGTGTGCTGCTCATCTGGCTCCCCTTCCTCTGGCCAGGCTAGCGGAAAGGCGGACGGCGTCAGCCCTCTTACCAGTGACAGGTCCCCTCCCCGCCTCAGCGGGACAGGGCCACGGCCACCGAGACCAGCGCCAGGCCAAGCAGCTCCCACACGTTGGGCAGCTGGCGGAGCATGAGCACCCCCACCGCCAGGCTGGTGGCTGGCAGCAGCGCGGAGAGCAGCGAAAAGGTGGCGGTCTGCAAGCGCTTGAGAGTCACCTGGTCCAGCACGAAGGGCACCACCGTGGAGGCCAGCCCCACCCCCAGCACGGTGAGCGCCGTCGTCACGGTGCCCAGGGCGGCCCCGGCAGTGGGCAGGGCCAGCGGCAGGTAGAACAGGGAGCCCGCCAGGCAGGCCACCGCCAGGGAGTCCAGGCCGCTGCCGGCGGCGGCCACCTTGCGCCCCAGCAGGATGTAGCAGGCCCAGGCGGTCCCGGCCGCGAGCGCCAGCAGCACCCCGGTGCGCTGGCCCGCGTCCGTAAGGTCGAGCCCGAGCCCGGAGATGGACACCACCCCGGCCAGGGCCAGGGCGGCCGCCACCCGGGGCCGCCAGCCCCGGCCGGTGGTCAGGGCCACGGCGACCGGCCCCACGAACTCCAGGGACACGGCGGTGCCCAGGGGCAGGTACCTGATGGAGGCGTAGAAGATCACGTTCATGGTGGCGGTGGCGACACCGAACAGCGCGGCGGTGGCCAGGGCGCGGGGTGTCCAGGGGCGCCGCCAGGGCCTGCGCCACGCCAGCAGCACGACGGTGCCGATGCTCACCCGCCACCAGGCCACGGTGGTGGGGGGCATGAGAGCGAACAGGGTCACGGCGAATCCTGCCCCCACGTAGGAGGAGCTGCCGGAGGCGATGAACAGCAGGGGCGCGGGCACGCGGTCGAGCAGACCACGGGCCCGGGCGGTCAGGTTAGGGGCGGGGACGGACATGGGGCCCATTGTGCGCGTCGCACCCCGCTGCCCCTGACTCGCTCCTGCCCTGGGCCGGGTCAGGCCGGGCAGCAGGGGAACGTGGTGGCCGCGCCAGGCCCCAGCGCCAGTGCCACGCACCAGGCCCCGGCACCAGGTCCTCGCGCCAGCCTCCGCACCCGGTCCGCTCAGGCCAGGGGCTCCAGGTCCACCCAGGTGCCCGCGTGGTCGGAGAGCAGGAAGCTGCGGGTACCCCAGCCCACGGCCCGCAGCACCCCGGGGGCGGCGGCTGGCAGGCCGTCAGGCCCGGTGGGCCAGGGGTCGGTGAGGAAGTGGTCGATCCGGTGGTCCGGGCTGCCTGCCGGGTAGGTGTGCCCGGTGCCGACCAGCCGGGCCAGCCCCAGGGCCGCCACCTGGTGCTCGCGCAGGTTCAGGTCCCCGGCCAGCAGGTGGGCGCCGGGCAGACCGGCCAGGGCCCGCCAGGCCTCCGCGAGCTGGCGGCGGGCGGTGTCGGTATTGGTGGCCAGGTGGGTCACCCCGACCGTGACCTGCTGGTCCGCGCCGTCGCCGGTACGGATGGTGGCGGCCAGCATGACCCGGGCGGAGGCGGTCCACAGCCGGTAGCTGCGGGGGTCCCAGGCAGGGCCGCGCCGGGTCCAGGAGGGGGCCCCGCGCCCGAGCCGCTGCACGCGCCAGGCCTCCACCGGGTGGCGGCTGATGATGGCGTTGCCGAATCCCTGCAGGGGCAGGTCCACGGCGGCCCGCAGGGGGCCGAGCGGCTCGTCACCGGGGTCGCGCAGGGCGCTGCCGCGGGGGCGACGGCGCAGCCCGGCCACCGGCCCGGCCCAGGCGGCTGCGAAGCGGTGGTGGCTCATGCCCAGCAGCCCGGCCAGTACCGTGGTCTGGTCCAGCCCGGCCGAGCGGCGCTGGTGGTGGTCCACCTCCTGGAGGACCACGACGTCGGGGGCCAGCTCGCTGACCTGCTCAGCCAGGGCCTCCAGGGCCGCCTGGGCGGTGGGCGGGTGGGCGACGTCCTGCCCGGCCAGGGCCTGGTGGGGCAGCGCCGTGGCCTGCGCGGCCCCGGCCCCGATGGCCCCGTGCTGGAGGTTGAGGCTGAGGACGCGCAGCATCAGTCCTCCTGGTCGGTCTGGTCCGCGTCAAAGCTGAGGCTGATGGAGTTCATGCAGTAGCGCTGCCCGGTGGGGGTGTGCGGGGCGTCGTCGAAGACGTGGCCCAGGTGGCTGTCGCAGCGGGCGCAGCGGACCTCGGTGCGCACCATGCCGTGGCTGGTGTCCCGCAGCAGGGTGACGGCCTCGGAGTCGGAGGGGTCGTAGAAGGAGGGCCAGCCGCAGTGGGAGTCGAACTTGGTGGTGGAGCGGAACAGCTCGGCCCCGCAGGCCCGGCAGCGGTAGACGCCCTCCCGCTTCTCGTCCAGGAGCCTGCCGGTGAAGGCCCGCTCGGTGCCGGCCTCGCGCAGCACGTGGAACTCCATCGGGGTCAGGCGCTCACGCCACTGGGCGTCGCTGAGGGTGGTGGGGTCCACGCCCTCCCCGGCCGCGCCGCCGGGGCGGCTGGCGGCGGCGTGGGCGTCGTCGTCAGCGGTGGCGGGGCTGGTGCCCAGGCCGCTGAGGAGCTGGCGGATACCGTCAAGGGCGTTGCGGGAGGTCTGCTTGCTCATGCCCCCAGTGTGTCACCTGCTCGCCTGAGTCCACCTTACAGCGACCGCCGTCACAGGGGTCTAGCCCCCGGCAGACCGGCAGCCGCGCCCCCGCTGGCGGCCTCCAGGGCCGCGCGGGCGTCCACGCCCGGGTCGGCCTCCACCACCACCCGGGTGCGGGGCAGGGCCTCCGGCACCTCCATCTGCAGCCAGGTGAGCAGGTGCTCGCGCACGTAGCACTGCAGGTCGAAGACGCTGCTGGTGTCCCGCCCGGAGAGCACGATCCGCACGGTCACCACCCCGGCGACGGCGTCGGTGACCTGCAGGCTGGCCTCGCGCCCGTCCCAGCCGGGGGCCTGCGCCACCACCCGCTCCAGCTCGGCGCGCAGGCGCTCCACGGGCACCCGGAAGTCCAGCTGCATGCTGACAGTGCCGGTGAGCTGGGTGCCACGGCGGGAGAGGTTGGAGAAGGGGTTGGTGGTGAAGTGGCTGGAGGGGTAGATCACGCGCCGGTCGTCCCAGATGCGCACCACCACGTAGGTCAGGGTGATCTCCTCCACGGTGCCCTGGTCCAGGTCAGCCTTGACCACGTCACCCACCCGGATCGCGTCGGTGGCGGCCAGCTGCAGGCCCGCGAACACGTTGCCCAGGGTGGACTGGGCGGCCAGGCCCGCGATCACGGAGACCAGACCGGCGGAGGCCAGCAGGGAGCCCATGGCCAGGCGGGCGCTGGGGAAGACCATGGCCGCCCCCGCCAGGCCGCACACGACTATCACCACCTGGATCACGCGGCGCAGCACCTGGGCCTGGGTCTTGATGCGGTTGGCCCGGCGCAGGTCGCCGTCGTCCTCCACGGCGGTGACGATGCTGGCCTCCACGGCCTTTACCAGGGCGACGACGACGCCCGCCCCGGCCAGCACCACGCCCGCCAGCAGGAGGCGGGAGACCAGGGCCACCCAGTCGGGCGCCAGGTGGTCCAGGTAGGCGTACTGCAGGCCCAGCCAGGCGCCGGTGAGCGCCCCACCCAGGTAGAGGGTGCTGCGGGAGTACTTGCGGAACTCTGCCAGCAGGGCGCGGCGGCGGCCCAGGACGGACAGCACCAGGGCCAGGGCCGCGGCGGCGGCCAGGCCGAGCAGCGCCCCGGCCCCGACGCGCCAGGCCACGTACAGGAGGCTGAGGCCTGCCTGCACCACCACCTCCGCAGCCTCCTCCACCGGTCCGGGACTGGGCGTGGGGGTAGGCGTGGCGACGTGCAGCATGCCCACAGGTTAGGGCCTGGAGACACCGGGCAGTGCCGTTGGACCAGCCGTGGGAGCAGGGGGCTGGCTGGCAGCCCTCCACCTAGGGCGGCTCCATGACCGGACCGGCCGTGGGAGCAGGGGCACTGAAGCCGCCCTCGGCTCAGCCGTGCGGGTACGGGCCGTGCTCCTGGTCAGGACCGGGCCGGGACTGAGCCCCCAACCAAGTACACGTTTGCCGTACTACGCCAGCCGTAGTACGCTTGGCGTAAGACATTCGGCAGGAAGGAGCCCCGATGATCAGCGCAGACGCCATACGCGGGTACATCGACCTGATCGTCCTGTCCTTGCTGCAGCACCACCCCTCCTACGCCTACGAGCTGGCCAAGACCATCTCAGAGGTCTCCGGGGAGGCCTACAGCATCAAGCAGACCACCCTCTACACCGCCCTCAAGCGGCTGGAGGCAGCCGGGCTGACCGAGTCCTTCGCGGACGTCTCCGGCTCCGGCAAGCCCCGCACCTACTACCGCCTCACCCCCCAGGGATCCGCCCACCTGAGCGACAAGCTCGCCGAGTGGGAGGACACCAAGAACCTCGTTGACCGTTTTGCCTTCCCCCAGAAAGGACGCTCCTGATGGACGCCATCGACACCTTCCTGCAAGCCATGTTCGCCCCCTACCCCACCAGCCCACGCATGACGGAGGCCAAGGCGGAGCTGCGCGCCATGATGGAGGACGCCTACGCCGACGCCCTGAGCTCCGGCAAGACCCACAACGAGGCCGTGGGCCAGGTCATCACCGACTTCGGCAACCTGGAGGAACTAGCCCCCGTGCTCGGCATCCTGCCGGAGATCCGGGGCGCCCAGGCCGACGGCGGCCCCAGCCCCCTCCAGGGCAGCACCCCCACCCAGGCAGGCATGACAGGTGCGGCAGGCGCCCTAGCCGTGGACGGCTACCCCGTCGTCACCCTGCCCGAGGCCCAGCAGCTGGCCGAGGCCCGCCGCCGCACCGGCAGGCTCCTGGGTCAAGGCGTGGCCCTGTGCGTCCTGGCCGCCATCCCCCTGGCCCTGTCAGACTCCGTCTCCCTGCTGGGGCTGCCCCTGAGCGAGGACCAGGCCGTGACGTTAGGGGCCACCTTGACCCTGGTAATCGTGGCCTGGGCGGTGTCCCTGCTGATCCGCCGCAACCAGGCCTTCGCGGGAGTGCGGCACCTCCTCCAGGGGCGCTTCACGCAGGACCCGATCGTCTCCGCCTGGGCTGCGCGGCTGCGGGTGGAGCACGAGGGGCCCCGCTCGCGGGCGCTCACGATCGCAGTGAGCCTGTGGATCGTCTCGGCCGTGCCCGCGATGGGCACCGGCATCCTCTCCGACGGTAAGGACACCGACTACAGTGGCCTGGGCTTCGCCTTGACCCTGATGCTGGTGGCCCTGGGCCTGCTGGTGCTGCTGCCCCATACCTGGGCCTCCTCCACCCACAGCACCCTCACCGAGGAGGGGCGGCGCCCTGGCGGGGGATCAAGCGGCAAGGCCAACAGCCTCATCGGCGTCGTGGCGGCCGTCTACTGGCCCCTGGTCACCGCAGGCTACCTGTGCTGGTCCTTCCTGACAGACGCCTGGGACCGCAGCTGGGTCGTCTGGCCGGTGGCCGGGCTGGCCTTCGGGGCCTTGTCTGCTGGCATCGGCGCCTGGGAGGAGTACCGCAACAAGCACCCCCGGTCCTGAGGTGCACCGACCAGGGGCGCTCTGGGCTGGTCCTGACTACACACAGACCAAGCACCCTCCGGACTGGTCCTGAGGTCACACCCCGGGCCTTCCCGGCCCACCAGCCGGACGCTGAAAGGCCTCTGGGAGGAACTCCTCCCAGAGGCCTGGCCGTGGCTCCGACCGGCGTCGATCCGGTGACCTTTCGATTTTCAGTCGAACGCTCTACCAACTGAGCTACAGAGCCTCGGAACAACCAACCCGGACAGCTCCACGAAGCTGACCAGGCCGGGATCCGCGACCTTGACGGGACTTGAACCCGCGACCTCCGCCGTGACAGGGCGGCGCGCTAACCAACTGCGCCACAAGGCCTTGTAAGCAGGCGAGACTCTACCGGACCTACGACCCCAGTCCAAGCCGGAGGTACGTCACAGCCCAGTCCCGGAGCCCCGCCCAGGCGTCAGCCTGTCACTGGCGGAGGGACAGAAACCCTCACGCCGACCGCTGCCCCCTCAACTACCGCGGAACCAAGCCAAAAACCTCCTGGTCTCCGCACCAGAAGACCGCTCTAATCCTCCACCAGTGACAAAACACCCCCACCCCGACACCAAAAGCCCCACTCACCGGGCGTGCGGCCAACCCGCCGACACCCCACCCGGCAGGCCGCGGGACAGCCGGATGCACCCACCCAGGCGTCAGCCTGTCACTGGCGGAGGGACAGAAACCCTCACGCCGACCGCTGACCCCTCAACTACCGCGGAACCAAGCCAAAAACCTCCTGGTCTCCGCACCAGAAGACCGCTCTAATCCTCCACCAGTGACAAAATGCGGCCCGCCCCAGAGACGCGACGAGGGCCCGTCACCTTTTGGGTGACGGGCCCTCCGTCGTGGCTCCGACCGGCGTCGATCCGGTGACCTTTCGATTTTCAGTCGAACGCTCTACCAACTGAGCTACAGAGCCTCGGAACAACCAACCCGGACAGCTCCGCGAAGCTGACCGGGCCGGGATCCGCGACCTTGACGGGACTTGAACCCGCGACCTCCGCCGTGACAGGGCGGCGCGCTAACCAACTGCGCCACAAGGCCTTGAGCGGCATAATGCCGGGAATCACTTGCACGATCCGTACCCCCAACGGGATTCGAACCCGTGCTACCGCCGTGAAAGGGCGGGGTCCTGGGCCGCTAGACGATGGGGGCCCATTAGGCCTTGGCGTCGTCGCGCCTCGAACCGGGAAGAACACTATGGGCCCCCAGCCGGACACGCAAATCCGTTAGGCGTGAGCCTGCTCACCACCCCAGCGTATCCCCTGTGCCCCCGCACGCTCCCCCACGGCCCCGTGCCAGGCTGGCCCCATGACCCCACCGGTGCACCTCACGGAGGAGGAGCTCGACGCCGCCGTCGAGGCCGCCCTGGACCTCCTGCCGGAAGAGCTGACCCAGGCCATGGACAACGTGGCCCTGATGATCCAGGACGAGCCCGACCCCGAGCAGCTCACCGACCAGGACTACGACGAGGACGGCCTGCCCACCCTGCTGGGCCTGTACGAGGGCACGCCCCTCACCGAGCGGGACGAGTCCTGGAACCTGGTACTGCCCGACCAGGTCACGGTCTTCGTGGGGCCGCTGTCCCGCTGGTGCCGCAACCGCGAGGAGCTGGTGCACGAGATCGCCGTGACCGTGATCCACGAGCTGGCCCACCACTTCGGGATCGACGACGCCCGCCTGCACGAGCTCGGCTGGGACTAGCCCCACCTCCGGGCTGGCAGTCCAGGCATCTGCGGCAGCCCAGGTACTCCAGGCCACCTGCCCCCCAGTTCCCGTCCACAGGGGCCTCTCGTCGGTGGTGGGCAGGCCGCTGGCCTAGACGGCTCCCGGCCCCTCCCTCAGGGCTCCCTCAGGGAGTAAACCCATACAGGGGCTAACAAGCTGGTGAGACAATAGCCGCATGGATCATTTGAGCCCAGAAGCAGTACCAGCGTCCCGCCCCCAGGGGCTGCGGGCGCACACCCCCGCCGCCGACGCCGTCGTCACCGCACAGGCCCTGACCAAGGTCTACGGGCGCGGGGACAATGCCGTAAAGGCCCTGGACCAGGTGGACGTGAGCCTGGGGCGGGGGCGTTTCACCGCGATCATGGGCCCCTCCGGCTCCGGCAAGTCCACGCTCATGCACTGCCTGGCCGGGCTGGAGCGGGCCACCAGCGGCACCATCGACCTGGACGGCGAGCTGGTCTCCTCCATGAGCCAGCGCCGCCTGACCCGCCTACGGCGCGAGCGCATCGGCTTCGTGTTCCAGGCATTCAACCTGGTGCCCTCCCTCAGTGCCGAGGAGAACATCACCCTGCCGCTGGACATCGCCCACCGCAAGGTGGACCGCGCGCACTTCAACCGGGTGGTGGACGCCGTCGGCCTGCGCGACCGCCTGACCCACCGGCCTGCTGAGCTCTCTGGCGGGCAGGTGCAGCGCGTGGCCTGCGCCCGGGCCCTGGTAGGCCGCCCCGCCGTCGTCTTCGCCGACGAGCCCACCGGCAACCTCGACTCCCAGGCCACCCGCCAGGTGCTCACGATCCTGCGCGAGAGCGTGGACGAGATGGGCCAGTCCGTCGTGATGGTCACCCACGAGCCAGAGGCCGCCGCCTGGGCGGACACGGTGCTGTTCCTGCGGGACGGCAAGGTCGTGGCCCAGATGGACGACCCCGACCAGGAGCGGGTGCTGGACGCCCTGCGTGAGCTCGCCCAGCCCCTGGACCCCGCCTCTGAGCAGCCGCTGGCGTCAGAGACCAGGAGCCAGTCATGACCCGGGTGGCCTGGCGCTCGCTGCGCACCCACCTGGGCAAGTTCCTGCTGACCACCCTGGCGGTGGTCCTGGGGGTCACCTTCCTGTCGGGGACCCTGGCCCTGCGCAACGTCCTGTCCGACACCTTCTCCGCGCTGACCGCCTCCACGCTCACCGCCGACCTCTACGTCTCCGGCGCCCCGATCACGCAGAACGCCGCCAACGGGGGCTGGGCGCGCGAGCCCGTGGAGATGGCCGCCAGCGAGCAGCTGGAGCAGGTGCCCGGCGTCGACTCGGTGCACGCCTTCTCGCCCCTGCAGCTGGTACTCGTGGGCAAGGACCAGGCGCCGGTCGGCACCCTGGGAGCACCGTCCATGGGGGTGCCGATCTACGACGACGAACGCGGCCTGGAGATCGTCAAAGGCACCCGGCCCCGCGGCCAGGGGCAGATCTCCCTGGACTCCGACACCGCCCGCCGCTCCGGCCTGACCGTCGGGGACCGCACGCATATCGTGGTCCTGGGAACGCCGATGGAGGTGGAGGTCGTCGGTGAGTTCAGCTACGGCACCTCCCTGGCGGGGGCCGTGATCGTGGGCCTGGACCCCCAGTGGATGCTGCCGCTGATCGCCCCGGACGGGCGGGTCCAGTCCCTGGAGCTTTACCTGAGCGAGGGGGCGGACGCCGCCCAGGTCAAGCAGGCGGTCTCCGCCGCCATGCCCGCGGGGACCCAGGTGCGCACCCGCGCCGAGGAGCTCAAGGAGCAGAACTCCCAGATCGAGGAGATCCTCGGCTACGTGCAGACCTTCCTGCTGGTCTTCGTGGTGCTGGCCATGTTCGTGGGGTCCTTCATCATCATGAACACCTTCGCCATGAGCGTGCGCCAGCGGCAGAAGGAGTTCGCGCTGCTGCGGGCCGTGGGCGCCTCCACCTTCTCGGTGTTCCTCACGGTGCTGCTGCAGGCCCTGGTGGTGGGCCTGGTGGGCTCGGCCCTGGGAGTGCTGGCCGGGGCCGGGCTGACCCGGCTGCTGGTGGCGCTGCTGGCGGCCGGGGGCATGGAGCTGCCGGGCGGCGTGCCGATGACCTCACAGATCGCGATCACCTCCGTGGCGGTGGGGATGCTGGTGACGGTGGTCGGTGCCCTGCTGCCCGCCCGGGACGCCGCCCTGACCGCCCCGGTGGAGGCCATGCGCCAGGTCTCCGGGGCCAAGGACAAGCCGCTGGTGCTGCGCACCGTGATCGGCCTGCTGCTGACGGCGGCCGGGCTGGCGGGGGTGCTGGCCGCCTGGCACGCCACCGGCCTGGCCAACCGGGGCGCGGTGCTAGGGGCGGGGGCTGGAGCCCTGCTGCTGGGCGTGCTGGTGGTCTCCCCCGTCCTGTCCCGCCCGGTAGTGACTGCGCTGGGGCTGCCCCTGCGGGTGCTGCGCCCGGGCGGACGCCTGGGGGCCCGCAACCTAGTGGCCGCCCCGCGCCGGACCGCGGCGACCTCCGCGGCCCTGGTGATCGGGGTGGCACTGGTCAGCGCGGGCGCCACGGTCACCGCCTCCATGAAGGAGTCCGTGCGCGACGTCATCAACGACTCCATGCACGCCGAGCTGCTGGTGCGGGCCTTCACCGTGAACCAGCTCCAGGCGCTGCCCAAGGAGTACAAGGAGAAGATCAGCCAGATCGACGGCGTGGCCGAGACCTCTGGCTTCCACGTGAGCATGGTGTCGGTGGCCGGGCCGGGCCAGGAGCCCGGAACCTCCCTGGTCGCCGCCGTGGACGCCCCCTCCTACCTGCGGGCCTGGGACCCGGTCATGGTCTCCGGGTCCCTGGAGTGCCTTGACGACTCCCACGTGGTGGCATTTAAGACCACCGGGTTCAAGGAGGGCGACTCCGTGACCGTAAAGGGCCCCACCGGCTCGGTGCAGGCCACCGTGTGCGGCGTATCGGACGCCAAGGGGGTAGGAGCCTCCCTGTACATGAACGCGGGCCTGGCCGCCCAGGTGGGGGACCTGATGGGCGCGCCCGCTGCGAGCGCCCAGGAGCTGCTGGACAACCCCCACGGCCTGCTGCTGACCCTGGAGCCGGGCACGGACCTGGAGAAGGTGCGTGAGCAGGTCAAGGACGTGGTGGCGCCCTCCTACGTGTTCCAGGTGCTGGACCAGGAGCGGATCTCGGACCAGGCGGGCCAGCAGGCCAACCAGATGCTGGCCGTGCTCTACGCGCTGCTGGGGCTGTCGATCGCCATCGCGGTGCTGGGGATCGTGAACACCCTGGTGCTGAGCGTGTCGGAGCGCACCCGGGAGATCGGGCTGATGCGGGCCGTGGGCCTGGGCCGCTCCCAGCTGGCCGGGGTGATCGTGACCGAGTCCGTGCTGACCGCCGTGTACGGCACGGTCCTGGGGGCGGGCACTGGGCTGTTGCTGGCGGCGGCGCTACGCTCATACCTGGCTGACCAGGGGCTCACCGCTCTGGTGATCCCCTGGGGTCAGCTGGTGGGCATGGTCGTTACCGCCGTGGTGGTGGGTGTGCTCGCCTCCTTGTGGCCCGCCCTGAGGGCCACGCGCCTGCCCGTGCTGGAGGCCATCGCCTCCGAGTAGGGGCAGGGTCCCTGACGCCGAGCGAGGAACGAGGTCCTCATGCGCCCTGACATGACCCCCCGCACGCCTTCGCGCCGGAGCCTGCTGGCACTGTCCCTGAGTGCCGCAGGGCTGGCCGCGTGCGGACGCGCTGCTTCTGGCGGGGCGGCGGGTGCCAGCGCCACATCCGCCCCGCCTGTCTCTCCGACGGCGGCCCCACCAGCCTCGGCCACCAGCCTGGCAGCCCCCACGGGTGAGCCCAGCGCGACGGCGACGGCGTCGCCCACCACCACCGCGGCGCCGTCGCTGGAGGGCTGGAGCCTGGAGCAGAAGGTGGGCCAGCTGCTGATGGTGGGCACGGAGGCCACCGCCGCCTCCGGCACCGTGGTCTCCGCTATCACCGAGCTGCACGTGGGCGGGGTGTTCCTGTCGGGCCGCTCGGAGGCGGGGGTGGCCGCGACCCGCGCCGTCGTCGACTCCCTGACGGCCCTGGTGGGGCCGCAGCCCACCCGGACGCCCCTGCTGGTCGCCACCGACCAGGAGGGGGGCGCCGTGCAGGTGCTGCGCGGCCCGGGCTTCAGCCAGCTGCCGGAAGCCACCGCGCAAGGGGAGCAGGGTGCGGGGCTACAGGAGTCGGCCCTGGGCTGGGCGCAGGAGCTGGCCGCGGCCGGGGTGAATATGAACCTGGCCCCGGTGGCTGACCTGGTGGACCTGGCCGACCCGGGCGTCAACGCGCCGATCGGGGCCTTTGGGCGCGAGTACGGCCACAGCCTGGAGACGGTACGCCAGGGGGTGGAGGCATTCGCCGCCGGGATGGAGCAGGCGGGGGTGGTGCCTACCCTGAAGCACTTCCCCGGACTGGGACGGGTGGCGCAGAACACCGACGTGTCCGCCGGGGTCACGGACAGCGTGACCGGCCCGGAGGACCCGGCGGTGGCGCTGTTCGCGGAGCTGGCCAAGGCGGGCAGCAGACGCACGGTGATGATGTCCTCGGCCTACTACACGCTGCTGGACGCCACCCAGCCTGCGGTCTTCTCCGCACGGGTGGTCACCGAGCTGCTGCGCGGCAGGCTGGGCTTCAACGGGGTGGTCATTACGGACGACCTGTCGGCGGCGGCCCAGCTGGCGGCCTGGTCGCCTGGGGCGCGGGCGGTGGCGGCGGTGCGGGCGGGCTGCGACATCGTGCTGGCCTCGGGGGCGCCCTGGCAGGCCAGTGAGATGGCGGCGGCCCTGCTGGCTGAGGCGCAGGCCGACGCTGGCTTCGCCGCCCAGGTGGACGCCGCCGCAGCCCGCGTACTCGCCCTGAAGTCCCACCTCCCCTAACACCCCCCTTTCTTACCGCGAGACCGGGACATCGGTACCGCGAGACCGGGACATATGGCTCACGAGACCGGTTAGGTGAACCTAATCCGGCGGTTTCAGGGGGTGGGTGCGAGGGGCTTGCCGTGGGTGCTCGCTGCTACCCGTCAAGCTTCTCTGCTGGTGCGGCCCGAGTCTCGGTCAACGCTGGGCTGCGCCCGTCCACCCGCCCCGTTCCCCACGCAGGGCGGCCTCAAAGGTGCACCAGGCACTGTTCGCGGCGACCCGTGACCCCGCTCCCCACGCGGGTGCGGCCACCCCCGACACCGTCGGACACCGCCCACCTGCTCGCCCAGCCGGGACATTGCCCGTAGAGTTCCTCCTGTGGCGCAGCGGAACCCCCAGCGCTTGTGAGAGCCTATTTCCTGGTCCCCGTGCGCTACCAACGCATCTCCCAAGAAAGCCGAGATCGTGTCACACCAAAACACCACTCCTCCTAACGCCCAGCCCTCGCTAGGCGAGCTGGTTGCCCGCATCTCTGAGAACGTCTCGAGCCTGGTCCGCGGCGAGATCGACCTGGCCAAGGCCAAGGCCAGGCTCATGGGCACCCAGATGGGCCTGGGGGCGGGTCTGCTCGCTGGCGCAGGCGTCCTGTCCCTATACGGCCTGGGTTTCCTGCTCGACGCCGCCGCCCGCGGCCTGGGCGAGCTCATGCCCTTGTGGGCCGGCAAGCTGGTCGTCGCCCTGGTGCTGTTCCTGGTCGCCGCCGTGCTGGCCCTGGTGGGCGCCAAGAAGCTCAAGCAGGTCAAGCACTCCGTCCCCGCCCCCCAGGAGGGCCTCAAGCAGAGCGCCGAGACACTGAAGTCCTCCCTGATCACCGGTTTCCAGAAGGCCCAGAACCATGAGTGACGCCGCAGCCGCCCCCGCCCCGTCCCTGGCGGACCTGGAGTCCCGCCTGACCAAGCAGCGCGAGGCCCTGGCCCGCGACCTGGAGATGCTTGGCTTCCGCCTGGCCCCGGAGTCGCTCAAGCAGCAGGCCCGCCAGCAGGTCTCCAGCTCCCTGGCCTCCATGCGCTCGCGCGCCTTCGGCTTCCTGAAGCCTGACTTCTCCCAGTCCCCGCTGCAGCTCCTGCGCAGCCGCTTGCCCCAGGGCGACGACGACGCCCAGGAGGCCTGCGCTATAGGCGGCTGCTGCGCCGTCGGCCAGCGCGTAGGCCAGGCCTGGTCGCAGCTGAGTACGCAGGTCAAGGGGATGCTGGGCAGGCAGGAGCCTGAGCCCGCCGCCTACGGCCTGTACGCGGAGGCCGCCGAGTCCACCGGCGCCGAGGCTCCCGCCCCCGCCTGCAAGGACCTGCCCACCCGCCTGCGCCACCTGCTGGACGACGCGAGCGACGGCGACCCCACCGCCTTGGCTATCACCACCGGCGTGGTCCTGTGCCTGGCCGGGGTGAGCACGGTGGCCCTGGTGAAGGCGGTGCGCCGGTGACTCCCAGCGTCCCTGAGGCCAGCGCCGCCGAGATCGAGGCGCGGTTGCAGGCCTCACGGGAGGCCCTGGCGGCCGACGTAGACGCCCTGGCGGCCCGTTTCAGCCCCAAGGGCCAGGCCCGTCAGGCAGGTCGCCGGCTGCGCCAGCGGGCCCAGGGGGCGCTCAGCCCGCTGCTGCAGCACACCGAGGCTGGCCTGCGCAGTGCGGCCGGTGCGGTACGCCAGGCGCAGGCGGGCGACGCCGATGCGCGGCGCCTGCTGGGCGCGGTGGCCGGCTCCGCCACGGTGCTGCTGGCGGCTTTGGCTATCGGCTCACGTGTAGCCCGGGACTGAGGGCCCGCAGAGACGGGGCCAGGGGCTGTGGGTGGTCGGGACCACCTGCGCCGCGCCCCTTACGAATGGCCTTGCCGCACTGTGACGATGTACGGTAGCGCCACGACACATTTGCCCATGAGATGCGCGCCCTGCGCGCCCAGAGACGTTGGAGGGGGTCGAGCCTATGGGGCGCGGCCGTCAGAAGGCCAAGGCGACCAAGGTCGCACGTAAGCTCAAGTACTTCACCCCGGACACGGATTACGCGGCGCTGGAGCGTGAGCTCTCAGCGTCTGCGCCCAGTTCCGGTGACGAGATCGACTATGAGGAGCTGGCCGCTAAGTACGACGTCGCTGACGACGACTGGGATGAGGATGATCGGGCGCAGGCCTGATCCTCTCGTCTGGTAACGGCTGAAGGGCCGTGGGTTCTGCCGAGCCCACGGCCCTTTCGCGCGCCTGGCTGCGCGTACGGGCACGAGCCCCGCCCCCGGGCCTGACATCCGCCGCGCGGGCCTGCCCCAGGCGACGCCGACAGGCTTCCTGAGCGCAGGAGCTGCCGTACAGCCTTGCCAGGAGGGCTGCGGTGGCGCACACTAGAAGCACTAGACCGACGGTCGGTCGGCTAGTTGGCGGGAGAGTACCCACCGGCAGCCGCCGCCTTGCCCCTCCCGCCCGACCCACCCACTGGCCACCCCCCACCAGAGCCACCAGCCACCTTCACCCCAGGAGCAGCCATGAGCACCACCACCTTGAGCGCCTCGGCCCGCCGTCAGCAGATCCTGGACGCCGCCCAGCAGCTGTTCCTGACCAAGGGCTACGAGACCGCCACCGTGGAGGACGTCCTGGCCGCCGTCGGTATCGCCAAAGGCACCCTGTACCACCACTTCCGCTCCAAGGAGGCGATCCTGGAGGCCATCGTGGCCCGCACCTGCGAGCAGGTCGCCCAGCGTGCCCTCCAGGCGGCGCAAGCCACCAAGGACGCCCACCTGCCCGCCCCCCAGAGGCTCATGGCAGTCCTGGCTGCCGCCCGGGCCGACCAGGAGGACATCGACCTCTCCCACCAGCTCCAGGCCACCGGCAACCTGCGCTTCCACCTGATGTCCATGACCCAGACCTTCCGCAGCCTCCACCCGGTCCTCACGCAGGTGGTGGCCGACGGCGTCGCCGCCGGTGAGCTCAGCAGCACCGACCCGGCCGGGGACGTGGAGGTCGTACTCGCCGCAGGCCTTACCCTCCTGGAGGGCGGTGTCTTCTCCCCCGCCGACCTGGACGAGCCCGCGCAGGAGGTAGCGGCCCGCCGCCAGGCCACCCTGGTCCGTACGGCTGCCACCCTCCTGGGCACGGACCCCAGCGCCCTCACCACCCCTGCCCCTCTGCCCTCCCCCACTGGGCCACAGCCCTAGAGGCCCCGCCATGAACCGCCTGCTAGTCCTGGTGCTGGGGTCCTTCACCACCTCGCTGGGCTCCGGCATGACCGCCTTCGCCCTGGCCGCCTGGGCCTACGCCACGCAGGGCACCGCCTCCGCCGTGGCCCTGGTACAGCTGTGCGCCTTCACCCCGATCGTCCTGCTGGGACCGCTGGCTGGCGCCCTGGCCGACCGCCACGACCGACGCACCATGATGCTGCTGGGCGACGGCGGCTCCGCCTTCGGCCTGCTGCTGGTGCTGGCGGCCCTCTCCCGCCCCAGCACGCCCCTGGCGCTGGTGCTCGTGGGCGTGACTGCCTCCTCCTGCCTGGCGGCCCTGACCGAGCCCGCCCTGCGCGCCTCCGTGAACGACCTGGTGCCCGCGGAGCAGTACGCCAAGGCCTCCAGCCTGCTGCAGCTGGCCTCCGCCTCCAAGTTCCTGCTGGCCCCGGTGCTGGCTGGGGCGGTGCTGGTGCGCTCGGGCACCGCCACCGTCCTGTGGCTGGACGTGGCCAGCGTGCTGGTGACCTTGGCCTGCACCCTGTACGTGCGCCGTCGCACCACCTCGGGCACCTCACCTACCGCCGGGCAGGGTGACAGCCTGCTGGCCCAGCTGCGGGACGCCGCCAGCACCTTGGCCCGTACCCCGCAGGTGCGGCGGGCTATCACCCTGGCCAGCCTGCTCACGGTGGTGCTCGGCAGCCTGCAGGTGCTGCTGCCGGTAGTGATGCTGGCCCGCTACGACGTCGACGCGGTGGGCACCACCCAGTCGCTGGCCGCCACCGGGCTGCTGGCAGGGGCCCTGGTGGTAGGGGCGCTGCCCCGGCCCGTGCCCTGGCGGCTGCTGACCGCCGGGACCGCCATCCTGTCCCTGGGACTGCTGCTGCTGCCCCTGGCGGGGAACCTGGCTGGTATCGGTGCCTGCTGCTTCCTGGTATTCGGGGCACTGGCAGCCTGCCAGACCGGTGCGGACCTGGTGGTGCGCACGCGCGTCGGTGACGAGCAGCAGGGGCGGGCCTGGGGGCTGATCGGCCTGGTCTCCCAGCTGGGCTACCTGGTGGCCTACGCGGTGGCTGGACCCCTGGCGGACAGGGGCTTTGAGCCCCTGCTACGGGAGGCGGGCCCCCTGGCCCCCACCCTGGGACCCCTGGTGGGGGTCGGTGCGGGCCGGGGCACGGCGCTGCTGCTGGCGACGACGGGGCTGGCCTGCCTCTCGCTCCTGCCCCTGGCGGCCTCCCCGCTGCTGCGCGGGGTGGTCGTGACCAGCCAGCGGCAGAGCGTCAGCCAGCCGGACCCACCCAGCCAGCCAGGAGCCGCCGACCGGCCGGAAGGCACCGGACAGCCACCTGCCGCTACCCGGCAGCGCGGCGCCAGCAAGCCGAGAACCACCACCCGGCAGCGCGCCGTCGTCGTCCAGCAGACCACCCCCGGGGGCTCTGGGACCTGGCCCGGCCCGAGGGCACAGGCTCCTGCGCAGCACCCTGAGCCGGAAGGGGCTGGGTGACCGTGGGGGCCGTGCTGCTGCGCCTGCTGCGCGCCGACCTGCGCCGCTCCCGGACCGTCAGCCTGGTGCTGGTGGTGCTGGTGGCCGTGTCCACCACGCTCGTAGCCACCGGCGCCGCCCTGGTGGCCCGCACCTACGCCGCCACCAACAGCTTCTGGCAGCAGGCCCTGCCCCCGGACCTGGTACAGATGCACGCCGGACCGCTCACCACGGCACAGGTCGAGGACATCCAGGCCTGGGCCGCCTCCCAGCCGCAGGTGGTGGACGCGCAGGTGCTCACCACCCTGCCGGTGCCCGGCCAGCAGCTGTGGATCGACGGCGTCTCCCAGGCCGGCTCCGTACTGGAGCCCGCCCTGGTGGTTGCCCCTGAGCGTTTCGACCTGCTGGTGGACGCCGCCGGGCAGCCAGTACACCCGGCCCCCGGGGAGGTCTGGCTGCCGGTGCACTACCAGGCGCAGGGCAGCACCCAGGCTGGCGGTGCGGTGCACGTCACCGCCGCCGGACAGGTGCTGGAGCTGCGGGTGGCAGGCTTCGTGCGCGACGCCCAGATGAACCCCTCCCTGGTCACCTCCAAGCGCCTGGTGGTCAACGCCGCCGACTTTGAGCGGCTGCGCCCCCACCTGGCGCCCGAGCAGCTGGTGGAGCTGCGCACCGCCCCGGGGGCAGGCACCGCCCAGGTCATGGACTCCTACCGGCAGGCGGGCCTACCCGCCAACGGCATCAGCGTGGACGCCACGGTGTTCAAGCTCATGAACGGCCTGAGCACCTACCTGCTGGCGGCGGCGCTGCTGCTGGTGGCTGGGGTGCTGTCCGGCGCAATGCTGCTGGCGCTGCGCTTCGCCCTGCTGACGGCGCTGGAGGGGGACCTGGCGGAGATCGCCACCCTCAAGGCCATAGGGGCCCCGGCTGCGGGCACGCGCAGGCTCTACGGCACCAAGTACACGGCCCTGTCCCTGGTGGGGGCCGGGGTGGGGCTGGCGACGGCCTTCCCGCTGACGGCGGTGCTGCAGCAGCCCGTGGTGCTGTACCTGGGGCGCCCCAGCGGGCTGCTGCCGGTGGTGGTCGCCCCGGTGCTGGGGGCGAGCGCGGTGGCGCTGCTGGTGCTGGCCACCAGCAGCCGGGTGCTCAGGCGGCTGGGCCGCCTGGGGGCGGTGGAGATGCTGCGGGCGGCGGCCACCGGGACCACCGCCCAGCACCGGCGTCGTCGCCTGCTGACGCGGCTGTTGGGGTGGCAACGGCCTCTGCTGGCGGCCCTGCCCCGGCGGCGGCACGCGAGCCTGCTGCGCTCGCCACTGGGGGTGCCGGGATTCCTGGGCCTGCGGGGGGCCTTCCACGGCTCGTCCTTGCTGCTGCTGGGCGTGGTGGCCCTGGCGGTGGCGGCGGTGAGCCTGCCGGCCGGGGTGCTGGCCACCATGGAGTCGCCGTCCTTCACCACCTACCTGGGGGCGGGGCGCTGCGACCTGCGGGTGGACGTGCCCGCCGGGGCCGCGAGCGCCACCCAGGTGGAGGAGCTGCTGGCGGGGCGCGCCGACGTCGCCCGGCACACCCTGCTGGTCTCGGAGCGCCACGGGATGCGGGCGCCGGGTGGCCGGTGGGGCAGCGTGCTGGTGCAGTCGGGGGACCATGAGGCCTTCCCCCTGGCCTACGAGCTGGGTCGGGCGCCACGCACGGAGCAGGAGGTGTCCCTGTCCCACAACCAGGCCCAGGAGCTGGCCGTGACCGTGGGAGGCAGCGTGGAGCTGGACGACGGTGCAGGCGTGCGGCTGCTGACGGTCACCGGCGTCTACCAGGACATCACCTTCGGCGGGAAGACCGCCAAGGCGCGGCTGCCGGGGAGCGAGGCGCCCTTGTGGCAGGTCATCTACGTGGACCTGGTGGAGCCGGGGCGGGCGGAGGCGGTGGTCGCAGACCTGGGAACCGAGCTGCCCGGGGTGAAGGTCAGCAGCGTGGAGCAGTTCACCTCCCAAACCCTGGGGGCGACCTCCAGCCAGCTGCGCACGGTGGTGCGGGTGGCGGCGGTGGGCGGCAGCCTGCTGACCCTGGTGGTCACCGCCTTGGCGGTGGTGCTGCTGGTGACCCGGGAGCGGGGGCAGGTGGCGCTGCTGCGGGCCCTGGGGGCCAGCCTGGCGCAGGTGCGGCGGCAGTACCTGGTGCGTTTCCTGCTGCCGACGGCGCTGGGGCTGGTGTCGGGGGCGGTGGGCGCGCAGCTGCTGGGGCAGCCGCTGCTGCGGGTGGTGCTGGGGGCCTTCGGGGCGCCGGGGGTGCGCCTGAGCTCGGATCCTTTGACCTCTTGGGTGCTGCTGCCGGGGCTGGTCCTGGCGGCGGTGTCCGGCGCCCTGGTCCTGGGCCTGCGCCCGCTGGCTGGGGTGGCACTGGTGGAGCAGGAGTGAGTGATGCTTGAGGCGAGCGCGTTGACCAAGGAGTACCCGGGGCACGGGCGGGTGCTGCAAGGCATTGACCTGGTGGTGCCGGACGGGCAGTTCCTGGCGGTGATGGGCCCCTCGGGGTCGGGCAAGTCCACGCTGCTGCACCTGCTGTCCGGGCTGGACCAGCCGACGTCGGGGCGGGTGCTGCTGGACGGGCAGGACCTCACGCGCCTGGCGGAGAAGGAGCTGGCGGCGCTGCGGCTGGGGCGTCTGGGCTTCGTGTTCCAGCAGCCGCGCCTGCTGGCCACCTTGAGCCTGCGGGACAATGTGGTGCTGCCGGCCCTGCTGGCGGGCCGGGAGCCGCGGGCGGTGGTGGCAGCCCGGGCGGAGGAGCTGCTGGAGGAGATGGGGGTGGCGGCGGTAGCGGACCACCTGCCCTCACAGGTCTCCGGAGGGCAGCTGCAGCGGGCCAGCCTGTGCCGGGCACTGGTCAACGGGGCACGGCTGATTATGGGCGATGAGCCCACGGGGGCCTTGAACCGGGCGGCGGCGGCCCAGGTGCTGGGGCTGCTGGGGCGGGTGCACGCCCAGGGGTGCAGCATCGTGCTGGTCACGCACGACCCGCAGGTGGCGGCCTGCGCCGACCGGGTGCTGGCCCTGGTCGACGGGGCGGTGGCCGGTGACCTGGACCTGCGCGAGTACGGGCCGACGCCGGGCGCGGGCGCAGGGCCGGAACCGGGGGCGGCATCCGCGCATCAGGGCCCGGAGGCGCTGGTGCAGGCGAAGGCACCGGTTCCTGACGCTGCCGCGGCACAGTCCGCGCGGCAGGAAGCGGGGCGGGCGGGGCCACGGCTTCAGGGCCGGGCAGGGCAGGAGGCGCAGGCGACCCGGCTGGCGCAGGTCACCAGCCTGATGACGGGGCTAGGCGTCTAGTCCGGGGCCGTGTGGCGCCTCAGGCACGCAGCAGCCTGAAGCGGGAGACCCCCCGGGCAGGGTCGGCCTGCACCAGGCGCGCCCTGACGGTGCCGCCCACGGGCAGGCGCTCCCGGTCCTGCGCCACCACCGTGGACACGACGGCGGGGTCGGCCAGCACGAGCTCGCCCTGGGGGCCGCGCGCGGAGGTGATGACCCCCTCGAAGACCTGGCCGACGCTCCGGCTGAGCACCAGGGTCTCGATGGCGTCCAGCGCCCCGCGCTCCACCGCGTTGGCCCGCCTGCCGGTGGTGGCCATGGTGGCTGGCAGGGTGGGCAGGGCGGCCAGCACCCATTCGGGCACCGCCTGGCCCGCGCAGACGGCCAGGCAGATCTCCAGGCCGTAGCGGTCCACCAGACGGCGCAGGGGTGCGGTCACGTGGGCGTAGGGGGCGGCCACTGCGGCGTGCGCGGCCAGGTCTCCCTGGGGCAACGGCAGCCCCTCCGGCCCGAAGACCGTGTACCCGGCGCCCCGGAACAGCCCGGCCGCCTGGTCCATGAAGGCGGCCTGGGTGGGGACGCTGGAGCTGAGGGTACGCAGCAGCTGGGGGTAGCTCGTCTCCCGGGGCCAGCTGATGCGCAGCCCCCGGGCCACGTACCGCAGGCGCTGGATCGCGGGCTCGGGGGCGGGCGGCATGGTGCGCAGCACCCCGACCCCGGCCTGCAGCATCATCTGGGCGGCGCACACGCCCGTGAGCAGCGAGACCTGGGCGTTGTACTCCTCGGCGGGCCGGGTGGCCCGGAACACCAGGCGGTAGCCGCTGGGGGCGCCGGGGGCCTCGGGGACCTCCTCCACGTCCTGCTCGGGCAGGCGCAGGGAGATGCCGCCCCGGGCGGCCTCCTGGGCCTGGCGGGCCTGTCCGACGGCCTCCAGCAGGCGGGGCAGGTCGGCGGGTGCCGCCGGGGGCAGCGGGGCGACGCCGTCGATCGCGTCCTGCACCTGCTGGTAGTCCAGGCGGACCCGGGAGCGGACCAGGGCGCGTTCCACGTGGGCGGACAGGACGGCGCCGTCGGCGTCGAGGTCTATGGTCCACAGGCAGGCGGGGGTGTCCTGGTCGGGCAGCAGGGAGGCGGCGCCGTGGGACAGCACCTCCGGGTGCAGGGCGGTGGACCGGTCGGGGGTGTAGATGGTCTCGCCGCGGATGTGCAGCTCGGCGTCCAGGGCGCCGCCGGGGCTAACAAAGGTACCCAGGGAGGCGATGGCGTAGCTGACCCGGTAGGTGGTGCCGACGGGCAGCGGGCGGGCACCGGGGCGTGGGTCGGTGGCTGCCTGGGCCTTCGGGGCCGCCGGGGCGGGGGCGCCGTTGAAGCGCTCGATCAGGAGGGCCTGGTCCAGGTCCCGGGAGCCGGGTGGGTCGATGGTGACCAGCGGCAGGTCGCGGGCGTCACGGGCCCCGGCGTCCAGGAAGCGGGCGGCGCCGTCGGCCTGCCAGCTGCGCACGGCCTCCTGGGCCTCGGTCTGGGCGGCGGCCGAGAATCCCTGGGGCACCTCGTAGCGTTGGCGCAGGGCGTCCAGGGCGGCGGTGACTTCAGCGGGTGGGGCCGTGAAGCGGGGCATACGCAAACGGGTCATGGCCCGAAAATAGCGGAGGCGGGGGCCTGTGGGCGCTAGGCGCGGGCCTGAGGGCGCTGCCTGGGTACCACCTGGGCGTCGTTCCCGGGCAGGAGGGGGCGGCGGGCGCCAGGCAGGTGGCGGGAGGGGACTGGCGTGCCCTGAGCCGCCACGGGACGGGTTCACGTGTGCTGAGGCGGTGTCCTCGCCGTGTGCGTGCCCTGATCCGCTACAGGACCGGACTGGTGCCCTAGGCGCGTAGCAGGGGCAGGTAGGCGGACAGGTCGCAGCGCTCCCCCGAGGCCCTTAGGGCGGCTGAGTCCAGGGCCTCCTGCCAGGTCAGTCTCCCGGTGGCCAGGGCCAGCCAGGTGTCGGCGTCGGTCTCCACCACCGACGGCGGGGTGCCGCGCCGGTGGACCGTGCCTGCGACCACCTGGGTCACCCCGTAGGGCGGCACGCGCACCTCGACGGAGCGGCCCGGCGCGCAGGCCGCTAGCTCCTCCAGGGTGAAGCGCACCGCGGTGGCGGTGGTGCTCCGGCCCACGGCGGTGGATGCCTGTGGGCTGGCGACGGCGGGGCCGGTGGCGGCTTGGCGGCCTGCGTCCGGTGGGTTGACGGCGGCCCAGGAGCGCACGGCCTGGGCGCCCTGGGCGGGGTCGATACGACGTCGAGCAGGCATGGCCTGACCATAGCCTGCGGGCCCGCACCAGCCCCCGCCCCAAGTTCAGCTACGGGCGCGTCGGCGTGCCAGCAGCAGCGCTCCCACACCCAGCAGGCCCACGCAGGCCAGCCCCAGGCCCGCGGACACACCGGTGCGCGCGAGCTTGCCCGGCTGGCCGTTGGGCCCCTGGACCACGGGCCCGTTGGTGGGCACCGCCGTCGGCAGGGTCACCCCCGGCGGCTGGGGCTTGTTCCCAGGCTGCCCCCCGGCCTGCGGCTGGCCGCTACCGCCGGGGGCAGCGGAGCCGCCTGGCGTGGTGGAGCCGCTAGCAGGCTGGGCCTGAATCTGCGCGTAGAGGTCCAGCTCGGTGCGCTGCTGGCCCCGGTCCACCAGGTTGATCGCTACCTGGGCGCAGGTGGTGTCTACCGGCTTGCCGGTGCTGACGTCGGTCAGGGTGCAGGACTCGGTGGCCAGCCCCTCGGGCAGGGAGAAGGTGATGCTGGCGCGCCCGGTGTCGGGCAGGCCCGGGGTGAGGCTCAGGTCCACCGGTGCCTGCGCCACCTCCACAGCTGAGCCGTCAGCCTTCTTGGCAGTCAGCAGCACCTGCACCACCTGCCCAGGCTGAGCCTGCTCGCTGGCGGCGGTGAAGCTCAGACCGGCCAGGCGCAGGGTGGTGGTCCCGGCCTGGACGTCGGTGTCGATGTCCACCGCCATCTGGCGCTT
Organism: Actinomyces weissii; assembly: GCF_016598775.1. Classification (NCBI taxonomy): domain Bacteria; kingdom Bacillati; phylum Actinomycetota; class Actinomycetes; order Actinomycetales; family Actinomycetaceae; genus Actinomyces; species Actinomyces weissii. Next base: position 364,429 of record NZ_CP066802.1, on the reverse strand, counting down.
GACCAGGCTGGCCTGGGCGGGCTCAACCGCCTTGAGGTACTTGGCGGTGACCGTGCGGTCCAGGATGCCGGTGTTGATCATGGTGGCGGTGCCCAGGGTGTTGAAGCTGTCGCCACCGGCCAGCAGGAAGGTGTTGGAGGCCACCACCACGGAGGCCTCGTCAGCAAGCGGAGCACCGTCCACGTACACCGCCTCGATCACCCGCGCGCGGGCGGCGTCGATGGCGCTGGCCAGCTCCGCAGCGGTCTTGGTCCCGCTGCTGATCTGCTGGTAGTACCCGTTTAGCTCCTCGGAGGCGTCCAGGTTGGCGTACACGCGCACGTTGCTGGACACGCCCAGGGTCAGCCCGGCGCGGGAGGTGGTGGGCTGCCACTGCTCGCGCAGGACCTGCTTGAGCTGGGCCCCGGTGATGGTGGCGTAGGCCATCTCGTTGCCAAAGGGCTGGACGGTGTAGGCCTCGCCCTCGGTGAGCTCACCCTTGAGGTAGTCGCCGCGCACGCCGCCGGGGTTCATGAGGCCGACGTGGTGCTTGCCCGCAGGCTTGATGTCCTGGGCCAGCCAGGCCTGGAAGGAGTCGGCGATCACGTTGGAGGCGGTGGACTCGGTGGAGCGGTTGGCGCCGCTGTCCGTGCCGTCGTTGGTGCCGCGCAGGAAGTCGGTGCCGAGCTGGGCCAGGACCTGGGCGCCTGCGGCCTCGGAGTCCTTGGCGGCCTTGCTCACCAGGGCCTCGACGCCGTAGGCGTCGGTGTTGCAGGTGGAGGTGGACAGGTCCAGGTTCTTGACCACCAGGGGGGTGACCTTCCTGGTGGCGGGGTCGTAGCTCAGGGAGACCTGCCCCAGCTTGAGGCCGTAGTGGTCGGGCTGGATCACGGCGATCTGGTTGCCGTCCTTGCCGGTGACGGTGGCCTCGTAGGGCACGTGGGTGTGCCCACCGACGACGGCGTCCACGGAGCCGTTGAACTGGGGGCCGATCACGTCGGCGTCCTCGTGGGCCAGGACCACGACGACGTCGGCCTCACCGTTGGCGGGGTTGCCGTCCTTGAGCTCGGTGGCGCGGGCGTTGGCGGCCTCCAGGGCCCCGGTTATACGCAGGCCCTTGAGGGCGGACCTGGACACGAGGCTGGGCAGCTCGTCGGTGACCACGCCGATGAACCCGACCTTGAGGCCCTTGACGTCCTTGACGAACACGCCCCGGTCGCCCTCTGCGTCCAGGCCGGCGTTGCCGGTGACGTTGGCGGACAGGATCGGGGCCTGGAGCTCCTTGACCAGGCGGCCGCCCAGGTCGTCGATCCCCTGGTCGAACTCGTGGTTCCCGGCGCTGGTGACGTCCAGGCCCATGGCGTTGAGGACGTCGATGGTGGGCTGGTCCTTGAGGATCGAGGAGATGTAGGCGGAGCCACCCACGTTGTCGCCGTTGGAGACCAGCAGAGTGTCCGGGTCGGCGGCGCGGGCCTTGGCGATCTCGCAGGCCATGGTGACGGCGCCGGGCTCCTTGACGGCACCGGTCTTGGAGTCGGTGACGCGGGCGATGTGCCCGTGCAGGTCGGTGATGCCCACCAGGTTGATGGTGGTGGAGCCGCCGGGGTCCGCCTGGGCGGGGGCGGCCGTGGTAGTGCCGAGCAGGGCCAGGGCAAAGGCTGCTGAGAGGCCCAGTGTCTTGGAGAACGAGGGCAGACGCATGGGAGTCCTTCATTGGGCGGCTGGGGAGAGTCTTTCAAGGATAAGGCCTTCACTCCGGTTCTGCCCGTATCTGGCAGCCTCCGGGCGGAGGGGTGCTGCGGGAGACGGCGCCGCCCGGCACCCCCTTGGGGGTGCCGGGCGGGCGTGGCGGGCGGCGTCGGCGGCGGGCCGCCGGTGCCGGTAGGGTCCCGACTCAGACGACGCCGTGGGCGAGCATCACGTCGGCCACCCGGGTGAAGCCTGCGGCGTTGGCACCCAGCACGTAGTCACCGGGCTTGCCGTACTCCTCGGCGGCGGCCACGCAGGAGTCGTGGATGCCCGCCATGATCCGGGTGAGCTTGTCCTCGGCCTTGCTGAAGTCCCAGTGGGTGCGGCTGGAGTTCTGCTCCATCTCCAGGGCGGAGGTGGCCACCCCTCCGGCGTTGGAGGCCTTGCCGGGGGCGTAGAGGATGCCTGCGGCCTGGAATGCCTCGATAGCCTCTGGGGTGGAGGGCATGTTGGCTCCCTCCGCGACCACGCCGCAGCCACCGCGCAGGAGGGTGGCGGCCTGGTCTCCGTTGAGCTCGTTCTGGGTGGCGCAGGGCAGGGCCACGTCCACGGGCACGTCCCACACCGAGCCGCCGGTCACCAGGCGGGCACCGGGACGGCGGGCGACGTAGTCGGCCACGCGGCCGCGCTCCACCTCCTTGACCTGCTTGAGCAGCTCCAGGTCCACCCCGGCCTCGTCCACGACGTAGCCGGAGGAGTCGGAGAAGGTGATGGGCTGGGCGCCCAGCTGCTGAGCCTTCTCAATGGCGTAGATCGCCACGTTGCCCGCCCCGGAGACGGCGACCCTCTTGCCCTCCAGAGAGTCTCCCTTGGTGGCGAGCATGGACTGGGCGAACAGCACGGTGCCGTAGCCGGTGGCCTCGGTGCGCACCAGGGAGCCGCCCCAGGCCAGGCCCTTGCCGGTGAGCACGCCCGCGTCGTAGGAGTTCTGCAGGCGCTTGTACTGCCCGAACAGGTAGCCGATCTCACGCCCGCCCACGCCGATGTCCCCGGCGGGCACGTCGGTGCTGGGGCCGATGTGGCGGAACAGCTCAGTCATGAAGGACTGGCAGAAGCGCATGACCTCGGCGTCGGAGCGGCCGTGCGGGTCGAAGTCGGAGCCGCCCTTGCCGCCGCCGATGCGCTGGTTGGTCAGGGCGTTCTTGAAGATCTGCTCAAAGCCCAGGAACTTGATGATCCCGGCGTTCACGCTGGGGTGGAAGCGCAGGCCGCCCTTGTAGGGGCCCAGGGCCGAGTTGAACTGGATGCGGAAGCCCCGTTGTACGTGCACCTGCCCGGCGTCGTCGGTCCAGGGCACCCGGAAGATCACCTGGCGCTCCGGCTCCACGATCCGCTCCAGGAGGGCGGCGTCCAGGTACTCGGGGTGCTTGGAGACTACGGGGTCGAGCGACTCCAGGACCTCACGAACCGCCTGGTGGAACTCGGCCTCACCGCGGTTGCGCTGGACAACCTGCTCATAGACCTTCTCGATACGCTCCTGCATGCTTGGACTCCTACTGCCTACCGGTGGGGGGTGTCAGGGCGACGGCGAAGCCGCAGCGGGCCACGCCGACCCTGGACGCTGCTGACAGTCTCCCACTGAGCCGGAAACTGAGAAGAAACATCTCGCTTGGCGGTCGAGTGTGGGAAGGCGGTACGGCCCAGGAGGGTGAGGCGCCGGGTAGCGCAACGCTGCCTCCGGTCCTCGACCGCCTCAGCAGCAAGTGCAGCTATTGCGCCACGCGTGGGCCAGCCCCTGTCCCTGGCCTGGGTCAAGTGTTCCTTAGCCGCGACCACCCGGGCCCGCTGAGCCTCGTCCACTCCGACGGCGCTGCCGTGCCACAGACCACTCACGGCCGGAGCGCGCCTGCTTCCAGACCGTGCAGCGCGCAAAGGCGCAGCCTCCCGGGGAGCCGAGGCGACAGACGGGCCCCGCTTCTGCCAGGCTGCCCCTATGACCCCGTCCGCTCCCCGTCCCCTCGGCCCCCTGGGCCGGTTCCTGGCCTGGCGCTCCCTGCTCTCCGTGCCGCTGGTACAGCGCCGGCTCCTGGACCCGCAGGCCCTGCTCACCGCCAGCGGCGCTGGCCGGGTCGGTGACCTGGGGGCTGGTAGCGACGTCGTGGAGCGCCCGGAGCTGGCCGAGCTGGCCCACGCCGACCCTGACTCCCTGCTGCGTCCCGACGTCCTGGGCTGGAAGCTGGGCAACGCCCTGGACCACGCCGTGGAGCAGCGCACCCGCCTGTGGCTGGCCCAGCTCCCCGCCGCCGACGTGCCCCACCTGGGCCAGGTGCTCGGTGAGGATCTGGTCCACGTGGTAGGTCCTGCGGACGCCGCCGACCAGGTGGTAGTCGGCATCCACCCTGCCGACCTGGTGGTCTCCCTCTCCGACCGGGGCGAGGCGGGCCCATCATTCCTGCGCCAGTGCCTGGAGGGCACCGACACCATGCGCTGCTCGCGGCGCACCCTGGCCGCCATGCGCCGGGCCCAGGTGGCCTTCATCGAACGCACCGTGGCCCGCCGGGCCATGGCCAACCCCGTGTTCCTGGCCTACGTGGCGGTCTTCGCGTACTCCTCGCTGCGGGCCCTGCCGGTGGCTTTCGTGCCCGGCTTCACCGGGCACGTCTGGGTGCTGTGGACCATAGACCTGCTCACCGCCATCCCCTACACCTGGGGGATCCTGGCCATGGTGGCGGGTCGCCGCCTGCGCACCCGCCTGCTGGGCCTGGTGACCACCGTGGTGTCCTTCATGGCGCCCTACGTCTACTTCTGGACCCAGGGCGAGGGCTACCCCAAGGGTGTGGTGGCTGCCGTCATCACCATGATCCTGGGGGCGGCGGCCCTGGAGGGGGTGCGCTGGCTGCGGGACTCGGTGGTCACCCAGGCCCTGCGTGCGCCCCGCTGAGGACCGGCTTACTCAAGGAGCGGTAGCCCCAGGGCAGCAGCCCGCGAGCACTCCCCGCCTGCTCACCGCCTGCGGCTCACGGCCTCTGGGTTCCGCCCGCGGCTCCGCCCCAGGCACCCAGTGCCCGCAGGCGCCAGCGGGCCTCAGCCCTCGGTGGCGCGGGCGACGTCGTCGGGACGGCCCTGCAGGGTGCGCAGCACCCCGATCACCAGGAACCAGCCCCCGCAGGCCGCCATCAGCGCCAGCGCCCCCAGCGGCTGCGCCGGGTAGACGGTGACCATCCAGATGGTGCCCGCCAGCCAGGCCAGCACCAGGCAGATCAGCAGGCTGCGGCGCTTGACCACACGCAGCGGGTGGGGGTAGTGCGTGGGCACCAGGGTCAGCACCGCCAGGACGACCGTCACCAGCACGTTCACCGTGGCAGAGGACTGGAGCACCCACATCATCACCGCCGCCACGTTCCAGGCGGCCGGGAAGCCCACGAAGTAGTTGTCAGCGGACTTCTCCCCCTCGTTGGCGTAGCAGAACAGGGAGGAGACCAGGGCCACCACCGCCAGCACCCCGGCCAGCGGCCTGGGCCCCAGCGGCAGGTGCAGGTACATGAAGGCCACGGGGATGAAGGTCCAGGTCAGGTAGTCGATGATGATGTCGGTCACCGAGCCGTCGAACCACGGCACCGCCTCCTTGATGCGCACCCGCCGGGCCAGGGTGCCGTCCACCCCGTCCACGATCAGGGCGACCGCCAGCCACAGCCACATCATCTTCAGGGAGCCGTGGAACAGGGCGAGCATCGCCAGGCTGGCCCAGACCAGCCCGGACATGGTGAAGAAGTGCACCGCCCAGCCCAGGGCGGCATGGCTGCGCGTCGGCTTGGAGGGCTGGGGGCCCTCCGGGTTCACCGGGGCCTGCGGGGAGTCGACAGCCAGCTGGCTGGTGGGGGCGGTGGTCACGATAGGCCTTCTTTAGGGGCAAGGGGCAGTCGGCATCCTATGGCAGGTGCGCCCCTGCGTTCTCCTGCACAAGTCCCAGACACACGCCACAGTTCTTGCGTATATCCACCCATGCAGCAGACGACGGCGCGGCGCCCAGGGCCTTTCGCAGCCACTGGGCGCCGCGCCGTCGTCGGGGCTCAGGCCCCGGTGGGGTGCTCGTGCCAGACGGTGATGGACCAGGGCTCGACCGTGGCCCCGCCGCCTACGACCTCGCCCTGGCCGACCGGCCAGAAGCTGCCTGCGGCCTCCGCCTGGGCGGAGGTGTCCACCAGGCGCCGCCACTGGCGGCCGGCGTGCGGCTCCGGCACCTGGAAGCCGATCTGCTGACCGGTCATGTTGACCATCATCCAGAAGGACTCCCCGGGGGCGTCGATGTGCGCCGCCAGCGCCCGGTCGCCCTCCGTCGGGAAGCCGTCCCGGCCGGGGGTGTGGAACAGGTAGGAGACGTCGTGGTTGGCGGCCACCATGTCGCCCCAGGCGGCCTGGTGCAGGGCCTGGTGCTCGTTGCGCAGGTGCATCAGGAAGCTGGCGAAGCGCAGCAGGGGGTTGACCTGGGGGTCCGGGGAGGGGAACTCCCCCAGGTTGTCGTGGTAGCTGGCCTCCAGGCCCGGGGCCACGGCCACCCGCTGGGGGGCGTTGGTGGCGGCCATGTCGTAGTTGTTGCGCATGGCCACGGTGTCCAGGGCCCAGGGGTTGTTGTTGCCGTTCTGGGTGCGGCCCAGCTCGTCACCGGCCACCACCATGGGCACGCCGCGCGAGAACATGAGGATGGTCCACAGGTTGCGCAGGCGGGTGCGGCGCAGGGACTGGTCGCCGCCGGAGTCCCAGGACAGGTTGTTGTCGCTGCCGCCGTCGGAGGGGCCGAAGGGGTGGGGCTGGTCGTTGTGCTTGTGCTGGTAGCTGACCAGGTCGGCCAGGTTGAAGCCGTCGTGGGCGTCCACGAAGTTCACGGACTTCTGGGGGCCGCCGTTGTCGGCGAAGTGGTGGTAGTCGCCGTTGAGCATGTCCAGGAAGTCGATGGTGTTGCCGTCGCCCTTGGTGAAGCGGCGCACGGCGTCCCGGTAGCGGCCGTTCCACTCGCCCCAGCCGCGCGGGAAGTTGCCGACCTCGTAGCCCCACAGGTCCCAGGCCTCAGCGACCACCTCGATGTCCTCGGCCTCGGCCAGGGCGGCGATATCGGTGAGCAGGGGGTGGTCGGAGAAGAAGCGGCGCTGGGCGTTCCAGTCCTCCGGGTGAGCCTCGGCGGGCTGGCGGCCCAGCACGGTGGCCAGGTCGAAGCGGAAGCCGTCCACCCCCATGTCCCGGCACCAGTAGGTCAGGGAGTCCAGCACCAGCTGGCGGGCCACGGGCGAGGAGTAGCTCAGCTGGTTGGAGGTGCCGGTGGCGCCGTCCACCATGATCTTGGAGGCGGTCATCTGGTAGTACTCGGCGGTGGCGAAGCCGCCCAGGCTGGTGAATCCGGTGGTGTTGACGTCCCCGCCCCAGTTGCCGCCCTCGGCGGTGTGGTTGTAGACGACGTCCAGGTAGACCTCCAGGCCGGCCTCGTGGAAGGTCGAGACCATCTCCTTGAACTCGCGGGTGGGACCGCCCCAGGACTTGTCGGAGGAGTACTGGCGGTTGGGGGCGAAGAACGACAGCGTCATGTAGCCCCAGGAGTTGGTCTTGCCGGGCTGGCAGGACTCGGAGCTGTTGGTCTCGTGGACGGGCAGCAGCTCCACCGTGGTCACGCCGATCGCCTTGAGGTAGGGGGCCAGCAGGGCGGCCCCCTTGTAGGTGCCCTGGTACTCGGCGGGGATGTTGACCAGGTCCTCGAAGCCGGACTGCCCGGAGAGCAGGTCCGCCAGGCGGGCGGCGGAGGGGTGCCCGGTGAGCTGCTTGACGGAGGCCTCGTAGATCACGGCCCGCTCGGCGGGCAGGGCGGGCTTGGGGGACACAGGCGTGTGGTCGTCGATGACGACGCTCTTGGGCGCGTAGGGGGCGGTGTCGATCTGGCGACGCGGGACGCCGTCCACCAGGTCCCCGCCGGTGCCGAGCACGCCGTCGTTGACGCCCAGCCCAGCCAGGGCGTCGGTGTAGACGTTGTGGGTGACCTCGCGGCCGTAGGGGTCAAAGAGGACCTTGTTGGGGTTGAAGCGGTTGCCCTGCTCGTCCAGGTCGGCGTGGAAGCCGACGGCGGAGCCGGGGGTCCAGCCCTCCTCGTAGGGCCAGTTGGGGCCCCAGGCGCGGTAGCCGAAGAGGGTGCCGGCGGTGGCTCCGGCGATGCGGGCGCGCCACACGCCGTCCTCGCCCCGGGCGGGCAGGAAGGTGGCGGTGGCGCTGGCTCCCAGGGACTCGGGGTAGATCTCCAGCTGGAGGCGGGTGGCGGCGGGGGCGTAGACGGCGAAGGTGGTGCCTGCAGGGTCAGGGTGGGCCCCCAGGGGCCAGCGGGCCTGCCCCCAGGTGGACTCGTCAGCTGCGGTTACTGTGGTCATGCCGCTCATCATGACATCAGGCCGCCAGCGACACCCGCGGAAAGCCCCGCCCCTACGCCCCTGGCGATTTCGCGAGACCGGGACATCGGTACCGCGAGACCGGGACATATGGCTCACGAGACCGGTAAGGTGGCCCTAAGTTCCTGTGGGTAACTGTCCCAGGACCCTCACGGCGGCAGCCAGCCCCACGCCTCACCGCCCAGTGTTCGACGCCGACGCCGCCCGCCCCAGCCCCACCACCAGCGCACCACCGCACCACGCACCTAGCAGCCCCACGGAGACCTGCCCCACAGCCCCCACCCCACCATGAACCCACTACCGCTCGGACGCCACCGGCTGCGGCCCCCGCAACCAGTCCCACCGAGCCGCAGCGCCACCGGCCTCCTCCGGGGAGAATTGCTTCATGCACCACATCATCTGGGACATGGGCGGCACCCTGATCGACACCTACCCGGAGGTGGACCGCGCCCTGTGCCAGGCGGCCTTCGGCGACACCTCCCCCGCCCACCTGCGCGAGGTCACCGCCCTGACCCGCCGCTCGATCGCTGAGGCCACCACCACCTTGGCCGCCCGCCACCACCTGCCCGAGCAGCGGCTCACGGAGGCCTATGAGACCCTCAAGCGCCGCTGGCGCCACCACCCCGCCCCGGTCATGGAGGGCGCCCGTGAGGTCATGGCCCGCGTCAGCGAACACGGCGGCCTGAACCTGGTGGCCACGCACCGGGACCGCACCAGCGCCACGCACCTCCTGGAGGCCCTAGGCCTGCAGGTCGACGACCTGGTGTGCGCCCCCGACGGCCTGGCCCGCAAACCCAGCCCCGCCATGAACCTGCTGCTGCTTGAGCGCCACCAGCTGCTGCCCGAGGAGGTCCTGTGCGTGGGCGACCGGCTGATCGACGTCGCCGCCGCCCGCGCCGCCAGCCTGGCCGCCGCCCTGCTGGTGCGGCCTGGCACCAGCATCACGCTTCCCGAAGACGCCCCGGGCGCGCTGGTGGTCGCGAGCCTGACCGACCTGCTACCCCTGTTCGCCTGAGTTCATGAGGCCGCACCGGCGGCCTGGTGGTAGCCGGGCCGACCGCCTTAAGCACCTGGGTAAAAGGAACCGGCCGGCGCCGTCTTGGCGGCACCGGCCGGATCAGGGGGTTACATGGCCCTCAGCGAAGGTTGGGGTCCTTGGACACCAGGATCATGATGAGCTCGACGAAGGCCCAGATGCCGTTGGCGATCAGCAGCAAGTAGCCGAACAGCACCCCCGCACCCACTCCGGCGGCCGCCTCCTCAGAGATCTGGGCAGTGGTGCTGTCCACGGAGGACAGGCCCGAGATCACGGCGATCATGATGACCAGGATGCCTAACGCGGCCAGGACGATGTGCCCGATGCCCCGGCCCTTCTGGCCCAGGTAGAAGTTGTGCACCCCGAAGCCCCCCAGGAAGAAGGCGAGCAGGGCGGCGGTGCCCTTGGACTTGGGGGCCACCCCAGCGGCGTAGGGGCTGGCTGCGTAGCCGGCCTGCTGGTAGGGGGCGGGCTGCTGGCTGGGCTGTCCGTAGGGGTCGTAGCTCATGGGTCTGTCTCCTATATAGGTGCTTAGGGGGTGAGGGGATGCTGGCCGGGGCTCGAGCACGCGAGCCCCTATGAGCAGGACTATCCTCCAGTGAGTATAGAGACAACACAAAGGGAACTGGTCCCCATACGTGCTCCGACCCCAAGTTCTGCGGGTCCTGCGGGCCGAAACAGCGACACGAGCCTCCCAAAGTGCCCCATGTCACAGCTTTTCAGGGCAGGATCGTTGTATGAGAACCATCGACGTCGCCCCGCTGCCCCTTTCGGACCTGGAGAGCCACCTGGATGAGGTGGCCGTCCGGCGCCTGCGTGGAGGCGTGTCCGCCGCGCACGGCCTCCTGGACGGACGCACGATCTGGGTGGTGACTCCGACCGCCGCGGCCAGCTCGGGCGTGGCGGAGACCGTGGCCCCGCTGGTGGGCCTGACTCGCGGCCTGGGCCTGGACGCCCGGTGGCTGACGCTGGACGCCCCGGCGGAGTTCCGGGACATCGCCGAGCGCCTGCACGCCCATGTCCACGGGCAGCAGGGTGACGGCGGCAAGCTGGGGGACAAGCAGCGTGACATCTACGAGCACGTGCTGGCCTCCAACGCGGAGAACGTCATGGATGACGTGCGTGAGGGCGACGTCGTGATCCTGGAGGACCCGCCCACGGCGGGCCTGGCCAAGGCCTTCAAGCAGGCGGGGGCCACGGTCGTGTGGCGCTGCCACCTGGGCACGGACTCTCCCACTGAGGTGGCCCACCTCGCCTGCGCCTTCCTGGACCGCTACCTGGAGGACGTGGACCTGGTGGTGGTATCGCGCCCCTCCTACCTGCCGGCTTTCGTGGACCCTGAGCAGGCGGCTTTCATCGCCCCGTCGATCAACCCGGAGAGTCCCAAGAACCGGGTGCTGGACCTGGACGAGTCGTGGACCGTGGTGCGCCTGGCGGGGCTGTTCGCGGGCAGGCCTCCTTTTGAGGCGGTGCCGCTGCTACGGGAGGACGGGCGCACGGACGCCTTCCGCAGCCTGGAGGAGAGCGAGCTGGTGATTGTCGGCGGGAAGGTCCCGGAGGGGGCGCGCACGATCACACAGGTCCAGCGTTGGGACCGGCTCAAGGGCGGGCTGGAGCTGGTGGAGGCCTTCGCGGCGCAGGTGGAGCGCTTTCCTGCCAACGCCCACCTGCTGCTGGTGGGGCCGGCCCCCGACCCGGAGAAGGAGCCTGCGGCCCAGGCGGCGCTCTCCGAGATCGTGGAGCGGGTCTCCACGCTGCCTCCGCACGCGGCTTCCCGGATCCACGTGTTCGGTATCCCGGTGCGGGACCGGGAGGTGAATGCCACGGTGGTTAACGCGATCCAGCGCGTCAGTGACGTGGTGACGCAGCGTTCCCTGGTGGAGGCTTTCGGGCTTACGGTGGCTGAGGCCATGTGGAAGAAGCTGCCGGTGGTGGCCTCGGCGGTCGGTGGCATCCAGGACCAGATCGAGGACGGAGTCACGGGGGTGCTGGTAAGTCCTGACGACGTCGACGAGTGGGGCCAGGCCGTGGCTGACGTGCTGGGACTGCCGGAGCGGGCCCGCGAGCTGGGGCTGGCGGCGCACGAGGCGGTGCGCCGCGACTTCCTGCCGGACCGGCACCTGCTGGCGCTGCTGGAGGCGCTCAGCGGCCTGCTTGAGTAGCTGCTTCTGACTGGCGACGCGACCAGCAGTCGTCGATACCGTCATGAGACCGTTTCGTAGCCCTGTGGGTTGCGGAGCGGTCTCTTTCTTGGCCCAGGTACGGCTGGGGCTGCGTGCAGCCTGTGACACTAGTTATCCACAGACCGTATCCACAGCCTTGTGCACAGGTGTGGAGACTTACGCGATGACGCCACTCAGGCTGTGGGAACAGCCCGCAGAGCCCGCTCACAGGCTTGATCGATGCCACCATCCCTCGTCACGAGGCTGCGGCCGCGCATTAACACATCCCTCGTGAATCATGGAAATTTGCTGAAATCCCAACCTAAAGCATCCGCTTGCCTGGATGGCGGCCAGACGGTTGCGCCCGAAAACCAGGTCCGCGGCAGTCCCGGCCCCCGGGGGTACGGGCCCCCTCAGCCTGTATCACTTCGGACTCGATCCGGCCATATTTACATGGCGGTCAATAGAGTTCTCCACAAGCGAGACCACAGCGAGCTACCCCCGCAAACGGCCCTGTGGATACCAGCAGCGGACCACCATGCCCCTGAGGGTCGGTCAGGCCGCCGCAGGCTGGGGCAGGCGGAGCCAGGCCGCCGTAAGCCGGACTGGTGCAGACAGCCAGCAGCGTGTACAGCACGGGGGTAGAGACCGCAGGCCGTCCGTGCCACTGCGCGGCCCCGCACGCCGAGCCGGTCTCCAGCCTCCAAGTGGCGTAGCTGCTGCAAGGCCCGGCTCAGTCGGGGCGCTGCACAGCCTGCGCCGCACCAGCAGCCGCTGCCGCCCCCGGACGCGGACCGCCCTCAAGACACAGGCAGCCCCCGGCCGGACGAACCGGCCGGGGGCCACCCGCTGCTAAGGCTCAGGCCTTGGCGGCGGCGATGCGCTCGCGGAACTTGGCCAGCTGCTCGGTGATCTGCTTGGGCAGCTTGTCACCGAACTTGGTGAAGTACTCCTCGGTGTCGTCCATCTCCGCGGCCCAGGCCTCGGGGTCGATCTCGAAGAGCTTGGCCCAGGTGGCCTCGTCGACGTCCAGGCCCTCCAGGTTGAAGTCCTCGAGCTTGGGGTAGCGGCCGGTCACACCGTCGATGGCCTCGACCTGGCCAGCGGTACGGCGCACGATCCAGTCCAGCACACGGGAGTTCTCGCCGTAGCCGGGCCACATGAACTTGCCGTTCTCGTCCTTGCGGAACCAGTTGACCTGGAAGACCTTGGGGAACTTGTCGCCCAGCTTCTCCTGCATCTCCAGCCAGTGGCCCCAGTAGTCGGCCATGTGGTAGCCGCAGAAGGGCAGCATGGCGAAGGGGTCGTGGCGCAGGGAGCCAGCCTTGACGTCGGTGGCGGCGGCAGTGACCTCGGAGGCCACGGAGGCGCCGATGAACACACCGTGGGCGGCCTCGTACTGCTCGGCGACCAGCGGCACGTTGGAGGCGCGGCGGCCACCGAAGAGGATGGCGTCGATGGCCACACCCTCAGGAGCCTCCCAGTCGGGGCAGATGATCGGGCACTGCGAGGCGGGGGTGGTGAAGCGCGAGTTGGGGTGCGCGGCCTTCTTGCCAGCCTCGGCGTCGGCGGGGGTGTAGTCGTTGCCCTGCCAGTCGATCAGGTGCTCGGGCAGCGGGGCGTCGATACCCTCCCACCACACGTCACCGTCGTCGGTCAGGGCGACGTTGGTGAAGATGGTGTTGGCCTTCATGGTGTCCATGGCCATGGGGTTGGTGTCGTAGGAGGTGCCGGGGGCAACGCCGAAGAAACCAGCCTCGGGGTTGATGGCGCGCAGGGTGCCGTCGGGGCCGGGGCGCATCCAGGCGATGTCGTCACCGATGGTCTCGACCTTGTAGCCGGGGATGGTCGGCTGGAGCATGGCCAGGTTGGTCTTGCCGCAGGCCGAGGGGAAGGCAGCGGTGACGTGGTACTGCTTGCCGGACTTCTCGTCGGTCAGGCGCAGGATGAGCATGTGCTCAGCCATCCAGCCGTCACGCTTGGCCATGGTGGAGGCGATGCGCAGGGCGAAGCACTTCTTGCCCAGCAGCGCGTTGCCGCCGTAGCCGGAGCCGTAGGACCAGATCTCGTTGGTCTCGGGGAAGTGCGTGATGTACTTCTCCTCGTTGCAGGGCCAGGTGGTGTCCTTCTGGCCGGGGGCCAGCGGCGCGCCCACGGAGTGGACGGCAGGCACCCACGGCTTGCCCTCGTTGATCAGGTCCATGGCCGCGGAGCCCATGCGGGACATGATGCGCATGTTGACCACGACGTAGGGGGAGTCGGTGATCTCGATGCCCAGCTGGGAGATCGGGCCGCCCAGGGGACCCATGGAGAAGGGGATCACGTACATGGTCCGCCCGGCGTAGGCGCCGTCGAACTTCTCGTTGAGGATCTTCTTCATCTCGGCCGGGTCGTACCAGTGGTTGGTCGGTCCGGCGTCCTCCTCCTTCTCGGAGCAGATGAAGGTGCGGGACTCCACGCGGGCGACGTCGCTGGGCAGCGAGCGGGCGAGGAAGGAGTTGGGGCGCTTCTCGGGGTTGAGGCGGGTGAACATGCCCGACTCGACCATCTCGGAGGTCAGGCGGTCCCACTCAGCCTCGGAGCCGTCGCAGAAGTAGACGTTCTCGGGCTTGCCGAGCTCCGCGATGCGGGTGGCGAAGGCGATGACGTCCTCAGGAGCGTTGGCCGGCGCGGCAGCGCGGACGTCCTTCTCGGTCACGGTCATGTGAGTCCCTTTCTTGGGTCTTCGGTGACGAATCTTGTTCGGTCGCCCTATATCCTCCCCCATTCGCCGCCTGGATGCACTCCCCTTTGGTCCCAGTAGGCAGTTGTTGCCCTACTCACATGCCCGCCGTCGCCTACCGCCGTTGCCGTCCCTGCGCACACCCCAGGTAGCGTGCTGGTATGAGCCTCCGCCTTGACGCAGCCTCTAGCCCCCGCCTCCTCCGCACCCCGGGCCGTCTGCGACTGCTGGCTGGCCTGCTGGCGACCACCGCAGCCCTGTCAGGCTGCACGGCGCGCATGGACATGGAGATAAAGGCCTCCGGGACCTTCGACGCCGTCATCGAGATGCGGGACACCACCGGGACCGTCTTCGACGCCGTGCAGGCCTGCTCCCCCTACTCCAGCCCGGAGGCCCTGGGCATTACCGGCTCGAGCGGGGCGCAGGTCTCAGCCCGGCCCTTGACGGGTTCGGAGGGCTCTGGCTGCGAGGTGACGGTCACGGGTGTGCCGGTGGCGGAGGTCTCGGCGACCAACGGCACGCCGGGCACAGAGGGGGGACAGCCACTGGTGGTGCGAGAGGGTGACCTGTTCAAGGTCGCCCTGCCGCCGCTGACCGCTCCGGCCCCGAGCCCCGCCCCCACCACTGGCGGCACGCCCGGCGCGGCCCCTGGTGCCGCTCCTGACGGCGGGCAGCCCGCCACCCCGCCAGCCCCTCCGGCGGGCGGCGAGGCCCAGGCACCCACCGGCTCCCTGGCTCAGCTGGTCAGCACGCACCTGCAGATCACCTTCCCGGGGGCGGTGATCGACGGCGGGGGCGGGCTGGTGGACGGCCGCACCGTCACCTGGACCGACCCGGAGGTGCTGGCGGACGGGGTGCAGGCAGCCGGTCTGGCGAAGGCAGGTGCGGGGCTGAGCTTCTGGGAGCGCTTCAAGAACTGGATCGCCGTGGGGCTGGCCTCAGCCGTGCTCGTGACGGGCGCCGTCGTTATCCGGGGACGCCGGAGCCACCGGGGCGCGCGGGCCTGAATCACCGGGACACCTAGAGCGCCACACGCGGGACGCAACTGTGCACCACCGTTACACTCGCCACATGAAGTTCTCTTTCCGCTCCACCATCCGGCGACTCGCCGCAGTTGCCACACTCCCTGCCCTGGCCCTGGGGCTCTCCCTGGGAAGCGCACCCCAAGCCGCCGCGGAGATCATGGGCACCGCCTCGATCCATGAGGAGTTCGTGGTCCACAAGAACGACACCGTCGACCTGACTTAATCCTCCGAGTTCTCAGCGCACGCTCCTAGCCTCTACTGCGAGGAGGACTACATCAAATCGACGAGCCCGAGCGGCGTCACCGACGCAAAGGTCGAGATCGTCGGCAACGCCTGCGTGGTCAGCGCCAAGGCCATTCCCTTGAAGGAGCTGAACAGCGGAAGCATGACCCTCAAGCACGAGGACGGTAAGTTCATCTTCCGGGAGGAGACCGGCCCAGGCTCAAACTTTGGTGACGACGACACCATGAGCGTCGACATCAAAGTCTCCGTGACCTTCCCCGGCAAGGTGCAGAAGGTGAGCGGCGGCGGCGTCATCAAGGGAAACAAGGCCACCTGGACCAACCCTCCTGAGAGCGGGTACGGCGCGGAAGCCAGTGACGGCTCCTTCAACGTACTGCTCTGGGTACTGATCGGTCTATTCGTACTTATCGCCGTCGCCGCCCTGGTGATCGTGCTCGTGGTGGTCTCCAAGCGCAAGAAGACCCCACCCGCAGGGCCGTTCCCCCAGCCGGGCACGCAGTTCCCGGCCCAGCCTGGATACGGCGCTGGCCAGCCGCTCACGGGCACCCCCTACGGTCAGCCGCAGGCCTACCAGCAGCCGGGTATGGCTCAGCAGCCTCCGGTAGCGGGCCAGCCCTACCAGCAGCCCAGCCAGCCCTACCAGCATCCAGGGGGCACCCCGCAGCCCCCCGTGGCGGGCCAGCCCTACCAGCAGCCGGGGTACGGCCAGCCGCAGGGCGGACAAGCGCCCGGTAGCAACAACAGCTAACGGCCACTGACCAGCCCAGCCTCACAGGCGCTAGCGCCGTAGCCCCTGCTTCTGCAGGCTGGCTACGGCGCTAGCCCTTGCTTGGAACGGTTCGGGGGTGCGGGCCTCCGCCCCTCCTACACCCTCACCTCAGCCCAGGAGGCGGTGGCGGGTGATGGTGGCCTCCCGCCCCGCCCCCACACCGATAGCGCTGACACGGGTGCGGGCCAGCTCCTCAATGCGCAGCACGTAGTCCTGCGCCGCCTGGGGCAGGTCAGCGAAGCGGCGCACCCCGCTAATGTCCTCGCTCCAGCCGGGCATCTCCTCGTAGACGGGCCGGGCGTGGTGGAAGCCGGTCTGGGTCAGCGGCATCTCCTCGGTGCGCTCGCCGTCGACGTCGTAGGCCACGCAGACCGGGATGCTCTGGTGGCCGGTAAGCACGTCCAGCTTGGTCAGCACCAGGTCCGTGAGCCCGTTGACGCGGCAGGCGTAGCGGGTTACCACGGCGTCGTGCCAGCCACAGCGGCGGGGCCGCCCGGTGGTGACCCCGACCTCGCCTCCCTCCTGGCGCAGACGCTCCCCCATGGCGTCATGGAGCTCGGTGGGGAAGGGGCCTTCGCCCACGCGAGTGGTGTAGGCCTTGGCCACGCCCACCACGGCGTCGATGCGGGTGGGGCCGACGCCGGTGCCGGTGCAGGCGCCGCCTGCGGTGGGGTTGGAGGAGGTGACGAAGGGGTAGGTGCCGTGGTCGATGTCCAGCATGGTGGCCTGCCCGGCCTCGAAGAGCACGGTCCTGCCTGCGTCCAGGGCCTCGTTGAGCACCAGGGAGCAGTCGATCACCAGGGGCTTGATCCGCTCGGCGTAGCTGAGCAGGTCGTCAGCGATCGCGTCAGGGTCAATGGCTGGCCGGTTGAAGACCTTGAGGAACAGGTTGTTCTTCTGCCCCAGGGCGGCGTGGACCTTCTGGCGCAGTATGGACTCGTCGAACAGGTCCTGTACGCGGATGCCTACGCGGTTCATCTTGTCGGCGTAGGTGGGGCCGATGCCCCGGCCGGTCGTACCCAGCTGGCGGGCGCCCAGGAAGCGCTCGGTGGTACGGTCCAGGACCCGGTTGTAGGAGGGGATCAGGTGGGCGTTGGCGCTGATCCGCAGGGATGAGGTGTCCTTGCCACGCGCCTCGATCTCCGCGATCTCGGAGAACAGGACCTCCAGGTCCACTACCACCCCATTGCCGATGACGGGGACGACGCCGGGGGTGAGCACTCCTGCGGGCAGCAGGTGGAAGGCGAACTTCTCCCCGTCGATGACGACGGTGTGCCCGGCGTTGTTGCCGCCGTTGAACTTGACTACGTAGTCGACATCCTGACCCAGCTGGTCGGTTGCCTTGCCTTTGCCCTCGTCTCCCCACTGGGTTCCGACGACCACGACGGCTGGCATGTGCGCCCCCTGTTCCTTCTGGCGGCATGACGTTCTCTCCGCCAGCCTCAGCGTACCGGAGGAAGGAGGCCCCGGCTCCTGTGAGCCCTAGGTATCCGCCCGGGAGAAGGTTTCCCGGAAGCACCCTGGATGTGTCAAAGGATTGCCAGCGCAACTGATTACCATTATCGTTAAACTTATGAGAACACACCGGATCTTCCACGCTCTCGTCCTACCCGCTTCGGCGGCCCTGGCCCTGACCCTGGCCGCCTGCGGCAGCGCCGCCCCCTCCGCCGACGCGACCGGAGGCAGTGACGGCGCCGAACCGACGACGGCAGCAGACGACGCCAGCCCAACCGCCGCTGAGGCACCGGTGGAGGTCAAGGACCTGGACCCACGCGTCGCCATCGCCTACGAGGGCGGGATCCTGGTGCTGGACACCACTGACGGCAAGACCCTGGCCGACCTCAAGAAGGAGGGCTTCCTGCGGCTGAACCCCGCCGGGGACGGCCGGCACGCCCTGGTCACCTCCGCCACCGGCTTCGAGGTCCTGGACCTAGGCCTGATCCGTCAGCCCCACGGGGACCACTTCCACTACTACACGACCACCCCCAGGCTGACCGGCTCCACCGTGGCCGCTGACAAGGCCGGGCACGTCGTCACCAACGCGGGCCGCACGGCGCTGTTCGCGGACGGCACCGGCACCGTGACCAGCTTCGACGTCGAGGCCCTGGAGGACGGCCAGCTCAGTGCTGAGGAGCTCACGGAGATCAAGACCTCGGCCCCGCACCACGGAGTGGCGGTACCGCTGGCCAACGGCAGCACCCTGGTCACCTCCGGCACGGAGGAGGAGCGCCACACTATCCAGGAGCGCAAGGCGGACGGCAGCGTGGCCACGGAGACCACCGACTGCCCCGGCGTGCACGGTGAGGCCACCGCCCAGGGCCAGGACGTGGCCTCCTTCGGCTGCACCAACGGCTCAGTGGTCTACCGCGACGGACAGTTCCACAAGGTGTCCGTGCCGGAGGAGTACCAGCGCTCCGGCAACCAGTTCGGACACCCTGGCTCCCCCTACGTGCTCACGGACTACAAGACCGTCAAGCCGGTTGAGGGCGGCGACCCGGAGCACCCCACCAAGGTCGGGGTCATCAACACCGCCGACGCCACCACGACCACGGTGGACCTGGGCTCTGCCTACTGGTTCCGCTCCTTCGGGCGGGGCGCCAACGGCGAGGGCGTGGTGCTGACCAACGACGGCAGGCTGAACATCATCGACCTGGCGAGCGCCTCAGTGACCAAGCAGGTGGACCTGGTAACCCCGTGGACTGAGAACGCCAAGTGGCAGGAGCCGGGCCCCAACGTCAAGACCGCGGGGGACTTCGCCTACGTGACCGACCCGACCGCCAAGAAGCTGCACATCGTGCAGATCTCTGAGGGCAAGGTGCTCTCCAGCTTTGACCTGGGCGTGGTGCCTAACGAGATGGTGGTGATCGACGCCGAGGCCGGGCACGACCACACGCACGAGGGCGAGGCCGAGCACGAGCACACTCACGAGGGCGAGGCCGGGCACGAGCACGACCACGACGGCAAGTGACCACCCTGGCGTCCTGTCTCAGCCACAGCGGCTCGGGCAGGGCCCCTGGGTCCCAGCACTTGGCTGCTCAGCCTGATTGATACGTCTCAGGCACGCAGGTGCCCCGCTCGTCTGTTCCGGGCACCTGCCTGTCTAAGGGCCTGCACGCGAGCACCTGCGCGGCACCCTGCTTCGGGCTCCTCTACCGGGAGGCGGCGGCCTCACCCCGCAGCCGGGCCATGACGCCGCGCTGCAGCAAGGCCATCAGGTAGCCAGCGAAGGCCACTCCCAGGATCACCATGAACCAGGCCGCTGCGGTCCGGGCCACCGGCAGCAGCCAGAACACCCCCGCAGGAGCGGCCAGCACCAGCAGGCAGGCACAGGTCAGGTCCAGCCGCCCCACCGCCAGACGCACCGCGTTGCCCAGGTGCGCCCTCAAGGTGTTGTCAAAGTCTGCTGTCAGCGGCACCAGCCACACCAGCACCCCCAGCACCACCACCAGCCCCGCCAGCAGCAGGCCGGTCAGGCCGCCCCCGAGCGTCGCCGACGACGTCGTCCCCAGCAGCCGGGACTCCCACAGGCCCAGGGCCCCCAGGCCCAGCACCGGCAGCCACCAGCCCAGGGACTGCGCCAGCGCCCCTCGGAAGACCTTCCACCAGGTCCGCAGCAGGTAGCCCTCCTCCTCCCGTACCATGCCGGAGACCACCCGGGCGCAGGCCGTCAGCGAGGCCCCTGCCGTCACCAACGGCAGGCAGCCCAGGAGGGTCAGTCCGTTGAGGATCACCAGGTCGGCAGCGGCACTGTAGGCACGGTAGAAGGGCGACTCCAGGTTCAGCAGTCGGGACATAGGCAGATTCTCCGTCAGCTCCGGGGACTAGGACAGTACGCAGGAGGCTGCCCGCCGGGCGCGCGCGTACGCACCACGGCGGGCAGCCTCCGCAGCGGATCCGGGCATCAGCCCTTCACGGCGCCAGCCGCCACACCCTCGATGATGTGCTTCTGGCTGAACAGGTAGAAGATCACGATCGGGATGATCGCCAGGACCAGCATGGCCATCTGGGCACCCAGGTCCTTGTTGCCGTTGGAGCCGGTAAGCGCCTGGATGACGATCGGGATCGTCTTGAAGCGCTCGTCGTTACCGATAACCAGGTAGGGCAGGAGGTAGTCGTTCCACACCCACATGGTGTTCAGGATGGCCACGGTCACGGCGGTGGGCTTGAGCAGCGGCATAACCACCTTGAAATAGGTCTGCAGCGGCGAGCAGCCGTCCATGTAGGCGGCCTCCTCGATCTCCAGGGGGATCGACTTGATGAAGCCCGCGAAGAGGAACACTGACAGCGCTCCACCAAAGCCCAGGTAGAGCACGATCATGCCCCAGGGGGTCGCCAGGCCCAGCAGGTCGGCCACCTTGGAGGTGGGGAACATGACCAGCTGGAAGGGGGCGATCATGGAGAAGGCGAACAGGTAGTAGATCACCGAGGTCCACCAGGTCTTCACCCGGGTGATGTAGTAGGCCGTCATCGCCGTAAGGAACACAATCACCGCCACCGAACCGATGGTGATAAACAGCGACCAGCCGATGGCCCGGGCGAAGCCGGAGAGCTGCAGCCCGGTGGAATAGTTGGTGAAGCCAGCGAACAGGTCTCCGGTGGGCAAGGAGAAGGGGCTGTTGGAGATGTGGAGCCTGCCCTTGAAGGAGTTGAGCAGGATGAAGGCCAGCGGCACCAGCCAGATGAGCGAGAGAATACCCAGCAGTACTACCAGGATGTTCTGCCCGGCCTTGTGGCTGCCGGAGGGCTTGGCGATAGCGGTGGAGGAGGGCATGTTGTCTCCCGTTGCAGGGGTGGTCGCGGTGGTGCTGGAGGTGCTCACGCGTCGACCTCCTTCGAGCGGGTGAGGCGCAGCTGGATCAGCGCGATCACCGAGACGATCAGGAAGAAGATGACGGCCTCGGCCTGCGCCACGCCACGCTGGTTCCTGAGCACGTACATCGTGTCAAAGATGTTCAGCGCCGCCATCTGGGTCTTCTTCAGTGGAGCACCGTTGGTCAGCGCCAGGTTCTGGTCGAACATCTTGAAGGTGTTAGCCAGGGTCAGGAACAGGCAGATGGTGATGGAAGGCATGATCATCGGGATGGTCACGTTGCGCAGCGTCATCCACTTGCCGGCACCGTCGATCTGGGCGGCCTCGGTGAGCTCCGGCGGCACGTTCTGCAGACCAGCGATGTAGATGATCATCATGTAGCCCATCAGCTGCCAGTTGACCAGCAGGATCAAACCAGCCAGGCCCAGACGCCAGTCATTGACGATGGTCTGGCCCCAGTACTTGAGCACGGCGTTGAGCATGACCTGCCAGGTGAAGCCCAGGACGATACCGCCGATCAGGTTCGGCATGAAGAACACCGAGCGGAAGAAGTTGGTGCCCTTGAGCTTGCGGGTGAGCAGGTAGGCCAAGGTGAAGGCACCGATATTGACCGTGATGATCGAGATGATCGAGACGATAGTGGTGAAGCCCAGGGCAGAGATGAAGCCGGACTCTGAACGCAGGGCGGCCGCGTAGTTCGCGCCACCCACCCACTTGGCGTTGTTCAGGTTCTTGAACTTAGTGAAGGACAGGTAGAGTCCCATGAAGAACGGGACCACGAAGGCGATTAGGAACGCCAGGATGGTCGGGCCCGCGAAGATTGGGAAGTACTTTTTCAGAGCGCTGTTCATAATGCCTCTTACCGTTCCCGGCCTCGTTGCCGGGTCAGGAACCGATGTCGCTGGGGTTTAGGGATGGTGACCGATGGCGCCCGGACAGGCTGCCGGGCGCCATCGGTAGGGCCTATCGGCTTAGGAGCGGATATCTCAGAGCTTGCTCTTCTCAGCGGCCCAGCCCGAGACGAAGTAGTCCTTCACCGCGTTCCAGTCCTCGTTACCGGAGGCGTACTGGGCCAGGTGCTGGCCGAGCTGGTTCTTGAACTCCTGGCTCGGGAAGGTCTGGAACACCCAGTTCACAGGGTAGAGGTCGCCGTTGTTGATGAAGTCCAGGACCTCCTTACCCAGCGGGTCAGCCGGCTTGAGGTCAGCGAAGGCCTTGTAGGGGGCCACGGAGACGACCGACTTCTCCACCAGCATCTTGGCGCCCTCGGCGTCGGTGAACATCCAGTTCAGGAAGTCCAGGGTGGCCTTGCGGTCCTCCTCGGGGGCCTCGGCGTTGATCGTCAGGTAGTTCTCGGTGCCCACCGCGATGCCGGACTTCTCCTCGCCCTCAACGCCCACGTAGATGGGCATGAAGTGGATGTCCTCCTCCTTGACGGTGTTGCCGTCCACCTTGGAGATCTGGGACCAGGCCCAGTTACCGTTCTGCACGAAGGCAGCCTTGCCCAGAGCGAACTCGGCCATAGAGTCGGTGACAGCCTTGCCAGAGGCCTCAGAGGGGCTGATGGTGGAGTTGTTGAGGTACAGGTCGAAGATCTGCTTGTAGTTGTCCGAGTAGGTGAACTTGAGCTCCTTGGCGTCAGTCGCCTTCATGTCACGGTACTCGTAGAAGACCGGGTAGTTGGCCAGGTGGGTCTGGAAGCGCCAGTCCTCACCGGGAGCCAGGGAGGTGGCAGCGAAGGCACCGTCGATACCGAGGTCAGCCTTCTTGGCCTGCATGTCCTCGGCAACCTCCTTGAGCTTGGCGAAGCCCTTGATCTCGTCGACGCTCTTGGCCTTGGCGTCCGCCATGGCAAAGTACTTGTCCAGGATGGCCTTGTTGTAGATCAGGCCGTAGCCCTCGGTAGCCAGCGGCACACCGTATACCTTGCCGTCCTCGCCCTTGAGCGCGAAGGACGGGTCCGTCAGGGCCTTAGCGGCCTCAGAGTCCGTGAGGTCGGAGGCGTTCTCCTGCCAGTTTGCCAGGCCCACCGGGCCGTTGATGTTGAACAGGGTCGGCGCCTCGGACTTGACGACCTCGGAGGTCAGGGTCTGCTCGTAGTTACCGGAGGCAGCGGTGAAGACCTTGACCGGCACACCAGTCTTCTCGGTGTAGGCCTCGGCGATGGCCTTGAAGGCCTCCTCCGCCTCAGGCTTGAAGTTCAGGAAGTAGACGGAGCCCGCTGCGGCACCGCCCTCTGCGCCGCCGTCGCCGCCGTCCGACATCTTGCTGTCAGCCGGCTTGGAGCAGGCGGACAGCGTCGCGGCGACCGCCAGGGCAGCAGTACCACCCAGCATCATTCGACGGGAGATGACTTGCATGAGTGTCCTCCTTTGGACATCGGTTGTCACACGAAGGGAATCCGTATGTGGCGACAGCTTGGGACCTGCCGCGCTGGTGTGTTGCGATCACATTGTTGCACAAACCACTGAACTTTGCTGCAAGGCTTGCATAACTGTGTCAGGTCGCACCTGGCCGGGCGCCTGAGAGTACTCTACCTGCCCTTAGCAAGCGGGCCGGTCCCGACCTCCTAGGACGTCGGGACCGGCACTGCGGCACAGAGCCTGCGCGGCTCAATGGCGGTGAGACCGCCTCAGCGGCCCGGTGGCTCAGCGGCGGGCGGAGCCCACGGAGCCCAGGCGCTCGCAGGCCTCGACCACACGGGCGGCCATGCCCTCCTCAGCCAGCTTGCCCCAGGCGCGCGGGTCGTAGGTCTTCTTGTTGCCGACCTCGCCGTCGATCTTGAGCACGCCGTCGTAGTTCCTGAACATGTGGTCCACGATCGGGCGGGTGAAGGCGTACTGGGTGTCGGTGTCGACGTTCATCTTGATGACGCCGTTGCGCACCGCGGTGGCGATCTCCTCGTCGGTGGAGCCGGAGCCGCCGTGCATGACCAGGTCGAAGGGCATGTCCTTGCCGACCTGCTCGCCGACCTTGGCCTGGATGTCACCCAGGATCTCGGGGCGCAGCTTCACGAAGCCCGGCTTGTAGGAACCGTGCACGTTGCCGAAGGTCAGGGCGGTGATGTAGCGCCCGTTCTCACCCAGGCCCAGGGCGTCCACAGCGGCCTTGGCGGCCTCGGGGGTGGTGTAGAGGTTCTCGTTGATCTCACCGGTGATGCCGTCCTCCTCACCGCCGACCGCACCGATCTCGATCTCCAGCACGGTGGTGGCGGCCTTGGAGCGGGCCAGCATGTCCACGGCGATGGCGATGTTGTCCTCCAGGGTCTCGGCGGAGCCGTCCCACATGTGGGAGTTGAACATCGGCTGCTCGCCGCGCTTGGCCTGCTCGGCCTCGATCTCCAGCAGCGGGTGGATCCAGTCAGCCAGGAGCTTCTTGGGGCAGTGGTCGGTGTGCAGGCCGACGACGCCCGGGTAGAGGTCGCCCACGGCGCGGGCGTAGGTGGCGAAGGCGATCGAGCCCTTCACGCGGTCCAGGCGGGAGGAGCCGGACCAGTAGGCGGCACCGCCGTTGGAGATCTGGATGATGCCGTCAGACTCGGCGTCGGCGAAGCCCTTGAGGGCGGCCGACAGGGTCTGGGACGAGGTGACGTTGATCGCGGGGACGGCGTACTTGCCGGCCTTGGCGCGGTCAAGCATGTCGTTGTACGTCTCCTGGGTTGCGATAGCCACTGGGTGCCTCCTGTTGATGGGTTCGGATGCAGTGATGCGTGGATGATTCTGTCACGTTTCACCCCGGCGTGAGCACGGCTGTTGGTCCCGCCCTCAGGAGCTGGGCTCGCCACCGTGCTGCAGCACCCAGGTGTGCATGGCGACGGCGGCGGCCGCCGCGACGTTTATGGAGCGGGTGGAGCCGTACTGGCCGATGCGCAGCAGCTGGCTGGCCCCGGCCAGCAGCTCGGTGCTGATCCCCTCCCCCTCGGAGCCGAAGACCATCAGGCAGCGCTCCGGGAGCTCGGCGCGCTCCAGCAGCCCGGCACCGGGGCCGTTGTCGATGGCCACCACCTCGTAGCCGCGCTGCTGCGCCCACTCCAGGAGCCCGGCGGGCTCGGGGTGGTGGCGCACGTCCAGGTAGCGGTTGGTGACCATGGCCCCGCGCTTGTTCCAGCGCCGCCTGCCCACGATGTGCACCCCGGCCACGTTGAAGGCGTTGGCGCTGCGCACGATAGAGCCGATGTTCAGGTCCTGGGAGACGTTCTCGATGGCGACGTGCAGCGGGTGCGCGCGGGCGGCCAGGTCCGCGCGGATCGCCGCCACCGTCCAGTACCGGTACTGGTCGACGACGTTGCGCCGGTCGCCGTCGCGCAGCAGCTCGCGGTCGTAGCAGGGGTCGGTGGGCCAGGCGGCCTCCCCGCCCGGCCAGGGGCCGACGCCGACCTCCCGCACGTCAGCGGGGGTGTCCACCTCCGGCGGCAGCGGGCCGCCGTCCTCCCCCAGAACCCCGTCTGCCAGATCCCTGACGGTCATCAGGCCAGGCCCAGGTCCTCCAGGCCCAGGGCGGCGTAGTAGGGCAGACCGGCGGCCTCCACCCGCTCCCGGGCACCGGTGTCGCGGTCCACCACCACCGCCACCGCCAGCACCTGGGCGCCCGCCTCCCGCAGGGCCGCCACCGCCTCCAGCGGCGAGCCCCCGGTGGTGGAGGTGTCCTCCAGGACCACCACTTGGCGGCCCTCCACCGCAGGCCCCTCGATACGCCGCTTCATGCCGTGGTCCTTGGCGGCCTTGCGCACCACGAAGGCGTCCAGGTCCAGGCCACGGGAGGCGGCCGCGTGCAGCATGGCCGTGGCCACCGGGTCCGCCCCCATGGTCAGGCCGCCCACGGCCGTGACCTCGTCGGGCCACAGCCCCACCTCCTCCAGCATGTCCAGCATGACGTGACCGATCAGCGGGGCGGCCTCGTGGTGCAGGGTGGCCCGCCGCATGTCTACGTAGAAGTCCGACTCCAGCCCGGAGGCCAGAGTCACCTGCCCGTGGACCACGGCCAGCTCGTTGACCAGCTCGGCAAGACGGGCGCGGTGGGAATCATTGGTGCTCACGGCCCCAGGCTAGCCCCTGCCCCGCCTCCTGGGCGTGTCCCGGACCCCCTGTACCTGGGGCGCCTGGGACCGCCCCATAGGAGCACGCAGGCTCAGCCTCCCTGCACAGACCTGAGCGCCTCAGCCACCTGGGCGGAGCCGAGCAGCCCCACATGCGTCTGCCTTACCACGCCGTCGGCGTCTATGAGGTAGTGGGCTGGCACCCCCATGACGCCGTAGGCCGCAGAGACCTCCTGCGTGCTGTCCGCAACCTCGGTAAAGCGGTTGCCGACACGCCTGGAGTAGGCCGAGACCGTGTCCACGTCCTCCCCGGTGTAGACCACCACCAGCCGGACCGCCTCACCGTGGGCAGCTATGGCCTCCCGCAGGTCCGGCATCTCGGTGCGGCAGCCGCTGCACCAGGTAGCCGCGAACACCAGCCACACCGGCTGGCCCCGCATGGCGGCCAGCGAGAGCTCCTGACCATCCAGGTCCTGGACGGTGAAGTCGGGAGCCTGCTGCCCCACCGCAGGCGGCTGGCCCGCCCCATCCACCTGCACCTGGCTCATGACTGCGGACTCAGCCTGTGCAGGCTCCTCGCTGCTTGGTCTGACGGACCACCAGGCCACGATAGCCACCGCGAAAGCCACGACCAGCAGCACCGCCACCTGGCCGAAGCTGGAGTCGCGCAGCCGCCGCCTCCAAGCAGGTTCCTGCTCCGGGGCTGCCGTGCCCCCGCCGTCAGCCACAGACGTGCCCTGCTCCCCGGCCGGGGCGGCACGCTCCCGACCGGTGTCCTCCGCCAGCGCCTCCTGCGGGTCGGCCTCAGGTGGTTCCCAGAGCGCGTCCTCCTCAGGCGTAGGCATGAAGCCCCCCGAAGAAGAGGTTTCCCAGGTAGGTGAAGACCACCGCCCCGAAGGCCAGGACCAGCAGCCACGCCGAGCGGGAGCCGCGCCACCTGCGGGTCACACGGGCGTGCAGGTAGGCGCCGTAGAGCAGCCAGGTAACGAGCGCAGAGGTCTCCTTGGGGTCCCACCCCCAGTAACGCCCCCAGGCCACGTTCCCCCAGATAGAGCCCAGGATCAGCATGAGCGTGAGCATGGGGAAGGTGACCACCGTGGCCCGGTAGCCCAGGTCGTCCAGAGCCTCCGCCTTGGGCCAGCCGCTCCACCGGATATAAGGGGCCAGCAGGTACATGACTGCCGCGGCGAAGGAGACGACGGCGGCGCCGTAGCCGATCGAGGCAGTCAGGACGTGCAGGGTCAGCAGCGGGGAGTTCTGCAGCGCGGGCATGAGCGGGCTGGGCCGGTAGGACAAGGTGGAGGCGTAGATCAGCATGCCCAGGATCACGGGCAAGGTAATGATGGACACCATGCGCACCCGGTAGCGCCACTCAAAGAAGACCTGCGCCATGAGCATGCCCCAGGCAAAGGCCAGGGCGAACTCGTAGTGGTTAGAGAAGGGTGCGTGCCCGGTGGCCAGCATGCGGGCGAGCATGGAACCGCTCAGCAGCAGGAAGGCCAGCTGGGTGGACTTGGAGGCCCACCAGGCCACCGTGAACCGTTTCACGGGGGCGTGCCGCACACCTCCGGTCACCACAACCTGCCGCTCGGCCCCGCCGGTGCAGACAATCACGTCCTTATCGGCACCAGGTGCGGCGGGTGCCATACGCGCCCCCAAGACAGCCCCCAGGTAGGCGATCGTTGACGCAACCGTAAGTGCTGTTGTTATCAGCAGTAGTGCCTGCGAGTACTCAAGCATCCTCATCACTCCTCTTCCTGTCTCCCGCCATCTTCTGGCTCACGCGTACAGACATCTCCGTGAAGAGCCGGGCAAAGCCCCAGTCCCGGCGGTCCGGGGAGGCCAGCTGCACCAGGGTCTGCCCGTCCTCGACGGTCACGCGCACCCATATGCGCTGGTGACGCAGCAGCATGGTCAGGAAGGTCCCCACGGCAAGCATCCCGAACCCCACCCAGACGATCGGGGTGCCCGGGTCCCTGCGCAGGATCATCCCGGTGAACTGCTTCTCACGCTCAAAGGTGACGGTGTACTCCCCCAAGGACACCGGCACTCCCTGGTCCACCAGCGCCCGCTCCAGCGGGGCAGCGTCCTCCGTCTCCAGCAGCTCCACCCGGACCTGCCCCGGTTCGATCCCTGTGCCCACCTGCCCCGAGGCGGGGCTGATGGCGTACAGGAGCCTGCCGTCGGGCAAGGTGGTGCGCCCGAACACGAAGACCTTGTCCCTGCTGGTCCACTCCAGGGCCACGCCGTCGTGCAGGACCTCCTGGCCCGAGCCGTCCAGCACCCGGAGCACGGCCGCCACCCCGAAGTAGGCCTGGTGGAGCATCACTCCCCCGTAGCTCAAGGGGGAGTTGACGCGGACCTGCTGGGAGGCGACCTCCCGGTCCCCCTCACGCAGCACGACGTCAGCCACGTAGTCCTTGGGGGAACCGTCCGCGTAGTAGGAGTCCTGGAAGGACCGGGCCTCAGCCACCAGGGTGGTGCCGTGTCCGACCGCCTTGGGGTAGCCGACTGTCAAGGTGAACTGCTCGTCACGGAAGCCGCTCAGCGAGGAGACCGTAAAGCCCACCATGATGACGATGAAGGCCGCGTGGGCGAGCACCGTGCCGAAAGGAGCCCAGGCGTGACGGTCCAGGTAGGCGTTCAGGCCGGTGCCTGGCTCTGGCACCAGCACCCGCATCCGGTGCCTCCGGGCGTCCTCACACACCGTCTTGAAGGCGGCCTGCGGGCTGACCGGGGTGGTGAAGTGGGCACGTAGCCGGGCGTGCTCGAAGAAGCGGTCGCTCACCCGCAGGTGCGGGTGGCGTGCAGCCTTCCACAGCACAGGCAGCCGGTGCACGGTACAGGCCGCGATGGAGGCAGCCAGCAGCCCCATGACCACCAGGAAGGGTACGGAGGAGAACATGCTCAGGAAGCCGACGCGTTCCAACGGGCCGGTCCAGCCCCCGAGCACCGGGCGCACCGACTCCAGCCACTGAGCCTCCTGAGCGGCTTCACCCTTGACGGCGGAGGGCATCTGGGGCAGGAGGACGCCTACGAGTGAGAGCAGGCCCGCCAGCAGGATCAGCATCAGTCCTACAACCTTGTTGTAGAGCAGGGTGTAGACCTGGTCGAGCAGCTGACCAGGACTGACAGCAGCCTGCCCGTCCAGGCCGTCAGCCGGAGCGGACTCACCTGTGGCCTTCTGGGACCTGGGCTTCTCAGTCATGGCGGCCCTCCTCACACGCCTAGTCTCGGGACCATGCCGGTCAGGCCCTGCAGCAGGTTGGCGATCATCAGGAACCCGACCAGCACCAGCAGGCCGCCACTGACCAAGGAGACGGCCACGTGATGCCGCCGGAACCAGGAGAAGTGCCGCGTGACCTCCACGGCGCCACTGGCGACCGCGATCAGGGGCAGCCCCAGGCCTAGGCAGTAGGCGCCCATAAGAACCACCCCGGACCAGACCGTACTGCTCGTTGTGGCCAGCGCCAGGACGCCGCCCAGCACCGGCCCTACACAGGGAGTCCAGCCTGCGGCGAACACGGTTCCCAGCAGCAGCGCCTGCCAGGGTGAGGCATGGCCGCTCAGCCTCGGTCCCCTGCCACGCACCACCCGGTCAAACAGGCTGACGCTCAGTATCCCGGCCACGTGCAGGCCCATAAGCACCAGCACTGCTCCGCCTAGGACCCGGGCGTGGAGGACATAGGGGCCCAGGGAGCGTCCTACCAGCCCCAGGCTGGCCCATACCGCCATGAACACGGCGGAGAACCCGGCCACGAAGCTGGTGGCGTTCACCAGGGCGTCCCGCTGGTTCAGCCGCCCCTCTCCAGTGCCGACCAGCTGCCCCACAAAGACTGGTACCACCGGCAGGAAGCAGGGTGAGGCAAAGGACAGCACGCCCGCTAGCAGCGCCACAGGAAAGGTGATCCGCACGGCTCAGCCCCCGTTCCCGGGGCCCGCCGTCGGCTGGGCACGCCCTATGCGCTGCTGGTGCTCGCGGACGTTGGCGGCCATGTCTGACCCAGGAGCGAGCTGCAGCACCTTGCTCCAGCACTCCTGCGCCCGCTGCGGGTCAGGCGGGGTCTTGGCCATGTGCAGGAAGCCCAGGTTGTACCAAGGCTCAGCCGCCTCCGGCCTGACCTCTGCGGCCCGGTCCCAGCTCTGCTCCGCGCGGTCAAAGTGGTTCTGCTGGAACTCTGCCAGTCCTATGGCCAGGAGGGCGTCAAGGTTGTCTGGCTCTGCGTCCAGGACCTCCTGCAGGACAGTGCTGGCCTGCTGGTAGAGCGCCGCCTTGATGTACATGACGCCGAGCTCCTGGCGCGAGGCATGGTCGGCCGGGTCGGCGGCTATCGCCGCCTTGAGCTCCTGCTCCCGCTCGGGATCGACCGGCACGGACTCGTCCAGGCCCTGCAGGTCGGTAGGCATGGCGGTCGAGGCGATATCCGGGTGCCCGGCTGGCAGCACCCCGGAGCTGGGAGAACCGCCTGCACCAGCCTGCTGGACGATCACGACCACGGCCGCGGCCAGCAGGGCCACCAGCACCAGGTTCACCTTGGAGACCCCGGCCCGGTGCTGCGGACTGCTCCGGGTCGCAGCAGTGCGTCTCGTGCTGGTGGAAGGCTCCTCCTCCGCGTCCTCACCCAGCACCTCCGCCACGTCCGCACCCTGGTCCTTGAGCGCCGCCAGCTGTTCGTCGGCCCAGTCGCGCAGCCCCTCGGGAGCGCTGGCCAGGTAGTCCTCCAGCTCCTCCCTGAACGACGGTCTCCTTGGCGGCTTCATGGCCTTACCTCTACCTGTTCATCCTGCTGGGCAGTTATAGGCGTACTCAGGCGTTCTTGGCAGGCATGTGCTGCTCCTGCACCACCGGCCCGTTGCCGTGCTGCGTCTCCACGCCCCGCAGCGCCAGCTGGCCTGAACGGGCCCAGTCGGTGGCCTGGTTGAGCAGCGAGATCGAGTAGGCCGGAGCGTGGAAGCCGCGACCGTTCTCGGAGAAGGAGTAGTCGATGACGAACTGGGCCTTGCGCTGGTAGTCGCGGGCGGACCTGAGCTGGTCCTCGTTGGCGGAGCCGTCCTGGGAGGCGGTCGTGGTCTCGTCGATCAGGGCCTCCAGGGCGGTGAAGCTGACGTTGAGCGAGTTCTGCCAGCCGGTCTGGATGCTGCTTACCCGGGTGCGCATCTCGTCCGCGGTGGAGTGGTGGCAGGTCATGCAGGAGGCGTTGATGCTGGCGTCGGAGACCATCGGGCTCATGATCTGGTGGTTGGACACCTTGGCAGCCCCGTCCCGCTGGTAGGGCATGTGGCAGTCCGCGCAGGTGACCCCGTTCGCAGCGTGTATGCCTTGTGCGTAGGTCTCAAAGTCGGGGTGCTGGGCCTTTAGCAGATCAGCCCCGGACTCCTTGTGCCTGAAGTCGACCCAGCCGATCTCGTCGTAGTGCCTCATGGCGTCGTTGGCGGTCAGCCCGTACTTCCAGGGGAACGTCAGGGTGTTGCCGTCCTTGGTGAAGTAGTACTCGACGTGGCACTGGGCGCACACGTAGGTGCGCATCTCCTGGTTGGTGGCGTCGCGGTTGACGTCGTAGTCGCTGATGCCTTCCAGGGCCTTGACCTTCTTGATGCCCTCCTTGAAGGCTGGGCGGGTGATGGTCAGCTCCATGGTCTTCGGGTCGTGGCAGTCGATGCAGGCGATGGAGCCGGTAGCGTGCGTGGCCGCCTCCTGGTAGCTGAGCCTGTTCATGGCCTCGAAGCCCGCCTGCCGGTCCCCGTTGCCAAGCTTGTCGTAGACCTCAGGCATGGAGGCGTGGCAGTTCAGGCAGGTGCCTGGCTGCTTGAAGGGCTCCTTGGTGCGCTTGGTGTGCTTCTGGTCCTCAAAGGCCCACTCGTGGCCTCTGGGCTCGGTGTAGTCGACGGCGAAGGCGTAGCCGCGCCACATCTTCTGGGCACGGGGCTCCATGTCGATGCGCGATAGGGTGTGGTACTCACGCGGGTCCTCCGCCGTGGGGGAGACCTTGACGAAGTCTCCGTCAGTGTCCTCGGCGGTGCGTTTGAAGGCCTCGTAGTGCTTGGGGAAGTTCTTTCCCCACTCGGCGGGGTCATAGCTGCGGTCACTGAGCTCCACCACCTGGGTGAAGGGCGCCTTGGCCTCCACCTTGTGCTGGAAGATGGTGGTGAGCAGCCACGTGAGGGTGGCAGCGGCCACGGCCACTAGCAGCAGCACCATGACCGGGACCCAACCTCTACGTGGTCCTGTCCAGGTACTGGGGGTCTTGTCTGCGTCTGTGCTGGTACTCATCTTGCATCATCTCTTGTGGCCGACGCCGTCGTGGCAGCGGATGCACGACACCGTCTCTCCCTTGTGTGCTGAGCTGCTGGAGGCCTGATCGACCAGGTCGCCGTGGCAGTGGAGGCAGGCCGCCTCCGTGATCTCACGGTTCCCGTCCCGGATCTGGACGTTTTCTGGATAGTTGCCGAAGGTGAACTTCAAGGAGTGCCAGAAGCCGTTGTCAGCCTTGTTCAGGTACTTGTGCGCAAGGTTGTCGTGCGGCGCGTGGCAGGAGTTGCAGGTGGCGACATCGTGGTGAGGACCTTTGAGCCAGCCCTCGTACTGCTCATTCATAGCGTGGCAGCTGACGCAGGCCTTGGGGTCGTCATGGAAGTAGCTGGTGATACCCGCGTAGTAGGCGGTGAAGCCTCCGACCCCCAGGACCGCGCCCAGCAGACCAGCCAGCAGGACACCGGCCCAGCCCGTAAAGGTCCCGGTGAAGCAGCGCCAGACCGAACAGACGTAACGACGCATCACCCCCACCCCCTTACAGCCAGCCGCCTCTGCCTGCATGACGACGCGACACTGCGTCATCACATCAAGATTAGCACAGCCAGCCTCTGGGGGGCGGAGAATGCGGCTGCCCTCCACCTGATCAGGCAGAGGGCAGCCGAGTGGCTCCAGGTCCGGTCCAGGCTCAGCCCAGGGCGGCCAGGGCGGCGTCGTAGTCGGGCTCGTTGGCGGTCTCAGCCACCTGCTCGCGGTACAGGACCACGCCGTCGCCGTCGAGCACCACCACGGAGCGGGACAGCAGGCCCGCCACCGGCCCGTCAACCATCTTGACGCCGTAGTCGGTACCGAAGGTGGAGCGGAAGGCGGAGGCGGTGACCACGTTCTCCAGACCCTCCGCGCCGCAGAAGCGGGCCGCAGCGAAGGGAAGGTCCATGGAGACGCACAGCACCGTGGCGTCCGTAAGCGAGGCCGCCCGCTCGTTGAACTTGCGCACGGAGGTAGCGCACACGCCCGTGTCGACAGAGGGGAAGATATTCAGCACCACCCGGCGGCCCGCCAACGACTGGCTGGTCACGGGCGACAGGTCCGCCCCGACCAGCTCAAAGGCCGGAGCCTGGCTACCAACAGCCGGGAGCTCGCCAACAGTGTGTACAGGGGTACCGCGGAAGAGGATCTCAGTCATAGGTCAATAATGCTGCCTGCCCCCGGCCAGCACCAGAGGCGCCCCGTGCCTGGGAGCGGCGGCTCCCAGACTCGGCCGCTGGCACCCGCACTACCCGGCGCCCGCGCCTTCACTCCCGGGCCGCGCCCGGGTCGCAGGGAGCCTCGCCGTACCACCCGGCGTGCGAGACCCCGCTCAGTACTGCATACGCTCGTCGCTGTGCCCTGCCACACGGCGCACCAGCCAGCGCGGGGCCACCCGCAGCACCGCGTTGGCCGTGCGGTAGCGCAGGCTGGGGGTGCACAGCACCTGGCCGCGGCGCACCGCCGCGAGCGCCGCCGTGGCCACCTGCTCCACGTCCAGCCAGGCCAGGTCCGGCCAGGCGTCCTCCGGCTTGCCAGCCCGCTGGTGGAACTCGGTGCGGGTCAGGCCCGGGTGCACGCAGGTGGCAGTCACCCCGGTGCCGCGCAGCTCGGAGGCCAGGCCCTCGGTAAAGGTACGCACCCAGGACTTGTGGGCGGCGTAGGTGCCCATGGCGGTCAGGGCCACCATGGAGGAGACGTTCAGGACCGCCCCGTACCCGCGGCTCACCATGCCGGGCACGGCCGCGTGGGTCAGTACCAGGACCGCCCGCACCATGACCTCCAGGGCCGCCAGCTCCTGCTCCAGGCGTCCGCCCACGAAAGGCTGCCCCACCGCGAAGCCGGCGTTGTTCACCAGCAGGTCCACGCAACGTCCCGCCACGTCCGCCGCCGTGTGGGGCGCCACCTCGCAGGGGGCACCCCCCGAGGTCAGGCGCTCCCGGCCCCGCAGGGGCGCACCGGTGCGCAGGCGCTCGGCCACCAGCTCCAGCCCCGCGGCGGTGGCCAGGTCCGCGGGCAGCACCTGCACGCCCACGCCCGCCACCTGGGTGAGCTCCTCGGCCAG
The DNA here is from genome assembly GCF_016598775.1 of Actinomyces weissii. Classification (NCBI taxonomy): domain Bacteria; kingdom Bacillati; phylum Actinomycetota; class Actinomycetes; order Actinomycetales; family Actinomycetaceae; genus Actinomyces; species Actinomyces weissii. The sequence goes on along the minus strand of NZ_CP066802.1, from coordinate 330,195 downwards.
CAGCTGCAGACGCTGCTCGTCCCGGGCCACCAGCACCAGGTCGTGCCCCGCCGCGGCCAGCTGCCAGGCCAGCTCCTTACCGATGCCGGAGCTCGCCCCGGTTATCAACGCAGTTCCCACGCGCAGAGTCTAACGGCACCTGCATCAAAGCCGCCGACGGCGGCGCTGACCAGCCCCAGGTACGCGGACGCCGTCGGCACGTGCGCAGCACCGACGGCGTCCCTGGAGGCTGCGTGCAGCCTCAGCCCTTGACCGCGCCCGCGGCCAGACCGGCCTGCCAGAAGCGCTGGAGCACCAGGAACATGACCACCAGCGGCAGTACCCCGAAGAGCGCCCCCTGCAGCACCGCCCCGTAGGTGGGGTTGAAGTAGGAGACCATCCCGTACAGGCCCAGCGTCACCGGCTTGAGCGAGACGTTGTTGGTCACCATCATCAGCGGCAGCAGGAAGTTGTTCCAGGTGGCCACGAAGATGAACAGGAAGATGGTCACCATCGCCGGGGCCAGCAGGCGCAGCACCATGGTGAAGAAGATGCGGAACTCCCCGGCGCCGTCGATCCGGGCGGCCTCCAACAGCTCGTCAGGCACGGAGGCCTCCGCGTACATGCGGCCCAGGAACACCCCGAAGGGGCTCACGCAGGAGGGGATGATGATGGACCAGATGGTGTCGGTCAGGCCCAGCGAGTGCATCACGATGTACAGCGGGATGGTCAGCAGGGAGATCGGCAGCAGCAGCCCCACCAGCACCGTGCCCTGCAGCAGCCGCGCCCCACGGAACCTGAACTTGCTGATGCCGTAGCCCGCCATCACGGAGATGAGCGTGCCCACGACCCCAGCCACCGTGGAGTAGAGGACCGAGTTCGCCACCCACCGCCAGAAGTGCCCGTTGGTCCACTCCATCAGGGCACGGTAGTTTTCAGCCACCGCGTTCCTGGAGAACCACATGCCGTTGGAGGTCAGCAGGTCCGAGTTGGACTTGGTGGCGGATATGACCACCCAGTAGATCGGCAGCAGGAAGTAGAGCAGCACCAGCAGCAGCACCACTCGCGTGACGGTCTTGGCGAGCCTGGAGGGCTCCAGGGCCTGGGCGTGGTCTGTCTGGGACGGGTGGTACTCCCGGCCGTCAGCCAGCCGGGCGACCTTGCGGCCGGAGCCGGCGTCCACCAGGGGGACAGCTTGCGTGCTCATGACCAAGCCCTCACTTCCTGTTGAGCCTGAGCTGGACGAAGGCGTAGACCGCGGCGAGCAGGCCCGCGATCACCGCCATGACGATGGAGACGGCGGAGGCCAGGTGCTGGTCGCCCGGCGAGGTCATCATGGTGCTGTAGGCCAGCATCATGGGGGTGTAGGAGGACCCCATCCAGGCCTGGCTCGAGGCCATGATCGTCGGCTCGTTGAAGAGCTGGATCGTGCCGATGATGGACAGCAGCACCGTCAGCAGGGCCGCCCCGGAGACCATGGGGATCTTGATCCGGGTGGCCACCTGGAGCCCGGTGGCGCCGTCCAGGCGGGCGGCCTCGTAGAGCTCCTGCGGGATGGCCTGCAGGGCCGCCAGGAACACCAGCATGTTGTAGCCCGTGAAGGTCCAGGTGGTCATATTCGCCATCGACGCGAGGATCACGTTCCTGGAGAAGAAGTCCACCCCCAGCAGGCCGGACAGGGGGGAGAGCTGGGGGCTGTAGATGTACAGCCAGACCATGGCGGCCACCACTCCCGGGATCGCGAAGGGCAGGAAGTAGCCCAGGCGGAACACGGTCACCCGCTTGACCAGGTAGGAGTCCAGGACCAGGGCCAGGACCAGGGCCGTGCCAATCATCACGGGGATCTGGAAGGCGGCGTACAGCACCACGCGGCCGATACCCGTCCAGAAGTCAGAGCTGGTGACCACCTGCTGGTAGTTCTCCAGGCCCACGAACACGGTGACGCGCTCGCCGCCGCCGTAGGGACCCCCGCCCGCGACCTTGGACTGGAAGAAGGACTGGTAGACCGAGACCACGATCGGGATCACGAAGGTTGCGGCGAAGAACAGGGCGAAGGGCGCGGCAAAGACCCACCCGAACAGGTTGTTACGACGCTGGCGGGCTCGTACAGCCCGTAGGTTGGCCGCGGTAGGGCCAGGCTGGGCCTTGAGGGCACTGGCCGCTCTTGGCTGAACCGTCTTGGTGCTCATTGAATGGTCCTTGCACAGGGGGCTAAGGGCACAGGCGCGCCCAACGGGAGAAGAGAAGTCCGGTGGGTGGCGCGGCGGCCGCACCACCCACCGGACGGTTCAGGGGCTCACTGAGTGAGGGTGAGCCGGTAGCCGGCCGTCACTCAGCGACCTTGAGGTTCTGCTTCTTGAGCGACTCCACGGCCTCCGTCTGGCCCGCCTTGAAGACGTCAGCGACCTTGGCCTCCCCGGTGGTGACCTTGCCGCCGGTCTCCGTCATGACCTTGGAGGTGGAGGCCCAGGTCGGGGAGAAGGGGAAGTCCGGGTTCATGGTGGCGTTGGCCTCCGCGAGGAAGCCGTAGACGTCCTGGCCGCCCCAGAGCTTCTTGATCTTCTCCGGGGTCTCGGGCTTGCCGGTGGTGGCCGCCACGACCAGGCCCTGGGTGGTGAGGTCCGCGACCTGGGTGTTGAACCAGTCCAGGAACTTGACCGCCTCAGCCTTGTGCTTGCAGCCCTTGATGACGCAGACGGCGGAGCCGCCGTCGGGGCCGGTCATGTCCTTGTCACCGAACTTGGGCAGCTTGGCGACCTGCCACTGGGTCTCCTCCTTGCCGAGGTCGTCGAGCATGAAGGCGGGCTCCCAGCCTGCCGCGACGGTACCGATGAGGCTGCCGTCGGTCAGCTTGGTACCCCACTCCTTGCCCCAGCGCCCGTCAGAGAGCACCAGGCACAGGCCCTCGTCGATCAGGCCCTGGATCACGGTGGCCACCTTGCCGGACTCGGGGGAGTCGATGTTGACCTTCCAGGTGTCACCGTTCTCCACCGAGAACCAGGTGCCACCGGCGGCGGCAGCCAGGCCGGGCAGCATGTTGCCCGCCTCGTCACCCTGCCAGGTCATGATGTACTTGCCCTGCTCCTTGGCCTTCTTGGCGGCTTCCTTCAGCTCGTCCCAGGTGGTGGGTACGGTGATGCCGATGGCGTCGAAGGCGGCCTTGTCGTATACGTAGACGAGCGGGCCGGAGTCCTGCGGGAGACCCACCACGACCTCACCCAGGGTGCACTGGGAGACCAGGCCAGCGGCAAAGTGGTCGGCGTAGCCGCCCTCCTTGATCTCCTTGGCGACGTCCTCCAGGTTGCCCTCGATGTACTGGGAGGCGACGTGGCCGAGGTTCACCTGGGCCAGGTCCGGGGCGTCCCCGGCCTTCACAGCCTGGGAGATCTTGGAGTAGGACTCCTCGGCCTTGCCCTCGAACTTGGTGGCCTCTACCTGGATCTTGGGGTTGTCCTTGTTCCACTTGGCGACGATGTCCGCGACCTTGGTCATACCCTCACCGTCAGGGAGGCGGTGCCAGTACTTGAGGGTCACGACGTCACCCTCGGCCACGGAGTCCTTGCCGTCGCTCATGGCGCTGGTGGCCTCACCGGCAGGGGTGGTCTTGCCGGAGCCGCAGGCAGCCAGGGTGGCGAGCGAGGCGGTGGCGGCACCGCCAGCGAGAACCTGACGACGAGATACAGAAAGTGTGGTCTTCATTGAACCTCTCCTGATGAGTCGGAAACCAAGCCCCGATGCTCGGTCCTGATCGATTGCCGGGGAAAGCAATTGACTCCATGCACACGATAATGAGCGGGGTGGGTGAAAGTCAACAAGACGACGAGAAGCCGTAGGCACCGGGCCCGCTCCGCAGCCGCCTCACGGCACCTCAGGCGGCTTGGCAGCCAGGGCACCTCCAGCGACACCGGGACCGCCGTCGCCCCCCCCGCACTCACCGCAGCGCACGCAGCAACCGCCCCCGGGACCGCCGCCGCGCGCCGTCGTCACCGTGCACCAGCAGCCTGGACGACCGTGGGCGCCCCCACGGCCCAGGCGGCCTCGACCTCGGTACGCTGCGACCATGCGACTAGCCACCTGGAACGTGAACTCGATCCGCACCCGCATTGACCGTGTGCTGGGATTCCTGGAACGGGAGGACATTGACGTCCTGGCCATGCAGGAGATCAAGTGCAAGCCCGAGCAGTTCCCGCACCAGGCCCTGGAGGACGCTGGCTACGAGCTGGCGGTGCACGGCCTGGACCAGTGGAACGGGGTGGCTATCGCCTCGCGCGTCGGCCTGGAGGAGGTGGCCACCGGCTTCCCCGGGCAGCCCGCCTGGGCCAAGGACGAGAGCGCCAGCCCCGTCGTCGAGGCCCGCGCCCTGGGCGCCACCGTGGGCGCTGCGGGACAGCAGGTACGGCTGTGGAGCCTCTACGTGCCCAACGGCCGCGAGCTCAGCCACCCGCACTACGCCTACAAGCTGGAGTGGCTGGCGGCTCTGCGCCAGGCCACCGGGCAGTGGCTCGCCGCCGAGCCCGAGCTGGCGCTGGCGCTGGTGGGCGACTGGAACGTCGCCCCGCTGGACGAGGACGTGTGGGACATGGGGTCCTTTGCCGGGGCCACGCACGTGTCCGCCCCCGAGCGCGCCGCCTTCGCCGCCTTCGAGCAGGTGGGCATGCGTGAGGTCACCCGGGAGCTCGTGGACGGCTACACCTACTGGGACTACCAGCAGCTGCGCTTCCCCAGGAACGAGGGCATGCGGATCGACTTCGTGCAGGCCTCGGCCGCCCTGGCGGCGCGGGTCTCCGGCGCGGCCATCGACCGTTTTGAGCGCAAGGGCAAGGGGGCCTCCGACCACGCCCCCGTAATCGTCACCCTCCGCTGACCAGTCACTCCCGCTTCCCTCCCGTTCTCCGCGAGACCGGGACATCGGTACCGCGAGACCGGGACATATGGCTCACGAGACCGGGACATATGGCTCACGAGACCGGTAAGGGGAGCCTAAGTTGTGGATATCTCGGTCGGGGTGAGGTGGCCGATGGGCTCTCGACGACGGCGGGACCTGCTGCCCGCCACATGTCTCGACGCCGCGCCACCTCCGTCCGCACGAACGCCGCACTGAGGCCGTCTAGCTCCGTCTGCGCTAACGCAGCGCTGAGGCGACCCACCGCCGTCACCCCCGCCGGGCTGGCAGCGTCCGCACGAACGCTGCACCTACCCCACAAAGACGCCTGCCGTCCGCACTAACGCACACCGGCACCACAAACGCCGCCTGCCGCCGTCCGCACGAACGCCGCGCCGCGCCCCGCCGTCGCCCTACAGGCCCAGCACCTCGTCGTTCAGGGCGGGCCACAGACGACGGTGCTGCTCCCCGAAAGGCTCCGCCCCCAGGAACACCGCCTGCCGCCCCGCCACCGGATCCACCCACAGGAAGGACCCGGACTGGCCAAAGTGCCCGAAGGTCTGGGGGCTGTTGCCGCCGCCGGTCCAGTGGGGGTGCTTGCCGCCCCGGACCTCCACCCCCAGCCCGAAGTCGTTGGGCTTGTGCAGGCCGTAGCCGGGAACCACGCCGTTAAGCCCCGGGAACACCGGGGCGCAGGCCTCCGCCGCCAGCTCGGCTGCCACCAGGGTCGGCGCCGCCAGCTCCTGGGCGAAGCGCGACAGGTCCTGCGCGTTACCCGCCCCCGAGTGCGCCGGAGAGCCGGGCACCATGACGCTCGCCATCCCCAGCGGCTCCAGCACCGTCTGCTCCACCCAGGCCTCCAGGGGGGTCGCCGTCGCCTCCTCCAGGCGCTGCCCCAGCAGCTCGATACCGCGGTTGGAGTAGATGCGCCGCTCCCCCGGCGCCGCCCGCAGGACCTCACTGCCGTCAGCCGCCGGCCCGTCCAGGGACACCCCGGAGGCGTGCGCCAGCAGGTGGCGGACCGTCGCCCCCGCCAACGGTGACGACGGCGGCGCGGCCGGGTCGTCCAGGTGCAGCATCCCGCGCTCCACCGCCACCAGGGCGGCCCAGGCGACGATCGGCTTGGTCACGGAGGCGAAGGGGAAGACCTCGGTGGTGCGCCCGGCCTCCAGGACGGTACGCCCACCCTCGGTGACCACCAGCGCCACCGGGAAGGTGAACTGGGCGAGCGTGGGCACCCGCTCCGCCGTCGGCGTGGCCCCGTTGTTCTGGCTCATACCCAGCCCCTTACCGCAGGCACAGGCGCTGCTCGTGCAGCACCTCCAGGACCGGGGACCGGGAGGCGCGCCCGCTGCCCAGGGCGGAGGCGATCTGCTGGCTGAAGGAGTCCACGCGCCGGTTGGCCTCACGCAGGTCGTAGTAGCACTGGACGAGCTGGTCGTACTCGGCGAAGGCGTCGGCGTGGTCAGCGGGATGCGGGTACCTGTCCACCGCGGTGGTGACACTCAGGGGCAGGCGGGGCTTGAGCTGGGGGTCCTGGGCCGGGTGGCCGACCAGCAGTCCCACTACCGGGAAGGTGCGCGCCGGCAGCTGCAGGGCGGAGATGACCAGGCGGGGGTCCCCCAGCAGGGAGCCCAGGTAGCAGGTGCCCAGCCCCAGGGACTCGGCGGCCACCACCATGTTCTGGGCGGCTAGCAGGACGTCCTCCACGGCCTGGAGGAAGAGGTTCGTCGTCTCCAGGGGGGCGAGGTCCGCGCCTGCGCGCTCCCGCAGCCAGGCGTTGCGGTGCAGGTCAGCGACCAGCACGAACAGCTCTCCGGCGCGGCCGCCCACGTAGGGCTGCCCGGAGGCCTGGTGCAGCTGCTCACGGACCTGGGGGTCGAGCACCCGGATGATGGTGCACTGCTGCTGGAAGGAGGAGGTGGGGGCGTGCCGGGCGGCCTCCAGGAGGGTGGTGACCAGCTCCGGCGGCAGCGGCTCCGGGGTGAAGGCGCGGATGGTGCGGTGGGACATGATGCTGCGCAGCGTCTCGTTGGACACCGGGGTGCTTTCCGGGGTGCGCAGGTCTGTTGCGGTCATGTACCGACCATAGCCAGGTCGGGGGCTGGCGACGACGACGACGGGGTGCGCGTCTGCTTGCGGGGCGGTTGTCCACAGGCTGTTCGGTGCTCCCGGATCTCGTGGTGCATATGTCCCGGTCTCGCGGTACCGATGTCCCGGTCTCGCGAGACCGGGACATATGGCTCACCAGACCGGTACGCACCGACCGTTACCCCCCGAAGTCCCACAGAAAACAACCCCCACGCAGACGCCAGAAACCAGCCCCAGAACAGCAGCCACCACAGCACCCCACCGCTGCAACGGTCATGCCACCAACGACGGCACACGACGTCGTCACCCCTGCAAACGCAAGCGCTTACGCGACCAGCCCACCAACGACGGCACACGACGACGTCGCCCCCGGGCAGGTAGCCAGGACACCCACAGAAACGGGCCTGGCGCGGCAGGAACACAGCCCTACCGCGCCAGGCCCGACCGGAACCAAGCAGCCCCTCAGCCCAAGGCGCTCACCTCAGCCCAAGGCGCTCACCTCAGCCCGAGGCAGGACAGGTCAGCCCAGGACGATCACGTCCCTGCCACCAGGCTCCACGCCCTTGACCACCTTCACCGGGCTGGTCCGGGTAATACCCTCCACCACCACCCGCTCGGTGGACGTGCTCGTGAGCTTCTTCTGGGTCAGCACCGTGGTCCCCCGGCGCAGCGCCAGGGTGTCATACCCGTCACCGTCCCAGTCACCAACCAGCACCTGGTCGGTGCTGCGCCCCAGCGAGATCGAGGCGTACACCGGCGCGTCCACCCGGTTGTCCGCATAGAACACCACGCGGGTGCCCACACGCACAGCCCAGCTGTCGTCGCCGTCACCGTCCCAGTCACCATAAAGCAGCTTGCCGTTGCCCTTGGCCTCCACAGCCGACACATAAGCAGGCTTGGCACCCTCCGGCACCACCGGCCCGCCCGGCGCCCCAGTCGGCTTCACCGTCGGCTCAGCCGACGGCGACGCCGACGGAGCAGCAGACGGCGACGCACTCGGCCCCGCCGTCGGCCCGTCACCCGGCTGCTCCCCCGGCTCAGCGCACAGCGCGCCCACACGGATCTCGGCAGCACCCCCGAAGGCGTCACCGTTGTGCGAGCTCAGCTGCGTCATCTTGACGAGCTTGGCCTGCGCGACCTTCTCCGCAGGCAGGTTCACCGCCTGCGGGGAGGCGGTGTCCTCCAGGCGCCCGGAGGCCACCTCGGTCCAGCTGCTGCCGTCCTCAGACACCGACAGCGTGTAGTCCTTCACCCGGGTGTTGGAGAGGTCCCGACGTCCGGTGTACTCGAAACCAGTCACCTTGCAGGTCTTGCCCTGCGGCAGCCCCAGAGTGATGTGGTGGGGGAACTGGTCGCTGCCGCCCTTCCACCTCGTGTGCCAGAAGGACGCCGGGTCGCCGTCGATCGCCGCGGCCGCGGGACCGTTGGGGCGGGGCTCCCCCACCGTCTCTTCCGAGTCGAAGTCCACCAGGGTCAGCTCACTGTGGTCCAAGGCGTTAGCCAGCCTGACCCGCCCACCGTTGACACTCACCTTCACGGTGACGCTGCGGGTGCCGTTGGAGAAGGTCAGGTCCTGGTCCGCACCGTCGTAGACGAAACCGGGGATGTTCACCCACTGCTCCAGGCGGTTGCCGTCCTGGTCCGCCCGGAACCGACCCAGCTCAACGCCACCGATGCTGATGGCGACGTAGCTGCCCGGCTCAAAGCCACGCACCTCCATGAGGACCCGGTCACCGACCTTGAAGTCCGTGTCCGGCACGTTGGCGGTAGCACTGACAGAGGGGTCCCACTCGGCGGGCAGGGCCGTGGCCGTGGCGCCGTCGGCCACGTGGACCACCGTGGTCACTGACTTGCCGCCCACCGTCAGGGTGAGGGTGTAGTCGCCCGCGCTGGCGTAGCGGTGGCTGCCCAGCAGACGGTACAGGCCCGCCGCGTAGTAGGCGGTGCGCGGACGGTCAGCCTTGATGGTGGCCGTGGTGTCGGCGCTGCCGTCGCCCCAGCTGACGGACACGCTGGAGCCCGCAGGCAGGACCGAGGCGGAGCGGCCGTCGGCGTCGTCAACCGTGTCCACCGTCAGCGAGGTGCCGTCAGTCTTGGTGCCCGGCGCGGAGAGCAGGCCCAGCGGCAGGGTCACCTCCTGGCCGGTGGGGGCGGTAAGGCCAGCAGTGCCAGCCAGGTCCACGCCCCAGGTCACCTGGGGGCTGTCAAAGTAGTTGGTGTGCTCAAAGGCCCAGCGGGAGCCCTGGGTGACCATGCGCTTGACGAAGTCGTTTACGTCACGGTCACTCTGCTCGGACCAGCCGATCTCAGCGTGGCTGGCGGCCCGGGCCCACAGCAGGAACTCGGTCTGGTCCCCACCACGCTGGGTCTCGGACCACAGCGGCCCCTCCAGCCCCAGGAGCTTGCTGTCGTCGACCCCGCCGATCACCGTGGCCGGGTCCCAGGTGTAGTAGTGGCGCAGGTCGCAGTCACCGCTGCAGGCCCAGCTGATGGCGATCGGGGTCTTGGGCGTGTACTTCTGGTCCAGGTAGGCGGCGTCGGCCTTGGTCATGAGCACCTTGGCACCCTCACGGGTCACCGCGCGCGTCACGTTCCGGGTGTCACCCACCCAGTACTGGACGCCGTCGCCCGCCTGCAGCGTGGAGGTGGCGATCTCCGACCAGCCCAGACGGTTCTTGCCGGTCTCACGCACGATCTCACCGATACGGCGGACCATCTCGTTGAAGTCAGCGATCCCGTGCCGGGTCACGAAGTCGTGGGACTCGTCGCCACCGACGTGGAGGTAGGGCCCGGGGGTCATGGCCGCCACCTGCTTGAGCACGTGACGCATGAAGGTGTAGCTGACCTCCGAGTCCGGGTCCAGGTAGGAGTATCCCACGCTGCCGGTGCCGTTGGCGGGGGCGGTGGGCTGCTCGCTGGTGCCCTGGTGGGAGGCCCCGGCCGTGTTCAGCTCGGGGATGGCGTGCAGGGCGGCGTTGGTGTGCCCAGGCAGGTCGATCTCCGGGATCACGGTGATGTGCTTGGCCCCGGCGTAGGCGACGATCTCCTTGTACTGGGCCTGCGTGTAGAAGCCGGTGCGGCCCAGCTCGTTGTCTGGGGCCCGGTCGTGGGTGTTCATGGAGGTCTTGCCGGAGACCTCGGTCAGCCTGGTGTAGTCGATGGTGTCACCCTGGACGCGCCCGTCGTTGGTGATCTCGATGCGCCAGCCCTGGTCGTCAGCCAGGTGCAGGTGCAGCGAGCTCATCTTGAGGTCGCCCATCTGGTCGATGATCTTCTTGACGTCCTCCACCGGCAGGAAGGAGCGGGCCGGGTCCAGCATGATCGAGCGGTACTCGAAGCGCGGCGCGTCCTTGATGGAGACGGCGGGCGCCGTCCACACCTGGGTCACTGCCGTGGGGGACTCGACGGCGGGCGGGAAGAGCTGCTTGAGGGTGCGTGTCCCGTTGAACAGGCCGTGGTCGCTGCTGGCGGTGACCAGCACGCCTTCGGAGGAGACCGTCAGGGAGTACGCCTCCTGGGCCCGCCCCTTGCCTACCGCCGGGTCACCGGTGGCCAGCACGATGTCGGTGTCCTTGGCACCGTTGCTCTCCACCACCGGGATCTCGTAACCGGTGGCCGCGCGCAGCTCGCTGGCGAGGATCTCGGCCACCGCGGCGCCCTTGTCGCCCGCGACCACCACGCGGCTGCTGGGGTCCAGGGTGAAGGGCTGCTTGGTGGCCGAGTCGTCCTGGAGGTCCGTGGGCAGGGGCACCAGGTGCAGCTTGGTGTCGGGTGACTGGGGGACCGGGCCGTTCCACACCTCCAGCTCGTACAGGGAGACCCCGTAGTACTGGCCGTTGAAGGGGGTGCGGGCCTCGGCCTGCATCTTGACGTGCTTCCACTGCTGGCCCGCCACCTCTGGCTTGAGGCTCTGGGTGTCTACGGTGCCGCAGGTGGGCCGGATGGTGTCGGTGGCGCGGGTCCACTGGGCGCCGTCGTTGGAGACCTCCAGGTGGTAGGCCGCGGCGCAGGCGGTCTCCCAGTGGATGGTCACGTGGTCGACGGTGGTGGACTGGGCCAGCTCGACGGCGATCCAGGCCTGGTCGCTCTTGTCGGAGGACCAGCGGGAGGCGCCTTCGGTGTTGCCGTCAATGATCGTGTCCGGCTGGAACCTGTCGCTGACCTCGGTGCCGGAGGCGGTCACGCGGGCCCCGGCGGTGGCCAGGGCGACGTTGGCGGCGTCGGCGGCGACGGCGGCCGGGGTGGTGCCTGGTGCGGCGGCACCCACGCCCAGGCCGCTGATGGCCAGGGCACCTGCGACCGCGCACAGGCGCGCTAGTAGGGAGTTGGGTCGGATCCTCATTGTTCCTTCCTAGGGTTGTCGGGGTTAGGGAAGCTTGTTGGGGGCGGGCCCTGTGGCGGGCCTGCTGCGGGGACCTCTGTGGTGAAGCCGGCGCGGGTCCTGGGGGTCTAGGACACGGACACCACTAAGGCTCCCCTTACCGGTTTCGTGAGCCATATGTCCCGGTCTCGCGAGCCATATGTCCCGGTCTCGCGAGACCGGGACATCGGTACCACGAGACCGGTACGTCCCTGGCCGGTCGGGGTCTGGCAGGTGGGTACCGGGAGGCCGGGGCCTGCCTCAGCCCTGGGCCGGGCGGCGGCAGACCCCGGCAGCTGGTCACTGGGTGGTAAGAGTGTCCTTTCCGTCAACCCTCACGACCTTGAGCGGGATCCCCTTGGGAACCGAGCCCCTGGTGGTGGCGGTACTGGTGAGTCGCTCCTGGTAGAAGACGGTCGTGCCACGGCGCAGCGCCAGGGTGTCGCGCCTGTCCCCGTCCCAGTCACCCACGTAGACCTCGTCCGTGGAACGGCCCAGTGAGATAGAGGCGTAGACGGGGGCGTTGACCGTGTTCTCGTTGTAGAACACCACCCGGCTGCCCACGCGCACCGCCCAGGTCCTGGAGCCGTTGCCGTCCCAGTCTCCGTGGAAGACCTTCGCCCGGGAGCTGCCGAGCATCGCGGCCACGTAGGCAGGCATGCTGCCCTCCGGGACGCCAGGCGGGGTGGTCGGCCCGGCAGTGGGCTGCGCACTGGGCGTAGCGCTCGGCTCCGCAGTGGGCTGAGGCTCGCTCGGGGGCACCGGCTGCCCCGGGGCCGCGGGCACCGGCGCCGTCGTCGAGTGGACCGCCTCCAGGGTGATACCCTCCGGACCCGCTCCGGCCTCCTTGGAGGCCACCGCGACGGCGATGGTGTTCTCCCCCTGCAGGTTCAGGAAGCCCTGCGGGACGGTGAAGGAGCTCTGGGGGCCCATGTCACCGATGTAGACCCCCGTGTTCCAGCCGTTGACGAACAGCGTCAGCTGGGAACGGTCGGTCTTGGAGCTGAAGCGAGCGGAGTCCACCCGCAGCCGGAAGGCCGTGTCCTGGCCAGCCGGGACGTCCAGCCGGGCCTTGGCCCGGTACCAGGTCACGCCCGGGGTGGCAGCATGCAGGTCAGTGGCCTGCTGCCAGGAGGAGTCGTCCAGGTCCTTGCCGTACCAGCGGGCCTTCTCCCCCTGCAGCCCACCGTTGTTGTAGATCGTGCCGGAGGGGTTGGCCGGGTCCTTGGCGGAGGCGGCGCCAGCACCGGTGATACGCCAGGTGACCGGCCCCTGGGAACCCAGGCGGGCGTCGTAGAGCCCCCGGTTCTCCTTGGACTGTGAGGTGCTGGTCCAGGCCCCGTTGTTCCAGTCCAGGCTCAGGCCCAGGTTGTTGACCAGCACGGCCACTACCACCGGCTGCCCGGCCTTGACCGAGCCCGCCGGGGACTGCACCTGCTGCCAACCGCCGCTCGCCGGTACCGCCCCGGCGAACTGCCCGTTGACCCAGACCTGTGCGAAGCCAGGGTTGCGGCCCTGGCCCGGGGCCCCCGCAGAGGCCTTGGCGTTGAAGGAGAGCACCGGGTCGTCCGCGGCCGCGGTGTAGTGGGCGCGGTACCACACGGAGCCGTTGTGGAAGCCGTAGTGGTTGGAGTCGAGCACCACGCCCTGCTCGCTGCCAGGCCCCTGGAAGTTGCCGTCGCGGTTCCGGTAACGGACGATCCCCGGGTAGTCCTCAGACTGCTTGGAGGTCTTGTCGTCCGCCAGGGTCCAGCCCGAGTCGTCGTAGCCGGGCTCAGCGTAGGCGTTGTCCTCCTGCTTGACGAAGGACAGGGCCTGCTCAGCCACCGCCTTCGGCCCCTCCAGGCTGCCGGAGGCGACCCCCTGGTCCGGTGCGCCCAGGGCGGCACCGTTCCAGGTGACGGCGGTGGTACCGGACGGGGCCAGGACCCGCAGGCTGGAGGCCTGGGAGACCGAGCCGGTCAGTGCCAGCGTGCCACCGGAGATGGTGGCGGTGCGGGCCAGCTCGACGCCCTCCACGGCCACCGGCACGGCCTGGCCGTCCTTCATGGCGGTCAGCATCCAGGTGGTCTGGGCGCTCTCCCGGCTGATGATCCGCAGGCTCAACGGGCTCTGGCCAGCCGGGGTGACGGTCACCTCAGCCGGTTGGGCCCCGTGGACGTAGTTCAGGCGCAGCTCGCCGCGGGCGGCGTCCCAGGTCTTGGTGGCCCCCTCCGGCAGCGTGACCTGAGGCTCAGCCGGGTAGTGCAGGACGGTCTCGCCGTCGTCGCCAGCCTTACCCACCAGGTACTGGACGGCGCCGACCTCGCTGGTCACCGGGGCCCCGAAGAGCTGGGAGGTGGTGTAGTACAGCTCGTGGCCAGCGATCTTGGCGTCCGCCGTGAGCAGGAGCGCGTCGCGGCCGTGCAGGCGCAGGCTGCTGCCTTCCTTCTGCGGGACGCGGCTCCAGCCGATGGTGCCCTCAGGCACTGCGGGGGAGTCGGAGGGCAGCGCGGAGGCGTCCGGGAACAGGCGCAGGGCGTCCACCGTCACGAAGCTGTCCGAGGAGTCCGGGAACCTGGTCCCGTCCACCGTCACCTTGACCGTGTGCTCAGCCGGGGCGGAGGTGTCCGGGGCGCGCCAGGAGAAGACCGTCTGCCGGGGCCTGGGTCCGTTGGTGGTCTGCTCCTGAGTCTTTCCGGCCTCCTGCCCGTCCACCGTCACGGTGGCGGGCCCGTGGTTCTCCGAGAAGGGGGCGATGATGTCGAAGCCCACCCCGGTGAAGGTGAAGGAGTATGAGTCCCCCGCCTGCCTGGAGAAGCTCTCGTCCCCGTTGATGTCCCCGGCGGTCCAGGACTGGCCCGAGGCGTGCGTCCAGGAGCCGGTGTAGGTGATCTTGCTGGTGTCGGAGCTGTTGACCTCCACCGGCTTGCTGGCGGCCGGGACGGTGACGTCGAAGGCGTCGATGTCCAGGACGTTGCCGGTGCCGCCCCCCAGGTTGGTCACGGTTATGGTGTGCTCCCCCGGCTGCAGGTCGGAGACCTCGAAGGCCACCAGCTGGGTGGGCTTGTTCTGCTCCGTGGCTACCGTGGCGTCGGTGACGGTCTGGGCCGGGCGGTCGTCCACCTGCACAGAGAAGGCGCCGTGGTCGGTGCCGGTGGCGACCACCAGCCGCACCCCGGTGCCCTGGAAGCGCAGGGCAGCGGTCTCCCCTACGGTGCTGGAGCGGGTGACAGTGCCCTGGGCGGCGGTAGCATCCGCCACCTGGGTCCAGCCGCCCTGGTAGCTCACGGCGGCGTGCCGGTCGTCGTGGCTGAAGCCGACGGCGTTTCCGGCCTTGGCCTGGCCCAGGACCAGCGGCAGCGTGAGGCTGGTCTCGCGGGTGTCGTTGGAGTCAGACAGCCGCAGTGCGATGGTCTGGGTTCCGTTGCCGGTGGCGGAGCTGGACTTGTCCGTGGCCTGACGCTGGTAGACGTTTACCCGTCCACCCGGGCTGACGCTGGGCTTGGCGGCCTTTACGGGGTCCATGGAGGCGATCTGGGGGACGGCCTGCTGGTAGTAGCCGATCTCCTTCTGCACGGAGGCCTTGGCAGTCAGCTGGCGGTCCTCGGTGATGCCGGCGCCGTAGTCGTAGGAGGTGAATCCCGACGCCGGGGAGCCGGTCCAGCCCCAGTTGGTGCCACCGAAGGCCATGTAGAAGTTGAAGGCGGTGACGCCGTTGCCGATGTTGTGGACCCCCCACTGCCGGGTGAAGCCCTCGTCCGTGTACTGGTAGCAGTCGGAGGCGTTGTAGCTGGCGCCCCAGGGGGTGAAGGCCCCACCCTGGGACTCGGTGATGAAGTGCGGGGAGCCAGGCGCGAACCGGCGGAAGGACGCCTCCGAGTCGTTGATCGTCTTGCGCGCGGCAGAGCAGTTGAAGCCCACCGGGTAGGTGTCGTAGGCGTAGAAGTCCAGGCCGGTACTGCTGGTGTCGGCCAGGCGTCCGCCCAGGCCCCAGTCGTTGTGGAACAGGGGCACGGTGATGCCGGTGTCCTTGACGTGCTGGGTGAGCTCGGCCAGGAAGGCCCGGTCGGGCTCGTTGCCCTCGGTGAGCTCGTTCTCCACCTGGTAGAGGAGCACTGAGCCGCCGCCGGTGGTGACCTGGTGCTTGGCGATCACCTCGTTGACGGCGGTGAGCCAGGACTTGGAGGCGGCCAGGGCCTTGGCGTCCTGTGAGCGGAGGCCCCCGCCGTAGTTGCTCATGTAGGCGGGCAGCCCGCCCATGGAGATCTCGGCGTTGACGTAAGGGCCCGGGCGGGCGATCACGTACAGCCCTTCCTGCGCGGCCAGGGTCAGGAGCAGGTCCAGGTCCTTGGTGGTCCCGGGAGTGAAGTCGAAGGCCCCGCCCTCCTCGCTCTGGTGCAGCCCCCAGAACATGTACAGGGAGACGGCGTTGTAGCCGTTGGCGCGCATCTTCTGGAAGATGTCGCGCCAGCCGTTGACGTCGGGGATGCGCCAGTAGTGGATCTCACCGGACCAGATG
The DNA here is from genome assembly GCF_016598775.1 of Actinomyces weissii. Lineage (NCBI taxonomy): Bacteria > Bacillati > Actinomycetota > Actinomycetes > Actinomycetales > Actinomycetaceae > Actinomyces > Actinomyces weissii. Next base: position 314,382 of record NZ_CP066802.1, on the reverse strand, counting down.
CTCAGGCGCTCACCGTCCACCATGAAGGAGTTCTTGTCGAAGGTGACGGTGTGCGGCCTGCCGTCATTGCCTGGGAAGACGATGCTTGCAGGTGTGTAGCGGTTCACGGCAGACAGTCCTGGGTGGGCGGTGGTGTCAGCAGGGGCGGCGCTGGCCGTGGACAGGCCGGTCCCGCCTAGTGCGAGGGCAGTGCACAGCGCCAGGGCTGCCGCTTTGGAACGACCGGGCCCACCACGTAGGCGCACCCGCGTAGCGGAGGCAGACAGGGGGACGGACATCGTCACTCCTTCGTGATCTGGGATGGGGTTCTTGCCCACTTGCAGGCTTGCCCGGGAGCCGGGGACGCGCCGGGACCTGCCCGCAAGTGTTCTTGTTGCACGGAACCGGTCCAGCACCATTGCCGTGATCGGTTCTGCGCGGTTTCGAAACCTACCATCAATAATTCACAGGTAACAGGTTGATAAGCAGAGTTTGCGGACTTGACCGCCAGGTATCCCTCAGATGGCATAGCATCCGTCAGATGTCCACAGCCTCAGCCGCGCCTACCAGTCACTGTCCACAGGCCGCAAGGGGCTGCACCGGCTTCGCGGTAGTGGACGTGGAGACCACCGGGCTGTCCGCCCAGCGGGACCAGGTGCTGGAGATCGGGGTGGTGCAGCTGGACGCAGCAGGGCAGGAGCAGCAGTCCTGGTCATCCCTGATCGGGGTGGAGGGCCTGCACAACGCAGGCCCCACGGATATCCACGGGCTCACGCTGGCTGACCTGGCTGGGGCGCCCGCCCTCGACCAGCTGCTGGACCTTCTGGCCCAGCACCTGGCTGGCCGGGTGCTGGTAGCCCACAACGTGCGCTTTGACCTGGGCTTCCTGGTCCCGGCCCTGGTCAGCAGCGGGCACCTGCCGCCGGAGCCGTCCCTGCCGCAGGTGTGCACCATGCGCTCGGCCCGCCGCTTCATCACGACGCCGTCGCGTTCCCTGCGCTCCTGCTGCACGGCGGTGGGGGTGCCGCTGGAGCAGCACCACACGGCCCTGGCTGACGCCCGCGCCTGCGCGGGGCTGCTGCGCCACTACCTGCAGGTGGCGGTCGGGCGCGGGCAGGCCGGGCCCTGGGACGAGGAGCTGGCTGCCGCCCAGGAGCTGGACTGCTGGCACTGGGACGCGGCGGCAGCCCGGGAACAGGCCCGTCTGCTGCGCCCCCGCTGAGACTGCCGTCCCGGCAGCGGCGCCCCCGCGTAACCGACTGGGAGGTGGCCTCCAGCCACGCCCTCTCCGCCCGCAGGTGGCGGGAGCAGGAGCCCGCAGGTGGCGGGCAGCAGTCGGGTTGCAGAAAGCACCCGGCCCTGCGCAGGCGGTTGCCGCGCAGGGCCGAGCACTGGCCGCTGGCTCTCAGGCCAGGGCCGGGAGGGGCTTTACTTGGCCAGGACCACCACGTCCTTGCCGTCCTGGTGGACCACCTTCACCGGACCGGCCCCAAGCACCACCTTGGTGGTGGTGGTGCTGGTCAGGCTCTTCTGGAGGTAGACGGCGGAGCCACGGCGCAGGGCCAGGGTGTCCGTGCCGTCGCCGTCCCAGTCACCCACCAGCACCTGGTCCGTGCTGCGCCCCATCGAGATAGAGGCGTAGACCGGGGCGTCGGCCCGGTTCTCGTTGTAGAACACCACCCGGCTGCCCATGCGCACCGCGAAGGTCCTCACGCCGTCGCCGTCCCAGTCGCCCTGGAGCACGGTGCGCCCAGGCACGCTGCGGGAGGCGGCCACGAAGGCAGGCTCCACGACCGGGGCCTCAGGTGCCGGGGTCTCAGGTGCCGGAGACGTCTCAGGTGCGGAGGGAGAGGGGCTGGGCGTCGGCTCCGGCTCCACGGCAGGCGGGGCCGCGACCGTCAGGCCGATCTCACCCGCCACCAGGAACTTGGCGTTACTGCCCGTGGAGTAGCTGTTCAGCGCCATGAAGCGCACGTAGCGGGCGTGGGTGTCCAGCTCGATCCGCTGCAGGGTGTCGGTGTCCGCCAGCGTGCCGGAGGCTACCGGCTCCTCGCTCCAGGTCCGCCCGTCAGCCGAGGTGAAGATCTTGTACTCCTTGGCGCGCCCCATGTTCAGGCCCTGACGGGCCGTGTAGGTCAGGCCCACCACGTGGGGGGTCTGGTCCGCCGGGACGTCAGAGTCCTTGACCTTCAGGTCGATCCAGTGCCCGGTAACCGGGTCGAAGCCGGGGGAGGCGTTCTTCCACTGGGTGTGCCAGAAGGTGTTGGGGTCGCCGTCAACCGCCGCAGAGGCCGGGCCGTTGGGGGCGGTCTCGCCGACCCTCTCCTCGGAGTCCGCGGCCACCGCCTCCGGGCGCACGTCCGGGCCGCGCGTGGCGGTCAGGCTCACGCTCACCTGGGTGCTGCCGCCTTCGTAGACGACCGGGAATACCAGCTCGGCCGGGCCCACGCCCTTGGCCTGCACAGAGAAGGTCAGGACGGCCTGGCCCTGGGCGGGCACCGTCGTCGGCACCTCGCCAGCGGCGGTCACGGTGACCGTCTCGGAGGCGGGAGCCGCCACGCTCAGACCGGTCAGCTCGGTGCCGGTCGGGTTCTTCACGGTCACGGTCACCGTGGTGCCGGTACCCGGGTAGACCGTGCTGGCGGCGGCGGCAGCAGAGGCGTTCGGCTGGGTGCAGTGGTTGCCCACCCAGGCCATGGACAGGTTGCGGTAGAAGATGCCGCCGTAGCCCTGGTCCTCCGACAGCAGACCGATGCTGCCGTCAGCCTGCACCGCGATGGTGGAGTAGCCGGTGAAGGCCTGGTTGAACACCTTGCGCTGCACCCAGCTGCGTCCGTCGTCGCAGGACAGGGAGATGGTCCCCCGGGTGCGGCCGGAGCCAGGAGCGTTGCTGAACAGCAGCACCTGGGCCTTGGGGTCGGTGGGGGCGGCGTTGGGGTAGGCGCGGATGACCTGGCCGTTGTTGGTGGAGTCGGGCAGGTTGCGGTCCACACGCACCTCCCCCCAGGTGCGGCCGCCGTCGGTGGAGTGCGACACCTTGCGGAAGCCGCTGCCCGCGGAGTCACGGGAGTTCATCAGCAGCGAGCCGTCAGAGAGCTCGACCACCTTGTTCTCGTCCATGCCTGCACCCACCGGGGTGCCGACCTGCCAGGTGTCCCCGTGGTCGTCGGAGAACAGGGAGACGGCCTGGAAGGTGTGGTCAGCCCGGCGCACTGTGAACTGCTGCACCAGGCGCCCGGTGTGCGGGCCGTTCTTGATCTGGATCCCCTGGCCGGAGGCCGCGAAACGACCGACGGCGTTGATGCCCTGGTCCACCTCCGCGGTGATGTTCCGGTGGGTCCAGGTGTAGCCGTTGTCCGCCGACACGGAGACCTCGGCGTGCATGATCCGCCGGTCGCTGGCGTCTGTACCGGCCTTGGGCTGGGGCCACCCGGCGTCATAGGACTTCACGTGGAAGTTGAAGATCTTGCCGGTCTGGTAGTCCACCACGTAGGAGGGGTCGGAGTAGCCCTCCTTGGCACCCGTCTCAACACCCTGGTGGATGTAGGTCGGGTCCTCCCAGGTGCGGCCGTTGTCCTTGGAACGCCGCTGCACGATGTGGTTGGGGTTGGGGGAGTCACCACCGAAGTGGCCGTTGTCCTTGGGGCGCTCGTCGTAGGAGGCCAGCAGGTCCCCGTTGGTGGCCACCGCGATCGCGGGGATGCGGTAGTTGTCCGTGCGCGTCGTGGTGACCAGGGCCTGCGCCTCACTGAGGGAGGCAGGCAGTGAGTCGTCCACGCCAGGGGCGGTGCCGGGCTGGGCCGGGTCGAAGGACGAGGCCACAGGCAGCGGGGTTCCCTGGTAGCGCAGGGTCTGCAGGGCAGAGCCGTCCGCAGTCAGGACGGCGCTGACAGTCATGGTGGGGGTCCAGCTGCCGCGGGCGGCGTCCTGCTCGGAGACGGTGTAGGTGATGGGGTTGCAGTTGTAGACCGCCCCGTTACCCGGCTGCAGGTTGCGCCAATTGCACTGGTTGGTCTCCCCGAAGCTGGACTCGGTGACCTCCAGGTTGACGGCCTGGTCCCACAGGGAGCGCAGGCGGGGCACCACGGTGACGACGTCACCGACCTGGTAGGTGTCCTTGGCCGGGGTGACGGTCACGGACTCCACCTGCACCGCGCTGCGGACCGCGGTGGTGGCACCGGTGACGGGCTCGGGGGTGTTTAGCGCCTCCCCCTGGTAGTTGACGGCCTTGACCGTGTAGGAGATCGAGGGCGTGAAGCCTCCGGCGTCCAGGTCCTCCTGGGTGACGGTGTGGGTAGCCAGGCCGGTGCAGTCAGTCTTCTTCTGCTGCGGGGCGACGTTGCGCCACTTGCAGCGGTCCACCCCGCCGGAGAGGTTGGTCTCGGCCAGGTCGAAGGAGCGGGCCTGGTCAGACAGGTTGGTCAGGGTGATGTCGTAGCTGAGCACGTCACCGACCGCGTAGATACCCTGGGGGCTGCCACCCACCTGGGTGATGGTGATGTCCATCAGCCCGTCTTTGGTGGGCACAGCCGTGGCGGTTGTGGCGGGAACTGTCAGCACCGCACCCGCCAGCGCCAAGGCGCTGAAGGTGCCTACCGTGGTGCTGCGCCACAGGGACTTCTCTGTTCGCATACGGAGCTCCAATGGGAACGGGAACTACCGACGTCATCGTCGGCAGCATGCACAGACATAGGATGTCTGACAACAGGAGCACTCTAACGAGAGCCTCTTACCAAATCGAGACCTAAAAACCGCATGATCTTGACCGTGTGGCCTGAGCCTAAGGTCCGCGGCCGGGGCCGACCTTGGGACCAGCTCCGCAGGCACGCCCAGGCGCCGCCCCTGCCCGGGAGCCATCCTGGACGCTTACCCAGCCCTGGGTGACACCCCTGGGCACTTGCCCGCAACCAGCCGAGCCCCAGACAGCCAGGCCCCACTGGCAAACTAGATGCAAGCTGGGCGCAGGCCGGAAGACCCGCTACGCCTCCAGCGCCTCCAGGGACACCAGGAAGCCGCAGTCGTCCACGACCACGCCACCGACCGCCCCCAGCACCGCAGCAGCCACCTGCTCGATCAGCTCACGCACCGCGTGGCGCTCAGCGGCCCGATCCGCAGGCAGGTGCTCGGCAAAAGCGTCCCGGACCTCGACCGGCTGCCAGGTGATGACGTAGCGCAAGGCCCCCGGCCCCGCGGCCCACTCCTCACCAAGCACAGACAGAGGCAGCTCCGTGACCCCCCGGGCTCGCAGCTCGATACCTCCCCAGTCCTGGCGCGCCGGATCAATAGGCATCACCAGGCTGTACCCGTCCAGCTCATCGCCGTCGCCATCAGCACCGTTGGCGGCGCGGCGCTTCTCCTCCTCCTGAGCCAGGGTCCAGGCCGCGTCCATAGCCTCGGCCCCCACCGTGTCCACCAGCCGGTGAGCCTCAGCCTGCACTGCCTCCCGGTCCACCTGTACCTCAGCGGCCAGCTGGAAGCCAGTGGCCACCCCGGGAGAGAAACGTGCCAGCAGGACCTCCGCCGCGTCCGGCGTCAACCACACCGGCGAGTAGACCGCCAGCATCGTGGAGCGCTCCGGGTCAGGGGTGACCACCTGCCCGCCCGGCGCCACCCGCACCGCCCCGGCCAGACGCCGGGCGATGTCCCGCAGCCGCTCCAGGGCCGCCAGCTCCAGGCCGGTGGGCAGCGCCTGCGGGAAACAGTCCATCAAGGCGTCCTTGCCAGCCATGAAGCCCGGCAGCGCGCCCGCCCGCTGCGGCGGGCAGTCCAGCACCATGACCTGGCTGACCCAACCGGGCAGGCCCAGGCTGTCGTGGGTACCCTCGGGAATCTCCCAGGGCCCCAGCAGGCAGGCGCCCGGGGCCAGCTGCAGGCGCCCCGCCCCCACCCAGCCTGAGTGCAGGTCCAGGGAGAGGGCCAGAGCCTCCACCTCGTCGGCGGTGACGTCATCGGCCAGCAGCAGCAGGTGGTGGTCCGCCATCATCCCGGCAGGGAAGCCGTCACTCATCGACGGCGCCCCCAGGTCCGTAGGCAGGGCCAGCACCGGGTCCGTAGCGGGCACGGGGTCCACGCCTGCGCTCATCGCCCCTCCTCCAGCGTCCCCGGCTCCTTGACCGGAGCGGTCTCGATCCGCAGCCTGTGGAAGGACAGGTGCGAGCGGGACTCAGTGGGGCCACGCTGCCCCTGGTAGCGCGAGCCGCTGGCACCCTGGCCATACGGGCGCTCAGCCGGGCTGGACAGGCGGAAGAAGCACAGCTGGCCCACCTTCATCCCCGGCCACAGCTTGATCGGCATGGTGGCGGTGTTGCTCAGCTCCAGGGTGACGTGGCCGGTAAAGCCCGGGTCTATGAAGCCAGCGGTGGAGTGCGTCAGCAGGCCCAGGCGCCCCAGGCTCGACTTGCCCTCCAGGCGGGCGGCGACGTCGTCGGGAAGAGTGATCCGCTCGAAGGTGGCACCCAGCACGAACTCGCCCGGGTGCAGGACGAAGGGCTCATTGGGGCCGACGTCCACCAGGTGGGTCAGACCCGGTTGCTCCACCGAGGGGTCGATCACCGGGTAGCGGTGGTTGTCGAACAGGCGGAAGCAGCGGTCCAGGCGCACATCGATCGAGGCGGGCTGGACCATGCTCAGGTCCAAAGGGTCCAGGACCACACGGCCAGCCTCAAGCTCTGCACGGATGTCACGGTCGGATAGCAGCACGTGCTGATTGTGGCACGCTCCGCCCGAACTTGCCTCCTAAGCGGAGCCCCGCGCCGGGTGCGCCTCAGCTGCTCAGCGGGTAGCCGTCGGCGTCCACGCCCCAGGGCTGGCTGCCGGGGGTGGCCGTGAGGATCAGGACGCCCTCCACCAGGCCCCAGATCGAGCTGACCACAGCCAGGAAGCCGCAGGAGAGCACCGTGATCAGCAGCTGCGCCACCCCCTTGCCGGTCTGCCCCAGGTAGAAGTTGTGGATGCCGAAGGTCCCCAGCAGGATCGCGAGGACCCCAGCAGCCACCTTGGACTTGCCCGCCCCGGCCATCGGAGCGGCCTGGGGGTAGCCGGCAGCGTAGGCCGCACCCTGGTAGCCCGCCTGGTAACCACCGCCGTAAGGCTGCTGGTAGGCCGCGCCATCGGCAGCGTAGGGCTGCTGGTAACTGGTGCCGTCAGGGGCAGCAGGCAACTGGGGCTGCGCGGCGGGCTGGCCGACGGCGTCGTAACCACCAGCAGAAGCGGAGGAGCCGCTGTAGGCGGACGGGGAACCAGAGGAACCGTAAGCGGACATAGCGAACCTCAACTCACTCGTTCGGACTGCATTGTTTGCAGGGGCAATGCCCCCAACGCTAGCCGATCCGCGCCCACCAGGCTGACATGCGACCGACCCTCATCTGTGACTTGGCACCAAGGCAGCGGCTCACCCCTGCCGGACTGGCGCCAGAGGCTGGCACCGACGGCGGGGCACGGCGTCGTAACGGCAGGACGAACGACCTACAGGATGCCGTAGGGCACGGCTCACAGCCCCGATTTGCGGGCGGGAGGCCTCCTTGGGGTATGCTGCTCCCGCACCTCACCTCGAGTGAGCGCGCGGGTGTAGTTCAATGGTAGAACTTCAGCTTCCCAAGCTGACAGCGCGGGTTCGATTCCCGTCACCCGCTCCAAGTGGATATGTTGGAATGACGCCGATTCCGGGCACCCGGGGTCGGCGTCCACTGTTTGCTGGCGCCGCCGTGGACAGAGGGGGCGCCAGCGGGCGTTTTGTCACTGGCGGAGGATTAAAACACCTACCACCTGTTGACCCCAGGAAGGTTTTGGCTTGATTCCGCGGTAGTTGAAGCATCAATACTCGCCCGAGGCCTCCTAGACCTCCGCCAGTGACAGCTCACAGCCGCCCCGCCCCATGATGGGCACCGGGTTCGCAAGCCCATCCAGCACATGGACCGCTATGGGCTTTCCTAAAGGGGCGCACTCCCAGGGCTACAGCCTCCACCCGCCAGCAGCACCCCTGGACGCGACAGACATGACGGGCGGGCAAGACCTTTCGGCATCACCACCAGAGCCAGCCGGAAAGCCAGATCCTGCCGCAGACCCCAACGATGACCAGGAGAAGGTCATCCCCGACCACACCAGCATCGACACCCCCACCAAGCTCCACCGGAAAGCAGCCCCAGCACCTCCCCCAAGTCGGCAAGGCACCCTCACCCAGCGAGCACTCCAACGCCCCACCCCACCTACCAACACCAGGGACCACCCCAACCCCCAGGTCTCAAGGCAACACATCCAGTGCACCAACCCGCACCAAACCAGCTCCTTTGAAAAGCAGGCCGTGCCGCCGGCCTACGCCGTCACGTTCAATCCACAGCCACCCCCAGGTTGTCCACAGAATCCGCAGGAGTGCAGCCAGGTCACCGGTCTCGCGAGCCATATGTCCCGGTCTCGCGGTACAGATGTCCCGGTCTCGCGGAGAAAGAACGGATGGGGCAGGGTCAGGGCCGGAGGGGCAGCGCCGTCTGGAGCACCGCCCAGGTGCAGACAGTGCAGACCAGCAGCCAGCTGCCCACCCACAGCCAGGCAGGCAGCACCGTGATCCGCGCCAGGGTGCGGTGGTCCTGGCCGCCGTCACGCGAACGGGCCACGTCAAGCAGCGCGTCCCAGGCACTCAGCAGCAGCACCACACCCACGCCAGCCAACACCCCCGCACGCAGGGGCAGCAGCGCGTCCCCCCACCACCACAGCCCCAGGAAGAGCAGCACGCACATCCCCACCAGGAGCACCGTCCGCAGAGAACGGGACATGACCAGCAGCAGCAACAGGCCCACGCACAAGACCGCCAGGACCATCCCCGCCCAACCGCGCAGGGCAGCTGCCGTCAGGCCCGCCCCCAGCAGCGCCGGGGCCGGGTATCCCGCCCAGCTGGTAAGCACCCTCCCCAGCCCCCGCTGCGGCCCGCTGGTGACAGCCACCCCAGACAGGTCGCTGGCCACTGTGAAGCCGTGGAAACGCCTGCCCACCAGCACCCCCACGACGGCGTGGGCGGCCTCGTGGACCACCGTCCCCAAGGCGCGGCCCAGGCGGCGGGCACGCGGGACCAGGACGAACAGCACCGTCAGCAGGGGCACGAGCCACAGGCCGCCCAGCGCGGGCGGGGAGGTAGGGACGCTGTGCGCTACCACCGCCAGCCACAGCTCGCGCCAAAGGGATGAGTCCGCGCCAGTCATAGTCGCAGTCTGCCAGGAGCGGGCCGCTCGGGGGCAGTGGAGGGATCAGGCGGCAGCAGGCGAAGGGTGGGGCGCCGCCCCGCCGTCGGACGGGACTGGGCATGGGACGGGCCCGTTCCCTGGGAGGGAACTGGGCCGTGGGGCAGACCTGAGTCGCCGGTCGTCAGGAGTGCTGCTGCCCGTAGCCAGCGGCGTGACTACGCTGCCTGGGCTGGGCGGGCTGCCCCCGCCGTCGGAAAGGCCTACGCCGTCGACTACCCCCTGCTATCCACAAGCAACCGCGACTTATCCACATAACCCACAGGAGGAGGGGCGGCTTACCGGTCTCGTGAGCCATATGTCCCGGTCTCGCGGTACATATGTCCCGGTCTCGCGGAAGGGGCTTGTGATTTGATGACGGAGTTTCGCACAGCGTCAGTTTCCAGGTTAGGGTTGCCTACATGCCGAAGATCATGGGGAACAACTTGGCCGAGCACCGCGAGCGCACCCGCGCAGCCCTGTTCGACGCCATGTCAGAGCTGCTCACGCAGCGGACCTTCGACAAGATCACCCTGTCCGACGTCGCCAACCGGGCTGGCGTGGGCCGCACCGCCGTCTACAACCACTTCACGGACAAGGAGGACCTCCTCCTGGCCTTCATGGACTACGAGACGCAGCAGCACGCCCAGGAGCTGGCCCGGGCCCTGGCCCAGACCCCGGACCCGATCGACCGCCTGCGCCTGTACGTGCGCCAGCAGGCCCTGGTCAAGCGCAGCTACCACTTCCCCGCCAACGGCCCCCTCGCCTCCTCCGTGTCCCGCCCCACCGCCTCCAGGCTGCGCGCGCACGCCGGGATGATGCTGCAGATGCTCGCCCAGATCCTCACCGACGCCATGGACCAGGGGCTCATCCCCCGCCAGGACCCGCGTATCACCATCCCGCTGATCCACGCCACCGTCATGGGCGGCCGCCCCACCCCCACCGACCCTGAGGAGCGCGATGCCTTCCTGGCGGGGCTGGACTCCTACGTGCTGCGTGCCGTCGGCTCGGCTCCGGCGGAGCACGCGGTGCCCTCGCTCAAGCTGCTGCCGGACGCGGAGCGGCACGCCAGCCAGCGCGCCGCCAGCCTGCGCGCCCCTGCCTGACTGGCCCGCGGCAGCGCCCACGGCCACGGAGCCGACAGGCCCGCTCCAGGACCGCACGCACCTGTCATGGCCCAGCCCTCCTGCTGCCCGGCCACAGCGCGGCACAGCCGTTGCGCAACCGGCGAGACAGCCAGATCGAGCCAGGCACCCATACGCTGCGGACTGTCCTCCCCGGTTAACGGGAGCCTGCGTACTACCAGCGGCGCTTAGGCGTCCGTTCCACCCCACCATGCTCCCGCTCCTGCTCGGCGTTACGGCTGGCCAGGGCGCTGGCCTGCGGATCCGGGGCCTTGCTAGGCGTAGGGCTGGCGGAGGCCGATGGGCCCGCCGAGGGGCTGGCGCTCCCGCTCGGGCTGCTGGAGGGCTGCGGGCTGGACTGCCCGCTGGGCGTCGCGCTCGGCTGCGCCGAGGGACTCTGCGAGGGGTCCTGCGACGGGTTCTGTGAAGGCTGCTGCGACGGGTCCTGCGAAGGGCTCTGGGACGGCTGCTGGCTGCTGGAGGGCTGCGGGCTCGGCTGCGCCTGGTTGTCCTGAGCCGGCGGCTCACAGGCCCCTAGGGCCTCCTGCGCCTTGGCAGCGGTCTCCTCCGCAGGCACCGGCTGGGAGGAGGTACGCGCCTGCACGTAGTAGGCGGAGTACAGGTTGCGCCGCACCTTGCACTCGTCACTGTGGGGGTCGGTGACCTGCGTGCCGTCGGGTGCATTGAGGGCCTTACCGCGGGGCACCACCTCCAGGGCCGCGGTCAGGTGCGCCACGGCAGCCTCGCCCTGCTCCGCGAAGACCTCCGCGGTCCCCAGGTTGTAGAGCACCCGCCAGCGGGAGACCCAGGGGTTCAGGCGCTCCGCCAGCGAGTACCGGGCCACCGCCTTGTGGTAGTCCTCGTGCGTCAGGGCGTGCCCGCCCGCGAAGGTCAGGCCGCTGACCGTCAGCATCCAGATGGAGACTACCGCCGCCAGGACCGCGGGCAGCGCCCCCCAGCCCAGGAGACGACGACGGCGCGCCAGCCTGGCCGCGCGGGCCCCGGCGTCCTCAGGGGGCAGCTCCGCCTTGCCGGAACCGTCCTGGTCGGCCACGGTCTGGGCGTACTCCTGGGCGTCCTGCTCACTCATGTGGCCGCGTTGGAAACGGTCGTCGGCCTGCGTGGCGGGGGCAGAGGGGACGGGCGGGGTCTGGGGAGAGGTCACGACTGAGGACTCCTGGTACTCGGGGCCAAGCGGCTCAAACGGCCCTCAGCCCGGGCCAAGGCGGCTACCTCCCAGGTCAGCAGGCCGCAGGCCAGCAGCCCCAAGGGCCACACCACGTAGCGCTGGTGCCGGCTGTCGCGGCGTCCGTCCCCCAGAGCCGCCTGGACGTCCACCTGGGTGAAGGCCTCCGTGCCCCCGGGGGCGCTGCGGTGCACGTAGCGCAGGCCCAGGCCGTCCGCGGCCGCCTGCAAGGCGCTCTCGTCGATCTTGGAGACGCCGTCCTCCCCAGTGACGCCGTCCTTGATGTAAGGAGCCTGCGAGCCCGCCCCGCTGGAGTCGGTGCCGTCAAACTCCCGCATCTTGCCGCCCTGGCTGGTCCCGTAGCCCAGGACCGCGCCGCCGTCGACCAGTGGCTCCAGCAGCTGCCAGCTCAGGCCCGCGCTGGCAGCCTCCTGGGCGGCCGCGCCGTCGTCTGTGGGCTCACCGTCAGAGAGCAGGTAGACCACGCGCACGTCACCCGGCTGCTTCTCGGCGGCCTTGACCAGGGTGCGGGACAGCAGCGGCAGGGCCCGCTCCAGGGAGGAGCCGGTGGACTTGCTGGTCAGCTCCTGGCGCAAGGAGCCGATCCAGGCGGCGACGGCGTCCAGGTCGCTGGTCAGGGGCAGCTCGCGGGCGGCCGCGGAGTCCAGGGCCAGCACCGAGAAGCGTGCCTGCGGGAAGGCCTCCCGGATCGCCGTCAGGTCCTGACGCACCCCGTTGAGGCGCGGCTCGCTGCCGTTCCAGTCCTCCGCGGCCATGGAGCCCGTGCGGTCCACCAGCAGGTAGACCTCCACGTTGCTGACCGTGTCGGCCTGGCTCACGGAGGCAGTGGGCCCAGCCAGCGTCAGCAGGAGCACCAGTGCCAGGCAGGCGCGGCGCAGCAGGGTCAGCCGGGTGCCCCGGTCAGAGCCGGGGCGCAGCAGCCAGCGGCTGGACCACCACAGCAGGCCCCCCAGCAGCAAGGCGGTCAGGACCAGCGCCCAGTAGGGGATCATCGGGTAGAAGCTCATGCCCGCCTCCACGCCATCAGGGCGAGCAGCACGACCACCAGCAGCAGGAGCGTGTAGACCGTGCGCTCTGGCACGTCAGTGACCACCGCCCGGCTGTCACCGTCCAGGATCTGGGCCTGGTCCTGCTCCAGGCGGCGCACGATCCCCCCGGTGGCCTCAGGGTCAGCTACCTCGTAGAACAGGCCGCCGTGGACCTCGGTGACGTTCTTGAGCTCCTGGCGCGCCTCCTTCTCGGTGCTGTCTGCCCCGAAGCCGGAGGCCAGCTCCGGGTCGTAGCCGAACAGGGCGAACAGCTGGATACCGCGCTCAGACACCATGTCCCCGGCCTCGTTGAGGGTGTAGATCTGGTCCCCGTAGAAGTCCTGGACCACGTTGTCCGTGGCCAGGACGATCGAGCGGGACCGGTCCTCGGCCCGCTTCTCGTCAAAGACCAGGGCGCAGGAGGCCAGCCCGTCTCCTGCCAGGGAGGAGCCCTGCACCGACTTGGTCAAGGTCCCCCCAAAGGTGTCCAGGTACAGGCGCTCCTCCTCCTGGGAGGGCCACACCGGGTTGAAGTCCAGGGCCTTGGTGGCCTCGTCGAACTGCTCGCGCAGCAGGTCGTAGTCGTCCGTAAGCGGCACGATGGTCTGGGCGGTCTGGTTCCAGGCCACCAGCGCAACCCGCTCACCGTTGAAGCTGTCCAGCAGCTTGTGGAAGGCCTTTAGCACCTCCACGTCCACCGTCAGCACCGAGGTAGAAACGTCCAGGCACAGGACGATGTCCCGGCTGGCCAGCTTCTCTGAGCGCACGGAGACCTCCACCGGCCGCCCCACTAGTACGCCGGAGGTGATCAGTCCACCGATGGTCAGCACCAGCAGAGCCACGTTCAGCAGGCGACGGCGCACTATGCGCCGCTGCACCAGCGGTGAGCGCAGGAACGGCGCCGAGTTCGCGACCCGCCGCAGCTCGCCCGCACGCGCCTGGCCCGTGGCCTCCGTCCTGCCGAGCCGCAGGGCCAGCAGCCCCACGGTGATCGCCAGGATGAGGATGGCCCAGGGCATCAAGGGGTTCACCATCGGGTGACCACCTCCCGGGCGCTGGTCAGGGAGCGCTCCGCCACCGCCTCCGGCTCACGGTCGAAGGAGGGCTGCTCCCACACCGCCAGCAGCTCCGCCACGTAGCCCAGGGGGTTCGTGTCCAGGGGACGGCCTGCGGCCCGGACCTTGCGCAGGCGCACGATCGCGGAGCGGGGCCCCGCCGTGTCAGCTATGTCCAGGATCTCCAGCACCGTGGAGGACTCGATATCCACCCCGGAGCGTACTCCCGCGAAGCCGCGCAGGATCGCCGCCAGCTCCAGGTGCAGCTCACGCAGCCCCAGCTCGCCGCGGCGGAACCGTCCCTCCACCAGGGCCACCTTCTCAACCCACTGGCTGCGCACCCCCGGGGCCATGGGGATGTCCCCGTAGCCCAGGGAGCGGTCCCGGCGGGTGGACAGGAAGGAGCCGATCAGCCACACGGCTACCAGCAGCAGCAGGATGACCGGGATGATCAGCATCCACAGCGGCATCCCCACAGGCGGGTCAACAGCGATGCGCATACTCAGCGCCTCCCCCGTCCGGCGGCGGCCAGGCGGCGTTGCCGCTCCAGCAGGTCCGCCAGGGAGTCCACCAGCGTCCGCTCGGACTCGACCGTCACGTGCTCGATCCGGCGGCGTTCCAGCAGCTGGGCGACGGCGCGGCGTCGGCCCTCCACCTGCGCCTGCAGGTCCCGGGCCAGGGCCGGGTCCTCCCGCAGGAAGGCAGGCAGCTCGGCGGTCATCTCCACGTCCCGGGCACGCCCGGCCCCCGGCCGCACGGCGACGTCGTCGGCCACCTGCACCACCACCACCTCGTGCTGGGCGGACAGACGGCGCAGCTGGTCGGCCGCGGTCTCGTCAGGGTGGGCGGTGTCGGTGAGCAGGACCACCAGGCACCGGTGGGGGTGCCAGGTGATGACCCGCCCCAGCAGCTGGCGCAGGTCCGAGACCGGCGCGTCCGGACGCAGCTCCGGCAGGTGCTGGGCGTCGGTGGCCGGGGTCTCCAGCTCAGCCCACATGCGGGCCAGCAGCGCCAGCAGCATCTCCGCGTGCTCCGCCCCCGAGCGGGGCGGGCGGGTGAGCATCCGCTGGGAGTCGCCCGCCACCAGGGCCACCGTGTCGCCCCGCATACGGGCCAGGAAGGCGAATATCTCCGCCACCGCCAGGGCCAGGGTGCGCTTGTCCTCCCCGGTGGGGGTCTGGGCGGCCATGGTCCGGCCGGTGTCCACGGCCAGCACCAGCGGCAGGTTGGACTCCCGCTGGTAGCGCTTGATGACCGGCTGCCCGCTGCGGGCAGAGGCCTTCCAGTCGATGTCGGTGACGTCGTCGCCGGGGCGGTACAGGGACAGGTCGTCAAAGTCCTGGCCGTGCCCCACGAAGACCGACTTGTGCCGCCCGTCGAGCAGGCCGGTGGCCCGCCGCAGCGTGGGCAGGCTCAGGCGTCCACGCACGCGGGAGAGCCGGGAGCCCCGGGAGGTGGGCTCGCCCGGCAGGGGCGGCGTCTGCCGCGGGTCCGGCAGCGGGGGCACTACAGCGGTCATGGTCTGCTTCCGGTGCGGGTCAGGGCGTGGGCACCGCAGCGAAGATAGCGTCGATGATCGCCTCGGGGGCGACGTCGTCGGCCAGGGCGTCGTAGGTGCGTACCAGGCGGTGGCGCAGCACGCAGTGGCGCAGCAGGCCCACGTCGTCAGGGGTGACGTAGGTGCGTCCGGCCTGCAGGGCGATGGCCTGGGCGACCTTCATCAGGGCGATGCCGCCACGGGGGGAGGCGCCCACGCGCACGTGCCGGTCGATGCCGGGCACCGGGCGGGGTCCGCCACCACGGGAGGTGTTCACCAGGGCCACGATGTACTGCTTGATTACCGGGTCCACCCAGACGCGGTCCGCGGTGGCCTGGAGCCACAGGACGTCCTGGGTGGTGATGGGGGTGGTGGTGATGGGGGTGGAGAAGGTGCCGCGTGAGATGCGGTCGAGCACGTCGGCCTCCTCCGCGGGCTTGGGGTAGGTGAGCACCTCCTTCATCAGGAAGCGGTCCATCTGGGCCTCGGGGAGCACGTAGGTGCCCTCCTCCTCGATGGGGTTCTGGGTGGCCAGCACCATGAAGGGCTTGGGCAGGGGGTAGACGACGCCGCCGATGGAGGTCTGGCGCTCCTGCATGGCCTCCAGCATGGCGGACTGGGTCTTGGCGCTGGAGCGGTTGATCTCGTCCAGCAGCACCAGGTTGGCGTGCACCGGGCCCAGCTGGGTGCTCATCTCACCGGAGGCGTAGTTAAGGATCTGGGTGCCGATGATGTCGTTGGGCATCAGGTCGGGGGTGCACTGGATGCGGTGGAAGGAGCCGGAGACGGCGGCGGCCAGGGTCTGGGCGGCGGTGGTCTTGGCCAGCCCGGGCACGGACTCCAGGAGGATGTGCCCGCCAGCGATGAGGGTGGAGACCATGGCGATACGCAGCTGGTCCTGCCCGACGACGCGCTCGGCGAAGGTCCGGGTGACCCGCCCCAGGAGCTCCTCGGCCCGGGCCAGGTCATCCGGGGTGGGGGCGGAGTCCTTGCCCTTGAGGTCCTTGCGGGAGGGCCGGGGCGCCCCGGGCTGCGCCGCGGACTGGACGTGGGGGGAGCCGACGGCCGGACTCTGACGCGGCGCAGAGGCCGCCGGGGCCGGGGCTGAGGGCACGGCTGGAGCCGAAGGCACGGCGGGGGCTGCGGGAGCTGAGGGCACGGCAGGCGCGGCTGGAGCAGCGGGCGAGAACGGGGCTGGGGGTGCAGACTGCGCGGAGTGCCCCGGGACGATGCGGCTGGGCAGCACAGTCGTCCGCTCCGAGTCCGGCTGCGCCGTCGCCCTCGGAACCGGCGGGACCGCAGGCGGGACGCGATGGGCGGGCTGGCCGCTGCTGGTCGGGTGTGGCGGGATGGTCATCAGCGCTCCTCGAGGACGGGGCTAGGGGGTGCCCCCACGCAGAATAGGCGACATCACCACCCAGAACACAAGACGACCGCGGGCAGCGCGCCCCATGTACAGGCGGATCGCCTGGGCGGGGCCCCACCACCCCCGTCTAGCGCCCCGTCCGGCAGGTCAGGCAGCAGGGAACCCGCGGGGACAGACGCAGACCTACTTCCCCAGGTTGTCCAGGGCCACGTCCTGCCCGCTGAGCACCACCGACACGCCGGAGGCCGTGGTCTCCACCGACTCCACCTTCAGCCCCTGCGCCAGCGCGCTAGCCGGGAGCACCGTCATGGTCTGTGGCACACCGACCTGCTCCAGGAAGGTCTCGTCGTCGGGCACGCCTACGCCCGACAACAGTCCGCTACTGACCTCCACCTCGGACAGGCTCAGCAGCAGGTCCCCCTGCGGGTCGATCGACAGGGTGCCGGTCGCCGCAAAGGTCGCCGCCGGCACATCCACGACCACCCGTAAGGAGTCTGGCGCCCCTCCCTCAACCTGCTGCAGCTCCACGCCCGTGACCAGCCCGGCGGCGGAGGAGCCACCACCTTTCAGCCGGGCCGCCGCCAGACCGGAAAGCTGCTCCCAGGACAGGGAGCCACCAGCCCGCAGCGAGCTGGCCTGGTGGGGGCTCCTGGTGCCCATACCGGTCACCTGCACCCTGATACCGCTCAAGGTCACGGGCTCCGACAGCCCCTGGGCCTGCGCGGCACCGGCACCCACCTGCAGGCTGGAGGCCGTCACCGTGAAGCCGCGCAGCTCGCCGTCCCACAGCTGGGGCAGCATCCGCTCCGCACCCAGGTCCACCACCGCGTCCGCTGACAGTCCTGGCAGCGCCGCCAGCACCTGCTGCTGCACGGTATGGCGCGCGATGCTCTCAGCCTTGCTCACGGCAAAGGCACCGCCCAGGCAGAGCAGCAGCACGCTCACGGCGGCCAGCCAGCGCAGCGGGCGACGACGACGCCGCGGGCGCGCACCCCGGCCGGTTCCTGTCAGCGGCGCGGTGGCAGCCGTCGGTACCTCATGGCCCTCCCCGGCCTCTCTCCCCCGGGAGCCAAGCGCCTCCGCGACGGGCTCTCCCGTAGAGCCTGGAAGGGCTGACTCAGCCTGCGTGGCTGCGGCCAGGGGCTGCGTCTCCGCGGCAGCCGGTGGGGCTCCGCCGTCAGGCAGCGAATCACCGTGGGACAGGCTGAGGCTGCTGGTAGTGACCGCCAGATCAGGGGTGTCGGCACTGGCAGGCGGAGAGCTGCCGGCCACCGGCAGGCGGGACGGCAGGAGGTGCCCCCGGCCCGGCTCAGGCTCTGGCACCTGAGGCCTCGGGCGTGCCCTGCTCCTTGGCGGCACGGTTGCGTTCCAGCTCCTCGTCCAGCTTGTACAGGTCGTCAGCGGTCACCATCAAGGTGGCCACGGCGTGCTCCACCAGGGCCGTGCGCCGGTTGGAGGCCGCTCCGCCGACGCGCCCGCCCCGCAGGCCCCGCACCCCGACCCGGTCCAGCTTCTCGCACACGTTGTCCAGCTTGCGGTTGAACTTGGTGATAGGCCAGCCCAGGCGGGCCGCCGCCGCCTGGGAGGAGGGGATCTCCGCGGCCCCCGTACCCGCCCGCCGCAGCACCGGCTCAGACAGGGCCAGCACCAGCAGCAGCTGGGAGGGGGTCATGGGGGTGACCCCGATAGTGGCGGTGCCGTTGCCCGGCACCCGTCCCTCCACCATGGTGAAGTGGTCCTCACCAGAGGTGATCAGGTCGATCTCGTAGGTGGTGGGACCAGCGGAGAAGGTCAGGATGATCCGGGGGAATACCAGGGGGATCCGGGCACCCGGGGCGATACGGGACTGGACCAGGGCGTCGCCGTCAGTGAGGGTGGCGGACAGTCGCGTACCCTCGTTGGACACCCACCACAGGCCCTCGGAACGGGCCAGCACCAGGAAGCGACGGTGCAGGTAGGGGTTGTCGTCGATGTCCAGGTCACCACCCCGGCCAATGACAAAGGTGTCCTCCGGGCCGATGCGGTGGATCTCGCCAGAGAAGTCCAGCACCAGCTCGTCTGGTCGCCCTGGGTCCACCTCCGGCAGCTGAGTCCAGGTCATCTCACTCATTGGCTCTCCTTACGTTCCAGATGTCTGCCGCACCCGCCCGCTCACTGTGGAGCCTTAAGCCGCAGCGTCACTCCGTCACCAATATCTAGTAAGTCTCCCACGAACAGGGGCGTCGGCAAGGCAGTGGCGATAAGTACCGGGGCCTCACCGGGGCGGACCAGCACGGTCCCGTTGGAGGAACCCAGGTCGCAGGCCAACACCGTCCACCCGGTGGTGGTGAGCAGCAGGTGGGAGCGGGAGACCAGGTGGGTGGGGCTAGGCACCGTGACCAGCAGCGCCGGGCCGTTCTGCTCCTTGGGGGCCCTGCCCACCACCACGGAGCCGTTGACGGCGATCACCTCGCCGGTGGACACGGCCAAGGTGACCAGGGACGGACGGCGGCCCCGCACCGTGCCCGGGGTGACCGGTGAGGCGCAGCGCAGGCAGGTGATGGAGCCGGGCGGGTTCAGGTGCCCCTCCAGGCACACGGAGCCCAGCACCTCCGGCGCAGGCTCCACAGTCGCCCGGCACTCGGGGGCAGCCTGGCCTCCTGCCACGCCCTCGGCGACCGGCAGGTCTATAGCGCCTGAGTCCCCACCAGCCACTGCGGCCGAGCGGGCCGAACGCGCCGAACGCGCTGAGCGGGCCGAGGCAGGGGACCCGGGAGAGGCAGGGGAGCCTCCCAGGTACGTGGCGGCAGGCTCTTCCGCAACAGGTGCGCTGGAGGCTGGGACCGGCGTCGCCGTCACGACGTAGGCGACCGTCTTGGCCTCGTGCACGGCACTGGGACCGGGGCCGGAGGACCCCACTACCGGTTCCGGCTGCGGCTCCAGTTCCGGCTCCGCCGGAGACTGCGCCTGCTGGGGGAAGTCATCTGGGTCTAACCACACGCCGGTCTCTGCGGAGGCCACGTCGTGGCACTGCTCCGGGGCGACAGGCGTAGGCTGCCCCGCCTGCCCCCTTCCCGGCTTCACCTGCTCCCCCGCTGCGCCGGACGCTGCCTGGCCCGCCCCCGACTGACCGGCTTCTGTCCGCCCCGGCTCCGCAGGCTGCGCTGCCGGCTGGGCGGGGACCTCTACCACCGGTGTCACAGGCTCCTCCGGCTGCACAAGCTCCACAGCCTCCGTCTCCCCCGGAGCAGCTGGCTCCAGAGGAGAGCCTGGCCCCGCCCCGGCCTGACCGGGCTGCGCCGCCCCAAGCTCCAGGCCCGCAGAGAGCTCACGCAACAGGGCCTGCACCCGGGCGGCATCCTGCGGTGAGACACGCGGGTCCAGCACTGCTGTACCGCAGGGAGCCCGCAGCACCCACTCCCGCACCGCCCCCTCCGGTGGTGCCAGCGGCTCCTCGACCTGCTCACCGTCCTGCCCCAGGGCCACGGTGGCGACGGGCACCCCCACCTCACCGGAGTCAGGCGAGACCTGTGTCATGCCGCCCTCACTCATCAAGAATCCTTGTCTGTACCGCGCCCAATAACGTTGCCGTGCCACCACGGTTACGGCTGAGCCTACCGGTTCCGCTGGAAGCCGGTAGGCTCATCCCACCCCACCCGTGGCCCCAGGGGCTGAATCGTCACGGGAGAACCCGAAAGGACCCCAGATGTCGCAGGCACACGACGACCTTGTCGCACGCGCGCAGGATCCCCGGACGCCCCTGACGACCCTGCACTCGCTGGCCCAGAACTACCCCGGCCTCCGGCCTGCTATCGCCCGCAACCCCAGCACCTACCCGGCCCTGCTGGAGTGGCTCGGCTCTCTGGGCGACCCGGCGGTAGACGCCGCCCTGGCTGCCCGTACCGCCCCCGCCAGCGGGCAGAGCACCGTCTCCCTGCCTCCGGTGGGCCTCCCCTCCCGGCAACGCCGTCACGTCCCGGAGACTGCCTCGCAGCCCGCTCCCCCCACCGAGGCCGCCCAGGCGCCCACCAGCAGCGGCACTGCGGCAGCGGCTGGCTCAAGCAGCACCGGAGCGGCTGGCAACGGTGGCACCCCACGCCCCGCCGCCGTCAACACCGCCCCCCAGACCACCAACCCGGAGCCGCAGCCCCAGGCTTCCCGGCCAGAACCGCAGGAGACGGGCTATGACAGCCTGGAGGCGCTGCGGGCCAACGCCGTCGAGGACACGGACTCCAGCAGCACCGGAGACAACATGCTCCCCTGGATGGCGCTGGGCGCAGCCGTGGTGGTGCTGGTGGCGGTCATGCTCATCGTCTTCACCGGCGGCAGCCGACCCGCCCCCGTCGCCGCCCCACCGACGGCCACCAGAGTCCCCGCAGTCAGCCAGCCCCCTACAGCCTCCTCAGCCCCCACCACCGCCGACACCCCCGTGCCGTCACCCTCAGCCCCGCCCACGACCAGCGTCCCCACCACCACCCCCTCAGCCACAGCCACGCCCTCACCCCAGCTCGTGGCCCCCGCTCCACAGGACGCCGTAGACCTGGCCGCCTTCACCGACCCGACCGGGAACATCACCTGCCAGCTCTCCGGCCAGCAGGCCAGCTGCAGCATCAAGGAGCGCAGCTTCGCCCAGGCAGAGTGCCCCGCTGAGGGCGCCTACCAGGCGACAGTGGAACCCGGGAGCTCCCCCTACGGCGCCTGCGTGGACACCTACCAGCCCGCCCCAAGCACCTTGGAGGCCGGAAAGTCAACCACCCAGGGAGACTATGTCTGCACCGTAGGCACCGGCGAGGTCCGCTGCTGGAGCCAGTCCACCGGCCAGGGCTTCAGCCTGGCGGCCGACGGCGCCACCTCGATCGACCTCACCCAGCGCTGAGCCTGGCGATCCTGCCCCAGGACCACAGGCTGGCGTGAGCGCGCGCAAGCCCACCCAGCACCCCCGCTCAAGGACACAGCCGGGCGTGAGCACGCGCAAGCCCACCCAGCGCTAAGCCTCCTGCCCCTGAAGGACGCAGGCACACTCGCGCAGGATCAGGCTCCCCCGGCACCGCCCCGCCAGCCCAGCAGCGTCACGCTAGCCGAAGCCCGGACCGCTTGGACGAGGTCTGCCGCCCAGTGGCGCCACAGCCCGGAACCGCCCCCCTCAACCGCCCAGGGCCCCAGCCCTGCCCCCTTTGACACAGCACACAGCCGGACCCCGGAGGCCTGGGGATAACATCTAGCTGATGGCATCCACGTACGCGCGTCTTCTCAGCAATCCCGGGGCCCTTAGCTTCTCACTCGCGGGACTCGTGGCGCGCTTCCCGATGTCCATGGTGGGGATCTCCACGATCCTGGCCGTGCAGGCCACCTTCGGGCAGTACCAGGCGGCAGGTCTGGTGGCCGCCTCCGGGGTGGTGGCCACCGCAGTCGGCTCCCCGCTGCTGGCCAGGCAGGTGGACCGTCACGGGCAGCGGCGCGTGATGCTGCCCGCCACCCTGGTGTCCGCCACAGGCCTGACCGGCCTGATCGCCGCCAACCACCTCCAGTCCCCGCTGTGGCTGCTCGTGGTCTTCTCCGCCGTGTCTGGGGGCACCAGCGGCTCCTTCGGCTCGCTCAGCCGAGCCCGCTGGTCGCACCTGCTGGACAACCCCGAGGAGATCCACTCCGCCTTCTCCCTGGAGGCCGCCCTGGACGAGGTGGCCTTCGTGATCGGGCCGGTGGTCGCCACCATCCTGTGCACCACCGCACCGCTGCCGGTAGAGAGCGGCTGGGCCCTGTCCCTGCTTATGCAGGTGGTGGGAGCGCTCTGGTTCCTGTCGCAGAGAGCCACCGAGCCACCCACCGCCGCCACCTACCGCGCCCGGCAGGCTGCCGCCGTCGGGAAAGCGGCAGCCAGTGCCGTGGAGGCTGGCATCCAACGGCAGAGCGTGCTGCGCAACAAGGCGGTGCTGGTGGTCCTAGGGGTCTTCCTGTTCGCCGGGGCGCTGTTCGGGGCCAACGACGTCGCCGTCGTAGCCCGTGCCACCGAGCTGGGGGCCAAGTCGCAGGCAGGCATTGTTATGGCCTGCTTCGCCCTGGGGTCCCTGGTGGCGGCCCTGGTCTACGGGGCCCGCGCCTGGTCCTGGCCGCTGTGGCGCCAGCTGCTGGTGGGCAGCGCCGTGCTGGCCGCTGGCTGCTCCACCTTCCTGGTGGCCCACAACCTGCCTCTGCTCGCGGCGCTCATGCTCCTGACCGGCATGGCGATCGCCCCCACCATCACCACCGGCAACAACATCGTGCAGGTCTCCGTGCCCTCCGGCTCCCTGACCGAGGGGCTCGCCTGGGTCGGCACCGCCATCAACGTGGGGGTCTCCCTGGGCTCCTACCTGTGCGGCGTGATACTGGACGCCCACGGCTCCGACGGCGGCTACCTGTTCGTCGCCGCAGCCGCCTGGGCGGCAGTACTGACCGCCCTGGTCGGGCTCCCCTTCCTGCGCCGCGCCCAGCCCCGACGCACCCTGCAGACCAGCCAGCCGGAGGCATGAGCTTGCGCCCAGACCCCCTCCGGCCCCACGCCCCTACCGGCTCCACCGCACCCGCCCGGAGCAGCGGCAGCACAGCACCCCACCAGCAGACGCCGCCCCCGGAAGCACAGCCACCGGCAGGCAGTACCACTACTGAGGCACCCCGCAGCGGTGACCGCCCCGCCACCAGCATCCGCCCGGCGGGGCGCGGCCCCGCCGTCGCCGGGGATGTGGGCCGCGCCATAGCGGGCGGCAGCCACCAGGACAAGGACTGGGCCGTGAGCACCCTGGCCACCGTGCTGGGGTGGGTCCTCCTGACGCTGTCCTGCTACCCCTCGCTAGTCACCAAGGAAGGCGGGGAGCAGTTCAAGTTCGACGCCTGGGTCTACCACCAGGCCCTGACGCACTGGTGGCAAGGCGGCGAGCTCTACCACTGGTGGGCCTTCCCCAAGGACCAGCTCTACCCCTTCACCTACCCGCCCTTCGCGGCCTGGCTGCTGAGCCCCATAGTGCTGGCCGAGAGCCAGGCGGCACAGGTGCTCCTGACCCTGGCCACCCCAGTCTGCACCGCCCTGACCGTGCTGCTCCTGGCCCGCACCCTCCAGCTCCCAGAACGCTGGCTGGGGGTGGTTACCCCCTGGGGCGCCCTAGCCGCATGCCTGCTGCTGGAGCCCTTCAGCAAGACCATCGAGTACGGCCAGGTAAACGTGATCCTGCTGCTGCTGGTGGCCGTGGACCTGCTGGCGCTCCGTCCCGGCGGGGCCCTGGCGCGGCTGGCCCCCGCCCGCGGGGCCCTGTGCGGGCTAGCGGCGGCGATCAAGCTGACCCCCGCCATCGCCGTACTGGTGCTGCTGGTGCGCCGCGAGTGGCGGGCCGCCGTCGTCATGAGCCTGACGGCGGCGGCCGCCACCGGGCTGGGCGCACTGCTCTCCCCCGCGGAGAGCTGGGAGTTCTTCACCCAGGCCATGCTCGACCCCACCCGGGCCGGTGACGCCGAGTACGCGGGCAACCAGAACCTGCGGGCCCTGCTGGTACGACTGGTACCTGCCGCCGTTGAGCGCCCGCTGTGGGGACTGAGCGTGGTGGCGGCGGTCGTGGCCGCCTACCTGCTGGCCCGGCGGCTGGAGCGGCTGCGGGAGCGCGAGTGCCCTGAGGAGCTGGTGCTGCTGACCCAGACCTGCGTGGTGATGACCCTGGGGCTGCTGGTCTCCCCCATCTCCTGGTCGCACCACTGGGTCTGGGGGCTGCCCACCCTGGCGGCCCTGGGGGCGCTCGCCTGGCGGCTGCGCTCACAGGCGCTGCTGGGCACGGCGATCTGCGGCCTGACGCTGCTGGTCATGGCCATGCACTGGTGGCTGCCCGAGCACGAGCACGTGGAAATGACCTGGCCGCTGTGGGCCAAGGTGACAGGCTCCTCCTACACGCTGTGGGCGCTGGCAGCTGGCGTGGTCCTGTGGACGCAGCTGCGCGAGACGCCGGAGGCGGACCCACAGGGGGCCTGAGCGCCTACGAGGTCGACAGAGGACCGGCTGGCGGACAGGCGGAGGCTGGCTGGTAGCAAGACCGGAGAAGAGCCCGACGCCGTCGTCAGGAGAGCCTGGGCAAATCCATAAGTCCATCCGATAGGAAATAGTCAGTCCCATAGCACTACCGCAGGTTCGCCCGAGCACCAGACCCACAGATACCCCTTGAGCCCACAGTCGCGGCAGGAAGTTGTCACTGGCGGAGGGCTAGAACGTTCCCCGCCCCTACCCCAGCCGCAAGAAACCGCGAAATACCAACAATGCCCATCGCGCCCAAGCACCCCTAATCCTCCACCAGTGACAAAACCACCGACACCAGCAGCCCGCCGCGCCACAAACAACGGAACAGGGAACCAAGCAGACCGCCACCGACCAGGCCACCGCCACAGACCTGGCCGGCACGGACACTCTCTGCCTGGCTGGCGCCCCTCCACCCCGTGCTCCCGGAGCGGATCACCTAGGATCGGAGGGTGTCTCTGTCTGACCTGGCCCGCGCGGCAGAAAACCGGTTCCACCGGGGCACCATCCCCGTCCTGAAGCGCTGGGGCTGGCGTCCACGGGTGATCGCCTACACCGGCTACGGCTCCACCTCCAAGGCCCGGGTCATGGCCCGTATGGTGCTACGCCCCGAAGGCGTGCCCGCCGACGGCCCCCTGTTCCGCTCCCTGCCCGAGCAGCTGCCCACCTCCGTGCACCAGGCCGCCGGCATCGCCGCACAGAGGATCGCCGAGGCACAGCGCGGCTGGCGCTCCTTCGTGGACGCCCCCGTGCCCTACCTGCCCGTGACCGTGCGGGTAGGCCAGGCCACCCTGCGCACCCGCGCCGACCGCGGCGGGTACATCGACCTAGTAGTGCCGGGGCACGGCCTGCCCCCCGGCCTGCACGAGGTGGAGGTCCAGGCCACCGGGTCCGCACCGGCCACCGGGTCAGTGCTAATCGTCCCGCCCGGGCCACGCCTGGGCATAGTGTGCGACATCGACGACACCGTGGTCGTCTCCCACGTGCCCCGCATCCTGGTGGCCGCCTACAACCAGCTGGTCAAGTACTCCTCCGCCCGGGAACCTGTGCCCGGCATGGCCGAGCTGCTGACCCACGTGCGCTCCCGCCAGGACGGCGCCCCCGTGATCTACCTGTCCACCGGCGCCTGGAACGTGGTCCCCACCATGCGCTCCTTCCTGCAGCGCCACGGCTTCCCGGCCGGTCCCATGCTCATGACCGACTGGGGCCCCACCAACACAGGCTGGTTCCGCTCCGGGATCGAGCACAAACGCACCCAGCTGCGCCGCCTCATGCTGGACCTGCCGGAGGTGCGGTGGCTCCTGGTGGGCGACGACGGCCAGCACGACCCGCTCATCTACAGAGAGGTGGCGCGCGACCACGCCGAGCGGGTCAGTGCGGTGGCCATACGCCGTCTGACCACCGGGCAGAAGCTGCTGGCGGGCACCATGCCCCTGGAGCCGGAGGCCCACCTGCTGGGGCAGTGCCCAGTCCCGGTGGTGTTCGGGGACGACGGCTTTGAGCTGGCCCGGCTGCTGCCCCACGAGGTCACGGCCCCGGCACGCCCCTGAGACAGGCGGGTGGGTGCGCGACAGCCCGGGCGGACGGTTGCGGAGAAAGCCTCAGCGTCCGATACCGGGCGCTCCGGTCCGCACCAGGGCCTGGGAGGCAGGGCCAGCACCACACAGGCGCGCCCTGGAAACGCATACAGGGACTGACCCCCAGCTGCCGCACCCCCGAGACGGACGCCGCCGTTGGAGGGCCGATAGGACTGTTGTAAAGCGAGACACCCGAGCGAGGGGCGGGAGCAACCGCGAGCAGTGACCACCTGGGCGTCGTCGTCAGCCGGTCACCGGAGCAGGCTCAGCCGGGCCAGGACGCCCCCGCGGTCGGCACCGCCGCCGCTCAGACAGCCATGCCGATCAGGTGCCCGATCCCCCAGGTGACCGCCATAGCCAGGGCGCCACCCAGCATGACGCGCACGACCGCCGGACGCACGGGGGCCTCGCCGAGCCGGGCGGAGACCCCGCCGGTCAGGCCCAGTCCCACCAGCACGGCCACGAAGGTCAGCGGGATGGCGATGCTGACAGGCGGCAGGAGGATAGCCAGCAACGGGAGCAGCGAGCCGATGGTGAAGGCCACCGCGCTGGACAGGGCGGCGTGCCACGGGTTGGTGTAGTCATCCTCCCGCATGCCCAGCTCAGCCTCCAGGTGGGCGCCGACGGCGTTGTGCGCGGTCAGCTCCAGGGCGACCTGCCGGGCGGTGTTGGGTTGCAGGCCCTTGGCACGGTAGTGGGCGGCGAGCTCATCGACCCCGCCGTCGGGGTCCTCAGAGAGCGTGTGGCGGTAGCGGGCGACGACGGCGCGCTCCGTGTCTGACTGGGTGGAGACGGAGACGTACTCACCCGCGGCCATGGAGACCGCACCAGCGAGGATGCCCGCCACACCAGCGGCGAGGATGGTGCCGGTGGCAGTGGGGTTGGCAGCAGCCACACCGATCACCAGACCAGCCACGGAGACGATACCGTCATTGGCCCCCAGGACCCCGGCGCGCAGCCAGTTCAGGCGGGAGGAGAGCGAGGTGGAGCTCTCCGCCTTGGTGGTGCTGGCGGCGCTGGCGGTGAGGCCTTCCGCTGAGCTGAGGCGGCGGTGGGTCGGGCAGCCGGGCTGGCCGAGCAGGCGGTCCTGCTCGGGCAGGACGGGGGCGGTGCTGCGGGCGTCTAGTACAGGGATGTCCAGGCTGGCAACCGGGCTGCTGGTGATGGTCATGGCTCAACAGTAAAGACGATTAATGTCGCTGTATAGCAAAGGCTGTCTTACCTCACTCAGGCACGGCTGCCCTATCTTTTCGCCGACCTCCGCATTTCGGCGCGAGTTGTGCAGCAATACCGCACAGCTCAAGCTGTTTTGCACAGCTCGAGGTCATGCTGAAGACCAGCAAGTAACGGCTTCAGCTGGCGAGTACGGCTGGCCTATGTCTGCTATACACCGCTGGCGGGTACCTCAACTCACGGCACGCACCTGCGTTCAGTTGTGGGGCCAGCTCGGCGGGGTGGACAGGGTGAAGGTCGGCTGGCCGATCTGACTGGCAGGAATGACCGCCTCATACACGCCCGCCTCAACCATCCTGAATCCGGCGGCCTGGGCGGCATAGGCGTCATGGGACAGGCACAGCGCACGGAAACCAGCAGTCTCACCAGTCACCTTGCCCACCAGCAGCACCGGTAGCCCGTTCCAGGTGGTGCGCGCCCGCAGAAAGCCCGCCTCCGAGACATCCTCAAGACTGATCTGGGTGCCCTTCACATCGTCGTCCTGGCGCTCAAGTACATAAGCCCCCTGCAAAGAGCCGTCCTCCCCGACATCCAGGTCAGCGGGACGCAGACCCGTCTCCCCCTTTACCTGAAGGTGCGGCCCAAACAGTGGGTTCGGGCCGATGCGCGGGATACCACCCTGAACGGGCGAGCCGTCAGGCACCCCCCAACCGAGCCTAGGACCGAAGTAGGCGGCCATCTCCGTGTACCCGCCCTTCGGCGTGTGCTTCAGAAGGAAGGCCCCCGCCCGAAGCATCGTAGGCTCGACATACAGGTGGGTGGCGATCGGGTCGGCAGGCAGACGTACCATGCCACGACCATCGAACGGCACAGGCTGAAGGAAGTCCCCACCCGTGATGGCGAGCTGTTCGGGAGTGTTCCCACCCATAGCTGGGACAGCCGTGTCAGTCGGGTAGAGCGGGAACAACAGGGTGGCCACCTCATCGACGACGGCGGCATCATCCACAGGCCGTTCCATGAACAGCGCCTTGAAAATCTCACCAGAGGTCTCGTTAAGCCCCAGCGATCCCGAGTCGACCGCGAACCCGTGCACGAGGTTTTCACCGTCCAGGTACCGGCCCAGCATCTCCTGGTTGACCAGCTTCCTCAACCACCGCATAGCGTCAGCCTCCTTCACCGCCAGGACCCCAAGCCGCCCCGACCCAGTAGGTACTACCTGTCAATCATATGGTCCAGCCCAGGTCACGTAAGGACCGGCCCGAGCTGGTGCGTCACCGGCCAGGCAGGCCAGCACCCCCGCCCCAGACGCGCCTCAGCACTGCCCTCAAGATCACCCGGCAGACCCCACACATTCAAGAAGGACCACGACCCAGCCTCAGGATGACGCCTCACGTACACGTCAAAACGCACATCCTCCAGCTCATCAAGCCGCACCGGCCCCTCCATAACCTCCAGCTCGTCCAAAGACCACAACAGCTTCTGCGACCTCCACGCCTCAGGCCGCTCCAACGCCACAACATAAGCATAGGAGTAGGCCACGTACACCACCTCAACCGCACGCCCACCCCACATAGCCCTTACACAACGAACCCCAACAAACCCGTCAGCGTCACGGTTCAAAACATGGGAGCCACACAGCGCGTCTCGACGCGCCCCCCGCACACCCACACCAACCGGCACCTGACACCACGCATCCAAACACACCATGGAAGCCGGCCCGTCATACCGGGCATCACGATCCATCACACTGGCCTCCGGGTAAGGCACCCCACCCACAACCATAAAACTGGAACCCGACGCCGGAACCGGACTAGCCCAGTGCGAAGGCCACACCTCCACACCAACACCCCCAACCCGCTCCGGGGAGGACCAAGCATCAAACCCCACCGGAAACACCCGCCGAAAACGGTAGCTGTCAAGCG
Organism: Actinomyces weissii; assembly: GCF_016598775.1. Lineage (NCBI taxonomy): Bacteria > Bacillati > Actinomycetota > Actinomycetes > Actinomycetales > Actinomycetaceae > Actinomyces > Actinomyces weissii. The sequence continues at coordinate 285,200 of NZ_CP066802.1, read as the reverse complement.
CACTACTCGAACCCTCCGTACGCCCTCCCTCAAAGTTCCAAGACAGCAAGGCGGTCTGATCGACCACCACCCGCCCCAGCTCCCCCAGACCAACCCACTGGCCCGAATCGTCCCTCCCGGTCTCACGCACCCGCGCCCGCTCACCCCAGACCTCAAGCACCTCCACACCCACACCATTTACCACCGCCGACGCACACGCCCGAAAACCGCGAACCATTGCTTCCTCCGGCGCCCCCAGCACCCAAGCACCCCGCGCACTGTCACGCACGAACCCCGGCGGACAAGCCACCTGATCCGGCACCACAAACATCCCACGCCCATCGTCTAGAACAAGCCGCACCACCACCCCAACCGGCAGCAGCCTCCTCAGGAATCTAGACCCCCCAGTAATATCAGAAACAGAGAACACATAATCCCCCGCCCACACCGGACCAGTCAAAGACGCATAAGCACGAATCATCGCACCAGCACCCACTTACCTGCCTTGAACACGGCGAGCAGCTCCTGACTACCATCATAGCCACGCACCCACATCTCAGCAGGACCCACATCCGCCATGTCCACGTAGTCACCGGCATCCATCTTCAACTCAGGGGTCGCAATGTTCGGACTGTTCTTCTTACCTGCAAAACCTGTGCCACGCCAGGGATTATTCGGATCGACGGCCCAACCAATACTAGATTCACCACCCTTCTTAAGACTCTCCTGCACGTTTTGCGGCAACTGCTCCCAGAGGTTGGCGTCCTGCGGTATAGCGTCCAGGTCCACATAATTGGCCGCCTCATCCATCACCGTACGCAGGTCCGCATCAGGAACATACACCTTGCCCCGGAACGGGCCGCTACCCATTCGCACTTCGATCTGGGAGTGACGCTCGAAACCGCCTGTTAGCTTTGGAGTTCTTTGAAGATGGTTCGAATTACGATAGTCGAGCCCGTATATATCTCGACCGTCGTCAGCATTCATGGGACCAGTGTCACTACTATTGAGATCTACTTCTGAACGCGACACATTGGCGTCCGGCGATCCGGCAACACTACCCGACATTCTTGAAGTCGGATACGCAGCCTTCTCCTCGGCCTCACGCCAAGCCTTCACAGAGTCCTCTTCAAGCACTCCCCGGGAAACCAGTTCGTCAAGCTCGTCAGGCGTAAAGTCATTCAGCAGCTGCGTCGGATCCACAACCTTCTGCAGCACGTCCGGAGTATAGAAGGCTCGCATGTCGTTTACCTTCCGCAGGAGCTTCGCGTCGCCGACGGTCAATTCATTGAGGGACTTACCTGCCACCTCACGAACCTTCTCTACCGTAGCCTCCGAACCATCCGCCATTCGCACATCATTCGCAGCCAGGTCTGCCTGGAGCCTCTCGTAGGTGCTCAGCTCTTGTCGCACCTGCTCGGGAGCGAAATGGGTGTCATAGCTTGTCCCATCCTTCATCTGATAGTTCCGCGGATCAGCAGGGGACGTCCTGCCGTTATCTCCGGCGTCGAGCGGCCTGTCACCATCACCAGCTCCGTGGGCGGAAGTATCGTCCACATGGTCGGCACTGTGGTCAGCGTCTTGCTGGAGGTGGTGCTTGTTGGACGCGTCGCCGTCATGGTGCTGAGAGCCACTGCCGTCATGGCCCTGACCGTGCTTGTCACCAGCATGCGCGTCATTTACCTCGTGGGCGCCATGACCCACCTTCTCGTTGCTGGCCTTGCCCTGGCCCTCACCGGCAGCGTCACCACTGACTGGGCCATCGTGGCCCTTGCCGGAGCCCGCGTCCCCAGAACCGGGCTCGCCATCAACATGCCTTGCCCCGGCCGGCTCGCCGGCAGCCCCATGACCTTGCTTGCTGGCTGGCAGGTCGGTAGCGCCCTCAGAGGCGCCACCACTACCAGCGTGGTCCGCGTGTCCACCACCGTGGCTGGCGCCAGAGTGACCGTGAGACGCCTCCCCTGCACCGCCGTCGGCTGCGTCAGCGCCCGAACCGCCGCGCTCGGCGACCGAGCCAGCGTCGTGACCCCCACCTGTCGACACGGCCTCGCCGGAGCCACCGACCCGCCTATCCGGAATGTGGTGGCTATCGCCGGCACTGCCGTCACCGTCGCCCGCACCGTGGTCGGCACCGCTGGAGCCGTGGCTGGCGTTCCCCCCGGTCGCGCCATGCGCTGAAGCATCCGTGTGTGCTGCATCCGCAGGGGCGTGCGCAGGCTCGGAGGCAGAAGACCGCCCAGCCGCGCCCCCAGTACCACCGCCGGTTTCTGCAACAGTGGGCGATCCGGCTGAGGCAGTACCTTCTGGCACCCTCCCGTCGGCAGGCGAGCTGTCAGACGTGGAGGTTTCCGACACACTGGCATCCGCCTCCCCGGAAACGGCGCGCGCCTCATGACTGACAGGCACGTCGGCCCCGGTCCACTGGCCAATCTTGTCCATCAGGTTGAAGTCGATATTCAACGCGTTCTTGACTGATTCAAGCGCAGGCCCAGAGACCTTGCCGACCGCTTTTCCAGCCAGAGTCCCCAGCGGGTCCATGAATGACAAGACCTTGTCGGCAACCTGTGCAGCCTTACCGACCTTCTTCAAGGTCGAACCGGCTTTGCCGAGCTTCAGTACCTTGGACGCCTGCCCCACGACTGGGATCAGCAGGGAAACGAGATCCAACACGGTTCCAGTAAGAGCCCGCAGCGGGTCAGTCCCCCACTGGTCCAAGTGAAGGCATTCCTTCCCCAGCCCCTTCCAGGCCTGCCCCGCATTACCCAGGCTCCAACCTGTGTAATTGCCATACTCGTCATAACCGAAACCCACCAGTGTTGACAGGCCTCTCCAAGTACCAAAGAAGGTCTCTCCGGTCATGCCCCAGTCCGGTCCGCCAACCTTAATCCCGATTAGGTTGGTCAGACCGTTGATGGTACCCAAGCAGAAGTCGTCCCAGAAAGCACGCCCGACCGAAACTCCGGCCTTCTTTGGACAATGGTCCTGCCGCTCAACAGGCGACCCCCACGGCAAGCCCGCTGTGCCATCCGGAATCGCCGAGACCCCATAGGCAAACTGGTCATCCTCACTCGTCGGATCAGCATGGTACGCGATCAGGCTATCCAGGGCCCGGATTGCATTCGCACAGGTGCGCTCAGCGTCCCACATGCGGATCTGTAACGCATTGGCTTCGTTCAGGAACCCGTTGTGCTCGTCAACCTTGTCCTGATCGTACTGCCACTCTGGGTCACCATTGACTGAAGTCAGGAAAGACTCAGCGCGACTCTTGAGGCCCTCCGAGTCCTTCTTTATCAGCTCCGCCGTGTCAGCGAAAGTGCTCAACGCTTCGGCGATCGACTCCAGGTCGTCGGCAAGCGAGTCGCAGTCAGTCTCGACCGGCCCCATCGCCGCGTACAAGGTCTCCTGCTCGGGCGCCTTGTAGCACGACGACATGCCTCCCCAAGTCGTATTGAGCGTCGCCCCAGAGGTACGGACATCCCCTGCCTTCGTTTTGAGGTCGGAAGCATTTGTGCGCAGGGACTCAACATCAAGATTGAGCGCAGGCAGCTTACTGGTGTCGATACTCACAAGACACTCCAGGGAAAGAAACTAGAAGGACTCCACAGACTCACCGCCCACCAGGGGAAGACGGCCTACTTTGCGTTGCGCTGGAACTCCAAGGCAGCGGACTCATCATGCTGCTGGTAAGCGCTAACAGCTTGAATCGTGTTGGATGTGATATTCCCAATTCGATCGCCGATCCCGGTGAAATCAGCCTCATGCATCGAGGACCACTCACTGACAGCGGATGCGACCAGCATCGCCTTGCCCTCACCGTTCGTAGCTGTTATGGCACCATTCAGAGCGTTAACACAACCCGTCATACCCGGACTGAGGTTGTCATCAACTTCGGCCTCAAGCCCCAACAGCACGCCAGACACACCATTGGGGTCAATATCCCAGCCACTCAAGGCTTCAGCCCATCTGGTCGACGGCAGACTTGGCCTGAGTCAGCGCGGTAGAGGCGGTCTCATCGGTGTTCTGCATGGAGCTGCGCAGAGTGGTGATGATGTTGCGAACCTCCGTGGCTGCTTTGTTCCAGCGCGCCTCCTTGGCCTGGTACTCGTCAGAGACTCCATCGGCCTGGTACTGCGACATCGCGTTGCGGACATCAGTGTCCCGCTGAGAGATCAGCGACTCTAGCCTAGAAGCCACACTCTCAAAGTTCGCCTGCGCGGACTCGGATGCGCCGATGTCGTATGAACGCATCTCAGAATTGTTAGCCATAGCAGATCCTCCTAAAAGACGTAATGTGGAACTTGGCCCTCAGGCCCGACTACCAAAGCGTGCCGCGTCGAAGTCGGCACTTGAAGCGGCGGCGCGGGTCACGTCAACCATCTCCTGCTCACCTTGAGTGAAGGCCCGGTCCATGCCGACGATGCCACTGAGGACGCTTGCCAGGGAGGAGCTGAGCTCCGTTGCGACCTCGTCCACACGGGACTTGAACCTGTCCCACTCACCGCGGCCAGCGCCGTTGAACTTCCCCTCCAGCGGCTCGCCAGCAACCGCCAGCTGCCGCACCTGCGCCCCCAGGTCGTCGCTTGACGAAGAGGTCTGCTTGGTCAGGTCACCCAGAGTACTGGCACCCATGTCGAACTTCATTCGCGCCTCCCGACACACTGCTCAGGCCCCGCCAGGTACGGGGCAGACGACTGAATCATAACCACCGACAGTCAGATCTCCACTAGGCGAGAAGTACCCATTGCCCTGGGATCACTCTCATAGGCGCGATCAACAGGTCCAGCCTATGATGTCCGCACCCGCGCCCCTGACCTGCGGGAGACACACGCCTGAGCATCAGTCCCTGAGGAGGCTCACCTTGCCTGAGCAACCCAACGCCTGGCCCGCCTGCGTAAGGGCAGGGTCTGGCCTGGTCGCATACTCCGTCCTCATCGACCTGACGGCCTTGATCGCCCCAGCCGCCATCAGCCTGGCCGCACCCACCCTTCCCGCAGCACTTCGTCTCACGCTGGTCGCACTGAGTCTCTTGCTGGCACTCGCACTGCCCTACGCGCACTGCCTTCATGGCCGGGGTCCAGGCGGACTGCTCCTGGGGCTGCGAACCGTCGACGACGACGCCGGCCTTCCTCCTGGCTCCCCCGCGGCCCTGCGGGCAGTGCTCCGAGGCGGTCGCGGTGCAGGGGCGACTGTCTACTCCACCAGGCGCGGCTCGGACCCCAGCGTGGGCACCTTGCAGGAGCTCCAAACTGCTAGCGCACAGGCTTCCACACGCAAGGCGGGGACCGCGGACACCACCGCAACAGCGGAGACGACCCGGGCCACCGTACCCGACCGCCGCACCACTCGGCGCGCGCTACGACTTGCCAGTAAGGAAGGCACGCGAGGCCGACGACGTCGCGCCAAGCAGGCCACCGTCGAGAGCTGGCCACCCCGTCCCGCTGCCTCACCTCCGAGCGTGGCCGCCCCTCAACCCGCTCAGGCAGCACCCGCAGTACCCGCAGCACCCGTCTACGGCATAATGCCTACCCCACCCCCCACGGGCACCGCAGCACCTGCACCACCCGGCCTCGCCTCACCTGCGCCGTCGACGTCCCCAACGTCCGGTGAACAAGCACCCAAGGACTACGCCGTTCAGACGCCAGTCTCCAGCACCGCGGTGATGGAGCCGGTAAGGGAAAACGCGCGCACCACCGTCTACGGCGTCTCAGCACCACGCGGCCTGCGGCTCACCTCCACCAACGGATGGGAGGCCGTCATCACCGGACCCACCGTCCTGGGACGCGGCCCGCTGCCCCAACCTGATCGAGGCGTCTACTCAGTCCTGGCGGTGCCAGACCTGGGACGCCAGTGCGCAGCGAACCACGTTATCCTCAGCCCGGCACACGGCGGAGCAACCATCACCGACCTTGGCTCTGCCTTCAGCACCGCGATCTTAGTGCCAGGCTCACCGCCCACCTTCTGCCCATCTGGCGGCACGTGGGACGTGCTCACACCGTTCACATTGACCCTTGGGGGAATGGCCCTCAAGGTGACGCAGGAGTAGCAGATGCCGTACCCGCACCCGTTCTTCGACATGAAGGTCTCCGACCTAGCCACGGTCACCAACCTGGACGACCCCTGCGCCTACCTAAGTGAAGGATTGTCAGACCTGATCTACAACGTTCGCACCACCACTGAGAAGCAGATCGTCCTCACCATCCCAGACGGTGCCCGCATGACCCCAGTGTTTGACCTCGTCACGGACGCAGCAGGCTGCTACGTGCTGGTGCGCGAGGAATCCGGCTACCGTGACGCGCGCAGCGGCCGCTGGTCCCAAGACATCGACTCAATCATCCGGAATCCCAAAGACCCGCGAATCGTCCTGTCAGAACGGCGCTTCGAGCCGCAGGCCCACGTACCGCTGATCACCCTGTCAGTCTCCATCTACCACCCGGCTCGACTAGGCACGTTACTAGGCCGCGCAGCTGAGCTCATGTGCCAGCACCTGATGCCGCAGGACACCGTGCTCGGCTGGGGACGCTACGAGCCAGCCGGCGCGTTCTGGGACCGACGCGAGCTCACCAAGCTCGCGCGCAACAACATGCCAGAGACCTTCTTCACTCTAGCAGGACACGCAGAGGACGGCTCAGTAGCCACTGGGATCATGCAGGTGGCCCGCACCTCCAACGGGCTCGAGGAGTACCTAGAGGTCAACCTCGCGCTACCAAGCCTGCCGGAAAGCGAGTGGGCCAACCGCGTCTGCGCCTTCCTGGACGCCGTCGGCTCCGAGCTCAAGCCCCAGTTCGCCCTGGCCTTCCGCTCCTACGGACACCTGGACGGCTCAGTTCCCACAACCATCCGCATGGCACCCGCCCCTCTGGCGATCCTCATCGGCGCGCCCGGTATCAAGCAGCTCGGAGCTGACCCCGCCAAGATCGTCAACGAGCACGGTGGCTCCCTGACGGGGCGCGGCAGGCGCCACGGCGTCCTAGTGCCCTTGGACTCCACCACCCCAGGAGACTGGTCCGCCCTGTCCGCACTGGTCAAGACGCTTGAAGGCGACACCGGCAGAGTCACCCGCATACTGCGCCCATCAAGCGAACCGGACCAGACCCAGAGCCAGAAGGTCTGAGCCGTGCCCCGTGACACGGATTCAGCAGTCCTTGACGCCACCAGGGTCCACCGCGAGCGCCTCCTGTCCGCGTTGGAACGCGGCTCCATGCCTGGCCGCAGCCGCAAGGTCTTCCCCAAGGCCCTCGCCTCCCTCGTGGTAGCTGCCCTCATGTGCGCGGCCTGCGTGGGCTACTCCTTCGTGAGCACCCGCCTGCCCGCGACGAGGGGTGGCATGACTCCCAGCCAGACCACAGGGGCAACAACCGAAAGCACGCCATGATCCCTTACACCAGAGTCACTATCGCTGCCCCTAACCGGCGGGCAGAGATCGTCATGCCCTCGGATGAGGCCGTAGGCACCCAGTACCCCTACATCCTGAAGCTGTTGGGGGTCACTGACGGGGACGAGCTTCCGCCGCTACGCCTGGTCCGTCCAGGCGGCACGATCATTGACCTGGAGCAGGACCTGGCCGCCCAGCAGGTTCCAGACGGCGAGCTGCTGCGTCTCCTCCCGGACGACGAGGTACCTCCACCAGCAGAGATCTCCGACCTGTCAGGTGCACTCACTGACGCCACCGACTCCCACCCCTGGCGGTGGAAACCCTCCGACCGACTCATCGGCACCGGCACGCTGCTGCTCGTATCTGGTGCGATCCTCATGCGCACGCTGCTCTTCGACCAGCTCCATGACGCCGCCGCCTGGTTGCAGGTCCTACCCGGCCTGCTGGTCATCCTCATCGGTGCTCTGGCAGTGCGTGAAAGCGGTCGCACTCGCTACGCCAGGCCCCTGCGCGGGGGCGGCATCCTCCTGCAGTGCCTGGGAACCGGGCTGCTCCTGCCGAGCCTGTACTCCCTAGCCACCGGAACTGATACGGAGCAAGGCACCACCGCGGCACTAAGTGCAGCACTCATAGCTGCTGGCTGCGTAGCCGTTGGCGTCAGACGGGAAGCCTGGCTCTACGGCGCACTGACCGCTGGCGGATTAATCATCCTCCGCGCGGTCCTGAAGTCGGTCACCCAGGACGTTGCGCTGACCACTGGGCTTACCGCGATCGCGGTGGTGATCCTGCTGGGGCTGCTGCCCTGGTTCGCGCTGCTGGTTTCCGGCACCTCTCGGCTCGACGACGAGGCTCTGGCAGGCCAGCTTCCTGCTCGCCGTAGGGTGGATCTGGCCGTGCTGCGCTCCCACGACACAGTCGCCTCAGCCTCTCTGGCATGCGCGGCCGCCATAGCGTGGTCCACCCACCACCTGGCACTGTCAGGAAACACTTGGGCCCGCGCACTGGCGGTCACCGTAGTCCTGGCCACCTTACTGCGGTCCCGCGCCTACCCCTTGAGGCTGGAGGTACTCGCGCTCTGGGCCAGCAGCGTCCCTGCTGTCCTGGCCTTGAGCAGCCTCGTGCAGGACCAGACCGTCCGCGCTGCCGCACTGGTCGTTGCAGCGGCTCTAGTTGCCGCCGTGAGCCTGTACCAGCCTTCAGCCCAGAACCGCATCAGGCTCAGGCGAATCGGAAACCGGCTGGAGACCTTGTGCGTCGTCGCCACCTTGCCTCTGCTGTGCGGCATGCAAGGCACCTTCAGCCACCTTTTGAGGTTGTTCTGATGGCGGCACGCCCCAGCCCATCCTCACCAATCCGGGTCCCCCGCCCCTGGCTGGACGCCGCCGTCATGCTCGCCACCGGCGCCCCCTCCTGGCGCACGGAGACCAGCGACCTGGCCGACCAGCTCAACCGCCCCGTGTCCCTAGGGTGCCGCTTCCTAGTGGTCCCAGGAGCTCCGCACAGCGGTTCGCGTACCGTCTCCCAGCAGATCGCAGGGATGCTCACCCGCAGCCGGAAGCTGCCGGGCCTGCTGCTGGACGCCTCACCTAAGGCTGAGACCAGCATCCCCGCCTGGCACACGGTGGAAGGCGCAGCGACTCCGGCTAGCGCCACTGAGGCCCACGAGCTGGTGGGCACCGGCAAGGACGGACTTCTCGGCCAGCTCCGCCTGCCAGAGTGGTTCCGGGAGCGTCCAGCCGCATGGGACGACGCCCGCACCAAGCTCTTCCGCTTCTATGACACCGTCACCACCCACACCGGTCCGCTGGCCCAGGAGAGTCTGGTGTCCTCCGCTGGACAGGTCCACGCGATCGTGCTGGTCAGCCCTGCTAGCAGGGGCGAGGTCGAGTCTGGGCGGAAGCTGCTGCACGAGGCCCGTGCCGAGATTGACCTCGTAGGCCCCAGCCTGCGCTCCCCGCACCGCCCGCGCCTGCTGCACGCCGTCGTGGCCAAGCAGCCTGGTCCCGTACTGGTGCCCACGCTCCAACCAGATGAGCACCTGGTCCCGTACGACGCTGTCCTGGCTCAGACGACCGCCAGCCAGACCAAGGCTCCCGGGCTGCTCTCCAGGCGCACAGGCGCCGCGATAGCGCGACTCGCGGCGGCGATCGTGGCTGCGGCTGCGAGCGAGGTACGCGCATGATCGAGGTCCTGCACCGTCCCGGCAGGGTGGTTCAACCTGTACCTGCCCCGGAGCCGATAACCGTCCCGGCGCCCCCACGACTTGGGGAGACGGGGGCTAAGCAAGGCTTTCCGTTCCAGATGCTCATGCCCTTGGTCGGTGCCGGTTCCTCCATGCTGATGATGACGGTGCTGCGCACCAATCCGATCTTCTCCCTGATCGGCGCCGTCATGATGGCGGTCACCGCCGTCGGTATGCTGTCGGCCCTGGTCTCTCGCCGGGCCGCGACGGTACGCGCGCAGGCTGAGCGCCGTGAGCAGTACATGGACCAGCTCGTGGAGGCTGACGAGAACGCCACCAAGCTGGCGGACACCTGGCGTCGAGGCCTGTCCCGGACCCATCCGAGCATCAACGCCCTGGCCCGGTTAGTCACCGCCCCTGAACGCCGTTGGGAACGACGCCGCAGCGACGTCGACTTCCTGCACCTGCGCCTAGGTATCGCCGATCTCCCCCAGCCGCTCGCCGTGATCGCCAAGGACGTCAACGCTGCTGACGTGGACCCGATCCTGCTGGGCCAGGCTCAGGTCATCGCTAATGCCCACCAGATCCTGCCCCACGCCCCCTACGCCCTGGACCTGGACTGTGCGGGGCCAGTCTCCGTCGTCGGCCCCCGGGAGGCCACTCGGGCCTTGGCCCGCGTGCTGCTCATGCAGGCAGCCGTGCTGCACGCCCCCGAGGACCTGCACATCGCCCTGGCCTACGACCCGAAGAACGCTGGCGAGTGGGACTGTGTCTCGCGGTTGCCGCACCTGCGGATTCATGGCGCCTTCGACGGCCCGGTGGCCATGCGCCGCACCGCTGCTGACGTCCGGGAGCTCTCCGAGGTGCTGCGGCCCGAGCTGGTGGATGCTTCACGGATCGCGTCTCGTGCCTTGCGCAGCACAGGGGGACGCCCGAGCAAGCCGACGGGCTGCCGACTGCTGGCGGTTATCGAGAACGAGGGCGCCTCGCAGTACCTGTCCCTGCCGGACAACAACGTCAGCGCCGAGACCATCGGGGTCACCGAGCTGCACCTGGTCACCAACCGGCTTGACGAGCCCAGCGACCCCGCCCTGCGCCTAACCGTCCGCGAGGACGGCAGCGTGGACGTGGAGGACCTGCGCATCGACCCGCCAGCGCCCGGTGAACGCCCGAGACCTAGGCCGCTGGTGCGCTGCAGCCCAGACGTCGCCGGGCCTGCGCTGACCGAAGGCATAAGCCGTGCCCTCACGCCCTACAGCCTGGGGCGGGCTGCGGAGCGTATGGATGACTCTGTCACCTCCACGTCCCTGCAGGACCTGCTGGGGGTGCCGGACCCACTCGCGATCGACGTGCAACGCGCCTGGGCGCCGCGCTCACCCCGCGACTTCCTGCGGGTCCCAATCGGCTCCGACGACGACGGCCACCCCCTGCTCCTGGACCTCAAAGAGGCCGCCCAGCTAGGCATGGGCCCCCACGGCTTGTGCGTGGGCGCCACCGGCTCGGGCAAGTCCGAGCTGCTGCGTACCCTCGTCACCGACCTGGCCACCACGCACGGCCCCGAGGACCTCACCATGATCCTCGTGGACTACAAGGGCGGCGCCGCCTTCGCACCGTTCACCAACCTGCCTCACGTCGTCGGCCTGATGGACAACCTGGCTGAGGACGCCGGCCTGGTGGAGCGGGCCCGCGCCTCCATCGCGGGGGAGGTGGTGCGCCGTCAGAAGCAGCTGCGTGACGCTGGCTCCTCCCCTGACATCACGCACTACCGGCGGCTGCGTGAGAAGAACCCGCGCCTCGCGCCGATGCCCCACCTGTTCATCATCATCGACGAGTTCGGTGAGCTGCTCACTGCGAGTCCAGACTTCGTGGACCTGCTGCTGACCATCGGGCGCATCGGACGGTCGATCGGCGTGCACCTGCTCCTGTCCAGCCAGCGCATCGAGGGCGGCAAGCTGCGGGGCCTGGACACCTACCTGTCCTACCGCATCTGCCTGCGCACCTTCACCGAGGCGGAGTCCTCAACGGTGATCGGCTCCGGGGACGCCTTCAACCTCCCGGCGGCGCCGGGCTACGGGTTCCTGAAGGTGGACACCAGCATCTTCACCCGCTTCCGTTCCGGGTTCGTCTCCTGCCCCGCAGACGAGCTCTCAAACGACTCGCTCCCAGACGACATAGAGCTGAAGGAGCCCCTGCTCCTGCCCGTGCACAACGGACTCGACGCCGCCCCTCAGGCCCCGTCTGGCGAGGAGGCCGTGCCCGCAGGCCACACAGTGCGACGCACGGTGATCGACGTCGTCTCCGAGCAGCTCGCCCAGGCCGCTGCCCGCCCGCAACCAGTCTGGCTTGAGCCGCTGCCTAGGCGCCTGACCCTGCCGGGCATGTTCGGCAGTGACCTCGCTGGTGGCCCAACCACACTGTCCGCACCACACCGGGACCGTTACAGCGAGGGGCTGCGGGTACCAATCGGTCTGGTTGATGACCCCTCCCACCAGCGACAGGAGCAGTGGGAGCTTGACCTGACCGTCGGCGGTGGGCACGTATCAATCCTGGGCGCGCCCCAGTCCGGCCGCACCACCTTCCTGTGGACCCTGACAGCTGCCGCGGCCCTGACCATCTCCCCCAGCCGCCTGGCCTTCTACGGGGTGGACGCGACCGGTGGTGGGCTCTCACGCATCGCTGACCTTCCGAACGTGGGTGGCGTAGCCACCAGGGGTGACAGGGAACGGATGCGCCGTGTGCTGGAGGAGACGGTGGCCATGCTGACGCAGCGGGAAGAGGTCATGTCCCGCTACCGCATCGACTCCCTGGAGATGCTGCGCGAGTTCCACGCCCAGGGGCGGATCCCTGAGCTGGCCAGTGCGGACGTGGTCCTGCTGATCGACGGTCTGGGCCTGTTGCGCGCCGACTTCTCCGAGCTGGAGGACCTGGTCGATGAGGTACTGCGCCGCGGCGGCGGCCTGGGCGTACACCTGGTGACCACTTTGTCCCGCAACAATGACCTGCGCATGGCGCAGCAGCCGCTGGTGGGTACCCGCCTCGAGCTGCGCCTCAACGACCCAACTGACTCCATGATCGCCCGCAAGCTCTCCCAGACGCTGCGCGCGGACACGCCCGGGCGTGTCCTGTGCCCGGACAAGCTCTTCGCACACGTGGCCCTGCCGATGCTGGATGAAGAGACGACCGCGATAGGCCCCGCCGTCGAAGCGCTGGCTAAAGGCGTCAGCAAGACCTGGGTTGGGGCCTCGCCAGCTGAAGTCCGCCTGCTGCCTGAGGTTCTCGACCCCGCCACCTTGCCGGACGGCGAGGAGATGCCGGACCGTCTGCCACTGGGCCTGTTCCAGGACACCATGCAGCCGATTGCCATGGACCCACAGGCCTTAGACACCCACCTGATCGTGCTGGGCGACCCCGGGTGCGGGAAGACCACGGTGCTGCGTGGCGTGATCGAGCAGCTGATTGAACGTCACACCCCGGAGGAGCTGGTCATCGGGCTCTACGACGTGCGCCGTAACACGGTCTCCGCCTGCCCGGACGCCTACCTGGGTGGGCACGCGACTTCCTCGAACACCGCTCTGGGCCTGTCCACCGCTATCGGCTCCGAGCTTGCCAAACGGGCCGAGGCCCTGGCAGAGGGCAAGCCAGTTGAGGGGCCACGGATCGTCCTGGTTGTGGACGACTACGAGATCCTCTCGGCTGGTGGCACTGGCATCCTTACGCCGGTGCTGCCCTACTTGCCGTCCGCCCGCGACCTCAACCTCAACGTGGTCCTCTCGCGGCCTGTTGCCGGAAGCGCAAGCGCCATGTTCGACTCGACCTTCCAGGCACTGCGAGACACCGGCGGGACCTGCCTGCTCATGGACGGTGACCGCTCGGAAGGCAATGTGTTCGGCATGCGGCCGGAGCACCTAAAGCCCGGGCGCGGGTGGTGGATCCGCCGAGGCAGACGCCCCCGGCTCTGCCAGGTCGCGCATTTCAGTGACCAGAACCCAGCCAGCAGCTAGACCTTGAACCACCCCTGAAGCAGCCAAGCAGAGGAGCAGCCGTGCCCCGCGTAATCACAATCGTCTCTCCCGACGTCCCTGAGGTGAACATGTTCCTGGGGACCACGATCGTGCGCACCCCCAAGTTCACTATCAGTCCGGCGCTGGATGAGTCGCTCTTCGGGCTGGTGCCGCACGAGCGGCCAGAACGCCCGGCTTTGGAGGTGCCTCACCCGATGATCGTCATTGACGGTCGGGAGGTGGAGCGGGTGGTCGGTGTGCGCCCGCCTGCCGAGTGGGTCCCCTGCATCATGACGCAGTGCTTCGTGCCGCACGGCGAGCTCTATGACATGTGGGTGCAGATCGTCGCGGATGTGGCGCGCATGTGCAACGGATTCGCGGTGGAGGCCGGGAGGGTGGTGCCACTGCCTGAGCCCTGGCCCTGGTACAGGGGCGAGGACGGCCGCTGGTGCGCCGACGACGCCTGGATGGACCAGAACGTGGAGACGTACTACGCCCGCCACCCGGAGGAGAGGAACCCTGCGGATTAGCGACGACGCCGACCGCGCGGCGCCGCACCGTCAGACCTTGCGGCGTTGCTGGAGAGAGGCTGAGAGGCCGCAGGCGCGTGCGCAGGCTTCGGAGATCGAAGAGCCGTCAGTAAACTTCGCCTGGCGCGGAGACGTGCCGCCCGGGTGCCTGATCAGGTCGGCCACACCGTAGGCTGTCACCACACCCAAAAACTCCCACAGTGCAGGAGACCACCCATGGCCAGCAAGATTCCCTTCATCCTCGGGCTCGGCGCAGGCTACGTCCTGGGCACCCGCGCCGGACGCGCCCAGTACGAGCGCCTCAAGGCCGCCGCCGCGCACGTCGCCGAGAACCCGGCCGTCCGGGAGCGCGTGGACGCCGCCCAGGCCAAGGTCTCCGCAGCCGTGCGCAAGCAGGGCGAGGCCGTGACCGACAAGGTCGCCGACGCCGTCAAGGACCGTCTCTTCGGCTCACGCGAGGACACCTCCAAGGCAGCAGGCCGGAGCAGCACCGTGGACGCCGGTGAGGGCACGCTGCGGCCCCTCGGCTGACCCTTTCCCTGGGGCCAGGAGCTGGCGCCGGAGCCGGCTGTTCAGACAGCACAGGGTCCTTCGTCGGACGACGACGGCGCCACGCCCCCGGAACCTCAGCGGCCCAGCACTGCTGGCCCCGACGGCCAGGCTGGTTCTGAGCCCGCTCCTCCACTGCTGGAACGACCTATACCTGACCTCCCCGCACCCCGCAGCGGCCCACCCGGCACCAGGCCCGGCCTCGCGCGCCTGCACAGCCCCGGGGGACGGAAGCGGCTCACTCGGCACCAGGCCCGGCCTCACCCTCTGCGACCAGCGCTGGTGGCACCACCCCAGCCCCAGGCGCAGGCGGTGGCACCACCCCGACCCTGGGGCGCCGTCGCCGCAGCACCCCCAGACGACCAGCGCCGACCACCTCGGACACCTGCCGCTCCATGCGCCGCCGCTCCCGGTCAGAGACCACGGGCAGCTTCCAGGAGCGCCAGTACGCCAGCAGGCACAGGCTCGCCCCCACGCAGGTGGCGGCCAGCAGCGCCAGGTCGGCGTTCCCCCCGAGACGCACCACCGCCACCTGGGTGGCGGCCGCACAGAAGGCCGGTATGGCATAGAGCTTGTTGCCGCCGAAGACCGCTGGCGTCTCCCCCACGGACACGTCGCGGATCATGGATCCCCCCACGGCGGTGATACAGCCCAGCAGCAGGGCGGGCATCACGCCCAGGCCCGCGTTCAATGCCTTGTAGGCACCGGTGGCCGCCCAGGTGCCCAGCACCACGGCGTCGGCGACCACCAGCAGCCGGCGGGCCGGGCGCGACTCGAAGCGGGCGAACCAGGCCACCAGCGCCCCCACGCAGGCGGCGTAGAGGTAGTAGGGGTCGGTGAGCGCGAAGGGCGGCCCGGCCTGGATCATCACGTCCCGCAGGATCCCGCCTGCGGTGGCGGTCAGGATCGCCAGCACCACGAAACCGACGACGTCGAAGTTCTTGCGGCGGGCGATCAGCCCACCCAGGATGCCGTTGAGCAGCACCCCGGACAGGTCCACCACGCGGAACACCTCGGGCAGGGTGTCGGGCAGCGTCACGGCGTCTCCTCCTGACGGCGGGCGTTCTCCAGCGGGCACAGGGCGGTGGTGCGGGCAGCGGCAGGCGGCCCCCAGCGGCTGGGACGACGGCGTGCCGTGGCCCGGCTGTGGGTGTGTCTGACCTGCCTGCACCCTGGGAGTGGGCATCCCCGCCCCTGCGGGCCAGCCGGGCAGGTGCCGGAGCAGGCCCCAGTCGGGCGGGCTGGCGCCACAGTAGCGGAAACCCCCACCCGCTGGGGAGCCTGCCTGCGGTCCTGGGCAGCAAGCTGGTCCTGGCTGTACAGCACCGCAGCCTGGGAGGCACACGCTCTCCCAGCGGCTGCTCGCGCTGGCCGCCCCGTGCGGCGGTCTACGCCCCTCTGGGGAGCCGGCCCCGCGCACCGTCCCGCCCCGGCGTCGCCACCCAGGGGAACAGTTCCGCAGCGACGCCCGCTCGCAGTTCCGCAGCAACGCCCCTTCACCGCCCAGGCAACCGGCCACCCCACCGCCAGGGGCCGGTTTTGCTGACCAGCCTTGTCCGGCAGCACCCCTGCTACGAGAATCGCCCAGTGAGCTCACCTCGTTACACCCCGCCTAAGGACCTGTCTGCCTATGCGTGGCTGTCTATCGGTGCCGCCGTGCTGACGATCAGCCTCAAGGGTGTGGCCGCCTGGCTGACGGGCTCGGTGGGTCTGCTCTCTGACGCCGCGGAGTCACTGGTGAACCTGGTGGCGGCGGTGGTGGCCCTGGTGGTGCTGCGGATCTCTATCAAGCCTGCAGACGACGACCACCACTTCGGCCACTCCAAGGCCGAGTACTTCTCGGCGGTGGTTGAGGGGGTGATGATCTTCGTGGCGGCGGTGTTCATCATCCTGACGGCGGTGCAGCGGATCATCAGCCCGTCCATGCCGGAGCAGCTGGGGGTGGGTCTGCTGATCTCCCTGGTGGCCTCGGCGGTCAACGGGGTGGTGGCCTGGGTCCTGTACCGGCGTGGCACGGCGGAGGGCTCGACCGCCTTGGTGGCGGACGCCAAGCACCTGTCCACGGACGTGCTCACCTCGGCGGCGGTGCTGCTGGGGGTGGCCTTGGTGGCGGTGTTCCGCTACCCGGTGCTGGACGCGGTGGTGGCGCTGGGCGCGGGACTGAACATCATGTGGGTGGGGTTCACGCTGATGCGGGACTCGGTGTCCGGGCTGATGGACATCGCCCCCTCCCAGGAGTCCTTGGCGCGTATACGGGCCGTCCTGGTCCGTCACCAGCGGGAGGGGGTGACGGACTTCCACGCGGTGCGGGTGCGTGAGGCCGGGAACCGCCGTTTCGCGGAGCTGCACGTGCTGGTGCCCGGCAGCTGGAGCGTCAAGAAGGGGCACGACTACACGGAGGCGCTGATCGACGAGCTGGTGGCGGTGGACCCGGACCTGCGGGTGTCCGCGCACCTGGAGCCTATCGAGGACCCCAAGAGCTACGAGGACCAGACCGACGTCTAACCCAGTCTCCGCGAGACCGGGACATATGTACCGCGAGTTCGGTAAGGTCCACCTAAGTTCCTGTGGATAAGTCCCGCCAGAGCACCCGACGGCGCCGCACAGCCCCGCGCAAGCACCTCAGCACCCCAACTCCCCAGCCTCAGGCCGCTGCCACATCCCGCCCAGGCATCCCGACGACGGCGGGCCGCCCCTCCCTGGGACGCCCCCCGTGCGCCGGGCACCCCTGCACCTCCACTTGTGCATTTCGGCGCGAGTGGTGCCGGAATACCGCACCACTCGCGCCGAAATGCACAAGTCAGGACGGGACGGGCACGCCCAGGCATCCCGACGGCGCCACACCGCCCCATGAAGGCTCCAGCCCCAGTCCAACCAGCCCCTAGACCAGGCTTCCCTCTAGACCAGGGCCTCCGCCTCCAGCCCCTCGCGGGCGGCCAGGCGCCGCAGCGGCCCGTCCACCGCCAGCAGCCCCGCAGGCTCCCCCTCCTGCACCACGGCACCGGCGTCCAGGACCACCACGTGGTCGGCCCGCTCGATCCAGCGCAGACGGTGGGTTATCTCCAGGACCGTGACCGCCCGCTGCCGGGCCCACTGCTGCACACCCTCGCGCACCCGCGCCTCCAGGGCCGGGTCCAGGTGGGAGGTGAACTCGTCGAGCACCAGCACGCTGGGCTCGGCCAGCAGGCCGCGGGCCAGGGCCAGGCGCTGCCGCTGCCCACCTGACAGGGAGGCGCCCCGCTCGCCCACGGTGGTCTGGTAGCCCTGCTCCATGGCCATGACGTCGTCGTGGATGCCGGCGGTGCGGCAGGCGGCCTCCAGCTCCTCGTCGGTGGCCTGGGGGGCGGCCAGCCGCAGGTTCTGCGCGATACTGGCCCGGAACAGGTGGGCACGCTGGGAGACCAGGTGCACCTCGCGGCGCAGGGAGTCGGCGGTCAGCCCGCGCAGGTCGTAGCCACCCACCCGCACGGTCCCGGAGCTGGGGTCGTCAAAGCGCAGGGCCAGCTGGGCCAGGGTCGTCTTGCCGGAGCCGGAGACCCCCACCAGGCTGGTCCACCGGCCTCCTTGGGCCCGCAGGCTCACGCCACGCAGAGCCTGCGCGCTGGTGCCGGGGTAGGAGTAGGTGACCTCCTCCCAGCTCAGCTCAGGTCCCGCCTGCCTGCCGCCCTCAGCCAACCTGCCGCCCTCAGCCAGCCCGCCGTCCCGGTCCTGCACCGACGGCGCGGCGCGGGCGGGGAGCTCGGTCCGGCCGTCCACGACCTCCACCGGCCCGTGCACCACCGCGTAGACCCGCTCCGCCGAGGCAAAGGAGTTGTTGAGGTAGGAGGCGAACTCCTCCACGCCCCGCACGCACTCGGTCAGCCGCACGACGGCGGCCACGGCGGCGGCCAGCGGGGCCAGAGAGACCGTCCCTGCGGTGACGGCGGGGGCCCCGGCAGCCAGCATCGCTACCGGCCCGGCCAGCACCAGCAGGGCGATAGCCCCACGCCGCAGGGAGGCGGCCAGGCTGGCGGGACGGAAGGCGGCGGCGACGGCGTCGTCGAGCTGGGCGGTGGCCGCCAGGCGCTCGGCGGTGCGGCCGTAGCCGACGACCTCGCTCATGCCCTGGATCGTGTCAGTGACGTGGCTGGTGAGCTCGGCGCGGGCCGCGGCGGTGGCGCGGGAGGAGCCCAGGGCGGCGCCCCAGCCTGCCAGCGGCGCCACCAGGAGGGCCAGCAGCAGGAAGGGCAGGGCAGCCCCGGCCACGGTCCAGGAGGTGCCCAGCCCCACGGCGACCAGCACCACGCTGGGCACCACGACGGCGGAGACCATGGGGGCGAAGGTGTGGGCGAAGAACACCTCGATCCGGTCCACGTCCTTGGTGGCACGGGCCAGCAGGTCGCCGGAGCGGGAGGTGGCCATGACCTTGGGGGCGCGCGGGATGAGCGCCTGGAAGATCTCGGCGCGCAACAGCTCCAGGGCCTTGAAGGCCACGAAGTGCCCCAGGAACTGCTCGCCGTAGCGCAGCAGGGCCTTGGCCAGGCTGAGCCCCACCATGGTCACCACCACCTGCCGCAGGGAGGGGGCGGGGGTGCCGCTGGCCAGGGCGCTGGCGGTGGCGACGGCGGCGTAGGCCCCTAGGGCGAACAGGCCCACGCCCGCCAGCAGGTCGGCGATACGGCACAGGGTGGAGGCGGCCAGCGGGGGCAGGACCGGGCGGGTCACCCGCAGGAGCCAGGAGATCAGCTCACGCCGGGTGGGGGCAGGGCTGTCCGGACCAACGACGCCGTCGGTGCTGGCAGGGCTAACGGTAGCGCTGGCAGGGCTAACGGTAGTGCTGGCAGGGCTAACGGGGCTGGCAGTGCTGGCAGGGCTCGCGGTGCTGGCAGGGTTCCGCATGGCTCAGGCCACCTCCTCGACTCGTCCGTCCGCTACCCGCAGCACCCGGTCCGCGCCGTCGACCGCGCCTTGGCGGTGGGAGACGGTGAGCACGGTGCGCCCTTGGGAGAGGCGTTCTAGGGCCTGGAGGATCTGGGCCTCCCCGGCCAGGTCCACCTGGCTGGTGGGCTCGTCCAGCAGCAGCAGGGGCCGGTCGGCCAGGAAGGCGCGGGCCAGGGAGACGCGCTGGGCCTGCCCGCCGGACAGCCCCATACCCATCTCGCCCACCACGGTGTCCAGCCCCTCGGGCATGAGGCGGACCTCCTCGGCCAGGTTGGCGTCCGCGAGCGCCTGCCACAGCTGCTCGGTGGTGGCCTGGGGGTTGGCGACTCGCAGGTTGTCGGCGATGCTCCCGCAGAACAGCCAGGTGCTCTGGGCCACCAGGGCGCTGGCGGCCCTGACGGCGTCCTGGGTGGCGGCGGTCAGGGGGGTGCCGGCCACGTGGACGCTGCCGGCGGCGGGCAGCAGGTCGCCGCCCACCAGGGACATGAGGGTGGACTTGCCCGCGCCGGAGGGGCCCACCAGCGCTACCTTCTGGCCGGGTTCCAGCTGCAGGCTGACGCCGCTGAGCACGGGGCGGCCCTCCTCCCAGGCGGCGGTCACCTGCTGCAGTCTCAGGGGGTGCTCCGCGGTCTCGGCCGCGGGGGCGGGGCTGCCGACGCCGTCGCCGGGCCCGCCGCTGGTGGCCGCAGGCTGCCTGTCCGGGGCGGTCTCGGGGTCGCCTTGGGGGCGCTGGGTGGCCAGCACCTGGCGGATCGCCCGCTGGTTGGCCATCCCTCCCATGCCCACGTAGAAGAAGGCCCCCACCCGATCCAGGGGCTCAAGCAGCACGAAGGAGGTGAGCACCAGGGCCAGCGCCCCGCCCAGGTCGATCGCCCCGGCGGCCAGGCGGGCCAGGGCCAGCGTGGCGGCGGCGGTGACGAAGAACAGGGAGAACAGGGAGTCGGTCAGGAAGATGACGCGCTGGTTCCCGGCCAGCAGCCCCATGACGGCGCGGCGGTTGTCCTCACCGGCCTGCCGCAGGTCGACGGCGGTACGGTGGGCGGCGCGGGCCAGGGTGAGGGTGGTCAGGCCCTGTATGGCGTCGAGGTAGGCCCCGGCCAGGCGCGCTCGCTGGCGGCGGGAGCGGGCGGAGGAGCGGCGGGAGTGCTTGTGGAAGAAGGTGATGAAGGCGGGCACCAGCACCACGGCGGCCCCGAGCACCAGGGAGGGCAGCGGGTCGACGGCCACAGCCAGCAGCACCAGCACGAAGGCGGGGGCGAGCACGGAGGCGAGGGTGGGGGCCAGGAAGGTCTGGCGGTAGAGGGCCACGCGCTCGGCGCCGTCGGTGAGCAGGGAGACGGTGGAGCCGGAGCGCAGGTGGGTGGCGCGCGCGGGCCCCAGGTCCAGCAGGTGGCTGAGGACCCGACGGCGCAGGTGGGCCTCCTCGCTGGTGGCGGAGGCGCGGGAGACGGTCTCTACCCCCACCTGGGTGAGGGCGGCCAGCAGGGCGGCGACCAGGGCCTGTACCAGGTAGGTCCCTACGGGGCCGGGGGTGGTGCCCGCACCGGTGAGGGTGGGAGCCAGGGCGCCTAGGGCGCGGCCGACGCTTATGAGGGTCCAGGCCTGGGCCAGGGAGCTGAGGACGCCCAGGGTGAAGGAGGCGGCGTTCGCGGTCCTTCCGGCGGGGGTGCCGACTGGGGGCTTGGGGTCCGGCTGGTCTGGGCGGGACGGTGCCTGCGTGCTCATCTCACCTCGGTCTGTCTGCGTGTGCGCTGCTCCCACACAACTAGGAAGGTATGCCTAACCTGTGTGTCCGGGAATAGTAGCGAACTGACTACATGTCTGCAAAACCGTCCGCCCCCGTCTCAGTCCGCCCCCGGCCCCGTCCTCCCGGCCCAGCCACCTTTCTCACCAAGAACTAGCCAACAGGATTACCGACTAGTGGTTCGGGTCATGATTGACTTGCCCCATGTGTGCCATGCCAGTGGCCGGGGCATCGTGGCCCCGCCGAGACAACGTCGTCCCCCGCCCTTACCAGCGCCCCACCAGCACCCGTGTGAGCGTAGAGATATGCCTGGAGTCGGTGGCCGGGGTGCGGGCCGCCGCCCGCGCCGGGGCTGACCGCGCCGAGCTGTGCGACAACCTGGCGGTAGGCGGCACCACGCCGTCGGTAGGGGCGGTGGAGGCCGCCATCCTGGCTGCCGCCGAGCAGGTGGCGGACCGCCGTCAGGCTATGGGGCCCGGCTGGCCCAGCAATCCTGACGCCGCCCCCTTCGGCCTGCAGGTCATGATCCGTCCGCGCGGCGGCAGCTTCGTGTACGACTCCGACGAGCGCCGCGCCATGGTCGCTGACGTGCGCCGCATCGCGAGCCTGGCCGACGAGCTGGAGGACTTCACCCGCCCGGTGCCCACCTCTGCCGCCGGACGGGCCCTGCCGCCCGCCGTCGAGGTGGGCTTCGTGGTCGGCGCGCTCACCAGGACCGGTGAGGTGGACCGCGGCCTGGTCCGGCTGCTGGCCGCCACCGCCGGGGGCGCCCCGGTGACCTTCCACAAGGCGATTGACGAGCTCGCGGACCTGGAGGCCGCCTACCGCAGCCTGCGGGGCCTGGGCGTGAACCGGGTGCTGACCTCGGGCGGGCGGGACGCCGCCGGGGACGCCCTGAAGGGCGCTCCCGCCCTGGCCCGCCTGGTGGAGCTCTCCCACCAGGGGGTCGGCCCCACCGTGATCGTGGCCGGGGGCGTGCGCGCCGCCAACGTGGACCAGGTGCTAGCCGCCACCAGCGCCGACGAGGTGCACCTGCGCTGCTCCCTGCCGGGCCTGAGCCATGACGTGCCCCAGGAGACGGACGAGGAGGCGGTGCGCTGCATCTCCTCCCTGGTGCACGCCGTCAAGCGCTGAGCGCTGGGGGCGCCTCGGACGGGCGTCCAGGTGCAGCCGGTGGTCAGATGAGGCCACGGTCCTGCTCCAGGGCGGTAGCCAGGGCCTGGACCTCCTGGACCTTCTGGTCGGCTGCGGCCAGCCAGGAGCGCAGGTCCTGGGCTGCCCCGGCGTCGCCAGAGCGCTCGTGGGGCGGGTGCTGTAGCGAGCTGGCGGTGGCGACGACGAGCCGGGCCTCGCCGGGCAGCTGGGCGCGCAGGGCCTGCAGGGTGCCCAGGGCGGCGGCCAGGTCGCTGCGTGAGGCGCTGCGGCCGCTGACTACCCCGGCCACCAGGGTGCGTCCGCCCAGCCGGGCCAGGTCCTCCGGCTGCGGGGGCGGGCCAGCCACCAGGTCTAGGGCGAGTGCCTCCACCTCGGTGCGGGCCAGGACCGGCAGGGCCTCCCCCAGGGGGCCGGGGCCAGCGGCCACCAGCAGCTGCGGGCGCTCGGTTATGGCGGCCAGCCAGGTGTAGGCGCGGTGCGCCACGTCCAGCACCTGGGTGCGGGGCAGGTCCCAGGCGCCGTCGACCAGGGCGGGCTCGTCGAGCTGCGCCCAGGAGGCTCCGGCGGCCCACAGGTCGGCCAGGAGGTGGCCGTAGGCGTGCAGGAGCCCGTCCAGCCGGTCCAGGGGGCGGAAGCCTGCGGCGGCGCCGTCGGCAGCCTGGGCCAGCAGCAGGTAGGTGACCGGGCCGACGACGACGGGGCGCGGCGGCTCCTCGCCGCCAGCCGCCGCCTCCAGCACCTGGGCGACGGGCCCGTCGGTGGGGTCCACGGCCCCGAAGCCGGGCACGTAGTCGATCAGGGTCTCTGGCGAGAGCTCCGGAACCGAGTAGCGGCCACCAGCATCCGGCCAGGTGGTCACCTGCAGGGCGGCCTGCTCCCCCTGGCCGCGGGCGGCGGTGAGGAGGCCGAGCAGGCTGGTGCCGGGGTGGCCTGCGGCGGCGGTGCCGCGCAGCCCGGCGAAGCGCCGGGGCAGAGCCCCGAAGGCGCAGGTGACCTGCAGCAGCTGGTCGCCGTAGGTGAAGTCAGCGGGGACACCGGCCCCGTGCAGGCCTAGGTCGCGCAGGTGGGCGCGGGTGGCCTGGCGCAGCCGGGCGGCCTGCTGGCGCAGCCCGGCCTCATCCAGGGCCCCCTGCCAGTAGGACTCCAGGGCGCGCTCCAGCTCGCGGCCGGGACCCGCGCAGGGGTAGCCCAGGATGGTGGCCGCGGGCAGCCGCTGGTCGGTGGTGACGACAGGCTGGGAGCCTGCGGCAGGCGCGGAGGCAGGAGCCGCGGCGGACGCGGCAGCGGTAGCAGAACCAGTGGCGGGTGCCGGAGCGGCCGCGGGGGTGGGGGTGCTGGGGACGGTCATGGTCCTGCTTTCTCGGTCTGGCTGCGGGTCCGGGGTCCTGGACGGCGGGCGGGGCTGCTGGAGGCGGGCCCCGGCCAGGTTCTCACGCAGGGTGGTGTGCGTGCAGGTCCCGCTAGGTCCTCCAGAGGCACAGGCTGCCCGCTGGAGCCTGGACGAGCAGGGCCGCGGGGGCGCCGTCGCCGTCGTGGAAGCCTGTCCGCCGCCGACTGCGCAAGCCAGGGGTCACGCTGCAAGCGCAACGTCTCAGTGGAGCCTGCGGGGTGAACTGCTTTAGTTTGGATTACATGCCTGAAGTCCGTATCGACACACCGCGTGGCATAAGCCTTGCCGCCACCCTAGAGCTGCCGGAAGGAGCTGGGGCCCTGGCCGCCGTGGACCTGGAGGACCTGGAGGCGGTGCAGCGTACCGGCCAGGACGCACCCAAGGACCTGGGAGTGGTGATCCTGGCGCACGACTTCCTGACCGACCGCCACGGCCTGTCCGGGCGCCTGGACTTCGTGGCGGAGGCTTACCGGGCGGCGGGCCTGGCGACCTTGGCCTTCGACTTCTCCGGCCTGGGGGACTCCGACGACGACGTCATCACCTTGGCCGGGGAGGTGGAGGACCTGCGGGCGGTCAGTGGCTGGCTGGCGGAGCGGGGCCTGGCCAACCAGGCGCTGCACGCGAACGGTTTTGGGGCGACGGCAGCGCTGCTGGCACAGCCCGCGGCGGTGCGCACCGTGGTGGCGGTGGGCACGATCGTGGGGCCGCAGTCGATCCTGTGGGAGGAGGTCTTCTCCCCTGAGCAGCTGGACGAGCTTGACCGGCACGGCTTGACGCGCGTGCCGGATGACAACCCCAACGGGCGCGAGTGGGACGTGCTGAGCAAGGAGACCTTGGGGGACGTGTCCATGCAGGAGCCGGAGCGGGTGCTGGCGGGCCTGCCGTGGCCGGTGCTGCTGCTGCACGGGGCCCTGTCCAACGAGTTCCCTGACACCGCTCAGGCGGCTGCGGAGGGCTTCCAGCACCTGCCGGAGGGTTCCAGGCTGGTGCAGGTGCAGGAGGACTCCCCTGAGCTGGCGCTGGAGAAGGCGGCGGAGCTGGGCGTGGAGTGGGTGGTGCGGCACCTGGGTGCGGGTGCGGGGGGCCGCTGACGGGGATCATCTGCTCTGCCTCCTGCACCTGGCCCTGAGCACCTGGACAGCCCCAGCCCGGCACTGCGATTAAGCGGGCCTGTAGGCGGTCACCTTTCCCTTCTTGGCCACGACCAGCATGGTCTGGTCGTGCATGGTGTGCCTGATGTAGCTGCCAATCTCCACCTTCTCCGCAGTACGCCCGTTCCTTATGTCCGTCATGATGAACCCTCCCGTATTGGGGTCGGAGTACCGGAGCGCCACCACCGGGCCGCTACCTGAGATGTTCAGGGCCACCAGACGGCCAACGGGCTTGCACTTGCCGTCCTTGTTCTTCTGGACGAAGGTGTTCTTCTCACCAAGGTCGATGTCCCGCCCTCCCACGGTGACCGACCGGCACTCGGTGTCCGTAGGCGAGATCGAGACCGTGCCAGCGGCCCAGGTGGTGTCGCCGTCCCGCAGCCACTTCCTGGCCTGCTCCCGGGTGAAGTCCGTAGGCGACCACGGATACACCCGGAAGTCGTTGTCCTCCAAGACGTCAAAGCTCTCGAGCAGGCTGCCGTCAACGTCATAGAAGCAGTAGTGCACGAAGTCCTTGATCTCATTGTCCACGCGCTTGACGTAGTTCTGGGCGGTGTACCAGCCGTCTGCTAGCGGCTTCGGCCACGGATAGGGGCTCGCGCCGTACCCCTCAGCGTCCCACTCGGCGTCACGCGCCACCTGGGCCTCCCCGGTGACCAGGTCGAGGACAGCCGTCCTGGCGTCACCGATGCTGCCGTTCCATATGACGACATAGTCACCCACCTGGTTGTACTTGTTTAGCACTACCTGCCCCTCTATAGGCATGGTCTGCTCCCAGACCTTCACGTCCAGGTCCTTCCACATGGCACAACTGTTCTGCTCACACACAAGGATGCCCTGCCCTGTCACGAAGGAGGCAGCGTCCAGCGACCAAGGAGCGGTCTTGACCTTCTGCGTGTCCAGGTCGATCAGCTGGTTACCGATCAGCAGCTGGCTCCGCCACACCGCAATATCGGCAGCCTCACCCGGGAAGGTGTTACGCCACTGCAGCTCAGGCTGCCCGGACTTGGTGGAGTACACCTCCACTGAGGTCGTGTACTGCGAGCTCGGCGGCGCCGCCACCTCCGGGTTCTCCTTACGCTCTTTGACCCACCTGGACTCCCCGCCCGGCGGCGTGGTGTACTCACGGATCAACCAGTCGCCGACCGAGTCCACCCAAATGTTGTCCGCCTCCTCAGCAGCACTGTCAGCATCCAGGGACCAGATCTGCTTGGAGCCATTGAACCACTGCTCGGAGAATCCCTCCCGCGGTGAGGTGAAGGACAGGGTCACGTTCTTGACCGGCTCACCACGCAGCACCAGGTACGCCGCACCACCAGCAGCACCAAGAGCCACCACCAGCACCGTCACCAGCACCACCAGGGCTCCACGCCCCTTAGCCGGCTGCGGGCCAGGCACCCCGTAACCGCCCGGGTAGCCCTGCCCCCCGGGCAGGCCGTAGCCAACAGGCTGGCCCGCAGCTCCCGGAGCGTTCGGAGGCCACCCGCCGTACCCAGAGCTCTGGGTAGGAGGAACCGAGGCCGTAGGGACTGAAGCAGGAGACGGGTACCGGGACGGCTGGCCAGGGTTGACGCCGTACCCAGAACCCCAGGGACTGCCGAGGTTCGTCATACGCCGAGTATCGCAGATCTCAAAGTCCTAGACCGCCCCGCCCCTAGGCCACCACTACCCATAAGCCGTCGCCGGGCCACAGACTCCTGCGCACCGGCACCGCCTACCACCCCAGGCCCCAGCCCCTCCCGAGTGGATATCGGCATATCGCGGCCTGCGGCTGGCGTGGGTGACAATGGGTCACCTATGGACCAGCCCAGTGAGCACAACGAGCAGCCCCGCCCCCGCCGTCGGCACCATCCCGCCGGGCCCGGCCGCCCCGAGAGCCCCGGGAGGCACCACCCCAGGCGGCCCCGCACCTGGACCGGCTTCACCCCCGAGCAGCTCGCCCAGCGGGCCGCCGCTGTCCCCACCATCACCTACCCCGCCGAGCTGCCCGTCAGCGCCCGCCGGGAGGAGATCGCCGCTGCGATCCGCGACCACCAGGTGGTGATCGTGGCTGGGGAGACCGGCTCCGGCAAGACCACCCAGCTGCCCAAGATCTGCCTGGAGCTGGGACGCGGGGTGGACGCCATGATCGGCCACACCCAGCCCCGCCGTATCGCCGCGCGCTCCGTGGCGGAACGCATCGCCCATGAGCTGGGCACCCCCATCGGGCGCGACGGGGTGGTCGGCTACCAGGTGCGCTTCACCGAGGAGGTCGGCCCCCAGACCCTGGTCAAGCTCATGACCGACGGCATCCTCCTGGCCGAGATCCAGACCGACCCCCAGCTGCGCCGCTACGACACGATCATCGTGGACGAGGCCCACGAGCGCAGCCTCAACATCGACTTCATCCTGGGCTACCTGGCCCGGCTGCTGCCCCAGCGCCCCGACCTCAAGGTCATCATCACCTCAGCCACCATCGACTCCGCCCGCTTCGCCGAGCACTTCGGGCGCCACGCGGCGGGCGGGCCCGGGCCAGCCAGCCACCAGCCCGCCCCCGTGATCGAGGTCTCTGGCCGCACCTACCCGGTGGAGGTCCGCTACCGGCCCCTGGTTCCCGACGCCGGGGCCGAGGCCGCCCCACCGGCAGGCGGCACCGCCGCCACCGCAGGCAGTACACCTACCAGCCCGGCCAGCCCCACCAGCACAGCCAGCACGGACCCCGCCGTCGCCGGGGAGCTCAGCGACGCCGAGCTGGAGGCCCTGACCTCCCCCGACCCGCAGGTGCGTGCCGCCGCCCGGGCCCGGCGTGAGGCCGTGCGCGCCGCCGCCATAGGCGCCGCCCCGGCAGGAGGCAGCCGCCGCTCCGCAAGCCCCGCCCCCACGCGGGAGGAGGAACGCGACCAGGTCACCGGCATCCTCGACGCCGTCGACGAGCTCATGGCCACCGGCCCCGGCGACATCCTGGTCTTCCTAGCCGGGGAGCGCGACATCCACGACACCGAGGCCGCCCTCATCGACCACCTGGGGCCGCGCTACGCCCCGGACGGCCGCAGCCGCACCCCCGGAGCGGTGGAGGTGCTGCCTCTCTTCTCCCGCCTGAGCGCCGCCGAGCAGCACCGGGTCTTCGAGCCGCACAGCTGCCGCCGGATCGTGCTGGCCACCAACGTGGCCGAGACCTCCCTGACCGTCCCCGGTATCCGCTACGTGGTCGACCCCGGCCTGGCCCGCATCTCCCGCTACTCCAACCGCACCAAGGTGCAGCGCCTCCCCATCGAGCCCGTCAGCCAGGCCAGCGCCGCCCAGCGCTCGGGCCGCTGCGGGCGCCTGGCGGACGGCGTCGCTATCCGCCTGTACTCCCACAGCGACTTCCAGGCGCGCCCCGAGTACACCGAGCCGGAGATCCTGCGCACCTCCCTGGCCTCAGTGATCCTGCAGATGGCGGCCCTGGGGCTGGGGGCCGTGGAGGACTTCCCCTTCATCGACCCCCCAGAGAGCCGCTCTATCCACGACGGCGTGCAGCTGCTCACCGAGATCGGGGCCATTGAGCCGCCCGACTCCACCACCACCCGCCCCAGCCGCCGCGGGCCGCGCCTGACCGCCGTCGGCCGCCGCCTGGCCCGCCTGCCTATCGACCCCCGCCTGGGCCGGATGCTGCTGGAGGCCGGAGAGCTGGGCTGCGCCGGGGAGGTCATGGTGATCGTCTCGGCCCTGTCCATCCAGGACGTGCGCGAGCGCCCCGCCGACCGGCAAGAGGCCGCCGACGCCCTGCACCGGCGCTTCGCGGACACCACCAGCGACTTCCTGACCTACCTGAACCTGTGGCGCTACCTGCGCACCCAGCAGCGCGAGCTCTCCGGCTCCGCCTTCCGCCGCATGTGCCGCAGCGAGTTCCTGCACTACCTGCGGGTGCGCGAGTGGCAGGACGTATACACCCAGCTGCGCCAGCTGGCCCGCCCCCTGGGGCTGGACGCCGCCCCCGTGGAGCTGCCCACCGCCCGCGCCATCCGGGCGGCCGGGCAGGCCCTGGAGCCGGGCACGCACGCCGCCCAGGTGGCCAACGGGGACGTGGCGGCCGCCGTCGTCGCCCTGGGGCGCAGCGCCGACACCCCGGACGCTGACGCGATCCACCGCTCCCTGCTGGTGGGGCTGCTGTCCAACGTGGGCAACTGGGACGAGCGGCGGCGCGAGTACGCCGGGGCGCGCGGCACCCGCTTCACGGTCTGGCCCGGCTCAGGGCTGCGCCGCAAGACCTACGACTGGGTGATGACGGCGGAGCTGGTGGAGACCAGCCGCCTGTTCGCCCGCACCGTGGCCAAGGTGGACTCCCGCTGGGTGGAGGAGGCGGCCGGGCGCGCGGGCCTGCTCAAGCGGGTGCACGGCGAGCCCTACTGGTCCACGCGCCACGGGGCCGCGATGGTGCACGAGAAGGTGCTGCTGTACGGCATGACCCTGGTGGCGGACCGGCCGGTGACCCTGGCCAGCGTCGGCTCGGCCTCCGCCCGCGAGGTGGCCCGGGAGATGTTCATCCGCTCCGCCCTGGTGGAGGGCGACTGGCACTCCCGGCACGGTTTCGTGCTGCGCAACCGTGAGCTGGTGGAGGAGCTGGGGGACGTGGAGCGCCGTCGGCGCGAGCACGGGCTGCTGGCCGACGACTCCGCCCTGTTCGCCTTCTACGACGACCGGCTGCCGGAGACGGTCTACGGGGCCAATGACTTTGACGCCTGGTGGAAGCGGGAGAAGGGCCGTCACCCCCAGCTGCTGGACTACACGCGCGAGCTGCTGCTGCCGGGGGGCGACGACGCCGCCGGCTACCCGGACTCCTGGGTGCAGGGGGACCTGACCCTGGGGCTGGAGTACGTGTTCGAGCCCGGACACCCGGAGGACGGCGTGAGCCTGCTGGTGCCGGTGGAGGTGCTAGGACGCCTGGAGCCGGGCGGCTTCGACTGGCTGGTACCGGGTATGCGCCCCGAGCTGGTAGTGGCCACGATCCGGGCGCTGCCCAAGCGGGTGCGCCGCCAGCTGGTGCCCGCGCCGGACGTGGGCGCCCAGGTGTGGGCGGTGCTGCGTGAGGAGTACCGGGCTGGTGGCTCCGGGGCCGGTGGCTCCGGGGCCGGTGGCGGAGCCGTGGCGGGCGCGCCCGCGGCCTCGTTCCAGGAGGCCTTCTGCGCCGTCGTGGCCCGGCTGCGTGACGTGGAGATCACCGCAGCCGACTGGGCGGAGGCCGAGGAGCGGCTCCCCGCCCACCTGCGCATGTCCTTCGTGGCGCTGGACGCCGCAGGCCGGGAGATCGGCCGCGGCAAGGACCTGGTGGCCTTGCAGAAGCGCCTGGCGGGCCGCTCGGAGCAGGCGGTGCGCTCAGCGGTGCGCGGCGCCCTGGCCCAGGCCCTGGAGGAGGCCCAGCGGCGCGAGGAGCGCCAGCGTAGGCGCGGCCAGGCCAAGCGCTCCGGCAAGCGAGGCAGCCAGGCAGCGACGGACCCGGCTGGCACAGCACCGGGCACCAGCCAGCAGGGGGGCGCAGCGGCTGGCTCCCACCAGGGAGGCCGGGCGGGCAGCGTGAACGCCCCGGCTGCTGAGGCAGGCCGGGGGCGGCGCGGCACGACGTCGTCCGCCGGGAAGGCCCAGGCCGGTAGCGCCCCGGCGGGCCGCGGCGACGGTAGCCCCACCCGGGCGGGCCTGGCGGAGAAGGCTGGCTTGAGCGACTGGCCGGTGGGCGTCGTCGGGCTGGAGGGGGGCGAGCGCTCCACCATCCCCCAGGTCGTGGAGACCACGGGCCGGGCCGGGCTGGTGGTGCGTGGCTACCCCGCGCTGGTGGCCACCGGGGCGTGCAGCGCGGACCTGCGGATCCTGGGTGACGCCGCCGCGCAGGCGCGTGAGCACCGGGCGGGCGTGGTGGCGCTGGCCCTGGCGCGCACGGTACTGCCGACCGCGCGGGTGACCAGCCGTTGGAAGGCCCAGGAGGCCCTGGCGCTGGCCGCCTCCCCCTACCGGAGCACCGAGGCCCTGGTGGCGGATATCCAGCTGGCGGCGGCGCGTGTCGTCGCCGAGCGCTGGGGGCGGGCCTGCGGGCTGGCTGCGTCCGGCCCGGCCGCGGAGCAGCCAGGGCTGCTGGTCCTGGCAGGGCTGCGCGAGCGGGAGGCTTTCGAGCAGCTGGTGGCCGTGATGCGCCGCGAGCTGGAGGACGAGGTCTACCGGGTAGCCCAGCAGGTGGCGGCGTCCTTGACCGCCCTGCGGGAGGTGGAGCGGACGGTGACGGCGTCGACGTCCTTGGCGCTGCTGGGCACCTTGCAGGAGGTGCGGGAGCACGCCGCCAGCCTGGTGTTTGACGGCTTTGTGGCGGCGACCCCGGCGGAGCAGCTGGGGCACCTGCCGCGGTTCCTGAAGGCGCTGACCATGCGCGTGGAAAAGGCCCAGGCCTCCCCCAACCAGGACGCGGCCCTGGCCTACCAGCTGCGGCAGGCCCGGGAGGTGGTGGAGCAGGCCCGGGCGCGGGTGGCTGGCGCGCCTGCGGACGCCGGGCGGGAGGCGGTGCTGGTCGAGGCCCGCTGGATGCTGGAGGAACTGCGGGTGAGCCTGTTCGCCCAGACCTTGGGCACGAGCCGCAAGGTCAGCCTCCAACGTCTGACCAAGCTGCTCGCCCCTCTCTAACCCCTGTCATATTCGCGAGACCGGGACATCGGTACCGCGAGACCGGGACATATGGACCGCGAGTTCGGTAAGGGTTGCCTTAGTTGTGGGTAACTGGGGTGGTCTGGTGGCTGGTGGTTTCTCGGTGACGGCGGTGCTTGGTGGGTGTGCTGCCTGCGGGAAGAGACGGGGGTTGGTGTCGGGACAGGCACTGTGGCTGGCCGGGCAAGGCCCACCCGATGGGGAGCAGACGGCTTCGAGGGGGTGGTTGAGCGTATTGGGGCGGGGGATGCGCGTTGTCAGCCCAGGCCGCTTGCACACCTCCCAGGTTGACCGGCTCGGGGCGGGGCTGGGTGTCCTGGGGCGTGGTGGGCCTTGGGGTGGGGGATCGGGGCGGGCCCCGGCGGGGTGGAGACTCAACCGGGGGCTCCCGGGCTAAAAGGGCCTTGTTCTGGCGTCCCTTAGGTGGTCCGGGTCCTGGTTGCACACATGGCAGG
Organism: Actinomyces weissii; assembly: GCF_016598775.1. Classification (NCBI taxonomy): domain Bacteria; kingdom Bacillati; phylum Actinomycetota; class Actinomycetes; order Actinomycetales; family Actinomycetaceae; genus Actinomyces; species Actinomyces weissii. Next base: position 253,127 of record NZ_CP066802.1, on the reverse strand, counting down.
GGGCCCGACAGACCGGAACAGGGTTTTCCCTTGCAGTCACAGGCAATACCCGGAAGCACGCTCCGGCCCGGCCGCTTCGCGCACCTGGGCTAGGTATGCAACGACGACGCCGCTGCACACCTCACGCTGTCCTCCCTAACACCGGCTAGCCGGAAACGTTGGAATCCCAGTACCGGTCTGGTTCCAGTGTGTGCAACAAGCAGACGTGGGACGCCAGCACCCCAGCCGACCATGTCCCCGAGCGCGCCCGCTCCACCACTGTCCCCCTCCGAGCCCTCCGACGAAACCCAGTCCCCAGGCCTCTGATCCCTCCAGCACGGGGGTTTCTGCAGCCTCATAGGAGGCACCCCATGTCCCCATCCCACATCCGCCCCGGCCTTGCAGCCTTCCCACCCCCACAGCCACCCGCCCCTTCCAGCAGGCAGCACGCCCAGCGAGCCCCGCCGTCGAGAACCCCGCCAGCCGCCAAGAACGCCCCAGTTACCCACAACTTAGGCCGCCCTTACCGAACTCGCGGTACATATGTCCCGGTCTCGCGGCTAGCAACTGGGGTTAGAGGACGGCGGAGACCAGGCGGCACACGTTGTCCACGTAGCGGCGGTACCAAGGCTCGGTCGCCCACTGCTCGGCCGTGAGCTCCGTGGAGCGCTCCCGGTAGACCGCGTCGTTGGCCCGCAGCATGTCGTCCAGGTCCCCCCCGAAGGCCAGGAGCATCACCTCGTAGTTCAGGGCGAAGGACCGGAAGTCCATGTTCGCGGAGCCGATCACCGCCACCTCACCGTCCACCGTCATGTACTTGGCGTGCAGCACGGTGGGCGCCGGGTAACGGAAGATCCGCACGCCCGCCGCCAGCAGCGCCCCGTAGTAGGAGCGCTGCGCGTGGTTGACGATGAACTGGTCGGACTCCAGCCCCACGAACAGCTCCACCTCCACCCCCCGGTAGGAGGCCGTGGTCAGCGCTGACAGCAGGGCCTCGTCGGGCACGAAGTACGGGCTGGTGATCGAGACCTTCTGCGTGGCGTTGGAGATCAGCGTCAGGAACATGCGCAGGTTCGGCTCCGTAGGGTAGCCCGGCCCGGAGGGCACCAGCTGCATGGCGTTGACGACGGCGCCCGGCCGCCCCGGCTGCGGCGCCGCCTCCCCCACCCGCACGGAGGGCTGGGCGCGCCCCACCAGGGGCAGCAGCCCTTGGGCACTGAGGTCCTCGTCGGACTCGAAGTACCAGTCCATGGCGAACACGGCCTCCGCCTCCAGCACGATCTCGCCAGTGACCTCCACACTCAGGTCCTCCCACTTGCGTCCCGTGTGCAGGTTGCGGCGGGAGAGGTAGTGCGGGTCGATCACGTTGTGGGAGCCGATAAAGGCCCGCTCGGAGTCGATCACCAGGAGCTTGCGGTGGTTGCGCAGGTCGGGACGGCGGAAGCGGCGCTTGTGGGGCAGCAGCGGCATGGTTAGCCGCCAGGTCACCCCGATGGCGTCCAGCCGGCTCCCGAAGCTGCGCCAGCCGGGGTACTTGCGTGAGCCCAGGTGGTCCACAAGCAGGCGCACCTCCACCCCGCGGGCCACGGCCCGGGCGAGCGCCTGGTAGAAGACGTCGGTGGTGTCGTCCCAGGCCTGGATGTAGAACTCGACGTGCACGTGGTGGCGGGCCTTGTCCACGGCCCGGGCCATCTCCTGGTAGAGGCTGGGGGTGTCCACGTGGACCCGGACGACCTCACCGGTGACGCAGGGCAGGCCGGTGAGCCGGTGGTTCATCCGCAGCAGGCTGGTGAGTCCTGGGGGGGCGACGGCGCCGGGGGGCACCAGTGAGCGCCTGGAGGTGAACTGACGGGCCAGGCCGGTGACGGCGTCCTGCTGCTGACGGCGTCGCCCGTGCACCCACGGGCTACCCAGGAAGATGTACAGCGGCAGGCCGATCAGGGGCAGCAGGAAGATGGCCAGCAGCCAGGCGGTGGAGGAGGAGGGACGGCGGTTCTCGGGCACGGTGCCTAAGGCCACGAACTTGATCAGGTAGTCAGCTACTACCCAGGTCGTGGCCAAGATCGACTGCGTGTCCCAAGCCATGGTCCCATACTCGCACGTGCCCTGAGACTCGCAAGACGTGGCGAAGGCCCACACCCGGTTGGATCAGCCGGGGCGGGCCCTTCGCTTCGAGCTCCTCTCACCGGTTCCCAGCCGGGAGCGGAGTACTCCTTCGCCGAGTGGACTCTCACGTTCCCTTGACCATGAGGCTGTCCCGTTGATGACCAGTCACCGGCGCTCCCCAGCACCTCATGGCCACCACCGTTCGGCGGCAAGACAACTATGTGCGGCACACCTGGAAGCACCCCCCAGACAGCCCTGGGAATTACCTGGTAAATGAGCTGCCCCAATACACTCCCCCTCCGCAATACAGCACCAAGCCACCCTGTGCTACGAACGATTTCTGTGCCTTACGGCAGGCACGTCCCGCCAGTTCTTAGCAAGCCGAATGCAATCAGGTGGAAGGGGTGGGGTCCCCGAACCAGGCGCGGAAGATGCCGTAGAAGTTCCAGTTGCCCCAGGAGGTGCAGTAGTCCCCGCCCTGCCATGCAGCCGGGTTGGGCTGGAAGGGCGTGTAGTCGTACAGACCGGCCGTGGCCTGGTTGACAGCCAGCAACGGGGCACCCCCACAGTCCGCGTGGGGCGAGTAGGACACCTCTCCGGGTACCCCGGCCACCACCCGGTAGCTGGATGGGTCCAGACGGTAGAGCTGGAACTGGGAGGCCGCCCCGTACAGCTGGCGGAACAGGCCAGACCAGTGCTGGTCGCAGCCACCGCCGTCGGGGCAGGCGTAGCCGGTGGCGGAGGCGTAGTCGGTGCTGGTCAGGGAGCCTCCCGACGCCGTAAGCAGCCCCTGCTCCTTCTGCAGCAGCACCAGCAGCACCTGCGGGTTCACGTCGCAGGCGGAGGCGACCTTGGAGATGACGCTGGCGGCGGACTCAGCGGTAGCCCCCTCGTAACCACCGGGGCAGGCGGTAGTGGGGGCCATGTCCTCCGTGTCTACAGTGACCTGGCTGAGGCAGACGGTACCGTCATAGCCGGGCACGCAGCCGCGGTTGACCCGCCTGATGAAGCTGGCGACCTCCACGGGGCTCATCGCCTGGGAGTCGTAGAAGACCGCGTCGTCGATCAGGTGCCCGGGGTCGAAGCCCTCCATGTCCAGCTGGACCGGGGCGGGGCCCGCCTCTCCGGCAGCCGTCTGGGCGGTGGGGGCCTGTGCGCGCCGCACCCCAGCCAGGTCCCAGTTCAGGATGACGCGCAGCGCCAGCAGCATAGTCACGGCCAGCCCGAGGCCGAGCAGGAGCAGGACCACGCGGGCGGGGCCCGGGCGTCGGGTGCGTCCAGCGACCTTGGTGGAGCCGGTGGCGCGCTGCGGGTTCTTACTCACCGGCGCATGTTCGCACACCCGCCCGGGCTGCTGGGCAGGTTGTCTCACACACCTGTGGATGAGTTATCAAACACAACCTTCTTACAGGGGCAGCCGCTACAGGGAGCCTGCGGAGAGCCTGCCTGCCCTTTAGGATGCGGTTATGCATCTGTCGGAGGTCCTCTGCCTGGCCCAGGACCTCCTGGACGCGCACGGGCTCCACGGCTGGGAGGTGCGGCTGGACCGGGCGCGGCGGCGCGCTGGGCAGTGCGACGAGCACAACCGGCGTATCAGCGTCTCCCGGCACCTGATGGCCCTCTACTCGGAGGCCGAGGTGCGCGAGACGCTGCTGCATGAGATCGCGCACGCCCTGGTGGGCAACCAGCACGGTCACGACGCCGTGTGGGTGGCCAAGGCGCGCCAGATCGGGGCCAGCGGCTCCCGGCTGGTCCCACCGGAGGCGCCGCGGGTCAAAGGGCGTTGGCTGGGTCGCTGCCCGGCGGGGCACGAGGTGAACCGTACCCGGCGTCCGACGACCCCGCTGTCCTGCGCCCGTTGCGCCCGCAGCTTCAGCCTGGAGAACCTGATCTCCTGGAGCCACGACGGCGTGCGGGTGCCCCATGAGGCCCTGGGCGCGCGCTACCTGCGGCTGCTGGAGCAGGCGAGCCGGCACTGAAGCCCGACGGCCCACCTGGCCAGCCCTTCAGCAGAGATCCGGTAGCCCCAGCAGAGGCAGCCTGAGTCAGCGCCCAGGCGAGCTGCACCGACAGCCAGACCAGCAGCAGCCAGCAGCCCGGCACCTGGCCAGCCCTTCAGCAGCGAGCCTGGCGGACGGCCAGCACCGCTGCCGCACACCGGGGAGGCCCGCCGCACAGTGGGACCGCACGGCAGGAGCGCACGGAGCACTCAGCCCTGAAGCTCGTGGGCTGCCAGCAGCACCAGGGCACAGGTCCAGGCCAGGGGCGCCGGACCGGCTGGGGTGCCGTCCGCCAGCACCTTCTCGGGCAGTGCCCCGGCCCGGGTGCGGTGGCTCTCCAACCAGCCCAGGAGCCGCTCCGCCTCCTCGCGCCTTCCCAGCCCGGCCGCCGACCAGGCCAGCAGCGCCGTCTCCGGGGTCCAGGAGACCCCGTCACGCCGCCACCCTTCCCCGGGGGCCACTCCCCCACCGGGCCGGGCCATCCGTTCCACGGCGTGGGCGCGCACCTCCAGGGCCCCGGGCAGCGCCGCCGTGAAGGGCGGCAGCACCAGCGTGAGCGCGGCGTCTATGTGCCCGGGTGAGCCGACGGCGGCGCCTGCCAGTCTCGGGTAGCGCCCCCAGCCGGGGGCGAAGGCCGCCGTAATGGCCTCCCGCAGGCTGGCGGCGCGGCTGGCAGCCTGGGCGCGCAGCCCGGCAGGCAGGGTGGCCCGCTGGGAGACGGCCTCCAGCCCCAGCAGGGTGGGGGCGGCTGTGCCCAGGGTGGTGAAGCGCTCGCGCACCTCCCAGTAGTCAGGGCTGGCCGGGGGCAGGCTGGTGGTGCCTGCGGTCAGGCGCAGCAGCCGCTCACCGCTGCGCACCAGGGCGGTCTCCAGGACGGCCACCTGCGCGCCCCGCGCCCCAACGGGTACCTGCGCCAGGACCTTCCCGGTGGCCCAGGCCAACCAGCCCACGCCGTCGCTCTGGGGCGGGCGGGCGTCGGGGCGCTCCCCCGCCGCGGTGTAGCGGGCCTGAAGACCTCCTTCAAGGTCCTGTAGGGAGGCGAGGTGGCTGAGCACGTCCAGGGCCTCGTCCAGCAGGCCGCACCGGGACAGGGCCAGGGCCGCGAAGGCGGCGTCACGCGGCCAGACGTAGCGCCACCAGCTCACCGGGGCGGCGACGACGGCGCCCCGCGGGTAGCGCATGGTCGCGGCAGGCCCGGCTGCGGACTCCTGGGAGACTGGCACCGTGCTTACCGCGCAGTCCCAGGCCTGCTCGGCGAGCACCGGGCCGGTCAGGGCCAGCAGGTCGTCCAGGGCGTCAGAGCACAGGGCGGCCCAGCGTCCGGTTGGCAGCAGCGCAGCAGCACGGCGGTCACGCGCCAGCCGGGCCTGCTCCTCAGGGCCACTACCTTCCGACTCCACGCCCTGGTACGGCGGTCCCGCACAGGCGGGCCCGCTGGCGAGCACACGGCTTCCGGGCAGGTAGGTGGGACGCTGCCCGGGTGCCAGCGGCCAGACCACGCCGTCGGGCCCTACCGCCAGCCCCTCGCTGAGCAGCGACGGCGCAGCGCGCCCGCGCACGAGCCTGCCGCCCAGCACCCCCAGCAGGGCAGCAGCCGGCAGGAGGACGGCACCGCGCAGCAGGCTACGGCGTCGCACCCCGTCTCTTACTCCTGGAAGTCGGAGCGCAGCACCACCACCAGCGGGTTGGAGCCTGTGGCGTCGGTCGACCTGACGACGTTGTCGATCCCCAGGGTCTGGGCGATGGCCTGCGCCGAGGCCAGGTTGGCGTCCGAGCCGTAGAACACGGTGGTGACCTGGGGGTCGGTGGCTGAGTAGATGCCCTGGGACACGGTCACCGAGGTGTACCCGGCGTTGCGCAGGCGGTCACCGGTGCGGCCCGCCAGGCCGGAGACGGTGGTGCCGTTGTGCACGGTCACCCCCAGGGTGAAGTCGGTGGAGCCGCTGGCCTTGCTGCCGCCGTCAGTGGGCTCGGCGCTGCCGGTGCCCGGGGCCACCTGCCCCACCTCGGTGGTCGGGGCGGGTCCCGGCTCCTGCGGCGCCTCCGTCTCAGGAACCTGCGCGACCGAGGTGGCCTTGGCGGCGGGCTTGCCGCCAGCGGCCCCACCCAGCAGGGTCACGGCCCCCCAGGCCAGCATCGGGGCGATCACGATCACGAGCAGAAGAGGGAGCCAGCTTCGCCACGCCGGTAGCTGGGCACGGTGCACGCCGACCGGGGTCACACCGTCCTCGTCTGCGTCGAACTCGTCGGGCGAATAGCTGTACTGACTCACGCTCCCAGGCTACCGGCACATACGGCAGGCGCTGGTTGTGACACAAGCCCAGCGGTAGATTGTGGCCGAGCTGTGCCATAACTCGTCTACGCTCCCTGGCGTGAGCAACGCGAAGCCCCTGAGCGAGATAATCGACCCTTCCTGGGCCCGGGCCCTGGCTCCGGTGGAGCCGGTGGTGCACGAGATCGGGGCGCGCCTGCGCGAAGAGACGCTGGCGGGGCGCGGCTACCTGCCTGCGGGCACAGACGTGCTGCGGGCCTTCACCTACCCGCTGGAGCAGGTGCGGGTGCTGATCGTGGGGCAGGACCCCTACCCGACGCCGGGGCACCCCATGGGGCTGAGCTTCTCCGTGGCCCCGGGTGTCCGGCCTCCGCGCAGCCTGGAGAACATCTTCACGGAGCTGGTGGCGGACCTGGGCGTGCCCCGGCCCACCTCCGGGGACCTGACCCCCTGGGCGCAGGCGGGGGTGATGCTGCTGAACCGGGTGCTGACGGTGCGTCCAGGCGCACCGGCCTCCCACCAGGGGTGGGGCTGGGAGCAGGTCACGCAGCGGGCGATTGAGGCGCTGGTGGAGCGTGGCGGCCCGCTGGTGGCGATCCTGTGGGGGCGGCAGGCCCAGTCCTTGCAGCCGCTGCTGGGGGCGACGCCGGTGGTGGCCTCCCCGCACCCGTCGCCGTTGAGCGCCTCACGGGGGTTCTTTGGCTCGCGGCCCTTCTCCCGGGCCAACGAGCTGCTGGTGGCCCAGGGCGCGCAGCCGGTGGACTGGCGCCTGCCCTGAGCGACTGCTCTAGCGCCTGCTTGGAGCCGCGTATCGGACTCGAACCGATGACCTGCTGTTTACAAGACAGCTGCTCTACCAACTGAGCTAACACGGCGTGCGGCAAAGCCTACCTGCTTCCGGCTGCTTCACCGAATGGAGCCCACCAGGCCTCTCCCCACCTCCCCTACGCCTCGTCTCCGCCGGGGCCGCAGCCGGCCACCAGGCGCGGCTGGTCGGGGACGGCAGGGAAGGTCAGGGCGCGACAGCGCCCGGGGTCGCGGCACCGTCAGCAGACCTGATCTGGTCAGTGAGTCCCGTGGGCGAGGCCACTGCGGCCAGCTCCAGCACCTTGCCGTCGTAGGCGACCACCGGGGTGCCGGTAAAGCCCTTGTCCGCGAAGGTCTTGGTACCAGCCTCTATCCAGGCCTCGAAGCGGTTCTTGGACACGGCGTTGTCAAAGCCCGCCACAGTCTTCCCGCTGATTCCGACCCCCTCAGCCGCCTTCTTCAGGCCTGCCAGGTTCAGGTTCTCGCCGCTCTTCTTCTGCGCCGCGTCCAGGTACAGCTCAAAGACGGCGTTGTGGTAGGCGTAGGCCTTGTCGGGCTCGTGCTCCAGCACCACCCCCAGGGTGTTGAGGGCGATGTCGGTCCAGGGCTGCCCCAGGATCTTGCAGGGGTGCAGGGCCAGGGTGACCACGCCCTCCTCGACGAGCGTCCTGACCTCCTCCTCGTGCAGCACGTCAAAGGAGGCGCAGTGGCTGCAGGAGTAGTCGAAGTAGACGTCCAGGACCTTGGCGCCGTCGTTCGTGGTACCGGGCAGGAAGCCCTTGCCGAAGGTCAGGCTGGCGTCGGCCGCCGCCTGGGAGGGCACTGAGGTGCCCGTGGTGGAGTTGTCCCAGTAGACCAGGCCCGCGACGGCCCCCGCAGCCGCCACCGCCCCGCCGCCGATCAGAGCGCGCCGGGTGATCTTGCGACGCCGCTCAGCCTGCTCCTGCTGCTCCCGCAGCACCTGGGCCTGGGCCCGGGCCTGGGCGCGCACCTGCGACTTGTGGGTACGTCCTGAATCGGCAGCCACTAGAACTCCTCCGCACAACAGACTTGAAGACTGGCAAAGGCGCAGCCTTTAACTACTGAAACCTATCTAGGCTGGCCTGGTTTCGCCAGGGGGCCTGGTCACGTTCTCACACCGTCTGGGCCCAGGACGCCGGTCCGGCCCCTGCCCAGGACCGTCAGCGCCCAGCGAGAGGGTACAGGCTCAGCACCGGCAGGTAGCCGCCGCTCAGCAGCGCCAGCGCGAGCAGGGCCAGCAGCACCCCCACCAGGCTCAGCACCAGACGGGGCGCACCCTTGGGAACCGCCGCGCCCAGCATGATCGCCGAGCCCCGACGCATGCTCCGCCCCCAGGGGACGAACCAGGTGATCAAGGTAACCACGCCCGTGATGCCCGCCAGTACCAGGGCAGAGCGCACGTAGTACTGGTAGTGGGTCAGCTCCCCCGTATCGAGCTTGTCCAGCTGCGCCAAGGAGGTCAGGAGCATGAAGGACCCCATAAAGCCCAGCGCCCCTAGCAAGGCCCCCAGCAGGGTGAAGAAGAAGGAGCTCAGCAGGTACAGCGGGGAGCGCCACAGCTGCCAGGCCGTGTCCCCGCCCATACGCCCCTGCTGGAGCCGCCGCCAGCGCAGGGCGTCGTCGGCACGTCCCACCGCACCGGCCAGCACCTCCCAGACGAACAGCAGGCCCAGCGCCCATATCGGCCGCATCAGGCCCAGCGTCACCAGCAGCAGGCCCCCGACAGCGGTCAGCGCCTTACAGCGCTCCGGCTCCCGCGCCCACTGCGGCAGGGCCGCGTTCAGGCTCTCCCGTGATCCCCCTGCCGGACCGAGCGGATAGGCCCCGGCAGCACCCCACCCAGAGCCCCCGGCGTAGCCCACCGAGCCTGCGCTGGGGGCTGACGGGGGCAGGGCACCACTAGCTGCCGACGGCACCCCCTGGGCCCCGGCGCCGTAGCCGACAGCCGCGACCGGCGCCGCACCCGTGTATGGCCCCGACAAGTGCCCGTAGGCGACCGCCCCGCCTGTAACAGGCACGGCACCACGACCGCCACCGGCGCCGACCGCGCCCGGGTAGGCCTGGGAGGCTGGCCTGGCGGGAGGAGTGATGCCATAGGACTGCCCAGGGGTGATTGCTGGCGGCAGGGCCTCGCTGCTGCCGTAGAGGCCGTAGCCCCCGGCAGTGCCCCCGCTGGGTGCAGCAGTCCTGCCCGCCCCCTCGTAGCCCCCTGAGTGGGCCGCGGCGGCTGAGGGCGCCACCCCGGCGGAAGCGGCCCCGTAGCCGGTGGAGCCGTAGGCCGGGGCAGTCGTCTCCTGGCTGCCCGCGGAGCCGTCTCCGGTGTATCCGACAACCGGGAAGGAGCCGGTGTCAGTGTCCTCCTCGTCCACCCCTAGGGCGTCCGGGCCCAGGATCTCCTTGACCGCCCACTCGCCGTTGCCGCCGTCGGCCACCTCGTCCAGGACGGTCAGCAGGTCCTCCACCCGCATACGCCGTTCGAGGTGCGGGTGCAGGGCCTGGGTGAAGGCCACCGCCAGCGCGGGCCACTTCTCCGGCAGGTCGCCCAGCTCCGGGGTGCCGTCGTAGACGCGCCGGAAGACGGTCTGCCAGGGCCCGGCCCCGAAGGGAGCCTGCCCGGTGACAGCGAACAGGATCACGCCGACACAGGCGTAACGGTCCACCTCGGCGTCAGGACGGCCGCCGTCCAGCATCTCCGGGGAGATGAACCCCGGGGTGCCGGTGACCTGGCCCGTGCGGGTCAGCCTGGTGTCGTCCTCGCTCTGGGCGATACCGAAGTCGATCAGCACGGGTCCTTTGGGACCCAGCATCACGTTGGCAGGCTTGAGGTCTCGGTGGATCACGCCCGCCTCGTGCACCGCCTGCAGGGCCCCCACCAGGCCGTGCGCCAGGTCCGCCAGCTCGGTGGCGTCGTGCTGGGGGTCGTAAGGGCCCTCGTGGTCCACCTCGTGCTGCAGGGTGGGGCCGTCCACCAGCTCGGTGACCACGAAGGCGGGGGTGTCCCCGTCCGGGGCGGGCTCCAGGTCCAGGATGCGGGCCACCCGCTCGTCCTTCAGGCGGCTCAGGACCGCGGCCTCGCGCTCCAGGCGACGGCGGGAGACCGGGTCGGAGGCGACCTGGGGGTGCAGGACCTTTACGGCCACGTGCCTGCCTCCGCCGTCGACGGCGTCCCAGACCACCCCCATACCACCGGCCCCCATGCGGCGCACCAGCTCGTAGCCGCCCACCACCGAGCCCTCACGCAGGCCACGCGCGGTACGCGGCACCTGCGCCGCGGCGCCAGAGGGACCCGGAGTGCTCATCATAGGCAGCAGCGTACCGGTCGCGGGGCGCGCACCGGCTGCGGAGCAGGCGCCCTGCGCTCCCCATTGACGCCACTACGTACTCACTTGGTCATAAGGCTGTTGCAAAAGACCAGAGTGTGTAAAGATGTGCCTGCCGTCGATGGCCGACGGCAATCGTGTCAGTGCGGACACAACGCATCGGCACCTTTCACCACGGATCGTCCGGCACGTACCTGCCGGTGAAGGGAAGCAAATATGGCAACCGTGACCTTCGATCACGCCACCCGCGTCTACCCCGGCAACGACCGCCCCTCGGTGGACCAGCTCAACCTGGAGATCGCGGACGGCGAGTTCCTGGTCCTGGTCGGTCCCTCGGGTTGCGGTAAGTCCACCTCCCTGCGCATGCTCGCGGGCCTGGAGGACGTCAACTCCGGCCGGATCCTGATCGGTGACCGCGATGTGACCGACGTCCAGCCCAAGGACCGTGACATTGCCATGGTCTTCCAGAACTACGCCCTCTACCCCCACATGACGGTGCACGACAACATGGGCTTCGCCCTGAAGATCGCGGGCACCCCCAAGGAGGAGATCGACAAGCGCGTCCGTGAGGCCGCCAAGATCCTGGGCCTGACCGAGTACCTGGACCGCAAGCCCAAGGCCCTCTCCGGTGGTCAGCGTCAGCGTGTGGCCATGGGCCGGGCCATCGTGCGCAAGCCCAAGGTCTTCCTGATGGACGAGCCGCTGTCCAACCTGGACGCCAAGCTGCGCGTGCAGACCCGCACCCAGATCGCCTCCTTGCAGCGCTCCCTGGGTGTCACCACCGTCTACGTGACCCACGACCAGACCGAGGCCCTGACCATGGGTGACCGTATCGCGGTCCTCAAGGACGGCATCCTGCAGCAGGTCGGCACCCCCCGTGAGATGTACGACACGCCCGCCAACGAGTTCGTGGCCGGCTTCATCGGCTCCCCGGCCATGAACCTGGGGCTGTTCGACGTGCAGGGCGACGTGGCCACTATCGGCAAGGCCAGGATCCGCCTGTCGCGGGCCACGCTGGACGCCATCACCCCCGAGGACAAGAACAAGGTCACCATCGGCTTCCGCCCTGAGGCCCTGGAGGTCGTCTCCGCCACGGACGAGCACTCCATCCCGGTGCGTCTGTCCTTCGTGGAGGAGCTGGGCTCGGACGCCTACGTCTACGGTGAGCTGGAGGGCGCTGAGGGCTCTGACAGCAAGCTCGGCTCCGGCGAGGACTCCAGCCAGATCATCGTCCGCGTTCCCCCGCACACCGCCCCGGCCCCCGGCGAGATCGTCTACGTCCGCATCCGCCCCGGCCAGGAGCACATCTTCTCCGCCTCCACCGGCAAGCGCCTGCCTGCCTGAGCTGGCAGAAGCCCCTACGCCACGTTCCTGGACCTGACAGGAGCCTCTGGCACAACGAGCCCCGCCGTCGTCCCTCAAGGTCGACGGCGGGGCTCCGCCTAGCCCAGCCCCGCTCCGGCAAGCACCTAGCTTCCACCAGACGGCCGCCAGCAGGAGCACGCCACGCGTGAGGCTCGCCACCGGGCCCCCAAGCAACGTCCAACTGAGAGAATGTGCCCATGCCTAAGGCTCTGAAGATCACCGCAGCGAAGGTCGACCCGGCCCTGCTGGACCTCCCCTGGGACATCCCCCTGGAGGACTGGCCGGCAGAGGTGCTGGCCGCCCTGCCCCGCGGCCTGTCCCGGCACGTGGTGCGTTTCGCCAAGCTCTCCGGCCGCGTGATCGCGGTCAAGGAGATTGGTGAGCACGTGGCCCACCGCGAGTACGAGATGCTGCGTGACCTGGTGCGCCTGGGCGCCCCCTGCGTGACCCCCACCGCGGTCATCACCGGCCGCCACGACGCCCAGGGCGAGGAGCTCAACTCGGTGCTGGTCACCGAGCACCTGGCCTACTCCCTGCCCTACCGGGCCCTGTTCAGCCAGTACATGCGCCCGGAGACCGCCACCCGCCTGATCGACGCCCTGGCGGTGCTGCTGGTACGCCTGCACCTGCTGGGCTTCTACTGGGGGGACGTGTCCCTGTCCAACACCCTGTTCCGTCGTGACGCCGGGGCCTTCGCCGCCTACCTGGTGGACGCGGAGACCGGCGAGCTGTACACGGACGGGCTCACGGAGGGTAAGCGCCTCTACGACATCGACGTGGCCCGCACCAACATCATCGGCGAGCTTATGGACCTGCAGGCCGGGGCGCTGCTGGAGCAGAGCGTGGACACCATCGGCGTCGGGGACCGGATCGTCACCCGCTACACCGAGCTGTGGGAGGTGCTCACCGCCAAGGAGAGCTTCTCCATGGGGGAGCGCTGGCGGGTGGCCTCCCGGATCGAGAAGCTCAACGAGCTGGGCTACGACGTCGGCGAGCTGGACATCTCCACCACCACCGCAGACGGCGACACCCGCATCTCGATCCAGCCCAAGGTGGTTGACGCCGGGCACTACCACCGCCAGGTGATGCGCCTGACCGGCCTGGACGTGCAGGAGCGCCAGGGCCAGCGCATGCTAAACGACCTCAATGCGTACCGGGCGCTGACCGGCCGCAACCACGACCCGCTGGAGCTGGTGGCGCACGCCTGGCTGGCGGACGTCTTCGAGCCGACGATCGCCGCCGTGCCCGCCGAGCTGCGCCGCAAGCTGGAGCCCGCGGAGATCTTCCACGAGGTGCTGGAGCACCGCTGGTACATGTCTGAACGGGCCTGTTACGACGTGCCTATGCAGGAGGCGGTGGAGGACTACGTCCGCTCCGTGCTGCCGCAGCACTGGGACGAGCAGTCCTACCTGTCCCTGGGGGACGCCCAGGAGATGGAGGAGATCTTCGCCCCGGAGCCGGAGGAGGAGCTCCTGGAGGACGACGCCGAGTTCGCCGCCCGCGACCAGGAGTCCCTGTCCGAGTACGACCAGAACCCCATGGGCTTCACGGCTGGGCTGCGCTTCAAGGGGGAGTGAGCGCGTATGACCGCACCCGGGCAGCCGCCAGGGCCCTACGCACCCGGCCCAGCAGCGCCCACCGGCGTGGTGGAGCTGCGCTACCAGATGTGCCGCCCCGGGCGTGTGGTGCCACGCACCTGGATCAACGGGCAGGAGATCCCACGCAGCGCTATGGCTGTCCAGCGTTACCAGGTGCCCGCAGGTCCGGTGCACGTCACTTGCCGGGACACGTTGCTCTGCCATATGCCGCGGATATCTTTTGTGCTGGCGGCAGGTCAGGTGGTGCCAGTGTTCTACGTAGAGCCCCGCTTCACGCGGAATCTGCCGGGAAAGCTGACCCTTGACCCGTGGGAGGTGCCGCCTCCCGTCCCCAGCAAGCTCCTGCTGCTGGGAATCGGGGCGTCCATGGTGTTCAGCCTGTTGGCGCTCGGCCTGCGGCAGCTGATGCAGCACCTCCTCATCTTCTGACGGCGGGGCGTGCCCGCCCCACCCTGACTTGTGCATTTCGGCGCGAGTTGTGCGGCATTCCGGCACAACTCGCGCCGAAATGCACAAGTGGAGGCGGGTGAGGGGTGCGAGCCCGGCGTAGCAGGCAGCTGGGCTCCGGTGCCGAAGGTCTTGGAGAGTGCCTTGGCCAGGAAGACGGCGGGGCCAGTCTCCCCCAGTCAAGCGTGTATCAGGCGCCGAGCTCCTCTGCGACCAGGGCCATCTCCTCGTCAGCCCGGCGTCGCAGCTCCAGGTGCCGCACCCATGAGGCCGTGGAGGCCTCCACCACCGAGTCCAGCAGCAGCAGCACGCCCGCAGCCATGGTCCAGCGCGGCGTCACCCCGGTGCGGCCCCGCCGTCGCAGCGCCACACCCACCAGTGCGCCACCCAGCCCCGCCTCCAGGGCGAGCCCCGCACGCACCAGCCAGGCCTGGTCGGTGACCGTGCGCACGTAGGAGCGCCAGAAGCCAGCCCCGGGGGTGGAGGGGTCCTGCAGCATCAGGCCCACCGAGCGGGAGACGGCGTTGGACAGGCCGCGCGGCTCGTGCACCACCGCCCCCGGCACCTCCGCCGGAGCCAGCCGCCCGTTGAGCACCAGACCCACGAAGTCCGGCAGCCCCAGCGCCTCCACCAGCGCCAGCATCCCCTCCATGCCGGGGGTCTGGATCGCCTGCGCCACCGCCTGCAGGTCCGCGCCAGGCACGGCCGCCGCGATCACCGAGGCGTCCGTACGGTCCTCCAGCAGCTCCTTGACGAATGCGGTCAGGGAGGGACCCGGGTCCTTCACCCCTCCCAGCACGTACCTGGAGGTCATGGCCCAGGAGTAGACGGCGTCGTCCTCCCCCTCCGTGGAGGTGACTGCCCGCACGGTCATGTCGTGCCCGTCCACCGTGAGCACCAGCGCCGGCAGGGAGTCCTCGTCCCAGCCGAAGACCCCCAGCTCCTGGCCCTCACCGGAGTACATGACCAGACGGCGGTCCAGGGCCGGGGCGGAGGCCACCGCCAGGGGACGCTCCAGGAGGGTGGCCTGCAGCGGCACCGTGTAGGCGCTCAGCGGGGAGACCACCACGGTGCGGGAGGTGGGGCTGGCTGTGGTGGTGACCGTCGGCAGCTCGACCCCCTCCGGCAGGCCGTCGAAGGAGGCCGGGCCGATGGTCACGTCGGCCTGGAACTCGCGGGCCAGCGCCTCAGTCAGGGCACTGGTGCCCAGACCGGCCACCACGCCGCCGCGGTTGGAGGGGGTCACCGCCACCCGCCCCTGTACGTCACAGGCCAGGGTGAGGGACAGCAGGTGGGGGGTACTGGGGTACCACTCCAGGCGCCCCACCACGTTGCGGGCGGCCAGGAACTCTGCCACGGCCTCGGGGGCCGTACCGGGCGCGACAAGCACACCCTCGGTGCGGTTCCAGCTCGCGTTGGCGTCCTTGGTCATGGTGGCCTCCTCTGCCCGGGGCCCGGGGCGGGCGTCCTGGTCTGGCCCCATTGTGCCATTGGGACGCGAGTCGTGTAGGGCAGGCTCAGTTCTGCGCGGAGGCGGCGTCCTGTGCGGAGGCGGCCGCCCGACGACGCAACCGGTCCACCTCGTAGAGGCTGATCCCGGTGGCCACGGCGGCGTTGAGGGACTCCACCCGCCCGTTGATGGGGATGGAGGCGATCACGTCGCAGGTCTCCCGCACCAGCCGGGACAGGCCCGTCCCCTCCGCCCCGGTTACCAGCACCAGGGGCGAGTCCGCGAAGCCCAGCTCCTCCACCAGGGTCTGGCCGCCGCCGTCCAGGCCCACCACGAAGCAGCCCTCCTTCTTGAGCCGCTCCAGGGCCCGCACCAGGTTCGTCTCCCGGGCCACCGGCACGCGGGCGGCGGCCCCGGCGGAGACCTTCCAGACGGTGGCGTTCACGCCCACGCTGCGCCGCTCGGGGATGACTACGCCGTCGGCCCCGAAGGCCCCGGCGCTGCGCAGCACCGCCCCCAGGTTGTGTGGGTCGGTGACCTGGTCCAGGGCGACCAGCAGCGGGGTGCGGCCCAGGGCACGGGCGCGCTCCAGCAGGTCCGCCAGGTCCTGGTACTCGTAAGCGGGCACCTCAATGGCCACGCCCTGGTGGGCGGCGCCGTCGGTCAGCGCCTCCAGGTCCAGCTTGGTGGTCTCCAGCACCGGGGCCCCCAGCAGGGCGGCCCGGCGCACCACCGCCCCCAGGCGGTCGTCGCTCTCTGCGGAGACCGCCATGAACACGCGGGAGATCGGCACCCCGGCCCGGGCGGCCTCCGCCACCGCGTTGCGACCGCAGACGATCTCGTGCCCCTCCGGCACCCCGAAGCGCCGCCTGAGCCTCTCCAGCTGCTTGGCGCGGGTGGGCTGGGCGGCGCGGGCCTCCGCCCGGGCCTTGGCCCGCGCCTTGGGGTGGCCGACGCGGTCCTCCGCCTTGGGGGTGGGGCCCTTGCCTTCCAGGGCGTGGCTCTTCTGCCCCCCGGAGCCCTTGAGCGGTCCCTTCTTCTTTCCCGGTCGGCGCAGGGCGCCGTGCACTCGGTCATTGCCTGGCATGTGGTCCTCCGTGTTCGGGGCTGGTCTGTGGCTAAGGTACGGCAGCCCGGAACCCAGGCGCCACAAGGTTACGCAGGCGGATCAGGCCAGGTGCCAGCGGGCACCGGCCGCCGAGTCCTCGACGACGACGCCCGCGCGGGCCAGCTGGTCGCGCAGGGCGTCGGCACGGGCCCAGTCCTTGGCGGCGCGCGCCTGGGCCCGCTCCTCCACCAGGGCGGCCACCAGGTGGTCCAGGGCGGTCAGGGCGGCGTCCTGCCCGCTGGCGCTGCCCGCGCCCAGCACGCTGGCGCGCCAGGGCTCGGACAGGGGGTCCAGGCCCAGCACGTCCAGCTGGGCACGCAGGTCCAGGGCGGTGCTGGTGACCAGGTCGCTGCCCTCCGGGGCGGTGCCGGAGGTGTCAGCACTAGAGGTGGCGGCGCCAGACGTCACGGCGACAGAGGCCTCCTGGGCCGCGCCGGTCGACTCCGACGCCGCGCCATCCATCTCCGGCGCCACGCCGGTCGTCTCGGCCGCGCCGGTCGACTCCGGCGCCGCGCCGCGGCCCGCCTGCGCCGCCCCCGCCTGTCCCGGCGCCGCGAGCGCCGTGTTGAGCCGCTTGAGGGTGGCGTGCACCACCGCCATGGCCCCGGCCAGGTTCAGGTCCTCGTCCATAGCGGCGGTGAACTCCGCCGGGAGGGCGCGCGCACGCAGGGCGGCGGCGGCGGCGTCGACCGCTGTGGAGACCTCACGGGCCCGCAGCAGCGCCCCCGTGAGCCGTTCCCACAGGGCGGCGGCGTCGGCCAGGCTCTCCGCGGAGAACTCCACGGTGGAGCGGTGGTGGACGGTCCCCAGGGCCAGGCGCAGCACGGCGGGCTCGTGGTGGCGCAGCAGCTCGCTGACCACCAGTGAGTTGCCCAGGGACTTGCTCATCTTCTCGCCCTTGATGGTCACCCAGGCGTTGTGCACCCAGTGGCGGGCAAAGCCCCAGCCCGCCCCGTGGGACTGGGCCTGCTCGTTCTCGTGGTGGGGGAAGCGCAGGTCGATGCCCCCGCCGTGGATGTCTAGCTCCTCCCCCAGGTAGCGGTGGCTCATGGCCGAGCACTCCAGGTGCCAGCCGGGCCGCCCCCGGCCCCAGGGGGTGTCCCAGGCGGCGTCGGCGGGCTCCCCCGCCTTGGCGGCCTTCCACAGGGCGAAGTCGCGGGGCTCACGCTTACCGGCCTCCACGGCGGCGTCCACCTGGGACTCGTCCTCCGTGCTGGTCAGGTCCTGGGGTCGCTGGTTGGTCAGGGAGCCGTAGTCTGGCAGGGAGGACACCGAAAAGTAGACGTTGCCGGGGCTGCCCACGTAGGCGTGGCCGCGCTCAAGCAGCCGGGAGATCAGGTCGATCATCTCGGGCACGTGCCCGGTGGCACGCGGCTCGTAGGTGGGCGGGGCCACCCCCAGGGCGCGGTAGGCGGCGTCGAACTCCCGCTCGTGGCGCTGGGCCCAGGCCCACCACGGCACGGGCGGGTCCGCGGCCGCGGACCTGGCCAGGATCTTGTCGTCGATGTCGGTGACGTTGCGGATGAGCACCACCTGCTGGCCGCAGCGCTCCAGCCAGCGACGCAGCACGTCAAAGGCGATGGCGGAGCGCATGTGGCCAATGTGCGGGGAGCCCTGCACGGTGGCACCGCACAGGTAGATCTTGACCACGCCGGGGGTGGCCGTGGGGGCCAGGGGCACGACGGCGTGCGCGGCCGAGTCGTACAGGCGCAGCGCAAGGGGTTCAGGCTGGAGGGCACTCACGTCCCAAACATACCCGGCCCCCTCCGGAGCAGGGCAGGCCGCCGCCGCGGGCGGGCCCGTTACGGCTCCCGGGCCTGCGTGGTGGAGTCGCGGCGGACCGCCCTGTTCACCCGGCAGGCCCGACGCCTCCAAAGCTGCCCGACACCTGGTCCACCTACCAGGCTCTCACCCGATGCGCGTTGCGGGGACCTGCCGCGGGGCCACCACCTCCACCTTGAAGCCCTGGGCGTCCTCCAGGTAGGCGGCGTAGTGCTCCGGCCCGCCCGCGTACGGGAAGCGCTCGGCGTACAGCGGCCGCCAGCCCCGCTCCGGGGCCTCCTGGCTGACCTGGTCCACGGTGGTCCGGTCCGGGGCGCACAGGGCCAGGTGGTTCAGGCCGGGCCGGTGGCGGTCATGAGGCTGGGGCGCGGTGAGCGGCGGCGTGGTCAGCACCAGGTAGGGGCCGCAGGCCGCCTCCCACAGGCTGCCCTCGGGCCAGTCCTGGGCGCGCTCCCACCCCAGGGAGCCCAGCAGCCAGCCCCACTGCGCGCGGGCCTGCTCCAGGTCGCCCACCCACAGCTCCACGTGGTGCAGGCCTCGGGCCGTCGGGGCGCTCATGGCTGTTCCTGTGACGGCTGCTCAGTGGGCACGGGGTAGACCAGGGCGGTGGCCACGGCCAGCAGCCCCTCCTCACGGCCCAGGAAGCCCAGGTGGTCCGTCGTCGTCGCCGAGAAGGAGACTGCGGCACCAGCGGCCTGCGACAGGGCCTGGCGGGCCTCGTCCATGCGGGCGGCCACGCGCGGGCGCGCCCCCACCAGCTGCACCGCCACGTTGCCGATCTCGAAGCCAGCGGCCCGCACCCGCCGGGCGGCCTCCGCCAGGAGCACCGCCCCGGCAGCGCCTTTCCACTGCGGCTCAGCGGTGCCGAAGTTGGAGCCCAGGTCCCCTAGCCCGGCGGCGGAGAACAGGGCGTCACAGCAGGCGTGGGCCACGACGTCGCCGTCAGAGTGCCCCTCCAGGCCGGTCTCCCCCGGCCACTGGAGGCAGGCCAGGTGCAGGGGGGTGCTGGGGTCGGTGGCGAAGGCGTGCACGTCGGTGCCGATGCCGGTGCGGGGCAGCAGGGGTGACGGACTGGACTGCGTGTGGGGCATGCGCCCAGTGTGCCCCAGCAGCGCGCCCGCCGCCCCGCAGCCGCAACCCACCACCCACCCAAGAAAGTGACAGGAATCATACACTGGTGGTAACGACGACGTTACGGGGCGGCCTTAGGCCGTGCCTCGCTAGGAGGTCACCATGTCCGAGCAGATGAGCAGGATGCGCGCCGGAGCCGGTTTCATTGCCGCGCTGGACCAGTCGGGCGGCTCCACCCCGCGCGCCCTGCAGAACTACGGCCTGAGCCCAGAGTCCTGGAGCAGCGAGGAGGAGATGTTCGCGCTGGTGCACGCCATGCGCTGCCGGGTCATGACCTCCCCCGCCTTCAGCTCCCGGCGGGTCCTGGGCGCGATCCTGTTCGAGCGCACCCTGGACGGCCAGGTGGAGGGCCGCCCCACCGCCGAGTACCTGTGGGACGTCAAGGGTGTGGTGCCCTTCCTCAAGGTGGACCAGGGGCTGGCGGAGGAGTCCGACGGCGTGCGCCTGATGAAACCGATCGCCGGGCTGGACGAGCTGCTGGCCAAAGCCGTGGAGGCCAAGGTGTTCGGCACCAAGATGCGCTCCGTGATCCTGCGGGCCGACCCCAAGGGCATCAAGCAGGTACTGGCCCAGCAGTTCGAGCTGGCGCGGCGGATCCTGGCGGCCGGGCTCACTCCCATCATCGAGCCGGAGGTGGATATCAATGCCCCCGCCAAGCCTGGGATCGAGCTGCTGCTCCTGTCGGCCCTGAACGCCGAGCTGGACCGGCTGCGCCCCGGCCAGGAGGTGCTGCTGAAGCTGACTATCCCGTCAGTGGCCACCTTCTACTCCGGGCTGGTGCGCCACCCGCGGGTGGTGCGGGTGGCGGCGCTGTCCGGCGGCTACAGCCGGGAGGAGGCCAACCGGCGGCTGGCCCGTAACCCGGGCATGATCGCCTCCTTCTCCCGGGCGCTGCTGGAGGGGCTGCGGGCGGACCAGTCCGACGCCGAGTTCAACGCCACCCTGGACGCCTCGATCAAGTCGGTCTACCAGGCCTCGGTGGCCTGAGCCACAGGCGGTTTGTCACTGGCGGAGGACTAGAGGCTCCGGGTAACCCCGGCGTGCGCGCAAGAACCGTGGGATTCCAACGACTCCGCCGTCGCCGCTGCCACCCAGCCCCCTTCTAACCCTCCGCCGTGGACAGAAGACCAACCCCGTGGCGATAGGCTCAGCCCATGATTATCTGGCGTGGTTGGGGCATACTCACGATTCCGTTCGTCGCCCTGGGACTGATTGCCATCGGGAGCATCGGCGCTAAGCCGGGCTCTCCGAACTACCTTCCCGTCGGCCTCGGGCTGCTGCTCGGCGGCACCCTGACCTTCCTTATGGGCTACTGGCTCAACGTGCTGCGCCCGCGGCAGCAGGCCGAGACCTATCTGGAGGAGCTGCGTGCACGCAGCTGGCAGCGGGTCCAGGAGGGCACCTTCCAGCTGGAGCCGGGGGCTGCCGCCCCGAGGAGCGCGGAGGAGGCCACCGCCCAGGTCGAGCGGCTGCTGCAAGTCCAGCGCCAGCAGCTGCTGCGGGGGAGCGGCACACGCAACTCCCTGTTCTTCATCCCGATGCACTGGCTGGGACTGGCAATCTGCGTGCTTGGGGTCGGTTTCTTCTTTGGGGGCCTGCTCCTGGCCTTCAAGTGAAGCAGAATCGGGGCATGACCTCGGACCCGGCGCACCTGCGAGCAGCCCCGGCAAGAGCCTGTGCCGCACCAGCCGGTCACACCCCCACCGCTGCCGACAGCCCGCTGCCGACGGCGGAGCAGGCAGCTGCTCACGGCTCGTTGCGCTGCGAGCGGCACACGGCCGGGCGCTGCCGCTCCTGCCCGCACCTGGACCTGCCGGTGGCCCTACAGCTGGCGGCCAAGCAGGACCGGGTAGCGGCGCTGCTGGCCACCGGGGCCAACCCGGTGCCGGTGGAGTCCTGGGCTCCCCCCGTGGCCAGTGCCCCCCAGACCTTCCGGAACAAGGCCAAGATGGTGGTGTCCGGGCGGGCGGGGGCGCCGGTTCTGGGCATTCTCGACGGCGCTGGCGCGGGCGTGGACCTGCGCGACTGCCCCCTGCACGTGCCAGCGCTGCGCGCGGCGCTGGGGGTGCTCGCTGACTTCGTGGGGCACCTAGGGCTGGAGCCCTATGACGTGCCCCGGCGTCGGGGGGGAGCTGAAGCACCTGCTGGTCACGGCCTCGCCGGACGGGGACCTGATGGTGCGTTTCGTGCTGCGCTCGCACCGGCACGTGCAGGATCTGCGGGCGGCGCTGCCGGGGCTGCGGCGGGTGCTGCCGGGCCTGGCGGTGGCCAGCGCGAATATCCAGCCGGTGCACCAGGCGGTGCTGGAGGGGCCTGAGGAGGTGGTGCTGACTGAGGAGCCGGGCGGGGACCGGCTGCTCATGCGGCTGCGCCTACCGGGTAGCGGGGTGGAGCTGCCCCTGTGGCTGCCGACCCGCTCCTTCTTCCAGACGAACACGGCGGTGGCCGAGGCCCTCTATGACCAGGCGCGCCAGTGGGCCCTGGCCCCTGCAGACGACGGCGGGGCCGGGCCGCTGCGGGTGTGGGACCTGTTCTGCGGCGTCGGCGGCTTCGCCCTGGCGCTGGCGGGGCCGGGGCGGCAGGTGCTGGGGGTGGAGCTGTCGGCCAGTGCGATCGACGGCGCCCGCGACTCCGCCCACCTGATGGGCCTGGGGCCGGAGCTGGTGCGCTTTGAGGCGGGTGACGCGCGCGTGCTGGACCCGGGGGCGGCGTCGGCCCTGGGTGGTGCGCCGCACCTGCTGGTGGTCAACCCGCCGCGCCGGGGGATCGGGGAGCTGGCCGCTGCCGTGGAGGCCTCCGGGGTGGAGCGGGTGCTGTACTCCTCCTGCAACCCGGCCAGCCTGGCGGCGGACCTGGAGGCGATGCCCTCGCTGCGGGTGGTGCGGGCGCGGCTGTTCGATATGTTCCCGCACACCGACCACGCCGAGGTGCTGGTGGAGCTGCACCGCGCCTAGCCCGCGCCCGCAACGGGGAAGCGCGCCAGCAGCGCGGAACCCGCGCCCGCAACGGGGAAGCGCGCCAGCAGCGCGGAACCAGCGCCGCGGCCCGCCCCGGCAGAGCCGCCCGGTCTCAGGCGAGCTCCGCCAGGGCCACTCGCAGCCGGGCCAGGTGCGCCTCGATCTCCGCAGCCCGGTAGGGCACCTCCAGGTCGCGCACCGCCCCGGCCAGGTCGGCCAGGTCGCGGGCCTCCGGGAATCCGTCACGTACCAGGGAGCGGGCGGTGCGGGCGGAGGACTCGTCAGCGGCTCCCGCGTCCGCCGCCGCCCCCAGCAGGTCCAGCAGGGGCTGGTGGGTGTCCGTCAGCGCCTTGGCCACGACCTCCAGCTCCCCGCCCACCAGCTCGGCGCGGGCCCGGAACAGCTCCAGGCGCCCCGCTAGGGAGCGCGCGCCCGCACTGAGCGCCCCCACCAGCTCCTCCAGCGAGCCGACGGCGTCGTTCTCCCCCAGCTCGTCCTGCCCGTCCAGCAGCTGCACGGCAAAGAACCCGGCCGCCAGGTTGTGCAGGCGCAGCAGGGCGATACCGAAGCGCACCGAGTCGACGTCGCCCCGCAGCTCCACGACCTGCCCGGCCAGCGGGTGCAGCTGCTCAAAGCACTCCAGGACGAAGGCGTCCACCTCCTGGTAGCGGCTGGCCACGACGTCGGCGGCGTCCGAGTCCCCCAGGCGGCCCGCGTCCGCCGCCAGCTCCCGCAAGGAGCTGCGCAGGGCCCCCAGGCGCGCGGACAGGGCCCCGATCTCAGTGGCACGGGTGCCCAGCAGGGACACCAGGCGGCTGCACTCGTCGATCTGCGCCACCAGCCCGCCGGTGGCCTCCTCGATAGCGTTCAGGCCCGCCAGGACACGAGCCACCGGCCCCTCCCCCGCGATCTCCGGGATGTCGACGCCGGAGGCCACCAGGGCACTGACCTCCTCGGCCAGCACCTGGCGGGTGAAGTCCACGCTGTCGCGGTAGCCCAGGGCCTGCAGCTCCTCCAGCAGGGCGGCCTGCCCGGCGGCGGCCACCTCCCGGCGGGTGGAGCCTGCGGCCGCCGAGGCCTGCTCCACCTGCAGGACCCGGGCGTAAGCCGCCTCCACCTGGTCACGCAGCCCCGTGCGCATCGGCAGGGTACGTACTGACAGGTACCCACCCGTGGAGGGGACGATGGTGGCGAAGACCCGGTAGAAGCCGCCGTCGGCGCTGCGGTTGGTGACGTAGGCGCTGGCGGCTCGGCCCGCCTCGACGTCCTCCCAGAGGCTGCGGAACAGCCCGGCGGGCATGTCCGGGTGGCGCACCACGTTGTGCGCCCGCCCCACCAGGGCGCCGCGGGGGAAGCCGGACAGGCGCATGAAGGTGGAGTTGGCGCGGCGGATCCGGCCCCCGGCGTCGGTGGTGGAGAAGAACAGCTCGTCGGCGGCGTAGGTACGTTCGCCCTCAGCCACGGGGGCGGGAGGCTGCGGGTTGGTCTGGTTGCTGCTCTGTGGCGGGGGCGTCATGGCGGCCTTCCTGCACGGTCCCGCAGCCAGGCGGCGGGAGGGGTGGGACGTTGGACCTGTTCAGAGAGTACTCGTCCGGCCCTCAGCGGACCGGCCTTTCGGGCTCTCCCAGCCGGTGCCGACACTCCGGCCACGGGCACGCCTAGCACCGGGAGCGCCTGGCAAGCAGACTAGGGGTATGCGCGCTACGGTCCCTGCCTGTCCCAGCCGTCGTTCCGTCGTCCTGGGGGTGCCCGCCCTAGCCACCGCCGCGGCGCTGTCCGGTCTAGGTGGCTGTGCGGCGCTGGAGGGGGTGGCCCCCGGCTCGCCGACCCGGGCCCTGCGCGCCATCGACTCTCTGCCCTCGCAGGTCCGCCCCACCAGCCCTCCGGCGGACGTGACCACCTCTATGGTGGCGGCGGACGCTGCCAGCAGCCTGGGCAGCCGCCTGCTGCGGCAACGGCTGGAGGCCTCCCCCGGCTCCAACGCCCTGGTCTGCCCGGCGGGACTGAGCCTGTCCCTGGCCATGCTGTACGCCCAGGCCCCCTCCCTGGGGCAGGGCGTAGCGGATCTGCTGGGGGCCGGTTCCGACGACGACGCGACGGCGCGGGACACCATGTGGCGGCGCGCCCAGCTGGCCCTGCAGCGCTTTGACACCCTCTCGGTGCGCGAGCTGCAGCACTTTGACCCCGACCGGCTGCCGGAGCAGCCCCTGCTGCACCTGGCCAGTAACCTGCTGCTGGTGGGCTCCGCCAAGGACACGGTCAACCAGTCCTACGTGGACGCCGTGCGCACCTGGTACGACGCCGCCGTCAGCTATGTGGCGCTGGACCAGGCCACCGAGGCCACCAACGCCTGGGCCAGGCTCCACACAGGGGGACTGGTGCGCCGCTCAGGCCTACAGCTGGACGGCAGCACGCGCCTGGTGCTGCAGAGCGCCGTGCTGCTGGCGGCCCGCTGGGCCCTGCCCTTCCGGCCTACGGAGACCCTGAAGGACCAGGTCTTCCACCTGCCCGGACAGGGGCGCAGCCGGGCTGACCTGATGGTCACCACCGCCCACCTTCCGCTGGTGGAGGACACGCAGTGGCGGGCCCTGCGGCTGCCTTACGGGCCTGCGGCTAAGGAGGGCAGGGGCCTGGTGCTGGACGTGGTGCTGCCCCGCAGGACCGTCCACCCCACCGAGCTGGGCGAGCAGGCCTGGAGCGAGGCCACCGCCGCCTTGACCGAGCTGGAGCGCCAGGGACGCAGCGGCCCGGAGGTACGGTTGCGCCTGCCTCGCCTGGACCTGACCACGGAGGCCACTGACCTGCTGCAGGAGCTCAGCTCCCTGGACGTTGAGCTGGGGAGCCTGGACCATATCGGGCCTGAGATGGTGGTCAACCAGACGGTGCAGCAGGCGCGCCTGGTGGTGGACGAGGAGGGCACGGTGGCGGCTGCCCTGACGGAGGTGCAGGTGGGGGTCTCGGCCCCGCTCCCTGCTGGCGATCCGGTGGAGTTCTTCGTGGACCACCCGTTCGTGGCCCGTATCGTCGACGCGGCCACCGGTATGCCCGTGTTCGAGGCCGTGGTCATGGACCCGGCGTCCCGCTCCGCCCTGTAGGCGCACCGCCTGGCAGCCCGCACACGACGCCGGGACGGTTGCCCGGCCTGTGCTGGTCCCACGCGGTAGCCTCAGTTCCTGAGCAGCCGTCCCTGACCGGACCCGGAGCACGCCGGGCACGGCAGGTGACCACCCCGAGACCTCCAGGAGGAACCATGTCGGTTGAGCTATTCACCAGCTCTACGCCTGAGCTGGTCGAGGCCATGGCACGCCTCATCCCCCAGCTGTCCCGCTCCGCCCCGGCCCTGACCTCCACCCAGTGCACGGAGCTGGTGGCCCAGGAGGGCGTCTTCTTGTTCGTGTTCCGCCCGGAGACCGCTGACGAGCAGGGGCAGCGCCCGATACTAGGGATGCTGACCCTGGCCACCTTCAAGATCCCTACGGGGCTGCGCGCCTGGATCGAGGACGTCGTCGTCGACTCGGCTGCCCGCGGCCAGGGGGCAGGGGCAGCCCTGGTGCAGGCGGCGGTGGAGCACGCCGCGCAGCTGGGTGCGCGCACGGTGGACCTGACCTCCCGACCCTCCCGTGAGGCCGCTAACCGCCTCTACCAGCGCTGCGGCTTCGAGCTGCGCGAGACCAACGTGTACCGGTACGCCGCGCGATGAGCCCGACGGCGGGCCACCGTACCCGCCCCTAAGATCAGGCCACTAGCTTCCCGCACCCACCAGGCCGGCCCCGGCATACTGGGCACATGGGCGAAAACGACCTCGGGGCACCTGGACCAGCTAGTCCCAGCCGCAGGCGGGTCCTGCACACCTCCCAGGCACTAGCCGCCTCCGGACTGCTGGTGGCCCTGGCTGGCTGCTCCACCTCACCTGCTGGCAGTCCCCCGGCGCCAGCAGGGCCCGCCGGTGCGCCGTCTACGGCGGGCCCCGCAAGCAGCGTCGCCCGGGCTTCCAGCGCCTTAAGCGCCCGGCAGCTGGCCCACCGCCTGCGGAAGTCAGGCACGAGCAACGTCCTGCTGAGCCCGGCAGGCACCAGCCTGACCCTGGCCATGCTCTACACCCAGGCGGACAGGCTTGGCGACGGCGTCGCCCCCCTGCTGCTCGGGACGGACACGCAGGCAGGCGCAGATGAACGGGACACCCGCTGGAACGCCGCCCTGCAGGCCCTACAACGCCTGGACACCGCCGACACCGAGACCCTGAAGAGCTTCAAGCCCGATGTGCTCCCGGACACCCCCCTGCTGCACATCGCCAACAACCTGGTGCAGATAGGCACTAAGCAGCTGGTTCGTACGGAGTACACGGAAGCCGTGCGCAGCTGGTACGGGGCCACGGTGAGCCAGGTATCCGTGCAGGAGGCGCAGGAGACCCTGGACGCCTGGGCCAGCTTGCACACCGGTGGGCTTATCGACAAGTCCGGTATCAAGGTCACTGGCAACAACCTGCTGGTGCTACAGAACGCCCTGCTGCTAGCGGCCCGGTGGGAAAGCCCCTTTGAGGGAGAACAGACCCAGAAGCGCCAGGACTTCCACCGCCTGGACGGGTCCCTCAGCCAGGCGGACCTTATGACGGGCACACTCAGCCTGCCCCTGGTAGCCGGCCCCGGGTGGCGGGCGGTGCGCCTGCCCTACACGCCGAGCCAGCAGGGGCCGGGCCTGGCACTGGACGTGGTCCTGCCGGACGAGCCCGGCGGCCTAGGGTCCTTGCCACTGGACACCTGGCAGGAGGCCACCGAGGCCCTCAGCGGCCCTGAGGCGCAGTTGTCGCAGGTCAACCTGCGCCTGCCCCGCCTGGACCTGCGCACCGAGGCCGTAAACCTCCTGGCCGAGCTGAGGCAGCTGGGGGTGGAGCTGAACCACCTGACGCATATCGGCAACAACCTGGAGGTGGACCAGGCCGTTCAGCAGGTCCGCCTGCAGGTCCTGGAGCCGGGGACGCTCGGGGCCGCCCTTACCGAGATAAGCGTCAAGGAGTTCGCCGCCCCGCTGGAGCCCGATACCAGGCCGGTGGACTTCTTCGTGGACCACCCCTTCGTGCTGCGGGTGGTGGAGCTGGGCAGCGGCCTGGCCGTGTTCGAGGCCGCAGTCATGGACCCGGCCTCGGCGGCTGCCGGTTAGGCGCAGCCCCGGGGAGGTCAGCATGCTCCCCGTCCGCCCCTTGCCGGGGCCTCGGCCCCGGAGCGCCTAGGCCCGTGCCCCCAGCACCTCGTCCACCAGGGCCGACAGGGAGGGTACCTCCTGGTCGCAGACCGCCTTGACCTCCGGCGGGGACCAGGGCAGGCAGGCGCAGTGGTCAGCGGTTCGGTGCATGGGTATGTCGTTCCAGGAGTCACCGATGCTCCAGGTCTCCAACCGCTCCCCCTCGCAGGGGCCACCCGGTGCCGTCAGGTCCGATACCAGGCGTGCCAGCCCGGTGCCCTTGGTGTGCCCGGCAGGCACGTAGTCCACGAAGTCCTGATTGCGTACGGCCCAGACCTGCTGGCCGAGACGTTGCCGGGCCAGGTCCTGCACGCGCTGCAGCACGGACTCGCGCCGCGCCTGG
The DNA here is from genome assembly GCF_016598775.1 of Actinomyces weissii. Classification (NCBI taxonomy): domain Bacteria; kingdom Bacillati; phylum Actinomycetota; class Actinomycetes; order Actinomycetales; family Actinomycetaceae; genus Actinomyces; species Actinomyces weissii. The sequence goes on along the minus strand of NZ_CP066802.1, from coordinate 225,203 downwards.
AAGGGCATCCCGATTACGGTACGGCCCGCCAGGTCCGCCAGCGTCGCCGGGGAGAAGAGTGTCAGCAGGCTGGGCACGCCCGGGAGGCCGTCGTGGAGGATATAGTCCCGCTCCAGGGTGGTGGTGAATACCCGCAGCCCAGGCTCATCCCCCAGCTCCTCCATAACCGCTTCCACCACGCCCTGCGGCATGGGGTTGACGGACAGGGGGCGGGCTGCGGCGTCCGTGGTGACGGCCCCGGTGTACAGCACCGCGTAGTCGAACTCGACTCCGGTACCCGCCAGGGCGCTGCCCAGGGCCGCCACGGAGCGGCCGGTGTTGACCACCAGCAGGTTGCCGGCCTGCCGCCAGCGCCGCAGGGCCTGGAGGTCTGCGGGGCTGACGGCGGCGTCGAAGATGATGGTGCCGTCCAGGTCCGTGGACAGCACGTACCGGGTGGGGGCGTCCCCTGCCCCTGTGCCCCCCGGAGCCGCCAGACTGTCCGGGGTACCAGGAGCATCCACTGCCAGCGCGCACATGCTCAGTCCTGGGGGACGTTGCGCTCTAGCTCGGCGATCCAGGCGGTGGCGCTGGAGTCCGAGGGCATGCGCCAGTCCCCGCGCGGGGACAGCGAGCCGCCGGAGACCACCTTGGGGCCGTTGGGCAGGGTGGAGCGCTTGAACTGGTTGGAGAAGAAGCGCCTGAGGAACACCAGCTCCCACTTGCGGATGGTAGCCAGGTCGTAGGCCACCTTCTCCGCCTCGGGCAGCCCGGCGGGCCACGCGCCCACGCTGGCGTCCGCCCAGGCCTTCTCGGCCAGGAAGGCGACCCGGCTGGGGCGGGAGCCGCGCCGCAGCAGGTGCCACAGGTGGAAGTCCTGCAGCGCGTAGGGGCCGATCTTGGCCTGGGTGGACTGCATGGGCTCGCCGTCGGCGGCGGGCACCAGCTCGGGGCTGATCTCCGTGTCCAGAACGGCCAGCAGCACCTGGCTGGCGGCCTCGTTGAACAGGTGCTCGGAGGCCACCCAGCGGATCAGGTGCTGGATCAGGGTCTTGGGGATACCGGCGTTGACGCCGTAGTGCGCCATCTGGTCCCCCACCCCGAAGGTGCACCAGCCCAGGGCCAGCTCGGACAGGTCCCCGGTGCCCAGCACGATGCCGCCCCGGTGGTTGGCGATACGGAACAGGAAGTCGGTGCGCAGCCCGGCCTGGACGTTCTCAAAGGTGACGTCGTAGACCTCGGGGCCGCGCTCACCCCGCCCGTAGGGGTGCCCCATCTCGGTGAGCATCTGGGTGGCGGTGGGCCGGATGTCCAGCTCCTCGACGTGGCAGCCTAGGGCCTGGGCCAGCGCCAGGGCGTTCTGCTTGGTCTCGGCACTGGTGGCGAAGCCGGGCATGGTGATGGCGTGGATGTGCTCCCGGCCCAGGCCCAGCCGGTCCACCGCCCGGGCGGCGACTATCAGGGCGTGGGTGGAGTCCAGGCCCCCGGAGACGCCGATAACGATCTTGGGCAGGCCGATCGCGCGCAGGCGCTGGGCCAGGGCGGCCACCTGGATGTTGTAGGCCTCGTAGCAGTCCTGGGCCAGGCGCTGCGGGTCGTCGGGTACGAAGGGGAAGCGGTCCACCGTGCGCAGCAGGCCGATGTCGGTGCGAGGCACCCGCAGGAGCTCGCGGCTGACGTACAGGCGGCGGAAGCGGGAGGGGCTGGTGAAGGTGCTGCGGTGGTCGGTGCCCGCGGCACGGGAGAAGGTCTGCTGGTTGTCGTCGAAACTGCCTTGGCGGAGGCGCTCCGCCACCATGCCCTCGATATCGACGTCGACGACGGTGGCGCGCGGCCCCTCGGGGAAGCGCTCGGTCTCCCCCAGCAGCTCGCCGTTCTCGTAGACGAAGGTCTGTCCGTCCCAGGCCAGGTCGGTGGAGGACTCACCCTGCCCGGCGGCGGCGAACACGTAGGCGGCCAGGTTGCGGGCGGAGGAGGCGCGGGCCAGGAGCTTGCGGTCCTCGGCCTTGCCTACGGTGATGGGGGAGCCGGAGAGGTTGAGCAGCACGTTGGCCCCGGCCAGGGCGGCCATGGAGGAGGGGGGTACCGGCACCCACATGTCCTCACAGACCTCCACGTGGAACACCAGCCCGGGCACGTCCTCCACCTCAAAGAGCAGGTCCGGGCCGAAGGGGACGACGGCGTCGGCGTGCTCGCCGGGGCCGGACGGGCCCTGGCGGCTGCTGCCGGAGGGCTGGCGCACCCCTGGGAGGGTGACCCGCCCCTCCTCCGGGCTGTCCCCGGCGGCGAAGTACCGCTTATCGTAGAACTCACGGTAGTTGGGCAGGTAGGACTTGGGGGCGGCGCCGAGCACCTGGCCGCCGCAGATGACCAGTGCGCAGTTGTAGACGCGGTTGCCGACGCGCAGGGGGGCGCCGACCACCAGGGCGGTGCCCAGCTCGGCGGTGGCCGCCCGCAGGGACTCGATGGCGGCCAGGGTGTCCTGCAGCAGCACCTCGTTAAGGAACAGGTCGTCTATGGAGTAGCCGGTCAGGCACAGCTCGGGGAAGGCGGCCAGGCACACGCCCTGCGCGCTGAGGCTGCGGGCCTGCTCGATGACGGCCTGGGCGTTGGAGACCGGGTCGGCTAGCACCACCGGCAGGGTAACGGCCGCCACCCGCGCAAAGCCCTGGTCGTAGGCGGAGCGGAAGGCGATGGTGGGACGTTCACTCAGGAGCTGGCTCATGGACGGGAGTCTGTCACGTTTCCGGCCCGCAGCCATGGGGACCGGCACTCAAAGGTGCGGCCTTTCGTGGCACGATCACTCTATGAGTGCGCCAGTGAGTTCCGCCTTCCCGCCCGCCCCGTGCCCGCGACCCGCCCCGCAGAGGCAGAGGCTGGTGATCGCCCACCGGGGGGCGCGGGACCTGGCCCCGGAGAACACCTTGGCGGCTTTTGACCTGGCGGGGCGCCACGGGTCCCAGTGGGTGGAGCTGGACGTGGACGTGATCGGCGACGGCACCGTGATCGTCATCCACGACTCGCGGCTGGACCGCACCACCGACCGCGTCGGCAGCTACTACGACCTGGCGGCGGCGGACCTGGCGGGGATCGACGCGGGCTCCTGGTTCCAGGCCGCGGACGGTTCCCGGCCCTTTGCCGGGGAGGGGCTGCCGACCTTGGCGGCCAGCCTGGAGGTGGTGCGCCGTCACGGCATGCACGTGAACGTGGAGATCAAGTCCTGTGAGGCGGGGGCGGCGGCCTGCAGGCGGCTGGTTGACGGGGTGGCGGCGCTGCTGGACGAGCACGCGGCCTGCGGCGGGGGGCAGGTGCTGGTGTCCTCCTTCAACCCGGTGCTGCTGGACCGGGTGGGGCGACGTCGTCCGGGCACCCGCCTGGCGCTGCTCACGGAGCAGGGGCTGCTGCTGGACGACTGGCGCTCCTACGTGGAGGAGCTGGGGGCGGAGGCCGTCAACCCGGCGGACGAGGGCCTGGAGCGGGGCCGGGTGGAGGAGATCCGGGCCCTGGGCTACGGCGTGAACGTGTGGACGGTGAACTCCCGGGAGCGCGCCGAGGAGCTGTTCAGCTGGGGCGTGACCGGGGTGTTCACGGACCGGGTGCACGAGCTGGGCGACCTGGCCCGCGCCGGGATCTGAGGCGGGTAGTCGGAGCCAGGCCTTCGCACGACGTGGAATACCTGGCCCACGCAGGACCCTGACCCGTGCAGGCACCTGCTGGCACTTGCCTTGCCTGAGCAGGGCGGGTGGGCGCGGCGGGCTGTGGCCGGACGCCACCAGGGCCTACCACCAGCGGCTTCCCCCTGCCCCTTGCCCTATCTGTTACGAGGCGGCCCGGCCCTGTGACATAACTGTAATGAGGAGAATCTGAAGATTGGCGGAATTACGCCAATCTGAAAGATGCGTACCGACCGGTGGCCCCTTTATGCTTTAGGGGTCGGAACACAAGACGGTACGAGGAGATCAGGGACTCCGTTGACCTACCGCAGTGCTCGGGGATGACGCGAATCAGGGACCGCGCCCCCGTATCCGACGACGAGGCCTCGCACTCCGGTGCGAGGCCTCGGTTTTTGTACCGGCAGGCGTGGAGTGACGTAGCCCCCCAGAGGCGTGCGGACGGCACCGTCGTCGCCCTTCGAGTTGTGCAGAACGGCGCGAGAGGTGCGGTGTTCCCGCACCTCTCGCGCCGAAATGCACCAGTCGCCGTGCGACCGGAGGGCTCAGAGTGCCCAGCGGGCCTTGAGCATGTCCACGTAGAGCTTCAGCTCCGAGAGCACGTCCGCGCCCCGCGCCTCCGCCTGCTCGACGCCGCCGTCGGTGGCGCAGAACCACTGCACCAGCAGGCCGTCAGTCAGGGCGACCACGGTGCGGGCCAGGCCCCAGGAGGGCGCCTCCTGACGGATGAAGCCAGCCGTCTTGCCCCGCTCCAGGCACTCCGCCAGCGCCGTCACCTCCGCCTCCAGGCGCTGGGTCTTCCACTGGCGGGCGGTTGGCCCCATCTGCAGCACCTCGCCGCTCATGGCCACGTTGACTGCCGCGAGCTCGCGGCAGGCCAGGCTGTGGCGCAGCCGCTCGATCCAGGCGGTCAGTACCAGCCAGGGGTTGTCCCCGCCGGGAAAGGGCACCGCCTTGCTCTCCGCCTCCTCATGGGCGCGCAGCACCTCCACAAAAAGCTCCTCCTTGGAGCGGAAGTGGTGCAGGAGCCCGGCCTTGGAGATTTCCGCCGCGTTGGCGATGTCCGCCAGGGAGGTGGCGGCGTACCCGGCAGAGCCAAAGAGCTTGACGGCCTCGTCGAGGACGCGGGCGTGCTTGTCCTCCGAGCCTGCCGGCGGGCGGCCCGGACCACGGCGTACGGGGGCAGCTACAACGGCGTCCTTGCCTTCAATGAAAGATGCCATGACCACAGTCTTACATGCTTGTTAAGTGCTTCCTAAGAATTATATACCTAGAGCGATCCTTGTATTTACGCCAGATAGTGGCTGCAGGAGGAGCCACTCAATCCACCGGTAGTTACCAAAGCGGTATGGGGTCGCCACAAAGGCGACCCCACACCTATTGACCAGCGGCCCTAATAGGCTGGCCTCACTCCGCGCTGGCGGCGGTGCGGGCGCTACGGGAGACCGGAGCACCCTGCGCACACAGCACCAGGCCCGCCATCACCCCCTCCGGGCTCACGTCCGCCAGGACCTCCTGGCCGTCAGAGACCTCCCCCGCCAGGATCATCCGGGCCAGGCGGTCCCCGATCTCCCGCTGCACCAGGCGGCGCAGCGGCCGGGCCCCGTAGGCCGGGTCGTAACCCTCGTCAGCCAGCCACTCGCGCGCGGCCGGGGAGACCGTCAGGGCCAGGCGCCGGTCGGTCAGGCGCGCCGCCATCCGCTCCAGCTGGAGGTCCACGATCCGGGCCAGCTCCTCCTTGCTCAGCGGGTCGAACACCAGGGTCTCGTCCAGCCGGTTCAGGAACTCCGGCTTGAAGGAGGAGCGCACCATGGTCATAACCGCCTCGCGCTTCTCCTCCGGCCCCATGACCGGGTCGATCAGGAACTGGCTGCCCAGGTTGGAGGTCAGCACCAGGATCACGTTGCGGAAGTCCACCGTGCGGCCCTGGCCGTCGGTGAGGCGGCCGTCGTCGAGCACCTGCAGGAGAATGTCAAAGACCTCCGGGTGGGCCTTCTCCACCTCGTCCAGCAGCACCACCGAGTAGGGGCGACGGCGCACCGCCTCCGTGAGCTGGCCGCCCTCCTCGTAGCCCACGTAGCCGGGAGGCGCCCCCACCAGGCGGGCTACCGAGTGCTTCTCGGAGTACTCGGACATGTCGATGCGCACGATGGCGCGCTCGTCGTCGAACAGGAAGTCCGCCAGGGCCTTGGCCAGCTCGGTCTTGCCCACGCCGGTGGGGCCCAGGAACAGGAAGGAGCCGGTGGGCCGGTCCGGGTCAGAGACCCCTGCCCGCGAGCGCCGCACGGCGTCGGAGACCGCCACCACGGCGGCCCGCTGGCCGATCAGGCGCTGTCCGATGACCTCCTCCATGTGGAGCAGCTTCTCGGTCTCGCCCTGCAGCAGCCGCCCCACCGGGATGCCGGTCCAGGAGGCGATCACCTCGGCGATCTGCGAGGGGCCGACCTTCTCGGCGATCATCGGCTCGGCCGGGGATGCCTGCTCGGCCCCGCCCTCACTGCGGGCGGCGCCACCCTCCGTGGCCTCAGCCTCCCGGATCTGCCGCTCCAGGGCGGGCATCTCCCCGTAGCGCAGGCGCCCGGCCTCCTCAAAGCGGCCCTCACGCTCGGCCAGGTCCGCCTTGGTGCGCAGCTCGTCGAGCTGGGCGCGCAGCTCACCGACCAGGTTGTGCCCGGCCTTCTCCTTCTCCCAGCGGGCGGTCAGGGCGGTCAGCTCCTCGGTGGCGTCGGCCAGCTCGGCGCGCAGGCGCTCCAGGCGCTCGACGGCGGCCTCGTCCTCGCCGTCGCCCTGGGCGGAGTCGGCCAGGTAGGACTCCTCCATGCGCATGCGGTCCACGCGGCGGCGCAGCTCGTCGATCTCCACGGGGCTGGAGTCCAGCTCCATGCGCAGGCGGGAGGCGGCCTCGTCAATCAGGTCGATGGCCTTGTCGGGCAGCTGGCGGCCGGTGATGTAGCGGTCGGAGAGCTGGGCGGCGGCCACCAGGGCGCCGTCGGAGATGGTCACCTGGTGGTGGGCCTCGTACTTGGGGGCGATACCGCGCAGGATGGCCACGGTGTCGGACACGGAGGGCTCGCCCACGAAGACCTGCTGGAAGCGCCGCTCCAGGGCCGGGTCCTTCTCCACGTTCTCGCGGAACTCGTCCAGGGTGGTGGCGCCCACCAGGCGCAGCTCGCCGCGCGCCAGCATGGGCTTGAGCATGTTGCCTGCGTCCATGGCGCCCTCAGAGCCGCCCCCGGCGCCGACCACGGTGTGCAGCTCGTCGATGAAGGTCACGACCTCGCCGTCGGAGTCCTTGATCTCCTTGAGCACGGCCTTGAGCCGCTCCTCGAACTCACCGCGGTACTTGGCCCCGGCCACCATCCCGGCCAGGTCCAGGGCCACCAGGCGCTTGCCGCGCAGGGACTCGGGCACGTCCCCGGCCACGATGCGCTGGGCCAGCCCCTCGACGACGGCGGTCTTGCCGACGCCGGGCTCGCCGATCAGCACCGGGTTGTTCTTGGTGCGTCGCGAGAGTACCTGGATGACGCGGCGGATCTCGGCGTCCCGGCCGATGACAGGGTCCAGCTTGCCCTCGCGGGCGGCCTCGGTGAGGTCGGTGCCGTACTTCTCCAGGGTCTTGTAGGTGCCTTCAGGGTTGGCGGAGGTGACGCGGCTGCTGCCCCGCACCTGGGGCAGGGCGGCGCGCAGGGCCTGGGGGGCGGCCCCGGCCTCGGCCAGGGCCTTGGCCACGGGGTCGCTGCCGGGGGCGGCGGCCAGGCCGATGAGCAGGTGCTCGGTGGAGACGTACTCGTCGCCCAGCTGCTCAGCCTCCTTGGCGGCGGCCTCCAGGGCGGCCAGCAGGGCACGGGAGGGCAGGGGGCGGGTGACGGTGCTGCCGGCGTTGGCGGGCAGGGCGGTCAAGGTGCGGCGGGCGGCGGCTCCGACGGCGGTGCGGGCCTGCGGGTCCGGGACGGCGGCGGCCAGAAGGGCGGAGGCTACGCCGTCCTGCTGACCGAGCAGCTCGACCAGCAGGTGGGCGGTCTCGACCTGGGGGTTGCCTGCCGCGGCGGCGGCCTGCATGGCGCCCGCGATCGCCTCCTGTGAGCGGGTGGTGTAATTGGTGTCCATCTGCGTGCTCTCCTCAGCAGTTACGCGCTACCCGAGGCTGGGGGTGGCGGCTCTGTGGGGTCCAACCGCGAGCAGGTTGAGTCTATTCCACTCAACTTTTCTGAGGGTGTGGTGCTGACGGTCACGACGGCGACCCTGCGGTGCGGTGGCGAGCAGCGGCAGCTGGTACGCGCCGGGCCTGCGGGAGCCGGTCCCAGCAGACCCCGGGCACTGCGAGCGCACCAGTCCTGCAAGGGCTAGCTTGGCTGCGGTGAGGTGCATGCGACTGTCTCCTGGAGCGCACCAGGCCCGCAGGGGCTAGCTAGCCGCCTGCAGCAGCCGCTTGACCTCAGCCACCACCACCTGGGGGGCGTCCAGCATCAGCAGGTGGCGGCTGCCTGGCACCCGCCGTCGGCGCAGCGTCCTGAAGGCGTCCGCCAGCACCGTAACCTGCTGCGACGTCGGCACCGGCGGCGCCTCCAGCACCACGGCAGGCACCTGGCAGGACCGCTTCTGCCGTGCCCGCAGCTGCCAGAGCGCCTCCACCTGCCCCCCGAAGGAGAGCCACTGGGCGGCGGCGTCCGCGAGCGCCTCAGGACCGGCCCAGGTGCCCGCCCAGGGCTCCACCACCACCGCCTGCGGGTCACGGGTCTGCCACCTCAAGGCCTCGCGCCAGCCCCCGGCCGCTATCACCTGCACCGGCGGACAGTGCAGGGCGAGGCGCACCAGGCTGCTGGCGCGGCGGGCGGTGCGCGGACTCAGGGGGCGCAGCAGACGGCGGGAGAGCATGGAGGGGTCCACCAGCACCACCCCCGCCACCTGCTCCGGGTGCAGACGGGCCAGGGCCTCCGCCTGGAAGGCCGCCATCGAGTGGGCGACCACCACCACCGGTCCCGCAGCCACCTCCTGCAGCAGCCGGGAGACTAGGCGCGTGAGCCCCGGTAGGCTGGGCGGCGGGGCGCTGTACCCGCCCTGGTAGGCTGGCCGGTCGACGGCGATCACCCGGTGTCCCGCCAGCCCGTCCACCACCTTCTGCCAGCTGGCCGCACCCAGCCCGCAGCCGTTGAGCAGCAGCACAGTCGGTGCCTGGGCAGGTTCCCGGAACTGCTCCTGAACCGGGTCCTGCGCCTGCCCCTGGGCCTGTTCCTGATACCGTTCCGATGACCGGCTCGCGCTGTGCCCCGGCCAGCAGACCACCCAGTGCCCCAGCAGACGGCGCCGCCACGGCGTCGTCAAGGCAGCTGGCACCCCAGCCACCGGCCTGTCCACCGCAGCCGACCTACCGGCGCCTCGCAGCTCACGCACGGCCCGCGCCCTCCAGCCGCAGCGCCAGCAGCGCCACCCAGGCTGAGCACAGGAGCACCTGCAGCGCCTGCACCGGGCCCCGGGAGGCAGGCAGGACCAGGGGCAGCAGCACGCTGCCCACCATCAGGCCGGACACCAGCAGGGCCAGGCCCGCCACCCCCATAGACCGCCACCCCCAGCCGTCGCGCCGTGCCAGGGCCCAGGCCACCAGGGCGATAGCCGCCACCAGCGCCGCCCCCACCAGCACGGAGGCCAGCTCGTGCAGGTGCCGCACCAGGTAGGGGGTGGCGGCGCACACCGGGTCCCGGCTCTCCGCACAGGGCAGGTTGCAGGAGACGTCCAGGGCCGTACCCAGCCCGGCCACCGCTACGGCCGCAGCCACCCACCGCGCCCAGGGACCCAGCCAGTGACTCCAGGCGCGGCGCCCCCACCAGGCCGTCAGCAGGAAGCCGACAGCGGCCAGCAGGTCACCCAGGCGGAAGAGCCACTGGTAGGGCTGGTCCTGGGCCGCCAGCTCGGACAGGTAGCCGTGCATGACCAGGGGGTCGTCGTTGAGCCACCAGAGCACCCAGCTGTTGTAGGTGACCACGACCAGCCCGGCCAGCAGCCGGGACAGCAGCCGCCCCCGGCCCTGGTCCTGGCCCTGCACCTGGCCCCGGCCCAGGTCCCGCTCCTGCACCTGGCCCCGCCCCGGCCCCCTGACGGTCTGCCGCGGCTGCGCCGTCGGCCCGGACTTGGCGGACCGCTCAGCACCCTCGGACCGCCCAGGCACCTCAGGCTGTCTAGGCTGCCCCGCCGGTGCGGGCCGGGTGGCGCGCGGGCCGCTCATCGCTGCGGCCTGACCAGGGGGAAGGCGATGGTCTCCCGGATGGAGGCCCCCGTAAGCATCATGACCAGCCGGTCCAGGCCGACCCCGAGCCCGCCGGTGGGCGGCATGCCCTGCTCCAGGGCCTGCAGGAAGGACTCGTCCAGCTCCATGGCCTCCGGGTCCCCGTCGGCGGCGGCCAGGGACTGAGCGGTCAGCCGTTCGCGCTGGATCACCGGGTCCACCAGCTCAGAGTAAGCCGTGCCCACCTCCGCCCCGAAGACGATCAGGTCCCAGCGCTCGGCCAGCACCGGGTCCTGGCGGTGCGGGCGGGTCAGGGGGGAGGTCTGCGCCGGGAAGTCCGTGAAGAAGGTGGGGCCCACCGTGGTGCCCTCCGCCAGGTGCTCGTACAGCTCCTGCACCAGCTCGCCCCAGCCCCAGCGCGGGTCGCAGCTGATTCCCAGGCGGCCTGCGTGGGCGCGCAGCTCCTCCACCGGGGTGCTGGTGTCCACCGGCTCACCCAACCCGGCGGAGACGGCGTCGCACACGGTGACGCTGCGCCAGGGGGCCGCCAGGTCGATCTCATGCTCCACTCCGCCGACCTGGCCGCGCACCACGGTGGTGCCCAGGGCGGCCTGAGCCGCCGCGATGGTCAGGTCTCGCACCACGTCCTTCATGGTGTGGTAGTCGCCGTAGGACTGGTAGGCCTCCAGCATGGTGAACTCGGGGTTGTGGGTGGCGTCGGCACCCTCGTTGCGGAAGTTGCGCCCAATCTCGAAGACCCGGTCCAGGCCGCCCACCATCAGCCGCTTGAGGTACAGCTCAGGGGCGATACGCAGGTAGAGGTCCAGGTCGTAGGCGTTGATGTGGGTGCGGAAGGGCCGGGCATTGGCCCCGCCGTGCACCGCCTGGAGGATCGGGGTCTCCACCTCCAGGTAGCCGCGCTCCAGCAGGGTGTTGCGGACGGCCTGCACCGCCTGGGAGCGGGCCACCAGCATCTGGCGCTGGCGCTGGCTGGTTATCAGGGCCAGGTGACGCTGCCGCACCCGGGCCTCCGGGTCGCGGATCCCGCGGCGCTTGTCCGGCAGGGGCAGCAGGGCCTTGGAGGTCATCTGCCAGGTGTCCGCCAGGAGGCTGCGCGTGCCGGTACGGGAGGCGGCCAGGACGCCGGTGACGGCCACCTGGTCTCCCGCCCGCACCAGGCGGCGGAAGCGGTCCACGGCCTGGCCCCCGGCCCGGCCGGTCTCCAGCACCACCTGCAGGTCCCCGCTCCAGTCCCGCAGGTCCGCGAAGACGACGCCGCCGTGATCACGCACGGCCAGCACCCGGCCCGCCACCGTGCAGCCGCCTGCGGCCTGCGCGCAGCGGGCGTCCACCGGCACGCTGGCGGGGTACGGGGCCAGTCCCTGCTCCAGCATGCTCGCCCGGCAGGCCAGCCGGGCCTCCTGCTGGCGGGAGCGGCGCGGCCCAGTGTCACCGCGAGCCTTCACAGCCCCTACCGTGGCCGCCAGGAGCTGGGCGGAGCACCCCTCGCAACGGCGAGGCTGCGCCGTCTGCTCCGGGGCGCACCAGCGGGGCACGGTCACGAAGCCCTCGGCGACGGCGGTGGCCAGGGCGACCTGGGCCAGGTCTCCGGCGTCGTGGTAGCAGACCAGGCGGGGCACCCAATCGGGCTCGTACTTGGCGTTGGAGCGGTAGAGCGACTCCAGCTGCCACCAGTGGGAGGCCAGGAGCAGCAGACGCCGCCACAGCCGCTGGAAGGGCCCAGCCCCCAGGCGGGCCCCCTGCGTGAAGGCGGAGCGGAACACGGCGAAGTTCAATGACACCTGGGTCACTCCCAGCTCCCGGCCCTGCGCCATCAAGGAGGAGACCATGAGCTCGTTCACGCCGTTGTCCGCCTGCGGGTGACGGCGCATCACGTCCAGGCTGAGCCCGTCCGCGCCCCAGGGGGCGAAGGACAGCAGGGCCGCCACCTCGCCGCGCGGGTCCTGCGGCGGGAACAGGGCCTCCACCATCACGCAGTAGCCGTCAGCGGGGTCAGCCAGGCGGCCCAGCGCCATCGAGAAGCCCCGCTCCGGCTCCCCGGCCAGCCAACTGTCTGCCAGGGCGCCGAGCCTGGCCAGCTCCTCGGTAGGGATCGAGCGGTGACGGCGGATGCGCACGGTATAGCCCATCCGGCTCAGGTGACGCACGGCCCGCCGCACCTCAGGCAGGGCGTCCAGCCGGAAGGTGGCGGAGCGCAGCACAGCCTCGTCGCCGATATGCAGGGCCCGCAGACCGGCCTCCAGGTAAGCCCGGGCACCCGCCTCCGAGGCCCCGACGACGGCGGGGGTCCAGCCGTAGGCGGCGGCGTGGCGCAGGAAGGACTGGACGGAGGACACCCAGGTGACCGGGTCACCCAGGGGGTCACCGGAGGCCAGCGCCACTCCCAGGCTCACGCGGTAGGTGACGCCACCGTGCTCGTTGAGCAGGGCTGACTTGTCACGGCGGGTGGCGAAGTACCCCAGGGAGTCCTGCGGGTGGGCGGCCAGCAGCTCACGTACCCGCAGCTCCTCCTCCGTGCTGATACGCGCGTCCTCCTTCTGGGAGCGCAGCAGCATCCAGAAGGCCAGAATGAAGGCCAGTGCCCACCCCAGCCCCAGCAGGCTGGTGAGCCAGCCCTGGGGACCCTCACCGGTGAGCAGGGACAGCATCTGCTCCGCGCCGAAGCCGTCCAGCAGCCCCGTTGCCACTATGACGACGGCGGTGACCGTGCCCGCCAGGAGCAGGAATGCCAATGTCGCCCGGCGGAGGTTGCCTGGCTGGGAGCGCACCGTGTAGTACCTGCGGTAGAGGAACAGGACCACCAGCACCGCCACCAGCAGTAGCAGGTTCTCCCCCAGGACGTACACCACCAACGGGTCGTACTCCTCCGCCTCCGCCGCCAGGTCCGCCAGCAGCAGCGTGGGCAGCGTCAGCGCCAGCAGGACCGCGTGCAGGCCAGCCAGGAAGACCAGGATCCTCCAGGCGGTGCGCTTACGGCGTTCCATGCCCGCAGCCAGTAGGAAGGTGACGATCGCGGAGAACCAGTCCAGCACCGGGAGGGGAACCACCCAGGTCAGCAGGAAGCCCGTGGCCCGCTCCACGACCGGCACGCCACTGAGCACGCTGCTAACTAGCGCCAGCACAGCGATGGCGTATAGCAGCCCAGGCAGTACCCTCACCAGCAGCGGTTCCTTGAGTCTCCTACTGGTCGTCATCTGTCCAGGTCCTTCTGCCTTAAGGGTCTTGTGCGGGGAGGGTGGCCGCACGGCTGAGGCTGTGCGGCCGCACAGTCAGAAGCACGCGGTGCGGGCGGGTGGTCGGCGCCAGCACGCGTGCACCGTCGGCGCCTCCCCACACTATTCGGCCCTGCTGCAGCACGCCTCCTGCCGCAGGCTGACCGCCGCGACGTCGTCTCCCCCTAGCGGGGGAGCGTCCGTCTGGCTGGAGAGGGCTACCCATGTGCGATCTTGCGGCTCTGCGACCGGTCTAACATGGGGCCCACCTGGCACCTGCACAGTCCCTAGCACCTGCCAGACCCTGCCCCTGAACTACGGAGGCCCAAATGCGCCGTCGCCCTCCCGCCCTGCTAACCGTTTCCCTGTTGTGCCTGGGACTGTCTCTGAGCGCCTGTGCCAGCAGGAGCCACCAGGCCAGCAGCAAGCCCACCAGCACGGCAGGCGCTGCCGCCACGGCACAGCCGACAGAGTCGCACAAGCCGACCAAACACGGCAGCTTCGAGGTAGTGCCGCTGCCGTCCCTGTCCCCCACGCCCACCCCTACGCCCAGCCGCCCGGCGGCGTCCTGGAGGAACACGCCTGCACCGCCAGCCACGCCGCCAGCGGGCTACCAGACGGCCAAGGCGCCGCTGACCAGCATCTCCTTCGCGGTGCCAGCCTCCTGGGAGGTCTTCAACGCCTTTAACGCCAGCGAGAAGCAGCGCCTCGCCGAGATCACCGGCCTGGAGACCTCCGAGCTGGAGACCAGCACGTCTCTCATGGACCTGATGGCCACGGCCCCCACCTGGAACGCTGAAGGCTACCGTGAGCAGATGATCTGCTCCAAGATCGCGCTACCCCTGCCCCAGGAGGTCATCGAGAAGCTCATAAACGACTATGCCGCCGAGAACGGGCTCACCGTCGTGAAGATCTCCTCAGTGGAGTCTGCCAACGGGACCATCCACTACGGGGTCACCTACAACCCCGGCGACGGCGTGTACATCGCGCACGCCTACCTGCCCAGGCCCCAGGGATCCCAGGTGACCAGCCGGATCTATACCTTCTCCACCGAGCGCGCCGAGGAGCTGCTCGGGGTAGTTGCCAGCACCCTGCGCTAAGGGTCGGCCCTCAGCGCAAGCCTGCAGGACGGGGTGCAGGCCCCATTCCTTGGCCCTGCGACTTTCCCTATGGTCTTCAGGAGCGGGACGGCAGCCCGAGTCCTCTTCAACCAGTACCCAAGGAGCACCCATGTCGGTATTCACTCTTCGCCCCCGAGCAGCCCTGGTGGTGTGCGCGACCGCCCTGGCCCTGCTCTCCTCCGGCTGCTCGCTTCTGCCCGGACCGGGTGCCAGCAGGACCGCCAGCTCGCCCAGCAGCGCAGCAGCCAGTGAAGGCGCCAGCGACAGCGACAGCACCCCTGCGACTCCAGAGAAGACTGAGAAGACTGAGCGGCCCAAGAAGGAGGCCGCCCCAGGCACCCAGATCGTCACCGCCCCCAGCAGCCAGCTGAGCTTCGCGGTGCCCGCCGACTGGCTGCCCCTGTACGGTGACTCCACCGCGCTGGTGGACTTCAACCAGCTGGCCGAGCAGACGGGTATCAGCGAGGATACCCTGCGCTCCCAGATGGAACTGATTGACCTCTACGTCGTCCGCATCGACTCCCAGGCAACGTTCACGGACAACATCGCCGTGATCAAGCAGACCTTCCCTGCCTCCACCCCGGTCTCTGAGGCCGTCATGAGGCTCGCCCTCGCCAGCCAGCCTGGTGTGACGACGGGGGAGTACAGCACTGAGGAGGTTGCTGACGGGAAGGCCCACCTGCTGTCCTACACCTCGAAGGACAAGGACGTTGAGGTCAACGGCCTGCTGCTCACGGTGCCCACGGAGTCAGGCGAGTACGCCCAGATGGCCATTACCACGGGGGAGAAGTCCACGCAGGACAGCCTGAAGGAGACGATCCTTTCCTCCCTGCGCTGACAAGGCCCCTAACCAGCCTTCGCGGCTTGGCAGGCTCGCACCTGTCCTGAGACGATTTGCGGGAGACGGGCTGCCAGCCGGCGCGCCGTCACCCGACGAAAGGGGAGCAACATGGGACTTGAGGACCTGAAGAACAAGGCTGCAGAGCTCGTTGACGCCGAGAAGATCGAGACCGCCACCGACAAGGCGCTCGACGCGGCCGGAGGCCTGGCCAAGAAGGTCACCGGCGGCAAGTTCGACGACAAGATCGACGCCGCCCGCGACGCCGCCGACAAGGCTATCGGTCAGTGACCTGCTGCGGCCTGGGCCGCCAGCAGCTCTCAGCCTGAGCTGTCAGGGGGAGGTCCCCGCACCTGCCGGTGCGGGGACCTCCTGCGCATGTCCTTGCAAATGCCCTTGCTAGAACCTGGTGACGGCTGTTCAGGCAGCAGGCCGCCTGTTGCGCCCTCCCCGCACTCCGCGCACGATCCCTGCGACAGTCAGGCCCAGGCCCAGCAGGCCGATCAGTCCGCTGAGCAGCACGCCTACAACCGCCGCCCAGAGCCGTGACTCCATAAGCGCCGGCCCCACCAGCACCACGGCGGAGGGGGAGGCTCCCGGGCAGGAGACCTGGTAGAGACCTGACCGGGGGACCGCGAAGGTGGCGTTGGCGCTGGGGCCGGTAGCCGTAGTCAGCACGGCCGCGCCGTCCGGGCCGGTGACCTGGCAGTCAACAGTGCGGTAGCCGAACTGGGTGGAGTAGATCCCTGCCTGGGTGCCCTGCTGCAGGTACACCTCACCCGACTGCGGCACCACCGCCGCCGCAGAGCTGCTGCCCCCCGTCACGTACTGGACGGAGAGCACGGAGACCAGCATCGGCAGCACCAGCATGGTCAGCAGCCCCAGTGCGAAAAGCCCCCAGCGGCTGCGAGGACGGCCGTGCGCGCGCCGTTCATGGGCAGCAGCCGCCGTCTGCCCTCCACGGTGGCGGCTGCTCGCGCCCCGGCCTGCGGCCCTGCCATCGACGTCCTGGCGTCGCACCGGCTGGGGCGGCTGGATACCTTGCTCGCGCAGGATCTGGGCGAGCTCCTCGGGGCTGACACGTTTACCGTACAGCGGCTCGTCATCCACGTGCTCGTCCCCCGTAAGGTGGGCACCTGGGACGGAGCCGACCCGCCCCGCCCCAGGGCTGCCAGTCAGTTCTTGTCCTTGCCGAGGTTGGCGGCGATCTCAATGATCAGCCGCAGGATGAACAGCTCCACGCAGGCCTTCAGCAGGCCCGGCAGCAGCTGGCTGATGAAGTTCACGACCGCCGTGTTGCCAGAGTAGTCGTTACCCAGGAGCATGCCGCTGGTGATCAGCCCGAAGAACCACGAGCCCAGGTAGCCCACAGCCCCCAGGATCAACACGATATTGCCGTACTTCTGGGCGAAGACGCGGGTGGTGTCAAAGAGGTTGGTGAACAGGGAGTCAGCGGACGGGCCTGCTGGCGCCATTGCCACCGGGGCACCCGGCACCGGGGCCCCCGACATCGGCGCACCAGCAGCCGGGCCCGATGGGGCGGAGGGGTAGCCGGGGGCGGGGCTGTAGGCGCCCGGCTGCGCCTGGCCAGCCTGGTAGGAGGCGTAGACCGGGGCGGAACCCGCAGAGGGAGCAGGGGTCCCACCCTGAGGGGTGTAGGGCTGGCCGGGAATCACAGGGTTGGACATGGTACCTTCCTTCGACGGGGTTTCCTGACCAGGGTACATGGCAACGCCTCCCTGGCGCCGCCCTCGTCAGCCGCGTGGGCCCCGAGGCGGGCGGGTGACCACCCGCACCTCGCCGTCGGCAGCAGCCGCGAAGAAGCGCTCCGCCGCCGCCTGGCGCAGCCGCAGCGCCCGGTTCTCCAGCTCCAGCAGCTCCACCTGGCGCTCCAGCTCCAGGATCCGGCTGATGCCCTCCAGGTTCACCCCCTCCTGGCTCAGGGCCTGCACGCGGCGCAGACGCTCGACGTCACGTTGGGAGTAGCGGCGGCCCCGCCCGGAGGTGCGGGCCGGACGCACCAGCCCCAGACGGTCGTACTGGCGCAGGGTCTGGGGGTGCATGCCTGCCAGGTCAGCCGCCACCGAGATCACGTAGACCGCCCGGTCAGCCGCGTCAGCAGCCGGGAAGCCGAGGCCCTGACCGGTGCGTCTCATCTGCTGGCCGCCTCACGCAGGTGCGCCCGGGGGTCGGTGCCCCCCATAGCGGCGTCGAAGTCCGCCAGCGCCTTCCTGGCCTCCTTGGACAGGCGCTTGGGCACGGCGACCTCCAGTGTCACCAGCAGGTCGCAGTGCCTGCCGTCCTTCACCTTGGGCCCCTTACCGCGCAGCCGCATGGTGGTGCCCGAGGAGGTACCGGCCTTTACGCGCATGCGGGCGGTCCCGCCGTCGAGCAGCGGCACCTCGATATCCGCCCCCAGGGCCGCCTCGGATAGCGTGACCGGCAGGGTCATGGTCAGGTTGGCGCCGTCGAAGCCGTATACGGGGTGCTCCGCCACCTTGATGGTGACGATCATGTCGCCGTTCTCCCCGCCGTGGCTGCCGGGGCGGCCCTTGCCACGCAGGCGGATCCGCTTGCCGTCCGTCACGCCTGCGGGGATGCGCACGCGGGTGGTGCGGCCGTCGGCGGTGAGCTCTGCCTCCGTGCCGGCGACGGCGTCGCGCAGCGGGAGGGTGACGGTGGTGGTCACGTCCGCACCGCGCTGGGACTGGCTGCGCCCGCCGAAGCCGCCGAAGCCGAAGTCGAAGGCGCCGGGGCGGCCGTGCTTGCGGGTGGGGCTGGCCTGGCCACCGAACATGCGCAGCAGGTCGTCGATGTCGGGCTCGGCTCCGGGGCGACCCCCGTAGCTGGCGGAGGAGGCCCCGAACATGGAGGACAGGATGTCCTCGAAGCCTGCGGCACCCGCCCCACCGCTGCCGGAGGTGAAGCGGGCTCCGCCGCCGGCCATGGAGCGGATGGCGTCGTACTGCTTGCGCTCACCCTCGTCAGAAAGGACGGCGTAGGCCTCGCCGATGTTCTTGAAGCGCTCTGCCGCGGCCTCGTCCCCGGGGTTGCGGTCCGGGTGGTACTTCTTGGCGAGCGTGCGGTAGGCCTTCTTGATGGTGGCGGCGTCGGCGTCCTTGCTGACGCCGAGGACCGCGTAGAAGTCCTTAGTCATCCAGTCCTGGCTGGCCATCGGTCACCGCCTCCTGTCTGCTGGGGGTCTGTTGAAGGTCCTGTTTGGGCTTGCTGGGGGTTCTGTTGGGGTTCGGCTGACTCTGTTGGTGGCCTGGTGGCTGATAGCTGGCGGTAGGGGCTTGGTGGCCTCCCTGTGCCGGTGCGGGCGGGGCTCCCACCAGGCGTGGTGCGGGCCGAGCGGCGCCGCCGCTGTACCTGTTGTCGGCCCGGGCTGGTGTCCCTCTGGCCAGGGCCCGGTGACCCTCTGCCTGCCAGGCCCCTAACGGCCCACCGGGCGTGGTGCGGGCGGGGCAGGTGGCGCGGGCCCCTCGGACAGAGGCTGCCCGCGCCACCTGGTTGTGCTCTTACCGGTCTCGTGAGCCATATGTCCCGGTCTCGCGGTACATATGTCCCGGTCTCGCGAGAGCGGTGGGTGGGTCAGGCGGGGTTGGTCACCTGGACCCGGGCCGCCCGCACCACCTTCTCCCCCAGCCGGTAGCCCGGCTGCAGGACCAAGGAGATCGTCGGCTCCTCCACCTCGGAGGACTCCACAGCCATCAGCGCCTCGTGCAGGGCCGGGTCGAAGACCTCCCCGACCTCCCCGAAACGCACCAGGCCGAACTTGTCGCCCAGGACGGACTCCAGCTTGCCCGCCACGGCCTCGAAGGGCCCTGTCAGGTCCCCGTGCTGGCGGGCCAGCGCGACCTCGTCCAGCACCGGGATCAGGGACTCCACGACGGCGGCCTGGCCCGCCTCGCGGTGGCCCGCGGCCCCTTCCCGGGAGCGCCGCACGAAGCCCTGGTACTCCTGCTGGAGGTTGTACAGGTCAGCGCGGGCCCGGGCCAGGTCCTCAGCCGCCTGGGCGGCTGCGGCCTGGGCCACCTCCAGCTCGCTGGGCTCGGCGGGGGACTCCGCCGCGCCCGGCTCGCCGTCGGCCGGGGCCGGAGCGTCCGCGGCTGGGGCAGCCTCGGTGGCGTCCATGCTGACGCCGTCGAAGGCTGACTCCACCGCCTCCGCGAGCTCGGGGTCGACCTCGCCCTCGTGGGGCCTGCTGCTGTCCTGGCTCACTTGGAGTCCTCGTCGTCGATGATCTCGGCGTCCACGATGTCGTCCTCCGCGGCGGGGGCCTCCTGCGGGGCCGTCTCACCAGCGGCCTGGGCGGCCTGCTCGGAGGCGTACAGGGCCTCGCCGACCTTCTGCGCCACCGTGCCGAGCTTCTCCTGGGCGGCCTTGACGGGCTCGATGTCCGTGCCCTCCAGGGCCTTCTTCAGCTCGTCGACCGCGCCGGAGACCTCGGAGTGGACGTCCTCGGGCAGCTTGTCCTTGTTGTCCTTGAGCAGCTTCTCGATGGAGTAGGCCTGCTGCTCGGCGGCGTTGCGGGTCTCAGCCTCCTCGCGACGCTTCTTGTCCTCCTCGGCGTGGGCCTCAGCCTCCTTGACCATGCGGTCGATGTCCTCCTTGGGCAGGGCCGAGCCGCCCGAGATGGTCATGGACTGCTCCTTGCCGGTGCCACGGTCCTTAGCGGAGACGTGGACGATGCCGTTGGCGTCGATGTCGAAGGACACCTCGATCTGCGGGACGCCCCGGGGCGCGGGGGCGATACCGGTGAGCTCGAAGGTGCCCAGCGGCTTGTTGTCGCGGGCGAACTCGCGCTCACCCTGGTAGACCTGGATCAGCACGGAGGGCTGGTTGTCCTCAGCGGTGGAGAACACCTCGGAGCGCTTGGTCGGGATGGCCGTGTTGCGCTCGATCAGGCGGGTCATGACCCCGCCCTTGGTCTCGATGCCCAGGGACAGGGGGGTGACGTCGATCAGCAGCACGTCCTTGCGGTCGCCCTGGATGACACCCGCCTGCAGGGAGGCGCCGACGGCCACGACCTCGTCAGGGTTGACGCCCTTGTTGGGCTCCTTGCCGCCGGTGAGCTCACGCACCACCTCGGAGACCGCGGGCATACGGGTGGAGCCGCCCACCAGGACCACGTGGTCGATCTCGGAGAGCTGCACCCCGGCGTCCTTGATGACGTTGTGGAAGGGCACCTTGGTGCGTGCCAGCAGGTCGGCGGTCATCTCCTCGAACTGGGCGCGGGTGAGCTTCTCGTCCAGGTGCACGGGCCCGGCCTCGCTCATGGACAGGTACTGCAGGTTGATGTTGGTGCTCATCGCGCTGGAGAGCTCCTTCTTGGCCTGCTCGGCGGCGTCCTTGAGGCGCTGCATGGCGATCTTGTCCTTGGCCAGGTCCACGCCGTTCTTGTCCTTGACCTGCTTGACCAGCCAGTCGACGATGCGGGCGTCCCAGTCGTCGCCGCCCAGGCGGTTGTCGCCGTTGGTGGCGCGCACCTGGATGGTGGAGAAGCCGTCCTCGTCCTTGCCGACCTCCAGCAGGGACACGTCGAAGGTGCCGCCACCCAGGTCGAAGACCAGGATCAGCTCGTCCTCCTTGCCCTTGTCCAGGCCGTAGGCCAGGGCCGCGGCGGTGGGCTCGTTGACGATGCGGTCCACCACCAGGCCCGCGATGGTGCCGGCCTCCTTGGTGGCCTGGCGCTCGGCGTCGTTGAAGTAGGCGGGGACGGTGATGACGGCGTTGGTGACCGTCTCACCCAGGTAGGCCTCGGCGTCGGCCTTGAGCTTGGCCAGGATGCGGGCGCTGATCTCCTGGGCGGTGTACTTCTTGTCGTCGATGCTCACCGACCAGTCAGTGCCCATGTGGCGCTTGACGGAGGAGATGGTGCGGTCCACGTTGGTGACCGCCTGGCGCTTGGCGACCTCACCCACCAGGACCTCGCCGGACTTGGAGAAGGCGACCACGGAAGGGGTGGTGCGCCCGCCCTCGGCGTTGGGGATGATCGTGGGCTCGCCACCCTCCAGGACGGCGATGGCGGAGTTGGTGGTTCCGAGGTCGATACCGACGGCGCGTGCCATGTGTTGCTCCTAGCTGGTTGTCGGACACTTGAGTCGTATGCACTCAGGATTGTGGTTGAGTCAGAGCCTGTCAACTTCAACCTTGAGTCTGACTGGCTCAACCTCATTGGGGGCGTTTTCATTCCGACTGCCGCGTGACCTGCACCACTTCGCGGTGGTGCAGACGGGACGCCCGCCACCGTCAGCCCGGCCCGCTGCACCAGTAGCCTTACAGGCATGAGCCACCCATCCCGGCAGGAAAGCCACCCGCTCCGCGAGAACGTCTTCGAGCACCTGCGCCGGGAGGACGGCGAGCACGTGGGCTACATCGAGCTCACTGACGACGGCCGCTTCATCCCTTATGACCGGCTGTGGCTCCGCAGAGGCGAGGCCATGGACCTCGATGAGGCCGAGGCCGTCCTGGACGAGATCGGCCTGCGCCTCCTGGCGGAGGACTGGCTGCTTCAGGAGGAGGACGAGGCTCCAGGCAGGGCTGGCTGGGTGCGGGTCAGGATCCGGGAGATCCACCGCGATCGTGTGGTCGTGGCCCGGACCGTAGACGACCTGTCCGCCAAGGTCGCCAAGGCCGTGAACCTCATCGACGGCATCGAACTGCGCCTGCCGACCACCCGGCTGCGCCCCCTGCGTACAGGACGCTGACGAGCCGGACGACGGCGCGCGCCGTTTCTAAGAGTCCCACGGCTTCACCAGCACGGAGCCTAACACTTCGTAGCTGATGGGTTTGTCGCTAAGTCACACCCCTGTCGACACTCAGACAGGCGGTCACTTCACTGAGGCCAGAGGGATCTGACCACTGTCTAGAGACAGGATGCACCACATTCGTGTCAGAGGCTGACGATATCAATACTTCATGGAACCTTCACAGCCTCGAAGCGGCACACACTCGCCGGCATCCAGGGCACCCCCTTCGCCTCCACTTGTGCATTTCGGCGCGAGTGGTGCGGTATTCCGGCACCACTCGCGCCGAAATGCACAAGTCGGGGTGGGGTGGGCACGCCCCGCCACACCCAGGTCACCCCGCACCTGTGCCACACGCCATAACCACAGACGACGCCCTCTACACCCCTCAACCAGTGCCTGAACCAGCTGCCGCGGCTTGACGCACCACATAGGGGCACCCCCTGAGACGACTCGTGCAGCGGGTCGCGCGGACCCGCTGCACGAGCACAGGTTGGGAAACCTCGGAAGGAGTTCTCCCCCGTCAAGCGTCAGGCCTGGGGGCCGACCTTGGGGTGGCTGGCCAGCACCACCCGGTTCCAGGCACCGATCACGGTGGCCACCCACACCACGGCACCAGCCTGCTCGGAAGTCAGGGAGCCGTCGTCCCAGGAGCGGTCCTCGGGCACGCTCATGCGGGTGACCTGCTCGGCCAGCGCCAGCGCCGCCCGCTCCTGGGCGTCAAAGTACTGGGTCTCCCACCAGGTGGGCAGCACCGTCAGGCGCTCCTGGCTCTCCCCCGCCTTCAGCGCGTCCGCCGTGTGGGTACGCAGGCAGAAGGCGCAGCCGTTTATCTGGGAGACGCGCACCTTGATCAGCTCTGCGAGGCGGTCGCTGAGCCCGACGGCCCGGAAGGCGTCATCCACCTGGCCGGTCAGGGCCACGAGGCTCTTGAGGTTGTCCTGGTGCTGGGCGAGCAGGTTGACGGAGGTCATGCTGTTCCTGTCTGTCGAGTTGCACGGGCACCCGCCCCAACCACGACCCGCCCGACTTTAATCCGCACCACCGACGCCGCTGTATGAGCGAGCACACCGAGGCCCGGCCCGCCCCTGGCTGCTACTCCACGCTCCCCGATCAGGGTCACGGGCTGCCCACCACAGTAGCCGGAGACAAGCACACAGCAGGCTAGGCGCCGGGCCACAGCACCTGAGGTGCCCCCCGGTGTAGGACCACGGTCTGACCAGTGATGGACCCTATCCACCTACCGAACGAAGCAGAACGGGCACCCCTTTCCGACACTTACCCCATGACCTCTCTTCCACACCGTATACCGTCAGGAAAGACCTTGTTCATCTGCCTGTACCTGGCCGTCCACGTGCTGGACTCGCTCTACTGGCTTCCCCACGCGCACCGCGCCAACGCTGGCATAGCCTCCTTCTTCCTCCTGGCAGTCCTGGGGACTTGGGTGCTGCGCGAGGACCTGGGAAGCGGGTGGGCGCAGGCCCGCGCCCGCCCCTGGCGCACGCTAGGTGTCCTGGTGACCGGGCTGCTCGGCGCGGGGCTGGCCGCGGTCCTAGGGGCCGTCCTGCAGAAGCTGCTGGAACAGGTACTGGGTCTGCAGTCCGACCTGGCCAACGACACACGGATCTGGACCGCCCTCCAGTCATACTCGTTGCCGGTCCTGGTGGCGGCTCTGGCGGTGGCTGGGCCGATCGTAGAAGAACTGGTCTTCCGCGGGCTCCTGCTCTCCAAGCTCGCCGAGCACTGTCCCGCCTGGCTCGCCGTCGTCGTCTCCGGGGTGGCCTTTGGCGCCATACACGCAAGCGCGTGGACCCTGACGGAGATCATCGGGGTGCTGCCCCACGTGGGTTTCGGGATCGCCGTCGGGGCCTTGTACCGGTGGTCCAAGAACCTGTGGCCACCGATCTGCGTGCACGTGCTCACCAATCTCAGCGCGGTCCTTGGCAGTGCCTGAGCCCCTGCCGACTACACAGGCGACCCCACAGAAGCCTACTGGATGCTTAAGTCAGCGCTTGACGCCGCCGTTGACACCAGGCTGTGCGTCCTGCCGACCGCGGACCCAGGGGGGAGTGTGAAGGCGCCCAGGCCGAGTGACCAGCCTCCCCGGCACGACTGGTCGCCTGCCGCCACCACGCCGCCCGCACCGGCTAGCGGCCAGGGACCACCAAGCCAGCCTCATAGGCGGCTACTACCAGCTGGGCACGGTCGCGCGCACCGAGGCGGACCAGCAGGGCGGTGATATGTGTACGGCAGGTGGCCCTGGTAATCGACAGCCGCTCCTCTATCTCACGGTTGGACAAGCCCCGAGCGATCAGCACCAGCACCTCACGCTGCCGAGGCGTCAGCACGTCCGCCAGGCCAGCTATCGCGGCGGACCTGTCTTCACTGGCCTCCCCGGCCACCAGCCTTGACAGCGCCTGCGGGCTGAGCAGCGACTGCCCGGCACGGACCGTGCGTACTGCGTCAACGACAGCCTGCGGCTCCGCGTCCTTCAGGAGGAACCCGCTGGCACCCGCCCACAGCATCCCCAGTACGTACTCCTCAACCTCAAACATGGTCAGCGCCAGCACGCGCGTGCCAGCCAGCGCCGGGTCCGTACATATACGGCGGGTAGCCTCGATCCCGTCCAGACGCGGCATCCGCACGTCCATGAGCACGACGTCAGGCCGCGTACTGGCTGCTAGCCCCACCGCCTCCTGGCCGTCAGCCGCCTGAGCCACCACCTCCAGGTCAGGCTCTGCGTCGATCAAGGCGGTCAGCGTGGCCCGCAACAGCGGCTGGTCCTCCGCCACCAGGACCCGCACAGGTGTCGCCGACGGCGCCGCCTCCGTCTCAGGTCCAAGCCACTGCTGCTCGGGCAGGAGCCTCACAGCGCGGCCTCTGCCAGCCCCACCGGGCGCACCGGCAGACGCGCCCACAGCGCAAAGCCAGCACCGGTCGAGGTCGCGTCCAGGTACCCTCCAAGCTCCTGGACCCGCTCCCGGAGCCCTTTCAGTCCCAGCCCCGCCCCAGGCTGAGCCACCCACCCGGAGGCGGCCCCGTCGTCGACGACTCCGACCAGGACCCACTCGCCCTCCCGCCGCACACTGACCCTGGCACTGGTCGGGCCAGCGTGGCGGGCGACGTTGTCCAGCCCCTCACGCACCACGGCTACGACACTCGGCCCCAACCCAACCGGAAACGCCTCTAAGCGAAGGTCCAGCTCGACCCGCAGACCAGCAGCACGAGTACGCTCGACCTCCTGGGCCAGCGTCTTGCTGACGGCGGCGCCATCTACAGGCTCCTTGCCAGCCGCAGGCAGCCCCTCCCCCCGTAGGACGGTGAGCGTCCTGCGCAGGCCGCGGGTCGCGTCGCGGGAGGCCGCCTCGATATCGGCCAGCGCCCGCCGCAGACCGGCGCTGTCTTCCTCCAGGCGCTGGGCGACAGCAGCACGTACCGTGATCGCCCCTAGGCTGCCCGAGATCGCGTCATGCAGGTCGCGGGATATCGCCAGACGGTCCTCGGCCACAGCGCGAGCCGCGGCCTCATCAGACAGGGCGTGCTCATAGGCCAGACGGTCCCGGCGTCGTAGCCAAAGCGCCCCCGCCACGACCGCCACCAGCAGCCCCCAGACTGCCAGCCGCACCAACAGGCCCGGGCGCGGGGACACCGCCACGAAAGGAGACAGCAGGCACACGACGGCCCCTGCAACCGCGACCGCCCCTGAGATGAACCGGCGTAATGAAAGGCGCATGGTCTGCCAGGACTCAAGCACCCTGCCAGTCTAGACGCGCCTCCTTGGCAGTCATCCAACCGGGCCTGGCAGGCGGAGCCGCCCCGCCCGGCGCGTTCCCGGACGCTGCCACGCAGTGCTCCACGCCAGCTGGCGCCAGCCGCCCCCTAGAGGCGGACGCTGACCCGGGAGCCTCCGCACCACCGCCGCTACTCGACCTCCGGAGCCACCATGACGTGCTCGCCGTCGGGCACGATCCGCACCCGCAGGCCGTAGACCTGCTCCAGCACCTCGGGGCGCAGCACCTCTACCGGCGTCCCCTCAGCCAGGATCTGGCCACCCGCCAGCACAGCCAGCCGGTCGCAGAAGCGTGCTGCCAGGTTCAGGTCATGCAGGGCGACGACGGCCAGACAGCTCGGGTCGCGGCGGCAGATGCGGCGCACGTGGGAGAGCACGGAGACCTGGCGGTGCAGGTCCAGGGCTGAGGTGGGCTCGTCCAGAAGGAGCAGCTCGGGCCTGCGCACCAGGGTCTGGGCCAGGGCCACGAGCTGACGCTGCCCGCCGGAAAGATGCCCCAAGGGGCGGTCACCCAGCGCAGCGACCCCGAGCTCCTCCAGGGCCTCCCAGGCCAGAGCGATGTCTGCCCGGCTCGTGCGCCAGGACAGGCCCCGCCGTGAGGCTGTGAGCACTGACTCCAGGGCGGTCAGGGCGGCGTCTCCCGGCAGGCCCTGGGGCATGTAGCCGGTGACGCCACACAGCTCGCGCCCACGCCGCCCCGCGAAGGTCACGGACCCTGCGTAACGGCGCAGCTGGGCCAGGCAGGTTACCAACGTGGACTTGCCAGAGCCGTTCGGCCCCAGGAGACCCACCACCTGACCCGTCTGCCAGCTGGCGTCCACACCCTTGAGCACCGCCCGCTTGCCGTAGGCGAAGTGCAGGTACTCCACGTCCAGGCTCATGACCCGCTCCTGGCTGCTGCCTGCCGGCGACCCAGGATGATAGTGAGGAACACCGGCACCCCTACCAGGGCGGTGAGGATTCCCACGGGCACCGCTACTCCTGGCACGATCACCTGGCTGGCCGCGTGGGCGGCAGTCAGCAGCAGCGCTCCGGCCAGGATGGATGCTGGCACCAGGAAACGCTGGTCCTCCCCCACCAGGCCCCGGGCCATATGCGGCCCCACCAGTCCTACGAAGCCGATGATGCCGACGAAGGCCACTGACAGGGAGGCCAGCAGAGCCACCCCCACCAGGGTCCAGGACCGCAGGCGCGAGACGTTGATCCCCATGGCTGCGGCACGGGCCTCACCCAGGGTCACGGCGGTCAGGCGCCAGCCATTGACCCAGAACACGGGGGTGGCAACCGCCAGCGCCAGCGCTACGGTGATGACGGCGGGCCAGGTGGCACGCATAAGCGAGCCCATCGACCAGAACACGATCTGCTGCAGGCTCTCGGTGGAGGCCCGGTACTGCACCAGGGAGAGCAGGGCCTGACAGCTGAATACCAGGGCTATACCCAGCAGGATCGTGGTCTCCTTGTTCACCGCGGGCAGCCGTGAGACCCCGGCGATGGACAGGGAGGCGCTCAGCCCCGCGACCATGGCCGCCACGGCCAAGGTCGAGCCTGGCGCCAAGGGCAGGACCAACCCGGTGACGATGGCCAGGGCCGCCCCCAGGGCGGAGGCCGCAGAGATACCCAAGGTGAAGGGCTCTGCCAGGGGGTTGTCGAGGATGGTCTGCATCTGGACCCCCGCCAGGGCCAGGGACCCGCCCACGAGCACCGCCAGCAGCACCGGGGGCAGGCGCAGGTTGACCACGACGGTGGCCACGGCAGGGTCATAGTCGGAGTACAGGAGCGAAGAGAGCACCTGACCTGGAGTCAGTCCCAGCGGACCCACCATAAGGGCGGCTGTGAAGACCGCCAGGAGCAGCCCGGCGAGGCCGAGCAGCACTCCCACACGCGCCAGCGTCCGACGTCGGTAGGAGGAGTATGCGGCGGCAGAGCCTGCAGCCGTGCAGGTGGTGCCTGTAGTGGAGCCTGTTGCCGGGGTCTGGCTGCCCCCCTGCGGGGCCGCCGCCCGCACGACAGAGTCAGACCGCCCCATCAGATGGCGACGATGAAGACGCCCTGGGCCTCCCAAGGCATGAAGCTCTTGTGGAACTCCTCCCAGGCGCTCTGGGGGTCCAGGTCAGCGAAGGCCTCCGGGCTCTGCCACTTGGCGAAGGCCATGTAGGCCACGAAGTTGTACGGGGCGTCGTAGAACTGGTGGTAGACGCCGTAGACGCGCCGGTCCGCGAAGGCGGTGAGCTGGTCGAAGCCCGGCTGGTCCTGGAGCTGCTCCAGGCTGGCCCTGGCGGAGGCCTCGTCAGCCTGGTAGCCCAGGTGGACGTAGCTGGTGCTAGCGGTGTCCTTAAGCTTCTGCTTACCCCACTCTCCACCGGTGGCGATGATGTTCTGTGGGTTGGAGGCGATGACCTGCTCGGGGGTGAGCACGCCCTCCTCCCCGGGCAGCAGGTCATCGGCGATGTTGGTGCCGCCCGCAGCCGTGACCACCGCACCCAGGTTGGCGGTGGAGAAGGTGGAGCACGGGTCGTTGAGGCCGGGCCCCCGCCACAGGAAGGTCGTGGGCCTGGAGGTCAGGGTCTGGGCCGTCTTCACCACCGGGTCTACCTGCTTGGCGTAGAAGTCCAGGAACTTGCTGGCCGCCTCACGGCAGTCCATGATCTCGCCCAGGAGCTTGACCGAGGGCTCGGTGTTCTTCACCGGGTCGCGCCGGAAGTCGGTGACGACGTAGCGCAGCCCGTGGTCCTCCATCTTGCTGATGAAGCCACCCTGCACGCCCTCGTTGTAGGAGTCCAGGGTGAGCACGACGACGTCGGACTGGTGACTGATGAGCGACTCCACGGTGAGGTCACCGGCCTTGAAGGAGCCGATAGTGGGGATATCGGCGGCGGCTGGCGCCACCTCCAGCAGCTTCTCGTAGAAGTCGGGTGCCGCCTTCTGCAGGTCCTTGCCCCAGGCGACCACCTTGTCGATGGGGTTGGTCTTGTTGAGGAAGGCCAGGGAGTAGGCCTGACGGGACTCGCTCATCACCACCCTGGTGGGCTGGGAGTCAAAGGTGACCTGCCGCCCCACGACGTCAGTGACGGTGAAGCCTCCCGCGCTAGTGGTCTCCTGCGCCCCGGCAGCGGTTACTGCTGGGCTGGCAGAGCTGGTCGCGCCCGACCCGGCTCGGGAGGAGACTCCGCAGCCAGCCAGTACGGCAGAGACGGGAAGGGCCAGGAGAAGAGTTCGACGTCGCATGCGCTTCTTTCTTTCAAGAGACAGCTGGACAGGTGCGGCCGGAGCCACCGGAGAGCCCGCTTGTTAACTAAGGCTGAATTAAGTTAGGTGTGCCTGCCCATATTAGTCAAGAACTGTCTGCACCACCCTCCCCTGACTGCCGGGTCTCCTGGACCTGCTCTCGCTGGGACCAGCCGAGGAGCGACCCTTCGCACCCACCCAGAAGACCGCCGAGCGAGATCGTCACCCGGGGCGCCTGACCCAAGGGACTGCAGACCTAGGCACGAGAACACAGCCCAGCAGCCCGGAACCAGCAGCAGGTCGTGATTCCAGAGGAAAGCACGCCCGCAGCAGCTGGCTGCCACACCCCGTGCGCTACCCTCCTGGGGCAAGGAGCCGTAGGTAGTCGGGGGAGGTCATGGCGGCAGCCAGAGGAGTAGGAATCCGGTTGCGTGCGGCCCGGCACGCACGCCAGCTCACGCTCAAAGAGGTGGCCCAGGCAACGGGTCTGTGCGTATCCACCCTCTCCCGGCTTGAGTCAGGCAAGCGGCAGGCCAGCCTGGCGCTGGTTGTACCCCTGGTTGACCTCTACCAGATCTCACTGGACGCCCTCATCGACGAGCATCCCAGCGAGCGCCCACGCATGTCCCTGCCCGTCGTCGTCCAGCGGCGCGACAGCATCGTCCTGCCACTGACGCAGGCGGCCAGGGGGCAGCGGTGCTCAAAGATGCTGCTTCCTGCCACCCGCTGCGTGCCGCGGCTGTGCCAGCACGAAGGGACCGAGTGGCTGTGCGTGCTCTCCGGGCGGCTCCGGCTGGTAGTAGGAGATCAGGACCTGCTGCTGGAGGCCGGGGAGTCTGCCGAGTTCGACACGCGACTTCCCCACTGGTTCGGCACCGACGGTCGGGGGCCGGTGGAGATACTGAGTATGCCGGGACGCCAGGGCAGGCACCGGCGGGTAGCCGCACCCGCTAGCGCCCCGTACGCCTCAGCGCCGCACAGCCCGAGCCGCACGCCCGCAGACCCACAGCCCGAGCCCGTAGAGGGTATGAGCACGTAGGCTGCCTATCCTAACGGCGGCGGGGTCAGGGGTCCTGGAACCCGCCACCCCCATCCCGAAGGCCGGCTGCATCAGGAACCAGGGTGCGGCGACCGTCCCCACCCCGGCCACCAGCGCCGGAACGAGAGTGGGACGCTCCAGCCACGCGGGCCTGGCGGCCACCAAGATGACGGCGATGCCCGTCCCGATCACGTAGTGCGCCGTCCAGCCGATCAGCTTCTCACTGGGTACCGGCTCAGCCTCCCGGATCGACCGGTGGGCGACTTTGCCGCGCGGCATGTGCCCCACCCACCTGCCCACCAGTGCGTAGTCGAGGGACCTGGTGCCGCGGGTGCGGCGCAGCAGCTCTGCCCCGACGTCCATGACCACCGTGGCACCGGCACCGACAACCGCCGCCTGCGCCATCTGTCGAAGTACACGCCCTGTAGCGCGACTATCCATGCTGCCCCTCCCCTGTCTGTACGTTCCCGCGCCTTACGGGACGGCCGCGGGCCGGGCACGGGCTCAAAGCCTGTGACCGCCCGGGCCAGGATCAGGCAGTGCCGACAGCGTGGTCCACCATCTTGCCGGTTTGGCAAGCGACCAGGCGGGCGCAGATGCGCGCCAGGTTCTGTCACTGGCGAAGGCTTAGAGCCCTTACGCCAGCAAGGCGGTCGCTTGAGAAAGCACGGTATTTCAACATTCAGCCCTGCCAGCCGGCGGTGCCGTGCTGTTCCAGTCCTCCGCCAGTGACAACGTGCCCGGCTCAAGCCGGCCGGTACTCGAAGCGCTCGAAGCCCAGCGCCTCTATCTGTGCTGCCAGGCGCTCGCACTGGGCGTCCCAACCGGGGGCCACTGCCGTAAAGCCCTCCGGTGCGCCCTGCGTGCGCGCCTGCTGCAAGGCGTAGGCCCGCACCCCCAGGTCGCGGCAGCGCCGGGCCACCTCCAGGGCGTCCGCGGCGGTGACGTCGCCGGGCACCACCGTGGTGCGCACCTCGAAGTCCGGGCCGCCCTCCCCCTGGGCAGCCAGCAGCACGTCCAGCGACTCCCAGGCCTTCTGGCCGCTGTTAGGCCGCCCCACCACCGCCGGGTAGTGCGCCGGCAGGGCCTTGACGTCCAGCCCCACCCAGCTCAGCAGGCCGGAGGCGACCAGGTCCGCCAGGCGGCGCGGGTAGCAGCCCGCGGTGTGCAGCCCCACCTGGAACCCCGCCTCCACCACCTCGCGGACGGCGTCGGCCAGGCAGTCCTGGCGCAGCGCCTCCCCGCCGGTGAGTACGACGCCGTCGAGCAGGCCGTGGCGGCGGCCCAGCAGCTCGCGCACCGCCGCCCAGGGGACCGTGCCGGGCACGCGGGTAGGGATGAGCGCGTGGTTGTGGCAGTAGAAGCAGTTCCAGGGGCAGCCCTGGGTGAAGACCGTGGCCACCAGGTGGCCGGGCCAGTCCACGGTGCTCAGCGGCACGAGCCCGGCTATCACCAGGGCGTCGGCCGGGCGGGCGCTGGCCGCGTCCGGTGGAGCCGCACCCACGCCCGCGGGCGCCGTCGGGGAGTCCGGGGGCGCGGCGTCGTCGTCGCCGGGTCCTCTCATGTCACCTCCTACTCGCCTGCTCCTTTAAGCACGCCGCCAGCGGGACCGGCGCCAGCCAGACCAGCCAGCCCCGTCGTCGCCCCTGAGCCACGGGACACGGCGCCCCCCTGAGCCCAGGCCGCCCCTCTGCACCGGCCTCCCGCAGCCCTCGGCCCCGCCTGCCTCCTCAGGCGCTGAGCGCCGTCAGCCGGGAGGTGACGGCCCCGTGCCCGGCAGCGGCAGCCTCGGTGAACATGGTGCGCTCGGCGTACTCGCCCTTCTTGCCGATGTTGAAGGACTGCACGGGCCGGAAGTAGCCCATGACTCGGGTCCACACCTCGCACTCCACCGGTGCGGCGTCGGGGTGCAGGGCGGCGCACTTGCCGCAGAACCGGTGCTCACCAGCCAGGTAGCCGTGGTTGGGGCAGATGGAGAAGGTGGGGGTGATGGTGATGTACGGGCTGCGGAAGGCAGTCAGGGAGCGGCGCACCAGCTCCTTGCAGGCCGCCGCGGAGGAGACGTGCTCGTTCATGTACAGGTGCAGGACGGTGCCGCCGGTGTACTTGGTCTGCAGCTCCTCCTGCATCTCCTGGGCCAGGAAGGGGTCGTCCGTGTAGCCCACCGGCAGCTGGGAGGAGTTGGTGTAGTAGGGGTTGTCCGGGGTACCGGCCTGCAGGATACCGGGGAAGCGCTTGCGGTCCTCCTTGGCGAAGCGGTAGGTGGTGCCCTCGGCGGGGGTGGCCTCCAGGTTGTACAGGTGGCCGGTGGACTCCTGGAGCTCCACCATCTTGGCGCGCACGTGGTCCAGGAGGCGCACGCACAGGGCGTGGCCGCGCGGGTCGGTCAGGTCGTAGGCGTCGGCGGTGAAGTTGCGGACCATCTCGTTCATGCCGTTGACGCCGATGGTGGAGAAGTGGTTGTCCAGGGTGCCCAGCCAGCGCTTGGTGAAGGGGAACAGCCCGGCGTCGATGTGGTGCTGGATCACGGTGCGCTTGAGCTCCAGGGTCTCCTTGGCCAGGTCGAGCAGGCGGTCCAGGGCGGCGGTGAGGGCGGCCTCGTCCCCCGCGTGCAGGTACCCCAGGCGGGCCATGTTCACGGTGACGACGCCGACGCTGCCGGTCTGCTCGGCGGAACCGAACAGGCCGTTGCCGCGCTTGAGCAGCTCGCGCAGGTCCAGCTGGAGGCGGCAGCACATGGAGCGGATCATGCCTGGGTCCAGCTCGGAGTTGATGAAGTTCTGGAAGTAGGGCAGGCCGTACTTGGCGGTCATGGTGAACAGCAGGTCCGCGTTGGGGCTGTCCCAGTCGAAGTCCTTGGTGATGTTGTAGGTGGGGATCGGGAAGGTGAAGACGCGCCCGTCAGCGTCCCCGGTGGTCATGACCTCCATGAAGGCGCGGTTGATCATGGCCATCTCCTCAGCCAGGTCCCCGTAGGTGAAGTCGCACAGCTCGTCACCGATCAGGGGCTGCTCCTGGGCGAGGTCGGCGGGGCAGGTCCAGTCGAAGGTGAGGTTGGTGAAGGGCGTCTGGGTGCCCCAGCGGGAGGGGACGTTGAGGTTGAAGATGAGCTCCTGCATGCACTGGAGCACCTGCTCGTAGCTCATGTGGTCCAGGCGCACGAAGGGAGCCATGTAGGTGTCGAAGGAGCTGAATGCCTGCGCCCCGGCCCACTCGTTCTGCAGGGTGCCCAGGAAGTTGACGATCTGGCCCACCGCGGAGGAGAAGTGGCGGGGCGGGTTGCAGGCGATCTTGCCGGGCACGCCGTTGAAGCCCTGCTGCAGCAGGGACTTGAGGGACCAGCCGGCACAGTACCCGGCGAACATGTCCAGGTCGTGGATGTGGATGTCGCCCTCGCGGTGGGCGTCCCCGGCGGCCTGGGGGTAGACCTGGGAGAGCCAGTAGTTGGCCACGACCTTGCCGGAGGTGTTGAGCATCATGCCGCCCAGGGAGTAGCCCTGGTTGGCGTTGGCGTTGACGCGCCAGTCGGAGCGGTCCAGGTACTCGGTGATGGTGGCGACGGCGTCGATGGTGGGTCGGGAGCCGTTGGCGACGGCGGAGTCGGCGGAGCCGACGGCGACGAGGCTGGGGTCGGCGTGAGGGGTGCTGGCGTTCACGGTGGTCTCCATCGATGACGTGGCGGGCATATCTGGAGCGGGATGTGCGCGTGCCCGGCGGGCGGAGCGGCTGGCCGGTGGTGCCGGTCAGTACCAGGGCCAGCCAGCCTGGCCTGCGGTGGCTGTGCTGGTTGGGTCTGGCTGCCTGTCCGCCTGGTGGGCGGTTGGTGCCGCCGCACATCCTCCGGGAGCGACCCGGGGCGGCGGCACCGGTATCGACCATACAACCGAATGACACTGCCGTAACACATCATCCGGTGGTCACATCCTCATAACACCACAATATGTTGTGGTCAGCAAGGGACCTTCGGGTAGATCTACCGAAGTTTGCGGCAGGATCTCGCGGCACCCCGGACCGACGTCCTAGGGGTGAGCGGAGCCACTATCTAGGGGTCACCCGGGTGGGCACGTCGGCGTGTCGCGGGCAGGACTACCCACCGGGACCGCTGGGGGAAACCCCTTGCCCCGCCTAGGCTCACCGCATGGCCCTCCCTGAAGCTGAAGTCGCGACCATCCGCCGCTGGTGCGAGGAGCTGGCGCCTGCACGGGAGCAGGGGCGGCTCAGGCTGGAGCTGGCCACAGCCAACACGCACGCCACCATCTTCCAGGTGGAGCCCCTGCCGGACGGACGCCCCTGGCGCAGGCCCTTGGCCAGGCTGCGCTACATCAAGTACGCGCGCATGTGGTCGCTCTACTGGGTGGACCGCCGCGGGCACTTCCATGAGCACCGCCTGCCGCCCGTCGCCGACGTACAGGTGCTCCTGGACCACCTGGCCTCCCAGGAGGACCCAGCGTTCTGCCACTGACGACGCCGGGGCCAGCGTGCCAGCACGGCTGTAAAGGGCTGCCGCAGCGAGGTTCGGGCCGCCGCCCTCAAAGCCCGCCGTCCTCCCAGCCGGCCAGCGGCTCCTCCCCTCCTGGCAGAACCTTCAGGGGAACCTGTCACTGGTGGGGGTCTACATACCCCCACACCGATCATTGAACCCTCAACAACCGCACGATCAAGCCAAAGAGTCGTGACCTCCAGCACCGGGGAACCGGCACAGTCCTCCACCAGTGACAAAACTGGTCGGCCAGACCGGAGTCCCGTACCGGACTGGAGGGGGCGGTACCTGCCCTCAAGACCCGATACTCAGCACAGGGCTAAGTCGACATCAAGCAAGCAGGCTAAGACCCTGGCGGCAGAACCCACCGGCCTGAACCAGCGCAGTCAGGCAACAAGCCCTAGGCAACTGCCCCTGACAGTGACCACACTCCGAGAGCCCCAAGAATCAACCCTCTACTTGGGGCACAACAGCTTGCTCCACGAAAAGGGCAGACCTTGTTTGCCCGAGAATCAGCGGACCACGGTAGCCTACTAGCCAGTACCGGCAGGGGAAGCCTAATGGCCGCATTTGTCGCGGTCGTAGGTGACGACCTGCGGCAGTACCACCCAAGCTGCAACCGTCTGTGCGCGTCTGCCGACCCAGAGCTAATGCCCCGGGAGACGGCAGAGCTGTCAGGCCGGCTCGTCGGAAAGGCGCTGGAGCACCCGGCCGCGCACGGGTACTCGGTAGCGGCATAAGGGACCTTGCTACGCTCGGAGACAACCCTGAGCACCATCCGCCAGTTCTCCCAAGCGGGAGCC
Organism: Actinomyces weissii; assembly: GCF_016598775.1. NCBI lineage: Bacteria > Bacillati > Actinomycetota > Actinomycetes > Actinomycetales > Actinomycetaceae > Actinomyces > Actinomyces weissii. The sequence continues at coordinate 190,052 of NZ_CP066802.1, read as the reverse complement.
TCCACGCACCTGGTGGTGATCGGAGTGAGTGTCTTCGACTCCTGGACCGGCTGCTTAGACCGCTACCTCACTGCTGCAGAGATAGGACAGGCGGCACGTTGGACACCCTTGGCCGCCCATGACGCATGGCTACGTAGGCATACCGGAGATACTCCGGGCGGCTGCCTCCGATCCTGCCGTAGGGCATACAAGCGTGGTTGACCGGGCTGGCTCTGTCCACTATGACAACGTACGCGGCCCCGCAGGACATTGGCGGTCCCCCGCAAGAGCAGTAGCGACCCTGGTCTCGCTTCGTGACAGGTCTGCTGGCCTCGCTGCGCGGGCCAGGCGCGTGGAGTCGCTGGCTGCCCGCGCGTCCAGGTTGGGAGCACCAGCCGTGCTCATCTCCGGCATAGACCGTGCCCGAGCGCTGCGCACCCCCATGACCTTGGCCAAGGACGACGTACTGCGCTCCATCCGCTCTGGAGCCCAGGCCGTCAAGCAGGACCCCAGCTTGCGGTCATCAATCCGTCGGGAGCGCCACCGCTGAATTAGCCGCCCCGGCGACGAACCGGGTAGTGGTACCCATGCTCCTTCTCGACCTGGTCAGTAATATTGAACTCATCCAGTACCTTGACAGGGCCCTGCCGGGCCTGACGTGCCAGGGTACGACGCAATGAACCCCATCTACTGGCGGGCCGATCGTTGACGCACGGCCAGGAGAACGCAGGCAACCAGCGCTGCACCTTCCCCGCGCCACCCAGAATAAGGAGCTATGCACCTTGGCGTGAGCACACTCAAGACAACCAGTCAGGATCAGCCTGCCGGCAGCCAGCGGCTACGACTGCGAGCATGCGGAAAGAAACGCAGAACGGCAGTCAGGGAAGATTGAGTACGCAGGAAGAAGGAGAGAGTGATGCTCGCAGAGGAAGGTGGGCAGCAGGCCCTACAGCTCTCGATAGCCGTCGCCCGAGAAAGCGTGACCGTGGCGGGACACGTCACCAGCCTGACAAAGGAGTCGCTCGGGCAGCTCATGCGCCTGGCCACCACAGGCCTGTCACAGGCCAAAAGTGCCATGCTCGACACGGGACAGATGAGCGTCAAGCGGCTTCAGCGCCTGTCCGGCGGAGACCTGCAGTCCAAGGAGATCAGCCCAGAGCTCCTACGTTCGGTCAAGGCTGACCTGCGTCGTCGAGGCATTAGCTTCTCAGTCGAGAAGGCTGCTGACGGAAAGACCTACGTGCACTTCTCTGGTCGTGACGTAGACAGCGTCCGCCACTCCTTGAAGCAGGCCGGTGCCCGCCTCGGGACGCGCACCCCCTTGCAGCAGACGCGCTCTGTCCGCCAGTCTCCCACGCGCGCCGCACAGGCAGCTCGCCCCCGCACGAAGCGTCAGGTGCTATCAGGTATCCAGCGTCGTCAGCGCTCGATCGTCGGCACCCGTCATGCTGTACCTGCACCACGGATCTCCCTGGGCCACGGAGCACGGTGATGGGCGCCCCTCTTGAGCCCGCTCGCATCTTCTTTGCAGGCACCGTCGCCTCAGCCCCGATAGTTCACTCCTCTGCGGAGGGGTACGTAGCCTTGCTCAGGATCAAGGTCGACGGGCCGCAGGAGCTTCTGGAGTGGGTTCGCGCGGAGGGGAGTCTAGGTCAGTTCGTCGCCGAGACAGGTTTCGCTGAAGGCGACGCCGTCCTGGTACTGGGGGAGCTCTGCTGCCTGGCCGTTACCGATGACGACGGGCAGGAGCGCACCGAGTGCCTCACCCTCGCGCACCGGCTCACGCATGACGAGTCAGCGAGGTGGGTTGACCAGCCATGAGGCCGAGGGTACTGGCGCTCACCCGCACCAGCAGTGATGAGGAGGCGGCCCGAGCCTCCCTTGAGGAGCTGGCGGACGTGGAGCTGATAGACGTGCGCGACCGGGACGCCACCGCCCTGATCCACCAGCTGGGCGTAGACCGCCTGCCCGCCTGGCTGTATCCCCTGGGAGAGGGCATGGTGGTGGCCGTCGGCAGCCCCGCGCCCCTGATAGAACGCCTGCGCGCAGAGGTCTCCCGCCCCCTAGACCCGGCCATGGGGTCCCTGGAGGACCAGGAGCACGAATCGGCCAGTTTGGAGCAGGTCGTCAACGTGTTCCTGAACGTCTCGCGTGCTGCCCAGGCCCAAATCAACGCGGACCGGGCACGGTTGACCCGTGCTGAGGTCCTGTGCCTGATTGACGAGCGTGCTGACGAACTGCACCCAGCCACTCAGATAAGTCGGCTCGTGCGCCGTCTGCACATCCGCCCACCGTCCCCGAGTAGGAGCGAGAGCAATGAGTCGTGGTAAGGCCCTGTTCGCCGTACTGCTTGCCGCCATCGGCTGGTGGGCAGGTGACAAGACCTCGTGGCAGGTGCGTGCCGACGCTGCCGCCGGAATGGACCCGGTGAGCATCCTCGGGCGCTTCTGGCTGGACCTTACAGACAACCCCCTGCACGTATCCACCCATATGACTGATGTGCTGGCTGGCCTGGCGGTGGTCGCCTTCCTCGCACTCGTGTGGGTCTACCACTACGGCGCCCGCAAGGCCACCCGTCCGGGGGAGGAGCAAGGTTCTGCCCGTTGGGGACGCCCGGGGGAGATAAGACCCTTTATCGGCGACCGCCGCCATGACCTGCTGTTCACGCGCACGGAGTCCCTGAGCCTGGACTCACGCAAGACTCAGCGAAACCTCAATGTACTGGTGATCGGCTCGTCGGGCTCGGGAAAGTCACGCTACTTCGTGATGCCTAACCTGGCGCAGGCCAATACCTCCTACGTGGTCACAGACCCCAAGGGCGAGATCATGTCCTCGATGGGCGTGCAGCTGCGTGAACATGGGTACGAGATCCGCTGCCTCAACCTGATCGACTTTGCCCGCTCGGACACCTTCAATCCGCTGGCCTACTTCAACCCTGAGCAGGCAGAGGTGGACTGCGCCATCCTCACAGAGAACTTCATCACCAACACCACTGGCAGCCAGAAGACAGGGAGCAGCGACTTCTGGGAGAAGGCAGAACGCGCCCTGCTGACCGCCCTGATCTCCTACACCTACTTCACCAAAGGCACCGAAGGCACCTTGCTTGACGTGGTGGACATGCTGGCGCAGATGAGCGCCTCTGAGCAGGACGAGAACTCGATGAGCGAGATCGATGCCCTGTTCGCGGCCACCAAGGAGTATGTGGAGGACTACACCGCCAACCCCTCTGCCTATGACGACGAGGCCCAGACCATGCTTGACGGCCTGCGCTTCGCCTGCTCCCAGTACAACACCTACCTACAAGGTGCGGGTGAGACAAAGAAGAGCATTATCATCTCGCTGGGCGTGCGCATGGCGCCCTTGCAGATGGTGTCGCTGCGTCGGATCCTGGGCTCGGACTCTATCCAGGCAGACCGGGTAGGCACCCGCCCCACTGCCCTGTTCCTTGTTATCCCTGACACTCACCAGGCCTTCAGCTTTCTGGCGTCGATCTTCTACGAGACGTTCTTTGAGCGGAACATGTACCTGGCGGACCACAACGGAGGGCGCCTGGCTATAAACGTGCAGTGCTTCATGGACGAGTTCGCCAACATCGGCAAGATGCCTTCCTTTGAGCGGAAGATCGCCGTCATGCGTTCACGCGGGATCTCGACCTCTGTCATCCTGCAGAACTACTCACAAGGCAAGGCGCTTTACCGCGATGACTGGGAGACGATCGTCGGTAACTGCGACTCCCTGCTGTTCCTGGGCGGCAACGAGCAGTCCACGACCGAGTTCATCTCCAAGCGCTTGGGCAAGGAGACGATCACCCAGGAGGACACCAGCGAGCAGCGGGGCAGCAACGGATCCTGGTCCCGTTCTTTCCGTTCTCAGGGTCGTGACCTGCTCACCCCCGATGAGGTCTCGCGCCTGCCCGGCCACGAGTGCCTGTACCTGCTGCGCGGAGTCCCTCCCTTCCGCTCCCACAAGCTTGAAGCTCCACCTACCGGCGTCTTCGACTATGAGCCCCTCCCGATCGTGCCATGTTCAGCTGAACCGGTGGCCTACGAGTATGAGCCCGAGCACGAGGAGCCATTCCAGGGCCCAGAGGCCTGGCTCGACGCCGCCCCCGCCGTCGAGGATGCAGTTGACGTCCAGGAGGACGTGGGGGTGACGATCACCTGGCCGGACGGCCATGTTGACGAGCGCGTGGTGGCGCTGGAGCAGGACCTCGTCGATTACGAGTGAGCCACCTCCAGGCCCGGGTTGGAACTAACGCTTAGGGCTGAGACCAAGCCGGGCCTGGCGGCAGGGGATCACAGGCCGCGTGCCACCGCCGCTGCCGCGTGGAGCCAGGCCAGGCGTGTGGCCGGGGCCAGCCGGTCAGAGCGCAGCCACTGCTCGCGCATCCCCTTGTCATAGGGAATTGTGACCACCTCGCGGGCAAGAGCGCTGAACCCCTCTACCAGGGACTGCGGCTGCGCCTCCTCCTTGTCTGCCTGTGATACGACGACGACGGCGTTGCGCGCAAGGACGGCGCTGCGACCGTCACGGTTTGTCAGTGCCTGCAGGAGCAGCCTGCCGGCTTCCGCGTGGTCGGGGCGTGTGGAGGTAGCGACGACGATCTGGTCGGCCCTCTCTATCAGGCGTAGCCATAGCTCGTCCCCTTCGTCGTTGCCGGTGTCCCACACGATCAACCGGTAGTAGCGGATAAGCACCTGCTGGATCCCGTCCAGCTGGGCGGGGGTGAGCTTCTGCTCCGTTGAGAGCAGCAACGGGTTGGAGCGCAGCACGTCGAACCGGTCAACTGTCTGGTGGTGCGTGAAGGCAGCCACGTCACCGTGACGAGCTTCAGGGCTCAGTAGCCTGCCGATCTCAGGCACCATGTCAAGGATGGTTGCAGAGTGTGCCCCCTGCTCTGTGCGCCAGCCGAGCGTGCCGCGGGTGACGTTGCCGTCCGCTACCACCACCGAGCCGGAGCCCAGGCGGGCAAAGAAGCTGGAGAGCAGGATCGCGGTCGGCGTCTTGCCTGCCCCACCCTTGCCGTTCAGTACCACTACCGTTCGCGGCCCGGGCCAGTGCTGCGCGACCAGGTGCTCATCGGTCCATGCCTGCCGTTCGCATGCGGTAGGCCCTACCTTGATGCCCATGCGAGCTGCTACGGAGCGCCAGCCTGTCGGCTTAGGACCGCCAGCCTCATTGGAGGTCAGGAAGGATCCAGGCGGAGCTGGAGACTGCCGGACCGTCGGCTCATAACCTGCCTGCGCGACTGCCGTAGGCATCACCGAAGGCGGCTGCAACAGCCCGGGTCGAGGGGTCGTCGGGTACACCTGCGGCACTGCCGACGGCTGGTACTGAGGGGCTGCGGGCTGTATGTGCGGGGAGGTTGGGGGTGACTGCGGACTGATAGGGCCGCTGGGCATCTGGTGGGCCTGCTGAGCTGCTGGCGGCCGGTACTGAGGGGAGGGCGGAGAGGCTTGTGGAGCTCCTGACGGCGGAGCCATACCTGCTGAGTCTGGAGGCTCAGGAGCAGCTGGCGGTACCGAGGGCGCTGGTGTGATGGTTGGCGACGCCTGGCGCGTCTGGGCGGGGCCAGTCTCCACGGCAGAAGGTGGTGCCGTAAGCGGTGGGACCACCGTCTGTGGGACCACCCCGAGCCCCGCGGGCCCTGCGCCCTCCGGAGAATCAGGCAATGCCGGAGCTCCAGAGAGAGGGGCGGAAGCCTGGGGAGAGCTCATGGCGAGGCTCGACTCGGGAGCTGCCGGAGCCTGGGGCAGAGCTGACGGTTCCACCCTGCCCGCAGGTGCGACGGACAAGGAGCCGTCCGGGGACATCAACAGCTCGGTGGAGCCAGAGGGGTCTACAGCGGTGAACCTGACCGGCTGCCCTTCCTGCCTCGCTCTGGCTGCGACCCGGCTCAGCAACAGGGACCGGAGCTCACGCAGGGTCGGAGCGGCCAGTGACTCGGCCCCGTTCTCATCAACGTACTTGCCTTGCCCGCCAGCACCGATCGTAACCGTGACCATGTCTAGCCCTTCCTCTCCAGCAGCTGCGGGTAGGTCTTCTCGATCGCCCTGACAACCAGGGACGTCACCGACGTGCCCTGCTCCGCAGCCATGATCCGCAGGCCACGGAACATCTCTGGTGTCATACTAATCTGGGCACGGTGAGCAGCCGGGCGAGGCTTACCTTTGTCACCGATCATCACCAAGTCTCCAATCTATCAGCCGATACGTCTATACGCCTATGCGTCTTCATGGTCAAACAAGAAGGACCTAGGTACCATTGACCCTGACCCAGAAAGGTATACACACATGAAGAAGAACCCCCTGCTCTCTCCTCTGTGCCTGGCGGCAGCCGCCGCCCTTGTCCTGTCTGCCTGCGGGCAGAGCGTCGAGGACGCCCGGGCAGACGCCTACAACCGCCTCTCGCAGATGCCAGGACTGACCGCTTCCCAGGTACAGGAGTACGAGGCCCAGCTCAACTCGGCAGCCGACACAGCGGCGATCAAGCACATTCTCGAAAATGCGCAGCAAGCCAATGACACCAAACTTGCCGATGATGTCCAGGCCACTGAGCGCGCAAGCCAGGCGGTAGCGACCGCAGCCGCAGCAAGCAAGCTCAAAGAGTCGCTCACAGGAGTCACTCTCATAGGAACCAGCCCCGAGTGCCTGAACATGACCCTCAGACTTGAGAACGATTTTGAGGGATTCCAGGGAACAGCCCGCCAGCCAGGATGCCTTGGCATCCAGGACGGGATGCTTGACCCCGTTAATATCAGCAAGGCAACCGGACACCTCAGCGTTCAAGGCCTCGCTGGCACCATCGACAAAGGTCCTTGGGTCGTCCAGTACTCCGTGACCGTTGATGAGTCCGGGACCTACACCTTCGAACTCGTCTCTGGAACAGATCGGTACGGCGTACAAGGTCGTCACACCTTCGTAGTCTCGTCACCCTCATCCTGATTGCCACACCGCCTGCCGACATACCCCATAAAGGGGTAGATGCCTGCCAACCCCAGAGCGGACACCAGCAGGTGGGCCGGCCCCTTGACTAGGTAGGAAGCGAGCGCGGTAACCAGGGTGAAGCCGAGCAGGTAGAGCACCGCCGACCGTAGGAGCCGGGCGGCGGTGCTCTTTCCAGCCATAACCGTCAGAAGATGCCTGAGCTGCCCCATGCTTGCCCCTCCGCTCATTGGCCCACCAAGGCCTTAGATATACGTCCACTTGCAAGCACAAGCATCATTAGCAGTACTGGCGCAAGCAGGAACGTTCCGTAGTTGTTTACGATCCATCCACTTAGGGACTGCTTGTCGCCTACCGCCGGTATCGGATCTGAAGGACCCAGGAGCGCATATACTTTTACCGCGAGCAGCAGGGTTGCCCCCTGCAACCCCACAGCGGCATAACGTTGCAGGTAACCCACACCCATGCTCTTGGTGTCAGGGTGCCCTATCAACGCAATCGGCAAGGAGGCGAAAGCCGTAAGCATATACAGCTCGGCGAACCTGAGTATGACCATAATCTGCACCACGAGCTTTGCGGCAAGCGATATAAGGAACGGAATTATGAGCAGCATAAGCATTCCCGCTTTATCTACATTGCCGGCATCGCCTATCGAACTAGTTACATTCTCTGGAAGCTCCCGCACCTTCTCAGGCTGAGCATCAATTCCACCTGCAACCTTAGAGGCCACCTCATTGATAGCGTCGAGCAGGAGCAGCGAGTTCTGGGCGGCAATAACCAGCAGCGCAGCCTTGAACATGGTTCCGGCAATAATCTTTACCCCCATCTGCTGATCCCCCTCGATATGGGAGGCGTTGCGAGCGAGCTCAAGCACAAGAATGATTGAAATCACCACAGACGAGACTGGCACCACCGCGGCCTTATGGATACCCGTAACCGCGTTGTACGCTGTTGCATTGTAGCTAGACAGCCCCTTAGACAAGTCACTCAGAGAGTTGGTGTCCATGCTGAACAAGGCTTCAAGCATGTTCTTGAGGATGTCATCCATTATAAACGCCCTCCTTCCGACTCGGCTACTACGACCAGCACTGAAGCTGGCGCTGACACGGACTGTGCACCCTCACGCCGAACAATCACACCTAGTGTCATCAGCATGACTATCTGAAGCACGAGCAGGAGGAGGACCAGCCCCATAGGCGCAGGACGCTTCAACCAGGACTGCTTGGCCTTACGGGATGATGGAGGTTCCCCAGATGCTGCTGGCGCTGCCCACCTGGCGGGAGGAGGCATCGGGGCAGCTGCCAGCCAAGCGTCCACCCCTTCCGGCTCAGGCGCAGGCACTGGAGCCGAGGTATCCACTGACGCCTCTCCTCGTCGTGCAGGCGTGCGCAGCGACGGCAGCCGCAGCCCTCGCTTAGGGGTCTCTGTAGCCTCTTCTGGCTCTGGTGGCACTGGAAGCGCGCGCAGGTCCGTCATAGCCAGGCCAGCAACCGCCCAGTCAGAGAGCGCTCGGTATGTAGCCGGATGGTCCACCAAGTCGTCCAGCAGGTCCGCACTGCGATGCTCGGCGTCAGCGGCGATCGTCCACAGCTGCTGCGCCGTCAGATTCCTGTCAAGCTTCATCGTCCTTAACTCCATCCCTCACTAGCTCACAGGCTCGGCCACACGACGGCCGTCACCTGTTCACCACCTGCTGCGGCAGTCGGCATCTCAACCACCCAGAGCGATGTTCCCGAGAAAACTGCTTCGGTCCCGTCGTCATGAGGGATCCGCACCTTGTAATGCACCATCACACCCACACCGATAGTCGTGCCGTTGTGGCTAGAGGTAGCTGGCTCCCCTGTTGACTCGACCGTGACAGTCGCTCCTTTGACCGAGCCGTACAGAACCTCCCAGCCCGTCGGCGCGTCTGCGGCCCCAGGCGACATGACGGAAAGAAGCCGTTGCCTTCGCAACTCCTTGCTCTCGCTCTGGGACCACTGCGCAGCAGCAGACGCAGCAGCCGTCGCGATCTGCTTCTGCTTGGCGGTGGCTACCGCCTGCTTGCTGTAGCCGTCAATTTCCTTGCCCGGTGACTGGCTAGCGACCGGAGGAGGATTAGTAGAAGGCGCGCCAGGGGCAGTGGTAACAATTTCGCTCGGAGCCACCGCCACCGGGGTCTGCGCTATCTCGTCCACATCCTCCCTGTGCTGGATCGACCAGGCAAGAAACCCTCCCACGCCCCCTACCACCACCAGACAGGTAGAAACGATCAGCGCCAGCAGCCTTATCTGTTCACGAGACATGATGACACCGGCCTCAGTACCAGTGGGGCGAGCGCGCCTGCCACAGGGCCCAGGCGGCACAGGGATTGCCGTAGTCCGGCCTCGCGGCTATGTAGTCCATACCCCACTTGATCTGCGTGGCTGGGTTCGTGCGCCAGTCTGGACCAGCTGCAGCCATCTTCGATGCCGGCAGCGACTGGGGTATGCCGTAGGCGCCGGAGGACGGGTTCTCCGCCTGGTAGTTCCAGCCAGACTCGTGGTTCCAAAGCTCCACAAGGCAGGCAAACTGATTGTTGTCCCAGCCGTAGGAAGGCATCATCTTGCGAGCCGTCTCCTGGGCTGCTGCTGCGGTTGTGCCAGCGGGGGCGAGGTGCACGTTTGACACGGTGGAGACGCCATTCTCGGTAACTACCTTCACCTTGGAGTGGGGGTTGTGCTTGATTACAGCTTGCCCTGATGACACGAGCTCGGCAACCCGGGCCCCTGTGTAGGTCATCTGGAAGTACTCACCGGTGCCATAGTTCTCAGTCACCATGGACCCGTCCGCCGACACCTGGCCGATGTATGCCACGTGTCCGAACAAGGAGTTCCAGCGCCCGTGCTCTGAACCCGCCGCGAAAGAGATGATGTCCCCTGGACTAGGTTTCTTTACTATCTCCCAACCGGGAAGCGCGGACGGCGCCCCCCACTGGTAGCCGTGCCCTCCCGCAGGAGTCGTGTTCGCGTTCGTGTGAGTCCAGGGTTCGGTCGTGTCACCGTCATCACGGTTGACTCGCCATATCGCAAAGTCGGTACAGTTACCAAAATAATACTGTGTAGTGATGTTGACCGTGTTGTACGGACGGTCCTTGTACGGGTAGTCATTGCCCATACCGGCTACGACAACCCCCGCCACGCCTGCCCCGGAGGTAGGCGGGTTGTCCGCCTCATCCCCTGCCAGCCAAGACGGAATGAATGAGGCGATAACCGCTAGCACCAGCACCACAATCGCACACAGAGCCATGATCACTAGCAGGACGGCAGTGGCCTTCAATGCGAGGACAGCAACGATCTTGCCGATAATGCGCGACGCTATACGGACCGCTACGTCAGCGGCGCGCTTCAGGATGTTCTTTGACGCAGTCTTGCCGACCTTCTTACCTGCCTTGGCGGCACGGGCCGACCCCTTTGAAAGAATCCCGCTACCGCGCCTGACCTTACCGGTCAGACCGACGTGAACATTACGCTGCGCAACTCCTGCTTTGGCACGGATAGAGCGTTCAACCATCAGCCCGAGCTGATTAGCGCCGTACCTCCTACCGGCCTTAACCGAAGCCTTGGCCACCTTGAGAGGAGCGGTCGCAACCTTTATAGGAGCCGTGGCTACCTGCTTAGACAGCTGCGCACCCTTCTTCCCCGCTATCTGAGCAACCGTCTTTCCACCGCCCACCGCGATAGAGTCCTCGGCCTCAACGTTAGCCTTGAATGCCACGCCAGTCTTTGCACCGGCCGCAACCCCCTTGCCGCCAACCTTGGCACCGGCCTTACCGACCTTGACACCCGCCTTACCAACCATCGCACCGTATCTGGCAGCCACAACGGTGCCTCTAGCCGCAGTAGTCGCGACATCACCAGTAACCCGCCCCGTCACCTCAAGCGCGTGGGACACCCTGGCGCTAACCGTTACCTTGCTGACGTGGTCCTCGATCAGAGAACCTGCCCCCTCCGTTCCTCTAATATTTAAGGACGGCGTCGCCACCTTAAGCCGCCTCCCCGAACTTTGTAGTAAACAAACGGTAGAGCTGAGTAGAGGTCGGCATACGGGAATCAAATGGCACCATGACCGGCCCCATCTTCAGCAAGCCACATCCTGGCGAGACGTTCTGGAAGTACCCACGATGCTTGTCAGACCAGTGGAAAAGACCCTGGAGCGTGCTCGCGTCCGTAGCAGTCTGGTTGAGCAGCACCAGGATGTCCGCGTTAGCGAGCATGAGGCGAGCTCGTTCGCTCATAAGCAGTTCCTCAATGTTCTGTGTCAGGCCCGTAGGCACCAGCCCGTACTTGCGGGCTCGCTTGTAGATCATCTGGAGGTAGGCCCCGGCGTAGTCGTTGGCGAAGAGCAGGTGCATTTCATCGATGTACAGCCAGGTCCTCTTGCCACGCGCACGGTTGGCCTGAACCTGCGCCCAAATGGACTCCAGGACCACGAGCATCCCGAAGGTCTTCATATCCGAACCCAACTGGGCGATGTCGTAGATCATCACCCGGTTGGAAGTGTCCACGTTAGTCTGCTGCGCAAAGCCTGCGAACGATCCGGCCGCATACAGCTCGAGGGCGACAGCCAGGGACCGCGCCTCGTCCTCAGGCTGCTCTCTCAGCTCCTCGAAGAGGGTTCCAAGCGTAGGTGGTAGAGACTTCTTGTCCTGCAGGAACCGGCCGTATATGCGTGTGACACAGCGGTCGATGATCGAACGCTGGGCCGGAGTCAATCCGTTTACCCCACCGATCAGCACCTCGCACAGAGAGAGCACGAACTCCGCCTTGAGCTTTATCGGGCTTCCGTCATCCGAGTTTGCATGCCGATCCATGTGCATCGGGTTGATACAGGCCGTTGAGCCTGCACTGACCTCCACGGTGGTAGCCCCGAGTCGATGCCCCAGAGGCGGGTACTCGCGCTCAGGGTCGACGATAATGATGTCGTCGTCCGTTCCCAGGAAGATCTGAGTAATCTCGCCCTTGCCGAACTGCGACTTCCCTGATCCTGTCGTGCCCAACACGAAGCCGTTGCCGTTCATGGTGGTAAGTCGCGAGCCGACGACCAGGTTCTTACTGATAGCGTTCGCACCATAGAACACGCCGCCCGGCTGAAGAAGCTCCTGGGTCGTGAAAGGCACCATGACGGCTACCGTCGCCGTCGTCAGCGTCCGGGCGATCGGCAAGCGCGAGGCGCCCAGCGGAAGGACGGCGTTCAGCCCGTCCTCCTGCATGTACCGAAGGGTCTCAAAGGTGCAGGAGTGCTTACGTCCCGCTGCCCGGACCTGTTCCACCGCCTCCACCAGAGCCTCGCGCGTCCGACCTGCCACCCCGATGACAATCGTCGTAGAAAAGAGTTTTTCGTTGGAGGACTCAAGCTGATCGCGCAGTTCCAGAGCCTCCTGGTGCGAGGCCACCAGCTCGTGGGGGATGCTCTCCTCATCGTTTCCTTGCTTGCGTGCCTTGCGCAGCTCGTTAGCGCGCTGCATCTCCATCTCGGCGATCTGCCGCTTGACCAGGTCCAGGCCTTCGACATGATCGAGGGGGCTGAAGTGGACAGACAGCGCCAGCTCGTTGTTGACCTCACTAAGTTCTTTCATCAGGCGGTCCGACAGCCAGGGAGGCAGCTGCCTCAGGCACAGCACCTGGTAGTACGAGTCCTTCTCGTTTCCAAGCTTGATCATGTCCGGATGCTCGGAGAAGTCGAGCAACCAGGGTGCAACGTAGTCCTTGGTCGTCTCAGTAGAACCTACTAGGTGTGAGTAGGTGAAGGTGAAGGGATCCCCAGGACGAAGGATCTCGTGCAACACACGTACCCGCTCCAGCCCAGTGACCCGCTCAGCAACGCAGCCACCGACGGCCTTAAGCTGTGCGATTGTCTCTGTAGCCAAGCGCGCAAGCGTAGTCGTGGCGTGCTCGAAATCCTCCGCCTCCACGGCAATGGTCAGGTACTTGTCAGTCACGACATTGTTACGACCACCCGCCAGGCGCTCGTTTATCAGATCGTTGTACTCCCACCGCAGATCATCGTGCCCGTCTCCCTTTGGGGAGAGGGAGACTGCCTTAGACAGGGTAGCTTTGTCCAGGTGACGGTTGATAACTGTCAACTGTATGTTCTGACCTGCGTCAAAGCTGTTGACAAGCTGGGCGTACTGCTCAACAAGAGCATGCTGCTCCGACTCCGTGGCAAGCTGGTAGTCGATGTCCGCAAGCTTGAGGGTCACCGAGTACCGACCACCCCCCAGCACGCAGATGCCCGTGTCGGTCAGAGCCTGGTACTGAAGAGCCGCTTGTGCCGTGTTTCGTTTACGCTTGGGCACGTCCGACTTCTTGCGCCGCCGCTCGGGACGCCCACCAGAGTCAGTGCTCGAGCTCGAGGCGTCGGACGACTGCTCGTTTCGGGACCTTTTGAGAACGGACAGCATCTACATACCTTTCAGAGTCGATCTGCGGGACGGTCAAGGACTCACTCTTATAGAGCCGACGCTGGGGCTCCCACTTGTAGCGCCATATGTAGCGCAAGTATGTTTCAAAGCTCAGGCCTTTTGGGCGCACCCAGCCGAACGCAATGAACGGCATTGTCAGCAGGGCAGCAAGCCACGAGCCGAGCTCTGATTGCCCCGCCCACAGGCACAGTGCGTATATCCCGCCAACTACGGGAAGACCTACCGCAACACATCCCATCTGGCGCCAGGTCATACCTAGCATTGGCTTGGACTGGTAGGCCGTAATCTCTCGATAGACCTTGATCTCAAGCGCCACGCCAGCACCCTGTTACAATGCGATACTGTTGAACAACTGCGCGGCCGCAATAATCAGCCCACCACCGACTGCCTGCCACACGCCGGATTGGATCTGCGGCCCCTGGTGGTCTCGCAGGCCACCGGCCAGAGTGATTACACCCCAGACCGTCCATAAGCCACCACCAATTGTGGCGAATCGAACGAAAAGCTGAAGAGCGGAAGACAGCATGTCCATCGAGGAACCTCCTTGGGGATCTACGCCCAGCACCTTGATCGCGGTTCCATACCGGCTTGACTCTGCTCTTTACTGTCCAGCACAACCAGGAACAGCCCGACCAGGAAAGGACTTGTGTTTCACAATTCTATCAACACCCACATATGCGTCAATGCGCATATCTTGGGGAGAAGTCCCCATCCCCAGAAGGCGCCGAGCCTCTTGCCGTTACGTCACGGAATCCAGTACCGCAGCCAGAATCTGACAACCGCTGGCCCCTCAACTGCCTCGCGAACCACACCCGCGCTGGATACCGGGTTGCGAGCCGCCGCTCTTGTCCAGCAGCGATCGAGCCCTGTCCCGCTGAGCAGCCAGCACCTCCGCCTTAGTTTTCTTGCGCAGAGGCGTACCAAGCTCAGGATCAGCCACAGTCCGGCGTAACACGCGCCCGTCAGCCACACGCACCCCTACCTCCACAAGGACCGGAGGCTTGGCAAGCTCGCGTGCGTCGTAGCGTCTATACTCACTGACCTTCGACGGCACGGCCGTCAGAAGGGCCTCGACGGCCCGCCGCGGCTTTGAGGTGCCGTCCGCGTTGAAAACAGACTTTACCGCCTCCGTAGGCACCCGGCGCGCGACCTGGCCGCGTGCGGCCGCGTCGACGTAGCGGCCGAAGGTGGACTCCAGGGAGAACTCACGCGTCGCATGAATCTCGACGACTCTCACCGAGTAGCCCGCCGCGTCCAGCCTGTTCACGACCTCAGCCGTCTTAGCCATGGAAGAGCACACCTGATCGAGCACAAGGTGCTTCCGCTGGCTGATGGCATCATCACGCACCATCTTCGCGATCATGGAGGACTCCTCGTGGACCAGTGAGGACAGGTCCAAGGAGGAGAACACCTCACCACGAGACTCAAGGTCACGCACCACCGGCGGCTTGATCTCAGCCTCAAGCGAGCCGTCCGCCCGAGCCGCGTCCAGCAAACGGGCCTTGATCTCGTCAGCGTCAATGACCACGAAGTCACTACGGTCCATGCCAGCGGTAACCGCGTTGTCCCTACGGGCAAACACGTCGTTGAAGCTGGTGGACTTGCCTGCCCCGGGAGGACCAGCAAGCACGATCGCCACAGGCGCCGAACCTCGCTCCGCCATGCTCCCCTGGGACGCAATGCTCGAGACCAGCGATGCCTGTAACCGAGCGCGCCCAGGCAAGGCGATTGAGTTCCCATCAAACCGCCGGAACCACTTAGGGTTGTTGACAGTGGCGTTGGGAGCGTCAGCAGCCAGCGGATCGCCGCCGGGGGAGTCGCGCAGGGCCTGCAGCACAGCGTAGTGGCGTGCGGCATCCTCCTGCGCACTGCCCACAGGCTCAGATCCAAGGGCCATGCCCCGATCGTATCCGACAGGGCCTGGTTCCACAGGCTCCTGCTCAGGTCTTGTCGGACATCGCCTCTAGCAGTTCGTCGTAAAGCTCATCGTCGATGAGCTGGTGGAAACCGGCAACGTAGAGGTCCCAGCCGCGCGAGCCCTCCGGAGGCGAGGGTTCGGGATCCTCGCCCAGGGGAGTGCGCGGGACGGTGAGGCCGTCGTAGTGGGCAGCAAGCGTAACCAGCTCGTCACGCCCGAGGTTCCCAGCGCGGTACTCCTCGATCATACGCTTGACGGTCAGGAGCCGCTCCAGGCCCAGGCGCTCAAGGGCCGCAGGAGCATAGGTACGGATCATGGCCTCAATAGCGGGCTCGTCAAGCTGGTCTCGCCAAGGACGAGTGCAGTCGTACATGCGAGGCATCGCATCACCTTTCCCGCAAGACTCAATATCCAGGCCGACTAGAACGACCACCACCCAGCCAATACTGGCACACCCGCGCGAGCCCTACCAGGCCTGCACACAGCCGCACGGAAGTGGAACCTCCTCCAAGCAGCCAGGCCCGCAGTCCCCCACTGGCACGGCTCCGGTATGTTGCGAGGGTGCATGAACCTAGCTCCGCGTCAGCCACTCACCCGTCCCCGCCTGCGGGCAGCACCGGCACGCCGCACTGGAAGCGGAACACCGCCTGGTTCCTGACCGGGCAGCTGCTGTCCCTGTTCGGCTCCTCCCTGGTGCAGTTCGCCATCATGTGGCACCTGACCCTGGAGACCAAGTCCGCCAACGTCGTCACCCTGTACGCCCTGTTCGCCTTCCTGCCGCAGGCGGTTATCAGCCTGTTCGGCGGCACCCTGGCCGACCGGATCAACCGCAAGCTGCTGATAATCGTGCCCGACGCGGCTATCGCCCTGTCCACCCTGGTGCTGGCGCTGCTGATGGCTCGCGGGAGCTACAGCCTGTGGATCATCTTCCTGGTGGTACTCATCCGCTCGGTGGGCGCCGGGTTCCAGCAGCCTGCGGTCTCCGCCCTGATCCCCAGCATGGTGCCTGAGGAGCACCTGCTGCGGGTCAACGGCATCAACACCACCTGCCAGAGCCTGATCGGTATCGCCTCACCTGTGGCTGGCGGCATCATCTACGGGCTGGGGGGCGTGCAGCCCACCCTGTTCGTCGACGTCGTCACCGCCGCCGTCGGGATCGGTATCCTGCTGCTGCTGCGCGTGCGCGCCACACCGCCGCACCGGGAGCAGTCAGCCTTCCTGGCCGAGCTGGTGGACGGTCTGCGCTACACCGCCAGCCACCGTTTCTTCCTGTGGCTGATCGGGCTGCAGGCCGTAGTGATCCTGCTGATAGTCGGCCCGAACTTCCTGGTGCCGCTGCTGGTGACGCAGAAGTTCGGCGAGGGCGTTTGGGCACTGACCGGTATCGAGATCAGCTTCCAGGTAGGCATGATCTGCGGCGGGGTGGCCGTGTCCACCGTCCTGGCCAAGAAGGCGGATATGCGGATGCTGATGGTCTCCTCAGCCTCCTTCGGGGTGTTCGCGCTCGGTATCACGGCCTCCCCCAACGTGTGGGTGATCTTCCTGATGAACTTCCTGTGCGGCCTGTTCGTGCCCCTGTTCGCCACCCCCGCCATGACCGAGGTGCAGAAGCGCGTGAACGAGGAGTACATGGGGCGGCTCATGTCCCAGTTCACGCTGTCCTTCACGCTCGGAATGCCCCTGGGGGTGGCGGTCTTTGGACCCTTGTCCACGGTTGTGGGCGTTGGTGGGGTGATTACCGTTACCGGGGTCGCCACCATCGTCTTCGTCCTGTGGGCCTTCCTGGTCTCCCCCACCGGAAGGGCCGAGCTGCAGCGGGACCGCGAGGAGGCCGCAGCAGCCCTGGCGAGCCAGGAGACGCCGTAGGGCGGGCCGACATCGCCGGGGGCCGGCAGCGGCTACGGACACCAACCAGGAGGATCGGGGACCGACGTCACTGGGGCTGCGGAAGCCTACCGGTTAGGTGCAGGCAGAGGCGGGACCGTTCCTGTCAGATCCCTGCGGCACACTGGCCCCATGACCGACCTGCCACACGCCTCCGCTCGGGACCTCACCGAGGTCCTGACCAGCATCGGCGCGCGTGACGGCAGGCTCATCCACCTGGAACGCACACCCGCCCGCCCCGGCCGGACCACCAGCTGGCCCGCCTGGGCGGACCCGGCCCTGGTCCGCGCCTACCAGCACCTGGGCATCGGCGCCCCCTGGACCCACCAGGCCGCCGCCGCGGAGTCCCTGCACGCTGGCCGTCACACGGTGATCGCCACCGGAACAGGCTCCGGCAAGTCTCTGGCCGCCTGGCTGCCCGCACTCTCCGCGGTCCTGGCCGCACAGCGCGCCAACGCCGTCAGCACCCGCATCAGCCAGCACGGCCGCCGCCCCACCACCTTGTACCTCTCCCCCACCAAGGCCCTGGCCGCCGACCAGGCCGCCGCGCTGGCCCGCCTGGTCAGTGAGATCGAGGCGGTACAGGGCGACGGCGCCCCACGCACCGTCCTCACCGGCACCTGCGACGGCGACACCCCACTGCCGGAGCGGGACTGGGTGCGCGCCCACGCCGACGTCGTCCTGACAAACCCTGACTTCCTGCACTTCTCCCTGCTGCCCGGCCATGAGCGCTGGGCCAGGCTGCTGCGCTCCCTGCGGTACGTGGTGGTGGATGAGTGCCACGCCTACCGGGGCGTGCTGGGCGCGCACGTGGCCCTGGTACTGCGCCGCCTGCTGCGCCTGGCCCGCCGTCTGCAACCAGACTCGCCTGGGCCTACTGTCCTGTGCGCCTCCGCCACCGCCGCCGAACCGGCCCTGACCGCCGCCCGGCTGATCGGCGTCGCCCCCGAGCAGGTCACCGCTGTCACCGACGACGCCTCCCCGCGCGGCGAGCAGACCCTGGCCCTGTGGCAGCCTGCACTCAAGGACCCCTGGGACCTGTGGGGAACAGCGCTTGGAGACTGCCCCGACCCGGCACCGGGACACTCGCCAGGCACCTCAGCCCGCCAGCAGGCCAGTGCGGCCCCAGACCACCTCACCGAGCCCCGCCCGTCCCCTGGGCACGGCTGCCCGCCCGAACAAGTCGTAGCCCAGGCCCCTGTCCCCCGAGCCGGTCAGGGGCCGCCTGCCAGCGCCCCCACGGCCCTCGACGCCGCGAACGCAGCTGCCGCCACCCCTCACCAACCTGGCTCTCCCGACTCGCTGCCTGCCCGGCCACCGCTGCCTGACAGCCAGGACGCCGACCCTGCAGAGCGCCGCTCCGCCGTCACCGAGGCCGCCGAGCTGCTCACCGACCTGCTCACCGTGGGGGCCCGGGCCCTGGTATTCGTACGCTCCCGACGCAGCGCGGAGGTGGTGGCCGAGCACACCCGGGAGCTGCTCTCCCGCAGCGAGCCCCGGCTCATGGACGCCGTCGCCGCCTACCGGGGCGGCTACCTGCCCGAGGAGCGCCGCGCCCTGGAGACCGGCCTGCGCGACGGGAGCCTGCGGGCCCTGGCCACCACCAACGCCCTAGAGCTCGGCATCGACGTCACCGGCCTGGACGCCGTCATCATCGCCGGGTGGCCTGGCACCCGCGTGAGCCTGGGCCAGCAGGCCGGGCGTGCCGGACGCGCCGGTGCCCCCGGCGTCGCCGTCCTGATCGCCAGCGACAACCCCCTGGACGCCTACCTGGTGCACCACCCCCAGGAGGTCTTCGCTGGCCCGGAAGCCACCGTGTTCGACCCGGCCAACCCCTACGTACTCGCCCCGCACCTGTGCGCCGCCGCCTCCGAGTACCCGCTGCAGGACAGCGACCTGCCCCTGTTCGGCCTGCCCGACAGCTCCCTGCTGGCGGACCTGGCCGCACGCGGGGCACTACGACGCCGCCCCACCGGCTGGTACTGGAACACCGCCCTGCCCGGCCGGGCGCAGGACCTCACCAGCCTGCGCGGGGAGGGTCCACCGGACGTGCCCATCGTGGAGGCCGCCACCGGCACGGTTATCGGCACCGTGGACGGGTCGCGGGCCGACGCCACCGTGCACCCAGGGGCCGTGTACGTCCACCAGGGCCGGGTGCTGCTGGTCGAGGAGCTCACGCCCCAGGCTGCGCTGGTCCGTGAGCGCCCCGCCCTGGGGTACCGCACCCGCGCCCGGACCCAGTCGACCGTGCGGGTCCTGGCCGAACGTGAACGCCAGGAGTGGGGTCGCGAGGTGACCTGGGCCTTCGGCTCGGTGGAGGTCACCAGCCAGGTGACGGGCTTCATGCAGCTGCGGCCACCCGGCTGGGAGGTGGTGTCCCAGCAGCCCCTGGAGCTGCCCGAGCACAAGATGCCCACCTCCGCCGTGTGGTGGACCATCACCACCGAGCAGTGCCAGGCGGTGGGACTCACCCCAGACCGCCTCCCTGGGGCCCTGCACGCCGCCGAGCACGCCGCCATCGGGATGCTGCCCCTGCTCGCCACCTGTGACCGCTGGGACATCGGCGGCCTGTCCACCGCGCTGCACCCGGACACCCTGAGCCCCACCGTGTTCGTGCACGACGGCCACGCCGGTGGAGCCGGATTCGCGGAGCGCGGCTACCGGGCCGGGGCTCGCTGGCTGCGCGCCACCCTAGACGTCCTGGAGCAGTGCGGCTGCGCGGCTGGCTGCCCCTCATGCGTGCAGTCCCCCAAGTGCGGCAACAACAACGAGCCCTTGGACAAGGCCGGGGCCGCCGTGCTGCTGTCCCTCCTGCTGGAGGCCGCGCCCCAGCCCTGACCCCCGCGCCTGGGGCTAGTCAGCGCGCCGCCGCGGCTCGCGCTCCTGGGAAAGCTGTCACTGGCGGAGGGCTAGCACCACCCCGCCCCCGACCACCGACCAGTAGATCGTTGCAATCCCAACACTCCCCCACCAGGCACACCGCGCGAACCAGCTGCTAACCCTCCGCCAGTGACAAAACCCAGGGCGTGCCAGCCCCCCCCCGCCTCAGCCACTGCATCAGCAAGCTCCTCGATAGCCTGGGCCCATGAAAGCCGCGGGCCTGGCCCAGCCTCACCTCCACAGCCCCCTATGCGACCGCAGCCCGTCCTGCAGCTGCCCACCACGTCCAGCCCCGCCCGTGCCAGCCCCAGCGGACCACCCCAGACGCCATGAGCCCTGAGATCACCACCAGCCTGACCCTGCTCCTGGCCCTGCTGCTCCTCGCCGCCACCGCCGCCGCCGTGCAACAGCGCCGCCAGGTGTCCATCGCCCGCACCGAGGCGGAGCAGCTGCGCAGCCAGGCCCGCGAGCGCTCCACCCCACGTGACGTCCTGGCCCACGAGATCCGCACGCCCCTGTCCTTGATCCGAGGCTCGGCCGAGCTGCTGGCGGAGGAGACCCCCGGCGAGCTCAATGACGTGCAGCGCCGCTTCGTGACCACGATTATTGAGAACTGTGAGCAGGCCATCGGCATGGCGGAGGACTTCCTGACCCAGGCCCGCCTGGACCATGAGCTGTTCTCCCTGCACCTGGGCAAGGTGGAGCTGCGCGCCCTGGTGCGCACGCTGGTGCAGGAGATGCGCCGTTCCAGCCCGGTGCCGATCCGGCTGGAGGCTCACGGGGCGCCGGTGCGGATCGTGGCGGACGCCCGTCTGCTGCGGCAGGCGATAGCGAACACGGTCACCAACTCGGTGCGGCACGCGGGAGAGCAGGCCACGGTCACGGTGAGTGTCAGCTGTGCGGACGATACCGCCCTGGTGGCGGTCTCCGACGACGGCAGCGGCATGACCGTGGAGCAGAAGCGCTCCCTGTTCACCCCGTACAGCTCGGAGAACTCCCTGGACGCGCCAGCCAGCCGGGGCGTGGGCCTGGGCATGGTCATCACCCGCCAGGTCATGGGCCTGCACGGTGGTGAGGTGCTGATCGACACCATGACGGCGCGGGGCACCACGATCTACCTGTCGTTGCCGGTGCGCGGCCCGGTCCGCTCGGGACAGGAGCCGCCGGGGCCTGCGCAGCCGGGTCCACATCCCGGCCCACAGGCAGGCTCGCAGCGGACACAATAGGGTCAGGGCTCTCAGGCAGGAGGTGGCACATGGAGGCGATCGCGCCGGGTCAGCCGGTGGCGCTCGTGGTCGACGACGAGCCCCAGATGCGCTACATCGTCACCTTCGCCTTGGAGACGCAGTCCTTTACCTGCTTGAGCGCCGGGACCGCGGAGGAGGCTTGGGAGCTGCTCCGCTCCCGGCAGATCGACCTGGTGGTGCTGGACGTGATGCTGCCGGACCTGGGGGGTGTGGAGCTGTGCCGCCGCGTCCGGGCCACCTCGGACGTGCCGATCATCCTGCTCACGGCCTTGGGGGACGAGGAGGACCGCATCGCCGGCCTGGAGGCTGGGGCGGACGACTACGTGACCAAGCCCTTCTCTCCGCGTGAGCTGGCGCTGCGGGCCAGCGCGGTGCTGCGTCGTTCTGGCACGACGGCGGGCGACGTCGTCGTGAACGGGCCGCTGCGGGTGGTGCCCTCGACCGGGGAGGTGACCTGGCAGGGGGTGGCGGTGCCCCTGCCGGACACGGAGGTGCGGCTGCTGGCGGTGCTGGCCCGGCACGCGGGCACGGTGCTGGAGTGGCCGGACCTGCTGAACGCCGTGTGGGAGACGGCGGAGCGGGCCGGGGGCAAGGAGATGGTGCGCGCCACGGTGTACCGGCTGCGCCGTCACCTGGAGCGGCGGGAGGTGTCGGGGGAGCTGGTGCTGGCGATCCGGGGCCGTGGCTACACCATGCCGGTGCTGTGAGCCCGTGGGGGCAGGCCAGAGGCAGCCAGCCCGCGTGCAAGAGACCAGGCGCGGCAGCCCCTGCACCAGGCTCAACGTCCCAGAACAGAGCACCACACCCCCATCTATAACAGAACTGTCACAGACCGTCACAGACAATTGGTGCCGCAGGTCACTTTCTTCGCGCATCATGGGCAGTGGTCGACGCAATGTGGCGTCCCGCAACCGAAAGGTCCCCACCCATGTTCACCAACCGCAAGGTCGGCGTTCTACTGTCCGGGGCGGCCACCGTGAGCCTGCTCCTGTCCGCCTGTGCCGGCACCCCCTCTAACAGCTCTGGCACCGGAGGCGGAGGTGAGGCCGGTGCCGGGGACTCCATCACGGTGGCCTGCGGCGCCATGGAGGACCTGTGCCAGGCCTGGACCGACGCCTTCACCAAGAAGACCGGCATCAAGGCCACCTACGTGCGCCTGTCCTCCGGTGAGACCGTCGCCCGCCTGGCCTCCGCCAAGTCCAACCCGGAGTTCGACGTCTGGCACGGCGGCCCCGTGGACGGCTACGGCGAGGCCGTCAACCAGGGGCTGCTGGAGGCCTACTCCTCCCCGGAGGCCGCCGCGATCCCGGACAAGTACAAGGACGCCTCCGGCAACTGGACCGGCGTGTACATCGGCGCCCTGGGCTTCTGCTCCAACAAGTCCGCGCTGGACAAGCTGGGGGTGGAGGTGCCTGACTCCTGGGACGACCTGCTGGACCCCAAGCTCAAGGGCCAGATCTCCACGGCCCACCCCTCCACCTCCGGCACCGCCTTCACCACCCTGTGGACCCAGGTGACCCGCCTGGACGGGGAGGACGCCGGCCTGGACTACATGAAGCAGATGCACGGCAACGTCCTGCAGTACTCCAAGTCCGGCACGGCCCCCGGCCAGATCGCCGGGCGGGGTGAGGCCGCCGTCGGCCTGGTCTTCTCCCACGACTGCGTGAAGTACCAGGAGGAGGGCATGACCGACCTGGTGGTGTCCTTCCCCCAGGAGGGGACCGGCTACGAGGTAGGTGGCGTGGGGCTGGTAGCCGGCTCCAAGCACAAGAGCGCCGCCCAGCAGTACATCGACTTCGCGATCTCCACCGAGGCCCAGAACATCGGGCAGACCGTGGGCGCCTACCAGGCCCTGACCCACCCCCAGGCCAACGTGTCCGACAAGATGGTCCGGCTCGACTCCCTGACCCTGGTGGACTACGACTTCGCCAAGGCCTCAGAGGCCAAGCCGAACCTCACCAAGCGCTTCGACGACGAGATCGCCGCCAAGCCCAAGGAGTAACACACGGATCGACGGCGGAGGGCTGGGGCCTGGAGCGCCACAGCGACCCAGGCCCCAGCCCTGCCCTCGGCCACCGGCGTCCCGCCGCCATCAGGCCGTGTCAGCGTCAAGCCCTGCCACCATCAGGCCCCGTCAGCGCCGGTCCTCAGCGCCATTACCTCATCTCCGCCACCTGCCCACCGGGCACCGTCCGGCCCCCGCCACCACCGCGGGCCCCGACGTCGCCCCCGCAGCCAGAGACCCAGCCACCCACCTCCCCCAGCCAGATCTGAGAGGTCCCATGTCCGCCCCCGCCACCGTGGCCGCGAGCACCCCCCAGCCACGTACCCGCACCCGTACTAAGGTCCGCCAGGACCCGGTGACCTTGACCATCACCGCCGTCGTCGTCCTGCTGCTGCTGATGCTGGTGGGCCTGCCCCTGATCCGCATCCTCGCGGAGGCCTTCACCGCAGGCGGCCTGGAGGTGCTAGGCGACCTGCTCACCTCCAGGACCAACCGGGCCATCATGCTCAACACCCTGGTGCTGGGCGCCGTGGTAGGAGCGGCCGGGACCCTCGTAGGCTTCGTGCTGGCCTACATCCAGGCGCGTGTGGCCTTCCGCGGCAAGAAGCTGTTCCACCTGATCTGCCTGATGCCGATCGTCTCCCCGCCCTTCGCGGTGGCCACGGCCTCCATCACCCTGTTCGGGCGCAACGGCATCATCTCCACCCAGATGCTGGGGCAGCAGTGGAACATCTACGGCCTGCCCGGCCTGACCCTGGTGCTCACCCTGTCCTTCTTCCCCGTGGCCTACATGAACCTGCTGGGCATGTTCCGCAGCCTGGACCCCGCCATGGAGGAGGCGGCCTCCTCGCTGGGGGCGAGCCGCTGGACGATCTTCCGCACCGTCACCCTGCCGATGGTGGTGCCCGGCATCGCCGCCTCCTTCCTGCTGCTGTTCGTGGAGGCGATCGCTGACCTGGCCAACCCCCTGGTGATCGGGGGCGACTACACGGTCCTGGCCTCGCGCGCCTACATCGCTATCACCGGCGAGTACAACACCGCGGCGGGCGCCGCCTACTCCCTGGTGCTGCTGGTGCCCTCGCTGCTGGTGTTCCTGCTGCAGCGCTACTGGTCCAACCGCTCCTCCACGGTCACCGTCACCGGCAAGCCCGCAGGCAGCTTCAAGCCGGTGCGCGACAACCGCACCCGGGTGCCGCTGCTGGCCCTGGCGGTGGCGGTCCTGGGCCTGGTGGTCACGGTCTACGCCGCCGTGCTGGTGGGGGCCTTCGTGGAGATCCTGGGCGTGAACAACAGCTTCACGCTGCGGCACTTCGAGTACATCCTCTCCGGCATCGGCAACGACGCCATGGTGGACACCACACTCCTGGCCCTGGCCGCCACCCCGGTCGCCGGGGTCCTGGGCATGGTGATCGCCTGGCTGGTGGTGGTGCGGCTGCGCCGGGGCGCCGCCATCATGGACTTCGTGGGGATGCTGGGACTGGCGGTGCCCGGAACCGTGATCGGCATCGGCTACCTGGTCACCTACAACGTGCCCGTGGCCCTGTTCGGGGTGAACGTGGTCCCGGCGCTGGCTGGTGGCGGGGCCGTGGCGGGCGGGGCGATCGCCATCGTGATGGTCTACGTGGCCCGCTCCACGCCAGCCGGGCAGCGTTCAGGCGTGGCCAGCCTGCAGCAGATCGACAAGGCCATTGACGAGGCCTCCACCTCCCTGGGGGCCTCCGGCCTGGCGACCTTCCGGCGGGTGACCCTGCCGCTGATCCGCCCCGCCTTCCTGGCAGGCCTGACCTACGCCTTCTCCCGCTCCATGACGACGCTGTCCCCCATCATCTTCATCACCACGCCGCACACCAAGATCATGACCTCCCAGATCCTGTCCGAGGTGGACGCCGGGCGCTTCGGCAACGCCTTCGCCTTCTGCGTGATCCTGATCGTGATCGTGCTGTCGGTGACCGGCCTGATGAACCTGGTCGTCAAGGACCGCTCCGTGCGGACAGGAGCCTCACTGTGAGCACCCAAGCCGCCGGAGACACCGGAGACACCACCCGCCCCGGACGCCCCACCTCCACCCCCACCGCCACCGCACCCAAGGACCCGAGCATGAGCACCCAGACCAGCCCCCAGAGCACCGACGCCGTCGCCACCAGCGGGCACCTCCAGCTGCAGGACGTCTTCAAGACCTTCTCCAACCGGGGCAAGGACGTGCACGCGGTGCAGGGCGTAAACCTGGACATCGCCCCCGGCGAGTTCATCACCTTCCTGGGCCCTTCCGGCTGCGGCAAGACCACCACCCTGCGCATGATCGCAGGCTTTGAGGACACCACCTCCGGGCGGGTGGTCCTGGACGGGGAGGACATGGTCTCCCTGCCCCCGAACAAGCGCCCCATGTCCATGGTGTTCCAGTCCTACGCCCTGTTCCCGCACCTGAGCGTGCGCGACAACGTGGCCTACGGGCTCAAGCTGCGCAAGCTGCCTGCCGCGGAGATAGACGAGCAGGTCAAGGTGGCCCTGACCTCCATGAACCTGACGGCGCTCGCGGACCGCGCCCCCAACGAGCTCTCCGGCGGCCAGCAGCAGCGCGTGGCCCTGGCCCGTGCCATGGTGATGCGCCCCAAGGTGCTGCTCTTTGACGAGCCCCTGTCCAACCTGGACGCCAAGCTGCGCGTGCGCATGCGGCTGGAGATCCGCCGCCTGCAGCAGCGCATGGGCATCACCTCCATCTACGTCACGCACGACCAGGCGGAGGCCATGACCATGTCCGACCGGATCGTGGTCATGAACCAGGGCCGGATCGAGCAGGTGGCGACGCCCGAGGACCTCTACCGGCGGCCTGCCACCGTGTTCGTGGCGGACTTCATCGGCCGGGCCAACTTCCTGGAGGCGACGGCGGGGGCGGTGGCTGACGGCAGGTGCCAGGTGTCCCTGCTGGGGCAGCAGGTGCAGGTTCCCAGCCACCAGGAGGTCCGTGAGGGTGACGCCGTGACGGTGGTGGTGCGGCCTGAGTCCCTGCGGCTGGGCGCAGCCGCGGCTGGGAGCTCGCAGGAGCTCGACGGCGACCAGGGCCGGGTGGTTTCCGCGGTGTTCTACGGCGACCACGTGGAGTACGAGGTGGAGACCGCCTCGGGGACGCTGCTGTGCGTGGAGTCGGACCCGGACGTGGACGCGATCCACGCCGAGGGCTCAGCCGTGCAGGTGCGCATCGAGTCCTCGCGGGCCTGGGCGCTGCCTTACGCCTCGCTGTCGGAGTGAGGGGCCTGCAGGACTGTCACTGGCGGAGGATTAGAGCGCGCCCCTAGCCCGGAGGCGGCGGCGACGTCGTTGGTGTTCCCCCGTTCTGACGGTGGATGGGCAGGAGTGGGCGCCTGTGGTCATAGTGTGTGGCTGAGGTGCGGGGTGACTTGGCGACGGCGGGGCGCGCTGGCTTGCAGCCGCATGGTGGGCGACCGGGAGCCGGGGCCGCATGGCTGGGGTGGGGTGCGCGTATGGGGAGTGGCTGGAGAGCGGCGCTGAGCTGGTGGAGGTGTTGGGCACGGTGCAGGCGTGGTGGGGCCTGTCGGTGGTGCATGTGGAGTGCCCGGTCTACGGTGTGGCTACCGCCGAGTGCCTGCTGATGGACTTCGTCAGGCTCGAGAGGAGCCTGACGGGCCACCCAAGCCCCTGACTTGTGCATTTCGGCGCGAGTGGTGCGGTATTTCGGCACCACTCGCGCCGAAATGCACAAGTGGAGACGAGGGACGGCGGACCTGGTTACACCTTTGAAAGGAGGATGGGGTTCCGGCATCCACCTTCAAGCCCCTACAGTAGTGAGCGTACTCACATCTAGGTCCCTGTTGTCTGGCCCTGCCGGAAGGAGCTGTCATGTCACGTCACCTTGCCGCCCCCGCCACCCTGCTACTTGCCCTGTCCCTCGCCGCCTGCGGAGGAGGTGCCACCCCAAGCGGCACCAGTACCGCGGGAGCGCCCGGCACGATGTCCGCTGAGGCGCCCGCCGTCACCTCGGCCCCCGACGCCCCGACCCAGGCAGCCACTCCCGCCCCCGCCACCCTAGGGGAGGCCACCCGCCCGCCGTCCGACGACGACTGCTCCGGCATGACCGGCGCCGAGGCCGTGGCGAGGTGGGGCGGAGAGGTAGCCACCTTTGGTGAGGACGAGGGGTGGCAGTGGAACCTGGAGGGTGCAGACACCTCCACCTACGACCAGTGCGCGGAGCTTTCCTGGGTGGTTCTGGGGATCAAGGGCGGGACCGCCTCCTCCCCCTACCAGATCATGCTCTTCCACGACGGGCAGTACGTGGGGGTCACCTCCGAGAAGTCCATCGGCTTCCTCCCCCAGGTCTCCCGGATCGACGACGACGAGATCCAGGTGACCTACACCTGGCCCAAGGACGGGGAGAGCAATGACGTGGCCAGCGGCCGGTCCGTGTCCGTCTTTGAGTGGGAGGACGACTCCAACCAGGTGGTCCACAAGGGCGAGTGGCCGCCCTACGTCCAGTGACCTGGGTGTGGCGGGGCGTGCCCATCCCACCCCGACTGGTGCATTTCGGCGTGAGTGGTGCCGGAATACCGCACCACTCACGCCGAAATGCACAAGTGGAGGCGACCTGCGGTGTCCGACCGCAGGGACCTGGGTGCGCCGCCATCTCCAGCCTCTCGCGCCACACCCCATCAACTTAGGCAACCCTTACCGGTCTCGTGAGCCATATGTCCCGGTCTCGCGAGAGAGAGGTGGGGCTAGGGGGTGTCGGCGGGACCGGCCCGTGCTGAGCCGACGGCGACCCTGGGCAGGCCCAGGACCCGCGCCTGCGCCTCCACCTGTACGGTCACGTCCTCCCCGGCAATGCTGCAGCCAGTCAGCTCCACCTGGTTGGCGGTGGCCACCTTCCCGGCCACAGCGCAGGGGTCCCCGGGGGCGACGACGGAGCTGAGCGCCGTCGCCCCCGCCAAGGCCGCCAGGTCCGCCCCCGCCTGGGCGCGCGAGCGCGCGGCCTGCGCCTGCACCAGCCCGACCACCAGCAGCCCCATCGACAGGAGCACCGCGATCACCGCGAGCGCCAGCACCGTCCCGGAGCCCGTCTCCTGCGCCAGTGGCCCGCCAGGGCCACGGCCACCCTGCTTCCTGCTCCGCGCACCCCCGGCCGGTTCCTCAAGGCACCACGCGGTTCCTCCTGAGGCCACGCCGCCAGCGTGATCCCGACGCGGGGGCCTGGCCGCAGCCAGCAGCCCCGGCCACCCGCCGCTGTGCCCCCAGCGACCTGCAAGGCCCGTTCCCTGGAGCAGACCAGCCGTGAGCGCCACCCAGACCGCCGCGCTCACGGCCGGGCCCCGCCGTCACCCGTGGGCTCGGTGCAGACACAGGCATATCGGCCTACACCTTGGACCAGGGCAGCCACACACACGGCCCGAACCGCCGCAATCATGGCCGAGCCCCGCCGTCACCCGTGGGCTCGGTGCAGACACAGGCATATCGGCCTACACCTTGGACCAGGGCAGCCACACACACGGCCCGAACCGCCGCAATCATGGCCGAGCCCCGCCGTCACCCGTGGGCTCGGTGTAGGCACAGGCCCGGGCGGAAGCGACCAGGCCCAGCCCACCCAGCGGCCCGGGCACCGGACGGCTGGCCCGCACACAGGTCAGCTCGCCTGCCTCAACCGATACGCTCACCGGCCCGCCCACCTGCTGGGCAGCTGCCACGACGTCGCCTTGGCCCCGGGCGGCCTGCCGGGCAGCGGAGCGGGCGGCGTCAGCGACCCGCAGCTGGGTCAGACCGGCGCTGGCGGCGACCAGTACCAGCATCAGGACCAGCACCACGCTGGGGACCGCCAAGGCCAGCTCGGCAGTGACCATGCCCGCCTCCGCCCGACGCTCCTCCCGCAGTGCCCACCCCTCCCGCACGGCCGTACCGCAGACTGGCTGGGCTATAACCCCGGTCTCCTCCCCGGGTGCGCTACCCGCCTGAAGGCCCACAGTCCCCGCAGCCGCGCATCCGTGCGCCTCCGGCCCGTGAGGCCCAGCCTCCGCCTCGGTCTCCCTACCCGCCTCACGGACCTCAGACGCGACCGCACGCCCACGGTCGTTAGAGGCAGGCACAGCTGCCGGGGGCTCTCCGGCTAGCGGAACCTGCTGGACGGACGGAGGCGCGGAGCGGGGGCGCGCCGCGCACAGACTCACTTGCAGCAGGCGGCGGCGCGCCGTCGTCGGCCGGGGCCCTGAAGCAGCAGCCGACGACGCCCCCAGGCTCCCTGCTCTCCTGCTGCCTGGTAGCAGCCTCATCACGGGTTGGACAGTGCCGAGCTGATGAGGGCGTTGAGCAGTGCCGTCGGGCCACCGCCGCGCATGATGGCTAGCAGCAGCCCGGCGAAGGCGGCCGCCGCCAGGGTGCCGACGGCGTACTCAGCGGTGGCCATGCCCGCCTCGCCGTCCGGGGCCGCCCTTCCTACAGTCCGCCCGGTCACAGGCAGGAGGCTGCTGGGTGAGGGGGCGCCCCGGGTGAGGGTCAAGGAGGCGTACAGGGTGCGTAGAGCGTGTCTCATCTTGGTTCTCCTTTGGTGCTGCAGCGGACCTCGCTGCCCGCGCCTCAAGGCTCACCCACTTCCGCGCCCCTGCTCCCCGGGCGGGCCTGCCGGGTGAACACCCCGCGCGCTGCGGCGCCTGTGGAGCGCGGAATCACGGTCCTGCAGCGGACCAAGCACCCAGCCACGCCCTAGCCGTGCCCGCACCCCGGTACCCGGCACTACAGCCGGTTCAGCGCCGACGTCGCCGCCGTCCGCCGCGCCCCCGCAGCTCCGAACGCAGCTGGGTGCGCAGGTGGTCACGCCACATGGCCCGCTCCACCTGGATGCGGGCCAGCCGCTCGGCCAGCGCCCGGGCCTCCTCCGGGGACAGGCCGTGGCGCGTCAGGGCGTCCACCCCCAGGCGGGCACCGCCGGAGAGACGACGGCGCAGGCGGTGACCGCTACCAGCAGCCCCCGCACCAGCACCAGCCCCCCGGCCACCAGGGCCCACCGGTCCTGGAAGCGCTCCCGCCTCCCCCACCGGGAGACCGGTCACGGCACTCCCCAGCGGCTCCGGGGCGGCCGCAGCAGCCCCCCGGCCGTCCCCGGTCACCAGGATGCTCCCTCCGCTGGCCCCAGCCTGCTCTCCCGGGCCAGTGCCGCGGTCGGTGAAAGGACCGCCATCATAGGCGCCCGGCGGCGTCCGCTCCCCGCGCCCGGCGGCCTGCGCCGTCATCGCCACCGTGCCACCTGACGCCCCGGACCCGGCTGCTGCCCCGGCCCCCCGGCCCCCGGCGGCCTCCGGCAGCACGCCAGCCGACTCCGCGCCCACAGCAGTGGCCGCCTCTGCCCCCGCAGCAGCCTCCTGCCCTCGGTCAGGGCTGAAGGCCAGGCCCAGGGCGGGCATGACCACCACGCTGAGCACACCGGCCAGCACGAAGGTGGCCGCAGCCTCCTCCACCATGGCCCCGGCGTCGACCGCCACCTGCGTGACGGCCACGATGATGGGCAGCGCCGTCGTCGAGTAGGTGGCGATCTCCAGGCACTCGCGCATACTGAAGGCCCGCGAGCCGTCCCGCCGTCGCTCCGCCCAGGAGGACAGCCACACGGGCACCCCGCGCACCAGGACCAGCAGCAGGAAGAACACCCCCAGCCCGATCAGGGAGCGGCGCGTGAGCTCCACCGCGATGCCCATCCCGGAGGTCACGAAGAACACGGGGATGAAGAACCCGTAGGCCAGGCCCTCAATCTTCTCCTCGTACTCCTTGTTGCCGTCCGGCAGGGCGTGGCGCACCACGAACCCAGCCGCGAAGGCCCCCAGCACCACGTCCAGCCTGAACACCGCCGCCAAAGTGCACAAGCCCACCAGCAGCAGCACCGTGAGCCGCACCGTGG
Source organism: Actinomyces weissii (assembly GCF_016598775.1). Taxonomy (NCBI): domain Bacteria; kingdom Bacillati; phylum Actinomycetota; class Actinomycetes; order Actinomycetales; family Actinomycetaceae; genus Actinomyces; species Actinomyces weissii. The sequence continues at coordinate 158,868 of NZ_CP066802.1, read as the reverse complement.
TCTGGGCGGTGGTGGAGCCGCCCAGGTGGATCGCCTCCACGAGCCGGTGCCCCACCTGCTTGACCCGGGTCGTGAAGCGCACGATCAGCAGGGTGATGACCGCAAAGGCCAGGAGGATCACCAGGCTGGTGGTGGTGGAACGGGTCCCCAGCAGCAGGGCCATGAGCAGCACCGGACCGACCTCCCCCACCGCCCCGTGGTTGAGGATGGCCGCCCCCACCGTGGTGGGCAGCAGCCCCCGCTCGCGCAGGATCGGCAGGAGGGTGCCGATAGCTGTAGAGGTCATGGCGATAGCGATCGCGATGCCGTTGGTGGAGAAGGCCCCGCCTGCCGGGCCGATCAGCACCACCGCCCCGAAGGCCGCCAGCAGGGACAGCAGCCAGGCCCCCATGGCGTGGTGCCCGCCGACGCCGCGCAGCTCGTTGACGTCAATCTCGTAGCCCGCCATGAGGAACAGGAAGGCCAGCCCCAGCTCGTGGAGGAACTCGATGGAGTCGGTCTCGGTGGCCAGCCCCAGGCCGTGCTGGCCGATCAGCATGCCGCCGATAATCAGCAGCACCGCCTCCGGCAGCAGCCGCCTGGGCACCAGCCAGGAGATCAGCGGAGCCAGGAAGGCCACGCCCACGATGCACAGGAGGGACACGAAAGTGGACTCCATCAACGCTCCTTCTGCAGGGATCCGGTACCGCAGCCTACCTGCGGGGGCTGACGACGCCGCACGTACTCCCCTGCGGCACCAGGAGACCAGCACCGATGCTGCCTGAGCCGGAGCGGGTCCGCCCCGGCGGCCCGCAGCCTGGCACGCTGGACGACGTCGTGGCCCGGGCGGTCAAGAAGGTGATCGACGCCGTCTACACCGCGGTGGTCAGCGCGGTTACCGCCAGCGCCGTGCACTGAGCGGCAGCCTGCCACCTCTGGCGCACGGACCCGGCCACACGCCCAGGACGGTATGCCGGGCAAGGGCGGGGGCAGGGAGCCACAATGTGGCTATGCCGTCCTTGCCGCTGATGCCCTACGCTCCTGGTCCTGCGCCCCTGACCCGTATGGCGGACGGGACCGTCAAGCAGGTCAACCCGATGACCGGCACCGAGGTGTGGACCGTGCCCGGCCGCGGCCACCGCCCCGTGTCCCAGCCGCCCACGGACGTGCGCCCCCTGACCGGCGCCGACCGCACCCGGCTGTGCGCCTTCTGCGCGGAGCGCTACCTGGAGACCCCGCCGGAGAAGTCCCGCCTGGTGCTGCGGGAGCCGGGCAACCCGGCGGCAGGCTTCGAGCGGCTGGATGCCGTGCCCGCCTCCGCGCTGTTCGACCGGGTGGCGGAGTTCAGGCGGGTGCCGAACCTCTTTGAGATCCTGCCCTTCACCTACTGGCACGCCAACCACGGCTATGAGGTGCCCGACGCCGCCCGGGAGCGCCTGGAGGCCTACCTGGCGGACCCGGCCGGGGCGGCGCACGTTGCCCAGGTCGCCCGCGCCAAGCTGCGGGCCGCCGGGGCGGACCCGGACAGCTGGGACACCATGGGGGAGGCGGCACGGCGCGCGTACCTGGCGGGCTTCTTCGCGGGCGGCCATGACGTGATCATCAGCCGCCGCCACGTGACTGACGACGCCGTCGACACCTCCTGCCTGGCCTCCTCGGGCACGCTCACGGTGGCGGAGCACCGGGCGTACACGCGCCTGGCGGTGGAGTCGATGGTGGACCTGTACGCGGCGAACCGCTGGGTGCGCTACGTGGCGGTGTTCCAGAACTGGCTGCGCCCGGCGGGGGCGTCCTTCGACCACCTGCACAAGCAGCTGGTGGGTATTGACGAGCGGGGGGTGACCAGCGAGCTGGAGCTGGCGCGGGTGCGGGCCAACCCGAACCTGTACAACGAGATGGGGGTGGACTACGCCGCCTACAACAACCTGCTGGTGGCGGCCAACGAGCACGCGGTGGCCTTCGCGGGCTTCGGGCACCGCTACCCCACGCTGGAGGTGTACTCCGCCTCCGCCACCTGTGAGCCGTGGCGGATGGCTCGGGAGGAGGTGGACGCCGTCGCTGACCTGCTGCACGCGCTGCACGCGGCCACCGGTGCGCAGGTGCCCTGCAACGAGGAGTGGCACCACCGGCCCCCGGGCGTGGACCAGCCCATGCCCTGGCGCGTGACCCTGAAGTGGCGGGTGTCCACCCTGGCCGGCTTTGAGGGCGGCACCAAGATCTACCTGAACACGATCGACCCGTGGAGCCTGCGGGAGCGGGTGGTGTCCCGCCTGGAGGACCTGCGGGCGGACCAGCTGATCGCCCCGATGATGATCGGCGAGGAGTGCCCCACCGCCCCTAACCGGCTCCTGTACAACCCGGTGCTGGGGCGCTGAGGGCGCAGACGGCGTTGGCCCGCGGGCGCCCGTGGAGGTTCAGTTTCCGGCGCGGCGTCTGGCTTAGCTGTCTGGCTGAGATATCTGGCTGAGATATCTGGCTGAGGCGTCGCTGCCTGACAAGGACGGCGTAGCCACCTGGCGCAGACGGCGCTGCACCCCGGCTCGGTTGCCGGGGTGCAGCGTAGGTCCCCTGGAGCCGCCTGCAGCCAGGGGCACGGTGTGGACAGCTGGCTCTAGACGGTACTCATCTGTCTGCGGTGAAGGTTGGTGGGACCACCTTCTCCGCCCCGTCAGTGACCTGGCCCCAGTTGTTGTTGCCCCAGGACCAGATGCCGTCAGCGGTGGCTGCCCAGCTGTCGTAGCCGGAGGTTCCGATCTGCACCACTCCGGAGACCCCGGGCACCTGGGTGACTCCCGTGGGGCCGTTAGAGGTGGTGCCGTCTACCTGCCCGTAGCGGTTTGAGCCGAAGCAGTAGACCTCGTCCGCCACCAGGGCACAGGTGTGCTCGGTGCCGGAGACCAGCTGCTTGGGCGTGCCCGGAAGGGTGCCTACAGTCAGCGCCGACTCGCTGCCGGCGGCCTCTCCGGCCCCAAGCTGTCCGACGTCGTTGGCACCCCAGGCGTAGACGGTGCCGTCCTCAGCCACGGCGGTCGCGAAGCCGCGCCCCACGCTGAGGGCCACAACCTTGACGTCCTCCAGGCCAGCCACAGGCGCGAGCGGGACCTTCTCGCCGGTCTTGCGCGCACCCCAGCACTGCACCCCCTGCCCCTTGGACGAGCAGATGTACGAACCAAAGCCTGCGCGCAGGACCGCCGGTGGTGCCGGGGCCTGCACCGCTGGGGCCGTGGCCCCGCTGGTGGCTTCGGGCGCCGTCTGCGCCCCCGCATCCTTAGGGGTGTCCTGAGGCTGGGATCCGCCAGCGAACAGCCAGAACCCGCATGCCAGGGCTACGGCCACCACAGCCAGCAGCCCCAAGACGATCAGCACCCAGCGCAGGAGCGGACGGCGTCTAGGCGGCTGCTGCTTCCACGCACCGGCACTGCCTGCGGCCACACTTGGTGCAGACCGGGCCCCGGAGCCCGCCGTCGCCCCTCCCACAGGCCAGGCAGGAGCCTCCTTATAGCCTTCAGGAGAGGAGAGGGGTGCGGGCGTAGCCGGGGAAGCCGCCTGCGGCCGCATCCTGTCAGGGGCGGTCCCGCCCACGGGGGCGTTGACCGAGGCAGTCACCGGCGCTGGCTGGACGGCACCGGCAACCGGCCTCGGGAAATGAGGCACCACCCGCGTGTCCTCGTTGTCGACGAAGCCGGTGGAGGTCTCCACCGGCCTGGCTGGGGCGGCGTCGTCAGCGGGGGCATTGGCCGAGGCAGCCGCTGGAACCGGCCGCGGGGCCGCTGTCGCCCCCTGGGCAGCCACAGCCGTCCCGGCTCCTGCCACCGAGCGCAGCCACTCGGCCTGCTCAGGGGTCCACCGGTGCCCGGAATGCAGGGCCTCCCAGGCCTTGGCAGCGTTGTTTCCGACCTGGTACAGGACCTCCTCGGGACTCATCATCCGATCAGCCACCGGATGCCCCCAGAATCAGCCGTTGACTCGACGACGGGCGTGCAGCACCACGCCACCTAGCGCCGCCACAGCAGCGGCCATCAGCCCGGTAGCCCCTGACACGCCGGTCTGGGCCAGGTTGTGCTTGGGAGCAGCCGGCGCTGGCTGGCCAGCGGCGGGCTGCAGGCCAGGAGCAGGTGCGCCCTGCTCCTGAGGCCGACCTGCCCCCTCTGGCGCGGAGCCACGGTTGCTGTCACTGACGTCAGCAGGAACCACCTGGACATCGGGGTCCGGTACGGGGTCGGGAACCGGAGCGGGCTCCGGCGCAGGTGCCGGGTCGGGAACCGGAGCGGGCTCCGGCGCAGGCGCAGGGTCGGGAACCGGAGCGGGCTCCGGCGCAGGCGTCTCCGGGTCCGGCGCCGGTGCCGGGGTCTCCGGGTCCGGCACAGGCGCAGGGTCCGGCACGGGAACCGGAGCGGGTTCCGCTGTAGGCGCCGGTGCCGGGGTCTCCGGGTCGGGCTCCGGAACGGCGGGGTCCTCCTGCGCAGGCTCATCCGGCGTCGAGGTAACGGGCAGAGGCAGGTCAGCCGCATCAGCAGCGGGCTCCACCGCGGCCGGGGCGGGGGCGTCATCGGCAACCGCGGTGGAGCTCAGCCCAACCGGCAGGAGCACCATCGCGGAGAGTGAAACCAGGGACGCAAGACGCAACGTTTTCATCGCAGCACTTTCGGGACAGACTCAGGGACGCCCGCCCGATCCGGCGACCGACCACAGGCGTCAGGGAACACCTGCGGTAACACAATACCCGCAAAACGGTATCGTTTTCACCAAGGAACCGGTGAAAGGCCCTGGTAAGCGCTACCCATCTGCCTGCCCCGCGCGGCTCCGGCCAGCGCTACCAGGACTCACAGACCAAGGGCGCTGCGCTCCTCAGGCCCCACCCAGCCCGGACGAGACTCCAGGGCCCGGAACCAGCGGGCCAAGGCAGGCCAGAACGAGACAGAGGGGGCGTCGCCGTCGCCGATGCGCTGCCGCCCGCCGTACTCGTAGGCCTGTACGAAGGTAAACAGCCGGATGTCAGATCCACAGGGCTCAGAGCCGCACAGGTACTGCTCCACGGAGACCACCGCGGACAAGGGGGGCACGTCCCGCACGGTCAGGGCCGCCTCACGGCTGGCCACCATGTGGGTCGCCCGGGCCAGCACCGTGTCCACCACGTCGAAGGCGAGCAGCAGGGCGTCGGCAGCAGCCTCCGACTCTGAGCCGCCCTCACCGTGGGTGGCCTGGTGGAAGGGCCGGACCACGTGCTCCTCGGTCCAGGCGTCCCAGGCGTCCGTGGAGTTGCGCCGGTTCATGGGGTACAGGTCCGCGGCTCCAGGCGTGTGCAGGTCCCACCAGGCGGTAGCCAGGTCGAAGAGCAGGTCCCCGGAGCTGTCCGACACCACCTGGCCGGTGCTGGTGTCCACCAGGGCCGGAACGGTTGGTGGTGGGGTGTACCCCGGCGTGCGCTCATACACCTCCGCCACGGAGCGCACTCCCAGGACCGGGTCCAGGCCGGGCTCGCCGTCGGGGCCGGTGAGCTCCCAGTGGCCGTCCTCCCCACGCCCGTAGGACCAGGCCACCGGCAGCTCCTCCACGAGGCCCAGCAGGCGGCGCGCTATCAGCAGACGACGGCAGTACGGGCAGGCGGCACTGGCCAGCAGCCGGTAGCGTCCGCCCTCCACCGGCAGGTCTCCAGGGGCAAAACGGTGGTTGGTGGCCAGTGGCATCGGTACCTCCCGGGGTGGCTGCTCATGGGTCAAGGCAATAGTCCCCCCAAGTGGTCCCTTACAGCAGCCCTATCACCCCCGGCGAAAGCAGCGTCCTGCGGCAGCCCGGCAGCCGCGACTCTCAGCCGCCCCGGAGACGACACCGCTGCGCCTGTAGCACCGGGTCCGGGACCGGCACCGCCGCCACCAGGCGGCGCGTGTAGTCCTCCTGCGGCGCGGACAGCACCTGCCGGGTGGGGCCCTGCTCCACCACCCGCCCCGCCGAGAGCACCACGGTGCGTGCGGCTACCGACTCCACCACGGCCAGGTCGTGGGACACGAACAGGCAGGCGAAGCCCAGGTCCTGCTGCAGCTGGCTCAGCAGCTCAAGCACCACCGCCTGCACGGAGACGTCCAGGGCGCTGGTGGGCTCGTCCGCCACCACCAGGCGCGGCCCCAGCGCCAGGGCCCGGGCCAGAGCCACCCGCTGACGCTGCCCGCCACTCATCTCATGGGGGTAGCGGTCCGCCATCCGGGCGGGCAGCCGCACCGCCTCCAACAGCTCCCGGACCCGTGCACGCCGCTGCTGCGGCTCCATCCCGGCGTGCAGAACCAGCGGCTCAGCAATGGAGGCTCCCACGGTACGGCGCGGGTTCAGGGCGGAGGCCGGGTTCTGGTAGACCACGCCGGTGGCCCGCCGGGCCGGCAGCAGGTGCCGGGAGCGGGCACCGGCCACCTCCACCCCGCAGACCCGCACCGAGCCGGAGGCCACGGGCACCAGGCCCATGAGGGTCCCCGCGATGGTGGACTTGCCAGAGCCGGACTCCCCTACCAGCCCCAGCACCTCACCAGGGTCGATGTGCAAGGAGACGTCCTGGACCGCATGCACCTGACGTCGTCGGCTGCGGTAGACGACGTTGAGGCCGTGGACCTCCACCACCGGCTCCAGGCCAGCACCTACCCCCTCCCGGCCAGGAGCGGGGCTGGCACCGGACAGCCTCCCAGCCAGGCCCCCGGTAACGTGCTGTCGGGACTCCTCGGCTGCCGCCGTCTCCGGCCCACTGGCCACAATCCGGGCCACCCTCCCCAGGGAAACGCTCTCACGCACGGCGTCCAGGCGTGGCACCGCCTCCAGCAGCGCCCGGGTGTAGGGGTGGCTGGGGCTGGCGAACAGGTGGCGCACCGGCCCCCGCTCCACGACCTGGCCGTGCCGCATGACCGCCACCTCGTCAGCCACGTCCGCCACCACGCCCATGTCGTGGGTGATAAGCAGCACCGCCACGCCGTCCTGCGTCAAGGAGCGCAGCAGGTCCAGGATCCCGGCCTGCACGGTCACGTCCAGGGCGGTGGTGGGCTCGTCGGCGATCAGCACCGGCGGGTCTGCGGCCAGCGCCAAGGCGATGCACACCCGCTGCAGCTGCCCCCCGGAGAGCTGGTGCGGGTAGGAGCGGGCTATCCGCTCCACGACCTCCCCGTCGCCCAGACCCACCCGCTGCAACAGCTCGCGCACCCGTTTCCGGGCCTGCCGGCGACCAGGCCTGCTTCCGTCCGGCCCCCGGTGGGCGCGCACCGCCTCCACCACCTGGGCGGAGACCGTCTCCAAGGGGTCCAGCGCGGTGGTGGGCTCCTGGAACACGGTCCCCACCAGACGCCCCCGCACCTGGTCCAGCACCGTCCTGTCTGCCCCAACCAGCTCCAGGTGGGCCTGGTCTCTAACTGTGCCGCCCTGCCTCGCCCCAGCAGCCTCCGCGCTGGCGGCGCGGCGGGCAGCACCGGCACCGTGGTCCGCCGGACCGGTGGAGGCACCGGGAGCCTGACGGGGGTCCAGCACCCGGGCGCTGCCGGTGACCGTGGCAGCCGCGGGCAGCAGGCCCAAGGCCCCCAAGGCGGTGACGGACTTGCCGGAACCTGACTCACCGACCAGGGCCAGCACCCGGCCCGGCCGCAGGTCCAGGTCCACCTGGGCGCTGGCGGGACGCGGGGCGCCGTCGAAGGTGACGGTCAGGCCGCGCAGACGCAGCGCCGCAGGTGGGCCGACCTGGGTCAGGCCGTCGTCCTGGGCGGGCCTCGCCTCCCTGCCGCCAGGGCCCGGCTCCAGCCGGTCCGTGGGCTGCTGTCCGCCCATCAGGCCCCCACCCCCACCACCAGGTAGTTGGGGTACGACGGATAGGCGTTCACGAAGAAGTCCCGCACCCCCGAGCCGTGCAGGAAGGAGTTGCGCCGGTAGGCCAGGGGCACCACCGGGGCGTCCTGCGCGATCCGCCTGTCCACCTCCGCCCACTGGGCCTTAGCCGCCTCCGGATCCAGGTTCGCGGCCGCCTCCCTGATAGCGGCGTCCACCTCCCCGTTGGCGTAGCGGGAGACGTTGTGGCCGCCCTGGCCTATCTCGGTGGAGGCGAACAGGGGCTGCAGGTTGGCGTTGGCGGAGGGGTAGTCCGGGTTCCAGGAGCCGATAGCCAGGTCGTAGGTGGAGCCGTCGCCCTGGGTGGCGCGCTCGGTCCAGACCTCCGGCTCCACCGGGTCGATGGTCACCCTCAGGCCAGCCTCCTTCAGGGACTGGGCCACTGCCTCAGCCACCGCCAGGTTTGCCTTGGAGCTGGCGGTCAGCAGCGTCAGGGCGGGCAGGTTCTTGCCTGCCAGCACCTGCCTGGCCTGTGGGTCCGCCGGGTAGAGGTCGTAGGGCTCCCGGCCAGGGATGCCGGGGGTGATGTAGGTGCTGGCCGCCATAGCCCCCAGCTCCCCGCCCAGGGCGGCCACCACCGCGGCCTTGTCCACCACCTGGCTGATCGCCCGGCGGGCCTCGACGTCGGTCACGCGCTGCGTGTTGATGGCCAGGTAGGTGAGCGGGCCGCCCTCGGCGGAGGTGGCCAGGCGGTCCTTGGCAGCCGGGTTGGCTGAGACCTGCGCCAGCTGGGCCGCGGAGACCAGCTCGGCGGAGAAGGCCCGGCGGTCGTCCCCGGAGTCGGCCAGCAGCCGCTGGAAGGAGGTGGACTCGTCCTGCCCCAGCTCAAAGACCACCGTGTCGGGCAGGGCCAGGCGCACGTCGTCGGTGCTGGGGCTCCACCTCTCGTTGCGGGCCAGGGTGATGCGTGCTCCCTGGTGGTACTCAGCCACCTTGTAGGGGCCGGAGGCCTTGGGGGCACGTTTGTAGCCGTCCTTGTCCTCACCCGGGGGGACCGGGGCGAAGGCCGGGGTGGCCACGATCCAGGGCCAGTCGCCGAAGGGCCGGTTGAGGTGGAACACGATGGTGCTCTCGTCCGGGGTCTCGATGGAGTCCAGGTGCTGGCCGCCGTAGGGCCCCTGGTAGTCCTCGGTCCGGGCCAGCAGGGCCTTGTGGTAGGTGAGGCCCCCGGAGAGGGTTGGTTCAAAGGTGCGCTCCACCCCGTACCTGACGTGGGTGGAGGTGATGGGGGTGCCGTCGTCCAGCAGCAGGCCAGGCTTCAGGGTGAAGGTCCAGCTCAGGCCGTCAGCTGAGACGGTGCCGGTGTCCGTGGCCAGGTCCGGCACCACCCGCACCTCCTGCCCCGGGGTGAGCCGCCAGGTGGTCAGACGGCGGTGCACCAGGGCCAGGGAGGTCACCGGCATGGACTGGCTCCTGGCCGGGTCCCAGTTGATGTCCGTAGCGGAGCTCAGGATCCGCAGGGTGCCCCCGGCGGTGGCGGGGCCGGAGGCCGCCCGGGAGGCGGAGCGCTGGTTGGCGCCGCAGGCAGCCAGGCCCAGCGCCAGCGCGCCCAGGGAGCCGCCTGCCAGGAAGGTGCGCCGGTTCGGTGCGTGGTAGAGGGTCATGCTGGTCTCCTTCAGCTGCTGCGGGTCCTGCCGCGGCCCGGGGGCCGGGAGGCTCAGGTCTGGGGGCTCTGTGCCGGGAAACGAGGGGGCGCCGCTCATACGCGGGGGTCGATCAGTACCGCGCACACGTCCACCACCAGGTTGGCGACGACGACGAAGGCGGCGGACACCAGGGTGACTCCCATAACCACCGGCACGTCCACGTTGCCGACGGCGTCGATGAGCAGGGCCCCCAGCCCCTGCATGGAGAAGACCCGTTCCGTGATGACCGCCCCGCCGAGCATCCCGCCCAGGTCCAGGGCGAAGAAGGTGAGCAGGGGCAGGCTGATGTTGTGCAGGACGTGGCGGCCCACCACCCGCCGCTCGGGCAGGCCGACGGCGCGGGCCGTGCGCACGTAGTCCTCACCCAGGTTCTCCAGCACCTCCCCACGCACCAGGCGGGCGTACACGGCGGCGGAGATCAGCGCCAGGACGGTCCAGGGAAGCACCAGGTGCCAGGCCCAGTCCAGGGGGCTCTCGGAGAGGGGCACGTAGCCAGACACCGGTACCACGTCCAGGGTGAAGCCGAACAGCAGGATGCCCAGCAGCCCCAGCAGGTAGGAGGGGGCGCTGACGCCCAGGACCGTGCCGGACATGATGGTCCGGTCCAGGCGGGAGCCGCGCCGCAGGGCCGAGACCATGCCGGCTACCACCCCTACCACCAGCCACAGGACGGCGGCGCCCACCGCGATGGAGAAGGTCACCGGTAGGCGGGCGGCGATCAGCTCCGAGACTGGGGCCGCCAGGCGGAAGGAGTAGCCCAGGCAGGGGGCGGAGCAGGTGATGGCGGCTGCCCCGCTGCCGTAGGTGCGCCCCACGAGCACGCCGCGCAGGTACTCCCAGAACTGGGTGTACCAGGGCAGGTCGTAGCCCATGAGGGCCCGGGCCCGCTCCAGGTTCTCCGGGGTGCAGGGCTTGCCGCAGGCCAGGGCGGCAGGGTCCGAGGGCCACAGGGAGAACACCGCGAAGGTCACGAAGGTGACGGCCACGAGCACCAGGAGGGCCTGAAGGAGCCGGGAGGGCAGTGAGTGCAGGCGGTTCACCGGCTCTCACCGGTCCTGGGGTCCAGGGCGTCACGCAGGCCGTCACCAAAGAGGTTGAAAGCCAGGGTTACCAGGAACAGCGCGGCTCCGGGGAAGAGCAGGTACCAGGGGTCGGTGGACACCCAGGCCACGGCGTTGCCTATGGACCGGCCCCAGGAGGGTGTGGGTGGGGCTACTCCCACCCCCAGGAAGGACAGGGCAGCCTCCGCCGTGATCTTGGAGGGGATCGAGAGGGTGGTGAACACGATGATCGTGCCCACCAGGTTGGGCAGCACCTGAGCGCCCAGGACGTGCAGGTGCCCGGCCCCCATGGCCTGGGAGGCCCGCACGAAGGTGCGTGAGCGCAGCGCCAGGGTGCGGCTGCGGATGACGCGGGCGGCAGCGGGCCAGCCCAGGGCCCCGATGACTCCGATCATCACCAGCACGTCCGGGGCCGAGGCGGGCACCAGGGCGGCGACGGCGATCATGAACACCAGGTGGGGGAAGCCCAGCACGACGTCGGTCAGGCGGGAGACGAGCGCGTCCCACCAGCCGCCGAGGTACCCTGCGCTCAGGCCCAGGACCACGGCTATGACCATGGAGACCACGGTGGCCCCCAGACCGATGGTGAAGGAGGTGCGGGTGCCCTCCACCACCACCGCGAACAGGTCCCGGCCGGTCTGCGGCTCCACGCCGAAGGGGTGGGCGCTGCTGATACCGCCCAGGGGTCCGCGGGGCAGGCCGACGGGGTCCAGGGCGTCCAGGTTGTAGGTGTAGGGGTCCACGCCCAGCAGCCGGGTGAGCAGCGGGGCGGTCAGGGCCACCAGGGTGGTCAGGACGATCACGACGCCCCCTGCGGTGGCCCACCGGTCCCGGCGCAGGCGGCGCAGGAGCTGGCGCCAGCCAGCAGGTCGCTGGTCGGTGGCGTCCCCCAAGGGGGCGCTGCCGCGGGGACCGCCGGTAGCGGGGGCCTCGGCGGCGGCGTCTGCCGGGCTGGGGGAGTTGACGGACAGGTCCTGTGGAGACAGGTGCACTAGGAAACCTCACGGGGTCGGGGAGCGCAGGAGGCTCCGGGCGAGTGGTTGCGGGGCTGTCGTCAGCGACAGCAACGACAACGCATTCGCTCGGCCATGGTCCGTAACCTTCCGTGGGTCGGTAGCTGCATCAGGCAGGTGGGGCAGACCCTAGCAACCGTCAGGTTGACTGGTAAACCGTCTCCGGATTTTGAGACCTACGCAGCATCAGGACACCGTGCCGAGCCGCCCACCGGTAGCACCGCGGAGCCCCGCCGTCCGCCCCTCCAGAGGCCCGCGCGAGCGCCCGCAGCCGGGGACCAGCGAGCGCGTCCGCCGTCACAGCCGCAGGAAGCGGGCCACCACCGGGGAGCCCGGGTCGGCGCGCAGCCCCGCCGGGGTGTCTATGCGCAGCAGGCGGCCCGCGTCCATGACCCCCACCCGGTCGGCCACCACCATGGCCTCGTCCTGGTCGTGGGTGACGTACAGGGCGGTGGTCCCCTGCTCCTTGAGGATGCGGCGCAGGTCCTGGGCCAGCTGCTCACGCAGGGCCCGGTCCAGGGCGGACAGCGGCTCGTCCAGGCCCAGCAGGCGGGGTCGGGGGGCCAGGGAGCGGGCCAGGGCCACGCGCTGGGCCTGCCCGCCGGAGAGGGTGGTGACAGTGCGCCCGCCGTAGCCGGGCAGCCCCACCAGCTCCAGCATCTCGGCCACGCGCTGGGCCTTGCGGGCACGGGGCTGGCCCGCCAGTCCGTAGGCCACGTTCCCGGCCACGTCGCGGAAGGGGAAGAGCTGGCCGTCCTGGAACATGAGGCCGAAGCCGCGCTCGTGCACGGGGGTGGCTACGACGTCGCGCCCCTCCCAGGTGATCTGGCCCTGGGCCACCTCCTCCAGGCCGACGACGGCGCGCAGCAGGGAGGACTTTCCGGAGCCGGAGGCGCCCAGCAGGGCCACCACCTCCCCCCGCGCCACCTGCAGGTCCACCTGGTTGACAGCGTGCACGGGCGGGTTGCTGCCGGTGGCCGGGTAGATGACGCTCAGGCCGGTGACGACCAGGCCGGAGGCCGCCTGCGGGGACGTCCCGACGGGCCTGTTCCCCGCAGGCTCGGTGTGCGCGCGCGTCCCGGCAGGGCCCGCACCGGCACCGGAGGGACGGGCGGCGGCGGTTGTGCCAGCCTGGGGCACAACGGCGTCCTGTGGGCTGGTACCCACCCGAAGCGCGGCGGCGTCGAAGATACGCGCAGCGGCCTCAGCGGCGGGGGGCTCAGGCTGGCGGTTCATAGGCTTCCTCTCTGCTCTGCGTCATCGTCGGCACCGCGCCCTGGACGGCGTGGACGCGCCTGCACCCGGGCGGGCGCGCCCCCACCCGGCACCAGGTCCGGCAGCAGCGCGTCCGGGACCGGCTTCCCGCGCCCGGAGCGGCCCAGCCTCGCCGTCTGCAGCCACTCGCACAGCAGCATGATCGCGGCGGTGCCTGCGGCCAGCACCACCCCGGCCGCCAGGGCCATGCCCTGGTTCTGGGCCCCCGGGGAGCCGATCAGCCGGTAGAGCACCACCGGCAGGGTGTCGGTGCGCGGCCGCACCAGGAAGGACGTCGCCCCGAACTCCCCCAGGCTCGTGGCCAGGGCGAAGCCCGCCGCCAGCCCCCCGGCGCGCAGCAGGTGGGGTCCGTCCACAGTGGCCAGCACCCGCCCCGGACCAGCCCCCAGGACCGTGGCCGCCTCCCGCTGCCGGGGGTCGATGGCGCGCAGCGCGGGCAGGAGCGTGCGCACCACCAGGGGCACGGCCACCACCGCCTGCGCCAGGGGCAGGATCCACCAGCTGCGGGTCAGGGCCAGCGGCGGGCGGGTCAGGGTTATCAGGAAGCCGAAGCCCACGGTCACGGCAGAGACCCCCAGCGGCAGCATGAAGGCCGAGTCCAGCAGCCCCAGCCCACGCCTGAGCAGGCGTGAGCGCGGGGAGCGGGAGAGCACCAGGCTGACGGCACCCCCCACCAGCAGGGAGATCACCGCGGCGGCCAGGGCCACGCGCAGGGAGCTGCCAGCGGCCTCCCACACGGTGGCCACCAGGGCCCGGGAGGCGTTGGGGCGGCCCAGGTCCGTGTAGTTGGCCAGGGTCCAGCGCCCGCCCCGGCGCAGGGAGCGCAGCAGCAGCACCACCATGGGGGCCACCAGCAGGCCCGCCACCACCGTGACGGTCAGGGCCAGGGCGGGCAGGTCGGCGCGCCGCAGGCGGATGGGCGGCACGTCTATGCGCAGCGCCAGGCTGGCCTGGGAGGAGTGGCGGGCGCGCTCAGCCACGCCCAGGGCCAGGGCCACCACCACCAGCTGCAGCACGGACAGGACGGCGGCGGCCCGCAGGTCCAGGTACTTGGTGGTCAGGGTGTAGATCTCGGTCTCGATGGTCCCGGTCCCCACCCCGCCCAGCACCAGGACCACGCCGTAGGCGGTGGCGCAGAACAAGAAGGTCATGGAGGCGGCGGAGGCGACGGCGGGCGCCAGGCTGGGCAGGGTGATGGTGCGCCAGGCCCGCCAGGGGGAGGCTCCCAGGACGCGGGCCGCCTCCACCGCGTGCGGGTCCAGGCGGGACCACATGGTGCCCACTATGCGCACCACCAGGCCGTAGTTGAAGAAGACCAGGGCGCCCACCACCGCCGTCGTCGTGCCGTCCAGCTGCCAGGAGCCCAGGGGGCCGCCTCTGGTGACCAGGGCGTGGAAGGCCACGCCCACCACCACGGAGGGCAGCACGAAGGGCACGGTGACCAGGGCGCGCAGCAGGTCACGGCCCGGGAAGCGGCGCCGGTAGAGGACCAGCGCCCCGGGAACCCCCAGGAGCACGCAGATAGTGGTGGCGGCGGTGGCCTGCCACAGGGTCTGGCGGACTATGCGCCAGGTGCGGGGGCGCGTCAGGACCTCCCCAAAGCCGGAGAGGTCCAGGTGCCCGTCGGTGAGCAGGCCGCGGCCCACCAGGGAGGCCACCGGCCAGGCGAAGAACACCCCCAGGAAGGCCAGGGGCAGGAGCGTGGCGGCGGCCCAGCCGAGCCGCTGGGGCCAGGTGGGGCGGGGGCCGCGGGCACGTCGGCCCCGGAAGCGCGCGGCTGCCGGGACCGACGTCAGGACGTTCACGCGCCTACGGCCTCGGTCCAGGTGGCCAGCCAGTTCTCACGCTTGGCGGAGATGTCCGCGGCGGAGACGACGACGGGGGCGTCGCTGGTCTTTCCGAACTTGGTGATCTTCTCCGACAGGGTGGCCTCCGGGTTGACCGGGTACATGTACATGTTGTCCGGGATGGAGGTCTGCACGTCCTTGGAGAGCATCCACTCGATGAAGGCCTTGCCGCCCTCAGGGTTGGCGGCCCCGGCAAGCACGCCCGCGTACTCCACCTGGCGGGTGGAGGTGGCCAGGAGGGCTGCCGTGGAGGAGGTGGTGCCGTCGTCAGAGACGGTGGCGGCCGGGGAGGAGGCGTAGGAGACCACGATGGGGTAGGCGCCCTGGCCCTCACCGGCGGAGAAGTCGGTCTCGTAGGCGGCGGTCCAGCCCTCCACGATCTTGGTGCCGTTGGCCTTGAGGTCCTTCCAGTACTGGGCGAAGCCGTCCTCACCGAAGTGCCCCACGGTGGCCACCAGGAAGGCCAGGCCGGTGGAGGAGGTGGAGGGGTTGATGGCGACGAACAGGTCCTTGTACTCGGGCCTGGTGAGGTCCTCGAAGGTGGCGGGCGGGGTCAGGCCCTTGTCCGCGAACCACTTGGTGTCGATGTTCACGCACACCTCCCCGAAGTCGATGGGCACCAGGGCCTGGCTGCCGTCCACCAGGTACTGGTCGGCGCCGTCGGGAAGGGTCACGGAGGTGGTGGTGTCCAGGACCTGCTCGCTCAGGGCCCGGGAGGCGAAGGTGTTGTCGATGCCGAAGACGGCGTCGCCCAGGGGGGCGTCCTTGGTCAGCACCAGCTTGTTGGTGAGCTCGCCGGTGTCGCCGGAGGGGATGATCTCCAGGGTGTAGCCGGTGCCCTTCTCGAAGGCCTCCTTGAGCTCGTCGGGGACGTTGAAGGAGTCGTGGGTCAGGACGGTGACCTTCTTCCCGGCGTCCCCGGCAGCCGTGGCGGCGGCGTCGGAGGCGGCGGCATTGGTGCCCTCGGAGCCGGTGGTGGTCCTGGAGCCGCAGGCGGCCAGGGTGGCGCCCAGGGCGGTGAGGCCCGCACCGGTGAGCAGGGCGCGGCGGGTGAGGTGGATGCTGGTCATGGTTTCCTCCTGGATGGGGCCGGGAGGGGCCGGGCACGGGCGTGCCCGAGGAGTGTCTCGACTTCCTTCGCCGGTGCTAGCCGGAGCAGGTTCGAGGGTCTGCGGACTGCCGCACTCTCAGCGCCGTTGGGCCGGGGGCAGGGGCCACCGACGCCGGGGCGCTCCCCTGTCGTTGCGGCCCTAGTCTAGGCACGGTTTCGGGGTGGGGCACGACAGGGCGACGGAAGGCCGGGGCGCGGCGGGTCTGGCGGGCGGCTGGTGCTCTACGGGGCGTTCCCAGGTGACGGGCGGTTGTCGACCCGGGCGGCAGGATACCTGGGCGTGTCCGGGAACGGCTCCTACCGGAGGGGGAGGCGGACAGACGGCCTCGCCCCGCAGGAGTACACGACAAACCCTCTGCGGCATGATGCGTGAACAGCCTCCCGACGGCGAACCTGGGTACATGCCAGTCCACACCGTACGCCCCCGCAGCACCCGCCCGCCCGCCAGGCCCGGGTTACCGAGCGACAGCACGCCTGCCCTGCCCCGGCCAGCAGCCTTGCAGGGTCAGCCTGGGGTACTCCAGTCCCCCCGGACGGCACCCGCCCCCGGCAGCTCCGCCACAGTCCGGTCCTTGGTGAACGGCCCCGCCGTCGCCGTCCCGTCCCTGCCCGCCACGGCCTGGGCGCCTCCGTCCTCCCCCGACCTGGAGGCCCCCGCTGACCGGCAGCAGGCGCCCGCCGCCTACGCCCGCCGGATAGCCACCACCCGCCGAGCCTTCTCCGCCTCGCTGTGGGGCAGCGCGCCCGCCAGGTCACAGAACCGCTTTGCCTCCTTCACCTCCGCCACCGCCACCCGCTACCCCGGCCCAGACGTCGCCCGCGGCTTCATGCTGCTGCTGATCGCCCTGGCCAACGTGCCGTTCTGGATGCTGCTCCTGCCCCGGAACCCGGCCCCCAGCGGCCTGGACCAGGCCTGGCTGCTGCTGCGCGGGGCCTTGGTGGACTCCCGCTCCTACCCGCTGTTCGCCCTGCTGTTCGGCTTCGGCCTGGCCACTATCAGCCGACGCCGGGTGGAGGCCAAGGTGCAGCTGGCCGCCGTGGCCCTGCCCAGGAACCTTGACGGCGCCTTGCGCGCCCAGCGGCTGGAGCAGGCCCAGGCCGCCGGGGTGGTGGAGGCCCGCCGCCTGCTGCGCCGTCGGGGCTGGTGGATGCTGCTGTTCGGGCTGGTGCACGGGGCCATGTTCCCGGGGGAGATCATCGGCACCTACTCCCTGTTGGCCGTGCTCCTGGCGGGTGTGGTGGCTGCCCGCCGCTGGCGGCTGATGCTGGCCGCCTCCACCGTGGTGGTCCTGCTGAACCTGGGGGTCTTCCTGCAGATGGGCTGGGTGCTGCAGGATCCTGCGGGCACTGCCCTGACGGCGGCTGGTGCGGTCTCGGCCCAGCTGACGTTGAGCCCGCTGGCCCTGCTGCAGAACCTGGGCCAGTGGGCGGTCGGTACCGTGCTGACCCTGCTGATGTCCCTGGCGCTGCCTGCCGCCTGTCTGGGGGTCCGCCTGGCTGAGTCCTCGCTGCTGCGGCGGCCTGACCTGCACCGGCGCGCCCTGGTTACCGGTGGCCTGCTGGCCCTGAGCGTGGGGGCGGTGGGCTCCCTGCCCTTCACCCTGCTGCTAAGCGGCCACTTCCTGCCGACCTGGCTGGGGGTGCTCGCCCCCGTGGTCAACGGTCTGACCGGGTTTCTGGGGGCGGTGGGCTGGCTGTCCCTGCTCGTGGCCTGGGCGGGTCCGGCCACCGAGGCACCCCTGCGCGGGGCCCGGTGGCTGCTGGCCGCCGTGGGCAGGCGCTCCATGACCGCCTACGTGGGGCAGACCCTGGTATTCCTGGGGGTGTTCAGCGCCTGGCTGGCCCTGGGGGTGCAGGGGGTCAGTGCGGTCCTGGCGGCCGTGGTCGCCGTCGGCGCGTGGGTGGTGCTGGCCCTGCTGTGCGCGCTGATGGAGCGTTCAGGGTGGAGGCGCGGGCCGCTGGAGGTACTGCTGCGGCGGGCGGTGGCGGTCTCGGCACGCAGGCCCTGACGGGCTGGCTACGGTGGCAGGCTTGCCCGCCCCGCCGCCGGAAACTAACCCGGAACCGGGTCCTGGAAGCCTGCTGGGCTGTAGCGTGTGGTCATGGTTGAGCTGCGTTGTGACAGTCAGTGGGTGGACGAGACGGTCCAGGACGGGCTTCTGGACGATGGTTGGATGCCGATGGGGGTGGGTCGTCCTGTCAGCCAGGAGCACCTGGAGCGCTTCGAGGGCGTGCTGCCCAGCTCGGTGCTGCAGATCTGGCGGCGCTTCGGCTTTGAGGGCTTCAAGCAGGGACGCTTCTGGATCACCGACCCCCTGGAGTGGGAGCCCGTGGTCCAGGCCTGGCTGGCGGACCTGGACCTGCCCTTCCCCCCACAGAACTGGTGGTGCCTGACCCGCACCGCCCTAGGAGAGATGCAGCTGTGGGGAGAGACCTCCGGCCCCGCCCTGAGCATCGACCCCGCCTTCGGCAAGATACGCCCAGATGCTGACAACGCCAGGGACATGGACAACCCGGTTAAGCGCGAGCGCATGGGCGCCATCGTCCTAACTGATTCGTTTGAGGATGAGTTGGCTGATGAGGACACTGGTGAGAACGTGGTGGACACCGCCCTGGAACGCTTCGGCGCCCTGGGCCCCGACCAGGTGCTGGGCCTGACACCCGCCTACTGCTTCACCGGGAAGATCAGCATGGCCGACGTCGGGGTCCACCCCGCCCTGAGCTACCTGGTCACCCTCGCCCAACTCCAGGACCGGAGGCTCGCACAGGACTTCTCCGCCCAGGCCGCACAGGTCGCCACCTCAATAGCCACCCAGGCCCCGGAAGACCAATGACCACGCCCCGGCCCCACCAACCCCCAGAACAGCTCACCAAACAGGTGCTGGCGGAGCTGCAGGCCCCCCACCCAACCCCTGGCCAGCCGCAGGCTCCTGGAGGTCTGGTGGCCTCGGACATGTTCACCCCGGGCCGCGTGAGCAGTCAGGACGTGCTGGTCTGGGAAAGCACCACGGCAGCAGCCCCGAGCTCCTTGTCCTGGCACTCCCAGAAGCCGGTACAGGTGGTCTTCCACACCGGCAGCAACAAGGTCCTGCAGGCCATGGGACAGGAGTACACCCGCCAGCTCGACCGCCAGCTCCAGGCGCTGTCCACCTTGTCGGCGCAGCGCCTGCTGGAAGGCATCGAGGCCTACCGCACCCGTGGACGAGAGCCCATGTCCCCTGCGGTGGTCCGAGACCGCAAGCGGTTCATGGTCAGGGTACGCAAGCACCTCAGGAAGACGCACGGATTCTCAAAGGCACTGGCCCAGGCCACCACCGAGAAGATCGACCGGGCCCTGGCGGTGCTGCACGAGTCCGACCAGGTCATCTTCGGCCCGAGCCAGCCTGCTGCCGGGGCCGACATTTCCCTGGGGGCCAGCCGGGTGAACTCCTCCATCGGCTCACAGAACAGATCGGTGTCCGCGGTGCTTGAGCAGGCCGCCCGGGCGGTGCCGGAGGAGCAGCGCAGCCAGGTGCGGCTCAACGTCCGGGCGGTGCTGACCGGCTCCCGGACCCTGGCTCACCGCCTGCGCCACGGGCAGGTGAGCCTGCAGGCGCGCGGAGAGCCGGAGCGCCAGGCCACCAGCCCCCGGGCACCCTCCTGGACCCCCGCAGCGATGGCGCAGGCTATCGCCGCCGCCAGCCGAGGCACGCAGACGGTGCCAGCCCCCGCCCCGACACCTGGACCGGCCCCGGAGCTCAAACCGGTGAACATGCAGCGACCCGCCAGTCCAGCCTCTCGCACACCGGTTGACGCCATCCGCCTGCCCCAGGAACCCGCGCGCAACCCTGGAAACCGCCCATCCCCGCTAACTGTCCAGAGGCCTACGGCCGCCCAGCCTCCCGGTGCGCCGCAACAGGTGGCCCCTCACGTCAGGGCGGAGGTACCAGCGAGCACCCCGAGAACAGGCAGCGTCCAGCCTCCTGCCGCCGCCTCCGCACGAGACCAGGCTCCCAGCACGTCCAAACAAGTGGTTCAACCTGGTAGGTCCCCGGCGCCTCGAGCACAGGTACTTAACGCTGCTCGGGCCCGCGCGGCGCAGATCCTCGCCACCCAGAAGGCTGTTTCCGCCAGCCCGCCCCGGTCTCTACGCACTACCCGCACCACTCCCAAGCCCCTGGAGCGCTGAGTCATGCGCAAGGCAACCCGCGCCCCCGACGGCCCTCGCTCCCAAGTCCCTTGGAGCGCTGAGACCAGCGAGGCCAGGGCGCAAAGCTGTGCACGTCCCGCCGTCGTGAACGCCGCCTGTGGGCCAGAGCGCCACCTTTAAGGCATGATCTTCCTGCAGCCTGACCTGAACCTCGAGGAGCACCCCATGGCCAACAACCCCAAGCGCAACGACCTCGTCTGGAAGGCCACCGCCGCCCTGTCCACCATTGTCGCTGGCCTGGTGGCGGACAAGGTCGTGGCCGCTGGCTGGCGCGTGGTCACCGGCCGCCCCGCCCCCAAGGAGCAGGAGCAACTGCTCGACTACAAGCTAATGGAGGTGGTGACCTTCGCGATCCTGTCCGGTGCGGCGCTCACCCTCACCCGCGAGCTGAGCCTGCGCCAGGTGGCCAAGTGGTACGGAGGCAAGGGCCTGAACCCGCTCAACGGCCAGCGGAGCGACCTGCCCGACTCCCTAACCGCCTAACCACCCCCTTCCTTACCGCGAGACCGGGACATATGTACCGCGAGTTCGGTAAGGGTGGCCTTAGTTGTGGATAACTTGAGCTCACTGTATCTGCTGGTGCTTCTCGACGACGGCGGGGCTTGCTTGGCGTACTGTCTACGGTAAAGGCGCGGGCGGGTCTGTGCCGAGCCAGGAGCAGTGGTCGGCCAGGGCAAGGCCCGCGCGAGGGACGGATCGGGCGGCCCACAGACCAGAACAGGCTTTCCCGTGCAATCATGGGCAGTGCCCGGAAACACGCTCGTCCTGGTGGTTTCGCGCACCCCGACTGAATGTGCAACGACGACGCCGCACACCTCACGCACTCTCCTACACCACCGGACAGCCGGAAACGTTGAAATCCCAGCACCAGACTGGCCCGCCTATCTGCAACAGGCCGCCAACACCTTGTCGGGGGCGTCCCCTCCCACGGTCTACCGTGAGATAGCCCCGGGACAAGGGGCCAGGACGCCTAGGCTCCAAGCCAGTCGCCCACGTTCCACCCCCACCTGGCCTGACCTGGGGCCAGGCACCCGGAGGTCAGGCGCCTGGAATCCCCCGCCCACCTGCACCACTTGGTGGTAGGCACACCTAGAGACCGTCTCTCGACCCAGCAGATAGCGGCCCTCCCCGCCCCTCACCACCTTCCCGCCCTGCTTCGTCCCGTCCCGGCACTCCCCAGTCCCGGCACTACCCAGTCCCGGCAGCGCCCCTCGTCCTGGCACCCTCCCGCGTCCCGGCTAGGCTGTAGCCATGACTCCCCTCGCCGTCGTACAGCTGGTGTGCGCGCTGGTCACCGCCGCGCTCACCGTCGTCGGTGTCGGGCTCTTTGCCCGCGCGGCCCTGACCATCGCCAACCGTGTGCGGGTGGGACGTCCGGTTCCCCGCGAGCGCCTGACCCCGGTGGGACGCCGCACCTGGAAGACCCTCACCGCGGTCCTGTCCCATCAGGCCTTCAAGGGCCGCCCCTGGGTGCGCGCCGCCCACTGGCTGGTGATGGTGAGCTTCCCCCTGCTCTTCCTGACCCTGGTGACCGGCTACGGCCAGGTGCTGGCTGGCCCGCACTGGCACCTGCCCTGGCTGGACCGGCAGCCCTGGTGGGCCTGGCTGGTGGAGCTGCTCGCCTGGCTGTCCCTGGCGGGGATCGTGGGCCTGGCCGTGCTACGCACCCGCCTGACCCGCCGGGGGGCGTCCGCCCCTCCTTACGCACCAGACTCCGACGGCGGCCAGCGTCCCCGTACCTCCCGCTTTGCCGGGTCGACGGCGTCGCAGGCCCGCTTCGTAGAGGCCGTGGTGGGCGGCGTGGTGGCCTGCGTGCTGCTGCTGCGGATGCTGGAGCACGCCAACCTGACGCTCACCGCGCCCGCTGGCGGCGCACCCTCCTGGCTGCTGCACCCCCTGACCGCCTGGGCGGCGCCCCTGCTCACCCCCCTGGGGCCGGAGGGCCTGGCTATCGCGATCACCGTGACGGCCACCGTCAAGATCGCGATCTCCATGGTGTGGATGACGGTGGTGGGGCTGCAGCCCTCCATGGGGGTGGCCTGGCACCGCTTCCTGGCGCTGCTGACCGTCTACGCGGGCCGCAACCTGGCCGCCACAAAGTCCCTGGGTCCCCTGGAGCCGATCCTGCTGCCCTCCGGCCAGCCGCTGACCGCCGAGACCCTGGACGAGCTGGACGAGGCGCTGGAGGCGGCCGAGGAGGGCACGGGCCCGGAGCCGCGCCTGGGGGCGGGCCGGATCGAGGACTTCACCTGGAAGGGCCTGCTGGACTTCTCCACCTGCACCGAGTGCGGCCGCTGCCAGGACCTGTGCCCCGCCTGGAACACGGGCAAGCCCCTGTCCCCCAAGCTGCTCACCTTGGCGCTGCGGGACCACCACGCTGCCGCCGCCCCCTACCTGCGGGCCGCCGCGGCGCTGGGCGGCGACGTCGACTCCCTGACCGAGGAGCAGCTGGCCGCCCACCGCCCCAGCCTGCTGGGCCGCCTGACGGGCACGCGCGACGGCCTGGCCACCCGCACCGACCTGGGGCTGGCCCCTGGCAGCGCCCACACCGGTGACGTGCTGGGTGCCCTGCTGGAGGCCAAGGCCGCCCCTGGTGAGCGCGGTGTGGCCACCCGCCCGGCGGAGCTGGTCGGCGAGGTGCTTACTGCGGACGTCCTGTGGTCCTGCACCACCTGTGGGGCCTGCGTGGACCAGTGCCCGGTGGACATTGAGCACATTGACCGGGTGGTGGACGTGCGCCGTCAGCAGGTGCTTATGGCCTCGGCCTTCCCCAAGGAGCTGGGGCAGATGTTCCGCAAGCTGGAGTCCAAGGGCAACCCCTGGGGCCTGCCCGCCCGCAAGCGCCTGGAGTGGGCCAAGGGCCTGGACTTTGCGGTGCCGGTGGTCGGCCAGGACCTGGAGGACGCCACTGGCGTGGACTACCTGCTGTGGGTGGGCTGCGCGGGCGCCTACGAGGACCGTGCCAGGAAGACCACCCGGGCGCTGGCCGAGCTGCTGCACACCGCCGGGGTGCGCTTCGCGGTGCTGGGCGACGGCGAGACCTGCACCGGGGACCCGGCCCGCCGCGCGGGGAACGAGATCCTGTTCCAGACGCTGGCGGCCCAGAACGTGGAGACTCTCAACGAGGTCGAGGCCCGGCGGATCGTGGTGTCCTGCGCGCACTGCTTCAACACCATTGCCCGCGAGTACCCGCAGGTCGGGGGGCACTACGAGGTGCTGCACTACACCCAGCTGCTGAACACCCTGGTGCGGGAGGGGCGGCTGCGTCCCGTGGCCCCGACGGCGGCCCCCGGCACCACGGTGGTATCGGCCCCTGCCGGTCCGGAGGCAGCCCCAGCCGGTCCGGAGGCAGCCCCAGCCGGTCCAGCAGTGACCCCGACGGCCTCCACCAGCACGCCCCCCGTGGCGTCCAACAGCGCAGCCCCGGCAGCTTCCTCCGCCAGCACAGTCCCAGCGTCCTCCACCAGCCCGGAGCCCACCTCAGCCCAGGCCAGCCGCTCGGCAGGTGACCGGTCTCGTGAGCCATATGTCCCGGTCTCGCGGTCCATAAGTCCCGGTCTCGCGGAGAAGGCGGGGAGGGCGGCAGCGGACGGGGGGATGCCGCTCAAGGTCACCTACCACGACGCCTGCTACCTGGGGCGCCACAACCAGGTCTACTCCCCGCCGCGCGAGCTGCTGGAGGCCACCGGTGCGGAGCTGGCCGAGATGCCCCGCAGCCGTGAGCGCGGCTTCTGCTGCGGCGGCGGCGGGGCCCGGGCCTTCATGGAGGAGTCGATCGGCACGCGGATCGCGGTGGAGCGCTCACGGGAGGCCATCGGGACGGGCGCACAGGTGGTGGCCACCGCCTGCCCCTTCTGCACCACCATGCTTTCCGACGGCGTGGCCAGCCAGGGCGCACAGGTCCGCGTCACGGACGTGGCCACCCTCATGCTTGAGGCCGTCAAGCGCGGCCAGGCCTGAGGGCGGGGCACAACCCGGCGGCCCCTCACCAGTCCTGGTCCTCCGCCGGGGACAGAGCCACCGAAGGCCGGCCAGCACGGGCCCACACAGGCCGGGGCGGTGCCGCAGGGACCCTGCACCCGACCGCTGCGCCTCCGCACCTTTGCGGCCGGGGCCCGGTGGGGGCCCCTCCCCATCGACCTGCGTGCTGCGGGTCAGCCACTATAAGGGCAGACCAGAGCCCCAGGGCCCCCTGGAACCGTCCCGCCCCCGCCTCCTCCAGGCGTCGTAAGGAAAGTCCCTATGGCATCGACAACCCGCAGAAGCCCGGCCCCCTATATTGCAGTGGCTGTGACCACCGTGATCGCCGTGATCGCCGTCGTGCTCGCCGTCAGCGGCGTGCTCAGCTCCAAGGTGGCGGGATCTCCCTCGTCCGCCGCGGCCTCCGGCTCCCCGCAGACGGCAGACGGTGAGGCAGGCACGGAGGACGGCTCCTCAGCCGAGCGCTTCATCGTCTCCTACAAGCAGGACTCGCAGACCGCCCAGGCCCTCAGCTCCTTGAAGGCAGACGGCAGCAACGTGCTTGACCTCCTGCCCCCGGAGGTCAAGACCAC
Source organism: Actinomyces weissii (assembly GCF_016598775.1). Lineage (NCBI taxonomy): Bacteria > Bacillati > Actinomycetota > Actinomycetes > Actinomycetales > Actinomycetaceae > Actinomyces > Actinomyces weissii. Next base: position 134,346 of record NZ_CP066802.1, on the reverse strand, counting down.
GATCACCACAGCCGCCAGCAAGGTCTCCGTGAAGGTTGAGCAGGTCTCCGCCCACACCCTGGGAATGGCCTCCGTGCACCTCTCCGACAAGCTGACCGCCGAGCAGGTGCTCACCTTCATCGAGGACCTGGGTGCGGCAGCTGACGTCGAGGCCGTGGAACCGGACCTGCACGTGACCTCCCTGGACGAGAACGTCCCCAACGACGAGCACTTCGGCCGCCAGTGGGACCTGACCTCCGCGCCCGCGGGTATGAACGTCACCAACGCCTGGTCCCAGTCCCGGGGAGCGGGCGTGACGGTGGCCGTGATCGACTCCGGCATCCTGTCCCACCCGGACCTGGAGGGGCAGGTCCTGCCCGGCTACGACTTCATCAGCGAGCCCTTTGTCGCTGGCGACAACGACGGTCGTGACGCCAACCCCGCCGACGAGGGCGACTTCTTTGCGGACGACGAGTGCAAGGCGGGTATGCGTGGCCGCCCCTCCTCCTGGCACGGCACGCACGTGGCAGGCACCATCGCTGCCACCACCAACAACGGCACCGGTGTCAGCGGGGTGGCGCCAGACGCCAGGATCCTGCCGGTACGGGCCCTGGGCCGCTGCGGCGGGCTCAGCTCGGACATCCTCGACGCCATCACCTGGGCCTCTGGCGGCAAGGTCACGGGCGTCCCGGACAACCCCAACCCCGCCAAGATCATCAACATGAGCCTGGGCGGCAGCCGGACCTGCCCCGTCTACTACCAGCGCGCTATCGACGCCGCTGTCGGTCGGGGCGCAATCGTGGTGGCCGCCGCCGGCAACGACGCGATCGACGCCGCAGGGGCGGCCCCGGCGTCGTGCAACAACGTGGTCACCGTGGGGGCCTCCACCAACACCGGCGAGCGGGCGGTGTACTCCAACTACGGTCAGACCATCGAGGTCTCCGCCCCGGGCGGCTACCTGGACGAGTTCGACCAGAGCGGCGGCATCCTCTCCCTGGGAGACGTCTCCGAGACAACCCCCCAGGGCTCGGCCTACCTGTACATGATGGGCACCAGCCAGGCCGCACCACACGTATCGGGGACCCTGGCGCTGCTCGCCTCCCTGGACCCCACGCTCGACACCACCCGCGCCACACAGCTGCTGCAGAACACCTCCACCCCTATGACCTGCGACACCTCCTGGTGCGGCACCGGTATCGTCAACGCCACCTCCGCGGTAACCGAGCTGGCCAGGCAGCGCAGTGGCGGGGAGCCGCAGCCCGCCCCGGAACCGCCTGCGGAGACCGCACCTCCCGCCCAGCCTGCGCCGCAGCCGGAGGCCACCAAGAAGCCCATCAAGCAGCGCCTGCGTGACCTGCTTGAGAAGATCAAGGACAAGAAGGACGACAAGGTACTTGAGGAGAAGGGGCAATGAGCGGCTCCGCCAGGCACCGGGCCCGGCGCACGACGACGACGCCCAGGCGCCCTTTGTCAGCCTCCTCTGTGGCCTCTGCCGTGATGACTTCGCTGCTGCTGTCCGTGTCGGTCACGGGCCTGGCCACCGGCCTACCTAAGGAGAGCGCCTTGAGTACGCAGTCCCCGGCTACGAGCGGCAGCCCCATCCGCCTTGGTGGCGGCGTCGCGCCCGGCGGTGACCAGATGAAGCCAACGGGACCGGGGGTGATCGTGACGCTGAGCCAGGGCCTGGAGGAGCTGGATGCCGCAGGCCAGCTGGACCAGGTGCTGAGCGAGCTCGGCGAGGCAGTTGCACAGGCGGCGCAGACCTGCGGCACCAGCATCACCCGGATCGACGCCGCAGGTGGTGGCCTGGTGGTCTACCTGGAGAGCCCGGCGGCCAACGCCTGTCTGGTCAAGGGATTGCGCGGCGCTGCGCACGTGCTGGACGCCGAGGAGGACCTGCCGGTTACCGGCCAGTAGCCTGCGGGGCGGCTCAGTCGGGCGCTGTGTCAGCTGTGACCACTAGGCACTGGGGAGGTCCGCAGATGTCAACCTGTTCTCGCAGGGTGTTGGCGGGTGCGATCGGGGCGGTGCTGCTCGCGGTCGGGGGCTTCGTGGCCTGGGGGCTGTGGGGGCCCCTGCCCCAGGGCACGCCGCCGCTGTCCCCGGAGATGGAGGCCCTGCGCCCACTAGCAGTCGGCTACACGGAGGCACAGCCCGGACGCGCAGATGACTGGACCCTTATCCTGACCCATGCCCGGGCCGACTACGTCCGCGTCGCTTTTGAGAACCCCCACGGCAGCCTGCCTGATACCCGCATCGAGGTCGGCTCATCGGCGCAGGTGCTGGGCTGCACGGTCTCAGTGCTGGAGTCCCACCCCGGCAGGTCAGGCAAAAAGCCGGGCTCGCAGACCAGCTGGGCCCTGATAGCCGTCCAGTGCCCACCGAGCCAGTCCCCTAACGGCACCGCCACCCCTTAGCGGCCCGCGGACCCCTTCGATCTCGCTCCGTCCCCGGGCAGACGCCGCTCAGCCTGGCTCGGGCACGCTCAGGCGGGTGAGCAGCAGCGGCAGGGTGCGCTCCAGGAAGGCCGTGAGCGCCCCACCCTCCTCGCCGTCCATCAGGGCCAGGCGCACGGACCGCTCGGCGGCTGCGAGGATCAGCTCGGTGGTGTCCTCCGGGCTGGCGATGGTGCGCCGTCCGATGGCCGCCAGACCGGATACCAGCTGCTCCCGCAAGGAGTCCTTGAAAGCCTCGTATCCTGCTTTCAACGCCGGGGCGCGCGCGGCGTCGCGCACGATGAAGGCCGCGAACTCACTCTGCAGCAGGTGGGACTCGCGGCTGACCGGCATAGCCTGCAGCAGGCGGTCAGCCAGTGACGCCGCCGACGCTGCCACCTCCTGCTCGGAGGGGCGGGACGTCCGGGAACCGTCCGGCAGGGCGACGGCGACGGCCGAGCGCACGAACTCAGCCATAGCCGCCCACTGCTCCTCGGCCAGGCGTCCCACGAAGTGGTCCATGTCCCTGAAGTTGGAGTAGAAGGCCCCCCGGCTGAAGCCCGCCCGCGCACAGACGTCCCCCACACTGGTGGCCCCGATCCCCTGCTCGGCGATGAGCTGGAGCCCGGCCTCCAGCAGCAGCCTCTGGGTGCGGGCCCGGCGGCTGGAGGGGGCGGCGGCCGCCGCGCGGCTGACGGCGGCACGGCGTGCAGACACCCGCACCCCTTCCGCCTGGCGGACCTGGTTGACCTTCCTGCTCATAGGACAACGGTAACGCGGCCGGAGATGTCTGACCGCCCACACGATACAGATCTGTATTGCCTCTCTGGATACAGGTCTGTATCGTTCCTGGCGCACACAACCGGAGGTACCCATGAAGAAGCTCACCGGCTCGCGCGCGTCCAACCTGGTGGTCGTGCTCGCCGTCGTCATCGTCCCGCTGCTGTACGCGGGCCTGCTGACCCTCACCTACCAGGACCCCACCAACCGTCTGGGAGACATGACCGCCGCCGTCGTCAACGACGACACCGCCTACACCGCCACCCTGGCCAGCGGCAGCACCGAGACGCTCTCCCTGGGGGCGGACCTCACCCAGGCCCTCACCCAGCCCGAGGAGGGCACGGACGTCGGCTTCCGCTGGCAGGCCATGAGCGCGCAGGAGGCCGAGCGGGGACTGCGCACCGAGGAGGTCCGCGCCATCCTCTACATCCCCGCCGACTTCTCCCAGCAGGTCGCAGCAGTCGGGCAGTCCGACCCCTCAGCGGCAGCCACCCAGTCCCTGCGGCTGGTCACCGACGACGGCGTCAACTACCTCACCGGCACCATGGCCACCACTGTCGCCGAGAAGCTCACCAGCACCCTGCAGGCCCAGGGCTCCGAGAAGGTGCTGTCCAGCCTGCTGCTGTCCGTCTCCACGATCCGGGACGGCATGAGCCAGGCCTCCACCGGGGCCAGCGCCGTCGCCACCGGGGCCGCCACCCTGGCCGACGGGAGCAAGACGGCCTCAGACGGGGCGGACTCCCTCTCTGAAGGCGCCGCCACCCTGCAGGTGGGGATCAAGGACCTGGCGGACGGTTCCGTCAGGCTTGACGACGCGCTCCAGGCGCTCTCCACCGGGGCGAGCCAGGCTGGCTCCGGCTCCGCCGCCCTGGCCGACGGGCTGTCCACCATCGCACAGGGCTCCGCCACCGCCTCCAGCAGCTCCACGCGCCTAGCCAGCGGTGCCAGCACCGTGAAGGACGGCGCCAGCGCCCTGGCGCAAGGCACCCAGACCCTGGCGGACTCCACCGGCACGCTGTCCACCGGCACCAGCGCCTTGGCCTCAGGTGCCGGCACGCTGGCTGACGGGGTGCAGGCCTACACCCAGGGCGTGGACCAGGTAGCCTCCGGCGCCTCCCGGCTCCAGCACAGCGCCTCCGCCCTGGCTGACGGCCTGGCCACCACCAAGGCAGACGGCACCCCCGGACTCGCTGGAGCCACAGCCGCCCTGGCTGACGGCCTGGCCACCACCAAGGCAGACGGCACCCCCGGACTCGCTGGAGCCACAGCCGCCCTGGCTGACGGCCTGGCCACCACCAAGGCAGACGGCACCCCCGGACTGGCCGGGGCCTCAGCCGCCCTGGCTGACGGCCTGGCCACCACCAAGGCAGACGGCACCCCCGGACTCGCTGGAGCCGTAAGCACCTACACCGGCTCGGTGGACGCGCTGGCGGCCACCTGCCGTGAGGCCGGGGACAGCAGCGCGACCTGCACCGCCCTGCAGCAGCTCTCCTCCCAGTCAGGCACCCTGACCCAGGCCGTCAGCACGGCAGCTACCAGTGCAGAGTCCTTGAGCGCGGGGGCCACCAGGTCCGCCACAGCCGCCAGCACCCTGGCCGACGGCGCCGCGCGGGCCAGCCAAGGCGCCAACGCCCTGGACGGCGCCACCACCGCTCTGGCCCAGCAGGTCGGCAGCCCCCAGGACCTGACCGTGCCCGGGAGCCCCAGCAGCCCCCAGACGCTGCTGGGCGGCGTCAACGCCCTGGCTGGGGGCCTGCAGCAGGTCACCAGCGCCACGGTGGACGGCGTCGTCGTCCCCGGCGGGAGCTCCCAGGCCCTGAGGCAGGGGGCCACCAGCCTCTCTGCGGGCCTGGGCAGCCTGAACGGGCAGGTACCAGACCTGATCTCTGGCGTGTCCGCTCTGAACGACGGTGCCAGCAACCTGGCCCAGGGCACCTCCTCCCTGTCCCAGGGGGCGGACGCGCTGTCCACCGGACTGGGCAGGCTGCAACAGGGCACCTACCAGGCTGCGGACTCCGCCGGGCAGCTGCGCGACGGGCTGAGCAGGCTGGACACCGGTGCCAGCCAGGCCGCAGCCGGTTCCTCCACGCTGCGTGGCGGCCTGGACCAGGCCCAGACCGGCTCCACGTCCCTGGCCGACGGCGCCAGCAGCCTGGCCGACGGAGTCCAGAAGCTGGAGGACGGCTCCGCCACGCTCTCCACGGGCGCCAGCAGCCTGGCTACCGGGCTGAACGACGGCGTGGACAAGATCCCCGCCTACAACGAGGCCCAGCGCTCGACCGTGGCCCAGACGGCCTCTGCCGTAGCCCAGGTTGAGGCAGTGCGAGAGAACGGCGTGGCCAACAACGGTGCGGGTTTCGCGCCGATGTTCATGAGCCTGGCCCTGTGGATCGGGGGCATCGCCCTGTTCCTGGTCCTGCCCGCCCTGGACAAGCGGGACCACGGTGAGCGCTGGTGGGCCTCCGCGGTGCGCCCGGCCACCACTGCGCTGCTGCTGGCGGTGGCGCAGGCGGTCATCATGATGCTGGTGGTCAACGCGGCCGGTGAGCTGCACGCGGCGAACCTGCTGGGCCTGTGCCTGATGGCGGTGGCCACCTCCGTGTGCTTCATGGCGGTCAACCAGGCCTGCGTGGCGGCCCTGGCCTTCCGGGGGCGTTTCATCTCCATAATCCTGCTGAGCCTGCAGATCACCTCCATGGGGGCGACCTTCCCGATCGAGACCGCTCCCCGGTTCTTCCAGTGGATCCACCCGTGGCTGCCGATGAGCTACACCCAGCTGGCTTTCCGGGAGCTGATCGCTGGCGCTGGCGCGGACGCGGCAGTGGCGCAGGCCCTGGTGGTCCTGGCGGCATGGACGCTGGTGGCGGTGCTAGTGATCTTGCTGGGGGCGCGGATCCGTCGCGGGCCTCGCCCTTTGCCCGCGGACAACGCCTTGGCTCCCACCGCGGCATGAGCGGTAGGACGGCGCAGGTGCCCTGGAGGTACCGGAGGTGACGGGCGGTGAGGGCTGGTCTGGGACGGATATTCCGTTCCCGACCGGCCCGCACCACCTTGGGTGTGCAGGTGACACCAGTTGGAGCACGTGCGGCACGTCTGCCTGACCGGGGCGGGCGGCCTCAGCCTTGGATGACCGGGACTTCGGTCAGGCGGCAGATCAGGCCCCGGAATGAGTTCTCCTTGTCAGCGCCGGGTAGGTCCACTGTGACCGTATCCCCGCCGGGATCGGGCCAGACCACCGGCAGGTTCTGCAAGGCATCGGCCTTAGAAAGGATGTGCAAGGTGGTCAGCGGCGTGAAGCCCTTCTCCGCCTTGTAGTCCGCGGCCAGGTACCGCACCCCGCCCTTGAGCAAGGTCAAGGTCTCAGAAGCCGACGGAAGCCCTAACGCAGCCTCCCACCGGTAGAAGAAAGGACTCGGAAGCTGCAGATCGAGCAACAGGTCCCGGTATCCCTCCCCTACGTACTGAGCCTGGAGGTTGCCGACCAGGAAGGAGCCGATACGGGTGACCTTATCCAAGGTCACCTTCCACGACCCCTTACTGGAGCTACCTACCAGGGGGGCCGTCACGCCTTCGGGTCCCTTGCCTACCGGTCCTTCCGGGGCGGGCTCGGAGCCCTGGGCCAGCACCGCTCGACGCCGCTCGTCAGCCTCCTGCGGGTCAGCAGGCTTCGCCACCACCTCCACACGCCGGTTAGCCGCCCGCGCCTGCTCGTCGCTCCCCTGCACCCTAGGCTCGGACTCACCCTTACCGGACTCCGACACCTGCCACTTGGACAGGTCCATCAGCTCTCCCAGGCGCTTGCGCACGCTAGCAGCCCGCTTCTCCGAAAGCGCCTGGTTGTAGGCATCATCGGCCACGTCGTCGGTATGACCCACGATGCTCAGCGAGCCGCCCGAGGGGTAAAGGCCCAGCTCAGCCACCGCCCCGGCCAGCACACCATCGGCCTGGGCCGACAAGTCAGCCGAGTCCACCGCGAAGGTCACGTCACTAGCCAGGCTCACCGTCACCTGGCCACCATCACGCTGCGTGTCCAAGGACCCGTCCGCCGCCCCCGAGAAGAACTCAATCGGCAGCCCCTGCCCCAAAGAAGCGTTGATCTTTGCCTTACGCAGCCCCTCCATCGCGTCATAACCAGCCTGGCTTGGCTCTACCACCGCCACCCCCAGGGCCACCCCGTAGTTCGGCACCAGCACCTGCACCGACCCCACCTGCGCGTCCAGGGCCCCGTACACCGCAAACAGGTCCACAGGGCTACCGGGGAATATGGTCTGCTCCGTGGTCTTCCAGCCGCCCTCGTCCTGGTTGCGCCACACCAGCCCCTGCTCCAGGGACAGCAGGCACACGTCCCACAGGTCCTTGGCCCCGACCCCCGGGGCAAGAGCACGCTCGGACTCGAAGCGCAGGCGCACCACCGTATGCCCCTCCACCCGCACCGCCGGACCAACCGCCACAGACACAACCCCATTACCTGAGGCGTCCTTCACCTCCAGCCTCGACGCTCCCGCACCCGCCGCGGCCGTCCCCGACGCCGACGGTGCTGCCCCGCCAGAACCTGTTGCCTCCGGCGAGGCACCCCCGGAGGGATCGCCTCCGGCTTCACCGCCTGGATCCTTCTTGCCCCCGCAACCAGCCAGCAGCGGCAGCCCGGCCGCCATCGACCCCAGCAGCACCCCACGACGAGACAGCCCGCTCACAGCACACACTCCTCAGAACCACGACCACAGGGACAACCACCACGCTAAGCACCCGCCACCCCCGAGTCGATGGGCACCCACCCCACCCTCCCCAGGCACACCAGGTACTCCCCGTGCAGACCGCGCCCTATGCAGCCCACGCCCGGTCCCCCAGAGCACAGGACAGCAGCAAGCCCCAAGGCAGGCCCGCGCATCCCCCGGAGCTCCGCGCCCCCGCCCACGCCGACCTGCCCCACAGCACAGGGACGCGGGCTGGTCCGGCCCGACGTGGGTCCTCCCCACGTGGCACCAGCCCAGCCCGCGTCACCGGTGGCTGAACCAGGTCGGGGGCGTGGCGCCCCCGAGCGCTCAGAAGGCCGGGATCACCGAGCCGTCAGTCCAGGTGGTCTTGATGTACTCCCGGAGCCTGTCCGAACCCAGCAGCTCGGCCAGCTTCTTGAGGTGCTCGTTGTCCTTGTCCTCGGTGCGCACCACCAGCAGGTTGGCGTAGGGCGAGCCCTCCCCCTTCTCCAGGGCGATAGCGTCCTTAGAGGGCACCAGGCCGCCGTCAATGGCGTAGTTGCCGTTGATGACGGCGATGTCGGCGTCGGGCAGGGAGGTGACCAGCAGGGAGCCCTCAATGGGGGTGAAGGTCAGGTTCCTGGGGTTGGAGGTCACGTCCGTGTCAGCCGGGACCTTGGCCGCCGGGTCCAGCTCGATCACGCCGTTGTCCGCCAGCAGCCGCAGGCCGCGGGCGAAGTTGGCGGGGTCGGAGTTCAGGATGACCTTGGCGTCCTGGGGCAGGCTGCTCAGGTCCTGGTAGCCCTTCTTGGTGTAGACACCCAGGGGCTCGATGTGCACCTCGGCGATAGAGGTGAAGTCGTACTTCTTCTCCTCCTCCTGGACCTCCAGGAAGTTGGGGGTCTGGTAGAAGTTGGCGGCCAGGGAGCCGTCAGCCAGGGAGGAGTTGGGGGTCTGGTAGTCGTTGATCTCCTTGATGTCCAGGTTCAGGCCGGCCTCCTGGGCCAGGTTGTCCTGCACCCACTGGAGGATGGTGACGTGCGGCTGGGGGGTGGCCCCAATGGTGATGGTGGCGACGCCGTCCTTGACGGTGACGCCCTTGACCCCGCTGGCGGAGTCCGTGGAGGAGCCCGAGCCGCAGGCGGCCAGGGTCAGGGCCAGGGCGCCTGCCAGGGAGCCGGTCAGGACGTGACGGCGGGAGAGCTGGGTAGACATAGGGGTTCCTTTCGGTTGGGCGGCCAGGTGGCCAAGCTGGGGCCGGAGCTTTCCGGCGGTAGTGATTTCTCTGTGCGGCTGCGTCACGGCTGCCGAGACAGTCGTGGCAGCGCCCGGTACGTACAGGTATCTGGCAGGCGGCCGGGGCGGGCCCCAGCCTCCGGAAGGGCTTGTCAGCGGTGGTCCACGGCCCTGCTGAGCAGGTCACCGACCACCTGGATCACGGCGACGATCAGGAGGATCAAGATCACGGTGCACCAGATGACGTCCGGCTGGGAGCGCTGGTGGCCGTACTGGATCGCCAGGTCACCCAGGCCGCCCCCACCTACGGCACCCGCCATCGCGGAGTAGCCCAGCAGGGTGATGAGGGTGACGGTGGCGGACTGGATCAGCACCGGCAGGGCCTCGCGCACGAGCACCCCCCAGGTGATCTGGCTGGCGGAGGCCCCCATCATGAGGGCCGCCTCCACCTTGCCCTGCTCAACATTGTTGAGCGCCGTCTCCACCATGCGCGCGTAGAAGGGGATCGCGCCGACGGTCAGGGGGACGCTCGCTGCCTGCCAGCCCAGCGAGGTCCCCACGAGCATTCGGGTCAGGGGCAGCATGACGACCAGCAGGATGATGAAGGGCAGGGAGCGGCCGATGTTCACCAGCTGGGAGAGCACCTGGTGCAGCAGCGGGTGGGGGTGGCGGCCGCGCACCCCGGTGGTCACCAGGGAGATGCCCAGCAGCAGCCCCAGGATGATCACCAGCACGCCGGAGACCAGGGTCATGGCCAGGGTCTCCAGGGTGGCGGGGCCGAGCTTGTTCTGGATGACCGGGTTACTGAACCAGGTCCTGTCGGCTGCGGCCGTCGCGAGCGCCCAGGCGGCCAGGGGCTGGGTCAGGGGGCTCAGCAGGCTCATGCGCGCACCTCCGCGAGGGTTCCGGCACCGGTAAGGGCTGCCAGGGCGGCCTCGGCCCGCTCCTGGGGGACGGACAGGGCCAGCCGCCCGATCTGTGCGCTGCCGAGGGTCTGGAAGACGCCAGCGGAGACGTCGGCGTCGTAGTCCTTGGCCAGGGCCATGACCGCGGCGGCGGCAGGCTGGCCGGGGTGGGCGGTCAGGGCGACGTCGATCAGCACCTGCCCGGGCTGGCGGGCGGCGTCGGGCACCTCCGGCAGGGGCACAAGGTCCAGGGCCAGTCGGGAGCCAGGGCGGGAGATGATCTCCTCCACCGTGCCGGTCTCCACGACCCGCCCGGCCTCCAGGAGGCTCACGGAGTCGCATACCTGCCGCACCACGCCCATCTCGTGGGTGATGATGACGACGGTGACCCCCAGGCGGTCCCGCACGTCCCGGATCAGCTCCAGGATCTGGCGGGTGGTCTCCGGGTCCAGTGCACTGGTGGGCTCGTCGCACAGCAGTACGTCGGGGTGGTCGGCCAGGGCCCGGGCGATGCCTACGCGCTGCTTCTGCCCCCCGGAGAGCTGGGCGGGGTAGGAGAAGCCCCGGTCAGCCAGGCCTACAAGGTCCAGCATGCGGGAGACGGCCTCATGACGGTGCCCCTTCCTGACGCCCGCCAGGGCCAGGGGGTAGGCGACGTTCTGGGCGGTGGTGCGGGAGTCCAGCAGGTTGGCGTGCTGGAAGACCATGCCGATCTTGCGGCGGGCCTCCCGCAGCTGGGTCGCTGACAGGGCGGTCAGGTCCTGCCCGGCCACCCGCACCTCCCCGGAGGTGGGCCGCTCCAGGGCGGTCAGGCAGCGCACCAGGGTGGACTTTCCGGCGCCGGATGAGCCGACGATGCCGTGGATGGCCCCGGCGGGGACCTCCAGGTCCAGGCCGTCCAGGGCGCGCACCTGGGTGCCGTCCCGCAGGGTGTAGACCTTGTGGACGTCCTTCAGGGAGATCATGGGGGCGGCGGGGGCCGTGGCTGTGGTACCGGTGCTGGGACCAGGGTCGCTGAGCGTGCCAGCTGCCTGCTTGGGTGGCTTGATACCTGGGGTCATGTTCTTCCTCCATCGGTCCTGGCGGAAGCACCCTCTCCGCGATGCGGGGGTTGCTGCAACGTCGTAGAGCCAGGTCTCTCGGTTGCTCTGGATGGTTGCGAGAAAGTTAGCCGGAAGGGGCGTTTTAACGCAAACACCGTCTCACGCAACGGACGAAGGTCACCTTCAGAGCGCCCTTGAAGCGCAGGCGCCCGCCTGAAGGCAACCTGACCACCACCCCGGCAGGTGACCTAGATTACTTTTAGGTTTGAGGCTAGTTGCATCAGGACCCCCTCGCCTCCACTTGTGCATTTTGGCGCGAGTGGCGCGGTTTTCCGGCACCACTCGCGCCAAAATGCACAAGTCGGGGTGGGGTAGGGCACCACCCGTCCCAGACCGCTGGGGCTCTGGGCCACACCAGCGACCTTGTGATAGCCCACATTAGGGACGCCAATCGGCTCTGGTCCCGCCGCGGGTGGCAGGATCGAGCCATGACGCAGACCGACCAGTCCACGCCTACGCCGCCACTCCCCCCAGAACAGGGCCCCGAGCTGTCCACAGACATCCTCGGGGAGCCCTGGGTGGCGCGCAGGATCGACGTGACGGTCAACGAGCAGGCCGCCCCCGGCGCCGACCACGCCGTCCTGGTCCACCAGCGGGCCGCCGTCACCTCCCGGGGCTCCGCCCCCCGGCACGCCCGCGCGGTGCTCTACCTGCACGGCCGCAACGACTACTTCTTCCAGACCTGGCTGGCGGACGCCTTCCTGGACGCTGGTTACGAGTTCTACGCCCTGGACCTGCGGGCCTGCGGCCGGGCCGGACTGGGGCACCCCTGCCCCCACGACGTGCGTAACCTGCGGGTCCACGACGAGGAGATCGGCGAGGCCCTGCGGATCATCCAGGAGGAGCACGGGCACCACTGCGTCATCCTCAACGCCCACTCCACCGGCGGCCTACAGGCGGTGATCTGGGCTGCCGACCACCCCGGCAGCGTGCGCGCCATCACCCTGAACTCTCCCTGGCTACAGCTCAACTCCGGCAGCCTGGTGCGCTCCTACGGCTCCGCCTACGTGGACCTGCTCTCCCGGCGCTTCCCCGAGCGGGAGATCGGCAACCCCAGCGAGACCGAGGCCCACAAGACCGCCCGCCTGGCAGCGCAGGCCAGCCGGGAGAGTGCCCTGGCGGCAGGTGGTTCCGTAGCCGACCTGGACCTGGACAGCATCTCGCCCGGCCCGGTGGAGGACGACGTCTACGCGCGCGTGCTGCACCAGCGCTGGGGCGGGGAGTGGGACTGGGACCTGCGCCTGAAGCCCACCCCGGGCTTCCCGGTGCGTGCGGGCTTCCTGGCCGGGATCCGCCGTCTGCAGCGGGAGGTCAAGCACGGCCTGGGCCTCAAGGTGCCGGTCCTGGTGTGCTGCTCCACGGCCACGGGCGGCCAGGACGCGACCCCGGAGGAGGCGCTGCGCAGCGACGTGGTGCTGTCGGTGGAGCAGATGGTGGAGCGCGCCTCCTGCCTGGGCCGGGACGTGACCATCCGCCAGATCCCCGGTGGTGTGCACGACCTGGCCCTGTCCCCCAGCCCGGCCCGGGAGGACTACCTGTCCACGTTGATCGGCTGGCTGGCGGTGCGCCTGGGCTGAGGCGCCTAGGGCTGCCGGGTGGCGGCCTGCCGGAGCCGGAGACACAGGGAGTCTGAGACGCGCTCTACGACCTCCAGGGTGTCCACGAAGTCGGCCATGGTGCCGTACCAGGGGTCGGGCACGTCCAGGTCCCTGCCTCCGGCCAGGTCCTGGCGGTCAGCCTGCTGGGGCTGCTGGGGCTCGTGGTGGCGGAACAGGTGCACTCGTTCGGGGTCCAGGCCCAGGCTCTCGCAGCGACGGCGCAGCTCCCGGCGGTGGGCGGCGGTCATGGCCAGCAGCAGGTCGGCGTCCCGCAGCTCGGCGTCGCTGACGCGGTGGGCCTGGTGGCGGCTGAGGCGCTGGGAGGTGGCGCGGGCGGCGGGGTCGGCGCCCTGGCCGTAGCCGCGCTCGGCGAGCAGGCGGCGGGCCCGGGAGTCGATGGGGTTGCCGGTCTCCTCCGCAGACACGCCCGCTGAGGTGACGACGACGCCGGTGGGCCCGCTCATCGGCACCCCGGCGGCTACCAGGCGGTCGGTGAGCACGACCTCCGCCATGGCTGAGCGGCAGATGTTGCCGGTGCACACCATGATGACGCGGTAGGGCTGGCCGGGGTGGCGCGGGGCGGGCAGGTCGCGTGGTGCGGCTGTTGCGGTCATGGTGCCGAGGGTCTCACGGCGCCAGCCTCACAGACAGAGGTGCCCGCTGGGTGAATGGTGCGTGCGGGCCCGGTGGCGGGTGGCAGGTGCTCCGGCTACCGGCACCCGCCCTGATGCCCGCACTCATCGACTGCCCGGGACTCTGCCGCGACGGCGCAGGCCCGCAAGCGGCATCGGCACTGGTGGTCCGTCCCGCACCTGGGCCGTACCGGGCAGGGGTACCCACGCCCAGGAACACCTATCAGTGCCCACAGGCCGTAATACTGGCCCCATGTCCCCTGACCCTGCACCGGACGACGACGCCACCTGCTCCGACGACGCCGTCGCCCCCAAGGACCAGCAGCCGAGTGAGCCGCCTGCTGAAGACGCCGCGAGCGCCGTCGCCGCTGACAGCCCAGCCAAGGCAAGCGACCACACCGACGCGGTCGCGAGCACCACCGAGACTGAAGCCAAGGCCAAGGTGGCCAAGGCACACCGCGATTACTTTGACAATCCCGAACCCACCCGCGCGAGCTCAATCCTCGCGGCCTTCGAGTGGGGTGCAGGACTGACCCTGGTGGTCTCCGTATGCGCGATCCTCTGGTGGCAGATCACGCTCACGGAACCGCCATCACCACCTGTGCCTCCCCACTTCCTTCTATATCCGTTAGGGATCTTCTTTGTGTGGCTCACGGACCTGGCAGGCAGCCAGCACAAGCTTGTGCTGACGCTGCAGCTCCTGCTCATAGGCGGGATAGGGGCCGCGCTGATGCTGCCGCTGTGCATCTGGCACGTCCTCTACGTGATTACTTTGGACACCTGCGACTGGAAGCCCACACTGGTGATGACTGCGGGACTGAGCCTCATCACGATCGCAGCCGCTGACCTGCTGCGCCGCTGGCTGGTATGCCACCCCGGCAAGAAGCCCAGACCGACCGTTAGCAAGCCCTGGCGCTATGCGGTCGCGGCGGTTCCCGCCCTGCTGGTGCTCGGCATGCACGCCGCACCTCTTTACTGGCCGCGCTTTGAGGTCTCTCAGACCGTGGCGGCACCCGCCCAGCTTCCCGCGCTGGCAAGCAGCGCCCAGGGCGAGGTGGCCTGGACCTTCACCGCGGACAAGGTTCTGGGAGTGGTGGCCGGGGCGGCGGGCCCGGTCCTGCTGCAGAAGGACGGCGTCTACGGGGTCAACCCGGAGGACGGGTCAATCACCTGGCGTTACCGCCGTGCCCCCGCCTCCATCCTCTCACTCGGTAACGCCGCCACCGGCTACAGCACTGCGCTCACCAGCCCGGACCTCCGCTACATGGCGGTGCGATTCCAGTCCTTCCATTACCGCGGGATCCCCGATACCACCTGGCTCGTGGTCATTGACACCACCACCGGCAAGGTCACCGTCAACAGGCGCTCCGATCCTTGGGGCTCCCTGCAGATCACTGACTCGGTTATTGCCGACGGCGCCCAGGTCCTGCGCCTGGAGGACGGGCGCCCCCTGTGGCGGTTGCCTGACTCAGCCCGGGAGGTATTTGAGGTCAGGTACGAGAACTGGGAGGTGTATTACCGGGGCTTCGTGGGGACCGGCGGGCACAGCGTGCTGCTGGCCACCAATGGCAACGGGCTCGACAGCCTGGACGTGCTCGCACAGGAGGATGGCACCAAGCTCGGCACATTGACCGGGCTGGTCACAGATCCACTCACGCGCTTTCCGCTGGTCCAGGGAGGTTGGGCCGCCCAGTGGGATGACCCGCAGGCCGCGCAGGCCGCCCTGTCTGACGGTGGCGACCCCGATCGCCTGGTCGAGGGCGCTCCAGCGCACGCTGTCAACGTGGACGCCTTGGCGCAGGGCGGTGCCTCGCCTGTGCCTCTGGGGACCGTCTCTGGCGTCAACACAATGATGAGCACCGCTTCCGGAGACCTGTGCCTGATGGGGAAACGCCCGGCGCATATGGATATCGATGGGTCAAAGACCCCGAAAGAAGGGCAGATCACGCCCGTAGCCACCGTGCTTAGCACGGCCTCTGGTCAGGCGCACCCCGCCATCCAGGACGCGGGAGTGGGGGCCTCGACGCTGCAGATAGACGCCGGCAAGGATTCTCAGGCGTCCGAGGGGCAGCTCCGGCTGCTGGCTGGCGACGGTGTCACGGAGGCTACCGGCACGGTTACCAGGCAGACCGCCCTATACTTGTTCAGCCGGGAGCTACGGCCCTACTTCTACGAGAACCCCGACTTGACGCTTGTTAGCACTCCCGGAGCGATAGTGGTAACCAACGAGGCTGGCCACACCTGGCCCGTAAAACGTGACAAGTCAACCACCGTGACCCGCCTCTATGGCATCAGGAGCCAGCGATGAGGACGTCACTGCGCGCACGCGCCATTGCGACGGCACTGGTGGCTCTCACCCTGCTGACCGGTTGCCAGCCCACCACCGTCATGGAGTGGTCACCGTTCAGTGTGATCCAAGCTGCGACCCCAACCGTCAAGGAACTGAAGGGCGACAGCTGGGCATGGTCGGTCACCGCCATCCCGACTGAGCACGGCTGGCGACTTAGGTCCGGCTCCGTGCCAGAGGCAAAGGCGACCCGCTTCGGCCCGGTGGTGCGGTTCTACGGCAAATCCGCAGAGCCAGCTAACTTCCACCATGTGTTGTTCGGCCTGTCACCAGAGGGTGCCACCAGGTGGTCGCGTGAGATCATCGCGCCTGACAACTACCATGGCAGCCTGGGCCCACGACTAGAGGTCAGCCCGGACGGTCGTTTCCTGGCGCTGGCGACACAGACTCACGTGCTTGACGGAAACGGCAACACTGCCAGCGGATACGTGCTGCTGGACGCGGAGTCGGGCAGGACCGTGCGAAAAGGCGCCGTGCTTGGGAATTTGCTCGGACTCGCCTTGACCAACTCGGAGATGGTTATACAGACCTCTGGCACGGACTTTCCCGCAGGACTGGACTGGTCCCCGAACCCAGCAGCCTTCACCGGGCCATCTCGGTTGACACGCTTCCCACTGGCCGACGGCAAGGCTGCCCCCAAGATACAGAACACCTCGCAGTGGCTGGCAGGGGCGGGGGCAAGCACCTTGCTGACCTCGGACGCACAGCCATCTGAGTCGTCATATAACCCGTATGGAATAGCCCTTACTGGTAGTTTGACCTCAGTCGATCTGGTTGACACGGAGGGCCAGGTCAGCGGCACCGTCACCGGCGTGCGAAACGTGCTTCACAACGCCGTGATCGAGCGCTGTGAGCCGACAGCCGACGAGGACGCCGACACACTGCAGAACTGCGAGCTCTATGAGCCGGAGTCCGGGGCGCGTGTCTCCACTGCGGGCTTGTACGCATTGCAAGCCAGTGGCCCCACTGAGGAGGTGGTGGTGCTGACCCGCCAGCAGACCGGCTCCGACGGCAGGGTCGTAACCAGGGAACCTCAGTCCTGGAGCCTTGGCGCTACCACCCCCAGCACGCAGGCACGCCCCTGGATGGTGAACCGGAAACTTGGCCTTGAGGTCCACACCGTCGGCGTCGACAAGATCAAGTTGTGGTGAGGCGACAGGAAAGGCAGCGACATGACTGAAGAGCGAGTCGACGGCGCCGACGGCGCAGCCACCGCTGAGGCCACGGCCACGGCCAGCGCGTCCGGCCAGCGCCAGTGGGCGTCCATCGTCTCGGCCTTGCGCCGGGGCTGCCTGCTGACGCTGCTGGCCTCCATAGGACTGTTCTGTTGGTGGCGGTATACGAACGTAGCCCCGCCCGGACATACGTACCTGGCTGCACTGGCTGGTCTGACCGTCCTGATCCCGGTGATCTGGCTCAGCGGCATCGATGGCTACGAGAGCAAGCGCGGCCTGGTCGTGCGGCTCCTGCTCATGGCAGCTCTGGGGGCAGTGCTCGCGAAGCTGCTCAAGGCTAACCTCATGGAGGACATCCAGACCTTCAAGCTGGTGCCGCATGAGTCCAGCGCCCTGCTCGCCGCCGGAGTCAGCTACACCGCTGCTCTGATGGCGGACCTGACCCGGCGGTGGCTTCAGAGCAATCCCAGGTCTGACACATATCCAGAGCTGTCCAGACCTTGGCAGCTCGCGGTGGCCGCCTTGCCTGCGGTCCTGATGCTGGCGAACGTCGCCAGTCCGTTTGCGCTGCTGCGCTTTGACCGGTCAGTGACTGTGCCGACACCGGCTGCGCTGCCGCAGATGCCCAGCAGCGTCACCGGCGAGGTGGCCTGGACCTTGAGCACGGACGAGGTGGAGGACGTCGTCGCCGGGGCGGCTGGCCCTGTGCTCATCAAGCGGGATGGGGCCTATGGCATCAACCCAGAGGATGGCTCCATCACCTGGAGCTACCGCCTACCAGGCACCACGGTCATGAACGAAGACCGTGAGGAGTGTGGCCAGGACCGCCCAGTGGTCAGCCCGGACCGGCGGCACCTGGCGCTGCGTCTCGTCGCCAAGGACGCCAGGGACAAGGAGCGGCGCGCAACCCACCTGGTGGTCCTGGACACCTCAACCGGAGCCGTGACCTTGAAGCGGCGTTCTGCCTACGGGTACTCCGTGCAGCTCACTGACTCGGTGGTGGCCGATGGCCCCCAGGTAGTCAGGCTCAGTGACGGGCGCACGCTGTGGCAGATCAAACTGCCGGAGAAACCCGGACAGAAGCACGGAGCGCGCGGTGACGCCGATGACAACGGCCCCGAGTTCTGCGGTTTCAGTGGCCAGGGTGGGCACGCGACGCTGCTGGTTCCGGCGGCCGAGCAGGCAGATTCCTTTTCCTTGGACCTGTTCTCCGAGTCCGGGAGCAAGGTCGGGGAGGTCACTGGGGTGGTCGAGGACCCCTGGAGCGGTGGGTCTCAGGTCAGAGGCGGTTGGATAGCCCAGTGGGATGACCCGGTTGCCGCCCGGGAGGCATTGAAGAGTCAGGAGGCTCAGGACGAGCTTATCGACGGCGCCCCCGCGCACGCCGTCAACGTGGACGCCTTGGCTGCCGGCGAGGCTACCCCGGTGCCGCTGGGCACGGTATCCGGCCTGAATACAGGAATGACCATGCGTTCAGGGGACCTCTGCCTGATGGGGCGACGCAGAGATGGGCGAGTGGATGCCCATGATCCGCTCAGGCAGCAGTTCGTGAACGTGGTCAGCGTCCTGCGGGCGGACACCGGTCAGGTCCATCCCGGCAACCAGGACCCGGGGACTGCGGCGGCGTCATTGACGTTTGAGGAGGTGCAGGATGGTGGCGGCCGGCTCCACCTGCTTCCCGGCGACGGCTCAGCAGGCACCACCATCGAGATACCTACGACCGCTGGCGCCCATTTCCCTAGCTTTCCGATGCCTCCAGCCCATGACATAGGAGGCAGGCCCTCTAAGGAGCTGCGGATGCTGAACTCACCCGGCGCGGTGCTGGTGATATCCAAGGTCGGCTACTCCCAGCCCGGGTACTCCACGATCTACCGGGTCTACGGAATCAGGAGCAAATGATGAGACTGCGTCAACGCTCCCACGCCATAGCGGCAGTCTGCGCTGCCCTGACTCTGCTGGCAGGCTGCCACCTGCCCGCCACCTCCACCCATCTCCGATCCAAGGTCTCACCCGACGAGGCAGTCCTGCAGGTGGTCGAGAAAAACGCCACCGGGGAGCCTGACTTCCTCAAGCCACTGGAACGGGAGCAGGACGGTTGGGACAGGTCCGTGGAGCACTTGGGCGACATCCGGTCCCACGCCAGCCCCCAGGGACCGGTCATGGTTGTCAGTCACTACGGCTTGGACGAGTATCCCCCGGGTTTTGAGGTGGCGGCCCTGACTCCAGATGGTGCTGTGCGCTGGTCTCAGGAGCTCAGGTCGAGGATCAGCTTCAACGATTTCCATGGGATGCGTTCCGAGCTGAGCCCGGATGGGCGGTTCCTCGGCCTGACTGCGGCCTCACACGATCTGCATCCGCTCGACCAGGCGGTGGTAGCTTATGCGGTACTTGAAACGGAGACCGGCGCAGTGGTTCGCACGGGAACCGAGGCAGGCGTGCTGCTAGGGATGTCCCTGACCAACACGGATATGGTTATTCAGACCTCCGGCACAGACTTTCCAGCCGGACTGGACTGGTCTGAGAACCCTCACGCCTTGACCGGGCCCTCCACGCTCACACGACTTCCTCTGGCTGACCGCCAAGCGGCGGCGCAGGTACAGCACACCGATCTTTGGCTGGTTGCTGCGGACGGCGAGTCTCTTTTCCTGTCAGACACGCCCCTGCGGGACCTAGATGACCGTGAGTTCAGGCACAGCATCGCCACGGTGAGCCTTATGGACACCTCAGGCACGGTCACCGGCACTGTCACGGGCGTTAAACTGGTGTCCCCTGACGGTGTGCTGCATCGCTGCGAGCCGCAGTCTGCTGGCGAGACTGAAGACACCCAGACCTGTGAGCTCTATGCGCCGGGAACCGGTGCACGCACACCCACGACTGGCTTATTTGCCCAGTACCAGGTAGGGGCCACGCAGAACCTCATCCAGCTGTATCAGCAGGTTGTCGAGACGACGCCGGACGGTGAGAAGACAAAGTACGTCCTGGCCTCATGGAGCATCGGCGCTGCCACTCCCAGCACGGACCCGCAGATTGAGTGCTCGGGCATAATAGGTTTGTCCTGCAGGACCACGACCATCCCGCAGGCTGGCTGAGGCATAGAACCTCCCACCTGGCTACTGCTGAGTTGTAAAGCCCCTTCCCCACACCCAGTTCCCTCCCGGGAAGACGCGCACGTCCCAACACCGACCCCGGGAGGATTGGCGGCTCTTCACAGTTGAGGGTGTGGGTGGGGTTGGTGTGTTGGTGCCTGGGTGGGGGTCGAGGTGTTCCAGTGGTGGGGGTTGCTGCATCAGCCCGTCTGGAAGACCTCGATGTGTCTAACGCTACCCTGGCTGTCCCTGGCTTGACCATGTCCACCGGCCTTGAGGGGCTCGGTGGGGAGGTCACCGGCCAACGCCTTGAGCCCGAGCGTGCGGTGCTGGCCTGCCGCGTGGTCGAGCCAGATGAGTGGTGCCACTGGCGGGCGGCCTGGGGGTGGCTCGTGACACGGTGACCAGGCAGCTGGCTCATGGCCCTTTGGGTGGAGACCCACCACGCTGCTAGTAACCGTGCGCCGCTACCGCTGCCAGGGGTGTGGGCACCTGTGGCGCCAGGATGCCAGCCAGGTGGCCAGCCGCGTGCCAAGGCCTCCCGGGCCGGTGTGCACTGGGGCCTGGAGGCACTGGTGTGCCAGCACCTGTCCATGGCCCGGGTCGCCCAAGGGCTGGGTGTCTCGTGGAACACGGCCAACGACGCGGTCCTGGCCGAGGCACGCTGGGCGCTGATCGATGATCCGTCCCGATTGGAAGGTGTCACCGTGCTTGGGGTCGATGAGCACTGCTGGCGCCACACTCGCCGGGGGAGAAGTACGTGACCGTGGTCATCGACCTAACTGCTGTGCATGAGGGCACCGGCAGGGCACGGCTGCTGGACATGGCCCGGGCCGCTCCGAGCAGGCCCTGGGGGGCCTGGCTGGCCCAGCACCCCTCGGGAGTGGCGGGAGGCGGTGGAGGGGGTTGCGATGAACGGGTTTACCGGTTTCAAGACCACTAGTGCCCAGGAGCTGGCCCAGGCCAACGCGGTGCTGCCCCCTTCCACGGTGTCCACCTGGCAGGTGAGGCCCTGGAGGGGTGCCGACGCCGTGCCCGGCAGCAGCTGCACGGTCACCGGGGCCTGGCCAGTGACGCGCTCTACCGGGCGCAGCGTCTGCTGCGTACCGGCACCAACCTGCTCACCGGCCCTCAGCACCCCCGCCTGGAGGCGCTGTTCGCAAACGATGATCACCTCCAGGTTGAAGCCACCTGGGGCGTGTACCAGAAGATGGTTGCCGCTTACCGCCAGCCCGACAGGGCCAAGGACAAGAGCATCATGCGGGCGCTGATCACCTCGATCTCCGATGGCGTCCCGGCTGCTCTCAGCGAGGTCATCACCCTGGGCCGCACGCTCAAAAGGCGGCCGGTTGACATGCTGGCCTACTTCGACCGCCCCCACACCACAGTCGGCCCACCCAGGCAATTAACGGCCACCCGTAACACCTACGTGGCAGCACCCTGGGATTCCGCAACCCAGCCAACTACAACACCCGCAGCCTGCTCGAAACAGGAGGATTCAGACCCCACCTACACCCTCAACTGTGAAGAGCCGAGCACCACCCACCCATCCCGCGGGCACGGTCCAACTCAGCCGACCCTTCCTGTAGTGGTGCTGGGCCCGCAACCCCCAGCCTGGCCAATCTCACGACCAATGAGCAGGCGCTGGTTATTGTCCCAGTCATCACGACTCCTCCAGCCCGGCCGAGCGATAGAGCCACTTACACGATCTCACTGAAAGACCCCTACTGCGTACCCGCACCGAACTGCTCACCGACCGTCAGCGCGTCCGGCTCCAGGACATGTTTGCCGCTGACGACAACGTAAAAGTGGAAGCGACACGGGGTATCTGCCCCAAGATGGTCGCCGCCCCCGGCACCAAGCTTGCCGCCGGGGGCGCACCCTATGGCCGAGGTAATCGCAGACATAAGCACTTGCGTACCCATGCACTGACCGAGATGATAATGCTGGGCCGGACACTGAAGAAATGCAGCCCTAACGTGCTAACCTAGTTCGACCGCCACGGCACCACCAATGGTCCCACCGAGACCATCAATGACCGACTGGAGCGCACGCGCCGCCCCGCCCTGGGCTTCCGCAATCTGGCCAACTACACCACCCGCAGCCTACTAGAGACCGGAGGATTCAGACCCCGCCTACACCCTCAATTGGAAAATGAGCCAATAAAGGCCAACCTCGAAAATCGAGCCTGTAATTACAAGCACGGGGCGTCCGTAGATGCAGGCAAGGGGTAATCTCGGCCATTTTTTTGCTCAAGCCTGCCTGTATTGAGTGCTTCTCGTAGGTCTGAGAGGTTCGGCGACAGTACTGCATTTCCGGTCAGAAAACCCTTGAGCACAACCTCGTTCCCTTTGTAGCAAATGCGCGAATCCACTCCATACCGCCCATATATGTCCTGTTTTTTGGAAATAGTTTTGCGTCCGTCGTCCCCCAAGGCCACCAGTTCATCAGGCACCCAGATTCGATGGATGCTCGCGAAGTCGTCGAAAGGCAGAGACACGATTATCGGACTAGGTACCTTGTGTATGGTTCCATCATCTTGCTTAAGAGTAATATTTAGTTTGTATAAGTATACGCTTAATCGACTGTATTTGTCACCTAATATCCTAATTGGAAAACTGATGCTCGCGGCACCATTGGGCGGGACGTCTACCCCCGACCCGAGGTCCAGGTCGATCTTCGTGCCGATAACAGGATCTACCGGTAGTTCAATTACCCTGCACACCCCCGCCCTAATGGGGCCGCCATCACCTAGACCTGTAGGACATGGCTCCATATACTTGTAGTCTTCTATCGTTATCCAGGCCTTGTCTATTACCGCATTGCTGTTCCCACTGTTCCTGATTGTTAGGTTGACTCCTCCTTGCGCACCCACATCCGCTGCATGACTATAGACCTTAGGCGTGAATTGCAGTTCGGGAGACGGGTAAATACCCTGCAAGTTATGAATGACAGTTGTTAGCGCCGCAAAAAATCCAACAACTGCGACGACGGTGCCCCACGGGTGCCTTTTGACCCTTCGAATCATCGAGTGGAAGGGTTTTGATTCGTGCACACTAGCCGCCTTGCCAGGTTTAACCACAGGCTGGTTTGCTTCGCATGCTTTCGCTGCGTTGGCGACCTCTTCGTCCGCTTTGCCCTGCTGTTTGGGGCTGTCGTCACTCATGAGTTCCCCTAATGGAGTCGATTAGGTTAGTGGGCAAATGCTTTCATTTCATTCTACAGGACGTCGTAGCGGGAGCCAAGGCCAGAGTGACAGAGCACAGCTATGATAGATATAACCTATATGCCTGACCAAATGTAATGGAGTCAACTATCCTCGTTTTGCGTAGACGGGAGCTACCTGCAAGGCCCCAGAAGGTTAGAAAACTATTGCATGATCGCTTATTGTTTAGCGCGACGTTACTGTTGCTGAGACATGTCTAGGGGCGGTGAAATCGGGCGGGGACAGGACAGCCGCTTTTATGAGAACTCGGCCTGCTGGAACCCAGTCGCCAACCCCCTATCGCCCGGTTTGTCCCTGAGAGCTATTGCCGTTTGTTGCACTTGCCGCCACCCGACGCCTCACCCCGCCCCACCTAACAACCGAGGCCAGTATTCCCTGACTGACTGGGGTTCTTGCTGCCACGCCCAGCACGGACCCGCAGACTGAGTGCTCGGGCATAATAGGTTTGTCCTGCCAGACCACTAATATCCCGCAGGCTGGCTAATAGTATTCAGCGCTTGGCACTCCGAGAACCGCGCGGAACCGTCGTCGCCGCACTCCCCGCCGCACTCATGAACCGCTTCTCCACGGCCCCTGCTGTTCCCCTGTTCCCTGGCCCCGGAGCTATGCCCTAGCCTCGGGGCATGACTGATACCGCCGTGCCCACGCACCACCAGCCCACCGCCGTCGATGCCGTCGCTGAGGAGCACGTGGCCCGCCTGGCCGAGCTCTCCCCCGAGTTCGCCGTCTACAACGGCCTGCCGGGACGCCGTGGCGAGCTGGACGACTACTCCCCCGAGGGCCTGCAGGCCCATCAGGACCTCAACCGCCGCACCCTGCAGGCCCTGGAGGGCACCACGCCCGCCGACGACACCGACCGGGTCACCCTGGCGGCCATGCGCGAGCGCCTGGGCCTGGAGCTGGAGCTGGCTGAGGCAGGCGAGTACCTGCGCAGCCTGAACAACATCGCCAGTCCCGTGCAGGGCCTGCGCGACCTGTTCGACAACCTGCCCACCGCCACCGAGTCGGACTGGGCGGACTTCGCCTCCTGCCTGCGGGACGTCCCGCGCGCCCTGCAGGGCTACCGGCAGTGCCTGGAGCTGGCCGCCAGCCGGGGGCAGGTGGCCGCCCGCCGTCAGGTGCAGGCCTGCGTGCAGCAGGCACAGGACCAGGCCCAGGAGCCCACCAGCTCCTACACGGCGCTCATCAAGGACGCCGCTACTACCTCCGGCCCTCTGCCGCAGTCCCTGCGCACGGAGCTGGAGCAGGCCAGCGCCGCCGCCCGCGCCGCCTACGCGGAGCTGGCCGAGCACCTGCGCGACCACCTGCTGCCCCAGGCCCCGGAGGCCGACGCCGTGGGCCGCGACCGCTACAGCCTCCTGAGCCGTGAGTTCCTGGGGGCGGAGGTGGACCTGGACGAGACCTACGAGTGGGGCCGCCAGCGCCTGGCGGAGATCGACGCCGAGCAGCGCCAGATCGCCGCCGAGCTCTACGGCCCCGGCACCACGGTGCGCCAGGCCCTGGAGCGGCTCAACGCCGACCCGAGCCGGTCGGTGCACGGCACCCAGGCCCTCCAGGAGTGGATGCAGAAGACCTCCGACGCCGCCATCGAGGCCCTGGACGGCACCCACTTTGACATCCCGGAGCCGCTGCGCACCCTGGAGTGCCGGATCGCGCCGTCGCAGACCGGTGGCATCTACTACACCGGCCCCAGCGACGACTTCTCCCGCCCTGGCCGCATGTGGTGGTCGGTGCCTGCGGGCACCGAGGACTTCGCCACCTGGCAGGAGCGCACCACGGTGTTCCACGAGGGGGTGCCCGGCCACCACCTGCAGGTGGGGATGCAGACCTTCCTGCGCGAGGAGCTCAACTCCTGGCGGCGCCTGTGCTGCTGGGTCAGCGGCCACGGCGAGGGCTGGGCCCTGTACGCCGAGCGGCTGATGGCGGAGCTGGGCTTCCAGGAGGACCCGGGGGACCGTTTTGGGATGCTGGACTCCCAGCGGCTGCGGGCCGCCCGGGTGGTGCTGGACATCGGGGCGCACCTGGGCAAGCCCCGCCCGGCCGAGCTGGTGGACCTGCCCGGCGTGGGCGAGGGGACCTGGGACTACGGGTCCGCCTGGGAGTTCCTGCGGCACAACGTGGCCATGGGTGAGGGCTTCCTGCGCTTCGAGCTGGACCGCTACCTGGGCTGGCCGGGGCAGGCACCCTCCTACGCGATCGGGCAGCGCCTGTGGGAGCAGGCGCGGGCGGAGTCGCTGGCGGCGGGATCCTCCCTGAAGGACTTCCACATGCGGGCGCTGCGCCTGGGCTCGGTGGGCCTGGACGTGCTGCGCCAGGCCCTGGCCTGACGACGGCGGGGCGGTCCTGGGACCCCGCCCGGCTCCGCGCCGTCAGGGCTGCTCGGTGCGGGCGGCCAGCAGGTAGGCACCGCCCACGAACAGGCCGCCGCCCACCAGGTTGCCGCACAGGACCACGCCCAGGTTGCGGGCTGCCTCCGCCAGGGTGCCGCCCTCTACTCCGTGCAGGACACCCAGGGAGAAGGTGGTCATGTTGGCCACCACGTGCTCGAAGCCCGAGCCGACGAAGGCTGCCATGCACCAGGCCATCAGGATCATCTTGGCGACCTCGTTCTCGCAGCGGGTCGCGCACCACATGGCCAGGCAGACCAGGATGTTGCACAGCACCCCCCGGAAGAACAGCTCGGTGTTGTCGTGGTGTACCTTGCCCGTCACCACGGCCTTGAGCATTCCGCCCACCACGGTGCCCTCAGCCATGATCCCGGAGCCACGCACCAGGGCGGCCACCAGCACGGAGCCGAGCAGGTTGCCAACCAGCATCAGGCCCAGGGTGGTGGCGGCCCGGCCCGGGCGCACCGCCTTGCGCAAGGACCCTACCGGCAGGATCATCATGCCGCTGGTGGCCAGTTCTCCCCCGGCGAAGACCACCAGGATCAGGCCGATCCCGAAGACCGCACCCCCAACCAGCGGCGCCCAGGGGCTGCCAGCGTCCCGCAGCGGACCGGCCGCCGTCATCATGAACACGTCCGCCAGGCCGATGAACATCCCGGCCAGCGCGGCGGCCACCAGGTACTCCAGGGGGCGCTTGGCGCCGTGGGTCTTGTGGCGGGCGGCCGCGTCCTGGGCCGCCAGGTTCTCAGTGAGTGTAAGCACGCCCCAACTCTGGACCCTGCGGGGGCCGCAGCAGGGCTACCTTGGGCCCAGCCTGGCGGTGAGACCGGTCACCGTGGCTCCTGGGGCAGGATGAAGGAGTAGCCCAGGGCGAAGGGGAAGCCGGGCTTGAGCAGGCAGTCAACCACGGGCCGGGCCATGTCCACCAGCCCGTTGGCGTCCAGGCCGGGCGCGTCCTCGCCACTGCCGGCAGCCAGCAGCGGCTCGAAGGGCACGTCCAGGTCCAGCAGGCTCATGCCGTCCTGGCGGGTGGCTCCCGCCCAGGCGCCGCCGTCCATGTCCAGGAGGGTGCCCAGGTGGAAGTGCATGACCAGCTGCTCGTCCACCTCCGCCGGTATGGACAGAAGGTGGTGGGCCTCGGGGTCGTGGGGGGCCCGCAGGGTGAACAGGAGGATGGCGGAGTCGCGGGCGGCCCGGATCATCAGGCGGCCCACGTGGATGGCCAGGGAGGTCTCGTCCAGCCCGTCGGCCAGGGCCGCCTGGGCCTCCAGGGGCGGGCTCAGGCGTAGCAGGGCGCCCTGTCCCTCGTGGTTGACGGCGCGGCGGCCGGTGGGGGCGACGGCCTGCAGGTGCAGTGTGGGGCCGGGTTCCTCCGGCGGGTAGCTGAGGGTGGCGACCTCCACCTGCTCGCTCCAGCCGGGCGGGGTCGGGGAGGGGCCGGGGACGGTCTGGACGTGCCCCAGGCCCAGCAGGGTGGACAGGTCCAGGTCCAGGCTGCGGTGCCAGGTGATGTCCTCGCCCTCGTACCACAGGGGCACGACGCCGTTGAAGGGCAGGCCCAGGCGTACGGTCTCTCCGGGCACGGGGGTGTGGGTGCCCATGGAAGCACGCTGGGGGGCGTCCTCTGCGGCTGGCGGCTGGCCGGGGACGGGGGGCTCGGCCGGGTCCTGGCCGTCGGCGTCCTGCTTGCCCACGAAGTACTCGCTCATGGGGGCAGCCTAACGACGCCGAGGCGGGGT
The DNA here is from genome assembly GCF_016598775.1 of Actinomyces weissii. Lineage (NCBI taxonomy): Bacteria > Bacillati > Actinomycetota > Actinomycetes > Actinomycetales > Actinomycetaceae > Actinomyces > Actinomyces weissii. The sequence continues at coordinate 107,024 of NZ_CP066802.1, read as the reverse complement.
GGGGCGCCAGGCGGCCTGGCTGGGCCAGGCGGGCAGACGCACAGCCGGGCCGGTGCGCTGGGCGGGCGGGTCAGTTCTCAGCGACCGCCGCGCAGCAGCACCTCCAGCACCGCGGGGGCCACGAAGCGCCGCGGCTGGGAGCCTGGGTTCAGGACCTTGAGCAGCCCCAGCTCCACAAGCTCTCCCATGCTGGGGTTCTTGAACATGTTCAGGTCCATGATGTTCATCATCGGGCACTTGTCGAACATCAGCAAGCACTACTTTGCTGACAGTGGGCCTTTGTTGAACATGTTCAGCACCACCTTTGCACACATTGGCCGCTTGTCAGCAATGTCCGCCTTGGGGATGTCTGTTTTCGTGCACCTGTGAGCGACGGCGGGGCCGGGGTGGCCCCAGCCCCGCCGTCGTCGGGCAGGAGTCGGCGCGGCAGGCAGCAGCCTGGAAGGGGGCCTCAGAAGTCCCAGTCCTCGTCCTGGGTGGCCTCGGCGGTGCCGATCACGTAGGAGGAGCCGGAGCCGGAGAAGAAGTCGTGGTTCTCGTCGGCGTTGGGGGACAGGGAGGCCAGGATCGCCGGGTTGACGTCCACGGCCTCCGGCGGGAACAGGGCCTCGTAGCCCAGGTTCATCAGGGCCTTGTTGGCGTTGTAGCGCAGGAACTTCTTGACGTCCTCGGTCAGGCCCAGGTCGTCGTAGAGGTCCTCGGTGTACTGCTCCTCGTTGTCGTAGAGCTCCATGAGCAGGTCAAAGGTGTAGTCCTTGAGCTCGGCCTGGCGCTCCGGGGAGGACTCACGCACCGCCAGCTGGTACTTGTAGCCGATGTAGTAGCCGTGCACGGCCTCGTCGCGGATGATCAGGCGGATCAGGTCGGCGGTGTTGGTGAGCTTGGCGTGGCTGGACCAGTACATGGGGGCGTAGAAGCCCGAGTAGAACAGGAAGGACTCCAGCATGGTGGAGGCGACCTTGCGCTTCTCGGGGTCGTCCCCGCGGTAGTAGTCCAGGATGATCTGCGCCTTGCGCTGCAGGTTGGGGTTCTCCTCGCTCCAGCGGAAGGCCTCGTCGATCTCGGCGGTGGAGATCAGGGTGGAGAAGATGGAGGAGTAGGAGCGGGCGTGCACCGACTCCATGAAGGCGATGTTGGTGTAGACCGCCTCCTCGTGGGGGGTGCGGGCGTCGGGGATCAGGGAGACGGCCCCCACCGTGCCCTGGATGGTGTCCAGCAGGGTCAGGCCGGTGAAGACCCGGGTGGTCATGGTCTTCTCCGCCTCGGTCAGGGTGGCCCAGGACTGGACGTCGTTGGAAAGCGGCACCTTCTCCGGCAGCCAGAAGTTTCCGGTGAGCCGGTCCCAGACCTCTAGGTCCTTGTCGTCCTGGAGACGGTTCCAGTTGATCGCCTGTACGCGGTCGATGAGCTTGATCGGCTCGTGCATGGGGACTCTCCTAGTGCTGGCTGCCTGTGCTGCTCATGCTACCCACGACGGCGCCGGCCCCCGGGCAGCAGGGCCGTGACCTTGGCGGCCCCCTTGGGTACAGCGACGGAGGGGCCGGGCAGCAGGGCCGTGACCTTGGCGGCCCCCTTGGATACAGCGACGGCGGTGCCGGGGCGGCCGGTCCTGGCGGCGGGAGGCGCCCGCACGCGGCTACTGGCGTGCGGCGTCCAGGGCCCGCTGGGCGGCCTCGTTGTCCGTGATCTCCCGCTCCTTGGCACTGACCGGCAGCGGGGCGACGGCGAGCCGACCGTCCTTGCAGTCATAGCGGAAGAGGACCTTGGGCTCGTCGCGGTCCCCCAAGCCAGAGACCTCTGTGAAGGTGCCGGCGGCGCACTGGTCAACGCCCCGCAGCAGCTCCACGGCCTTGGGCTCCAGCTGCGCGCTCTCCTTGGCCTCAGGGAAGGCGAAGGCACGGCCGACTCCGCCTGGGGTGGCGTTCACGTTGAGGGATGTGGCCTTGGTGCGCACCGCCTCATCCACCCAGCGGCGCAGCTCGGCGTCGTCGACGGCTCCGGTGCCGCTCTCCTGCATGATCTCGACGGCGAGCTCTCCGACGGCGGCCTCCTGGTGGTATTCGATGGCCGTGCCGTTCGGGTTGGTGGCTGGGTCAGGGTGGATCATGGCCAGCTGGGTGCTGCCGACCGCTCCCCAGGTGACGTGCACGGCGGGCTGGTAGGCGCTAGGGAGCACCTGCACGCTCTGGGGCCCCAGCTTGGCGATCTCCAGGGCAGCGGTCAGAGAGGTACGCAGGAGCGCGGCGGCGTCGTTGTTCAAGGTGGCCTCGGTGGTCACCTCGGTGCCGCCGACCATCCAGTGCAGACTCACCTTGGTGCTGCCCCGATCGGCCTGGGAGATCGCCTCCCCGGTATCAATCAGCAGCGCCTCGTGCAGCGCAGCCACGCTCTCGGCGTCGGGGGTGCCGGAGAGGCTGGCGGTGAGAGCCACCTCTGAGCAGGGGTCGGAGACGGTTACCTGCGGGTCGACCAGGGTGGTCTGCTTCTGGGCGGCGCTGTTGAGCGCAGCCTCGACGGCGTGGACCTTGGCGCATTCGTCCGTGAGCGTCGTGGAGGCCGGCTCGGGCGGAGCCGCTGGCACGCGAAAGTCTCCCCTCACCACAGAGGACAGCATGGTCGCCGTCAGGACGCCGACTACGAAGCCGCTCACCGCGCCCAGCAGGAACCAGAGGAAGCCGCTAGCTGCTGCTGGGCGGGGTGGCGCCGCGGGGTAAGCCGGGGGCAGCGGAGGCAGCTGGGTACTGGAGTGGGTGCTCACCTTCTCAACGTATCCATGTAGGCCGCGCCATTCCATGGATCAGGAGGCGCACCGCATGGGCTGTAGTACCCCCTGCATGGGGAGTGGTAGCCGGGTGTTGGGGCGTCCGGGTTCCGGGGCGTCAGGGTCTCAGTGCATCAGGGGAGAGCACCGGCCTCGCACCGGCTAGCGTCGGCTTAGCCGCCGCAGAGCCGCTGATGCTCCTTCTCATTCTCGGGGTACCTGCTCTCGCGACGGTCCGGAATATCGAGTCGGAACTCGTCACCGCCCCCGGGAATGCTCCCGCGCAGGAGGACCCTTATCTTTTCCAGGCCGATATGGTGCAGTTCCAGGTTCCCGAAGCGCTGCTCGGCTCCAGCGAGCAGCTCGCAGATATCCGCGCGGGAGACCTCTGAGACCAAAGTGACCTTTACCTGCACGGTCCGCCCATGCAACCAGCCGCCGGCGATCTCGGCGTCGACCTCATCAACAGCCAGGGAGTACGCAAAGTACCGCCGCACCAGGTGCTTCAAACCGTTACGGCGCAGCATATCCTCGATTCCCAGCAAATCGACGAGGCGCACAAGCGGGAACGCTATGAATAACCCCAGACAGAACAGGCCCACAGCGATATAGGCGATAGCCTGTCGGCGGGCGTACACCTGCGACATCTCTGGTGAATCAGGATCGTTCTCATCATCCGGCGACGCCGGGACGGCGGTGGACCCAGGGCAGGAGGCGTCACCTTCTGCCGTGTCGTCTTCAGAGGCCGGCACGGAAGGGACGGACTCAGGGACGGCCTGTGGTGCGGAGCTGGCGGGATTCTCAGGGAGCATAGACGAGACGTTAACCGGCTGGCACTAGGTATGAAGCACTTTCACCAAAGGTCTGACAACCGGCTCCCCGCAACGCCCCCTGTGGAGCGCGGCTGCTTGAGCTTTGCCTGTGTGACTAGGCGACCCCGGCGTCGTACCGGCACACTCTTGGCTCGTTGGGACCAGAGGCCTGGGGAAGGTGCGTGTCTGTCGGGTACTCCAGCGGCCCCGCGGCGTCATCTGCCTGGGCGGCCGCGGCGTCGTCGTCGCCTGGTAGCGTCCCGGCACGGGCAGGGACCTGGAAGGCCCGGCGCGTGCGCACCCACAGGGCTACGCTGTGCGCCGTGACCCGCGCTCCCGCCCAGCCAGACACCCCCTCCCAACTGGACTTTTCCACACGCTCGGTGACGGTGGACGGCTACGAGGTGGTGGCGCGGCTGCTCGGGGAAGGCGAGCAGGCTTTCGTGCTGGTGCACGGGCTGGGCATGTCCTCCTACTACTTTCGGCCTCTGGCGCGGCTCCTGGCGGCGCACGGGCGGGTGCTGGTGCTGAACCTGCCGGGTTTCGGGCCCACGAAGGACCCGGACGCCGGGCTGCGCATCGGGCAGTTCGCCCGGGTGGCGCGGCTGGCGGCCCAGGAGCTGGGGGCAGGATCGGGCGCCGTGTGGGTGGGGCACTCGATGGGCACCCAGGTGGTGGTGGAGGCGGTCAGGCAGGACCCGTCACTGGCCGACCGGGTGGTGCTGCTGGCGCCGGTTATCAACGACGCCGAGGGCGGGCTGGGCGTGGTGGTGCGGCGGTTCTGCCAGGCGGCGGTGCACGAGCCGCCGCGCTCGATGCTGGCCACCGGATACTCCTTGCTGCGGGCGGGCCCCTGGTACATGGCGGAGATCCTGCCCGCACTCCTGCGCTACCAGCTGGCTGAGCACCTGGGGGAGCTGGACTGTGAGGCCGTGCTGGTGGGCGGGCAGAAGGACGCCCTGACGCCGGTGTCCTGGCTGAAGCGGCTGGCGGCCTCAGGCAGGCGCTGCAGCTACCACGTGGTTGCGGGGGCCTCACACCAGATGATGCACTCCCACCCCCAGCAGACGGCGCAGCTGGTCCTAGGGCGCTGAGGCCGCTACCTGAGTCCGGCGAGCGTAGGGAGCAGGGGCGCCCATGTTAATGAAGCGCAGTCCCCGAAGGGACTGCAACTCCGGGCGGACTTCACTCTGTCTCTGATCTTGCGCCCTCAATGAAGCGCAGTCCCCGAAGGGACTGCAACGCCCACGGCCCGCTCCACCTGGTCTCGGAGGCGGTCCCCTCAATGAAGCGCAGTCCCCGAAGGGACTGCAACGCGTCCAGGGCGGCGTTCAACGCCTTGCCAGTGTATCCCTCAATGAAGCGCAGTCCCCAAAGGGACTGCAACCCGGTGGTCCAGGACGATGGTGCGCGCGGAGTGGTGCCCTCAATGAAGCGCAGTCCCCGAAGGGACTGCAACAAGGCTGAGCCCACTCTTTAAGCGACTGCCAGGCACCCTCAATGAAGCGCAGTCCCCGAAGGGACTGCAACCCCTCGGCCGCCAGCGCCGCCTGGAGCGTGACCGCCCCTCAATGAAGCGCAGTCCCCGAAGGGACTGCAACAACCGGCTCCACCCTGGGCACCGGAAACATGGAGGACCCTCAATGAAGCGCAGTCCCCGAAGGGACTGCAACTCACGAAGTCGCCCGCTACGGCTCTGGTAAACCCCAGCCCTCAATGAAGCGCAGTCCCCGAAGGGACTGCAACGCGACACCCACACCAAGCATGGCAGCAGCCAGCACCCCTCAATGAAGCGCAGTCCCCGAAGGGGCTGCAACCGAGCGTGCGGGCTCCGGAGGTCTCGGTGATGAGGGCCCCTCAATGAAGCGCAGTCCCCGAAGGGACTGCAACACTAGTGGCCAGTCTGCGAGTGACAGTCAGTCACCCCTCAATGAAGCGCAGTCCCCGAAGGGACTGCAACAGCACAGAAAAGTCCGCACTCGAGAATCCCCAGACCCCCCTCAATGAAGCGCAGTCCCCGAAGGGACTGCAACACCTCCGCACCGACACCGCTAGACCAATCTGTGCGCCCTCAATGAAGCGCAGTCCCCGAAGGGACTGCAACCCTGAACCGCTGACCGCCCTCCTAGACGCCTGGCCCCCCTCAATGAAGCGCAGTCCCCGAAGGGACTGCAACGGCCCCGTGATAATACCGCGTAACTGAGCCGCTTAGAGCCCTACCTGCGAGCGCTCCAGCCTGGCAGGCATCCCATCTTGCTGGACAGCACAGACTGTTGCGTGTTTTCCGCTCAGTCACAAGGAAAGATGGACGCAAGCGCTCCCCGGGACTTCGGGCACCACCGCAGCGCTCGCGTCAGGCGATAAGCGGCCCATCAGGTGTGATGGTCCGGGTCAGCCCTACGTAGCTGAAGCGCTTGTCGTCCACCGAGGACAAGAGCCCCACGTCACAGATCAAGATCGAGTCCTCCTCAGGGTCGATCAACGCATCCAGCTCGTCGCGCATCCGTATGATCTTCGCCGGGGCCGCATCCACCACAAACACCGAGTACTGGATACGGTCTCCGTAGTTCAAGAGCTTCTTGGCCACTCGTGTCCGCCTCCGATCAGACGGAACGTCGTATGCAACAAGTGCCCGCCGCACATCGTCACGCATCAGCGTACGGTCACCCCCTTATAGGAAGGCTGCGTTCCGTCGATCACACCCAGAACCATGCGCGCCTGTATCTCAATACTCCTCCGCCACGTGGTGTCGTAACCGTAGACAGGGTGCCGAAAAACTGTTTCAGCACGTCTTTCAAAACTAGCTATCAGCTGCTTGCGCCCATGGTCGGTTATCCGACAGGCACCCATGACCGAGAGGAAGTCCCCTTCTCCCAACTCACCGTTCCTGAATGCTCTCACCACTGACGAGTCCGCAATCGGCGCCCGAAACTCCTCCATAAGGTCCAGTGCTAGAGCCGGCTTGTTCCTAGAGCTTGCGTGAAGAAACCCAGCATGAGGATCCAGCCCGCATGCCACCAGCTCCCTTATACACTCCCCCAGCAGCAACGCGTACGTGTAGTCCAGCGCCGCGTTCACGGGATCTGGTGCGGGCCGACGGCGCCGTCCGCCCCACCGACCTGCCGCAAAACTGGCAACCTTACCCTCAAGCATCGTGGAGAAAGATCCGAAGTACACCCCTGCAGCCTCACCCTCAACACCAAGAAGGTCCGTCAACGAAGGCGCCGCCAGCGCTTTCCTCTGCAGCTGACGCATGGCAGCCACACCTTCAACAGAACTACCATTTCTGCGCAGCAGAGTCGCCTGGTTAGCTATCTTTGCGCTCACCATCTGCTGCGCGATATCCAGCCGTCCTATCGAGCTTGCCAAGTGCTGCTGCACCCTCTGGAGCCCGTTAGGGGCATCGGAACCTCTCGACCAGCCGATAACCCGCCCAGACCAGGAGCACCACACAACACACCGGTCCCGCCAGCACAGCTCACGCATAAGAGCAGAGGAGACATCGACGTTTCCGTGCATCACCAGCCCTAGCACACGCTCCACCGGAACACTCAGAAGCATCTCGCCCCCCTTCGACACCTCCACGCGACCGCTCCTCAACGAGGCCCGGGCCCCCGGAGTAGCCAGGTGCACTACCTGCGCATCGGGAGCGGAGGCAACCACCCGCCGTCGGGCCTCCTCGTAACGGTGCTCATCGGGCAGACAGACCGACACGTGCGAGCACCACTGGCAGCGTCGGTCATCAACCAGAGGCTCAGGTGCCCGCTCGCCAGCAACTATCTCTCGAGTGCGTGCAACCAGGTCCTCGGCCCTTGCAACATCCTGGGCACCCAGTTCAACTTCCACACGGCGGCGGTGGCTCGTGAAGTAGATTTCCGCCCCTGAGACCTCGTGGCCCATCTCCTCCAGGCACAGCCGCTGAAGGGCCAGCTGCATCCGGTTGGCCTCAGTAACCTCAGGCCTGTTCCTGACCGGAGTAGCTTTGTACTCGACAATCGTTAACGGACCTTCTGCACTGCCTTCAACCACGTCACAGCGCCCCGACAAACCAAGCCTCTCAGACCACAAGGAGACAGCACGGTGTTCAGAGCGGCTGCTCTGGCTGGCGTCGTCGACCCGGCGGTGCGCAGAGGTGCCCGACTGCATCTGCGCGGTGTCCGTCCGTTCTCCGACCGACTCAAGCCAGGTCCGGCGCAGACAGAAAACTGTGTGGAGCACCAGGCTGATTGGTAAGGGATCTGCGCACGCCCTTGGCTCCACGGCTCAGCCCTCGCCTAATGCAGCCAGCACCTTGAGCTCACAGCACTCGCCCAGCGAGCGCTCTGGGGCGCTTGCGCTGCCACCAACCAGGACTGCGTGCGCAGCCAGGGCCCGGACCCCGCGGTCCCACAGCCACCGCTCAGCCTTCAGGACATCAACCCCAGAGGACTCCACGGCCTCATGAAGCTGCCTGGAGACCAGGACCGCCCGCCACCTGGCCAAGGAGTAGCCACCCACCAGCATTGGCAGCACCAGCTGTTTCGGCGTGTAGCTTCCGACAGGGAACGCAGCAGCGGTCACAGACACCCTTCCCACACGATGCACCACCGGGAACGCTGAGATGCCCCATAGCGCACACCAGGCCAAGGCACTGTCCGTGAAGCGAGGCCCTGTTAGACCAGTTGAGGTACGCGACTCATCGGATCGCTTCCCCTTGTAGGCCTCATCCACCACGCTCCGCCCCACCAGGCCGTCACGCACCTGCTCCGGGGAGCGCTCCGCAACGATCCTAGCTAGATGGCGCAGCCGGTTTCCCACGAACTCCTCCCCCCGATTGCGGGTCTTCATCTCCCAACGGCTAGCCCCCTCGTCCGGCCGGACTTCGTTGCGGCGCACCGGCCAGTAGGCCGGTTCACCAAGGGCCCCGAGCAGGTCAATATCAGCCCCCCACCGACCTCCACTGACTAGCCGGTCTATCCCCTCATGACGAGCCTTTTGCAAAGAGGCCCACTCCTGCGGTGTACCAGCCTTCTTGATACGGGGGCTGAACACCGCTCCTTTTCCTTTCCAAGGCGGGGCCTCAAGGTCAGCACTTACCCACGAGTCAGCCTGCGCACTGACACGCGCATGCTGGAGGACCGCCGCAGCCACGGCGTCGTCGTCGTAACCAGAGGCGGTAACGACCATCTGCGGCTCTGTGGCCTCGGTCCAACCGAGCCGGAGTCGTTCAGCCCCAGCCCCTTCCAGGATCAGTGCCAGCCCGAGCCCCGCAAAGGTGGTGAGCGCGCTCGACGTGGTACCAGAAAGAATCATGGTTCTACTTCCCCTCCGCTGAGACAGTGCAGTCCGCTGCCCGCAGCAAGGCCTCCAGGAAGGCGGTCCCCCACGGCCCCCAGGCACGGTCCGTCCTGGACACCAGAGCCTCCCACTCACCTTCACCAACCAGTTCGACAATGGCCTGCCCGGGCCCGGCCTGATCAGGGCCATGCTCGAACAGGGGGCGGCCTCTTCCGTGGCTGGTGCCGATCAGACGCGTCACCAGGTCACGCATCCCTGCAGGCGCTCCTTGCGCCTCCTCGCTCTCCCAGTAGGCCGCTGCCGAGGCCAGCTCGTGCCGCCAACCTGCCAGCAGGCCTGATTCAGCCCAGGCACGCTTAGCGGCCCGGCGGCTGGAGGCGCTGCTCTTGGCAAGCAGCTCACGCCCTGCAGGATCCCCTCTCCACAGCATGCGTTGGAAACGGGGGTCCCCCTTGCCGACGTCGTGCCAGCGTCCAGCGTCCTCAAGTTGCTGCACTACCTGCTCCTGCGCGCCAAGGACCTGACCGAGCGCCCGCGCGCGAGAGGCGACGGCGGCGTTGTGGCTGTCCAGAGCCACCCGCCCCTTGGAGGAGACCGTGGAGTGCTCGTCCGTATCGAAGGCAACAGGTTCTGCCTCGCGCAGGACCACCCATGCGGGAGCCTCCCCCTCCTGCCGTCCAGGCGGCACCGAGGGAGCCCGGCCAAGCTCGGCACTGATCTCCTCCAAGGAGAGGTCTGCCAGGTTTCCCAGGCAGTCCGGGTCCGTGATCACGCGCACCACGTTGCGCACTGAGGAGGAGCGCTGCCCCACCAGCCCAGCGAAGTCTGCGAACGGTACCGGCTCTCCCTTCTCCCGACCGCCTTCGCTGACCACGCCTTCGGTGAGGAACGGGACGGACGGGTCCAGCACCAGCAGGTCACCTGGACGCAGGTCCTTTGAGGCCTTCTCACCGGACTGCGCCACCAGAGCCTGCCAGTCTGCGAGGGGAGCGCCGTTACGCCACAGCACCGACCGTTCCAGCGGCCTGGAGTCAGCGGCAGCCAGCCCCAGGACGAGCGAGCGGAGGGTACCGATACTTGCTGGGTAGACCTCATGCTCCTGCGGCTCGACCTCAGTCAGGAGCGACTCACAAGCCGCAGGGTCGCCGAGCGGTGCCAGCTCTCTGAGCACTACCCCGACCCCCTCCACCTCAGGATCGAGCTCGTCACGTAGCCACAGGTCGAGCTCCGGCTCAACGACAAGGCTCTGCGAGGTTCTTGCCCACAGGTCCGCGTCCCAGGGCTCTGGGCGCTGCCAGCAGGTCCTGCGTGGTTCCTCCGCTGGCGGCGGGGCGGCACAGACGGCCTGCGGTGACAGGCTTCCCGCAGTCTCACGATCCAGCACCCACTGCCGGGCGGCTTCAAGATCAGCCGCCCCGTAGGGGGGCACGTCATTGCGGATCCTAGTGCCTGCTGCGGGCCCAACGACCACCACCGGCCCCTGCTGCCTGCGCGCCATGCGGTTGACACGCCCCGCGCGCTGCGCGACGGCGCTGCCAGGAGCCAGCTCGGTGACTAGGGCAGCCAGGTCCAGGTCCACACCGACTTCCACGGTCTGTGTCGCGACCAGGACGTCAACCGCATCCGATCCGGTTGTCGTAAAGAGGTTCGGGTCGGACTGCTTCAGCCTCTCCAGGTCCCAAGGACGCATCCGCCCGACCCAGGTGCGGCAGCTGAGGCCCCGCTCACGCAGAGCCTTGGCGACCCGTGTCGCCGAGTCAACCCGGTTCAGGACGCAGCCCACCGTTCGCGGGCCAGAGGAAGCCTGCTGCGCTGCGGCTTCTACCTGGGCAACCACCTGGTCGACGACGACGTCGAGGTAGGCCTTAGTCATCTTGCCGTTGGCGGGCCACGCGCTGGTCGGCACGTAGGTGACCGACTTGGGAGCCCCCACCCGGGCCGCCAACGACGGGTCGGAGGCGAGCAAGGAGTCCGTAACGTCTATGACCTGGCCGTTCCGGGTGGTCGGCGTCGCCGTCATCTCCACCACCTGCAGCCCAGGGACGCCGATCCGGGAGGCGCTAGGGCCCGCCAGCTGGGCCACACGCCTGGCGGTGACGAGCAGCTGCCTGCTCAGGTGAGCCTCATCAACGACCACCACGGCGTCGAGCGCAAGCATTCCTGCGAGCCGTGGACGCGCAAAGGGCCAGGCGCCGTACGAGCGGAACAACAGGCTTGAGCCCCACATCGCTGGGGTCATGCACAGGACCCCGCATGCCTCAGGCGCGTCCAACCAGTCCCGGTCGATCGCAGCCGCACCGCGCATAACGGCTGTAACCAAGGGCTCCTCGGCCTTCGCACCTACACGCATGCTCAGGAGTGCCTCACGGACCCGGGACAACACTCCCCCGGAAGCCTCCTTGAGCAGCCGCTGCAGCCGGGCGACCTGGTCAGCGTGCGAGTCGGTCAGCGCCCGCCGGTTCACGACGACGGCCAGACGCCGGGGCACTCGCGCTCCCTGTCCACAGGCCGCCAGCGCGTTGGCGAAGACGTGTATCTCAACAACCGATGACTTGCCGGACCCTGTCGGAGCTGCGATCTGGTCCGGCCACTTCCCCTCCGTGACAAGCCTCCGTAGCAGCTCCTCCTGCCAGGCGAAGGGCTGGGCGCCGTCGTGAGCCGCGGCGAAGAACTCCACGAAGTCTTCGATCACTACCATGCCCTTCACCTCCCAAGTCCTTGAGCCATCGCGGCAGGCACATCCACCGGGGCCAGGAGGCCACCTCCCAGGTGACGGCTCTGGCCGATGGCTACAAGCTCCCGCTCCCCCAGCAGGTCTCCTGCACCTAGCTGCGCCCGGTACGGCTGCGCCACCATCCCCTCAGGCATCCGGTGTGCATAGGAGGAGGCTTTCTTGAGGACACTCTGGTACCACAGGACACCAGCGCCCCTACCCCTCACCTGCTCAACAAGCGACCGGTAGACTGCCGCCCCCTTACCTACGTGCTCCAGCTGGTCCCGCCACACGAAGCCGAGCGACAGGAGGATGGCGTCATCGAACGACCAGGGGCCACGCTGGCGCGTCACCTCTGGTACGGCCGCAGGCATGGGAGCCCACAGCCGCGCGGCCCCTGGAGCGGGAGCGCGCCAGAACTCAGAGGCCAGTACCGCCTCGTCGTGACGCCGCAGGCGCATACGGCCCCACCTTGAGTTGAGTTCCGTCATTCCGGCCAGGGCAGCCAGGACCGCCCGCATGTCATCTGAGCTGATGTCCCGGGGAACCATGACGAGGAAGGCTCCCGGTGCTGGTTCTTCCAGGTTGACGGTTGACTGCGCAAGCAGGCTGGCGGGCACGTACTGGATCGCCAGACGGTTGGCGGGTACACGCAGGCTGTCGGGGTACCTGCCGGTGACGACCGGCGGCGCCCCGTCCCCGATCCGGCCTACCAGCGCCCGGTGGAAGGCTACGCACCAGCCGACGTACCGCTCAGGTGCCACAACACCTTCGGGATGGTCTGCCGCCAGGACCAGCACGTTGCTCCAAGGCGTCCCTGCAACGGCATTGACCTCCTGGCCCACAGGAGCGTAGTGGAGCACGCGGGTGCACTCGGTGGAGGTCGGGAAGGGTCGGAGCGTGTCGCTGCTCTCGCGGAACCGGTCTGCGCTCTCAGACGGGGTCTTGCGGGGACGGCTCTCCTCATGCAACCGCTCCAGAACCGACCGGCGTCCCGGGGCCGCGGCCAGCACCCGTCTTCCTCCGGGGGTGAAGGCTGTGGCTGCGGGGTCCCAGCGCCAGTTCGCCTCCGTGACAGAAACCTCTAGCACCACTGGGCTGTCCGTCTCCCCCAGGCAGGAGACGTCCTCACACAGCCGGGCCAGCGTGTCCCGTACAGGGTCTGGCATGTCCTCCCAGACCCACCCGACCTGCCCGGCCAAGGCGACGCCGTCGGATATGACCTTGGGAGCCGTCTTGGGCCTGCCCTTTTCGATGGTGCCGGTCTTGCGGTAGGCGACCCTGTCAGCCTGCCAGGCGCAGACAGGCGCAGTGGCGGGCAGGGAGAGGCCCTGCGGGGGGTGCACCTCAAGCCAGTCAAGCGCCTGTGCTGACGCCGCGTCCAGCCTTCCGTCTGCGGTGGCTGTGGACCCGGTGAAGGCTGCGTTCACCAGCGCGGAGAACAGCCGCAGCGGCGTAGGGGCCTGTTCGGCGGCGCCGTCAGCTGCGTGCCCGTGGTAGACCCCCAGAGGGAACCGGGCGGTGATGCCGACGCGTCCCATCAGGCTTCCTCGTCACGGTCGTCGTCAACCGCCGCCTCCTGGACAGCAGGGTTCCCCTCAACCTTGAGGACAGAGCCGTCCCACACCAGGCCAGCCCGCTTCTCTGCGTAGGCGATCGCCTCACTGAGCAGGTCCTGCGCCTGCTGGATCGTGAGAGGAGCCAGCTCCTCCTTCTGGCCGTAGCGCCTGTCCAGGGTGACGACGGCGGGGCCTGCCTCCACCAGGTCGCAGTTCGCCCGCAGGAGCAGCTCGGAGTCTGCGCGCGCCAGGGCGTTGAGCCCCAGGGCAGCGAGCACCATCCGGCAGGCGACGTCTCCCCCAGGCGTGGCGGAGTCGAAGCGCAGGGCGCGCAGCGCCGAGAAGCTGAGCACGTGCGAGCGGATGATCTCCCGGCAGCTGACGCCACCAAGCTGCTCCAGCACCGGCGGGATCCCTCCCAGGCCGAGCGTGGACGGCTTGCCCTTCTTGTCTGTGGCGCTGCTATAGGTCTTGCCGGACAGCTCAGACTTCTGGGCGTCGGCGATCTCCTTGCGACTCTTGTCCGACAGGTCGATGTGCATGCCGATGGGGTCTATCCGGGCGCCGCCACGCATGGACTGGTTGCTCTCCGCAGGACCCTCCTGGTCAGCGAGGACGCCGATGATCTCACCGACCAGGATGCTGCGGTACCTGCCCTGGTGGCTCTTACGGGAAGCGTCCCAGCCCCCCAGGAGCAGCGTCATAGGGCTGCGCTCCAGCAGCGGGCGCGCGTGGGACACCGACGCGTCACGCAGCGCCCGGTACTCAGGTGCCGCGGTCACCGGGGCGCCGTCAATGGTGCCGGCCCTGATCTGTCCGTCAAAGACCCGGTGGGGCAGCTCCAGGTCAGTGAAGGTGGCGCCGTCAGGGAAGACCAGCTCGATGCGCGGGACAAGGGAGAGCACAGGGTCCCCGTCAGCGATAGCGGCGGCGACCGCCGTCTCAGCCCGGTTGTTCTGGGACTGCTTGGAGTCGATCAGGACGACGTTCACCGGGGCGCCGTCATGGAAGCGACGCTCGTAGGCGAAGACGGCACGCCCACGCTCGGTGAACTTGGCGGGCGCCACGGAGGCGTGGGGTCCAGCAGCGGGCTCCAGCCGGGTAACAGAGGTCAGGACGCTGGCCCCTCCCGGGCTGCAGGCCTCACGCAGGTGCTCAAAGGTGACGGCATGAGTGGCAGACATGTGATCTCCTCATCGAGACGGTCTTGGTGGCTGACCCCTGGAGCGTACACCCGGTCGGGTCTCCGAACAACCTTTCCTAACCTATCCATTTCACTACACAGTACATCTGATACCATGAGCACATCGATACAACTCACTCCGTAACGAAGCGCCACCTAGTGGCGGCAACAGTTCTGGTGTCCCGATCCACGACACCACACACCCTCAATGAAGCAGGCGGCAGGCCGTGCCAGAAGCGGGCCCTGAGCCTTGGTGCACCACAAGTCTACGGCACCAGGACCGACCCGGGCAGGGCGGGCCTGGCACCCACACCGCCATGCGATATGAGATAACTGCCCCTAGTTATGAGATAACCACCCCCAGTTATGAGATAACGAGGGTCTGGACTGAGATAACTCAGCCCAGATCAACGCTGGAGCCTCAGGCCCCGTGGGTGGCAGCGGCCGAGGTGGTCACAGCATGCAGGAGACGCAGCCCTGGACCTCGGTGCCCTCCAGGGCGGCCTGGCGCAGGCGGATGTAGTAGATGGTCTTGATGCCCTTGCGCCAGGCGTAGATCTGGGCCTTGTTGACGTCACGGGTGGTGGCGGTGTCCGGGAAGAACAGGGTCAGGCTCAGGCCCTGGTCCACGTGCTGGGTGGCCACGGCGTAAGTGTCGATGATCTTCTCGGGGCCGATCTCGTAGGCGTCCTGGTAGTACTCCAGGTTGTCGTTGGTCATGTAGGCGGCCGGGTAGTAGACGCGCCCGATCTTGCCTTCCTTGCGGATCTCCACCTTGGCCACGATCGGGTGGATGGAGGAGGTGGAGTTGTTGATGTAGGAGATGGAGCCGGTGGGCGGGACCGCCTGCAGGTTGCGGTTGTACAGGCCCCCGGCCTTGATCTTCTCCGCAAGCTCCGCCCAGTCGGCGCGGGTGGGCACGTGCACGCTGGAGGCGGCAAACAGCTCCTTGACGCGCTCAGTAACCGGCACGAAGTCCTGCGTCACGTACTTCTCAAAGAACTCCCCGCTGGCGTACTTGGAGTCCTCGAAGCCCACAAAGCTCTCCCCGCGCTCCACCGCCAGCTCGTTGGAAGCCGTCAGGGCCTGGAACAGCACGCAGGCGAAGTACACGTTCGTGAAGTCCAGCGCCTCCTCGGAGCCGTAGAAGACTCGTTCACGGGCCAGGTAGCCGTGCAGGTTCATCTGCCCCAGGCCGATGGCGTGGGACTCACGGTTACCGCGGTCAATAGAAGGTGCCGAGGGCAGAGAGGTCTGGTCCGAGACGGCGGTCAGGCCCCGCACCGCGGTACGGATAGTGCGGGCGAAGTCCGGGGAGTCCATCGTCTTGGCGATGTTGAGCGAGCCCAGGTTACAGGAGATGTCCTTGCCCACGTGCTTGTAGGTGAGGTCCTCGTTGAGCTCGCTGGCCTCGGAGACCTGCAGGATCTCCGAGCACAGGTTGGACATGACCACCTTGCCCTTGACGGGGTTGGCCCGGTTCACCGTGTCCTCGAACATGATGTAGGGGTAGCCGGACTCGAACTGGAGCTCAGCCAGGGTCTGGAAGAACTCGCGGGCGTTGATCTTCTTCTTGTGGATGGCGGGGTTGTCCACCATCTCCCGGTACTTCTCGGTCACGGAGACCTCGGAGAAGGGCATGCCGTAGAAGCGCTCGACGTCGTAGGGGCTGAAGAGGTACATGTCCTCGTTGCGCTTGGCCAGCTCGAAGGTGATGTCGGGGACGACCACGCCCAGGGAGAGGGTCTTGATGCGGATCTTCTCGTCCGCGTTCTCCCGCTTGGTGTCCAGGAAGCGCATGATGTCGGGGTGGTGGGCGTGCAGGTAGACCGCCCCGGCCCCCTGGCGGGCCCCCAGCTGGTTGGCGTAGGAGAAGGAGTCCTCCAGCAGCTTCATCACGGGGATGACGCCGCTGGACTGGTTCTGGATGCGCTTGATGGGGGCGCCCATCTCCCGCAGGTTGGTCAGCAGCAGGGCCACTCCCCCGCCTCGCTTGGACAGCTGCAGGGCGGAGTTGATGCCCCGGGCGATGGACTCCATGTTGTCCTCGATACGGACCAGGAAGCAGGAGACCGGCTCCCCCCGCTGGGCCTTGCCCTCATTGAGGAAGGTGGGGGTGGCGGGCTGGAAGCGCCCGGTCATGATCTCCTCGACCAGGTCCAGGGCCAGGGACTCGTCGCCCCCGCCCAGGGTCAGGGCCACCATGGTCACTCGGTCCTCGAAGCGCTCCAGGTAGCGCTGCCCGTCAAAGGTCTTGAGGGTGTAGGAGGTGTAGTACTTGAATGCCCCCAGGAAGGTCTCAAAGCGGAACTTGTGGGCGTAGGCGGCCTTGAAGGCGGACTTGACGAACTCCGGGGAGTACATGTCCAGCACACGCTTCTCGTAGTAGCCCTCCTCGACGAGGTACTCGAGCTTCTCCTCCAGGTCGTGGAAGAAGACGGTGTTCTTGTTGACGTGCTGCAGGAAGTACTGGCGCGCCGCCTCGCGGTCCGCCGCGAACTGGATCTTGCCGTCGGCGTCGTAGAGGTTCAGCTTGGCGTTGAGGGCGTGGTAGTCCAGCTCCGGGGGGACCGTCTCGGACCCGGTGTCCGTCAGAGTGTCTGCCAAAACTCTTCCAATCCTTGCTTTACGCGCTCGACGTCCGTGGGGGTGCCGAGCAGCTCGTACTTGTACATGTGGGGGACGCCCAGCTTGGCCGAGACGATGCCCCCGGCGAGGCAGTAGGCCTCACCAAAGTTGGTGTTCCCTGAGGAGATAACGCCCCGGCACAGGCTCCGGTTGCGCTCGTTGTTGAGGAACTTGATCACCTGCTTGGGGACCGCCCCCTTGACGTTCCCGCCGCCATAGGTGGGCACGAGCAGCACGTAGGGCTCCTCCACCACCAGGGGCTCGTCGCGTGGCAGCAGGGGGATACGTGCGCTGCGGAAGCCGAGCTTGGCGGCAAAGCGGTGGGTGTTCTCCGAGGTGGAGGAGAAGTAGACGACGAAAGGGCCGTCAGCGGCGGGAGCCACCAGCAGCTCCAGCCGGTCAGATCGCTACGGCCTCGACGGCGGCGACAACGGCCTTGATCTTGTCCGGCCGGAAGCCGGACCAGTGGTCACCACCAGCCATGACGACGGGCGCCTGGGCGTACCCCAGGGACTTGACCTGCTCGAGGGCCTCAGCGTCCACCGAGATGTCCACCGTCTCGTAGGGAAGGCCCGCCTTGTCCAGGGCGCGGTAGGTGGCCGAGCACTGCACGCAGTTGGGCTTGCTGTAGACGGTAATGGTCATGTCAGTCCCTTCCGGGGAGTCAGGGCCAGGACTCGGGCCTGGTCCCAAGGCTGTACCTTCAGACACCGGAACCACACGCTTGTAGTTCCAGGGAGGGCAGATCACCCTCACCAGGACTGACACTACCCCTAGTGGTAGGAACCTGCCAGCACCCCTAGATGATGTGTCTACCACCAGGCTGTGCATAGTTGCCTCCTCTCCTGTGGACAAGTTCTCACCCCCTTGTGGAGGGGGTGTGGACACTGCTCCGGCAGCGGCGCCGGAACGACGGGAGCACCTTGGGCAACCCGCGGAATCATGGTCTCGCGGGGCACTGACACAAACTCCTGCACGCTCCCCAGGCGGCAGCGCTCCCCAGCCCTCCAGCTGTCCACGCCCTGGGGACAAAGTCATCAAACTGCTACCTGTGCACCCCACCGCCCCGGCGTGTCGCGCCCACCCGCAGCCCCGCCCCACCAGCACCCCCACAAGCCCCGGGGCGCCGTCGCCGACCCCCACCGCCCCGCCCAGCCTCCAGCAGGCCACCCCAAGCAGGACGCGGGACCGGTGGAGGCCCTGCCCCAGCCAGGCCCCAGCAGGCGCGCCCCAGAAAGGCCAGCCCACCGCCACCAGGAGCCGCGGCGCGCCGGGCACACGCCCCGCCGGCACTCCCCTGAGAGACAATCGACCCGGAGCCGTGAGCCAGCCCGCAGGAAGGAGCCCCGACGTGGAAGCCGAGACCCGCCGCCACCGCATCCACCAGCGCCTGGAGTCCTCCCGCGCCCCTTTGCCCGCCGGGAGGCTGGGCCAGGAGCTGGGCGTCTCCCGCCAGGTGATCGTGGGCGACATCGCCCTGCTGCGCGCCGCCGGGACCCCTGTGCTGGCCACCAACCGCGGCTACCTGCTGGCCCGCCCCTCCACGCGCCCGCGACGCTCCCTGCACGTGCGCCACAGCCGCGAGCAGGTACCTGAGGAGCTGCTGGCCATAGTCGACGCCGGGGCCGCCGTGCTGGACGCCTCGGTGGAGCACCGGCTCTACGGGCAGATCACCGTGGACCTGCAGATCCGCTCCCGCGCCGACGTAGAGGCCTTCGTGGCACGGATGCCCACCTCCACCACCCTGGCCGAGCTGACCAACGGCTGGCACAGCCACACCATCGAGGCCGACGACGAGGCCGTGCTGGACGCGGTGGAGGCGCGCCTGAGGGAGCTCGGCCTCCTTTGGGAGGACTGAGCCCAGCCCCTCCCGGCAGGGCCGGTCCTGAGGGATACCGGCCAGACCTCCCTCAGGACCGAAAGGAGTGGGCACGGCCTCCCCTGAGAGGTCCGCACCTGCCGCCCCCGGGGTCTGCCCCGGCTTCCTCCAGGAGGGCCCCGCCCAGCTGCCCTTGGCGGTAATGCTCCCAGGTACAACGGTTTCCTCTGGACGGACCAGGAGAGCTAGTATCCAGATGTCATGACACCTGTCCTGACAGCCGTCTGAGGCTACCGTTCCTAGCCCCCGGAGGCGCCATGCCCCGCAACACGACCGCCCCAGCCCCCACGGCCGCGCCTGCGCCGTCAACGCATCAGACCTCCAGCCAGGCAGCCAGCCCGGCCACCACCCGCCCCGGCAGCCTACGGCGCACCCCCTACCCACTGGTGGCGGGCTGGCTGCACCGCTGGGCGGACCGCGTGCTGGTGGAGGGCCTGACCGGCATGGCGCACGGGCTGTTCGCCACCCTGATCGTCGGCACGATCCTGGTCCAGGCCGCGAGCCTGCTGCCTAGCAGCCTCGGCGCCGCAGTGATGGTGCTGGGGCGCGTGGCCCAGTGGGTTACCGGTGCGGGCATAGGCCTGGGCACCGCCTACCGCCTGAAGGCCTCCACCTTCACCCTCATCTCGGCGGCCGTCGTCGGGCAGGTGGGGGCGCACGCCGCCGCCCTGCTGTCCGGCAGCGCCCTGCTCACCACCGACGCCGGTGCCACCGCCCTGGTCCTGCGCGGCCCCGGCGAGCCCCTGGGCGCCTTCCTGGCCGCCTACGCCGCCGTCGAGGTGGGCCGTCTGGTCTCCGGCCGCACCCCCGTGGACATCCTGGTGACCCCCGTGGCCACGATCCTGGCGGGCGGGGGCGTGGGACTGCTGCTGGGGCCCCCGATCTCACAGGCCATGGCCGCGCTGGGGGCGGTGGTCAACTGGGGCACGGAGCGCCAGCCGCTCCTGATGGGTGTGGTCGTGGCCGTGGTCATGGGCATGGTGCTGACCCTGCCGGTGTCCTCGGCGGCCCTGGGGATCATCCTGGGCCTGTCCGGGGCGGCGGCCGGGGCGGCGACGGTCGGCTGCACCACGCAGATGGTGGGGTTCGCCGTGGCCTCCTTCCGGGAGAACCGCTGGTCCGGGCTGGTGGCGCAGGGGCTGGGGACCTCCATGCTGCAGGTGCCCAATATCGTGCGCCACCCGCTGATCTGGGTGCCGCCCACACTGGCCTCGGCCCTGCTGGGGCCGGTGGCCACGGCGGTGGTGGGGATGGAGTCCAACTCGATCGGCTCCGGCATGGGCTCGGCGGGGCTGGTGGGTCAGATCATGACCTGGCAGACCATGGCGCCGACGACGCCTCCCGGCCAGCTGCTCGCCCTGGTCCTGGGCCTGCAGGTAGTGGCGCCGGCGGCCCTGACCCTGGCGATAAGCGAGCTCATGCGCCGCCGCGGCTGGATCAGGCCCGGCGACATGGCCCTGGCCCGGGCCTGAGCGGGAGATCTCTGCCCTCTCAGGCCGCGCTCCGCCCGGTTGCACGCACCAGAACGGGGCGCACGCTAAGGAACGTTGCCATTCCAACGATTCTCTGACCGGACCCAGGTGGGTCACGAGAGTGAGGCGTGCAACCACCAAGGACTTGCACACCTCACGCCCCCAAGCCCAGCCAGGCCGGAGCGCCCCCCCAACCCAAAAGCCCATGATTCCAACGAAGAACCGCCCAGTCCCCCAGCAGGCCCGACCCTAAAGCGTGCAGGCCAGGGCTCCGGCGACCCCAGCCAAGCAGACAGCCAGCAAGAGGCCACCGTCACTAGCAACTCTCACACGCCTTCAGTCGTGGACGCGCTAGGCTCGTTCACAACATGACCGGTCCCGCTACCCACCACGGTGGGAGTCCAGGGCCGATCCTTTTTTGGAAGGCACCCAGAGGCGATGAAGCCTAACGTGAAACCATTCTGCACCTATGCCGAGCAGGTCACCATCTTCCAATCGCGCGGCATGCATATCGAAGACCCAGACAGGGCGCAAAAACAGCTGGAAACCGTAAACTACTACCGGCTATCCGGCTACCGGCACACCATGCGGCAGATAGACCCCGACACCGGACGCAGCCTTAACATCTCCAAACCAGGCTCCTCCTTCAGCCTGACTGAGCCTTTCTCATCAGGGTTGGTTGTCGAGGTTGAAGATGACGAGTACTACGGTGACAATTATGGAGGAGGTCAGGCTGACTTTTCTCAGGGCCTTGAAACTTTTGAGTGGAGCCTTGGCTCCTTCGGAGGAGGCGTGTAGACCAGCCTGGATAGTGTTGTAGGCGATGTTATCAGGGCAGGGGTTGTCGCCCTCGATGGGGTTGCTAGTGCCGATACCCTCCCCTGTGCAGCCCTTGTCGGCCAAGGCGAGTAGCCCATCGGCTGCAGCCTTGGACAGCATTGGAAGGGAGTGGCGTCATGGGCCGAACCCGGTTCGACCGGGCTGATCCGCACCTGATGGCCGGTGTGGCCGGTCAGTATCTGGACATTGGCACCGCAGGCCGTGTGCTTGCCGGAGTACCACAGTAGATCACCGGTATCGGGATCGCGCGATGCGACCCAGTCGGGGCGGATCAAGGTCCCATCCAGGCAGCATAAGGACTCACCGTCATGCTGCATGCGCTCGATGACATCACTGAGAGACGGAGCCTTGCCAGAAATCACCTCCAGGGCCTCATGCTCATATCGGTAGGCGGTCATTCAAGCTGATGCCGCTGTCACGAGCCAGGACTTTCATAGTAGTGACATCGAGAAGACAACGCAGCACCACCACCGCCTGAACCAAGACCGCAGCAGCCCGCTGAGCGGGCCGGAGGTCATGGACCTTGCGGCGTGCGGCCAGCCGCTCACTGATGGTGCGTACGGTAGAGTCGGGAACGTCAAGAGTGGCATAGTAGGACAATATGCGGGGCCTGCCTGCGCGAGCGCTTTCTTGGTCGAAAACAACTCTGACCCACAGCCCCATATGCACCCACCTATGACACGCCACTTTCCCCAGCACCTCAACGCTCCCCACTCCAACACCTCACCCCCGGCGAGAAAGGCTCAATAGCGAAGAATGAGCTTCTAGTAGACATACCGAGGTTGTGCCACCTCCATGATGTTGATCGGGCCGCACCCAATACGACTGCCATGCCCCAGAACACAGGGAAAGCTATCACGACCACTTTTCCAATCGCGGGGATGAATAGTCATCATCGAGGCCCCTACGACCGGTGGTGGTCACCCAATGTCACGTTCGGCGACGACCCAGGTCGAACAAAGTACAACTACTCACCGCCACCCAATATGGTGGTCTACGACGATGCCGGTCCCGTCGCGCTCGTCGGCTGCCATGCTAGGGGAGGTGCGACCAGCACCAAGGAGCACAGCTGAACGGGCGTGGGTCC
Source organism: Actinomyces weissii (assembly GCF_016598775.1). Lineage (NCBI taxonomy): Bacteria > Bacillati > Actinomycetota > Actinomycetes > Actinomycetales > Actinomycetaceae > Actinomyces > Actinomyces weissii. The sequence goes on along the minus strand of NZ_CP066802.1, from coordinate 84,813 downwards.
CTGTCATTCAAGAAGGCTCTCGACACGGTCCTCGACGACATGAAAACCTTGCCTTCTGGACAGGACAGAGGACTTGACAGCCACCTGCACTTATGACCGGTTTATAACTCAGACCTTAAGTACCGCGCCCGTAGCCCGCAGCATGTTCCACGGCGTGTCCCACGCCACCTCCAACGCATTGCAGGCATCAGGGATCTTGACGCGCTTATGCGACTTCGGGTCGGGCCGCTCGTTCGTCACGACAGTGCACTGGTAGGCGGCACCAAAGGCCACAAGGAGGTAGTCGGCCGCGTCCGCGGCAAAGGCATTGAGCGCCGCCTGCGTGAAGCTCTGGGAGGCAGCCCACGCCGATAAGGGCTGGAAGTAGCGCACAACGTGCTGGTCAACCGGCTTGAAGAAGGACTTGTGGTCACGCGCCCACTTGGAGAGCTCATCATTCCCCAGGACCAGCTCATCGTATACGGCCTTGATGCTGCAAGCCCGACCCCCAACGAGCACGCCGTCCAACCACGCCCAGAACCCTGGGGCAATATCAAAGGCGTAGTAGCGGTTCTTCGCGTCAATGAGCACGTTCGCGTCGAGAAGATACATCACGCCACCTTCAGCGCCTCAGCCAGGCCCTCGAAGGTCGAGTGCGTCTTGGCGCCAAGAAGACGGTAGGCGTCCCGGTAGGTCGTAGTGCCCTCCATGGCCGAGCTGATGACGGCGCGAGCGAACTCACGACCTATCCGCAGAGGCTGGACCTTGTAGTAGTCGCCACCATGACTGCCACCCTCCTGGCGTGCCAGACCCCGGACCCGCTTGAGCTCCGCCTCATACCGTGGGCCGAATTCCTCCCAAGTGATAAAGCCAGCCTCCCGGGCCCGTGCCAGTACCACTAGGGTGCTGACCTTGAACTCACGTGCGAGACGCTCAAGCGCAGCCTCATCCAACGGGTCTTGGCACCTAGCCTTGAACGCCTCCAGCGGCACCAGCACCTCAGCGGCCACGGCGTTGCACCAGCGCTCCTCCCTCTTGGCCTCACGCTCACCGAGGGCGGTGTCCGACAGTGCGCTGTGCCCAAGCGTCACATGGGCAAACTCATGCGCCAGGGTAAATACCTGCGCGGACTGCGTATCCGCTCCGTTCACGAAGATCAGCGGGGCGACGTCATCAGCCAACGTGAAACCACGGAACTCCTGCGGGTCAAGCTTACGGTGCGTGTCACCGCCGACAATGCCACTGACCATGACGAGCACGCCCAGCCCTTCTATACGGTCCGCCAGGTCCCGCCTCGCCTCCTGCCAGCTGGAGGCACGCCGCTGCTCCAGCCCCAGAAGCGCACGCAAGCGGGCTCCAGCCACTGCCGGATCCGTGCTCAGGGACTCGGACTCAACCAGGTCGAGGGGCTCAGCCCCGGCGTCGAGCGCATAGTCGCGGTACCAGTCTTGGCGTCGCTGGCAGAGGTAGATGGTGTCTAGGAGATCTGCCGACGGCGTGTGGATGCCGACGTCCCGCATGGTGCGCATATCAGGAATTGGCAGCGGCTCAACCGGCGGCTCGGGAAGGAAGAGCATGCCGAGCGGCGTGTGCGTGGCCTGCGCGAACTCCTGCAACTGGTTGAACGTCGGACGCCGCTCACCCGTGACCCAGTACTTGAGCTTGTCAACCTTCTTGAAGGCCGTACTCTCATCCCACCCAGCTCTTCTCGTGGCCCAGCGCAGGACTTCAGGAGCGACGTCGACGTAGACAGCGCCCATCATGCCCCCTGTCCCACAGCTGCGCCCATGCACTACCAGTGTACGGGCTGGCAGAGACTCCAACCGGCCCATGCGCACCGTTGCGCGGTCTAAGGAGCGCAGAGCGGGCCTGTCCGCCAGCCGTGGGACCACGCTCACCGTTGCGCGGCCTGAGGCCTTCTAGACTCCTACCCCTGCAGGCATCGCGCCGGACCTCCCGGCCAGCTGCTCGCCCTGGTCCTGGGCCTGCAGGTGGTGGCACCGGCGGCCCTGACCCTGGCGATAAGCGAGCTCATGCGCCGCCGTATGGCCCGCGCCAGGCCAGCCAGACGCGCCCACCCTCCCAAAGCAGCCCCGACCACGCCCCACCTCAGGCGCGCAGCCAGGCCGTGGCGTCGGCGGGCAGCAGGCCGTCGGTCACAGGGGCACTGGCCAGCAGCACCTCGCCCGCGGGCAGGCGCAGAGGCGCACCAAAGGCCACCCAGCACTGCAAGCCACCACGCGCGAAACCCAGCGCCTGCCCATCCCGCCGCAGCCAGGTGACCTCACCCGCGCCCACCCACAGCCCACGCCGTAGACGCAGACCCTCCCGGTACAGGCTCAGCACCGACTCCGAGTCACCCTCCTGGGCCTCCACCGAGAACCCGCCCCAGCCCGGTGGCTGCGGCAGGTGCGGCTCCGCCCCGCCGTCGGGACCAAAACCGTAGGAGCTGCCGCCCCGCGCCCACGGCAGGGGCACCCGGCAGCCGTCGCGGCCCTTCTCCAGGGCCCGGTTGCGCCTGGCGATCGGGTCCTGCAGGCGCTCCTCGGGGATGTCAGGCACCTCCGGCAGGCCCAGCTCGTCGCCCTGGTAGACGTACAGGGATCCCGGCAGGGCCATCACCACCAGGGCCGCGGCCCGCGCCCGCCTGCGTCCCGCCGCCGCGTCCTGAACAGGGACGGCGCAGCAAGCGGACGCAGCGCCGCCAGCCGCCGCTCCCAGGCCCTCGCCGCCGCCAGCCGCCGCTCCCAGGCCCTCGCCGCCGCCAGCCGTCTCAGCCTCCGAGGTGCCGCCAGACACCCCAGCAGCCCCAGCCCCGGCACCACCCCCAGCCAGGACCCACTGGCGGCTGAGCACCAGGGACCGCCCGGCGGGCACGGAGCCGTCCACGGCGTCGTGGGCCTGGTCCGGCCCGGCCACCGCCGCTGCATCCACCACCTCCGCCGCCGACAGGGCGGAGGGCTCGAAGCCGTACCGGGTGGCCACGCGGAACACGTCGTGGCAGCCCAGCACCCAGGTGGTGGAGCCGCACCGGGCCAGGTCCTCCAGGCCCGCGTCCAGCGCCCAGGCGTAGGACTCGGCGGTCCAGTCGGCGTCCTGCATCTGGAAGTTGAAGGCCTGCCCCAGGCTGCGCGCGTAAGCCGCCCGCCGGGAAGGCTGCACGCCCGCCTCGGCCACGGCAAAGCGCGGCGGCTCATAGGACTCCAGCAGCTCCCGCCAGGTGGCCAGGAGCCCGTGGACCGCGTCGCGGTCGAACAGGGGGTGGGTGCCGTCCGCGGGCAGCGGCCAGTAGCCGACCTCGGACCAGGGCCGCCCCAGCTGGCTCAGGTCCTTGACCATGCCCAGGGCCACGTCCACCCGGAAGCCGTCCACGCCCCGGTCGCACCAGAAGCGCAGGGTGCGCAGCAGGTCGGCACGCACCTGCGGGTGCTCCCAGTTCAGGTCGGGCTGCTCGGGGGCGAAGATGTGCAGGTACCACTGGTAGGGGCGGCCGGTGCCCGGGCCGGTCAGAGGCCGACCGGCCTCGTCCCGGTCATCCACCCGCTGCCAGAGGGGCCCGCCGAACAGCGACCGCCAGTCGTTCGGGGGCTCCTGGCCGTGCTCCCCCCGGCCCTCACGGAAGTGGTAGAGGGCCCGCTCGGGGGCGTCGGGGCCTCCGGCCAGAGCGGCGCGGAACCACTGGTGCCGGTTGGAGGTGTGGTTGGGCACCAGGTCCACGAGCACGCGGATCCCGGCCTCGTGCAGGGCGGTGACCATCTGGTCGAAGTCCGCCAGGGTGCCGATGCGCGGGTCCACGCCACGGTGGTCGTCGACGTCGTAGCCGCCGTCGGCCAGGGCGGAGGGGTAGAAGGGGGACAGCCACACGGCGTCGACGCCCAGGGCCTGCAGGTAGGGCACGCGGCTGGCCAGGCCGCGCAGGTCGCCGGTGCCGTTGCCGTCAGCGTCCGCGAAGGAGCGGGGGTAGACCTGGTAGACGACGGCGTCCTGCCACCAGGGGCGTGCGGGTCTCATGGTGACATGTTGCCCTATGCCCGGACAGTTTTTGTCACTGGCGGAGGACTAGAACCGTCCCCCACCCCGACGGCGGTGGCGCGTCCCTTGGAATCACACGGTTCTGCCCCACCCCGGCAGGCGGGCAGGGCCGCCTAGCCCTCCGCCAGTGACAGCCTCAGACCGGGATCCCCACGTAGATGGTCTCCAGGTACTCCTCGATGCCCTCCTTGCCGCCCTCCCGGCCCATGCCGGAGTGCTTCAGCCCCCCGAAGGGCGCCGCGGCGTTGGAGATGGTGGCGGAGTTGACTCCTAGCATGCCGATCTCCAGGCGCTCCGCCAGGCGCAGGACCCGGCTCATGTCCCGGGTGTGGAAGTAGCCCGCCAGACCCACCCGGTCGGCGTTGACCAGCTCGACCAGCTCCTCCTCGTCCCGGAACCGCACCACCGGCGCCACGGGGCCGAAGATCTCCTCGGTCATGATCTCGCTGTCCACCGCCACCTGCGTGAGCACGGTAGGGGGGTAGAAGTAGCCTGGCCCGTGCGGGCAGGTGCCTCCCACCACGGCGGTGGCCCCCTGCCCCAGGGCCCGCTCCACCAGGGCGGCGACGTCGTCACGCTGCTTGGCACTGACCAAGGGCCCCACCTGCACCCCCGCCTGGGTGCCGTCACCCACCTGCTGGGCCGCGACCGCGGCGGCGAAGCGCCGCACGAACTCCTCGTGCACGTCCTCGTGGACGAAGAAGTGGTCGGCGGCGTTGCAGGCCTGTCCCATGTTGCGCATCTTGGGGCGCAGGGCGCAGTCCACGGCCAGGTCCAGGTCGGCGTCCGGGAAGACGATGAAGGGGGCGTTGCCGCCCAGCTCCATGGAGGTGCGCAGCACGTTGTCCGCGGCCTCCTTGAGCAGGGCCTTGCCCACGGCGGTGGAGCCGGTGAAGGACAGCTTGCGCAGGCGCGGGTCCTGCAGCACGGGGGCGGTGACCTCCCGGCTGCGGTCGGCGGGCAGGACGGCCAGCACCCCGGCGGGCAGCCCGGCCTCCTGCATGATCTTGGCGAAGAACAGTGCCGTAAGCGGCGTCTCCTTGGAGGGCTTGAGCAGGGCCACGCACCCGGCGGCGAAGGCTGGCCCGGCCTTGCGGGTGGCCATGGCCAGGGGGAAGTTCCAGGGGGTGATGAACAGGCAGGGCCCCACGGGACGGCGTAGCACCAGGGCCTGCAGGTGGCCCTCCGGCACCCGGAAGTAATCTCCGCGCACCCGCACGGCCTCCTCCGCGAACCAGCGCAGGAACTCTCCGCCGTAGGTGACCTCGGCGTCGGCCTGGTCCAGCGGCTTGCCCATCTCCAGGGTCATGAGCAGGGCCAGGTCCTCGCGGTAGGTGGTGGTGACCAGCTCGAAGGCCCGGCGCAGGATCTCGGAGCGCACCCGCGGGGCGGTGTGCTGCCACTCCCGCTGGGCCCGGGCGGCGGCGTCCATGGCCTCGGCGGCGTCCTGCGGGCCTGCGTCGGCCACGGTGGTCAGCACCTCCCCGGTGGCGGGGTTGAGCACCTCGAAGCGTTTGCCGGTGGCGGCCTCCCGGAACTCGCCGGAGATGAAGACGCCGGTGGGTACCTGGGCCAGCAGGTGCTGGACGCGCTCGGCGGTGGCGGGGTCTGGGCTGGTGGGGTGCGGGTTCATGCGGCTTCTCCTTTGAAGTCCTTGGGCCGCCTCTGCTGGGCGGTGCCCTTGCGGTGGCGTCGGGTTGGCGTTGAGGAGGCTTTTGAGGTGGCCTGGAGACGACGTTACGGACCGCCCGTTACGCGCCAGGGGTGGGTTTGGCCCTGGGCCGAGGCGTCCGCTGCAACCGGGTGGAAGACTACCTGGGCCGGGAAAACGACGAGCTGGTGTCCCTGGCCGTGCAGGTGGAGACGGACCAGGGGGCCGGTGGAGACGGCTCAGGAGTGGACACGGCGCAGATCGCCGCCACCGAGGGGGGACGCCGTGTTCGTGGGGCCTCGGACCTGGCGGCCTCCCTGGGGCTGATCGGCCAGCAGGGCCACCCGCGGGTGGTGGAGGCGGTGCACGCAGCGATCACGGCGGTACGCCGCGCCGGGAGCTTGTCACTGGTGGAGGGCTAGAACCCTTCGCGGCTCCGGCGGCAGCAACCCCGTCGTTGTAATCATGCGGTTTCCGGCCGCCCCTCCTGGCTGGGCAGCCCGTCTAGCCCTCCGCCAGTGACAAAACCTCTAGGACACGGACTTCACGTGCACCCTGACCTGGTAGCCCTGGGTGCTGCTGGAGGCGAGCAGCTGCTCCACCTCACGCTGCACCTGGCTGACGGTCTGCCGCACCTCCCGGGAGCCCTCCACCCCCAGGTCCACGTGCACCTCCTGGGCGGCGTCGTCCACCCGCACCCCGAAGCGGCTGGCTCCGGGACGCTCCCCCAGCACCTGCGAGTGGAGCACCCGCACGGCGCTAAGGATCCCCGGCTCCAGGCCGCGTACTCCCGGAACGGCGGTGACGGCCTTGGCCAGGGTCTCGCTCAGGGTCTCAGAGCTCGTCATCATGCAGGTCCTCGATGTGAATGTCTACATCCGGGTGCAGCCCCAGGTGCTCGGCGCAGGCGGCCAGCACCGCCTGCCTGACGCTGTCGGCCAGCGCTGGCAGGTCACTGACAGAGCTGTGGGCGCTGATATGGCAGCGTACACGCACCGGCTCCCCCAGCTCCCCGAGCTGACCGTCAGCCTGGGCCGGGGCGTGCTCAAAGGTGGAGCGCAGGGCCAGGGCGCCTGGTACGGAGTCCACCGCCTGCCGCACCAGCGTGCGCAGGGACAGTCGCGTGACGGTCCAGGGGCCGTGCTCGGTGGGTGGCACGCTGATGGCTGGGCCGTGGCGGCTGCTGGCACGCACCGCCTCCATCACCGAGTCCATGACCCGGCGGCTGGGCCGCACCGAGCTGTCCTGGGCGGCGTCCAGGGCGTCCCACTCCTGGTGGACGGCCCGGATCATCTCAAGGTAGCGCTCCGTCGCCTCCTGGTTGACTTCGGGGGGCTCTGGACTGTGATCTGGGCGGCTCATCTCCACGCCTCCATCTGCTCCATGACGACGGCCCGGGCGCGGGCCAGCCGTCCGCGGGCCGTGGCCTCGGTGACTCCTAATGTCTGCGCTATCTCCTTGTAGGACATTTCCTCGACCTCTCGGAGCGTCCAGCAGGCGCGCAGCTCGGGGCTGATCCTTGCCAGGACCTCGGACAGCGCCGCGATCTGGGCGTTTACCTCGTTGCTGTGGGAAGGGTCCCCCTGGGCAGCTGGCCTACGGGTGCCTATCCCGTCGCCACGGCTGGCGGCGGCGGAGGCGCCCTCCAGCGCGTCCAGGTCCTCGGGGGCGCTGCTGTGCGTGGCGCGGCGGCCACGACGTCGTAGGACGCTGTTGGCCTCGTTGGTGCAGATCCGCAGGAGCCAGCCCCGGAAGGCCTCAGGCTCACGCAGCAGGTGCAGCCGCTTCCAGGAGAGCACCAGGGCGTCCTGCACCACGTCCTCGGCGTCATGCCGGTTGCCCACGAGCATGTAGGCGGCCCGGAAGAGCCGGCCCTCGTAGCGGCCCACCAGCTTCTCGAAGGCCTGCAGGTCACCGTCCTGGGCCCGCAGCACCAGGTGCTTGTCCGCGCCGCCTCCCGTTGCCAGCCGCTCAGGGTGGGCCCGCTGCTGCGCTCCCAGGCCGGGCGGGGCGCTGCTGTGCTCGGTACCGGTCACGCCAGCGCACCCTCAGGCTGTGCGGGAACGGTCTCCCGGCGTCCGCCCGGGCGCCGCCCAGCGCCGCGGGGGCTCCTGGGGGCGGTAGCGGCCTCGGACACGGTCCTGCGGTTGGGCCGCACCACCAGGTCCACCTGCTGCGGCGCTGAGCCCAGCGCGGTCGTGGCGTCCTCGGCCAGGCGCTGACGCAGCCCGGCCACGGTCAGGGCGACCTCGGCGTCCGGGGAGACGGTGGCGGTGACCTGCAGCCAGAGCTCGCGGGCGGATCCGGCTACCCACACCGTGCAGTCGCTCACGCCGGGCAGCTCCTGGGACCGCTCCGCCAGGGCCCGCTCGAGCACCGCCGTGTCGACGGAGGCCAGCAGGCTCCGGTCGGGGCCGGTCAGGCGCAGCGGGGCCGTGCGGGCCCGGCGGGGCAGCTGCCGCAGGAGCAGCCACAGGCCCGCCAGCAGCAGGAGCACTGCCAACGCCCCGCTAACCGGCAGCAGCCACGTCCAGTGCTGCTGGGCCAGGGAGCCGAGCTGCACGCCCGGCTCAGCCACCAGGTGGTCCACCTCGGGCCAGTGGCGGGAGGCGTCCAGGTTGGAGGCCACCAGCCAGGTCCCGGCCAGGGCGGACAGCAGGCCGGTGAGGGCCAGCACCACCCGGTTGCGGGCTCCGGAGACTGATCTCATTTCCTTGCTCCTCTCTCAGGAGGTGTGGCGCACGCGCACCCGGGCGCGCACGGCACTGGTCGGGTTGAGCCGGGTCAGGGCCTCCTGCGCGGCGGCCTGCACGTCCTGGCGCAGCGGGCCGACGTCGCCGATCACGGAGCCGACCCTGATGTCAGCCCGTGAGCCGGTGGCGCGCACGGACACGCTGTCCACGCCGTCCACCTGCTCCACCCGGTGGCGGACCAGCCCGGCCAGGTCCTTGCGGCTGATGACGGTCTGGCCGGGGACGTCGTCCGCCAGCACCTCGACGTTGCGGGAGCGTCCGGGCCACAGGGCCAGCCAGAGGGCCAGCAGCCCCAGCAGCACCAGCAGGCAGCCGAGCGTCAGGACCGTCAGGGAGCCGAGCTGGGTGGCGGCCAGGTGGCTGACAGCGGTCCGGGCCTGCTGCGGCCAGGAGCCGGTGAGCAGCCGGGTGCCTACCAGCCAGGTGCCGGTCGCCCCCAGGGCCAGGGCCGCCAGGGCGGTGAGGGTGGCTGGCACCGTCCTGGAGGGGCGGCGCGTGAGGCTACGGGGGGTGTTGCTCATCGGAGCCTTCCTCTCACCCGGCTGCTCGGGTCTAGCCAGGAGATGTCAATGTCTATGCGGCTCACGTTGAAGCCGGTCAGCTGCTCCACCCGGGCGCGCACGTGCTCACGCAGCTGCTCGGTGGCTTCTCGCAGGGGGATCGGGAAGGTCATGCCCACGTCCAGGCGCAGCACGGCGGTGGTGCCGTACAGGTCGCAGGAGGCGTCGGGGCGGCCGCGGAACTCCCGGCGGGCCCCGATACCCAGCAGCCCGCCTGCGGCCGAGCCGACGTAGGCGAGCTCTGAGGCGGCCTGCTCGGCCACCCGGGCCACCACCTGCGCCGGGATGGTGGTGGTGCCGCGCGGCTCGCGCCGCGAGCGCCCACCGCCCTGGCGCAGGTGGCGCCTGGTGGGGGTCTGGGTCGTGGTCAGGTCAGCCATGGTCACTGCCTCAGCCGGTCGAGCACGCCCCGCAGGTCGAGGCGGCCCTCCACGCCCTGCCCGGCTACTACCCCGGCCAGGCCGCACAGGCCGACCAGTACGAACTGGGCGAAGGACCCGAAGGCGAGCACGGTTCCGAGGAACAGCCCCACTAGCAGGTACAGGTGTGTGGTTCTCATGCAGTCTCCTTGGTTGACTTGACCGCTCTGGTCACTTCAGGTCGGTGCCGCGCGAGTCCTCGTCGTCCTCGTCGGGCAGGTGCACGTCGGTGACGTTGACGTTGACCTCGATGACCTCCAGGCCGGTGGTGCCCTCAACCTGCTCGATGATGTTGCGGCGGATGGCGTTGCCGACCTCGACGATGGAGACCCCGTACTCGACCACGACGGTCACGTCCACGGCGGCCTGGGTCTCGCCCTTCTCCACGCTGATCCCACCAGCCACGTTGGTCTGGGCGTTGGGGATGCGGTCGGTGATGGCGTTGAAGGCACGGCGGGCGATGTTGCCCATGTCGTACACGCCGGGGACCTCACGGGCGGCCATACCGGCGATCTTGGCGACGACGCTCTCGTCGATGGTGGTCACGCCCTGCTTGGTCTGCAGGGGGCCGCGGTTGGTGTTCTCGCGCTTCTCCTGCTCCTGGCGCTCCTGGGCGATCTCGCGCTGCTGGCCGGTCTGGGGGATGGAGCCGTTGCTCATGTGCTTCTCCTTGGTTGTCCTTGCCCGCCGCCGGTGTCTCGACGCGGACACAAGTAGGACGCCTTGAGGTCACAGTTCCTCACGGCCAGATTATGTGGCTCCCGGCACAACGGTGGTAGGAATTGTTCCGGCCGCCCTAGGGCCACCCCTGGGCTGGCGGTAGCCCCTGGACGACCCTGGGCTGGCGGTAGCCCCTGGGCCGCACCGGGCTGGCGGCCAGCAGCCGGAGCTTGTCACCGGTGGAGGGCCAGAACCGTTCCCGCGTTACGGCAGCGGCCCCCCACCCTTGGAATCATGCGGTTTCTCGCCGCCCCCTCCGGCTGGGTAGCCCGTCTAGCCCTCCGCCAGTGACAGCCCGCTGCCGTAGAGCGCTCCCAAAGCGCACTGGCGCCTCAACCGCCCTGGCGGGCTGTTAGCCGTCGAGCAGTCGCCTCATGATGCTCGCCGATCCAGTCCGCGACCGCATTCGGCATCCTCTCGCTGGCCCCCTCGGTCCACGCCTGCATGAAGCTCTCGACCGTCTCGTCCACGACATCGACGACGTCATCACCTGGAAGGTGGAGGAGGTCACGGATGCGCAGGAAGTGCTCACGACCGATGTCTTCCACCCGGGTCGCACCGAAGAAGGGGAGGCTCATCTCCGCCTGGTTCGGGTAGACGGCGGTGCAGACGAGGTCATAGGCGGGCGATAGGCGTGGACGTCTGCCGTCGGGGTATATGAGCGACCAGTTCTTCAGGTGAGCGTCCCCGTTGCCAACAAGGAGGTTGAACACCGTCCTACGGACCATCTCGCGCAAGGAGTCGCGGTCTCCACCACGGTAGGCAAGACCGGCGACGGTCTGCACATTCGAGCAGTACTTGTTCTGACCGGCACCGGCACGACCAAGCACCTGAGCGAAGTCCTCAATGTGGACCCGCCCGCCCGCGCTCCTATCGAAACGGCGGACGCAGTACGCCACCCGCTCCTCAGAGGGCCAGGCGCCCGGACCTAGGCCATCAATCTCGTCACGCGCCCTGAGCCTTGTGTCCGGCACCTCAATCCCGACCGTTCGCGCCAGCTCCATTACGGCCAGCTCGTTGGCGGGCAGCTCGGGGTAGGAGAGATCGGGTGTCTTTACGATCCAGTCGCCGTCCTGGTCGTGCGCGGGGACTGCTAGGCGGTCCCCCGTCTCGCGCATGGAGAACTTGAGAGCCATTCCAGCCAAGGAGAAGCGGAGGGCGCCCGGCACCACGGCGGCTCCAGCAACGGAGGCCGCGTCATTGTCCGTCAGTTCCAGGGCCACCGTTCCACCCGCATCATGGTGGACCGTGACAGCGCCGGGCAGGTCATGGCCGATCCGGGCTAGCAGATCCATCTCACGGCGGACGGTAACCCCCACCTCCGCTGCGATGAGCTCACGAAGCCGCCCTTCAGGCAGCAGGTTGGAGAACCAGGGAGGGACCGCGTGCACGGCGTGGGGACGCTTCCTCGGATGGTCCTCGAACCAGCGTCCGAGCACCATCCGGCCTGGCCGGTCCCAGTAGTCACGATCAAAGATGAACTTAGTGAACTCGTCCCGACGGTGGATGGCACCAACGTGCTCCCCGTGCAGGCGCACGGCGTAGACGGCCTCGTTCATGGCTCCTCCATCTCAGGGCCGTCAAAGACATAGTCGGTAAATGGTGCGGAGTCGTCCTGCTCCCAGCCGGTGCGCGCGATCAGGAAGTCCTGCAGGAAGGAGCCCATCGCGCTTTCGCGCCGCTCAAGGAACTTGGACACGTCATTGCTTTGCAGAGCCCGCACCATCTCCGCGTCAAGCAGCAGGCGGTGAAGATCAGTGCCAACCTCAAGGGCACTGACCAGCTCACGGCCGTCCACGACAGAGATCACCTTCAGTGCGGCAAGCGCACAACCCTTCGGCGCGTTCCGAGAGGCAACCACGTCGGTGACCACGCGGCTAGGCGTGGTTTCTCCCTCAAGGGCCTCGGCCAGCTGCTCCTGGGTAATCGGGTCACCCGTGGACGGGTCGAAGGGCTCAAGGCTCCACAGGGCAGACAGGATCAGCTTGCTGTCCGAGCGCGTGGCCCGGAAGACGGAGAGATCAGGGACCTGCGGCTTTTCGGTCAGCCGGGCACCTTCCAGGAGACGCTGGACGGAGGCGGACTCCTGGCCGGGGATAACGCAGCCAGCCAGGGCCCGCAGATCGGCCTGCGAACCGGACAGCCCGAGCTGGTCGGCACCAACGCTCGTCCGCCACAACCAGCGGCTGAGGAGCTCCTGGTTGCGATCACTCGGCTCTGGGAAGAAGGCAAAGAAGCGGCACAGGACCAGCAGCTGGAAGCGGAAAGGCAGGAAAGTCATGTGCGGGATGCCGCAGCGGCCCTGCAGGAAGCGGATGGCTGAGGTCAGGGCAGCCTCCGTCGCTGCGTAGGCCTCAGACTCGCTCTCCTCAGGGAGGTCACTCGCCCGCCTGCGCGTCGGGGAGAACTCGCCGTGAAGGTCCCGGGTGATGTCCGTGTTCCGCCGTAGCAGGAGCGCCTGGACGACCGTCTGCCCGTTGAGGACACCGAACTGCGTCTGCGCATCCACCCGCTGGGCGATGCCCGTCAGCGAGGTCCCCTCGCTGGCACCTCCGTGGATGGCGTCAAAGATCTCTGCCGCGGTCAGCCGTTTACCCCGGGAGTTGATCCTGTCGAAGACCTCTCGCAGGGTGCGCTCGTCGGCGTCCTTCATGATGGTGACCGGGAGGTCGGCGAGGTTGAGGCGCCGGGCGACGTCCTGCACCTGGGTAGCAAACGACGCGCCATCGGGATTCTGCGCGAGCCACGCCAGAGTCCGGGAGAAGTCGAAGAGGTCCGGCAGAGGGATCACGAGCGGGTCCCCAAGGCGAGCGCCGCGGACCACCTCCCCACTACGCAGCGAGTAGCCCATAGCGAAGCGCGGATCCTTGAAACCGTCAGGATCGGTGACGTTTACCAGGCTCGTCAGTCGCTGCTGGCCATCGACGACCCACAAGGCATCGGGGCGGGCCGAGGCATGCACGCGCAGCGCACCGACGACGATCTCCTCCGCCGGTGCCTCGCGTTCCCACAGAAGGAGGCTGCCGATGGGGTAGCCGCGCAGCACGGAATCGACAAGGCTCTGCACGTCGCTGGCCTCCCAGCGGAAGGAGCGCTGGAACTGTGGCACCCGGATACGGCCGGAGAGCACAAGGTCCCGCAGCTGGGAGATCGTGCAGGCCTGGCTAAAGGAGGACGCCCTTGACTGTTCCATACCTTGATGATGCCACGCACCCCTGACAGGATTCCGTGCCCGCAAACCGACCAGGGCCCAAGCCGTGCTCCCGGCCCGGTGGCACTGGCTAGCGGGCCGGTCCGGTGGGGTGCGGGGCTGTCGTAGAGGCCTTAGCGTCATCCGGCCTTGTCAGCGCCCTATCCGATGGGCTTGCGGGTAGGTGTCAGGAAGCCGCTCCTGGTATTTACCTGCTCCCACAGACGATTGATGACCCCAGGCTCCTCACTGGTCTCGTAGCGTTAGTAGAAGGCGTAACGGCGTGCCAGGTGGTGGCTCTTCGACGCCTTCGCGGGCATCCTGCATGAGTCTCGTCGCCCCTTGACACACCAACGGCGGACGTACAGCCTTCTGTACAGACAACCGCCTGACGTCGTCGCCCCGAGGAGCCTGCATGAAGACCATGACCTACACCGAGTCTCGCGCCCGATACGCGGAGGTGCTCGACTCCGTGGTCAACGACTGCGAGGAGGTCGTCATCACGCGCGCCGGGCACGAGCCCGCTGTGATCGTCTCCCTGGCGGAGTACCAGTCGCTCAAGGAGACGGACTACCTGCTGCGCAACCCCGCCAACGCCAAGCGGCTGCTGGCGGCGGTGGAACGGCTGGACGGCGGCGTCGGCGCACAGCACGAGCTGATCGAGACCGATTGAGGTGGCACTCATCTGGGACGAGTCAGCCTGGGCGGACTACCTGTGGTGGCAGGCCCAGGACCGCAAGATCCTCAAACGCATCAACCAGCTCCTGCGGGACGTTCAGCGTGGCGGGCACGAGGGCCTGGGCAAGCCCGAGCCGCTGCGCCACTCCCTGACCGGCTACTGGTCACGGCGCATCACCGCTGAGCACCGCCTGGTGTACCGGATCGACGACGCCGGGAACATCCTGGTCGCCGCCTGCCGCTACCACTACGAGTAGGGCGGCTCACGCAGGCCCACGCCCGGCCCGTCCAGGCCGCACACTCCCGGCAGCCGCCCAGGCCACGCTCCCGGCCCGCCCCTCAGCACTCCACGACGTTCACGGCCAGGCCGCCGGTGGCGGTCTCCTTGTACTTGGAGAGCATGTCCACCCCGGTCTGCCGCATGGTCTCAATGACCGCGTCCAGGCTCACCGCGTGCCGCCCCTGCCCCCACAGCGCCATACGCGCCGCGTTGATGGCCTTCACGGCAGCCACCGCGTTGCGCTCGATGCAGGGGATCTGCACCAGCCCACCCACCGGGTCACAGGTCAGCCCCAGGTTGTGCTCCATAGCGATCTCCGCCGCGTTCTCCACCTGCTCGGGGGTGCCGCCCAAGGCCTCCGCCAGCCCGGCGGCCGCCATAGACGAGGCCGACCCCACCTCCCCCTGGCAGCCGACCTCCGCCCCAGCGATAGAGGCGTTCGTCTTTATCAGGCCGCCCACCGCCGTGGCCGCCAGCAGGAAACGGTGCACGCCGTCCCTGTCAGCCCCAGGGACGAAGCGCTCGTAGTAGGCCAGCACCGCAGGCACCACCCCGGCGGCCCCGTTAGTGGGGGCGGTGACCACGCGCCGCCCGGCCGCGTTCTCCTCGTTGACCGCGAGCGCGAACAGGTTAACCCAGTCCATGCCGCGCAACGGGTCAGCCTGCGCCAGGGCCGCCTGCGGCCCGGTGGTGCTGGCCAGCAGCCGCTCGTGGAGGGCCTTGGCACGCCGTCGCACCCCCAGCCCGCCGGGCAGGACGCCCTCCGCGCCCAGCCCCGCCTCGATGCACTCACGCATGCTCCGGTGCAGCAGGTCCAGGTAGGCGGTCACCTCCGCCTCAGGGCGGGCGGCCAGCTCGTTGGCACGCACGAGGTCGGAGACGCGCAGGCCGGTGCGCTCACAGGTCCCCAGCAGGGCGGCCCCCGTAGCAAAAGGGTAGGGGACGGGCTGCCTGTGGTCCTGGGCAGTAGCCGGCACGTCCAGGGCCCGGACCGTGGCGCTGCCGGTACCGGGACCGGTGCCGGGCAGCTCCTCCATGACGAATCCCCCACCCACGGAGTAGTAGGTGCGGCGGGCCAGCTCGGTGCCGTCACACCGGAAGGCGGTCAGGGTCAGGGCGTTGACGTGGTAGGGCAGCACCCGCCCCGGCAGGAAGCGGATGTCGTTAGCGCTGAAGGGCACGGGGCCGACGCCGTCGACCAGCAGCTCCCCGGCCTCCAGGGCCTGCTCCAGCAGGTGCTCGCACACGGCGGCCGGGACGGTCTCGGGCTCGTGCCCGGCCAGGCCCATGACGACGGCGCGGTCGGTGGCGTGGCCGCGCCCGGTGGCCCCCAGGGAGCCGAAGAGCTCGATGCGTATGCGGGCCACCGGCCCGGGGCAGGTGCCGTCGCCAGCCCCCAGCAGGCGGGCGAGCGCGGCGGCGAAGGCCCGCCCGGCGCGCATGGGCCCGACGGTGTGGGAGGAGGAGGGGCCGATGCCCACGCGCATCAGGTCGAAGACGCTGAGCGGGCGGGGGGCCTCCGGCGCGGGCGCCCCTGCCTCCGGCAAGGCCACGGGGGTGTAGGCGGCGGGCGCGGGCTCACGGTTCATGCCCCAATGATGCCGTGCCACCAGCCCTGGGCCCTCACTGCCCCTGTCAGTCCGTGGAGCGCACCAGCCACCAGGCGGCGTAGGGCGGCACCGGCACCAGGCCGTCCCCCGCCCCCTCCAGGGTGGTGGAGCCGGAGGGGACGGTGTCGGTGAGCACGTCCACCGCCCCCAGCACCCCGTACTCGGCCAGGCGGGCGGCGGGCAGGGAGCGCCACTGGCCGGTCACGTTGTACACGCCCACGAAGCTGCCGCGCGGGTGGTCCCGGAAGGTGACCAGCACGCCGTCGTCGTCCACCGGCGCCACCTGGGTGCGCACCTCGGCGCCCAGCTGGGGCAGGCTGGCCCGCACCCGGCCCAGGTGGGCCAGCTCCTCGAACACCCTCCCGGCCAGGGTCCCGGCGTCGTGCCGCTGCGCCACCGCGGCCGCGCTGAGCACCGGCCTCCCGGCCCAGCGGCAGTCGTGCTCGTGCCCCGGCTCTGTGTCCCAGTTAGGGTCGTTGAGCTGGCCGAGCTCGTCTCCGCTCCACAGCACCGGCAGCCCGCCCCAGCCGTAGACGACGGCGTAGGCCAGGCGCAGCGCGTGCAGCCGCTGCTCGTACCAGGTGCGCAGCTCCTCCTCCCGCCAGGCGGGGGTCTCGTCCGCCACTCCCGCGAGCGCCTCCGCCGCCGCCTCCAGGCCGATCAGGCTGGCGGCGGTGCCCGCGATCCGGCTCTCACCGGTGGAGGGGCTGTGCTGGTAGACCAGGCCGCGCGCGTCACTCATGGGGTACAGGCCCTGGTACCAGTCGGACAGGAAGACCCGGTGCCAGTAGCCGTTGAGGCCCGCCGCCTCGGCGTCCTCGTCCCGGACGGACCAGACGATGTCGTCGTGGCTGCGCAGGTAGGTGACCCAGGTGGCTGCCGGGGGCTCAGCGGGCAGGGAGCGCAGGGCCTGGGAGGCCAGGCGTACGTTGCGGCTGGCGAGCATGGACCAGATCTGCACCATGAGCGGGTTGTGGGGGGCCAGGTCGGCGGCCTTGCCGGTGTAGCGGCCCTGGCCCAGGTACTGGATCAGCTCGGTGGGTACCGCGTCGGCGTCCACCTCCAGGGCCACGGCGGGGCAGGCCACCCGGGTGAGGGCCTTGAGCACCTGGGTGACGGCGTGGACCTCCGGCTCGCCCTGGCAGTCGGTGCCCTTGCGCTTGATAGTGAAGGGCAGGCCGTCCAGGCGCAGCACCTCCACGCCCCGGTTGGCCAGGTCCAGGACGGTGCGGGCGTACTCGTCCATGACCTCAGGGTTGCGCCAGTTCAGGTCCCACTGGAAGGGGTTGAAGGTGGTCCACACCCACCCGGCGGCCTGCTCGTCCCAGGTGAAGCTACCAGGGGCGGAGGCGGGGCCCAGGTCGGGCAGGGTGGCCTCGTACTGGTCGGGCTCGGTGCGGTCGGGGAAGATGTGGAAGTAGCGGCGGTAGCGCTCCTCCCCGGCGCGGGCGCGGCGGGCCCACTCGTGCTCGCGGGCCACGTGGTTGAGCACCACGTCCACCGCCAGGCTGATGCCTGCGCGTCGCAGGGCCTCGGTGAGGTGGGCCAGGTCCTGCATGGTGCCCAGGGCGGGGCTGACGGTGGTGTGGTCGGCCACCGCGTAGCCGCCGTCGGAGTCCCCGGGGCGGGGGGTGAGCAGGGGCATGAGGTGCAGGTAGGTGACCCCGAGCTCGCGCAGGTAGCTGATGCGCTCCTCCACGCCGCGCAGGCTCCCGGCGAAGCGCTCGGTGTAGGCGGCGTAGCCGATGCGTCCAGGCTCCTGGAGCCAGCCGGGGGCCAGGCTGCGGGTCAGGTCCAGGCGCCGCAGCCCGGGGTCGCGCTCCACGTAGGCGCGGGCGGCGGTGGCAAGCAGGGGGGCCAGGGCCTGGCTGGCGGCTGGTTCCCCGTAGAGGGTGGACAGGCCCTCCGCCAGGTCGGGGTACCAGCGCTCGACCCGCGCGTGCAGGACCTGCCGGGCGGTGGCGTCCAGGCTGGTGTCGGGGCCGGTCACGGCGTCGACGGCGTCGCGCACGACTCCTGGTAGCCGGGCCCCCCAGGTGGGTGCGGCAGGCGTGGTCTGGGTGTCGCGGCTCACAGTCATGCTTCCATAGTGACCGATCTGCGCCTGCCACGGGAGGGGTTCGGGGGATCTTGCGGCACCGGCTGGCACGCTGGCTGCCGGTACCTGGGCGGCGACGGCGGCGTCGTCCACCTGCGAGCAGGCTCCGCCCCACAGGCACCTGCTACTAACTGCTAATTTAGCCTAAATTAGCAGTTAGTAGCAGGTGGGTGGGCCTGGCAGACGCCTGGAGGCAGCAAGGCGTCACCAACAGGTGGGCCAACTGGCGGTCCGGCCCCGGTTCAGGGCACAGTGGCCGCATGACGAATCAGCGAACCCCTATCACCCTGGCCATCGCGGGCTCGGAGGCCTCTGGCGGTGCCGGCGCACAGACCGACCTACGGACCTTCACGCAGCTGGGCGTGTTCGGTTGCGTGGCCCTGACCTGCATCGTGTCCTTCGACCCCAAGCAGGGCTTCGACCACCGCTTCGTACCCATCGACCCGCAGGTGCTCACCGACCAGGTGGAGGCCGCCGTCGGTGTACACGGGCAGGTCGACGCCGTGAAGATCGGCATGCTGGGGACCGTCCCCACCATCGAGGCGACGGCGCAGGCCCTCAAGCAGTACCGCTTCCCCCAGGTCGTGGTGGACCCGGTGCTGATCTGCAAGGGGCAGGAGCCCGGGGCCGCGCTGGACATCGACAACGCCCTGCGCGAGCAGGTGCTGCCCCTGGCAACCATCACCACCCCTAACCTGTTCGAGTCCCAGGTGCTCTCCGGCATGGAGGAGATCACCTCGGTGGCCCAGCTCAAGGACGCCGCCAAGCGCATCCACGACCAGGGCGTGCCCAATGTGCTGGCCAAGGCCGGCACCCTGCTGGACACCGGCACCGCCCTGGACGTCTTCTACGACGGCAGCGACCTGGAGGTGCTGGAGGTCCCGGCCATCGGCCGCGAGCGCGTCTCCGGGGCGGGCTGCACCTTGGCCGCCGCCATCACCGCCGAGCTGGCCAAGGGCGCCACGCCCCTGGAGGCGGCCCGTACCGCCAAGGAGGTCGTGGTCTCGGCGATCACGCACCGGATGCACGGCAACGCGCCCTTCGACTGCGTCTACCAGGGCTGCTACCGCCAGGCCTGAGGCCTAAACCGTCACGCTTCCTCCCAGAACGCCAAACCGTGTTGATTCAGGGGGTACCTAAATCAACATTTCCTGGCGTTTCAAGGGAAAGTGATGGCCTCAGCGGCCCGGGGAGACAGCGGGGCGCCACCTGCAGGCCCCGGCTACCGCACGTGCGGCCGCTTGGTACGTGCCTGCCAGCGGGACGCATCCGGGCGCTCCCGCCGCATCCGGGAGCGTCCCGCTCAGGC
Source organism: Actinomyces weissii (assembly GCF_016598775.1). Classification (NCBI taxonomy): domain Bacteria; kingdom Bacillati; phylum Actinomycetota; class Actinomycetes; order Actinomycetales; family Actinomycetaceae; genus Actinomyces; species Actinomyces weissii. The sequence continues at coordinate 65,534 of NZ_CP066802.1, read as the reverse complement.
CCCGCCCTGCTCAGTCCTTGCCCTGCCGGGAGGACTCCTTACCGGGCTTCCCGGAGCGGCTGCGGGGCCGCCCCTCAGCGCCCGCCCCCTTCCTGCCTGCGCCCGCCGTCTCAGTGTCACGCTCTTGTCGCGGGCGCAGCGCCTTGCCGGTGGCGGCGGCCGCCGTGGTGCGGGCGACCTCCCGGGCCACTCCCTCCACACGCCTGCGCTGCGCGGCGTCCAGGCTCTCGACGTCGTCGCCGTCCAGGTCTCGGGCGGCCAGCTCGGAGGGCCGGGACTCGGTGACCAGGTCCGGCGAGTCCCCGGCGGACAGGAACAGGCCCACCCAGGCGGAGCGGGGGTCGGAGTCGATGAACAGCGCCTTGACGAACAGGGTCAGCGGGACCGCCAGGATCGTGCCCAGGGCGCCGATCACCGAGGACCAGAACACCAGGGACAGGAAGGTGGTGGTCAGGTTCAGGCCCACGGCGTCGCCGGTGAACTTGGGCTGGATGATCGACTGGATCACGAAATTGGTAACCGAGTAGATCACCACCACCCACAGGGCGGTCCAGGGGCCGGAGTCCACCAGCGCCAGGATCGCGGGCGGGATCACCCCGATCACGAAGCCGATATTGGGGATGTAGTTGGTGACGAAGGCCAGCAGCGCCCAGGTAACCGCCATCGGCACGCCCAGCCACCACAGCGACAAGCCGTTGAGGGCCGCGACGATCAGACCGAAGATGGTGGAGACCATCCAGTAGGAGCGCACCGACTGCGCAAAGTCCGCCAGCGCGGAGGCCAGGCCGGGCTTGAGCTCCACAAGGGCGGCGGTGCGGCCCTCGATCCTGGACGTGTCAAAGATGATGAAGGCGACCGTTAGCGCCAGCAGGGTGAGGATCGAGCCCATGGAGGAGAGCTGGACCAGCAGCTCCTGGGCCAGCGAGACCGCCTTCTGGGTGTCGATCATGGAGCTCAGCTGCTTGAGCAGCGTGTCCTGGTCCACCCCCACCTTGACGAGGTGGCGCAGGACCTGCCCCCACAGCTGCTGGAAGCGCTCGGAGTAGCCAGGCAGGGTGTCCACCAGCTGGGCCACCGCCACCCCCAGGGCCACGAACATGGCCATAACGAAGGCGAAGATCGAGGCCAGCGCCAAGGTCGCGGCCAGCAGCCGGGGCACGTGCCGACGCACCAGCCAGGACACCATCGGCCGCACCGTGATGACCAGCGTGAGGGCGAAGAACGCTGGGCCGATCAGGCTGCGCACAAAGTACACGCCCACCGCCGCCACCGTGAGCATGGCCATTACGGTGGCAATGGACTCCCCCTGGCTGCGGGGGGACGGTACGTCCGGGACGACAGGGCGTCTGGTTCTAACGGTCATAGGACGATCCTCCCACGCAGCCACCACTTGGTCACGGATTGAGAGGCAGCCGCCCCAGCCAGCGCTCCACGGCGGAGTAGTACTGCCGAGGACGGGTGCTGCGCACCTGGTGGCCTGCGCCGTCCACCAGCACCACCTGGACACGGGGGTTCAGCTGCCGGGCCCGGGCCAGGCCGTCCTCTCCCAGCCGGGCGCTGGCGGGCTGGTTGCCGGTCAGCAGCAGGGTGGGTACGCGCAGCGCCGCCAGGGCCTCTTCCCAGGGCACTTCCGGGGCCACGACGCCGGTGCGCAGCAGTGCGGGGTCACAGCACTGGCTGGCCCATACGCTGGGCAGCACCTCCAGGAGGGGCCTGCCCGCGGCCTGAGCCAGGGCGGTGGTGGGGTCAGCCGCCTGGGCGGCCCGGGCACGTTCCCGTGCCGCCCCCCTGGCCAGGAGCTCTGCCTCGCTGCGGGTGCCGTACAGGGCGGGGTCCTCCAGGACGACGCCGCTGACCAGCTCTGGGTGGCGTCCGGCCAGCACCATGGCGGTAGCAGCCCCCATGGAGTGGCCCAGCACGACAGGAGGCCGGGGCCTGCCGGTGGTGTCCAGGGCGGTAGGCAGCCCGGCGGCGGCCCGGGCGCGGGCCTGGGCGGCCAGGTCCTCCAAGACGGCGCGCAGGTCCTCCACCAGGACCTCCCCGGCGCGTTCCAGCTGTGCGGCGCCCCAGCGCGGGGACAGGCCGTGACCGCGGGCGTCCAGGGCCACCACCCGGTAGCCGCGGGCGACCCAGTGCCGTACGGCCTCCGCCTGGGCGGCCGCGCAGCTGGTGACGCCGTGGAGCAGCACCAGGGTGGGGGCTCCCGGCTGCCCGGCCTCGATGCGGGCGAGCGGCTCAGGCGGGAGGGCGACGCCGGGGGCGGGCGTCGGGGTGGTGGTGCGCACGGCTGCGACAGCCGCGGGGGTGGCGGCAGCAGCCCTGGAAGCGGACGTAGCAGCGGCGGGAGTGGACGTGGCGGCTGCGGCAGCCGTGACAGCCGTGGGGGCGGCGGCCTGCGGCTGGGGCCACGGACTCGCGCCCGCCGTAGGGTCAGGGGACGCGGTGGCTCCGGGCACGGGCTGCGTATCGGCGCTGGGCATGTGCTGATTGTGCCTGGGGCGCCGTCGTAGCCTGGGTTCATGAGTGAGCACAGCGAGTCCTGCCCGCAGACCAGCAGCCCCCGGACGAAGCCTCGTATGAACGTGGAGTCCTTCAACCTGGACCACCGCCAGGTGGCGGCGCCCTTCGTGCGGGTGGCGGACCGCAAGCGCCTGCCCGGCGGTGACGAGCTGGTCAAGTACGACGTGCGTTTCTGCCAGCCGAACCAGGAGCACCTGGAGATGGCGACGGTGCACTCGGTAGAGCACCTGGTGGCTGAGCTGATGCGCAACCACACCGACCGCCTGGTGGACTGGAGCCCGATGGGCTGCCAGACCGGCTTCTACGCCCTGACCCTGGGGCTGGAGCCGGCAGAGTTCCTGCCTCTGCTGGAGGCCACCTGCCAGGACGTGCTGGCGGCGACGGCGGTCCCGGCCGCCAACGAGGTGCAGTGCGGCTGGGGGGCGAACCACTCCCTGGCGGGGGCGCAGGCGGCGGTGGGCCGGTTCCTGGCCGCCCGCGCGCAGTGGGAGACGGTCATCCCCGGTCAGCAGCCTGGGTGAGGTCCGGGGGCGGGGCGGCTCAAAAGGGCGAGGTGGACACGGCCCTGGGCCTAGACACCCACCTCTGGGGTTTGCCTATCTAACTGGGTTATTTCATCTTGGTCACTAATCTTGCAGGCGTGGCGCATAAGCGGTTGAATAATCCGCACAAAGGGCACCCAAACCCTCAACCCCCTTCTACCCCCTGTCAGGATGGAGACATGACCATCCCCAGTGCGATCACACCGGGAACTATTGACGTCGAGTCAGTTCTCCCCACCGTCCCGACCCTTCTCGGACCTGGCCGCCGTGTCCTGCTCACTACGGTCGGCCCGGACGGCGCCCCGCACACCCAGCCGGTCCTGATGCTGGCGGACGCGGAGAACCGCTGCGGCTACGCGAGCCTGCTGACCAAGGCGACCTCCAGCAAGGTGGCGCACGTGCGCTCACACTCCCGGGTCACCCTGGCTGGCTCCACGCCGCAGCCCTGCTGGGGGCGCTTCTCGATCGAGGCGAAGGCCCGCGTCGTAGAGGTGCCGCAGGCCCTGGGCGGACCCTCGGTGGTGCGGATAGAGTTCGAGCTGCTCTCCGCGCGCGTCTGGGTGATCTACTCATCCGCCCCGCGCGACAACGAGGTCTTCGAGATCCCCGTGGCCTGAGCCCGGCTACCCGCCCCCTGGGCCGTAACCGCAGGCCAGCGGCCGCCACCGCTCCGCAACCGCCCGGGCACGGCCCGCAGCCGACCGAAACGGCCCCGCACACAATGAGGGTGCTAGACCTCCGCAAGGAACGGCTTGGCAACACGGCGTCTACAGTGATCCCGTGAGCACCCTGACTGTCAGCAACGCCCCCCTGGCCCGCGAGGTATTCGGCCCCACCACCGACCCCACCGCCCCGCTGCTGGTCCTCTCCCACGGCATCACCGACAGCGCCGCCTGCTGGGTGGAGGCCGTAGAGGCCTGGGTCGGGCAGGGGTACCGCGTGCTGGCCCTGGACGCCCGCGGGCACGGCGCCTCCCCCCGCTGGGAGGAGCCCGACCTGGCTACCCCGGAGCTGGCTGGCGAGCGCCTGGTGCAGGACCTGACGGAGGTCCTGGAGCAGGTCCACGCCCAGGGGCTGGACGGTGAGGGCCCCGCCTCCGGCCCGGTGGTGCTGGTCGGCCACTCCATGGGCGGGGTGACCTCCCTGGTGGTGGCGGCGCGTCGGCCGGAGCTGGTCACCGCGGTGGTCGCGGAGGACCCGGCATTCACCACTCCCGCCCGCCGCAAGCAGACGCGCGCCAGCGCCCAGAAGCGGCTGCGCACGGTCCAGGAGATCGCCGCCGACCCGCAGGCACGCTTCAACAAGGAGGTCCAGGAGAACCCCACCTGGTCCCACCGGGAGGTCGCCGCCAGCGTCAAGGGAGTGGTGGACTGCGACCAGGCCTTCATCAGGACCGGCTGCACCGGCCCGACGACGTCGTGGCAGGAGGTCGTGGACTCCCTGAGCGTGCCCACGCTGCTGGTGACCGGCACCGCCGAGGACGTCATCGTGGACAGGGACCTGCTGGAGGCGATCACCAAGCGGCAGCCCGCTATCAGCACCGCCGTGGTCGAGGGGGCCCCGCACTGCGTGCGCCGCACCTTCTCCGGTCGCTTCCACTCGGTGGTAGACCCCTGGCTGCGCCACCGTACCCGCCCTTGACCTGCCTGTGGCCTGCGGGCGGTGCACGCAGGCCACGGCCCTAGACCACCGGGACGCCTCAGAACCTGCACCAAGTCCACAGTTTTCTGCCTGCAGCCTATTGCTACCTGAAAAACAGTGCGGCAGTTGGGACTCGCGCCTCCTGCCAGCCCGCCGCCGCGTGGTAGCGTCCGGGGCCAGCAAGCACCTGCTGCCCCGTGAGATAACCGCTGCTTACCCGGCTGCGCCTGCTTGAGCGTGCAACACCGGAACTCTCAGGAGAGAAACTCGATGGCAAAGGCCTTGGCCGACCGCAGCCAGCCCTGGTCGCAGGTGCACAAAGCCCTGCGTGGCGCCCAGAAGAGCAACCGCAACGCCCCGGCGTACTCACGCTGGCTCAACCGCCCCCTGGGCGGCCTGCTGGCCGCCAGCGCCTTCAAGCTGGGCCTGACCCCCAACCAGGTTACCGGGATCAGCGCGGTCTTCACCTTCGGGGGGCTGACCCTGCTGGCCACCACCTCCCCCACCTGGCTGCACGGCCTGGTCGTGGCAGTGCTGCTGGCCCTGGGCTACGCGCTGGACTCCGCCGACGGCCAGCTGGCGCGCCTGCGGGGCGGTGGCAGCCCCGCCGGGGAGTGGCTGGACCACGTCATTGACGCCACCAAGCAGGCCTCCTTGCACCTGGTGGTGGCGATCCTGTGGTTCCGGCACCTTCAGGGCTGGCCGGTGTGGACGGTGCTGGTGCCCCTGGGCTTCTCCGTGGTGGCCTGCGTGTGGTTCTTCACCATGATCCTCACGGACCAGCTGGAGCGGGCCGCAGGCACCAAGCATTCCGGCGCGGTGGCCCAGCAGCCGCGCAGCTCGCTGCTGAACTCAGTGATCGCCACCGGCCTGGACTACGGCTTCCAGGTGGTGACCATGCTGCTGCTGGGCTGGTGGACCGGCTGGCGCTGGCTGTACGTAGGGCTGGCAGTCTTCAACCTGCTGATGCTGCTGGCCCAGCTGGTGCGCTGGTACCGGCGGGTCAACGCCCTGCCGCGCCCCTGAGCCGGCAGGCCACTGCGGCCCTGGCAGGACCCGGCCCCGGCAGCAGGTGCTGAAACAGGCTGCGTCTGGGCAGAGCAGGCGGGACCAGGGCGCACCCCGGCGAGCCGCCGTACCCTGACCCCAGCGGACCGCAACGGGGCGGCCACGCCTGGGCAGACCGCGCCGGGGCGCCGTCGTCGGCAGCGGCCCAGCAGGCTCAGGCCTGGCGGCTGCCGATCTTCCTGGCGGGCACGCCCCCGTAGATGCCGTAGTCCTCGTACTCACCGGCCGTGACCACCGCCCCGGCGGCAATGATCACGCCCCGTCCTATGCGCGCCCCGTCCAGGACGGTGGCCTTGGCGCCGATCCACACGTCGTCGCCCACGCTGATGCCCTGGTGGGTGACGCCCTGCTCCCGCATGGGGCGGGCGGTGTCCGTGTGCACGTGGTTCTCGGAGTGGAAGCTGACGTAGTTGCCGACCATCACGTTGCTGCCGATGCTTATGCCCCCGGCCGCGCCGTAGAGGCAGTCGGTGCCCAGGCCGGTGTTGTCGCCCACGCGCATCCCCTTGCCCAGGTGCTCCAGGCTGCCTACGCACTCGATCCGCGAGTTGCGGCCCAGGGAGACGTTGCTGCCCCACACGACGCCGTCGGTGCTCATGGCGTCCAGGTAGGCGCCCTCAGCGATCGTGCAGCCGCGGCCGCAGCGGAAGCGGCTGGCCCCGCGCAGGCGGGCCCCGCGCCCCAGGAACACCTTGCGGCCCAGGCCGGTGCGGGCCACGCCCCGGGCCTTCATGATGGCGCGCTGCGCCAGGACACCTAGCAGGTAGCTGCCGGGTAGGGCCTCGTCCACGTGGTAGTCGTGGCCTTTGACGGCGGTTATCAGCCTGCCGACCCGCTGGGCTGCGGACTTGCCTGCCATACAGCTGTTCTCCCTCGGTAGTGCGTCAGCACAGGCTAACCCCGTGACGGGGTGGGCAGCGAGTCAGCCAGGCGGCTGAAAGGCAGCAGTTTCAGCGCGGTCCGAGTGCAGCAGCGGCAGCTGCGGGGGCGGCGACGGCGGTTTCAGCGCGGTCCGGGCCAGGTGGCAGGGGCGGGGGCGGCTAGGCTCGGACCCATGAGCAGCTCGAGTTCTGTGCAGAACTGCCCGCCCCGCCCGGTCAGCGCCGTCGTGGTGGTGGCCATGCCGCAGGAGGCCCAGCCTTTCGTGGAGGCCCTGGAGCCGCTGGAGGGAGCGGATCCCCTGCCGCCGCTGCCGGGTCCCGGGGGCGTGGTGAGCCTGGCGCTGCCGCCGGTTCCGGCGGGGCCACGGGAGCTGGTGCTGGTGCGCAGCGGGATCGGCCTGGTCAACGCCGCCGCGGCGCTGGCCACGGTGCTAACCGCCGTACGCCCGGAGATCGTGGTCTCCGCAGGCACCGCCGGCGGGCTGGGACGGCAGGTGGAGGTGGGGGACGTGTGCGTCTCGGACACGCTCAGCTACACCGACGCCGACGCCACCGCCTTCGGTTACGCACCCGGCCAGGTACCTGGTATGCCGGTGCTCTACGCCGGGGACACCCGCAGCCTGGACCTGCTGGGGGGGCGCCTGGAGGCGCTGCGCCGGGCGACCCCGTCCTCCGGGGCGGCCCGCCTGCACCGGGGCCTGATGCTGGCGGGGCAGTCCTTCGTGACGGCGCAGAACGTGGCGGGCACGCGCGAGACCTTCCCGGCGTCACTGAGCACGGACATGGAGTCCACGGCGCTGGCGCAGGTGGCGGCGGGAGCTGGTGTGCCCTTCGTGTCGGTGCGGGGCGTGTCCGACCTGTGCGGCCCGGAGGCAGGCCAGGAGTTCCACATCGGGGTGGAGGAGGCGGCCGCCCGCTCCGCCGCCCTGGTGCTGTCCCTGCTGGCCTGAGGGGGCGCAGCCAGGGCCGGGGAGCGGACCGGCAGGCCGTACCAGCCCCGGGTGGGCCCCACCCGCCCAGCGGAACCGGGCTGGATACACTCAGGAGCATGAGTCGTGGACTGGGGACCTTGAAGGTGGAGGGGCTGGCGTCGATCCGCAACCTCACGCTGGACCTGAGCACGGAGGTGACCGTGCTGATCGGCGCCAACGGCTCCGGCAAGTCGAACCTGGTCAGCGCCCTGGAGCTGGTGGCCCGTATCTGGGACGGCTCCTTCCAGGAGTACCTGCAGCAGCGCGGCGGCATCAGCAACCTGCTGTTCGAGGACGCCCAGACCCGGGCCGGGCGCGTCCGGATCGAGCTGACCTCCGGCTTCAACGAGGAGGACAAGCGCAACGGCTACCGGGTGGAGCTCCGGGAGGACTGGAAGGACACGGACCTAGCCACCTTGCACGAGTGGCTCCTGTTCCAGGCTGGGCGGGACCGGGAGCGGCCCTTCGCGGAGGACCTGGGCTCGGGCACCAGCAGCCAGGTCCGCAGCCTGTCCGAGTCGGCGGCCGGGGACCGGCTCAGCGGCTTCGCCAAGCACGTGGGCCCGATCCTGCAGGGGTGCCGGGTCTTCCACTTTGACGACGTCTCAGCGACCGCGCCGGTCAAGAGCTGGTCCACCCTGGGTGACGACCTGGCCCTGCGCTCGGACGCGCAGAACATCGCCGCCTACCTGTACAAGGTCAAGGAGGAGCACCCGCAGCACTACCGGCGCATCGTGACGGCGGTGCGGCACGTAACCCCGTTCTTTGACGACTTCGTGCTGGTGCCCAGCAAGAACGAGCGCATCCGCCTGCGCTGGCGCCAGAAGGGTATGGACCGGGTGTTCTCAGCACGTGAGGCCAGCGACGGCACGCTGCGCTTCATCTGCCTGGCGACGCTGCTGCTGGGCCCGGACCTGCCTGCCACCGTGGTCCTGGACGAGCCCGAGCTGGGCCTGCACCCGGCGGCTATCGGCCTGCTGGCGGAGATGACACGGGTGGCGGGCCGCAACGGCCACAAGGTCATCCTGGCCACCCAGTCCGTGCCGTTGCTGTCCCACTACGGGGTGGAGGAGGTGGCGGTGCTGGAACGGGTCGACGGCGCCACCCAGGCCAGGCGGCCGGACCCCGCACAGCTGGAGGGCTTCCTGGAGGAGTACTCCACCGGGAACCTGTGGGAGATGAACCTGCTGGGAGGCCGCCCCGCAGCCGAGGGGAGCGGCGCATGAGGAAGGTCCTCGTGCTGGTGGAGGGGCAGACCGAGGAGGAGCTGGTCAAGAACGTGCTGGCTCCGGCAGCCCTCTCACGAGACGTCCACCTGGTCCCGTCGGTCGTCATCACGTCAGCGAGCTCCGCCGCGACCCACCGGGGTGGTGGCAGCTGGAGTCACTATGAGAAGCGGCTGCGGCAGTTCCTGGCCACCAGCTACCTGAGCAAGGTCGGTCTGCTGCTGGACTACTACGCCTACCCCAAGGACGCCCCGGGGCAGGCCCGCTGCTGGTGGCTGAGGCCGGCCTGCAGGCCGTGCTGGAGCGCTGCCCCACGTTCAGCGCCTGGTGGGAGGACCTGCTGGCCTGAGGGCGGCCTGAGCGGCAGACGTACGGCAGGTCTGCCGTGCTCATGTACGGGAAGCCCCCATACAACCTGTGCCCGCTCACACCTAGGCATCGCACGCTTGGGCGTGAGCCGCCTGGCCGCCCCGGCGTCTAGGGGTGCGCCTGCAGGTGCTGCTCCACGCGCTCGACCTTGGCGGTTAGCTGGCCGGTCCAGCCGGGGCGGATATCGGCCTTGAGCACCAGGGCCACGCGCGGGCTGACCTCCGCCACGGCCTGGCAGGCGGCCTTGACCACCGCCATGCACTCGTCCCACTCCCCCTCCAGGGTGGTGAACATGGAGGTGGTCTCGTTGGGCAGGCCGGAGGCGCGCACGACGGCGACGGCGCGCGCCACCGCCTCGCTGACCGAGCCGTCCGGCGCGTCGGTGGTGGTGGGGGACACGGAGAAGGCCACAAGCACGCCCCCAGCCTATGCCCCCGGGGCCCTTTCCCGGCCGCCGTGGCCCGCTGAGGCTCCGGCCCGGTTCAGGCCCGGTTCAGGCCCCAACCGGCCCCGCCAGGCACCATCTAGTCCCCTGCCCTGCCCCGCCAGTCCCAGACCAGCCCCGGCCTCCCCCGCTTCCCTACTCGTAGGCGGGCTCGGGGGCGACGTCGCGCGCCATGTTGGCGAAGCGCGCCATATGCCCCTGGAAGGCCACCGGGATCGTGCGGGTCTCACCGTTACGGTGCTTGGCCACGATGATGTCGGCCTCGCCGGGGCGCTGCTCGGGGTCGTAGTAGCTGGGCCGGTGCAGCAGCATGATGATGTCAGCGTCCTGCTCCAGGGAGCCGGACTCACGCAGGTCGCTCATCTGGGGCTTCTTGCCCTCACGCTGCTCCGGCCCACGGTTGAGCTGGGCCACCGCGATCACCGGGATCTCCAGCTCCTTGGCCAGCAGCTTGAGCTGGCGGGAGAACTCGGAGACCTCCTGCTGGCGGGACTCCACCCGCTTGCCCGAGCTCATCAGCTGCAGGTAGTCGATCACCACCATGCCCAGGTCCTCCTGGTCCTTCATGCGGATGCACTTGGAGCGGATCTCCGGCATGGTCAGGTTCGGGGAGTCGTCAATGAACAGGCGGGCCGAGTCCACCGGGTTGTAGGCCTGGGCCAGGTCCAGCCAGTCCTGGTCGCTCATGGACATGCCGCCGCGCAGCTTGGTCAGCTCCACCGCCGCCTCCGCGGAGAGCAGACGCATCATGATCTCCATGCGGCCCATCTCCAGGGAGAAGTAGCAGCTGGTCTTGCCGTGCCGGATGGAGGCGGAGCGGCAGAAGTCCAGCGCCAGGGTGGACTTGCCCATGGCGGGGCGGGCCGCCACGATCACCATCTGCCCCGCCTGCAGGCCCCCGGTCAGCTCGTCCAGCTCGGTGAAGCCGGTGGGGATGCCGGTCATCTGGTTGGCGTCGCGGGACTGGGCGACCTCGATCTCCAGGTTGACGGCGTCCAGCAGCTGGCCGATGGCCACGTAGTCCTCGCTCTGGCGCTTGTGGTTGACGTTGTATACCTCGGCCTGGGCCTGGTTGACCAGCTCCTCGACGTCGCCGGGCTGGGAGGTGTAGCCCAGCTGGGTGACGCGCGTGCCCGCCTGCACCAGGCGGCGCAGGATCGCCTTCTCCCGCACGATCCGCGCGTAGTACCCGGCGTTGGCGGCGGTGGGCACGCTCATGATCAGGGTGGACAGGTAGTCCAGCCCGCCCACGCGCTCCAGCTGGCCGTGCTTGGTCAGGGCGTCCGCCACGATCACCGGGTCCACGGGCTCACCGGCGGAGTAGATCTCCGCGATGACCTCGTAGACGGTCACGTGGGAGGGCAGGTAGAAGTCGTCGGCCACCAGCTCGGACTGGACTACGGCGATCGCGTCCTTGCTCAGCAGCATGGAGCCGAGCGTGCAGACCTCCGCGTTGAGGTCCTGGGGCGGCATCCGGTCAAAGGCCTCGCTCAGCGGCGACGCCGCCGCCTCCTTGTCCGTGCTGGCGGCCCGGTTGCGCGGGTCGGTCGAGGACACGGACGCCCCCTGTCCACTGACGCTCATCTGGCCTCCTGCCCCTTGGCTCCAGCGCTTCACACGGACCGGTCGCGTCGGCCCGGGCACGCTGGGCTCGCGACAATAGCGGCGCCCGCGCGGTACCGCAATCAGCAGGTCGGACGATGGTGTGGACAGGTCCGGGAGCCACTGTGGAGATCCGGGTCCAGCTTGGGGACAAGTGGTGGGTAAACCTGTGGACTACTGTGGAGACCATCTCCGGCAGAGGTCCGGCAGGCAGCTGATCCTCCCTGCTATCGCAACACTTACCTGCGCCAACGCAGCCTGTGTCCGACTTGTTCGCTAACAGTTTGGAAATCTGTGGACAAGTGGACATCTCTGTGGATGAACCTCAACTCCGTCTTGAGGTGACCCGTGAGACACTGCCGTCCCCCAGCACTGAAAGGCCACCGTGAGCAGCCACCCCGCCACGCTCGACCGGCGCATCCTGTCCCTGGCCCTGCCCGCCCTGGGGGCCCTGGTGGCCGAGCCCCTGTTCGTGCTGATCGACTCCGCCATGGTGGGGCACCTCGGGGCGGTCAGCCTGGCGGGCCTGTCCCTGGCCTCCACAGTGCTGACCACCCTGGTGGGCCTGTTCGTGTTCCTGGCCTACGCCACCACGGCCACCACCGCCCGCCTCTTCGGCGCCGGGCAGCGCCAGGCGGGACTGCGGGCCGGTCTCGACGGCGTCTGGCTGGCCCTGGCCCTCGGGGTCCTGGCCGGCTCGCTGCTGGCGGCAACCGCCCCCTGGGTGGTGGGCGCGCTCGGCGGCCAGGGGGCCGTAGCCGCGGCCGCCGTCGCCTACCTGCGGGCATCAGCGGCCGGGGTGCCGGGGATGCTGGTGGTCTTCGCCGCCACCGGCACACTGCGGGGCCTGCTGGACACGCGCACGCCCTTCGTCGTCGCCACCGCCGGGGCGGTGCTGAACGTAGCCCTGAACACCCTGCTCCTGTACGGGCTGGGCCTGGGGATCGCGGGCTCGGGCCTGGGGACCGCCCTGGCCCAGACGGTTATGGGCCTGGCCCTGCTGGTGCCCCTGGTCCGGGCCGCCCGGGCGGAGGGGGTCAGCCTGCGCCCCAGCGGCACCGGCCTGGGAGGCTCCCTGGGGGCGGGCACGCCCCTGCTGGTGCGCACCGTGTCCCTGCGGGCCGCGATCCTGGCCACCGTGTGGGCGGCCACCAGCCTGGGCCAGGCACCCCTGGCCGCGCACCAGGTGGTCAGCACGGTCTGGGGCCTGGCGGCCTTCAGCCTGGACGCGCTGGCCATCGCCGCCCAGGCGCTGGTGGGCAACGCCCTGGGGGCCGCCGCAGCCGACCAGGAGAGGCCGCCAACCGCTCCGCAAGAGCCTCAGGCAGCCCCGAGCCAGCCGGGGGTGGACGCGGTGCTGCGGCGCTGCCTGGCCTGGGGCGTGGGCGCCGGGGTGGTGATCGGGGCCGTGGTAGCCGCCGCCAGCCCCTGGCTGCCGCTGCTGTTCACCAACGACGCCGGGGTCCTGGCAGCCGCCCGCCCGGCCCTGCTGGTGGCGGCCTCCGCCATGCCCCTGGCCGGGGCGGTGTTCCTCTTTGACGGGGTGCTCATGGGGGCGGGCGACGGCCCCTACCTGGCACGGGCCGGGATAGCTACCCTGCTGCCCTACCTGCCCGCCGCCTACGCCGTCGCCCACGGCTGGCCCACGGGCGGCGGCACGGGGCTGCTGTGGCTGTGGGGGGCCTTCGCCTGGCTGTTCATGGGCGCACGGGCCCTGACCACGGGCCTGCGCGCCCGCTCCCAGGCCTGGAGGCACTGAGGGCAGCGGGGCACCCGGGGCGGGTAGGCAGCAGGAGGGCCCGTCACCGGCGATCCGGTGACGGGCCCTCCAGACTCAGTACGGCTGCCCTCAGCGGGCGGCGACGACGTTGACCTCGATCGGGGCCACGACGTCGGTGTGCAGGCGCACGGTGGCGCTGTGACGGCCGGTGGACTTGATCGGCGGCACGATCTGAATCTTGCGGCGGTCCACGGCGGGGCCGCCCGCGGCCTTGACAGCCTCAGCCAGGTCAGCGGTGGACACGGCGCCGAAGAGGCGGCCGTTCGCACCCGCGGTGGCGGAGACGGTCACGACGTTCTCGTTGAGCCAGGCGCGGGCGGTCTGCGCCTGCTCCAGGGACTCGATGCTGCGCTTGCGGCGGGCCTCGGCCATCTGGTCGATCTGGCGCTGGGCGCCCTTGGTCCAGGGGGTGGCCAGCTTGCGCGGCAGCAGGTAGTTGCGGGCGTAGCCGTCCTTGACGTCCACGACCTCACCGGCAGAGCCCAGGTGGGCGACGTCGTGCGTGAGAATGAGCTTGGTGGTCATGCGTGGGCCTCCGATCAGCGAGCAGAGCTCGAGTAGGGCAGCAGAGCCATCTCGCGGGCGTTCTTCACGGCCTTAGCGATCTTGCGCTGCTCCTGGACGGAGACACCGGTGACGCGGCGCGCACGGATCTTGCCACGGTCGGAGATGAACTTCCGCAGCGTGGCGGTGTCCTTGTAGTCGATGACGCCGACCTTGATGGCCTTGACCGGGCCGATCTTCTTCTTCGGCTTACGAAGCTGAGGCTTCGCCATGTTGGTACTCCTTGTTTAGAGCGCCGGGGCGCTCAGTTACGAGATTGGTGTTGGTGGTGGGCGCAGGCGCCCAGGTGATCGTCCGAGAGACGGTGCCGGTCAGGACCGGTCAGAACGGGGGCTCGTCACCGAAGGAGGTGCCGGTGCTCCACGGGTCGTCCGCGGCGCCTCCCTGGGGGGCGTTGTAGGAGGCCTGGCCTCCGCCGAAGCCGCCCCCCTGGTTCTGGCCACCGTTGTATCCGCCGCCGCCCTGGTAGCCCCCCTGGAAGCCGCCAGAACCCTGGCCGCCGCCGTTGTAGCCACCGCCCTGGCCTCCGGGACCACCCGCACGTGGGGTGCGGGTGACCTCGGCCTTGGCGTAGCGCAGCGAGGGGCCGACCTCGTCGACCTGCAGCTCGTAGACCGTGCGGTTCTCGCCCTCACGGGTGGTGTAGGAGCGCTGGGTCAGGCGGCCCTGCACGATCACGCGCATGCCCTTCTTCAGCGAGGAGGCCACGTTGTCGGCCGTGTCCCGCCACACCGAGCAGGACAGGAACAGCGCCTCGCCGTCCTCCCACTGGTTCGTGTTGCGGTTGAAGGTCCGCGGCGTGGAGGCCACACGGAAGGAAGCGACCGCCGCACCGCTAGGGGTGAAGCGCATCTCCGGGTCCGCCACCAGGTTACCGACGACGGTGATTACAGGCTCTCCGGTCATGCTTTCCTCCGTGCTCTCAGGATTCTCGGACGGGTACGGCTCAGGCCTCGGGGCGCAGCAGCTTGGTGCGCAGGACGGACTCGTTCAGGCCGAGCTGACGGTCAAGCTCCTGGGCGATCTCCGGCGTGGTGGTCATGTCGACGACGACGTAGAAGCCCTCGGACTTCTTCTTGATGTCGTAGGCGAGACGACGCTTGCCCCAGATGTCGACCTTGTCCACGGTCCCACCGTTGCTGGGGACGACCTGCAGCAGCTTCTCGAGCGACGGAGCGACGGTGCGCTCGTCCGTCTCGGGGTCGAGGATGATCATGATCTCGTAGTGACGCATGCTTGGTACCCACCTCCTCTGGTCTGAAGCGGTCACGGTCTTTCCGTGACAGGAGGGTGATGCGTGCGGCCGCGGGTGACGGGCGGGTGCCCGGCAGCGCAGCCAGTCCAAGAGCCTACCGGAGACGGCGCGCCCCCCGGAAGGCCAGCACCTTCCCGGGGGGCGTGCGCTGCGACACCTCGCAGGCGCAGGGGCGGCCTTGGTCCCGGCACGGGGAGCCTCAACCCGCCCGCCGTCTGCCGTTGCCCTGGTTCTGGCCGTTGCCAGGCGCGAAACCGTTACCCTCAACGTTCCCTCCAGGCGGAGCGGTGGGCTGCTCCGGCCCCGGTTCCACCGGACCCTCCGTGAGGTCCGGCCCCGGTTCGTCGTTGTCCTTACCGGTAGGAGCCGGTACAGGCGCTGGCTGGAACTGGCCTCCGGTCGGCTCCGCCGTCGGCTCGGGAGCCTGCTGGGTAGGCTGCGGCTCCGCCGGGGGCTGCACCGGAACGAAGGTCGGCTCCTCAGCGGGCAGCTGGACCTTGGAGCGCTGCTCCGCACCCTCCAGGCGCCCAGGCCGGTAGGAGCCAGGGGTCCGGCCGGGGAAGTCCGCCACCGGCAGGTCAGCCAGCGCCTTCTTCATGTACTCCGTGAAGATGTCAGCCGGATAGGTGGAGCCGGTGATCTCGTCGTAGTCACCCCAAGGGGTGATCGACTGCTCGGAGCCGTCCGGGCCGGACTGGTAGAGCGTCACCGCCGTCGCCACCTGCGGGGTGAAGCCCACGAACTGCGCCGACTTGTTGTCCGAGGAGGAGCCGGTCTTGCCGGCCACCGGGCGCCCCAGCTCCAGGGCGGTGGTACCGGAGCCGTACTCCACCACCTTGCTCATAGCGAAGGTCGCGTCAGCCATGACGCCGTCCTCAAAGACCTTCTCCCCCACGGTGTCGGGAACGTACACGACCGTCCCCTGGGAGTTGGCCACCGAGCCGACTATGTGCGTCTCGTGCCGGGTCCCGCCGGAGGCGAAGGTCGCGTAGGCGGTGGCGATATCGATCGTGTGCGGGGAGGCTGAGCCCAGCACCGACTGCACCACGGTGTCCATGCCCACGGTGTCCTCCGGGTAGCCGGCCCGGAAGGCGACGTCGTTGGTCTTGTCCGAGCCCAGCTCGTCGTTGAGCTGCAGGTAGGAGGTGTTCACCGAGTGAGCCGTGGACTTGACCATGTCGCACCAGCCCCAGGAGACATTGTCGAAGTTCTCGAAACGGGTGTCATTCAGCCAGATCGGAGACTTTCCGGAGTAGCCGTTCGCCAGGGTCAAACCGTTCTCCAGGCCCGCCACCAGGGCAAAGGGCTTATAGGTGGAGCCTGCCTGGGCGACGGCGTCGGTGGCTGCGTTCACCTGCTGCGTGAGGTAGTCCCTGCCCCCGTAGAGGGCCAGGACCCCGCCGGTGCTGGCGTCGACAGAGACCAGGGCCACCCGCAGGTTGGGGTCCGCCCCCTCCGGGAGGGCCTCCACGGCGGCCACGGCAGCCTCCTGGTCCTCCTTGTCTATGGTGGTGACGATCTTGTAGCCACCGGTGTCCACCCGCTCGTTAGACAGGTCGGCCTTCTCCGCCAGCTCCTTGCGCACCATCTGCAGCAGGTAGCCCTTGGTGCCGGCGTACACCTCGTCGCTCTTGGGGAGGATGGTCTCCGGCATGGAGGTGGCGGCGGCACGCTCCGCGGAGGAGATGTAGCCGTCCTGCTCCATGAAGTCCATGACCCGGGTCCAGCGCTGCTGGGCCTGGGCCGGGTCCACGGCGGGGTCCCAGGCGCTGGGGGCGGGCATGATGCCAGCCAGCAGCGCCGCCTGCGCCGGGGTCAGCTGGTCCGCCCCCACCCCGAAGTACGCCTCCGCGGCGGCCTCGATGCCGTAGGCCCCCCGCCCGTAGTAGACCGTGTTCAGGTAGGAGTCCAGAATCTCGGCCTTGCTCTTCTGCCGGTCGATCTTGATAGCCATGACCGCCTGCTTGAACTTGCCCGAGTAGGAGGAGGTCGTGTCCACGTAGTAGTTCTTGATGTACTGCTGGGTGAGCGTGGAGGCCCCCTGGCGCCCGCCACCACGCAGGTTGTTCACCAGGGCGCGCACGATGCCCTTAGGGTCCACGCCCTTGTTGGTGTAGAAGCTGCGGTCCTCACTGGCGACCACCGCGTCGCCCACGTACTTGGGCACCTTGGTGGTGTCGATGATCTTGCGGTTCACCTCCGCGAAGTGCCCCATCTCGGTGACGCCGTCGGCGTAGTAGACGGTGGAGCTCTGCGCTTGGGCGAACTCGCTGGGCTCAGGCACGTCAATGCTCGCGTAGGCCCATGAGAAGGCCCCGACCGCCGCCCCCATGAACAGCAGGAGAGTAGCCAGGTTGAAACGCCAGCTGGGTATCCAGCGGTGGATCGGGCCCTTGCCGCGCCGGGGGTAGTTGAACACGCGCCGCCAGCCGGTGGGCCGGTCCACGGGCCTGCCAGCCCTGCCTGGTGCGCTGCGGGAGCCGCCCCTGCTGCTGGCTGGACGCTGCTCACTGGACCTGCCTGCGCCGCGGGAGGACTTCCCGGGCTTCCCCGGCAGCCGTCCGGCGTTGGCAGCCTGGGCGAGCTTGCGCCCTACGGGCCGCTCAGGGACACCAGTCGGTTGTGACACGCGCTTCTCGTTTCCTTGTCAGTTTCCCCTGCCGGGGACGGACTGCACCAGTATGGCGGGGTGAAGGAGCCAGGAAAACTGCTGGCAGCCCGTGAAAACTGCTGCACGCGGGGAATCCGTCACCCTGTTGCGAGGTCGGTCACACTGGACTCCACCCGGAAAGGCTGTCACTGGCGGAGGCTTAGAGGCTCCCACGCCGCTCGCTTATCCTTCAACTACCGCGTAATCAAGCCAAAAGCTCCCCAGGCTCAGTAGCAGGCAACCGCTCTAGTCCTCCACCAGTGACAAAAGATCACCCCCGCCGTCGGCGAAACCAGCAGACGGCCCCCGGCCAGTTCCGCGAGGCTGGGGCAATGACCAGCACCAGCACCCCCTCCGTGCCTTGGGCGGAAGCCCCCGCAACGGTTGCCGCCACCACGGGCACAGACCCCGCCCGGGGGCTTACCGCAACCCAGGCAGCTGAACGTCTCGCCGTCAACGGCCCCAACAACCTGCCCTCCAAGCCCCCCACCCCGGCCTGGCGACGCTTTCTGGGACAGTTCCAGGACCCGCTGGTCTACCTGCTGATCGCGGCGATATTCATCTCCGCGATCGCCTGGGTGCTGGAAGGGGCTCACGGCCTGCCGGTGGACGCCCTGGTTATCCTGGCCGTAATCACCCTCAACGCGGTGCTCGGCTTCGTCCAGGAGAGCAAGGCGGCTGACGCGGTCGCCGCCCTGTCAAGGATGACCCAGGCCCAGTCCACGGTGCTGCGCGACGGCGAGAAGCGCCAGGTGCCCTCCGCCGACCTGGTGGTCGGGGACCTGCTCCTGCTCAGCGAGGGGGACCAGGTAGGGGCAGACGCGCGCCTGGTCCAGGCGGCGGCCCTGCGCGTCGTCGAGTCCTCCCTGACCGGTGAGGCGGAGGCCGTGACCAAGACCGCCGACGCCGTCTCCCCCGACGCTGACCTGGCTGACCGCAGCCCGATGGTCTACCGGGGCACCTCCGTGGCCCAGGGCACCGGGCGCGCGGTCGTCACCGCCACCGGCGGCGACACGGAGATGGGGGCGATCGCCCGCATGCTCGACTCGGTGGAGGAGGAGCCCACCCCCCTGTCCAAGGAGCTGGCCCAGGTCTCCCGCACCCTGGGACTGATCGTGGTGGCTATCGCCGTGGTCACGGTAGGGACCCTCCTGCTGCTGGCCCCGAGCATCAGCTCGCACACGGTCATTGACGCCCTGCTGCTGGGGGTCTCCCTGGCCGTGGCCGCCGTGCCGGAGGGCCTGCCCGCGATCCTGTCCGTGGTACTGGCCCTCGGGGTGCAGCGCATGGCCCTGCACAAGGCGGTGGTCAAGAAGCTCACCAGCGTAGAGACCCTGGGCTCCGCCTCCGTGATCTGCTCGGACAAGACCGGCACCCTGACCCGCTCAGAGATGACCATCCAGGAGGTCGCCACCCTGTCCGGCGACACTGTGGTCACCGGCATCGGCTACGCCCCGGTCGGCGACGTGGCCCCCGACCTGGACGGCGACGGGCAGCCGGACGCGGAGCCCCTGGAAGGCCCCCACCTGGAGGAGGTGACCGTGGTGCTGTCCGGGGGAGCCATGGCCTCGGACGCCGAGCTGGCTGACGACGCCGGGGCCTGGTCAGTGATCGGTGACCCGACCGAGGGCGCCTTCCTGGTGGCGGAGCGCAAGCTCGGCACGCACGGCGACCGTGAGGGGCGTTTCGAGCGCTTGGGCGAGGTCCCCTTCACCAGTGAGCGCAAGCTCATGAGCGTCCTTTACACCGACGCCAAGCACGACACCGTGACCATCGTGTCCAAAGGTGCCCCCGACGTCCTTCTTGAGCGCTGCACGCAGGTGCGCCGGGGCCTGGAGGAGGCCCCTCTGGACGACTCCGCCCGCCAGCTGTTCGAGCAGCGGATCGACCAGATGTCAGGTCGCGCGCTGCGTACGCTGGGAGTCGCCTCAAGGCTACTCACGGCCGCCGAGGCCGCACAGGTCACCCAGGTGCTCGCCGCCGGGGGCGAGGCCGACTTCTCCTACCTGGAGCGGGACCTGGTGCTGGCCGGGGTGGTGGGGATCATCGACCCGCCGCGCCCCGAGGCGGCCGCCGCCGTCGCCGAGGCGCACCGGGCAGGCATCCGGGTGCTGATGATCACCGGTGACCACCCGGCCACCGCCGGTCGCATCGCCGCGGACCTGGGGATCGCGGAGCCCGGGGCAAGGGTGCTGACCGGCCGGGAGCTGAGCGTCCTGGGGGCAGAGGAGCTGAACCGTGCGGTGGCGGAGGTGAACGTGTACGCCCGGGTGGCCCCGGAGCACAAGATGCGGATCGTGGCTGCGCTGAAGGCGCAAGGGCACACGGTGGCCATGACTGGCGACGGCGTCAACGACGCCCCCGCCCTGCGGCAGGCTGACATCGGCGTCGCCATGGGCGTCACCGGCACGCAGGTGACCAAGGAGGCCGCAGAGATGGTGCTGGCTGACGACAACTTCGCCACCATCGTGGCGGCGGTGGCCGAGGGGCGACGCATCTTCGACAACATCAGGAAGTTCCTGCGCTACCTGCTCAGCTCGAATATGGGTGAGGTGGTCACCGTCTTCGGCGGGGTGGTGCTGGCTGGGCTGCTGGGTCTGTCGGACCACTCCACCACGGGGGTGGTGCTGCCGCTGGTAGCCACCCAGATCCTGTGGATCAACCTGGTCACCGACTCCGGCCCGGCCCTGGCCATGGGGGTGGACCCCTCCGTGGAGGACGTGATGGGGCGGGCTCCGCGCCGCCCCGGTGACCGTGTGCTGGACCGCACCATGTGGTCGGGGATCCTTATGGCTGGCCTGGTCATGGGGGCCGCCACCCTGCTCACCCTGGACACCTACCTGCCGGGCGGGATCATTGACCTGCCCGGGGTGAGCGTGGACGACCTGACCACTGCCCGCACGGCCGCCTTCACCACCCTGGTGCTCGCCCAGCTGTTCAACACGATAGCCTCCCGCTCCGAGACGGTCTCCGCCTTCCGGCACATGTTCGTCAACCGCTGGCTGTGGGGGGCGGTCCTGCTGGGACTGGTGCTTCAGGTGGCGGTCGTGGAGCTGCCGGTGCTGCAGGCGGCCTTCTCCACGGCACCCCTGGACCTGCACCACTGGCTGGTGTGCCTGGCCATGGGCTCCCTGGTGCTGTGGTTCTCTGAGCTTCGCAAGCTGGTACGGCGCTCCCGGCGGGCCTGAGCGGGGCGGGGCTGGCCCCGCCGCCAGCCCAGAATGTCGGCGGGCGCGGTCCCCCCTGCCCGCCCCGCCGTCGGGTCACCCAGGCCCCGGGTAGCCCCCGGCCGGGCGAGCCGACCGGGGGCTACCTGCTTGGAAACGCAGGCCTCTCTATGCCTCCGCCAGTGTCAGAACGCGCCGTTCAGGCCCAGGTGACGGAATCCAGGTCCACCCCGTTGGCGGCGGCGTTGGCCTCCACCACCTCCTTGAGCCAGGCGGCCAGGCCGGGGGCGACCTGCTCGTAGTGCTGCTTGAAGCGCGGGTCGCAGACGTAGCCGCGGGCCAGCAGGACCTGCTTGGCGTGGGTCACGTCGAACCAGCCCAGGCTGGCCCGGTGCTTCTCCGCGAGCGCGTTGGCGCGGGGCGACCCGGGCTGGACGCCCTCGGCCAGGGCGGCGGCAAGCTCGCGCTCCACCGCCTCCACGCGTTCCTTGTCCGCCTTGAACTCGGCCGGGGTCTTGGCGGCGAGCCGCTCAGCGGAGACCCGCCAGTCCTCCGTGTGGCCCCAGCGCTCCTGCGCCTCGGCCTCCCAGGCGGGGTCCCACTGGTCCCCCATGATCTCGGCGCGCTGCGCGGCGGTTAGCTTCTCTCCCATGGTGTCCTTCTCCATCATCGTGTCCACTGCCCGGAGCATCCGGGTCAGGTGGGCGATGCGCTCAGCCAGCAGCTCGCGCTGCCGGGCCAGGTGCGTGCTGGCGTCCGTGCCGGGGCTGTCCAGCACCTCAGCCACCTGGGCCAGGGGCATCCCGGTCTCCCGATACAGGAGGGCCTGCTGCAGGCGCTCCAGGTCCGCGGGCGTGTAGAGCCGGTAGCCTGCCCGGCTGCGCCCCGACGGCGTCACCAGCCCCACCTGGTCCCAGTGGTGCAGCGTCCTGACGCTGACCCCCACCAGGGCGGCCACCTGGCCTACGGTCAGGGGCTGGAGCCCGTCGTCGTCACGATTGCGCTCCACGGTCACCTCCTGTGCATCACTCACGCAGCCAAGCCTGGTGCCTCACGCCGCGTTAGGGTCAAGCCCCGCGGGCCTGCTTGCCTGGACCTGGCGCCAGTAGCCCACGGCCAGGGCCCACACGAGCAGCAGCAGAGCCGTCTGGAGGGTGCGCGACCAGCCCACGGCGGGCATGACCAGCACCGCCACCCCGGCGGCCAGGCACTCAGCGGTGTTGAACAGGACGTCGTAGATACTGAAGGCGCGCCCCCGGTAGGCGTCGGCCGTGTCCCGCTGCACGATCGTGTCCACCGCGATCTTGGCGCCCTGCACCCCGGCACCAAAGACCACCAGCCCCGCCGTCATCAGGTGCTGCTCGTGGCTGGCGACCAGCAGCAGCTGGCCCAGGCTGCCGCCCAGCAGGCAGGTCACCACCCAGGCCGGGGGCGTAAGGCGCTCCTGGGCCAAGGGCGTGAGCACCACCGCCAGGCCGTGCCCGGCCACCAGCGCCCCCATGAGGGAGCCGAAGACCAGCAGTCCCTGGTCGGCGTCCCCAGGGGCTAGGAGGTTGCGGGAGGCCAGGATGATCGTGACCAGCTCTATGCCGTACACGAAGCGGTGCCCGGCCATGGTGCCCAGCGCCAGGGCGGGGCTGCGCCGGGTCACCAGGTGCCTGACGGCGGCTGCCAGGTCGCTGCCGACGTGGGACAGGGCGGCGGCCAGGGAGCCTGCGGCCGGGTACTGCGGCCCCAGCTCGTCACGACCCAGGCGGGTGCCGGCGGCGGCGGCCCCACCGTAGAGCAGGGCGGCCACCAGCAGGCTGGCGGTGTCCTGCGCCAGTCCGGCAGGTAGGAGCAGGCGCAGCACCAGACCGACGGCGGCCCCCAGCACGATGGCCACCCCGCCCAGGCTGGGCACCAGGGAGTTGGCGGTGAGCAGGCGGCGGGCGTCCACCACCTGGGGCAGGCTGGCGGACAGGACCGCCAGCAGGAAACGGTTCACCCCCAGGACCACCAGGGCGAGCAGGTAGATCGTGGCGCCGGTGCCCCACAGGCCCAGCACCAGGGCGGCCAGCCCGGCCAGGGCCGCCCGCAGCAGGTTGCCGCCCACCAGGGTCTGACGGCGTCGCCAGCGGTCGATGAAGGGACCGGTGAAGGGCCCTACCAGGCAGAAGGGCAGCAGCAGGACCACCAGGGCTCCCGCCACCCCGGCTGCGGTGGTCATGTTCTGGGGGTGGAAGAAGAAGAGGGTGGCTAGTCCGGCCTGCACCAGCCCGTCCCCGGTCTGGCCTGCCAGACGCACGGTGAGCAGGCGCCGGAAGCCGGGCAGCTGCACCAGGTCCTTGAGGTCGTCCACCAGTCGCACCGGCCCATCCTCCCCCGACTTGTGCATTTTGGCTTGACTGGTGCCGGAATTCGGCACCAGTCAAGCCAAAATGCACAAATGGGGCGCAGGGGGGCGCGATAAGGCGCGGTCCGGCAGGGATCAGGCAGGGATCAGGCAGGGATCAGGCGGGCGGACAGGACGCCGTCGATGGCCCTAATCTCCGCGCACAGCCCAGGGTCCACCTGCCCGTCGATGTCCACCAGGGTGACGGCCAGGCCGCCGCGGGAGCGGTTGAGCAGGTTGGCGATGTTCTGGCCGTGCTGGGCCACCAGGGTGGAGACCTGGCCGACCATGTTGGGCACGTTGCGGTTGACGATCACCAGCCGGTGGGTACCTTCCTCCCGGTCCATGACCGCCTCCGGGAAGTTCACCGAGTTGCGCACCTGCCCCTCCTCCAGGAAGCCGCGCAGCTGGTCCACCGCCATGACGGCACAGTTGCGCTCAGCCTCCTTGGTGGAGGCCCCCAGGTGCGGCAGGGAGATGCACTTGGGGTGCTTGTGCACCGCCGTGGAGGGGAAGTCGCAGACGTAACCGGCCAGGTAGCCCTGGTCCAGGGCGGAGACGATGGCGGGCTCGTCCACGATCTCGGCGCGCGCGAAGTTCAGGATCACGGCACTGTGGCGCATGAGGGCCAGGCGCTGGGTGGAGACCAGGCCGCGGGTGGCCTCAACCAGGGGCACGTGCACGGTCAGGATGTCGGCACGCTTGAAGACCTCCTCGATGCTATGGGCCCGCTGCACCTCGGCGGAGAGCATCCAGGCGTGGTCCACGCTGATGGCCGGGTCGAATCCCACCACCTTGAGCCCCAGGCCCAGGGCGGCGTTGGCCACCTGCACCCCGATGGCCCCCAGGCCGATCACCCCCAGGGTCCTGCCCGGCAGCTCAAAGCCCACGAACTGCTTCTTGCCTGCCTCCACGGCCCGGGCGATAGCGGCGTCGTCCCCCTCCAGGGTGTGGGCGAAACGGGCCGCGGGGATCAGGTTGCGGGAGGCGATGAACAGGCCCGCAAGCACCAGCTCCTTGACGGCGTTGGCGTTGGCGCCGGGGGTGTTGAACACGGGGACACCGCGCTCGGTCAGGGACTCCACGGGGATGTTGTTGGTGCCCGCCCCGGCCCGGGCCACCGCCAGCACCGACTCCGGCACGGGGGTGTCGTGCAGGCGGGCGGAGCGCAGCAGCAGGGCGTGGGGCTGCTCGACGGCGTCCCCCACCTCGTAGAGCTCGGCGGGCAGGCGGGTCAGGCCGGTGCCGGAGATGGCGTTGAGGGTGCGTACGCGGAAACGCTGGGCGGGGGCGGGGGTCATGGTCTTCCTCTCAGGCGCGGGTACGCTCGAACTCGGTCATGTAGTCGATCAGGGCGGTGACGCCCTCGTCAGTCATGGCGTTGTACAGGGAGGCCCGCATTCCGCCCACGGAGCGGTGTCCCTTGAGGTTCATGAGCCCGGCGGCGCTGGCCCCGGCCAGGAACTCGGCGTCCAGGGCGGGGTCGGCCAGGGTGAAGGGGATGTTCATGGCGGAACGGGAGCGCTTCTCCACGGGGTTGGCGTAGAAGCCGGAGGCGTCGATGGCGTCGTAGAGCCGCTGGGCCTGGGCGTCGTTGCGCTCTCCCATGGCGGCCAGTCCACCGGTGTCCTCGATCCAGTGCAGGACCAGGCCAAACAGGTATATGGAGAAGGTGGGTGGGGTGTTCAGCATGGAGTCGTTGTCCGCCATAGCCTGCCAGTCCCACACGAGGGGCACGTCCGGGCGGGCGCGTCCGAGCAGGTCCTCACGCACGATCACTACCGTGAGGCCCGCCGGGCCCAGGTTCTTCTGGGCGCCCCCGAACACCACCCCGAAGCTCTCTACCTCCAGGGGCCGGGACAGGTACATGGAGGAGAAGTCCGCTACCAGGGGCACTCCGGCGGCCTCGGCAGCGGGCACGTAGGGCATGGTGACGCCGCCAATGGTCTCGTTGGCGCAGTAGTACAGGTACTTGGCACCTGCGGGCACGGTGAAGGAGCCCGGCTCAGGGGTGGTGGTGTAGGAGCTGGCGGCCTCGTCAGCGACCAGCCGCACCTCCACCCCCATGCGAGCGGCCTCGACGGCGGCCTTCCTGGACCACTGGCCGGTACGGATGAAGGCCACTGTGTCTGCCCGCGCGGTGAGGTTCATGGGGATGGCGGCGAACTGCCCGGTGGCCCCGCCCTGCAGGAAGAGCACCCGGTAGTGCGCCGGCACCCCTGCCAGACGGCGCATGGTGGCCTCAGCGTCGGCGGCACAGGCCATGAAGTCCGGTCCCCGGTGGGAGGCCTCCAGGACGCTCATGCCCGAACGCCACTCAGGCAGCTCAGCCGCCGCCTGCTCCAGGACGGGCAGAGGCAGCTGGGCGGGTCCGGCGGAGAAGTTGTGCACGCGCATACCCAACTCTAAGCAGAACCGGGCCCCCGGGCGCCTACTGGTCCGGCAGCCGACCGCAGCCGCCGCAGGCGCACCGGCACCCAGGCCCAACACGGTGGGACCGGTCTACGGCACGCTCGGAGACCATCTCGCACCCTCACCCAGGCCGGGGGTGGTCTCCACCACCGGGTACGCCGGGAGGCTGGGTGCCACAGATCTGGCACCCAGCCTCCCGGCTTCCGGTCAGGTCCCTGCCGTGCTCAGGAGCGCTGGCGACGACGTGCCAGGACCGAGCCCGCTAGCACCAGGCCACCGGCCAGGGGCAGCAGGGTCTCAGCGCCAGCACCGGTACGGGCCAGCTCCGGGGCGGCCGCCTGGGACTGGGCCCGGTGGCGAGGCTGGTACTGCGGCAGGCTCTCCTGGCGCACCCGGCCCTGGCCGTCCACGTGGATGTGGATGTCAGAGACCTGCGGACCAGCCGGCGGCTGCTTGCCCTCCGGAGCCACCGGCGGCTGCATGCCCTCCGGAGCGACCTGGCCGGGAGCCTGCTGGCCCGGCTTCCCTGACCCTCCCTGGCCTGCCAGCTTCTCGGCGGCCAGGCGGGCGGCGGCCGCCACCTGCTGGGCGCTGCGTGCGTTGCTGTAGACCTTCACCAGCAGGGGGAACCGCTGGTCGGGGAAGCCCTTGTCCAAGGCCTCCTGGTGGACCACTACGGCCAGGTCCTTGGCCAGGGCCTGCAGGACCGCGGACCCGGCGTCGTCGTAGGCCTGGGAGCCGATGGCGGCGGCCAGGCGCTGACGGGAGGCGGTCAGGGTGCGCTGTGCGCCGTCGTGGGCGGCCTGCGCCGTGTCAAGCACCTTGTGCGCCTGCTCCTTGGCCTCCAGCAGGCTGCGCTGACGCTGGAGCTTGGCCTCAGCCTCTCGCAGCTGCTCACCGGCGGTGCGGAGGGAGGCGTCCGCCTCCGCACGGTGGCCCAGGGCCGTGGCCGCGGCGGCCGTGGCCTGCTCCACCTTGGTCTGGGCCTGCGCCAGGGCCTGCTGGGCGGTGCCTACCTTCTTGGCGGCGGCCGCCGCCCCCTCCTGGGCCTTGCCCAGGGCTGCCTCTGCCGCGTCTACCCGCTGCTGGGCCTCACGCAGAGCCTCACCGGACCGGATCTTCTCCAGGTTCTTGGAGGCCTGCCCCTCCGCCCCCAGCGCCTGCTCAAAGGCCTGCTGGAGTGAGCTGACAAGGGCCTCGGCCTCGCGCACCTTCTGCCGGGCCGTGGCGGTGCCAGCCGCAGCCTGCTTGACAGCCTCCTGCTTGAGGGCCTGGGCCTGCTGGGCCTGCTCAAGGTCGGCGGCGGCCTCCTTACGGACGGTCTGTGCAGCCTCAGCCTGGCGCTGGGCGGCAGCCAGGCCCTGCTGGGCGGCAGCCAGGTCGGCACGGGCCTGGGCAGTATCCTGCTGCTTGGCGAGCAGGGTCGCCTTGGCCTGCTCAAGAAGGTCCTGGGCCTGGGCCACCGCCTCCTGAGCAGCCTCAAGCTTCTTCTGGGCCGCGTCGATCTTCTTCTGGGCCTCGTCCCGGGCGGACTTGACCTGGTTGTAGTAGTCCATGAACGCCTTCTCGTAGGCGTCCAGGGCCAGGCCGCTGTCCTTCTCCGCAGGGCCCAGGTCATACAGGTACTGGAGGTCCGCCCAGGCCATGACCGATACGCCGCGCCCCTTTACGGTGGACACCGCCATCCCAGTAGAGGCGAAGTCACCCCTAACCATGTTCAGGTAGTCCTTGACCTGACCGTACAGGTCAGGGTCCTTCTTGCGAAGCTCATCCATGTTCAGCAGGTCGTCAGAGTCGACCCTGCCTGAGCGGACTGCCTGGTCCCAGATCTTCTTCTGCGCGTACCAGCGCTCCACGGCGACAACCGGGTCAGGCGTCTTGGTGCGGTTGTCCGCGCTGGTGTTCAGCGCAGGCTCGTTGCTGTTGGCGGGGGTGCGCTCCCCCACACGGTTCTGCGCGGAGTGCCAGTTCGCATACACCTGGGAGGCAGCCATCAGGGCGTCAGAGACCGTCAAAGGCTCCAGCCCGGTGGGCGCAGTCAGCACCTGGGCACGACGGATCCCTTGCAGGGCCAACCGCATGTTCTCCAGGCTGGTGGCGTCACCGTCAGCACCCAGGACCGTGGACTCACGGAAGGGCTTACCGTCCTCCCCTGAACGGCTCTTGGTCAGTACCTCCACCGCCTTAGTGGATCCACGCTTCTCAAAGAAGCCTAACGAGCCCTTGGCGTAAGCCGCCAGGGCATCCTTGGCGGCCTCCTTGGCGGCCTTCAGCTCCTCCGCGGCCTCGGCCACCAGGCTCCCGCGCCGGGGGACCTCCTGCATGGCCTCGGCCTGGGCCTGGCGCGCCTGCTCCTCAGCCTGCTCAGCCTGCTTGAGTGCCTGCTCCTTGGCCACCACCCCGGCCTGGGCCCCGGCCACGCCCTGGTTAGCCGTCTCTACGCCAGCCTGGGCCTGCTCAGACTGCTTCCGGGCCTGCTCCACGGCTCCTGCAGCAGCCTGCTCCTCAGCCTGGGCCTGGCGCTCCTTCTCCTGGGCCTCAGCCACGTCCTGGGCGGCCTGGGCCACGCCCTCCTGGCCGTCCTGCAGGAGCCTGGACGCCTTCCCGGTCTCCTCCTGGGCAAGGGCCAGGGCGGCCTCAGCCTGCTTGATGGCGGCCTCGGTGTTAGAGGCCAGCAGGTCCCGAGCGGCCTCGGCCGCGTCCTTCTCCTTGCCGGCTTGCGCTACGGCGGCGTCGGCGGCGCCCTGGGCCGCCTGCGCGTCCTGCACGTCCTGCCTGGCCTCCAGGGCCTGCTTCTCCGCCTGGTCCTTGGCCTCCAGCGCCTGCGTGGCCTGGGCGTGGGCGGACTCCTGGGCCTTCTGGGCCTCCAGGACACTGTCGGCAGCCTGCCTGGCCTCCGCAGCGGACTGGTTGAGGGTCTCCTGGTCCAGTCCGGCAGCGTTGCGGTCCGCAGCGGCAGCGTCCTGCTGGGCCTTGGCCAGCTCCGCGCCGGTCCCCTCAGCCTGGGCGGCGTCCCGCGCCGTCTCCTGCGAGGCATCCTGGGCCTCCTTCAGGGCCGCCTGGGCCTGTTCGGCGACCTTCGCGGCCTCCTTCTCAGCAGCCTGGGCGACGGCTTCAGCCTGCTCAGCAGCAGACCTGGCGGGGGTGGCCTCTGCAGCGGCCTGCTCGCTAGCTACGGCTGCGGGGCTCTCAGGCTGAGGCGTAACCTCCTCCGCGTTGGCCGTGGCGGGTAGCAGCAAGGCGGCGCCGGTGGTGATTCCAGCGGCGAGCAGCATGGGGCAGGGCACCGAGGACAAGCTTTTCTCGTTTCAGCTAGGGGACAGACAGACCGTTTCCGTCTTTTCAGCAACATGGTTGCATAAGAACGAACACGGTGGCTCCGACGTTAGGGTTCTGTGACCCTGCGGGGCACGCCAGCGCGGGGCCCAAAACTACCTGCTCCCGGCGAGCGCGCCTAACGCAGACATACCGCCTCCTGGCGTCCAGGCCCCCGGCCTGGCCTGCTGGCGCGGTCCAGGCCCCGCTCACACGAGCAAGATCACAGCCAGCCAGGAGACCAGCAAGGAGACCAGCCCGGCTGCTCCCCCCAGTCCCAGGGCCCGCAGGCCGTTGCGGGTCAGACGCCGCAGGTCCACTCCCGCCCCCATGGCACACATGGCCATGGTCAGCAGGAAGGACGCTGCCTGTCCCGCCCAGCCGAGCACCCACGCAGGCACCGTCCCCTCCAGCAGGGAGCGGGCGGCCACCATCGCCAGGAACCCGACGACGAACAGCGGCACCAGCGGGGCCTGGCGCCGTGGGTGCGTCACCGGCCGCCCTGCCAGCACCTGGGCCACCTCAGCACCAACGACCTGCGCACCGACCCTGCGGGCCTGCCGACGCCCCTCCCACACCCCTACCAGAGCCACCAGGGGGGCGAGCAGCACCACCCGGCCGAGCTTGGCCACCACAGCCACCTCCAGCACCTCCTGGGAGACCAGCCCGCCAGCCGCGACCACCTGCCCCACCTCATGCACCGAGGCCCCCACCCACACCCCGGCCGGCACCGGGGACAGGCCCAGGACGCCTACCAGCAGGGGCAGCAGAAGGATCCCCAGGGTGCCGAACAACGTGACGGAGGCTATAGCGGTGGCTGCCGCAGACTCGACGTCGTCGTCCTGCTCCCCGCCGCTGACCACGGCGCTCATGCCAGCCACTGCAGCCGCCCCACAGATGGCGGTGCCGGTAGCGGTGAGCAGGGTGGTCGCCCGCGGCACCGCCAGCACCCGCCCGAGCCACAGCGTCGCCGCGAACACGGCGACCACCGTGACCACGATCACTCCGACCGCACCCCAGCCCAGCTCCAGCACCGCAGGCAGGGACAGCCGCAGCCCCAGCAGCACCACCCCGGCCCGCAGCACCGTCCTGCCCGCGACCTTCAGCCCAGGCTCAGCCGCCTGCGGCACCAGCCCCGTGTTACGCAGCACCACCCCCACCAGGATCGCCAGGAGCATGGCGGACAGCAGCGGAACCTGTGAGTTGACGGCGGTGGCCGCGAGCGCGACAGCGGCGCACAGCCCTAGGCCGGGGAGCAGCTTGTTCACGTTGCCTGATTCTGCACCTTGACCTGCCCCGGGCCGCAACCTTGCTGGCCCCCGGTGGCCGGAACCGCCCGGGTGGCACCCGTACCGGCGGTGGCCTGGGCGACCTCGCGCAGCAGGACCGCCCCGGTGGCCCCAGGCCGCCCCTGAGCGCGCCGGTGGGTGCTAGAGCGCCACCAGCACCTGCACCATCACGATCTTCACCACGATAGCCAGGGCGAAAAGCGTGGCGTATCCGGCCTCCACCCGCTCGTCGTCACGCTTTGACAAGGCGTAGCCCAGGATGGCGGGCTGCCCCACCAGCCCGGCGAAGCCGCCTGCGGCCCGCTGCGCGCTGACGCCCGTGAGCCGTGCCCCCAGCAGCAGCACCGCCGCGTTCACCAGCACGATCAGGGCCGCCAGCACCCCCACGGCCACCCCGGTCCAGGAGAAGGCGGCCGCCGCGAAGGAGGGCCCGGAGGCCAGGCCGATGGCCGCCAGGAAGAACAGCATGCCCAGCTGGCGGATAGTGGCGTTGGCCGCGTGCGGCAGCACCCAGATAAAGGGACCGGTACGCGCCAGCCGGCCCAGCACCATGCCCACCACCAGCGGGCCTGCCGCCACCCCCAGCCTCAGGCTGATCCCGCCGGGCAGCGGGATGGCGACCAGGCCCAGCAGCACGCCCAGGGCCATGCCCATGCCTACGGAGAAGGCGTCGATCTGGGAGATGGACTTCTCGGAGTCACCAAAGAAGTCAGCGGCCTTCTCCAGCTCGTCGGAGGGGACCACCGCCAGCACACGGTCCCCCAGCTGGAGCACCAGGTCCTCGCGGGCCAGCAGGTCCAGGTCGCCGCGCTTGACACGGGTGATGACTCCCTGGAAGCGGCCGTGCATGTCCAGCTCGCCGATGGTCTTGCCTGCCACACGGGTGCTGGAGACGGTCAGCCGCCGGTGGTCCACCACGCTGT
This sequence comes from Actinomyces weissii, assembly GCF_016598775.1. Classification (NCBI taxonomy): domain Bacteria; kingdom Bacillati; phylum Actinomycetota; class Actinomycetes; order Actinomycetales; family Actinomycetaceae; genus Actinomyces; species Actinomyces weissii. The sequence goes on along the minus strand of NZ_CP066802.1, from coordinate 34,540 downwards.
GGTCCTTGGCCAGGCAGCGCAGGTAGCCGGTGCCGAGGTCGTGCACGGCCTCCTCGATGGCCGCCGGAGAGCCGACGACGACGACCTTGTCCCCGGGCAGCAGCTCCTCCCCCGGCTCAACCACCCGGGTGTCACCGTCCCGCTCCAGGTAGGAGATGCGTATACGCCCCTCCCGGAAGGCTTCCAGCTCGGTCAGGCGCACGCGGGTGAGCAGCAGGACGCTGGTGGCCTTGATGCCGTCGGCGCTGGCGGGCCGGGGGTCACGGCGGCTGGGCCAGTCCCGGGTCACCACCGCGGCGACCACCAGTATGGCTACCGCCACGCCCACGGGGTAGGCCAGGGCGTAGCCGACGGCGGGCTCCTGGTTGCCTGCGGCCTCGATGGCCGCGTCCAGCACCGGGGAGGTCAGGGCGCCCGCGAAGGCCCCTGAGTCCATGGCGGGCGTGATACCGGTCAGCCGGGAGAAGACAGCACCCGCCCCACCAGCCAGTACCAGGGCCACGACGCAGAGTCCCATCAGGGGCAGCTGGCGGCGCAGGTCCCGGAAGAAGCTTCCGCCTGCGCCGATGCCTACGGTGTAGCAGAACAGTCCCAGCCCCAGGCTGCGCAGCAGGCTCAGGTCCGCGCCCAGACGCGGGTCCAGCGACCCGACGGCCAGGCCCACGAAGAGGGCCCCGGCCGCACCGAAGCGGATCGGCCCCAGGGGCACGTGCCCCACTGCGGTGCCCAGGCCGATCACCAGGAAGACGGTGAGCAGCGGGGCGGTGGCTAGCACTTGCACAGCTGGGTCAAGCAGATTGGGCACGCCCCCAGGCTAGCCGCTGGCCCGAGGGCCCTGGCCTTCCGGCGGTCCGTGGAGGCCAGGGCACCCGGCGCACCCGTTACGATTGGCCGGGTGAGCGACGAGCAGAGCACCCCGGCACCTGTCCCCTCTGAGCACCCCGGCCCGCGCCAGCCCTTTGACGACGGCGCCACCTCCGCTGAGTCCCCCGACCGGGAGGAGCTCACCTGGGAGCTGTTCGGCACCGCTGAGCGGGAGCTGAGCGCCCAGATCGTGCGCTCCGGCTGGATGCCGGACCTGATTATCGCCATCGCCCGCGGGGGCCTGATCCCTGCCGGGGCGATCGGCTACGCCATCGGTATCAAGGCCATGGGGGCCATGAACGTGGAGTTCTACACCGGCGTGGGCCAGACCCTGGAGGAGCCGGTGATCCTGCCGCCGCTGATGGACGCCTCCGAGCTGCCGGGCAAGAAGGTGCTGGTTGTGGACGACGTCGCCGACTCCGGCAAGACCCTGAAGCTGGTCATGGAGATGCTCACCAGCCAGGGGCTGGACGTGGGCGGTGAGGTGGTGCGGGTGGACGCGCGCAGCGCCGTCATCTACCGCAAGCCCCGCAGCGTGTTCGAGCCTGACTACTGCTGGCGCGTGACCGACAGGTGGATCAACTTCCCCTGGTCCGTGCTGCCGGTCATCACCCCCGAGTCGCTGGACGGTGAGGCAGACCAGGAGGCCACGGACCTGCTCGACGGCGTCGCCGGGGCCTGACTCCTGGCAGCCGGGACCAGGCAGCGGGTCCGTGCCACCCACCGGCCTGACAGCTGACCTGGCAGTGGCCTAGCACCTGACCTGACACCTGGACATATAACTCCCAGGTTCAATTTCCGGACCTGGGCCCTGTGACGCCGCTACCGTGTGAGCTGCGACGCGCCTGCGCCGCCGACCGATCTCCCACCAAGGCGGTGAACCTGTGGCAACCCAGACCAAAGAAGCTATGCCCTCCTACACGCCGGAGGAGGAGCGCCTGATCATCAGGAACAAGGACGGCGTACCCGTAGGCATCAGGCCGCACCACAAGTGGACCCCCCGGTCCATAGCCACCTGGGTGGCGATCACCGCCGTCGGGGTCCTGGGCTGGTGGATGCTGGCCGTGGCCCGCGGCGAGAACGTGAACACCATCTGGTTCGTGGTGACCGCGGTGTCCACCTACGCGATGGGCTACCGCTTCTACGCCTTGTACATCCAGCGCAAGATCATGCGGCCGGACGACTCCAACGCCACCCCCGCCGAGCGCATCAACAACGGCCGGGACTTCGACCCCACCCACCGGGTGGTGCTCTACGGCCACCACTTCGCCGCCATCGCGGGCGCCGGCCCCCTGGTGGGCCCGGTGCTGGCGGCCCAGATGGGCTACCTGCCCGGCACCCTGTGGATCATCCTGGGCGTGATCGTGGCCGGGGCGGTGCAGGACATGCTGGTGCTGTTCTTCTCCATGCGCCGCGGCGGCCGCTCCCTGGGCCAGATGGCCACGGACGAGATCGGCAAGATCGGTGGCACCGTGGCCACCGTGGTCGTGCTGGTCATGCTCATGATCGTGCTCGCGGTGCTCGCGATGGTCTGCGTGAACGCGCTGGCGGAGTCCCCGTGGGGCGTCTTCTCCGTGGGCATGACCATCCCGATCGCCGTGGGCATGGGCCTGTGGCTGCGCTTCGTGCAGCCGGGCAAGATCACCCAGGTGTCCGTGCTCGGCTTCGCGCTGCTGATCGTGGTCATCATCGGTGGCCGCTGGGTGGCGGAGTCCTCCTTGGGCGAGTACCTGCACCTGTCCCCCACGGCCCTGGTGTGGGCCATGATCGTCTACGGATTCCTGGCGGCCGTGCTGCCCGTGTGGGTGCTGCTGACCCCCCGCGACTACCTGTCCACCTTCATGAAGGTGGGCACCATCCTGATCCTGGCGCTGGGCATCATCATCGTGCGCCCGGTGGTGGAGATGGCGGCTGTCTCCGAGTTCGCCCTGAACACCGAGGGCCCGGTCTTCGCCGGTGAGCTCTTCCCCTTCCTGTTCATCACCATCGCCTGCGGCGCCCTGTCCGGCATGCACGCCATGGTCTCCTCGGGCACCAGCCCCAAGATGATCCAGAAGGAGAGCCAGGTCCGCATGATCGGCTACGCGGGCATGCTCATGGAGTCCTTCGTGGCGATCATGGCGATGGCGGCCGCCGTCTCCCTGAGCCCCGGCATCTACTTCTCCATGAACACCTCCGTGGACTCGCTCAACAAGCTGGCCCCGGAGGTGGCGGCCACCGCCCCCTGCAAGACCGCCGACGACCCGGAGCACCACTGCGAGAAGCTGGCCGCCGAGGCCATGAAGAACCTGAAGGTGACCGACGCGCACGGCAACCGTCTGAACCCCACCTGGGAGTCCTGGGACGAGGCGGGCAACCCCAAGACCTTCACCGGGGAGGAGGCCCTCAAGCAGCTGGCCTCCGACGTCGGTGAGCGCAACGTGGTCTCCCGCACCGGCGGCGCCCCCACCCTGAGCGTGGGCATGGCCCACATCCTCCACCAGATCGGCGGCGGCCGGGCCATGATGGGCTTCTGGTACCACTTCGCGATCATGTTCGAGGCGTTGTTCATCCTCTCGGCCGTGGACGCCGTGACCCGGGTGGCCCGCTTCCAGCTGGGTGACGCGCTGGGGAACATCTGGCCCAAGTTCCGTGACCCCTCCTGGCACGTGGGCGCCTGGTCGACCACCGCCGTGGTAGTGGCCGCCTGGGGCTCCCTGCTGCTGATGGGCGTGACCGACCCGCGCGGCGGCATCAAGACCCTCTACCCGCTGTTCGGTATCGCCAACCAGCTGATCGCGGCGGTGGCGCTGCTGATGTGCCTGGTGATGACGGTGCGCAAGGGCTACCTGAAGTACGCCTGGATCCCGGCGGTACCGCTGGTCTTCGACACGGTGGTGACCTTCACGGCCTCCTGGCAGAAGATCTTCTCCACCGACGCCCGCGTAGGCTACTTCCAGCAGTGGCGGGACGCCAAGGCGGCCCTGCCGGGGCTGACGGACCCCAACCAGGTCTCCGTGACCAAGGCGATCATCCGCAACACCATGATCCAGGGGACGCTCTCGGTGGTGTTCCTGGTGCTGGTGGCCTTCGTGATGGTCTGCGCGGCCGTGGCCATGGTCAAGGCGGTGCGTGCCGGTGACACCACCACCTCGGAGGACCCCTACCAGGAGTCCCGCTTCTACGCCCCCGAGACGATGATCGCCTCGGACCTGCAGAAGCGCCTGGTCAAGGAGTACGAGCTCGTGGGCGACCCGGCCCTGGTGCCTGGCCGCTCCCACTCGGGGCACTGAGATGCGTGCAGCGCGACCGGGCCCGGTGGGGCCTGCGGCCCCGCAGGCGGCTGGCCCCTGGGGGAGGCTGCTGGACGGGCTGCGCCAGGCCCACCACCTGTGGCGTGACTTCACCGGGGAGTCGGCCTACGACCGCTACCTGGTGCGGCACCGCCGGGAGCACCCCGACCACGAGCCACTGACCGAGCGGCAGTGGTGGCGGGCCCGTGCCGCCTTCGACGAGTCGAATATCTCAACCGGCTGCTGCTGAGCCGGAGACGCCGGTGCCCGGTGGTGCTGCCGCCACCGGGCACCGGCGTGCTCGCGGCAGGCAGCTCAACCTCTTTCAGGAAACCCTCAAGTTAGAGGGTAGGGTCAGCAGGGTGTCTGAGAAGCTCCTGCGCCCTGAGTCCTGGACCTGGCTGGTACGTGCCGCCTGGCTGGCCTACCTGCTGGTGGTGCTGGTGGCGGTGCTGTGGCCCAGCGGCGAGGAGGTCTCCGGCTTCAAGGAGACGGTCGGCCCGCCGCCGCTGACCGCAGAGCACAAGGACACCTTCCTGAACCTGGTGATGCTGCTGCCCCTGACGGCGCTGGGGCTGCTCGGCTGGCCCCGGCTGGGGCCGTGGCGCTGGCTCCTGGCGGGGGTCCTGTTCGCCGTCGCCGCGGAGGCCACCCAGTACGCCCTGCCCGCCCTGACGCGCCGGGCCAGCCTGGCCAACGTCGTCGAGAACAGCGCCGGTGCCGGGGCCGGGGTGCTCCTGGCGGCGGCCCTGCTGAGCTGCTGGCCGCTTTTGACGGCGCGCGCTGGCAGAGCATCCTGAGGTATGCCGTTACTATCGGAGCAGTTGCGGTCCTGCGCCCGTGACCGACCCTCCCCCTGGGGTCGGCAGGTCCGCTCGCAGACGTGAGGAGTCGCCATGGGTCTTCTGGACGGGATCGAGAAGAGCTTCGGAAGTGTCGGGGACGCCGCAAAGCGCACCTTCTCGCAGCTTCCTTCCGGCTCAGTCACCGACGTGCTCGGCCAGGAGCTGCGGCGGGTGCTGGCTGAGACGGCCACGCCTTTCGGCCACGGACGCTCGGTGGTGGCCAACTCCTTCATCCTGACCGTCAACCCGGCCACGGCCCAGCGCATCTCCCAGGAGGGTGAGCAGGCGGTGTTCTCCTCCTTGGAGAACGCAGCCACGGTCTTCGCCACTGAGCAGGGGCACTCCTTCGTGGGGCCGATCCAGTTCGGCCTGGTCCTGGGGCCGGAGGGCTCCCAGCCGGTCACTGTCGAGGCCAGCCGCAAGCGTGGGGCCGCCGCCCCGGCCACCTCCCTGCCGACGCCGGAGCGGCCGGTGATCGAGGTGGACGGCCAGCGGTACGTACTCACCGGTGAGGTCACCATCCTGGGGCGCGGCAGCGAGGCGGACGTCGTCGTGGACGACTCCGGCGTCTCCCGCCGTCACCTGGAGATCCGCAACCGCTCCGGCCACTACGTGGCCACGGACCTGGGCTCCACCAACGGCACCCTGATCGAGGGCCACCCCATTGACGCCGCCACCCTGGTGGACGGCAACACGATCCAGGTGGGGCGCACCACGATCCGCTTCTGGGACGGCAGCCAGCACCGGGGCTAGGGCTTACGCGCCCGCCCTGGGGGAGCCTGCGTTGCGGCCCGCTGAGCCCGCTGACAGCTGCCAGACAGCCTCCCCGTAGCCGAGGAACGGCTCCCGGCGGGGCCCGTACCGGACCAGCCAGGGAGGGCACCCGGACCGGGGGCCACCAGCCCCTCGTAGGCAAGCAGCCTGCTGGACGGCGAGCCCCGTGCACCCTGGTGAGCGCCTGCCCGGGGCGAGCAGCCACCTGTGACGCAGGTGGTACGCAATCGTTACCACGCTGCCGTACCTGCCTGTGGGGCAGCTTCCGGGGCGCGTCGTCGTGCCCAGGGAGTCAAAAGGCCCGGTCGGTGAACCGACCGGGCCCGGCTGGTGCGCGAGGGGGGACTCGAACCCCCATGATCGTTAGATCACACGGACCTGAACCGTGCGCGTCTACCAATTCCGCCACTCGCGCTGGAAGCGAGGATGACGATAGCACGCCCTCCCTGCACCTCGTCCAACTGAGAAGGCCCTTCTGCTACGTGAGACCGCTCACGACCGCTCCCCAGGCAGTACTACCCGCGTTTCAGGACCTATATCCCAGCCCCCAGGCCCTGCCGCTATCCACTCCAACGCGCCCCACCCGCTACGATGAGCAAGCCCGTCGGTCCAGGCCGATGCGCCCACGTGCACAACGCCCCCGGAAAGGAGGAGCCTAAGGACATGGCACCCTTGTGGAACAGCAGGAAACCTGGTCCGAGCACGGGCTCCCCCACCCGCGGCAAGGACGTGGAGGCGATCGAGATCCTCACACGTATCAAGGAGCTGATGGACACCGGGGCCCGGCGCACCTCCTCAGGCAAGTACCTGGTACCTGATACCTACACCGTCCACCTGCTGCCCGCCGACTACTCCCGATTCGTGTCCTGGGGCCTGGACGCCATGCGCGCCGAGCTGGCCAGCGCCGCCCAGGAGGCCGTCGCCGAGCAGGGCTACCAGACCACCACCCGCGTGACGGTGGACCTGGTGCCGGACTCTGAGATCCACTCCATCTTCGGGGCCTTCGAGGTCGTCCCCACCTTCACGGAGCCGCACCGCGGCGCCATCATCACCGTCCACGTCCACGGCACCACCAGCGCCGAGCGCTACGCCCTGCCCTTCACGCCGGTAACCATCGGACGCCGGACCGGGGCCGATATCGTGGTGCCGGACACCGCCGTCTCCAGCCGCCACCTGCGCCTGACCACCACGCCCCAGGGCCTGGTGGTCGAGGACCTGGGCTCCACCAACGGCACCCGCGTGAACGGCCGGCGCCTGGCCCAGAAGTCGCCCCTGCTGCTGCGCCAGGGCGACCTGGTGATGATCGGCGAAGGCACCTCGATCACCGTCACCCAGGCGCCCCTGGGAGCAGGAGGCAGCCTGTGAGCGACTTCCTCTTCTCCACCCTGCGCTTCGCCTACCTGGGCCTGCTGTGGCTGCTGATATTCCTGATGCTGCGTGCCCTCGCCCGGGGTACCGCGGAGGCCACCTCCGTCTCCCACGCCCCAGTCCGGCGCCCCGGCGCCCGCGGCGTGGCCGGACAGGGCCGCCGCAAGGGCGCCACCACCATCTACATCTCCGAGGGCCGTCTGGCAGGCACCTCCATGCCGCTGTCCCCCGTGTCCATCACCATCGGCCGCGCCGTGGACAACACCCTGGTCCTGGACGACAACTACACCTCCTCCCACCACGCCCGGATCTACCCGCAGGCGAGCTCCTGGTGGGTCGAGGACCTGGGCTCCACCAACGGCACGATCGTGCAGGGCCGAGCCATCGACCGGCCTGTGCGCCTGGACCTCCACGTACCCGTTTCCATTGGCAAGACCACCTTGGAGCTGCGCTGATGACCATCTACCTGCGCTTCGCAGCGCGCTCCGACGTCGGCCTGGTGCGCCAGTCCAACCAGGATTCTGGCTACGCCGGCCCCCACCTGGCCCTGCTGTGCGACGGCATGGGCGGGCCCGCGGGTGGGGACATCGCCTCCGCCGTCGCCATCGAGCACCTGGCCCACCTGGACTCTGACATCTACCGCGCCGACGAGATGCTGGACCTGCTGCGCCACTGCGTGCAGGAGGCCCACGCCGACCTGATCTCCCGCTCCTCGGAGAACCCGGACCTGTCGGGGCTGGGCACCACCTGCATCGCCATCATGCGCAGCGGCAACAAGCTGGCCATGGTGCACGTGGGCGACTCGCGCGCCTACCTGGTACGGGGCGGGGTGCTGGCCCAGGTGACCACCGACCACACCTTCGTGGAGTACCTGGTGGAGACGGGCCGCCTCACCCGCGAGCAGGCCCGCCGCCACCCCCAGCGCTCCGTGCTGCTGCGGGTGCTCGGCGACACCGAGGGTGAGGTGCAGCTGGATGAGTCGATCCGCGAGGCCCTGCCCGGCGACCGCTGGCTGCTGTGCTCTGACGGCCTGTGCGGCCCGGTGACCGCCGAGACCCTGCAGGAGGTGCTCACCGGCACCGAGGACCCCGGTGAGGCCGCCGACAAGCTGATCGACCTGGCCCTGCGCGCAGGCGGCCCGGACAACGTGACCGCGGTGGTCTTCGACGTCGTCGAGGGCGACCCCCTGGACGCCCCCGCCCCGCAGGTGGTGGGCTCCGCCGCCGCCATCCGCTCCCGCAACGAGGCCCTGCTGGACGGCAGCAGGATCAGCACCATGCGGCTGCCCACCAGCGCCGAGGCCACCTCCCCGGCCGCCAAGGCCGCCGCCCTGGTAGCCCAGGCCAGCGGACAGGTGCCCGGCTCCAACGAGCGCCTGGCCCAGCAGGAGGAGCTGGCGCTCAAGGAGGCTGCCGAGCTGCACGCCCTGGCCCGCAGACGCTCCCGCCGCAACACGGTGCTGGGCACCCTGCTGCTGGTGGTCACCCTGTTGGTAGCGGGGCTGCTGGCCTACCAGTGGACCCAGACCCAGTACTACGTGGCCGCCCTGAACGACCGCGTGGTCATCTACCAGGGGGTCAACCGCTCCGTGGGGCCCCTGGACCTGTCCCGCGTGGTGCAGACCTATGACGGCCCGCAGGACCCCGCCGTCTCCGCCCTGGACGAGGAGATGCGCAACCGCCTGCAGCAGACCGTCAGCGAGCCCAGCCTGGAGGCAGCCCGCAAGTACGTGGAGGAGACCGTGCGCAACCGCCGGGCTGACGCCGTGCTGCCCGGAGCCTCCGAGCCCACCTCCCCCGCCACCCTGGCTCCGGCCACCCCGGCACCCTCCGCCGCAGCCCCTGAACCTGCGCCCTCCAGCTCGACGCCGCCAGCGGGAGCCTGAGATGTCTGTCGTCCCAGGCCCTGGGGTGATCTCGCCGGACAGCCGCCGCCGCACCGAGGCCAAGCTCCTGGTGGTGGCCGTGCTGGTGGGTGTGCTCGGGCTGGTGCTCACCGTCGCGGGCCGCGATGACGCGACCTGGGGGGCCATCACCCCGCAGGTGGTGGCCCTGGTGCTGCTGCCGCTGGGCGCCCACCTGGCTGTCCGCTTCCTGGCGCCCCACGCCAACCCCCTGCTGCTGCCTGCGGCTACCGCGCTAAACGGCCTGGGGGTGGCCATGCTGCGCCGCCTGGACTTCGCCTTCCTCAGCCAGGACCGGCCGGTCATGGGCAACGGCCCGGTCCTGCACATGGCTATCGGCGTGGTGCTCATGGTGCTCGTGCTCGGGCTGCTCAAGGACACCCGCCGTCTGGAGCGGGGGATCCCCCGCTTCTGGGAGCGGGCTCAGGACGGAGTCGCCCCCCGGCCCCTACCGGTTACCCCCGCGCAGGCGGCTGGCGTCCTGTCGGTCCCGCTGCTGCTGCTGCCCTTCGTGCCAGGTATCGGCCAGTCGGTCAACGGCGCCCGCATATGGGTGAGCATCGCGGGCTTCAGCTTCCAGCCCTCCGAGCTGGCCAAGATCCTCCTGGCGGTCTTCTTCGCCTACTACCTCAAGACGCGCGGCGCGAACCTGGCCCAGGCCGGGCGCCGCAAGATCGGCCCCGTGCCGCTGCCCTTCGGCTGGCGCGTACCCAAGTCCCGGGACCTGGTGCCCCTGATGATCGTGTGGGCCCTGGCCACCGCCTTCCTGGTGGCCCAGAACGACTGGGGGATGTCGGTCATGTTCTTCGGCATGTTCGTGGTGACGCTGTGCGTGTCCACGGGCACCTTCATGTGGGCCTTCCTGGCGGCCGTGCTGACCGTGCCCATGGGCTGGATCGGCTACCTGACCACCAGCCAGATCGCCTCCCGCTTCACCTCCTGGCTGCACGCCATGGAGCCGGAGTACGCCGACGGCACCTCCTACCAGCTGGTGCAGGGACTCTTTGCCCTGGCCTGGGGTGGGACCTTCGGCACCGGCTGGGGGCAGGGGGACCCGGACCTGATCCCGGAGGTGCAGACCGACTTCATCCTGGCAGCCTTCGGTGAAGAACTAGGCCTGACCGGCACGATCGTGATCATCCTGCTGTACGCCGTGATCGTGATGGTGGGGCTGCGCACCGCCCTGGTCGCGCGGGACAACTTCGGCAAGCTGCTGGCCACCGGCCTGTCCTTCTCCCTGGCGCTGCAGGTCTTCGTGATGGTGGGGGCCCTGACCCGGCTGCTGCCGCTGACCGGGCTGACCACCCCCTTGCTGTCCAACGGCGGCTCCTCCGTGCTGTCCACCTGGATCATCCTGGCGCTGCTGCTGCGCCTGTCCCACACCGCCATGCAGCCGGGCACGGAGGACAGCCCGATCAGCCGCAACGCGGTGGTGCTGCCCGCCGGTCAGGAGGTGCGGCCATGAGCGTGTCCGCCCTGGACAAGGCTGTGCGCCGGGTACAGCTCCTGGTCACCGTGATCTTCGTGTCCCTGTGCGTGGGCCTGACCTCGGTGCAGTTCTTCGCCCGCCCCGCCGTCTGGGAGGCTGGTTCCCCCGATGCCCTGGGTGAGCAGGCCAACCTGTGGCAGGACCCCCGCAACCGCCGTATCGTCCTGGAGCGCTACACCCAGCCCCGCGGCTCTATCGTGGCGCGGGGGGCCGACGGCGCCACCGTCACCCTGGCCAGCTCCTCCAAGCTGGACAACGGCTACTACGCGCGCAGCTACTCCAACGGCCCCCTGTACGCCCACGTCACCGGCTACATCTCCATGACCCAGCAGGCCAGCACGGGCCTGGAGCAGACCGAGAACGCGGTGCTGGCAGGCTTTGACGGCTCCCTGTGGTGGTCCCGCCTGCGCAACGCGCTCCGCAACCAGAACCGTCACGGCGGCTCGGTGGAGACCACCATCGACCCCAGGATCCAGCAGGCCGCGCAGGAGGCGCTGGGGCAGCGGGCTGGCTCGGTGGTGGCCCTGGACCCCCGCAGCGGCGAGATCCTGGCCCTGGTCTCCACCCCCTCATTCGACCCCGGCCCCCTGTCCAGCCTGGACGCCGCCACCGCCTTGGACGCCTCCGCCAGCCTGTCCTCCATGTCCGGGGCCCCCTTGGTGAACCGCGCCCTGAACGGCCAGTACGCCCCTGGCTCCACCTTCAAGGTGCTGACCGCCTCCGCCGGGCTGCGCACCGGGAAGGTCAAGCCGGACAGCCAGGTGGCGGCGCCAGACACCTTCACCCTGCCGGGCTCCAGCCACCGCATGACCAACTACGCAGGCGAGTCCTGTGGGGACGGCACAGTGTCCTTCACCTACGCCTTCGCCCAGTCCTGTAACACCCCCTTCGCCCAGCTGGCCTTAGACGTGGGTGAGCAGGAGCTGCGTGCAGAGGCGGAGGCCTGGGGCTTCAACTCCCAGCTCTCCGTGCCCCTGCACGTGTCCGGCTCGGTGTACACCCCGTCTGGCGACGACCTGGCACGCACCGCCCTGGCGGGCATCGGCCAGGGCGGGGTCACGGCCACGCCCCTGATGATGGCGATGGTCGCGGCCACGGTGGCCAATGACGGCGTGCAGATGCGTCCCTACCTGATCCGCCGGGTGCTGGACCACAGCCTCAACACGGTGGAGCAGACCAAGCCGCAGGTGCTGCGCACCCCGATCACCCCGGAGCAGGCCCAGTCCCTGTCCACCATGATGCAGCAGGTGGTGGGCTCCGGCACCGGGACGACGGCGCAGGTCGCGGGGGTCACGGTCGCTGGCAAGACCGGCACGGCGGAGAACGACAGCCAGCAGGACGGGGAGGGCCCCACCACCTGGTTCATCGGCTTTGCCGGTACCGACATCGCCAAGCCCACTATCGCGGTGGCGGTGGTGCTGGACTCCGGGCAGCAGACCTTTGGCGGCACCGGTGGGAGCCTGGCCGGCCCCATCGCCGCCCAGGTGATCGACGCGGCGGTGGACCAGTGAGGCCACGCACCGGGTTAGAGATACAGGGCCGCTACGAGCTCGCTGAGCGCATCGCCCTGGGGGGCATGGGTGAGGTCTGGCGGGCCACGGACCTGCGCTCCGGGCGGGCTGTGGCCGTGAAGATCCTGCGCCCCGAGCTGCAGGGCGACGAGATCTTCCTGTCCCGGCTGCGCGCGGAGGCCAAGAACGCCTCCGGGCTGAGGCACCCGAACCTGGCGGTGGTGCTGGACGCCGGGGAGCGCCAGGGGACCGGCTGGATCGTGATGGAGCTCGTCCAGGGGCGGCCCCTGTCCGACATCCTGGCGGAGCGGGGCACCATGCCGCCCGAGGAGATCCTCACCATCCTGGCTCAGGTGGCCAGGGCGCTCCAGGTAGTGCACGATGCCGGTGTGGTACACCGGGACGTTAAGCCCTCAAACATCCTCATTACCCGGGAGGGACTGGCCAAGCTCAGCGACTTCGGCATCTCCACCGGCACGAACCAGCTACCGATGACGGCCGCGGGCATGGTCATGGGCACCGCCCAGTACCTGGCCCCGGAGCAGGCCACAGGCAACCTGGCCACCCCTGCCGGGGACCTTTACTCCCTGGGGATCATCGCCTATGAGGCGCTGACCGGGAACCGGCCCTTCGTGGGGGCCTCGCAGGTGGATATCGCCTACCAGCACGTCAACTCCCCGGTCCCGCCGCTGCCGGAGACCGTGCCGGCCGCGGTGCGTCAGGTGGTTATGGAGCTGCTGGCCAAGCGGCCCACGGAACGTCCTCTGTCCGCCCGGGAGCTGGCCCGGCGGCTGGACCGGATCGTGATCCGTCTGCCCCAGGAGGACTGGGACCCTCAGCAGGGGATCAGGTGGCCGGGTACCCAGACCACCAGTCCGGAAGGGGCTGCCACCGCCTCCGGCGCCGGCCCCGCCGTCGGTGCTGCCCGCAGCAGCCTGACCGCCAGCCCTGCAAGCCGTAGCAGTGTTAGCGGCAGTGCAGGTGGCAGCGGATCGGAGCAGCCCTTGGCGGTGGACCGCAGGGCGCCCAGCCGTGCCACAGCAGACCGGGCGGGCTCAGCCAGCCCCGCCGGTAGAGGCAGGACGCGCCGCCGGGTCAGCGCACCGGCCCTGGCTGGCGCGGCCCCGCTACAGCTGGCACCCGCCCTGGTGGACGGTGCCCCCGCCCGGCGCCACGGCCGCAGCGAGCTGCTGCTTGTGTATACGCTGCGGCTGGTCACACTCTTAGTACTCGTTGTGGTTCTCGCGCTGCTGGGCACGCTGCTGTCCGGCGCCGGGAGCACCGCAGCCTCTGGCACTGCGCCTTCAAGGGCCGTGTCAGTCATTCCCGACAAGGAGGCACAGTGACAGAGCATTTCCCCCGCGTGCTGGCGGGACGCTACGAGGTCCGTGACCTGGTCGGTCGCGGCGGCATGGCTGAGGTCCACCTCGGCTATGACACTCGGCTGTCCCGCACGATCGCGGTCAAGCTGCTGCGCGCCGACATCGCCGACGACGAGACCTTCCAGGCGCGCTTCCGCCGGGAGGCGCAGTCCGCGGCCGGCCTGAACCACCCCTCCATCGTGGCGGTCTACGACTCCGGTGAGGAGCCCATGACCCAGTCCGACGGCAAGGTGCGCAACGTGCCCTACATCGTCATGGAGTACGTGGAGGGGCACACGGTACGTGAGCTGCTCGCGGAGGGCGAGGCCGTCCCCATCGACGAGGCCGTGGAGATCACCGTCGGCGTGCTCAACGCCCTGGAGTACTCCCACCGGGCGGGCATCGTGCACCGGGACATCAAGCCCGGCAACATCATGCTGACCTCCACCGGTGACGTGAAGGTCATGGACTTCGGCATCGCCCGGGCGGTGGAGGACTCCGCGGCCACCGTCACCCAGACGCACTCCGTGGTGGGCACCGCCCAGTACCTGTCCCCGGAGCAGGCTCGGGGGGAGCTGGTGGACGCCCGCTCCGACCTGTACTCCACCGGCTGCCTGCTCTACGAGCTGCTGACCGGGCAGACCCCCTTCCAGGGAGACTCGGCGGTGGCAATCGCCTACCAGCACGTGCGTGAGCTGCCCAAGCCCCCCTCCAGCCTGGCTGCGGACGTGCCCGAGTCCCTGGACCGGGTGGTGCTCAAGGCCCTGGCCAAGGCCCGTGACGACCGCTACCAGGACTCTGCGCACATGCGCTCGGACCTGCTGGCGGCCTCGCAGGGGCTGGCCGTGATGGCCCCGGCCGTGGACTCCTGGAGCCAGGCCACCGCCTTCATCCCGGTGCAGCGTCAGCCGGTGGGCACCTCCCCGGCACCGGCCCCGCCGTCGGCACCCACCTCTGAGGACAGCGAGGAGGAGGCTCAGCGCTCAAACACCTGGGTGTGGTGGCTGGTGGGTGTGCTAGTCCTGCTGGCCGTGATGCTGGGTGGCCTGTACGCCTCCGGGGCCATTGGTGGCCGCGAGCCCTCCGAGCGTCCCACCCAGGTAGCCACAGCCGCCCCGGTGCCGGATATCACGGGCCAGAGCGAGGCCGAGGCCAAGGCAGCGGTGGAGGCCGCGGGCCTGGTCTTCAAGCGGGGCGAGGACGTGGCCTCCGACACGGTGGCCGCGGGCCTGGTTGTGTCCACCGAGCCGGGGGTCGGCACGAACATGGTGCTGGGTGAGACTGTCACGGTGCACTTCTCCTCCGGCTCGGCCATGGCCGCGGTGCCGGACGTCAAGGGCAAGAGCCAGTCTGAGGCACGTTCGCTCCTGCAGGCCGCAGGCCTGGTGGTCGGTGACGTGACCACGGAGGACGCGGCCGGCTTCGACGCCGGTGAGGTCATCCGCACGACGCCGGTGGCGGGTACCTCCGTCAAGCGGGGCGCCACGATCTCCCTGGTGGTGGCCTCCGGTAAGGTCACGGTTCCCACGGTGGTGGGTCTCAAGCTCTCCGAGGCGGAGGAGGCGCTGCGGGCAGCAGGGCTCAGCTACAAGATCGTCACGGAGAAGACCACTGACCCTGCGCAGGTGGACACGGTCAAGTCCGTGGACCCGCTGGAGGGCGCGGCCGTGAACGCCAGCAAGGACCAGATCACCCTCACCGCCTGGGTGGCGGACCAGGTGGACGTCCCGGACGTTAAGGGACAGACGCAGGCGCAGGCGACTGCTGCCCTCCGGGCCGCTGGCCTGGGTGAGGTGACGGTGACGGAGGTGGAGGCCCACAGCCCGGCGGAAGCCGGCAAGGTCGTCTCGCAGACTCCGGAACCCGGCCAGAAGGCCATGCGCAACGCCCCGGTGAGCATCTCGGTGGGCAAGGCCGCCGCCCCCACCCCGGCTCCCACGCAGAAAGCCACCAAGAAGTCGGAGTGAGCAGGCCTGAGGCTGGGTGGGGCTGGCTGGATGGTTAGCCCCACCCAGCCTCTAGGTGTGCCTGACCAACTCCACCCCGGGAGACCACCGGGCCGCCGTCGGCGCGTTGGGGCCTGTCCGCCTGGGCGCTAGCCGACGTCGGCCTGGCCGGAGAAGTGCCAGCGGGCGTCCGCCCAGGGGAAGCCGTACTCCATGAGCAGGTAGACCACCCCCAGCAGCAGCACCAGCGCCTCGATCGCCCGCAGCCAGGTGGGGCCCGGCAGGTGCCGCCAGATGAATCCGTACATCAGTTGACCTCCGGGTCCTTGAGGACCGACTCGGGGCGCCCCTCAGAGCGCGGCATCCAGTAGGAGAACTTGGCGTGCACGATCCAGCGGTGGTCGTTGCCCCACTCGCCCACGTTTACTGAGTGGCAGGTGGTCATGGTCAGGTACTGCTCCGTGGCCGCCTGCTCCGGGTGCCCAGGCACGGGCGCGATCACCTCAGTCTGGGAGGGCAGCACGATCTCGTGGCTCTCCACCGTGTACACGTACCACACGTCCTTGGTGGAGACGACGATCTCGTCCCCCGGCTCCAGCAGGTCCACCCGGCGGAAGGAGTTGCCGTTGGAGCGCCGGTGCCCGGCCACCGCGAAGTTGCCGATCTCGCCGAGCTGCTGGGTGTCGCTGTAGTGGCCCGCGGCGGCCTGGTCCAGCACGTCCGGGCCGGTGCCCTCAATCACCGGCATGTTGTTGTTGGTGACGCCGTACCACTTGGGCACCACCAGCATGCCGATGGTCTCCCCGTAGCCGACCTGGGGCATGGCGGGGGGCGGCTCCGTGTGCTTGGTGCCAGCGGTCTTGGGGGACTCCACCTGCGTCTGGGTGAAGGTCTTGGTGGCAGCCTCAGCCTTCTGCGTGGCCTCGATCCCGGTCCACCACAGCTGCCACACCAGGAACAGGCCGATCACGGCACCAGCGGTGATAAGCGCCTCACCGATCAGGGTCAGCAGGATGTCCAGCACCCCACGACGGCGTCGGGCCGGTCTGCGGCTGGCGGCATGTGCAGGCTGGTGCCGCAGCTCCTTTCGGCTAGGCCGCCTGGACCGTTTCTGCCCGTCGGGGAGAGGCTCCGCCGTCGCCGTGGCCAGGGTGGGCGTGCTGGGGGCGCCGACAGGCTCCGCCGCCTGCGGGGCTATCGAGGGTGGTAGTCCTGGTTCTGCCGGTGGCGCCTGCGGTTCTAGCTCAGCCATCAGTGCTCCTTGCCGCCTCTAGGTGAGACTGCGGCCAGTCTATGCACAGCACCCTGATGGCCTACGCTAAGGCCGGTGGTGGTTCGCTCTGAACAGACGAGCCCCAAGCTTCACAGTTGTTCTCTGTAGTCAGGAGGTCCGCGTGGCTGATCCAAGGAAGTCCGGCAACCCGGCCAAGGCAGCCAAGGCCATGGAGGAGTCGCGCGCCGCGGCCAACCGTGTCTCGCGCACTCCCGTGAAGGTCAGGGACGTGCACAGCCCCGGCTGGTACGCCCCGACGATGGTCGGGCTCATGCTGATCGGCCTGGTGTGGGTGGTGGTCACCTACCTGTTCCAGGGAGCCTATCCGGTTCCGTACTTCGTGAAGAGCCACGGCGGTGACTGGCTGCGCAACGGGAACCTCTACGTGGGCGCACTGATCGCCCTGGTCGGTTTCCTGGGCCTGCTGCGCTGGAAGTAGGACGGCTAGGGCCTGGGAGAAAACCGTCCGGCCCTTAGCTGACTGCCAGGTGCTGGAGCGACGTGACGCTTCAGCCGGTTGGTCGTATCCGCCTGACTGGGCTTAGACGCTTGGGGCCTGCATGCCCGTAAGCCGCCGCTGTAGGCGTCCTGCCCCACACCCCGACTTGTGCATTTCGGCGCGAGTGGTGCGGTTTTTCGGCACCACTCGCGCCGAAATGCACAAGTGGAGGCGGAGACCGAGGGGAACATGCCTCGCTTGAGGGGCCTTTGGCCCAAGTAGGAGGTGCCGCCCGTGTAGGAGGTGATGCTTGCGTGCGAGACGTGCTCGCCACGGGTTGAGGACCCGGACCTGCCGGTGAGGGGTGTGCGCCCGGCGTAGGAGGCTGGCTAGGCGCCGGTGGTGAAGGCCTTGGAGCGCGACTCGGCCAGGAGGACGGCGTCAGCCGTACCCCCGGTCCGGCCGGTCCCGGCCCCACACGGCCGCTCCCTAGGGTCTGGTTGTCCACAACCGTGGAGAACTGTCACCAATGCCCCTGTGGAGGTGTGAACAACTGTGATCTGCTGGCAGACAGGGCTTTTCCCCAGGTGTGTACAAGCCTGTGGACAAACTACAGATCTGTTATTCCACAGACCTGTCCACAGCTGTGGACTACTTACACATGTGTAAGACAGCTGTCCCTGAGGTAGGGGAGGAGCCCCCAGCCTCCATCCCTGTTCAGGCAGGTAGGGCAGCGCAGCAGGGATGGTTAGCAGGTCCCGGTACAGGACCACCCGTTACGCACGGCGAGGCGCAAGCACGACCTGGGGACAAAGTCATCAATCTGCTACCCACCCGTTACGCACGGCTGGGCGCAAGGCTGCCCTAACCAGTGCAGCAGGTGAGGTGCTCCGCTGAGCCTGTTTAAGGCCCGGCTGCCTGGGAGGGGGCCCGCAGGCAGGCCATCGCGCACGAAGAGTCCTGGCAGCCACTGGGGTACCAGGGTGACTCACAGCCAGGCGTCCCACACACGGTTGGGCCCCCAGCCAGTTCTGGCTGGGGGCCCAACCGTGGCTGCGGCTCAGGCCGCCAGGAAGGCGCGCAGCACCACCACAGCCAGCAGCAGCCCCGCCAGCCCCACCGTGCCCGCCACGGAAACCTGCGTGCGCCGCTCCCGGGGCGCCCAGGCGTAGACGGAGGCCAGCGCCGCCCCCGCCAGCAGACCCCCCAGGTGCCCCTGCCAGGAGATATTCGCCCCGACGAAGGAGATCACCAGGTTCAAACCCAGGAGCCCCAGCACCGCGGAGGTGTCACGCCCAAAGCGCCGCTGCACCACGAACAGCGTGGCGAACAGCCCAAAGACCGCCCCGGAGGCCCCCACCGTCCAAGTGACCCAGCTCTGTGAGCCAGGGGTGGCCAGCAGGTAGATCATGGCGGAGCCACCAAAGGCGCTGAGCAGCAGCAGGGCCAGGTAGCGCCAGCGCCCCAGCACCTCCTCCAGCTGCCCGCCCACGACCCACAGGGCGAACATGTTGAAGGCCAGGTGCAGGGGCGAGCCGTGCAGCAGGGCGGTGGTGAGGAAGCGCCAGGGCTCGGTGGCCGCCAGCGCCGGGTTGAAGGCCAGCCACCGGGTTACCCCCAGCCCCGGCACCTGCTGCAGCAGGTAGACCAGCACGCACAGGCCGATGAACCCGACGGTCACCTTGGCGCCGCTGGCCTGGACCCCGCCGAGCACCGTGCGGGTGGGGCGGCGGGAGGCGGCGGCCGCGCTGGCACAGTCCACGCAACGCACCCCGACCGGGCTGGGCAGCTGGCAGCTGGGGCACACGGGGTGGTTGCAGCGTTGGCAGCGCACGTAGGCCACGCGCTCAGGGTGGCGCGGGCACACGGGGGCCTGCTCCTGGCTGTGGTAGGTGGGAGGCTGGGTCACTTCCTGCTACTCCTGGTTCAGGTACGGCGACGCCGCCGGGCAGGAACCCGACGGCGTCTGGTCTGCTTGAGGCGGCCTGTCACTCGCTGACGGTGACCGACTTGATCACGACGTCCTGATGGGGGCGGTCGCGGCCGTCAGTGGGCACGGCCGCGATAGCGTCGACGACCTGCTTGGAGGGCTCGTCGGCGACCTGGCCGAAGATGGTGTGCTTTCCCTGCAGCCAGGGGGTGGGGGCGACGGTGATGAAGAACTGGGACCCGTTGGTGCCCCGCCCCATGCGCAGTCCCGCGTTGGCCATGGCCAGCACGTAGGGGGCGTTGAAGTTCAGGGAGTGGTCGATCTCGTCGTCGAAGTTGTAGCCGGGACCGCCGGTGCCGGTGCCGAGCGGGTCGCCGCCCTGGATCATGAACCCTGGGATGACCCGGTGGAAGACAACGTCCTGGTAGAGCGGCTCGTTCTTCTGCTCGCCGGTGCGCGGGTCTGTCCAGGTCTTGGTGCCGGTGGCCAGGCCGGTGAAGTTGGCGACGGTCTGCGGGGCCTGCTCAGGCAAGAGCGTGACCTTGATGTCGCCGTGGTTGGTGTGCAGTGTGGCTTCCATGCACGCATGTTCCCACGCCTGCCGGGGCGGTTACTAGCACGCTCCGCTGAGCGCGCAGGTGTTCACCCCAGGCAAAACCTGTAGGGATTCAGGTGCCAGTCGGATGCGGAGGGGTCCAGGGAATGCGACGATGTAGCTCCGACGACGGCGCCCTTGCCGTCAGCAGGTCCGGATCGGCCCGGCAGCAACCAGTCAGGAGGCAGATGATGACCTTCGAGAAGAGGCTCGAGAGATTCGACTTCGACACGGACAAGCTGAAGCAGGAGGCTGCCCAGCTTGCAGGGAACCTCGCCACCCAGGCTGAGTATGCTGTCGACCGGGTAGCCGGGTGGGCGGGCACCGGTCTGAGCCGGGCGCGTGCCGGGGCGGAGAAGGTCGCCCGCGACGCCCAGGCCCGCACCGCCCCGGTGCTGGAAGAGGCGCGTACACGTGTCGTTGAGGACTACGTGCCGCGTGTCCAGCGCACCACCGCCGCGGTCCGCGCGGCTACTGACAAGTCCGAGGGCGTACCGCTTATGGAGCGCGCCCAGATCATCAGCACCGCTGCCAAGCAGGCGGCACTTCAGGAGGTTCCCGTGAAGAAGAAGCACCCCGTTCTCAAGACCTTCGGCTGGGTGGCCCTGGCCGGTGTCGCCGCAGCTGCCGCCTACGTGGTCTGGCAGCGTAGCCAGCCGGTGGAGGACCCCTGGGCGGAAGAGTACTGGGCCGACTCGGAGGAGGCCGAGGAGGCCGAGGTCATCAGCTGAGGCACCACTGAGAGCCTGAGCGGGGGGCCCTGCAGGAGCGGATCCTGCGGGGCCCCCGTCGTCTTGGGGGCCCACCGGCGTGTGCTGCCCCTCCTGCTCCGCCCCCTGAGGTCTGCCCACCACGACCAGTGGCTCTTGGCGTGTCCTTTCCTGTTTCTCTTGCTGGCCAGTGACCCTGCCTGCGGCTCCAGGGCGTGCTCGACGGCGCCAGGTGCCCGGGCCAGAGCGCAGGGACCCCGCGGACCCAGGGACCCGCGGGTAGCAGCGGGTAGCAGCGGAGCCAGGGGGCGCCGTCGCCCCTGGTAGTTCCCAGGCGGGCCCTTTAGGCTCCTGGTATGAGCTGTGTCCCAGTCTGTAGCACGCTGCCGGTGACCCTGCTGCCCCTGAGCCAGGGGGTGGCGGACAGGCCGGTGCTCATGCCCCAGCTGGGCCTGGGCACCTACAAGATCCCTGATGACGACGCTGCCCGCTGCGTGCGGGCTGCCTTGTCCCTGGGCTACCGGCACGTGGACACGGCCCAGATGTACCGCAACGAGGCCGGGGTGGGGCAGGGCCTGCGTGACTCGGGGCTGCCCCGGGAGGAGCTGTTCGTCACCTCCAAGCTGGACAACCCCAACCACCGACCTGAGGCGGTGCGCCGCTCCTTTGACGAGTCCCTGCGTGCCCTGGGGCTGGAGTACCTGGACCTGTTCCTGGTGCACTGGCCGCTGGCCACCTCCCCGGGACTGGACCTGGTGGAGACCTGGCAGGCCATGGTCAAGCTGCTGGAGTCGGGCCGGGTGCGGGCTATCGGGGTGTCCAACTTTGAGCCCGGGCACCTGGAGCGGATCGTGGCGGCCACCGGCGTGGTCCCGGCGGTCAACCAGGTGGAGGTGCACCCTTACTTCACGCAGGAGCCGCTGCGGGCGGTGAACTGGGCGCAGGGCGTCGTCACGCAGGCCTGGTCGCCCTTGGCGCGGGGGCGGGTCCTGGAGGACCCGGTGCTGGTGCGCGTGGCCCAGGAGGTGGGCCGTAGCCCCGCCCAGGTGGTGCTGCGCTGGCACCTGCAGCGCGGCGACGTCGTGATCCCCAAGAGCACGCACCCGGAGCGTATGGCGGCCAACGCGGCGGTGTGGGACTTTGCCCTGAGCGGGGCGCAGATGGCGCTGGTGGACGCCCTGGACCGGGGGGAGCGCCACGGCCCCCACCCTGACGAGATGCGCGAGCCCCGCCAGTAAGCACCCTAAGCCAGCGTCAGTATGGTAGAAGCCGCACCATGTGGTCCACAGCCTCTCCTCACAAGACGCAGGGCATGAGTGAACCGCCGGGCTGCCTTGAGGGCAAGAAGGTCACGGGCACGGCTGAAACAGAGCGCAACGAGGGTGGGCTACTCCTGCTTTGCCGGAAGTAGCCCACCCTCACGCTCGCAGCTGTCTCGGCCTCGTCTAGACCCACAGATAAAGACCTAGACAGGCTAAGAGAACCACGGCAGCGACTGAGGCAAAGGCGATGAGGCTCTGGCTGGTGAACCGTCCTTTGTTGATCACCTTGTCCCAGAAGTAGGCTGCTACCAGAAATATCAACCCTGACGCAGCATAAGACCACCAAGGGAAATCTCTGGTCAGCATGAACGCCGACATAACGGCCCACGCAACCACTGCATGCAACGCGGGATACCATGCGCTGGGTCCCCGCACAGCAACACTCTTCTCAGTGCTCATGGCTCCGCCTCAACAGGCAGTTGCGGTTGTCAAGGCGCCTCCTGCGGCGTTGCATGCCAAGTCAGTCGCTACTCCGGCAATAGGAGTGGCGACAGCACCAACACCTACACCTAGCGGCAGGCACACAAGACCACCCCAGGCAATATTCCAGCCCCAGCCTACCCAACTAGGCATGCAACGTGCTGAGTTGGCATACATCATGTCCCCCGCGAACGGAGTTGAGGCTTCGGACGACGTTTCCGGAGCAATGCGCTTGCTGACGCTGTCATAGGAGAACACCAAGTCCTGGTCACCCTCACCACGCAAGGCAATCTGAGCGACTAAATCGCCTTGTGAATCTGTCCATAAAGCAACCCCGTCCTGAATCTCGACGTTGTCGCCTTCCAGGGTCCCAAGCTGGAGGCCGCTACCTTCCACGGGAGTTACTGAGCGCAGCCCATCAGGAGCGACGGTTGTCTCCCCCTCCTCTGTAGCAAATGTAGCTGGATCTAACTGCACAGGTTCAGCAGCATCGTTGGTAGCAGCATAGGCAGTTGCTGGCATCAGAAAAGAAGAGGCCATCAGCACTGCAGCAAGCTTACGGGATGCAAACATGATCGTGATACCTTTCTAGTTGACTGGGCACGATACTTGCTTGATCCTTAGCACTATAAAACATAGCGCTAAAGCCCATGCGCTTACCACCGTACTCCTGCATTGTTTTCAATGCAAGCAAATGTTTATCAACCCTTCGTAGGAGGTGAGTGGTTGGGCAAGGGCTGGCCGTGGCCTGCTAGCGCGTGGGGCCCTGCCAGGACCTGCTGGGCCGGCGGCCCGCTGCGCCGTCGTGGTCGTGCCTGTCCTGAGCCAGGGTGGGGGAAGGGGCCTGTCTCGTGTGGCCGCACACGGGGAGCACGAACAGGACAGGGGTTGACGTATATCCCTGATACCTCTTGGAAGGTCCCAGCGTGCTGTCCTATCGTGCGACCCTTGACGTGCCCAAGGCCGCTGCCCGCACCGTGTCCGCCTGGCTGGCCACCCACCGCAAGGTCCCTGACATCCGCCCCACCAGCGGGCGACGGCCTGCGGGGTCCAGGTGGATGTCCACCGGCACGTAACGTGCCGAGGGGACCCCACCAACCGATTCGCCGACACCCGCAGCGGCGACTGCAACAATGCACTCGCCTGGGTCCACGAGACAGGAGAGCAGCAAGGCCCGGGCCGAGGCCGTCGTCGATGGCCAGGGACCGGACCTTGTGGAAGTGGTGGAGCCAACGGGACTCGAACCCGTAACCCCCTGCTTGCAAAGCAGGTGCGCTACCAATTGCGCCATGGCCCCCTGTGGCTCATGCCTGGGAGGAGTCAGCCTCCGCGGGCTCTGCCACCGGGTCGGTGACCTCGGCCCAGGCGGTCCGCCAGGAGCGGGCCTCCTCGATCTTGAGCCACGCGGCGTAGCCAGCAGCTGCCAGGCATGAGAAAACCGCAGCAGTCACGACCGTCCGGCTCCTCATGGACCCTCCTCATCGTTCCACCGCGGGTGGTGGGCCTAGCTGGACTCGAACCAGCGACCTCATCCTTATCAGGGATGCGCTCTAACCAACTGAGCTATAGGCCCTTGCGACCGGATGAGACTAGCGCACCCGGTCCGAGGCGGACAAATCGAATCAGTCGTCCGCCAGTGTGAGATGAACCCCACCGACCAGTGAGGCGGTGATGTTGTACAGGAAGGCGCCGATCGTGGACAGGGCCGTGGTCAGCACGATGTTGACCACCCCGATGATCGCCGCCATGGCGAGCGCCCGAGAGAACTTCATGTACTCCACCAGCGCCTGGAAGGCGTTGTTCTTCTCGTCAAAGACCGTACCCACCAGGTCCTGGATACCGGAGAACACGTGCATCCGGTCCAGCATGAACCACACGACCGCCGCACCCACGATGATCATGATGAAGGCCGCGAAGGACAGCAGGAAGGACACCTTCATCACGGACCAGGGGTCCACCCGGGTCAGTACCAGGCGCACCTTGCGGGGGCCAGCGATCTTCTTCTTGACCGACTTGCCGCCATGCGCCGCCTGGGCCGGGCCCACGCCAGCGGAGGGTGCAGCAGCTGCCGCGACCGGCGTACCTGGCGCGGCGGAAGGCGACTGGCTCATTCCTGGTCCTCACTTTCGTCCTCCACCGAGCCTACCGCCTCAGTGTGATCCTGCGCCTGCTCAGTGCTCACACTTTCGGCGGAAAGGTCCCCGACAGGCCCAGCGGCCACGCCATCCACAACGCTGGCGACGTCGTCCGCGGTGCTGTCAGCACTAGCGGCGCTGGGGGCGCTGGCGGGCGTCTCGTCGCTGTCCAGCTCCCGCTCGGTGTTGCGGGCCACCGCGATGATGCGGTCGCCGTCGTCAGGCTTGGCGAAGGTGACCCCCTGGGTGTTGCGGCCGGTGCGGGAGACCTCGTCCACCGCCGAGCGCAGCACCTTGCCGGACTCCATGATGCACAGCACCTCGTCACCCGGGCCGGTGACCAGGGCCCCCACCAGGTCCCCCCGCTCCTCGACCAGGTTGGCGACCTTCACGCCCAGGCCGCCGCGGCCCTTGACCGGGTAGTCGGCCACGTTGGTCCGCTTGGCGTAGCCGCCCTCGGTGACCACGAACAGGTCCGCGTCAGTCCACTGGGGGTCCACCACGTCCATGGCCAGCAGGCTGTCGCCCTCCCGGAAGCGCATGCCGGTCACGCCGCTGGTGGCCCGGCCGGTGGGACGCAGGGCCTCGTCGGTGGCGTGGAAGCGGGCGGACTGGCCGTGGCGGGAGACCAGCAGCAGGTCCTGCCCGGCGGACAGCAGGGCGGCGGAGACCAGCTCGTCGGCGTTGCCCTGCTCGTCCTCCCGCAGGTTGATGGCGATCACCCCGCCGGAGCGGTTGGAGTCGTACTCGCTCAGGCGGGTCTTCTTGACCAGGCCGCGGCGGGTGGCGAGCACCAGGTAGTCGGCGGCCGCGTAGTCCTTGAGCTCCATGACCTGGGCGATCTCCTCGCCCGGC
This sequence comes from Actinomyces weissii, assembly GCF_016598775.1. NCBI lineage: Bacteria > Bacillati > Actinomycetota > Actinomycetes > Actinomycetales > Actinomycetaceae > Actinomyces > Actinomyces weissii. The sequence continues at coordinate 9,528 of NZ_CP066802.1, read as the reverse complement.
TGGAAGGCCAGCAGGTTGGCCACGTGCTGGCCCTTGGCGTCGCGCCCGCCCTCCGGCAGCTCGTAGGCCTTGGCCCGGTAGACCCGGCCCAGGTTGGTGAAGAACAGCAGCCAGTGGTGGGTGGTGGTCACGAAGAAGTGGTCCACGACGTCGTCCTCGCGCAGGGCGGTGCCCTTGACCCCCTTGCCGCCCCGGTGCTGGGAGCGGTACTGGTCGGTGCGGGTGCGCTTGGCGTAGCCGGAGCGGGTGATGGTGACCACCACCTCCTCCTCGGGGATCAGGTCCTCCATGCTCATCTCACCGTCGAAGGGGACGATGCGGGTACGCCGCTCGTCACCGAACTTCTCCACGATCTCACTGAGCTCGGTAGAGACGATCCCGCGCTGGCGCTCCGGGGAGGCGATGATGTCACGCAGGTCAGCGACCTTGGCCTGCAGGTCCTCCGCCTCCTGCTGGATCTTCAGTCGCTCCAGGGCGGCCAGACGGCGCAGCTGCAGGGACAGGATCGCCTCGGCCTGGGCCTCGTCCACGCCCAGCAGGCCCATCAGCCCGGAGCGGGCCTCCTCGGTGGTCGGGGAGCGGCGGATCAGGGCGATCACGGCGTCCAGGGCGTCGATGGCCTTGAGCAGGCCCTCCAGGATGTGCAGGCGCTCCTCGGCCTTGCGCAGGCGGTACCGGGAGCGGCGCACGATCACGTCGATCTGGTGCTCCACCCAGTGGCGCACGAAGCCGTCCAGGCTCAGGGTGCGCGGCACGCCGTCCACCAGGGCCAGCATGTTGGCGGGGAAGTTGTCCTGCAGCTGGGTGCGCTTGTACAGGTTGTTGAGCACCACCTTGGCCACGGCGTCGCGCTTGAGCACGATCACCAGGCGCTGGCCGGTGCGCCCGGAGGTCTCGTCCCGGATGTCGGCGATCCCCCCGACCTGGCCGTCACGCACCAGCTGGGCGATCTTGTCCGCCAGGTTGTCAGGGTTGACCTGGTAGGGCAGCTCGGTGACCACCAGGCACTGACGCCCGTGGATCTCCTCCACGTTGACCACGGCCCGCTGGGTGATGGAGCCGCGCCCGGTACGGTAGGCCTCCTCGATACCGCGCCGCCCCAGGATGGTGGCACCAGTAGGAAAGTCCGGGCCGGGGATGCGCTCGATCAGGGCCTGGAGCAGCTCCTCACGGGAGGCGTCCGGGTGCTCCAGGAACCACTGCACACCCCGGGCGACCTCCCGCAGGTTGTGCGGGGGGATACGGGTGGCCATACCCACGGCGATGCCCTCGGAGCCGTTGACCAGCAGGTTGGGGAACCGGGCCGGCAGGATGGTGGGCTCCTGGTTCTTGCCGTCGTAGTTGTCCTGGAAGTCGACGCTCTCCTCGTCGATGTCCCGGACCATCTCCATGGCCAGGGGGGCCATCTTGCACTCGGTGTACCGGGGGGCGGCCGGCCCCAGGTTGCCGGGGGTGCCGAAGTTCCCCTGCCCGGCCACCAGCGGGTAGCGCAGGGACCAGGGCTGTACCAGGCGGGCCAGGGCATCGTAGATGGCGACGTCGCCGTGGGGGTGGTAGCTGCCCATGACGTCGCCGACGATGCGGGAGGACTTGGAGAAGGCGGCGTTGGGGCGGTAGCCGCCGTCGTACATGGCGTACAGGACCCGGCGGTGGACGGGCTTGAGGCCGTCACGCACGTCCGGCAGCGCCCGCCCCACGATGACGCTCATGGCGTAGTCCAGGTAGGAGCGCTGCATCTCCAGCTGGAGGTCCACGGGCTGGACGCGGTCGTGGGTCTGCTCGCTGACAGGAAGCGTGGTGTTCTCTTCGCTCACGGGGTTCCTTTGCTTGTCTGGGTACGGGGTTCCGGCGGGCGCGGGGCGCTCAGATGTCCAGGAACCTCACGTCGGCGGCGTTGCGCTGGATGAAGGAGCGACGCTGCTCGACGTCGTCGCCCATCAGGACGGAGAAGGTCTCGTCGGCGTCGGCGGCCTCGTCAAGGGTCACCTTCTTGAGGATGCGGGTGGCAGGGTCCATGGTGGTCTCCCACAGCTCGTGGTCGTTCATCTCGCCCAGGCCCTTGTAGCGCTGGATACCGCCCTCCTTGGGCAGGCGGTAGCCGGCCTCGGCCCCGGCCTTGAGGAGCTTGTCGCGCTCGGCGTCGGAGTAGGCGAACTCGTGCTCGGCGTTGGACCACTTGAGCCGGTACAGGGGCGGCATGGCGATGTAGGTGTGCCCGTGCTCGATCAGCGGCCGCATGTAGCGGAACAGCAGGGTGAGCAGCAGGGTGGCGATGTGCTGGCCGTCGACGTCGGCGTCGGCCATGATCACGATCTTGCCGTAGCGCAGCCGGGACAGGTCAAAGTCCTCACCGATGCCGGTGCCGAAGGCGGTGATCAGGGAGCGGATGGCGTCCGAGGACAGGGCCCGGTCCAGGCGGGCCTTCTCCACGTTCAGGATCTTGCCGCGGATCGGCATGATGGCCTGGTGCTCCGGGTCGCGCCCACCGACGGCGGAGCCGCCCGCGGAGTCACCCTCCACGATGAAGATCTCGCACTCGGCGGCGTTGCGGCTGGAGCAGTCGCGCAGCTTGCCGGGCATGGAGGCTGACTCCAGCACGCCCTTGCGGCGGGTGGCCTCCCGGGCCTTGCGGGCGGCCACGCGCGCCGCCGCCGCCTGGGTGGCCTTGGTGATGACGGCCTTGGCGTCAGCGGGGTGGGAGTCCAGCCAGTCACCGAGCTTGGCGGAGACGGTCTGGAGCACGAAGGTGCGGGCCTCGGTGTTGCCCAGCTTGGTCTTGGTCTGGCCCTCGAACTGCGGCTCGGAGAGCTTGACGGAGATGACGGCGGTCAGGCCCTCGCGGATGTCGTCACCGGTGAGGTTGTCGTCCTTGTCCTTGAGCAGGCCCTTCTCACGGGCGTACCGGTTGACCAGGGTGGTCAGGGCGGTGCGGAAGCCCTCCTCGTGGGTACCGCCCTCGGTGGTGTTGATGGTGTTGGCGTAGGTGTGCACCGACTCGGAGTAGGCGCTGGTCCACTGCATGGCGATCTCCAGGCTGATGCCCCGCATCTCGTCCAGCTGGGTCTCGGCCTCGAAGTCGATGATCTCGGGGTGGATCAGGTCCACCTTCTTGGAGCGGTTGAGGAAGCCCACGTAGTCGCGCAGGCCGTGCTCGTAGAGGTAGGTGTCGGAGCGGTGGCCCTTGACGGGGTCGTCGCTGGTGCCCAGCTCGTCGCCGGTGATCTCGTCCCCGGCGTCGTTGACCCCGGCGCGCTCGTCGGTCAGGGTGATGCGCAGGCCCTTGTTCAGGAAGGCCATCTGCTGGAAGCGGCGCCGCAGGGTCTCGTAGTCGAATACCACGGTCTCAAAGATCTGCGGGTCGGGGTAGAAGACCTGGGTGGTGCCGGTCTCCTGGGTGGCCTCGCCCTTGACCAGGGGGGTCTTGGGCTTGCCGCCGTCACCAAAGCTCATGCGCCACACGTGGCCCTGACGGCGCACCTCCGTGTCCACCCGGGTGGACAGGGCGTTGACCACGGAGATACCCACCCCGTGCAGGCCGCCGGAGACGGCGTAGCCGCCGCCCCCGAACTTGCCGCCCGCGTGGAGGATGGTCATGACCACCTCGACGGTGGGCTTGTGCTCGGTGGGGTGCTCGTCCACGGGGATGCCGCGGCCGTTGTCCACGACCTTCAGCCCGCCGTCGTCCTGGATGGTGACCTGGATGTGGTCGCAGTACCCGGCCAGGGCCTCGTCGACGGCGTTGTCCACCACCTCGTAGACCAGGTGGTGCAGGCCCCGCTCACCGGTGGAGCCGATGTACATGCCGGGGCGCTTGCGCACCGCCTCCAGGCCCTCAAGGACGGTGATGTCACTGGCGCCGTAGCTCTCGGGCCCTGGGGCCGACCTGCCTGCCACCTGGTTGCTGAGGTCCTGCTGGTCGACGGCGTCGGCGGTCACAGTGATGTCCTGGTCAGACACGTGTTGGTCGCTCCTCATCGTGTGCCGGTCACACACCTGGTCCCGGTGCGCCACGGTCCGTGAAGGTGCCGCTGCGGGCTCCTGAGCCTCAGGCACCCCGTCCACGTGGAGGGGTACGTCTGCAGGCACTTGGGCGCACCACGTTACTTCCAGGGCGATTCTAGCCTGTTCGGGACTGCTTCCCGGCAACGGATGCTGTTGGCTGGCAGTGGCCCCAGTCACCAAAGGGGCGCCCGGGACCTGCCGTGGGTGTCAGCCGTAGGTGTCGCGGGGTCCGCGCCCGTTGCGCACGGTGCGCCTGCCGTGGCGCCAGCTCGGGCCCTGCGGACCCAGCACCGTCATCCTGGTGACGGCGCCGGGGCCCACCTGCTCGGACAGCAGGGACTCGATACGCGGCTGCAGCAGACGCAGCTGCTGCGCCCAGGCGGAGGAGGAGGCCCGTACGGTCAGCTCCCCGGCCTCAAAGGACTCCACCACACAGTGCTCGGCAACCTGCGCCCCCACGATCTCCGCCCAGCGCACGATCACCATGGCCATGCGCAGCTTGCCGCCCCAGCCCTTCTCCCGGGCAGTCGCCCGCAGGGCCTTGGAAGCCAGGTGCGGGTCAAAGCGGCTGGGACCGGGACGGCCCTTGCCCGGAGCCAGACCGGGGGCGGGCGGGGCCAGGGGGTCGGCCTCAGCCTCACTGCCCTGCCCGTTGGCGCCTGGTCGCTGCCGCCTGGCGGCCAGCCGTCCCGCAGCCGCCAGGTCCCGGACCGGACGGCGCGCCAGGCCCCGGTCCCAGGCCACGGAGACCTGACGGGCCAGGGCCCGCTGGGCCAGGACGTCCCCAGCCGCCTCCCAGTCCTCAGCCACTGCTGACCTCCGAGCCCTGCACCCGCAACCGGCTGCCCGCCAGCTGGGCGGGCACGTCCTCGTCGACGGCGGCGGTCAGCAGCACCTGCTGGGCCTCGGCGACCACCTCGACCAGGGCCTGCCGCCGCCTGCTGTCCAGGGAGGCGAAGACGTCGTCGAGCACGAGCACCGGCTCGGCGTCGCCGCTGAGCTCCTGCGCGTCGTGACGCAGCACCTGGTAGGAGGCCAGGCGCAGGGCCAGGGCCAGGGACCACTGCTCCCCGTGGGAGGCGTAGCCCTTGGCAGGCAGCCCGCCCAGGAACAGCAGCAGGTCGTCACGGTGGGCGCCCACCAGGTTCACGCCCCGGTCGATCTCCTTGGCGTGCAGGCTCTCCATGGCCGCTACCAGCCGGGCGGTGGTCCGCTCGGTGTCCAGCAGCTGGCTCTCGGTTTCCTCCACCTGCCCGTCAGGGCGGGGCTCGGGAGCGCCCTCCTGCTCCAGCAGGCTGGAGCGGTAGACGGGCAGGGCCGCGGACTGGCCCAGGCTGATGGACTCGTAGCTGGCGCTGACCCAGGGGCGCAGCAGACGCAGCAGCCGGACGCGGGCGGCGATCAGCTGGGCAGCGGCCGCAGCCAGCTGGGCGTCCCACACCTCCAGGGTGGCCTGCAGGCTCCTGGTGGGGGTACGCGAGCTGCGCGCGGACTTCAGCAGCCCGGCCCGCTGGGCCAGTACCCGTTCATGGTCGGCACGCACCCCGGCCAGGCGGGGGGTCAGCTGGACCGCCAGGTCGTCCAGGAAACGACGGCGCACCGCGGGCTCCTCACGCACCAGGTGCAGGTCCTCCGGGGCGAAGACCACGGTGCGCAGTATCCCCACCAGCTCACGGGGCCGCACTGCGGCCCGGTTGAGCCGGGCCCGGTTGGCCTTGCCGGAGATGATCTCGATCTCCAGGACGCTGGGCCGCTCGCCACGCACCACCCTGGCCTGCACCACCGCGCCCGCGGGCTGGGACTGACCGGCTGGGGCCTGGCGCACCAGGGCCCTGTCAGCCCCCACCCGGTGGCTGGAGAGGGTGGAGAGGTAGGCGATCGCCTCCACCAGGTTGGTCTTGCCCTGGCCGTTGGCCCCTACGATCGCCGTCGGCCCCGGTGCCAGCTGCACCAGCAGCTCACGATAGGAACGGAAGTCCTGCAGGGCGAGGTCGGAGACGTACATGCCTGCTGGGCCCGGGGCGCGGAGCGGAAGGCTCTCAGGCCCCGAAGCGGATCGGCATGATCAGGTAGCGGAAGCTGGGGTCCTCCTGGCCACCGATCGCGTCCATGCCGGTGAGCACCGCCGGCTTGGAGGGGTGGGTGAAGTCCAGGCGCACGTAGGGGGTGCTCAGGGCCGCCAGCCCATCCAGCAGGTAGCCGGGGTTGAAGGCGGTGGAGATGTCCTCGCCGTCCAGGTGGGCCACCAGCTCCTCGCTGGCCTGGGCGTCGTCACCCTGCCCGGCCTCCAGGGACAAGGTGCCCTGGGTGAAGCTCAGGCGGATTGGGGTGGAACGCTCCGCCACCAGGCTGACGCGGCGCACCGCCGCCACCAGCTCGTCCTTGCCGACGGTGGCGTGGATGGTGGTGGTCTCCGGGAACAGCCGCCGCACCGGCGGGTAGTCGCCGTCGGTCAGCAGGGAGGTGGTGCGCCGCCCGCCGGCCTCGAAGCCGATCAGGCCCGCGGAGCTGGAGCCGTCCTCGCTCAGGGCCACCGTCACGTCACCGGAGCTGGTCAGGGACTTGGCTACGTCAGACAGGGTGCGGGCCTTCAGCAGGGCGGTGGTGGAGATGCTCTGCTCATCGGGGGACCACTGCATCTCCCGCATGGCCAGGCGGTAACGGTCGGTGGCCAGCAGGGTGAGCGTGCTGCCCTCCACCTCCATCTGCACGGAGGTGAGCATGGGCAGGGTCTCGTCACGGGAGGCGGCGGTAAAGACCTGGGCCACGGCCTTGGCCAGGTCCCCGGCGTCGATAGTGCCTGCGACGGCGGGCATCTGCGGCAGCGCGGGGTAGTCGTCCGCCGCCATGGCCGCCAGGGTGAAGTGGGCTGAGCCGCAGGTGACGGTCACCTTGGTGCCCTCCACCTCCAGGTCCACCGGCTTGGCAGGCAGGGCCTTGGCGATATCGGCCAGGAGCCGACCGGAGACCAGCACCACCCCAGGCTCCTCGACCTCTGCGGCCACCTCGCAGCGGGCCGAGACCTCATAGTCGAAGGAGGACAGGGTCAGGCTGGAGCCCTTGGCCTCCAGACGCACCCCGGCCAGGACGGGCACCGGTGGGCGCTGCGGCAGTGAGCGGGCGGTCCAGGTAACTGCCTCCGCGAGGACGTCGCGGTCAACCCTGAGCTTCACGGTCGTTGTCTCTCCTGTGGCAGTGGCTTGAGTTACTGGCAGGCAGTGTAGACGAATCACAGCTCCGACCGGCAGGGCCTGTGCTGGGGGCTTAGCGGCTCGGCTGCAGACGGTCGCCTGAGGTGCAGGTGCCCGCACCGTCCCTGGCCCGGCTGTACCCCGTCCCGTGGTGGCGGCCATGGTACCGAGAGGAGATGCGCCGTGGACCAGGTTTCTTGTAAGTAGTTGTAGTAGCAGCTGTGGATCCTGTGGATGTACCAGCTTTGCGGCTTGATCCAGCCAAGCAGGCTTGTGGAAGCACACGGGTGTGCTTCCGTGGAGTACGGCCTGGGCCTGTGGGTGGGCACAGTCTGCGATCTTGTAACTACACAGGCACCCGGCAGCGCTGCACAGGCTGGAGGCGACTTGTCCACGTCTTGTCCCAAGCGCTGTACACAGGTCTGTCAGCGGCTTCTGTCAGTGTCTGGCCAGCGGCTGGAAGGCAGGTGTCAGTCCTGGGGGCAGACGGACAGGCGCGGCGTTACGGCGTCGCCGCAGCGGCAGAGGGGCTGGACGCGCAGACAGCCGGTGGATAGCAGGGAGCCTGCACTCAGGCAGGGGAACAGGCTGCGGCAGGGCTCAGGCGCTGCGGGGGGCCTGGGCCGCCTGCTTGATCCGGCTGGTGATCTCCGCGACGTGGTTGTAGGTCTCGCGCCGCTCCGCCATCTGCGTGCGGATCTTCTTGTCCGCGTTCATGACCGTGGTGTGGTCCTTGCCGCCGAACTCCCGGCCGATCACCGGCAGGGACAGGTCCGTGAGCTCGCGGCACAGGTACATGGCGATGTGGCGGGCGGTCACCAGGGTCTTGGAGCGCTTGCGCGAGCACAGCTCGTCGATGGTGATGCCGAAGTAGTCCGAGGTCTGCGCCATGATGAGCGGCACGGTGATCTCCTCACCACCGGGGTCGGTGATGATGTCCTTGAGCACTTTCTCTGCCAGGGAGCGGTCCACGTGCTGCTTGGTCAGGGAGGCGAAGGCCGTGACCCGGATCAGGGCCCCCTCCAGCTCACGGATATTCGTGGTGATGCGGGAGGCGATGTAGTCCAGCACGTCTATGGGCAGGTCCAGGCCCTCCACCCGGGCCTTCTTGGACAGGATAGCGGTGCGTGTCTCCAGGTCCGGCGGCTGCACGTCCACGATCAGGCCCTCAGCGAAGCGTGAGCGCAGCCGCTCCTCAAAGCCCCCCAGGGACTTGGGAGGCTGGTCGGAGGTGAGCACCACCTGCTTGTTGGCGGTGTGCAGCGCGTTGAAGGTGTGGAAGAACTCCTCCAGCGTGCCCTCCTTGCCCTGGAGGAACTGGATGTCGTCGATCAGGAGGATGTCCACCTCCCGGTAGCGGCGCTTGAAGCCGTCGATCCGCTCCTGGTCGCCCACCGAGTTGATGAAGTCTGACAGGAACTCCTCGGAGTTGACGTAGGTGACCTTGATGTCCGGGAACAGGCTGCGGGCGTAGTGGCCGATGGCGTGCAGCAGGTGGGTCTTGCCCAGGCCGGAGCCCCCGTAGATGAACAGGGGGTTGTAGGCCTTGGCAGGGGCCTCGGCCACGGCCACGGCGGTGGCGTAGGCGAAGCCGTTGGAGGGTCCCATGACGTAGGTGTCAAAGGTGTAGCGCGGGTTCAGCGGGGTGCCGCTAGGGCCTGCGACCGGGGTGGCCGCGGTGGAGGCGGTGGGGCTGGTGGTGGACAGGTAGCCGGGTAGGCTGGAGGTGCTGGCCTCCTCGCGGCTGACCTGCACGGCCACGGGGGTGACGGGGGCGCGCGGTGCGGCAGGTGCGGGCACCTCGGTGCGGGCTGGGCGGTTAGCCAGCCAGGAGGCGGGTGCGGTCTCCAAGGAGGTGTCCACCGTCACCTCCACGTCCACCGGCCGTCCCAGCACCTGCCGCAGCGCGTCCTTGATCTGCTCGTAGGCCTGGTTGGCGATCACGTCCCGGGCAAAGGCCGAGCCGACGATCAGCACGATGGTCCCGTCAACGTCCACGGCCCTGGTGGTGCGGATGATCGAGAGCTTGCCGGGGCCCAGTCCAGAGGTGGCAGTGAGGATGTCGCAGGCGTCGCGCCACTGCGTCGTCGCTGAGTCAGACACGTCAGGACCTCTTCTCACTGCCTTGGCTGCCGTCAGCCGCGGGTCGTGGCCCGGACGGCGCAAGGCTGTCCGCAACCGGTGTTGGTCAGAACCTGCAGAGCCTATCGGATGGCCCTATACGTAGGGTTGTCGACAGGCTTGTCCACAGACGGGGACAATCTACGGCGTACACACCCAGGTTTGTCCACAGGCTTGGGGGTAGCGCTGCGCACGGCCTGTGTACAGCTGCCGC